>NZ_JABFMP010000042.1 GCF_013359595.1 Pseudomonas sp. C1C7 | reverse complement strand
CCCCCCTAACATCCCGCCCCGACGGGCACAGCGGAGCTGTCCAACAAAACCCGAATTCAAGGAACAGAAATGACCCAGCGCATCCACCGCAGCATCGACCTCCCTCTTCGCACCGGCCTCGGCCGCGATCAATTGTGGGAGGAGCACGACAAGGGCCTGATCAAATGCTGGGAGATCGGTCGCCAGCGCGCCGCGCGTTTTCCCGACCTCGCCCGCCAATGCCTCGACGGCGAACTGCCGGTGCTGGGCTGGAAAGGTGGCGTCAGCCGCAGCTTGAAGAAACTCGAAAAGTACGGCTCCCTCAAATACCTCGCCCAATGGCAGGGCCTGCGCGGCGAAGACCTGGACGTGGATCTGACCGAGGAACGGGCCCTGACCTGTTCCCGCACGAAAATGGTCGTGACCTTTACCCCGGATCGCAGCAAATACTTCAACCAGACATCCGACGCCTAGCCCTTGTAGCAGCTGACGAAGCCAGCTGCTACAAGGGGCGTGTTTTGGCCCGGCGACCACCTCAAGGCATGACTGGATCTGCTTCAGCACTTACGGAAAACCGCTCGCGATAAGCCTGCGGCGTCACCCCCATGGCCCGCAGGAAGCTGCGGCGCAAGGTCTCTTCGCTGCCGAAACCGCATTGCACCGCGACCCGCTTGATCGGCACACCGGTGTCGCTGAGCAGGCGCCGGGCGGTTTCGACGCGGATCAGTTCGATGGCCCGGGCCGGGGTCTGGCCGGTGTCGGCGCGGTAGTGGCGTACGAAGCTGCGTTCGCTCATGCCGGCCTGCAGGGCCAGGGTCGGGATGCCCAGATCCTTGGTGAGGTTTTCGCTGATCCAGGCGTGAAGTTCGTCGAAGCGGTTGCCTTCGTGCTGCAACGAGAGGGTCACGCTGAATTGCGACTGGCCGCCGGGACGCTTGAGGAACACCACCAGTTGCCGGGCGACTTCCAGGGCCATGTTGCGGCCCAGGTCGGCTTCGACCATCGCCAGTGCCAGGTCGATACCGGCGGTGACCCCGGCCGAGGTCCAGACCGGACCGTCGTTGATGAAGATCGGATTGGGTTCGACCTGCAACTGCGGGTGCTGCTGCGCCAGTTGATCGCAGCGCGTCCAGTGGGTCACCACGCGCCGGCCATCGAGCCATCCGCTGGCCGCCAGCAGGAACGCCCCGGTGCACACCGACGCCACCCGCCTACACTTCTCCCCATGCTCGCGCACCCAGGTCACCAGCGCCGGATCCTGCGCCGCCGCGTAAACGCCCCAGCCGCCGGCGATGATCAGGGTATCGCTGCCCTGCTCCGGCAGCGGCTCGGCCAGCATCGCCAAGCCTGCCGACGACGTCACCGCCGGACCCGAACTGGCGATCACCGATGGCAGATAAGGTACGGGCAATCCCCGCTGTCGAGCGATGTCATTGGCCGAGGCGAACACCTGCAACGGCCCGGTGACATCGAGCAATTGCACATTGGCGAACGCGAGAACGTGGATGAGCTTGGGCATTTTGGCGTAATTCGAGGGGTTATTGGCGTATGCGCCAAATCCTAGGCGCCTACAGTGAAGACGTCCACCCACTTCCAGGAGAAAAACACCATGACCTTGCAGATCGGCTTTCTGTTGTTTCCACAGGTGCAGCAACTGGACCTGACCGGCCCTTACGACGTGCTGGCTTCGCTGCCGGATGTGAAGGTGCACCTGATCTGGAAAGATCTGGTGCCGGTCACCGCCAGCACCGGCCTGGTGCTCAAGCCGACCACCACGTTCGATGACTGCCCGAAACTGGATGTGATCTGCGTGCCCGGCGGCAGCGGGGTCGGGCCGTTGATGGAGGATGATGAGACGTTGGCATTCCTGAAAGCCCAGGCCGCGACGGCACGTTATGTCACCTCGGTGTGCACCGGCGCGCTGGTGCTTGGCGCGGCCGGCCTGCTCAAGGGCAAGCGCGCCACCACCCACTGGGCCTATCACGAGTTGCTGGCGCCGCTGGGGGCCATTGCGGTGAAGGATCGGGTGGTGCGCGACGGCAATCTGCTGACCGGTGGCGGCATCACCGCCGGCATCGATTTCGCCCTGACCCTGGCCGCCGAGCTGTTCGACCGGGAGACCGCCGAGCTTGTGCAATTGCAGCTCGAATACGCGCCAGCTCCGCCGTTCGCGGCCGGCAGCCCGGACACCGCACCGGTCGAAGTACTGCAGGAGGCCCGTCAGCGCGGGGCGAGTTCACTCAAACTGCGCGGGCAAATCACCGAACGCGCCGCAGCCAAACTCGACCTGCAATGAAAAAAGGCGGTGAGCACACACTGCTCGCCGCCTTTTCCTGCGCCCATTAAAAAACCCGCCGAAGCGGGTTCTTCCAAGACCATCACGACTCCCTGTCGTCAGCATTCCATGCAAATGGCCGATCATCCTTGATCCTGACGCGCTCCCTGTGCGTCAGTGGATGGGGCCAGAATACGTATCGGATCCAATCTGTAACAGAAGATAAAAGTGCCATCACGTGTAAGACATTCGCTATACCCCTGTAGGAGCTGACGAGTGAAACGAGGCTGCGATCTTTTGATTTTGTTTTTAAAGCAAGATCAAAAGATCGCAGCGTTCGGCAGCTCCTACAGGGTTCGCGGCTGTCAGGTCGCCATCGTTATCAGGGCAGTGGCCGCCATTTTTGCGATGTGCAGCTGGCTTTCGGCTGACGCCTGGTCGTCATCTTCGACAAACCAGGCCGCCGACAGGCCGGCAAAGGCCAGCACCCATTGCAACAGGCGACGCCGCTCGAGCCCGGCCGCCTCGGCGACCACTTCGATCTGCCGCTGGAAACGCCGTGGCTGCGTCGCGGTCGGCAAATCGGGATTGCAGATCAGGTTGGCGTAATCGAAACCGCGCTCGCCGGCGACCCGCTTGGGGTCGATGGCCAGCCAGCCGCGAGGGCCGAAATCCAGCACGTTGTCGTGATGCATGTCGCCGTGCAGCACCACCACGTCCTGCGGATCGGCCAGCAAGGTTTCGGCGATGGCCAGGCACAGGGAATAGGTACCGCCATACTGCGCCGCGGCCAATCGCAGCGATTCAAACCAGGGCTTGAGGGGAACCAGCGGTGGTGGTGGCGTCGGCCGGGGAGCATGCAATCGCGCCAGCGCCGCACACAGGATGCGACTGGCCTCGTCGTCCTGCCCGTTGAGGGCCATCTCCATCAGTGACCGGGTGCCCATCGCCCGCTCCAGCAGCAGACCGTCGCCGTGGTGCGCGTAGACCCGGGCGCTACCGTCGCCATCCCACCAGGTCATCAACAGGTTGCCGAACTTCTCCTCGGCATCCACGGCAATTTTCAGCATGGCCGGCACATCGCCCCGACGCACCGGCAGCAGGTGGCTGCCGGGGGTGAAGATGGGTTCACCGTCCGGCACCAGGGCCCAACGCTGCAGCCAGGGGTCGAAGGTATTGCCTTCACTCATTCTCGCGCTCACGGGCCTTGGCGCTTTCGGCGAGAAAGTGTTCGAGCCGGCCCAGTTGCTCTTCCCAGCCACGGCTGTCCATGTAATACGCCTCTTTCTGGCGTATGTCGGGAATGTGCGCGAAACCTGACTCGCAGACCCTGAGCAGGGTTCCGACCGTGTTGTCTTCCAGTTCGAATTTGACCAGGGTGGTGGGCTCCTGGGAGTAGTCGATCTTCGGGTTGACCGCATAGGGGTGCCAGCGGAAGGAAAACAGCTGCTGCGGCTCGACCCGCTCCACCAGCACGTTCCACAACACGTGTTCGTAACCGGGGTACGTGACCTGCCCCTGGGTCCACTCGCCGGCAATGAACCGCCTGCCTTCAAGTGCCACGCCGAACCATTGACCGAACGCCTCGGCATCGACCAGGGCACGCCAGACATGGGAGCGCGGCGATTTGAGAATTATTTTGCGCTCAAAACTATTGGGTACTGGTTTCATACGTCACCTCCTGTACTGAACAACAGTAGGCCTGTAAGACCACATGTCCAGCCCGAAAGTTGTCTGAATGGGGTGTCAGCTGTCGCAAACGTGACCTTTGCGCCGCTGCCGGCTTCGCTACACTGGCTCACGAGTTCTACTTTCACAGGGAGATTCCCCATGCATGTACGCATTCTTCTGGCGCTGACGCCCTTTTTGTTCACCCCGCCGGCCCATGCCCTGGACTGCGACAATGCCACCACCCAGGCGGACATGAACCAGTGCGCGGCAGTGCAGCATGCCGCGGCGGACAAGGAGCTGAATGCGCTGTACCAGCAGATCACCGCACGGCTCAAGGGCAATCCCGACAGCAAGAAGCTGCTGCTCAGCGCCCAGCGCGCGTGGCTGGCGTTTCGCGATGCCGAATGCAAGTTTTCGGCGTCCGGGGTGGAGGGCGGGAGTGTTTATCCGCTGATCTATGGCAATTGCGTGACCGAATTGACCAAGGCGCGGGTTGAGACGTTCAAGACTTACTTGAAGTGTCAGGAGGGGGATCTGGGGTGTCCGGTGCCGGGGGTTTGAATCTCGGGTAAGCTTTGGGGCCTGTTCGCGGGCAAGCCTCGCTCCTACGGTTTTTTGCGTCGATCGGCGATTTTGTGCCCGACCCAATACCCTGTAGGAGCGAGGCTTGCCCGCGAAGAGGCCTTGACAGGCGACACATTTTCTGTGGATTCAAATCCGTCTTCGCGAGCAAGCCCGCTCCCACATGGGTTCTCGGTCAGGCACAAGATCTGTGTCCACCGACATCCCCTGTGGGAGCGGGCTTGCTCGCGATAGCGTCAGCCCAAACGCCACAAATTACCGCACAAAAATCTGCGCCGTCGTAATCGCCATATCCCCACCCGGCATTTTGATGCTGCCAATCTGCTTCAGGCTGTCGGCATCAAAGATCGCCACATCATTGAAAGTCCCCGCCAGATAAATCTTGCTGCCATCCTTGTTAAAGGAAATGCAGTAGTAGGAATGATCCAGCGTCGCCGCCTGAATCAGCTTCTTCTCCTTGATGTCGTACTTGGCCAGGCGGTTGAGCACGCCGAACATCAGGTTCGGGTCCTTCGGCGAGCGCATGCCGCTGAAGTAGATTTCCGTCAGCGGGCCGAAGTCGGTGGTTTCGGTCTTGCCGGTCTTCAGGTCCACGCTGAACAGGCCGTACAGGTACTCGGCGGTGGCCGGGTCCTGCTTCTTGTCCTTGAATTTCGCCGCGGTGTAGAGCAGCGAGAAGTCATGACGATAGGTCTGCTGGTTCCACACGTAGAGCACGTCCGGCGCGCTGTAGTTCGCACGCTTCCAGTGACGGCTGGGGATCAGCACGTCGAACTTGCCGGTCTGCACGTTGACCTTGTAGACATCCGCCCCCGCCACGTACAGCGTGCCGTCGTCACCGCTCTGCATGATGGTCAGCTGCCGAGGCGCCGGGAAGCTGCGGATCGGCTTGGCATCCATGCCGGCGTTGGTGGCGTACACGTCGAGACGAGGCTGCTGCACTTCATACCGATCGTTGAGCATCAGCGTCGGGTTGGCGATGGTGAACAGTTCCTTGCCGTCGTGACTCAGGGTGAAGGCGAACATCGACTTGGCCTTCTCCCCCGGCTTCTGGGTGATGCTGGCGTGGAACACCTGTTTGCAGCTGTCCAGTTCGACGCCGTAGACATCCGCGTAGTGATTGTTCAGCACATAGGCGGTCTTGCGGTCCGGCGACAGTTGCACGGTGCCCGGGCCGAAGGCGTCCGGCATCTTGCAGGTCTTGAACACGGTGTCCGTGGCCAGGTCGATCACGTGCAGGTTGTTCGGGTAGTTGGTGGTCAACATGTACTCGTGACCGTCTTGCAACGCAGTGTTTTCATCGGCCACGGCACTGAGCGAAGCGGCGCTCAGGAGGGCGAATGCGGCCAGGCCGCAGGCTTTGATGCTGTGCATGCTGGAATCCTTCTTCTTGTACGCTGCTCTCGAGGGCATCACTTGTCTTTCGGGAAGACCGTGCCCAGGTTGCGCCAGTTGTCGTTGGACGCCTGGGCGTCCTTGTTCCAGTCCGGGTAGGTGCTCATCATGTCGGGCACCTGGGCCGGCCACCAGCACGGGTCGGAGCAGCCATACAGGTCGGCCTCCATCGGCTGGCACAGCGACGACACGCCACCGAACGCATCGATTTCCCAGCCCGGGTCAGTGGTCGAGGCGCAGCCTGCCACCGAGCTCATGGCCACCACTTCTTCGATGCGGTTTTCATCCGCGGCCTGATCCAGCTTCAACGCTTTGTTATTGATTGCCTTGAGATGTTTCATATCAGTGAGCCTTGCGCGGAGTGATGTAACTGCTGATGAACGCAGGGTTATTGGCCATGATCCGGGTGTAGACCTCGATGCCGAAGTCGACCCAGTCACGCATCAGTTCGCAGTAGTGATAGGTCGGATGGGCCGGGTCGCCGTAGCGGGCGTAGCTCTCGTGGTAGCAGCCGCCGGAGCACAGGTTGCGGATGTTGCAGTCGTTGCAACCGGTGTTGGTACGGTCCAGGCGCTCGGACAGAAAGTCGTTCAACTCCATCTGCTTCACGCCGCTGTGGACGTTGCCGAAGGTCGGCAGGGACGATCCGGTAAAGCGGTGGCACAGGTTCAGTTCCCCCTTGTGATCCACCGCCAGCATCTTCAGGCCCGCACCGCATGGCAGGGCTTTCTTGTGGCCTTCGTGGATGTCGGTGATCAACTGGTGCAGGTTGGAAAAACCGATGTTGCGGTGTTCCAGCGCCGCCTCCAGGTAACGCCGGCCGAGGGCCTTCATGTTGGCGAATACCTGTTTGAGCTCATCGTTGGTCAGGTTGAAGCTGCTGATGTCGCCGGAGGTCACCGGGGCAAAGCCGACTTCGGCAAAACCCAGTTCGTTGAACAGGTGATCCCAGATGGTTTCGACGTCGGTGACGCCGGTGGTCAGGGTCACCCGCGCGCCCACCGGACGGCTGTTGTAGCGCGACAGCAGCATCTCGGCCTTGCGCCGCACCACGTCATAGGTACCCTGCCCGCCCACGGTGATGCGGTTGCGGTCGTGCACGGTCTTTGGCCCGTCGATGCTCACCGACAAGCCGAAACGGTGGGCGTTGAGGTAGTCCACGGTCTCCTCGGTGAGCAGCGTGGCGTTGGTGGTCATGACGAACTCGACGAACTTGCCGGCCTCGGCAAAGCGTTTCTCGCAGTAGTCGACCATGTACTCGATCAGCTTGCGATTGCTCAGCGGTTCGCCGCCGAAGAACACCACGGTGAAACGTTCTTCGTCCGGGGATTCCTTGAGCAGCATCTCCACCGAAGCGATGGCGGTTTCGACGTCCATCTTCTTGCCGGCGGACGGCTTGTCGAGGTCTTCCTTGTAGCAGTAGGTGCAACTCAGGTTGCAGCCGGTGTTGACGTTGAGCACCACGGTATTGATCGCCGTGCGCTCGACGCGTTTGGTGGCGATGTCCGGAGTCAGCGGCGAGCCGTCGCTGACCAGCTCCAGGGCCATCAGCTCGCGCAGGGTCTCGGTGACTTCTTCACCGTTGAAGCGCTCGGCCAGGCGCTGGATCAGGTCGTCCGAAGAACAGCCCGGGCCACGCAGGGTGTCGATGATGGTGCCCGTCAGCTCATCGCTGGCGAATAGCGAACTGCTTGGGATGTGGAACAGCATGCGGTCGGCATCAACGTGCACTTCGTGCAGGTTGCGTTCGACCAGATTCAAGATAGCGCCCATGGCAAACCTCCTGTGCAAGCCCCGTCACGCAGGGCTTGCGGTCATTCCGAAAAGTGTCTGAAACCGTGTCGGGCCAGCCTTATGGAATGGGTGGATTGTTCCAGCGTTGCACGGTCACGATCATGTGGCCTTCGCCGGTCAGGGATTTCCCTGCGTCGTCGACGGCGGCGATCACCTTGAGGTTGCCGGCATTGTTGGTGGACATTTTCCGTGCAGGGTTCGGCCCGGCATCGCCCGGGGTGAACACGCCCGCGTCGGCCTGCATGGTGCCGGCGTACTTGACGTCTTCGTCTTCCTTGGCGCGATCGTCGAAGGCCTCGACCTTCCACTGCGCCGGGAACACACCGATGCGATACGGCTTGCCGTCGGCGCCCTTGCCCCAGGCCTCGGCGTCGAACCGACCCTGGACCTTCGGCGTCGAACCACCGCCCTCGCCGATCCGCGCGACCGAGAATTCCGGCACCACTTTGACCGAGTCGATTTTGCTGTAGACCGAAAGGTCAGGGCCTTTCAACGTGCCGACGGTGACCGCACGCAGGCCCGGCTGGGCGTTTGCGGCGGCCTTGAGTCTGACTTTGATCTGTTCGGGCGTCTGCGAGACAACCTCGACCACCTCCACGCCCTTGCCGAAGTTCGGCTTGCCGCTCAGGCCGCTGCCGATCAGGGTCACTTCAGTTTCGCTGCCCGCCTTCACGTAGCCCGGTTGCACCGCCAGCAAGCGATTGCTGCCCTGCTTGGCGGCGACGAAATCCAGGCCGCGCTCGTCGTGCTCGGCCTCGAACATCCGGCCCTGCATGGCATTGCCTTGGGCGGCGAACACCTGGCGCATGGTCACGCCATCGATGGTTACGTTGCCGCGCCATTCGTAGCCGGTGTAGAGAATCGCGCTGCCGTCGCCGTTGAACGGCGTGCCGTCGGCGTACTGGCCCTTGACGCTGACCTTGAAGGTGTCGCTGCCGTCGGCGCTGACGCTCATCACTCCGGCCAGTTCGCCTTTGCCCGGCAAGTGCCCGCTGAAGCTCCAGTCACCCACCAGCGCCTCGCTTTTCGGCGCGGTGCTCAGCCATTTCTTCCAGGCCGGGTTGTCCAGCGCGTAACGCTTGGCCAACATCGGCACCATCTCTTTGCGGGCGATGTCGAACCAGTCGCGATCGCGTGCCAGGGCCTGGTATTCCAGTGACGGCCATTGGCCGAGGTGGAAGTTCACCAGACGCTCCCATTCCTGAGCCGGACGACGCTGCAAGGCGACCCGCGCGCCGGAGTGGCAGCGACCGCACATCTGGCTGGTCTTCTCGTCGAACTGCTCGACGGTGTTGAGCCGGCGCTCCATGGCGTAACGCACGCCATCGGTTTCGCTCGGCGCCAGGCCCTGGGTGTCGGCCAGGTACTTGACCAGCGTGCGCCGGTCTTCATCGCTGATCTGCAGACCGTGCATGGTCTGCATGCGGGCGATGCTCATCAGCCAGCCTTCCGGGGTCTTGCGCTGGTGGCTGATGCGGCTCAGGGCGTTATTGGCTTCGGGGGTGTGACAGCCCTGACAGGTTTCCTTGAGGATGGTCTGGGCGTCGCGGGCTGCCAGGCTGTCAGGCGAATGCAGCGCCACACAGGCGGCCACGGCCAGCAGACTGACACTCAGGCCTGATCGGAGTTTTCTCTTCATCAACGTCGAACCTCGCACGGTGCTTTCTTATTTTTGTTGCTGATCGTTTTTATGGTTTCTGCCGTCGGCGGCGGGCCGCTGACGGAGGCAAGAGAAACGTCTGCGATGAGCAATACACGGAGCGTGCCAGCTTGCGAATGTCTTGAATAATCAACGGCTTGTGAGGAAAAGGTCGGGTTTTGGCGGGGGCAACGCGGGTGTTGCACGTTTTATTTCGCGACACCTGTTGCAACCTGAGACAAGCATAGACCTCTGTAGGAGCATGGCTTGCCCGCGAACAACGATGGCGCGGTTCTGCTGATACACGGCGGGGACTTCTTCGCGGGCAAGCCTCGCTCCTACAGGGTGTGATGTACGGGCCGTCTCACGCCGTCGCAAATTGCGACGGTTGCAGGCTTCCTGCCGATCCCGAAAAAACTCGCCAGCCCCGCCCGCTCGGGCTCTCGGCGCACAAATCCACAACTGGCACAGCCATTGCGAAAGACCTCGGCACACGAACAAGACGAGGTTTCAACATGTCGCTCCCAAACCTGCTTCCCGCCACGACGGCGTTTATCCAGCGCGCTCCGCGCATGCTCATTGGCGGTGACTGGGTCGAGGCCGCCGATGGCCAGACCATGCCCCTGCACAACCCGGCCACCGGTGAAGTGCTGTGCGTGGTGCCAAGGGCTACGCCGGAGGATGTCGATCGCGCGGTGCTCGCCGCGCGCCAGGCATTCGATGATTCGGCCTGGACCCGTACCCGTCCGCGGGAGCGGCAGAACCTGTTGTGGAAACTCGCCGACCTGATGCAGCGCGACGCCGAGCTGCTGGCGCAACTGGAATGCCTGAACAACGGCAAGAGCGCCGCCGTCGCCCAGGTGATGGACGTGCAACTGGCCATCGACTTCCTGCGTTACATGGCCGGTTGGGCGACCAAGATTGAAGGCTCCACCGTCGATGTCTCGGCGCCGCTGATGCCCAACGATCAGTTCCACAGTTTCATCCGTCGCGAAGCGGTGGGCGTGGTCGGTGCCATCGTCGCCTGGAACTTCCCGCTGCTGCTGGCCTGCTGGAAACTCGGCCCGGCCCTGGCCACCGGTTGCACCGTGGTGCTCAAACCCGCCGATGAAACCCCGCTGACCGCGCTGAAACTCGCCGAACTGGTGCAGGAAGCCGGTTACCCCGAAGGCGTGTTCAACGTGGTCACCGGCACCGGCATCACCGCCGGCTCCGCCCTGACCCACAACCCGTTGGTGGACAAATTGACCTTCACCGGCTCCACCGCCGTGGGCAAGCAGATCGGCAAGATCGCCATGGACTCCATGACCCGGGTCACCCTGGAACTGGGCGGCAAGTCGCCGACCATCGTCATGTCCGACGCCGATCTGTCGAGTGCCGCCGCCGGTGCCGCCAGCGCGATCTTCTTCAATCAGGGCCAGGTGTGCTGCGCCGGTTCGCGCCTGTATGTGCAGCGCAAGCATTTCGACAACGTGGTGGCGGACATCGCCGGTATCGCCAACGCAATGAAGCTGGGCAACGGGCTGGACCCGAGCGTGGAAATGGGGCCACTGATTTCCGCGCGCCAGCAGGAGCGGGTCTACGGCTACATCGAAAAAGGCCGGGAAAGCGGCGCGACCATCGCCTGCGGCGGCGAACAGTTCGGCCCGGGCTTCTTCGTCAAGCCGACGGTGATCGTCGACGTCGATCAGAAGCATTCGCTGGTACAGGAAGAAATCTTCGGCCCGGTGCTGGTGGCCATTCCGTTCGATGACGAAGCCGAGGCCCTGCGCCTGGCCAACGACAGCCCTTACGGCCTGGGCGCAAGCATCTGGTCCAACGACCTGGCGGCGGTGCACCGCATGATCCCGCGGATCAAGTCCGGCTCAGTGTGGGTCAACTGCCACAGCGCCCTGGACCCGGCGCTGCCGTTTGGCGGGTACAAGATGTCAGGTGTTGGGCGGGAGATGGGGTATGCGGCGATTGAGCATTACACGGAGCTTAAGTCGGTGTTGATCAAGCTTTAATTGGCTGCGCCCTTACTGGCGCCATCGCGGGCAAGCCCGCTCCCACAGTGAACGGTGTGATGTCGAAGATTCAATAATCACCCAAAAACCTGTGGGAGCGGGCTTGCCCGCGATGGCGCCAGATCAGCCAATGCAAAGCTCAGGGCTTGAACCCCTGCCCCAACAACCAACTACGAACCATCCTCCCCTGCTCCACCGTCAACCCCGCCAACACCTGCCCCGCCGGCTCACTGCGCAGCCGCCGCACCAACGGCGCCAGCTCAACCCCCTGCACATGCCAGATCCCCAACGGCTGATCCGCGGTGATCACCACTTCGGCCTCATCGACGAACCCATCGCGCAATACCGGCGCCCGTTCGATGCGCAGCGCCTGGAAATCCGCCTCGGCGTGGGCGATTTCGGCGTCCGGCCATTGCCGCCTCGCCTGCCAGAACGGCAAGTCCTGCCAGCGCTGCTCATCGGCATAGAAGTCCCGGCCAATCCTTGCGAAGCGCAGGAACAGCTGCTCCACCCGCTGCTGATGAAAACGCTGGGCCAGTGCTCTGCGCTCGGGTTTGCGCAGCAGGGTGTTGATCACCGTCGGCGCCTGCAGCGCCGAGGACAGTGATTGAAAGATGCCATTGCCCGACAGCGGGTCCACGGCCATTGCCGCATCGCCGATGCGAATCCAGTTTTCACCGCACACCTGGGGGTTGAGGATCGCAGTGCTACTGCGAGCGTGCAGTTGCAGGTCGACTTCGGGTTCGCCGCCGAAAAAGCTTTGAGCCAACAGCGATGCCTGACGCCGTTGCCGGCAATAGTCGAGCAGCTGCGACTTGCCCGGCAGGTCGGCGCTGGCCACGTCCACGGTCCATTGCCAATAACACTGGCCGTCGGCCCGCCGTGCCATCCAGGCCCAGCCGTCCGCGAGGCTTTCCACGGCGCTGGCGGTGATGCCCGGCGTGGCTTGCCAGCGATTGAGCAGGCTGACCGTTTCCGGTCCGCGCAGTCCTTTGCCGAGGGCTGGCGCCTGGCGACCGCGAGCTTCCACCAGAAAGTCGGCGATCAGCGGCTCGCGTCCATCGATGTCGATTCGATGTTCTGTCGCAGCGCTGTGCACCGAGAGCACCCGGCCCTCGATCAGCTCGACCCCGGCCCCACGCAAGTCTTCACGCAGGCCGCGATCGAAGGTCGGGCGATCCAGCAGAAACTCGACGTTCTGTGCGTGCTGCTGGCCGTTCCAGTTGACCTGTCGCTGCGACGGCAGGATCGCCTGCGCCAGCCCGTGATGCAGCCCTGCCCCGCGCAGCGCTTCCAGCACTCGTTGGGAAACCCCTTCCAGCGCGGCAAAGCGTCGCCACTCGCTGATCAGGGTCACCGTATAGCCCAGACGCCGCAGGCCCAACGCCACCGCCGCGCCCGCCGGTCCCGCGCCGAGAATCACGATGCGCGTCATGGTCCGTAGCGCCGTTCGGGACCGCGATAACGGGCGTTGTCCCGCAGATAGTCGATGACCTGTTGATTACCCGCCTCGGGCTGCTCCACCAGGAACGCCGCGATGTGCCCGCTCAGCGCCGCGCACCCCAGGCTCGCCCCGGACTGCCCCGGATAAGTGCCGTGCACACAGGCGGCGAAATCCGCCTGGGCGCTGTTGAGCCAGGACCATTCGAGTTCGGCGCAGCGCGCATCGCCCGTGACCCGCAGCACCTGTGGATAATTCGCCGGGTACACCCCTTCGCCCTGGGCCGGGCTCGATGCGCAAAGCAGGACCCCGCGCTCCACCGCCGCCGCGCAGGCGGCCCGCAACAGGCTGCGATCCTGGCGTAATCCGAGGCTGAGGTTGATCAGGCGCACGTCCTGCGCCACCAGCCAGTCAATCGCCGTGGCGATTTGCAGGGCGCTGGTCACGCCCCGCTGGTCGAACACCTGGGCTACGCAAAACAACGCCGATGGCGCACGCCGGCCGATGGCTTCGATCACCGCGCTGCCGTGGCCCAGCGGATCGTCGCGCAAGTCGCTTTCGGCCAGACCGTCCTCCACCAGCGAAAAGCGCCGACCGGCCATCACCTGCACCCGCTGCGCCGCCGAATGTCCGCTGTCCACCACGCCGATGCGCAACTCAGGCTTCATGCAGCACCGTCTTTGAAATCAGCACGCCGTCGAGCAATTCGAAGCGCAGGTCGGCATCGGCCAGGGTCGAGGGACGGTGGCTGATGAGAATCCGCGTGCGCTCGGCAAACAGCCGGTCGATGGCCTCGATCACCTCCCGTTCGGTGGCTTCATCCACCGCCGAAGTCGCTTCGTCGAGCACCAGAATCAACGGGTCTTGCAACAGCGCGCGGGCAATGGCGATGCGTTGTTTCTGCCCGCCGGACAACTGCTGGCCGCGCTCGCCCAACGGGCTGTCGAGGCCTTCGGGCAAGGATTCGATCAGGCTGTCGAGCTGGGCCATGCGCGCCACTTCGGCAATCGCTTCGCGACTGGCGTCGGGCACCGCGTAGGCGAGGTTGTCGGCCAGGCTGCCGCGGAACAGCACAATGTCCTGGCTGACCACGGCGATGCGTCGACGCAACTGGAACAGATCCAGCTCGCGCACATCCACCTCCCCCAGCAGCACGCGCCCCGATTGCGGGTCGTGGTGGCGTTGCAGCAGATCGATCAGGGTCGATTTGCCGACGCCGGAGCCGCCGCTCAGGGCGACTTTCAGACCGTAGGGAATCCGTGCCTCGATCCCGCGCAACGTGGTCGAGCGACCGGGATGACTGAAGTGCACATCCTCGAAACGCAGCTCGCCGGAGCCGGGCATCGGCTGGGGCATGTCTGGGCTGAGTACAGTCGGCTGCTCGCCGCGCAACTCCATCACCCGCCCGAGGCTGACGGTCATGCGCTGAATCGCCACGTAGAGCCCGAGCAGACTCTGGACCGGTCCCACCGCCATGCCCAGATAGGTAGAAAACGCGATCAGCGCCCCCAGTTGCCAGGTGCCCTGCACCACCCAGTAACCGCCGATCAGGAAGGCGCAGGCCCGGGACAGCGACGTCAGGGTGCCGGGTACGGCCTGGGTGAAAAACTCGGTGACCTGCAGGCGCAGCAATTGGCTCATGTAGCCCTGGCCCAGGCTTTCCAGGCGCCGCGCCTCGCGCTGTTGCTGGCCGGCGGACTGGATGAATTTCATCACCGGCAGGGTCTCGACCATGAACGACGACATGTCCGCCGAACGTTCGCGCAGCTGCCGCACGTCGCGCTCGACCTTGCGCCGCATCCAGCGCAGCCAGAGCACGTCGAGGGGAATCAGCACCAGCGCCAGCAGCGACAGTTTCCAGGACAGGGTCAGCAGCATCGCCACGGCAACGACCAAGCCGATCACGCTGGACACCGCCGAGAACAGCGAGTCCACGGCAAAGCGCTGGATTTCCGCGACGTCGCCGTCAAGGCGCGACATCAGATCGCCGATGCGTCGCTGGCCGTAGAAGCTTGGGGACAGGGTCTGCAAGTGGCGATAAAGGTCATCGCGCAGGGCGAACAGCATGCGCCCGGACAGCCGCGTGTGCAGGTAGCGGTTGATCCCCGACAGCGCCGTACCGAGCAAGCCGGCGACGATCATCAGCACGGCGATCAACACCAGCATCGGGAAATTGCGCGCCAGCAGGCCATCGTCGATCAACAGTTTGGTCAGCCATGGCTGCACCAGCACCAGCGCCGAGGCGCACACCGAAAGCCCGAGCAAGCCGGCGATCGCCAGCCGATGGGGGCGCACGAAACCGTAGAGCCACTGCAACGAGGCGTGCAGGACTTCGGGGTTCTGGCTGTCGATCAGCCGAACGATCAGGCGGCGCATCACGAACGCAACTGTTTGAGCTTGCGATACAGGGTCGCACGGCTGATGCCCAGGGCGTCGGCGGCGGCCGAAACGTTGCCCTGATGGTTGTCCAGAGACTGACGGATCATCTCCAGTTCGTTTTCACGGATACTGCCGGACTGCGGCCGCTCGGTGGCGGTCAACTCGTCGAGCATGCTGTCGGGCAAGTGATCCAGGGTCAGCACGGTCTCACCCGCTTCGCGCATGGCCAGCGCGGTGCGCAGGACCATCTCCAACTGACGGATGTTGCCCGGCCAGTGGTAGTTGCCGAGAAGGCGACTGAGGTCGTCATGCAGCACCACGGTCGGCGCTTCGAGCCGCGTCAGCAGGCGGCCGACCAGCGCGCTGAAATCCTCGCGCTCGCGCAGGGCCGGGAGCATCACACTGATGCCGTTGACGCGGTAAAACAGGTCTTCGCGGAAATGTTTGTCTTCCACCAGTCGCTTGAGGTCGCGGTGAGTGGCGCAGATCAGGGCGACGTCGATGTCCTGCTCTTCGCCGGCGCCCAACGGCGCGACCTTGCGGTCCTGCAACACGCGCAACAGGCGAGCTTGCAGGGCCAGGGGCATGTCGCCGATTTCGTCCAGGAACAGCGTGCCGCCGTGGGCCTGTTGCAGGCGTCCGACCATGCCGCCCCGGCGCGAACCGGTGAACGCGCCTTCGCGGTAGCCGAACAGTTCCGACTCGATCAGGCCTTCGGGAATCGCCGCGCAGTTCACCGCGACGAAGGGTTTGTCGCAGCGGCTGCCGGCCATGTGCAGGGCCCGGGCGATGACTTCCTTGCCGGTGCCGGTTTCCCCCAGTAGCAACACCGGCAACTGATTGGCCAGGCCCTGGCGGGCCATGCGCAGGGCGCGGGCATAACGCTCGTTGCTGCCGGCCAGGGATTCGAGGTCCGGTTGGGCTGTTTTGGCCGGTTTGGCCGGCGTACGCGGTGGCGTACCGACGTTGAGGGCACGCTGCGGCGCGCGCAGGGTTTTGTAGAAGAACTCGCCCTTGGCGGTCTGCAGGCTGCCGGCACCGCCCTGATGCAGGCGCGCCAGCAATTGCAGGCCATCGACGCCGAGAAACTCTTCGCAGCGCCGGCCCACCAGTGCCGAGCGCTCGGCATGCAGCAACTGACAGGCCTGGGCGCTGACGGCGAGGATCTGCCCGCCGAGGCTCACCGCCAGCAGGCCCTGCCAGGGGGATTCGAGGTATTGGCGACGGCTGTGAAAGGCCAGGACGATTTCGTCAGGGTAACTGGCGTTGAACACCCGGCTTTCGATCTGGCTGACTGCCATGGCCAGCAGCGCGGTGCTGTCGTGGGCGCGCCCCAGCGGGCCTTCGCGGGTCAGGTCGAGCACGCCGAGGATGTCGCCCTGAGGGCAATGGATCGGCACCGAGGTGCAGGAAAAATCACTGAGGCGATCCAGGTAATGTTCGCCGCAATCGATCAGGGTCGGCCGGGCTTCGACCAGTGCGGTGCCCAGGGCGTTGGTGCCGCGGGCGGCTTCGCTCCAGCAGGCGCCGAGGGTGATGTCTTGCAGGCCGCTGCCCTTGAGGCGGTCGGCGCGGCCTTCGACGGCGAGGATGGTGGCGTCGGAGTTGGCGAGGATGATCAGCCCTTCCTTGCCCTGGCGTTCGGCCAGGTAATCGATGGCGGGCAAGGCGGCGTCGATCAGCAGACGGTTGCTGGCCAGCAGCACGTCGAGGCTGGCGCCCGATTCCAGCGCCAGCTCGTGCTTGGCGTTGAAATGCACGCCGTGGCTGAGGCTGCGTCGCCAGGACGCATCGATTTCCGCGCGCAGCACGCCGTCCGGCACTTCGCCTTCCAGGTGCAGTTTTTCCCGGGCCAGCCGGGCTTCGCGGTGCAGTTTGGGGGAGTTTGTTTTTATCAGCGTCATCAAGCGCTCCGGGTCGTCCGCCCTGCGCCTTGATACATCGGCGCCCAGAGCCATCTTGACGTTAACGTCAGGGGGCTGGCAAGTGCCGTAGAGCGCTTGTGTTTCGGCAGGTGGATCGCATTATCGTTCTTCGCGAGCAAGCCCGCTCCCACACTGGACCGGGTTGAACCGAAAACAGGCGTTCAACACCGGACAATGTGGGAGCGGGGTTGCTGGCGAAAGCGGTTTACCGGGCGCCGATCAATTTAGAGCTTCCACACCTCAGGCCCCACAAAAAACGCCCGCGCATTGTCCTCCAGACTCTCCAGGTGATACCCCCCCTCCTGCACGATCAGGCACGGCAATCCAAGGCTGCGAATCCGCTCGCCCAGTGTGGAAAAGCCTTCGCGGGTCACCGCCACCTTGCTCTGCGGATCGAGTTCATACATGTCGAAGCCCAACGACAGCACCAGTACCTCGGCACCGAAGTCGGTCACGGCCTGCAAGGCCACGTCCAGCTGCCCGAGGAAATCCGCCTCGCTGGCACCGTGGGCCATCGGCAGGTTGAGGTTGAAGCCCTCGCCCGCGCCGACGCCACGCTCATCGTTGAAGCCGGCGACCCCCGGATAGAAGTTGGTCGGATCGCCGTGCACCGAGACATAGAGCACGTCGTCGCGGTCGTAGAAAATTTCCTGGATGCCCTGGCCGTGGTGCATGTCGGTGTCGAGCACCGCGACCCTGTCGAATTTGCCACGCAACACCTGGGCTGCCACCGCCGCGTTGTTCACATAACAGAAGCCACCCGCGGCCTCGGCCCGGGCGTGGTGTCCAGGCGGACGGCACAGGGCGTAGGCGGCGGGTTCGCCATCGAGCAGGGCCCGGGCGCCGGCTATCGCGCTTTGCGCCGACCAGTAGGCCGAACGCCAGGTTTGCTCGCCCACCGGGCAACTGCCGTCGGCCAGGTAACGGGCGGCCTGGGCGAGGATGCCGCGCAGGGCGTTGGGCTCGCGGACGAAGATGTTGGACATGACCTCGTCGCCCCAGTCCTCGGGGACTTCCTTCCAGCGTTGGTGGGCTTCCTTGAGGAATGCCAGATAGGGCGCGCCGTGGACGGCCAGCAGCGGGTCGAGGCCGGCGTCGGCAGGTTGTTCGACGGAAAAACCCAGCGAGTGCGAAGCCTGGACCAGACGCTGCGCGCGCTCGGGGACTTCCTGAGGGGTGCGCATCTGGCCGCGGGAATAGTAGCTGCGTGGGTGGTGGAGCAATTGTTCGGGGTGGAAAAAACTGCGCATGGGGTTGGTTCCCGTCGGCTAAAAAATACGTTAAACACAAAATCCATCGGCGATGAGTACTTGTGGTGATGGGCGGCCTGCTGCTACATGTCCTGCCTCAAAAGTTTTATAGAGTCAGGTGGGTTTATTGGTTGGCTCGAGAAAGCACGGCATTGAGCAACACATCCGTCCCCTGCCGCACATCCTCGGGCAACACATCCTCAGCCTCGTTATGACTCAACCCACCCACGCACGGAATGAACACCATCGCCGTCGGGCAGTAGCGCGCCAGGTGAATCGCATCATGCCCCGCGCCGCTGACGATCGATTGCTGAGCGTAGCCCAGGCCATCCACCGCCTGCTGAACCGCTGCCACGCATTCGGCGTCGAACGGCGTGGCCGGGCTGATCCAGTGCGGGGTGATGGTCAGGTTCAGGCCGCGGTTGTCGGCAATGGCCTGCAGCCGTGCACGCACCTGTTGCTCCATGGCGGCGATGGCGTCGTCGCGGTGGTGGCGCAGGTCGACGGTGAAGTTCACCAACCCCGGAATGGTGTTGCGCGAGGACTTGTTGATGCTCAACTCGCCCACGGTGGTCAGGCCTTCGGGGGCAAAATCGGTGGCCAGGCCTTCAATGGCCTGAATCATCCGCGCGACACCGTACAGGGCATCCTTGCGCAGTGGCATGGGCGTGGTGCCGGCATGGGCGGCCATGCCTTCGACGCGCACGTCCAGCCAGCGAATCGCCTGGCCACCGCTGACCACGCCGATGCTCTTGGCGTTGTCCTCAAGAATCGGCCCCTGCTCGATGTGTGCCTCGAAGTACGCATCCACCGCGCCACCCAGCGGACGCTCGCCTTCATAACCGCAACGCTGCAAGGCCTCGGCGACGCTGATGCCGTCGGCATCGCGGACCGCCAGCGCGGCGTCCAGCTCCATGATCCCGGTGAACACCGCCGAGCCGAACATCGCCGGGGTGAAGCGTGCGCCTTCCTCGTTGGTCCACACCGCCACTTCCAGCGGCTTGCGGGTCTGGATGCCCAGATCGTTGAGGCAACGCACCACTTCCAGACCGGCCAGCACGCCGTAAACGCCATCGAAGCGACCGCCTTCGGGCTGGGTGTCGAGGTGGCTGCCCATCATCACCGGCGCGGCGTCCGGGTCGGTGCCTTCGCGACGGGCGAACAGGTTGCCGATGGCATCCACGCTCAGGGTCATGCCGGCTTCGCGGCACCAGTGGGCAAAGAGTTCACGACCGGCCTTGTCCTCGTCGCTCAGAGCCAGACGGCAGCTGCCGCCACGGGCGGTGGCACCGATTTCCGCCATCGCCATCAGACTCGCCCACAGGCGTTCGCCATTAATTTTCAACATGGGTTTCTCCAGAAAACGGTTGATCACGCGTTGGCCAGTTCCACGCGTTCGGCGCGGGCATGGCGACGGGCAAGGGACAGGACACAAATCAGCGAAGTCGCGGCGATCAGGCTGTAGAACACCGCCATCGGCCACCATTGGCCGGCGAACTTGTGCGCCAGCATCGTGCCGATCAGCGGCGTCAGGCCACCGGCCACCGCGCCGCAAATCTGATAGGCCAGGGAGATCGCGGTGTAGCGCACCCGGGTTTCGAACATGCCGCTCACATAGCCGGCGATCACCGCATAGAAGGACGCCATGCACACCACCGCCAGGGCGATGCCGAGGATGATCAGCGGCGCCTGGGCCGAGCTGACCAGCACGAACATCGGGTACGGCGAGGCCATGGCCAGCAGCGACACCAGGCACAGAAAGCGGGTCGCACCGATTTTTTCGGCGATCCACGCCGCCAGCGGCTGGATGCAGAACTGAATGATCGCGACAAAGAACAGACACTCGAGGATCAGGGAGCGTGGGAGCGCCAGCTGCTGGGTGGTGTAGGCGATCATGAAGGTGTTGGTGAAATACACCCCGGCGATGCCCAAGGTGTTGGCACCCATGCACAGCAACAGCGGACGCCATGCGGTGCGCAGCACTTCCATGACCGGCGCCTGTTCCTTGCGGGTGTTCTTGATCGCCTGCTCGCGGCTGGCGAGGAATTGCGGCGACTCATTGACCCCCAGGCGAATCGCCAGGCCCACCAGCAGCAACAACGAACTGGCGAGGAACGGCAGGCGCCAGCCCCAGCTCATCAGGTCCTCTTCCGGCAACCGGGTGACGGCGCTGAACGCCAGCAGCGACAGGATCAAACCCGCCGGGCTGCCCAGTTGCGCGAACGAGGCGAAGAAGTTGCGTCGACCTTTAGGCGCATGCTCGCCGGCCATCAACACCGCCCCGCCCCACTCGCCACCCACGGCGATGCCCTGGACGATGCGCAGCAGGATCAGCAGCACTGGCGCGGTGGCGCCGATCTGCGCGTAGGTCGGCAGCAAGCCGATACACACGGTGACCACGCCCATCATCAACAGCGTGATGATCAACGACTTCTTGCGCCCGATACGGTCGCCGATATGCCCAAAGACAATCCCGCCCAACGGCCGCGCAAAAAAGCCCACGGCAAAGGTGCCGAACGCCGCCATGGTACTGAACAACGGGTCGTCTGAAGGAAAGAACAGCGCACCGAACACCAGCGCGGCGGCGGTGGCGTAAATGTAAAAGTCGTACCACTCGATCATCGTGCCAATGAAGGCAGCAGCTGCCGCACGGCGCGGCTGGGACGAAGCTTGAGGCTTCATGGGTCGGGCTCCTTTGGTTATTTTTCTGGCAGGAGAGAAACGGCGAATCAGGGGCGCTCTGGTGGCGCGGTGTGGGGAGGATTTTTTGTTCCGGGGGATGATTAGTCAATTTTCTATTTGTTATGCGGATTATTAAGCAGACTTATAATAAGTGCCTGCTACGGCAAACGATCATTCGCCCATAAAAAAAGGGAGAGCATCCAATGCCCTCCCTTCTTCTTTCATCTACCTGCCGTAACAGGATCGATCAACACCTCAGGTTGCCAGAATGAAGTCCGTGGCTGTCACGGTCGTCGCATCACCCACGCCCACCAGTCGAATGGTGTCCGTTGCTCCCGCGAAGCTGAGCAGCGTATCGGCACCGACATCGGTGACGGTGACGTTGGCGGCAAAGGTTGCCGCGGTGATGTTCAGGCCCGTGATGTCGAGCCGGTCCTGGCCGCCTGCCGGGTTGGCGTCGAAGCCGATGATCTGATCGGTTCCGAAGCCTGCGGAGAACCTGAAGATGTCGTTGCCGGTACTGGCAACCATCGTGTCGTTCCCCGCACCACCGGTGACAGTATCGTTGCCGGCTCCGCCGTCAATGAAGTCATTGCCGATGCCGCCCAGCAAGGTATCGTCACCGACACCGCCGAGCACGGTGTCGTTGCCGGCACCACCGTCGAGGATATCGTTGCCGTTACCGCCGTCCAGGTTGTCGTTGCCCAGCCCACCCAGCAGCGAGTCGTTGCCTGCGCCACCGTTCAAGGCGTCGTCGCCGTCACCGCCGTCAAGGGTGTCGTCACCCGCGCCGCCGTTGAGAACATCGATGCCGAGACCGCCCAACAGCTGGTCGTTGCCGCCGTCGCCGTTGAGGGTGTCGCTGCCACCGTTGCCGGTGAGGATGTCGTCGCCGCCACCGCCGTTGAGGGTGTCATTACCCGCTCCGGAGGTAATGGCGTTGTTTGAGCCGTTGCCTGTACCGACGAAGTTGCCGGCGCCGGTGTAGAGCAGGTTCTCGACGTTGTTGCTCAACGAGTAGTTGCCCAGCGCCGTCTGCACGGTATCCGTACCACCGCCCGCCGCTTCGACCACCACGTCGCCGTTGTTATCGACGACGTAGGTATCGTTGCCGGCCAGGCCCACCATCCGGTCGGCCCCCACACCGCCGTTGAGCAGGTCGTTGCCGACCCCGCCGGTGAGGGTGTTGGCCAGAGCGTTACCAGTGCCGGTGAAATTGCCCGTGCCGGTGTAGGTCAGGTTTTCGACGTTGGCACCGAGCAGGTAGCTCGTCAGAGTGGTTTGCACCAGATCGGTACCGTTATTGGCGGCTTCGTTGACGATGTCGCCGACGTTGTCGACCACAAAGGTGTCGTTGCCGTCACCACCGTTCATCACATCCGCACCCAGACCACCGTTGAGCGTGTCGGCGCCATCCTCACCATTGAGGGTGTCGTTGTCGTCTCCCCCGTTGAGGACGTCGGCGCCAGTACCACCGAACAGCTGGTCGTTACCGCCCAGGCCATTGAGCGTATCGGCACCACCAAGCCCAAGTATCACGTCCGCGCCCGCACCGCCGGTGAGGGTGTTGGCCGCATTGGTGCCCGTCAGGACCACACCGGCCGGTACCACCACCGCTGCCGTAGCCGCCGAGGTCAGCGTTTCCAGCGTGCCGAAGCCGTCGGTGTAGCGCACGATCACCCGCAGTTGCAGGTTGCCCTGCGCCGAACCCGGGGTGAAGGTCGCAT
This sequence comes from Pseudomonas sp. C1C7, assembly GCF_013359595.1. Taxonomy (GTDB): domain Bacteria; phylum Pseudomonadota; class Gammaproteobacteria; order Pseudomonadales; family Pseudomonadaceae; genus Aquipseudomonas. The sequence continues at coordinate 25,192 of NZ_JABFMP010000042.1, read as the reverse complement.
TGGTCGCGCCATTGATGTTGGTGAAGCTAACGCCGGTACCTTGCTGCCATTGGTAGCTGAAGGTTCCGAGCCCGTCCGCGTCGGCAATCCCTGCGGTCACTGCGGTCAGCACCTGCCCTTGATCCGGCGTGGTATCGCTGATCAGCGGCAAGCCTGTCGGTGCGTCGTTGACGTTGGCCACCGGATCGGTTGCATCCGATGGAACGGTTTCGTGCACACCGAAGTCATCCACGTAGCTGACCACCACGCGCACCTGCGTGCCGACCTGAGCCTGGCCGAGCGTGAGCGTGGTACCGGTGGCACCCGGGATGTTGACGAAGGTCACTCCGTTGGTCATCTGCCACTGGAAGGTGAACTGCGGATTGCTCAGGCCATCGACATCGACGATGGTGGCCGGGTTAACGGTCAACACCTGGTTCTGCGTCGCCAGCCCTGTCACGGTTGGCGCTGCGGACGCCGCGCTGTTGGGCCTGGAGTCGACGATCTCCAGGGTGCCCTTGGCATCCTCATACACCGCGCGCACGCGGATGTTCAGGCCCGCCACATCATCCGTCACCCGGTAGGTGGTGCCAGTCGCCCGCGATGCCTCGCCGGCGGCGACAACGGTGATGTCTTCGTAGACGCCGGAACCGGCAATGTTCTCGACCTGCCAGTAGTAGGCCACCGGACCGGTTACCGCACCGGTCGGGTTGGCCGCCGTGACATTGTCCGCGTCGCGCACCGACAGATTGCTGACCCGCAGCAACTGGCCGGCGACCGGCGTATCGTCCCGCACGCCAGTGGCATCGTCGAGGATCGCCAGGTTCCCGGTGGGGCCGGCGTTGACAGCGGTGCCCACGCCAGAGGCCTGCGCACGGTCTGCGAACTGCAGCCGTTCGACGCCGGTCAGGCGATCGACGCCATCACGGCCGACGACCGTGTCGGTAACGATGACAGTGTTGCCCTGCACAGTGACCTGGTACTCATCGGCAAGACCGGAGTACACCGCGGTGTCATAGCGGTCGTTGCCGGTCAGGATCTCCCGCACGATGACCAGCTGGCCGGGGTTGTAGGTACCGTTGAGCATCAGCGGCACCATCGGCTCCATGCTGTTGAACGAGGCGATTTCGGGACCTGTGCCATCAATGTTCTGCCGCACGCTGATGCGTACGTTCAGCCACTTGTCACCATCAATGATGTCGTCACCGCCGCGACCTTCGATCAGGTCGCTGCCGCTGCCACCGAGGATGATGTTGCCGCCATCGAAGAACGTCGCGCCGGCTGGCAGCAGGCTGGACAGCCCGTTGATCAGGCCGATGTTGGTCAACACGCTGCCGTTGGCACCGGCGGTAGGCAGCGAGGTCGAGTCCTCGTTGTCGCCGCGCAGGAAGTCACCGTGGGACGAACCCGACAGACCTTCCATGATGTCGAACCGCACCAGCGCCGAGGCTCCCGAGCCGGGCACCTTCGGAACATCGAAGAAGCGGTCGGTGTAGTCGATGGAGACGCCTTGGGCCAGGTCCTTGAAGGTTGCCCAGTCATAGCCCGAGCCACCGATGTAGCGGTCGCCGAAGCCCAGGCTGCCGACCATGATGTCGTCGCCGCCTTCACCGTTGAACTTGTCGTTCTCGTTGCCGCCGATGAAGACATCGTTGCCGATGATCGGGTCGTTGCCCAACGGATCGAAGTTGTCGCCAGGTGCACCGTCGGAGGTGCCCTTCTCGATCCAGTCGTCGCCTTCGTTACCCATGTCCTGTTCGTTGGCCTTGCTGCCCAGGATGAAGTCATTGCCCTGGCCGCCAATGGCTTCGGAGGCGTCTTCACCGGTGATGATGAAGTCGTTGCCGAACCCGCCAATGATCAGGTTGACGCCGTTACCACCGTGGAGCACGTCGTTGCCGTCGCCGCCCTGGATGTTATCGTCGCCGCCCGCGTCGGTGATGATGTCGTCGCCGGCACCGCCACGCAGCTGGTCGTTGCCGTCGCCGCCTTCGATGCGATCGTTGCCGCCATCGCCCCAGACGGTGTCGTCGCCTTCACTGGCGATGAGGATGTCGGCATTGTTGGTACCACCCATCACGATGTGCTGATCGCCGGTGTAGCGGATGTAGTTGGTGTCCGGCCCCGCTGTCAGCGGATTATCGCGGAACACCACTTGCTGGTTGTTTTCGCTGAGCGGGTCGGCGTTGCCCAGGCCTTCGTTGAACTGCTTGCCCTGATCGACTTCCAGGTAGTAGCCCGGATCGGAGAACACCAGGCCCGGCAAGTGCGTGGCCGAGGTGTTGGCCATGATCAGCTTGGCGAACGAGTTGCTTTCAAGCTCGGCGTTCATCGACAGGCCGGCAGTACGTTCCAGGTAGTAGAAGCGGTCGCCGTCCTGGAGTTTTTCCAGCTGGTTCTCGAACACGAAGTTGAAGGTCGTGCCGAGCATGCCGCCGAACGGATTTTTCTCTTCGGCCAGGCCGCCGATCCACATGTCGATGGCATCGACACCGGTGATCGTCACGCCGTTGACGCCATTGGCCCAGGCGCCGGTGCCGTTGAGGAAGGCCAGGCGGTCAGTCGGTTCATTCACCCCGCCATCACCGAACACCAGCATGATCGCCGCGGCACGTTTGGCTTCCAGGGTGGTGGCCCCGGTGATCGTGCTGTGAGTGCCGTAAGCCGCGATGAAGTTGATCAACGACTCCGGATGCTTGAGGTGCTGCACCAGGTCGACCCAGCTGGTGTACGGCTTCATCTGGGTGTCGCCGGTCTGGCTGTAGATGTCGCGGCGGAACGCGTTGAGCGAGGGAATCCCCACGTCGCGGCCACGGGCGATGTTGATCGCCGGCAGATCCAGTGGCAGGCCCAACAGGTTGTTGCGCAGCGCCTCGGTGACGAACTCGTCGATTTCGTTACCGGCCTGGCGCGTGACCCCGCGCACGATGGCACTGGTCGCGTCCTCTGGCGTCACGCCACTGGCGGCATACGCCAGCGGATTGAGGAACGCCGCGATCAAGCCCAGTTGCTGGTCGGGGTTGGCGCTGTTCGGATCGCTGATCACGTCGAAATTCACATCGAAGCGATCGACGGTCTCGGTCAGCATCGAGTGGCCGAACCGGTACACGGTGTGGGCGAACTCGGCGACGATCGAAGGATCGAGGTCCACGTCGTAGACCTGGGTCGGGGCGAAGAACAGGTCGACGTTCGGGGAGATGGTCCGCGCGAATTCCTCGAACACCAGGTGCTGGTACTGCATCTCGGTACCGAACTTGGCGGCCTGGAACAGGCGCTCGCCATTCCACACCAGTGCGTCGATCTCAGCCTGATTGACCGGCATCGCAGCAACCGGATCGAGCAGCCACTCGTTGAGGAAGGCCACGTCACCGGAATCGAGCACGGTGTCCTTGGTCTGGGCGACCAGGCGGTTGTGCTCGGAGTGGAAGATCGCGTGCACGGCGGTCAGGCCGATGTTCTCGTTGACCCGGCCGTCGCCAGCGATGTAGTGCGCATCCAGCAGTTCGTTGTCGTAGGTCGTGTTGTTCCCGCCCGGGCCGACCGGTTGATCATTGCCGACAAGCGTGTCGCCATCAGCCTGTAGAACCCCACCGGAAATGACCGGCACGGCATTGTGAGCAATGTCGTTGAGGAAGGCATGGCCGGTACGGACTGCGTTCGTCAGGTTGACCGGATTGAGCGGATTGCCTTCGACCAGGGTGGTGACGTCGTCGGCGGTACCGGCAATGCCATCCGCGCCGTTATTGACCCGAATGACCACTTGCGGGAAGCCGTTCGGCCCCTTGATGAAGTTGCCATAGGCGTCGGTCGCCAGCAGCGGGCCGCTGTCGATATCGGCGTCGGTCAGGTTGATGCCCAGAATGTCACGGGCCTGCGCCTTGACCACTTTCCAGGTGGCCATGCCGCCGATTTCGGTGTCGTCCGAGGTACCGAACTTGCCATCGTCGCCCAGATCCCGGTTGGTGATCAGTCGGCCGGTGGCAATGGGGCCGTCGTCCGTCATCACGTATCCGCGCAGGAATACCTGGTGCGACGGATGCGAGCTGTACGTCTGGTTCTGGTCCACGAACGGCGAGGTGGTGTTGGTGTGCTCATGGATGTCGTCGGCCGTGCCAAGTACGCCGTCGGCGCCTGGCTGGTTGGTCGCACGGGTCAGCACCATGAAGTTGGTGGGGCTGCCGTCGACGAACAACGGATCATCCTCTTTCAAAGGAATGAAGACCGTACCCGAACCGCCTTTGGTAACCAGATCCAGACCGTGATCGAAGAACTGCCCGAAGAAGGTCATCCAGGCGTTGAACGGTGCCGACAGTCCGGCATCCGGCGCGGTGTTCTCGAACAGGTACACGTCGCGGTCGTCGCCGGTACCGAACTGACCATCCAGGCCGGGGCTGGCGACTATCCGCACGCCATCCTTGAGCACATCGTCATTGCCTGGCTGGCCGGCCGGTATGCCGAAATTGAGCACCCCGTCCGCGCCGGGGTCGTATGCGTTGGCATAGGCCGCCGGGTTGTTCGCCGTCTGGTCGACGATCAGGTTACTGATGGTGCGCGGTTGCGAGTCGATCACCAGGCCGCTGTTTTGCGTATATGAGGTTCCCGCCTCCGCCGGATTGAGCACCGGATCACTGATGCGCGGGAAGGTGTTATCGGCGGCACCGAATTCGGTGTGGTCGTTGCCGTTGAGGTTCATCAGGTTGTTGTTCGACCCGTCGACCGTGCGCAAGCCCAGCGGCGCGCGGATGTTGGGGATCAGCGAGAGGATGTCCGCGCCAGCCGCATCAGCCTCGGCAATCTTGATCTGCGCGAGGATGAAGTTGAGGTCGGAGCGCACCATGTGCAGCCCCGCGCCTCCCTCACTGGCATCGACCACGGACGTCGGCGTGGTCGGTACCACCGGTGCGCCGGGCACTACCGCGGCAGTTGGCTGCGAGAACACGATTTCAGTGGTGCCATGGGCATCCTGGTAAATCGCCTTGACCCGCAGCGACAAGCCGGCAAGGTCGGGAGAGACCTTGAACGACGTGCCGTCGGCGCTCTGGAACGCCAGGTCGCCGGCCGGCAGCAGGATGATGTCTTCGAACACGCCGCTGCCCGGATCGGCCTCGAACTGCCAGTAGTAGGACACCGAGGAGTTGGCGAGACTGCCTCCGGGGTTGTTGGCATCGGTGACGCCGGCGACGCTGACGGTCAGCATGTCGCCTACGGTGATTGCTCCGGCGTTGACATCGGTAATGGTCGGCCTGCCAACCGGCTGTGCGTTGAGCCCGGGCACCAGCACTCGCTGGCCATCGGCGAATTGCAGGCGTTCGATGTGCAGCAGGGTGTCAGTGCCGTCGCGACCGGCGACGGTGTCTGTCACTGTCCATACATCGTCCGCCAGACTGGCGGTGCCGCGGGTGTCCTGAGTAACCGTGTACTCGCTCTGAAGCCCGGAGAAAATCGCGGTGTCGAACGCCGCCCCGCCGGTCGAGGTGCCGGGCAGGATTTCCCGTACGGCCTTGAGCTGACCGGGGTTATAGGTGCCGTTGAGCATGAGAGAGATCATGTCTTCCATGCTGTTGAACGAGGCGATTTCCGGACCGGTATGGTTGGTGTCGCCCGGGGCATAGACCGCGATCCTGACATTGAGCCACTTGTCACCCTCGATCAGGTCATCGCCCCCCCGGCCCTCGATCAAATCGCTGCCATTGCCACCCAGCAGAATGTTGCCGGTGGCAAAACCGGTGGTGGGCAAGCCGGCATCGATGAGCAACTGCCGCAGACCGTTAATGAGGTCCACATTGGTCAGCGCACTGCCCGTGGTACCGCCGTGGTTGAGGATGGTGACCGCATCGACGTCATCGCCCTTGATCACATCGCCGAATTGCGAACCGGACACCCCTTCGACCTCGGCAAAGCGGTCGAGGATCGAGGCCGGCGAGGCGCCGACCGGATTGAACACCCCGGCGTTCTGGTTTGGCGCGTTGCCATGTGGCTGCGCCAGCGCGGCCAGGCTCAGGTCGACGGTCACGCCGATCTTGTCATTCTTGTAGGTCACCCAGTCGAAGCCGGACATGCCGTCCATCTTGTCCTGGGCATCGCTGCCGACAAAGATGTCATCGCCACCCTCGCCGATCATTTCGTCGAAGCCACCGCCGCCGACGAAGATGTCGTTGCCGATCACATCGTCATTGAGCAATGGCGAGAAGTTATCGCCGGGCGCACCGTCCTGGGTGCCCTTCTCGATCCAGTCGTCACCTTCGTTACCGGTCGGTGGCAGGTTGGTCTTGGCACCGAGGATGAAGTCGTCACCCTTGCCACCGAAGGTGGTGGTGATGTCTTCGGTGGTGACGATGAAGTCCTGTCCGTCGCCGCCCAGGATCAGGTTGCCCCCGACAAGCATGGCGCCGGCGATGATCACGTCGTTGCCGCCGTTGCCTTCCAGACGGTTGTCGCCGAAGGCGTCGGTGATGATGTCATCGCCGTCGCCACCGAGCACCGCATCGTTACCGGCGCCGCCTTCGAGGCGGTCGTTGCCCTCGTCACCGTAGAGAGTGTCGTCGCCGTCACCGGAAATGATGATGTCATTGCCGGCGGTACCGCCAAGCACGACATGGTCTTCCCCGGTGTAGTGCAGGAAGTTGGTGTCGGCGCCGGGGGTGTCGGGGTTGTCGCGAATCACCAGCGGCACGATTTCCACGCCGTTGATTTCCAGGCCGCCCGTCGGATCGGCGCGGCCATCCGCGCCCAGGCCAGTGTATTGCCTGGTCTGATCGACCTCGAGGGTAAAGGTTGGCGTCAGGAACACGGTGTTCGACAGGTGGGCGACATCGGTGTTGAGCATGATCAACTTGGCGAACGAGTTGTTCTCAAGCTCGGCGCCGAAATCCAGCCCCGCGGTACGTGACAGGTAGTAGAACCGGTCACCGTTCTGCAGGGCCTCCATCTGAGTTTCAAACACGAAGTTGAAGGTCGAGCCGAGCATGCCGCCGAACGGCATTTTCTCTTCGGCCAGACCACCGACCCACAGGTCGATGTCATCGACGCCGGTGGTGGTGACGCCATTGACCATGGCGTAGATGCCCTCACTGTTGAGGAATGCCAGGCGATCGGCCGTATTGGCGGTGAAGACACGCTCTTCAGGGGTACCGACGTTGATCACCGCGCTGCCACCCAGGACCAGCGCAGCGGCAACCGCACGCTTCTCGTCCACGGTATTGACGTCAGCCGCGGTCAATGCGCCGTGGGTGCCGTAGGCTGCAATGAAGTTGACCAGCGATTCGGGGTGCTTGAGGTGTTCCAGCAGGTCAACCCAACTGATGTACGGCTTGAGTTGGCTGTCGCCGGTCATTGCAAAGAACTCGCGGCGCGCTTCGTTCAGCGTGGGAATACCGGTATCGCGACCGCGGGCAATGTTCAGGGCCGGCAGGTCGAGTGGCAGCCCCAGCAGGTTGTTGCGCAACGCCTCGGTGACGAACTCGTCGATCTCGTTGCCGACCTGACGGGTCACACCGCGAATGATCGCGCCTGCGGCTTCATCCGCCGTCGCACCGCTGCTGGCGAATGCCAGCGGATTGAGGAAGGCGGCAATCAGGCCCAGTTGCGGATTGTCCGGATCGTTGATCAGTGGATTGAACTCGGGATCGAAGCGGTCGACGGTCTCGGTCAGCATCGAGTGCCCGAAGCGGTACACCACGTGGGCGAACTCGGCGAGGATGGCCGGATTGATCGAGGTGTCGTAGCCGTTGGGCGCGAGGAATTCGTCGATCTGTGGCTGGATGGTCCGGCCAAATTCTTCGAACACCAGGTGCTGGTACTGCATCTCGGTACCGAACTTGGCAGCCTGGAACAGGCGTTCGCCGTCCCACACCAGCGCGGCGATGCCTTCCGCCGTGGTTGGAATCGCGGCGACATCATCGACCAGCCACTCATTGAGGAAGTTGACGTCGCCAGCGGCCAGCAGGGTGTCCTTGGTTTGCTGGACCAGCCGGTTGTGCTCGGAGTGGAACACATGGTGCACGGCGGTCAGGCCAATGTTTTCGTTGGCCCGGCCATCGCCGGCGATGTAGTGGGCGTCGAGCAGTTCGTTGTCGTAGGTCAGGTTGGTGCCGCCAGGGCCCGGTGGTTGCGCATTGCCGACATCGGTGTCGCCATCGGCTTGCAGAACCCCGCCGGTAATGACCGGCTCGGCATTGTGGGCGATGTCGTCGAGGAAGCCATGGCCGGTGCTGATGGCGCTGGCCAGGCTGATCGGTGAGGCCCGGTTGCCTTCGACCAGCTGCGTGACGTCATCGGCGGTCCCCGCGATGCCGTCAGGGCCATTGCTGATACGTATCACCACTTGCGGCATACCGTTAGCGCCGGGGATGAAGTTGCCGTAGTCATCGGTCAGCAGCAACGGCACCCTGTGCACATCGGCGTCGGTCAGGTTGATACCGAGAATGTCGCGGGCCTGGGCCTTGACCACAGCCCAGGTCGCCATGCCGCCGTTTTCGGCGTCGCCATCATCGGCCGTACCGAATATGCCGTCGGCGCCGAGGTCGCGATTGGTAATCAGGCGCCCGGTCGCAACGGGCTCGCCAGCTGCATTGAGCATGTATTCACGCAGGAATACCTGGTGCGAAGGGTGCGAGCTGTAGGTCTGGCTCTGATCCACGAAGGGCGATGTGGTGTTCTGCTGGCCGTCGTCGGCGGTCCCGACGATACCGTCCGCGCCAGCGGTATGCACGGCACGCGACAGCACCATGAAGTTGGTCGGACTGCCCGGTACGAACAGCGGATCGTCCGGCTGCAGCGGCACCACCACCATGGCCGTGCTGCTTTTGGTGACCAGGTCCAGACCGTGGTCGAAGAACTGGCCGAAAAAGGTCATCCAGGCGTTGAAGCTGGCGGTCAGGCCAACGTCCGGCGACTGGTTGGGGATGAGAAAGACCGGCTTGTCGTCGGCGGTGCCGAACACGCCATCCAGGCCCGGGCTCATCACCGTCGGTGCGCCACCGTTGGCGGCAACCGCTGCCGGGTTGTTGGGGGTCTGGTCGACGATCAGGTTACTGATGGTCCGTGGCGCCGGGTCGACCACGTTGCCGGTACCGGCGTACGCCGGCGACTGATACTGGGGATCGAGCAGACGCAGAAAGGAATTGTCCGAGGCGCCGAACTCGCTTTGTCCGGCGACGAGGTTGTTGTAGCTGCCGTCGACAGTCCGCAGCCCCCATGGCACCTGGCTGTTTGGGAGCAGATCAGTGAGATCTTCGCCCCTGGCATGGGCCTCGGCAATGAAGATCTGCTTGAGGATGAACTCCAGGTCCGCCTTGGTGAAGTTGGCCATTTTGATTTCCCTCGCTATATCCGGAAAAAGGGCACTGAACGGAATAACCGCTCACGCCCGTCAGTTGCTGGCTTTTGTTTTGTTTTTTGAATCAATTTTCAGGCGAAGGCTGTCGCGGGAAGGCCGTCAGCGGGCACCCGGAATACACACCTGGAATTTGCGAAAAATGAGCGTTCGCTTAGCGATCAGGCAAAGCGAAAGAGAACCCTTGGCGGGCCATGGAATCGGGAAGCAAAGGCGAAAGTACTGAAATGCCCCTTCACTCTGCGAACCAACGAAATGATCGACATGTTCTGCTCCCGCGGGAAAACCACCTCACAGCGCACCGCCAGAAAGATGGCAGGCATCAGGCGGATGGCTCGCCCAACACATAAGACTAAAGTTCCATAGCAAAGGGTTGTCAATTCAATGGCGTAAAACCTGACGATCGGCATTAAGTCTGACAAATAGCTGTTTTCAAAAGACTTATAGAAAGATGAGAGAGGCCTTAGAGCGAAAAGATATTTCACAATACCGCGCCGGAACTACGCTCCAGCTTATGGGAGCAACGCAGCGCTTTCGGAGTATCGCCACCAGAGCGACCCGAATGAGAAGGAGTTACTTTTGACATTAGTTAGCTGTTGCACATTAGGGGCAGCTGGCTCTTTGATGAGGGGTGGGCCATATGCAAAAGCAGCCAAGCATTCGCTCCGAATTGGCAGATGCGCTCTTTCGTTTGCGCCGCAGTTTTTACTCACTGGCGGCGTTCAGTGGCGTGATCAACATCATGATGCTGACACCCGCCGTGTACATGTTGCAGGTCTACGATCGGGCACTGGTCAGTCGCAACGTCACCACACTGACGATGCTGACGGTGCTGGTCATCGGTCTGTTCCTGCTGATGTCGACCCTGGAAATGGTCCGCACCCGTGTGCTGATCCGGGTCGGCAATTGCCTGGACATGGAACTCAACCGACGCATCTTCACCGCTGCCTTCGAGCGCAACCTCAGCCGCGCCGGCGGCAATCCGGCCCAGGCCCTGCAGGACCTGTCGCAGGTTCGCCAGTTCCTGACCGGCAATGCCCTGTTCGCGTTCTTCGATGCGCCATGGACGCCGATCTATCTGTTCGTGGCTTATCTGATTCACCCGCTGCTCGGCCTGCTGACGCTGGCAGGCTCGATGATTCTGGTGGCTCTGGCTTACCTCACCGAAAAGGCCACGCAAAAACCGCTGGCCGAAGCCAACCATGCCGCCCTCTCCTCTTCGCTCTACGCCAACAACAACCTGCGCAATGCCGAAGTGATCGAGGCCATGGGCATGTTGCCGTCGATCAGCAAGCGCTGGTTCCAGAGTCATCTGCGCATTCTGGAAATGCAGACCCTGGCCTCCGACCGCGCCGCATTGATCAGCAGCACCGGACGCTTCGTGCGCATCACCCTGCAGTCGCTGATCCTCGGTGCCGGTGCGTTGCTGGCCATCGAAGGCAAGATCACTCCGGGGATGATGATCGCCTGCTCGATCCTCACCGGCCGCGCGCTGGGTCCGGTGGAACAGGTCATCGCCTCCTGGAAGCAACTGCTGGGCTGTCGTTCGGCCTGGGGCCGGCTCAACGACATGCTGTTCGAGTTTCCGAGGCGGCCACCGAGCATGTCGCTGCAACGGCCGCAAGGCATGGTCGCCGTGGAGAATGTGTACGCCGGCGCCCCCGGTACCAACACCACCATTCTGCGCGGCGTCAGCGTCAGCCTCGTGCCGGGCGAAAGCCTTGGGGTGATCGGCCCGTCCGCTTCGGGCAAATCCACCCTCGCCCGCCTGTTGGTGGGCGTCTGGCCGGCGCAGGCCGGCAAGGTGCGCCTGGACGGCGCCGACATCTTCAACTGGAACAAGAGCGAGCTCGGCCCCTGGCTCGGCTACCTGCCACAGGACGTGGAGCTGTTCGAGGGCACCATCGCCGACAACATCGCGCGCTTCGGTGAAGTGGACAGCGATGCGGTCATTCGCGCCGCCAAGGCCACGGGCGTCCACGAGATGATCCTGCGCTTTCCCCAAGGCTATGACACCCGCCTGGACACCGACGGCAGCCCGCTGTCCGGCGGCCAGAAGCAACGCATCGCCCTGGCCCGAGCGCTGTACGGCGAACCCAATCTGATCGTGCTGGACGAACCGAACGCCAACCTCGACGACGTCGGTGAAAAAGCCCTGGTCGACGCGCTGGCCGAACTGAAGAACCGCGGCGCCACCGTCATTCTGATTTCCCACCGTCCCAACGTACTGTGCGCCGTCGACAAAGTGCTGATGTTGCGTGACGGCGGCGTGCAGATGCTCGGTACCCGCGACGAAGTATTCACCGCGCTGCGCAAGGCCGCTGTCATGCCTGCCGCCGCACCGACCCCGCTGGCTTCGGCCAAGGCACGGGAGTGACTGATCATGCAGATGACTCAACACACCGAGATGATTCCCGCCGACGCCAAGAGCCTGGTGGATCTGAACGCGGCCCGGCCCGCGATCTGGGGCATGTGGCTGGTGATCGCCGGCTTCGGCGGCTTCCTGCTGTGGTCCTGGCTGGCGCCGCTGGATGCCGGTGTGGTCGCCACCGGCACGGTCAAGGTCACCAGCAATCGCAAGGCGGTGCAGCACCTGACCGGCGGCACCGTGGAAGCGATCCTCGTGCGCGAAGGCGATGTGGTGAAAAAAGGCCAGGAGGTGGTGCGCCTCGATTCACTGCGGGCCATCGCCGAACAGGGTGCGATCAGCGCCCAGTACATCGTCAGCAAGACCGTGGAAAATCGCCTGGAAGCTGAGCGGGACGATCGCGATGAGGTGACTTACGACCCCGAGCTGCTCAGCCGATACCAGGGCGACCATCGCCTCATGGCCGCCATGGACCTGCAACAGCGCCTGCTCGACACCCGGCGCGCCGGTCTTGCCGGCGAGATCAGCATCCTCAAGGAAAACCTCGCGGCCTCGGCGGTGCAGCTCAAGGGCCTGCAACAGGTGTATGGCGCCCGCGCTTCGCAGATCAATTTCCTCAACCAGGAACTGCAAGGCACCCGCGTCCTGGCGGCCGAAGGTTATGTGCCGCGCAACCGCCTGTTGGAACTCGAACGCAGCAATGCCGACCTCTCCGCCAACCAGGCCGAGAACCTCAACAACATCGCCCGGGTGCGCAGCCAGACCACCGAAATCAAATTACGCATCCTGCAGCGCCAGCACGATTACCTGAAAGAAGTCGAATCGCAGCTGACCGATACCGCCAAGGAAAACACCACCCTGGCCGACCGCCTGCGCGCGCTGGATTATGAAGTGACCCACACGGTGATCCGCTCGCCCATCGACGGCATGGTCCAGTCTTTGAGCATCGCCACCGTCGGCGGGATCATCCAGCCGGGCTTCAAGATCATGGAAATCGTGCCGGTCAACGAACCGCTGCAGGTCGACGCGATGATTCCCGTGCAGGCCATCGACAAGATGGTCCCGGGCCTGGACGTGGACATCTCCTTCCCGGCCTTCAACCATGCCCGCACGCCGAACATTCCCGGCCGGGTAAAAACCATTTCCGCCGACCGCCTGATGGACGAGGAAAGCAAGCAACCCTTCTATCTGGCCCAGGTGGAGGTCACTTCCGACGGCATGAATCTGCTGGGCAGCAATCACATTCGCCCGGGCATGCCCGCCAGCGTCACCATCAAGACTGGCGAGCGCAATTTGATGAGCTATCTTCTCAAACCGATGCTCGAACGTGTGGACAGCTCCTTCAAGGAACAATGAAATGGAACGTCATTGCCTGCTCCTCTGCCTTCTGGGGCTGTCCCTGCCAGCCCCCGCCATGGACCTCAAGCAAGCCTGGGATCTGTTGCAGTACCAGGGTCCGATCTATCAGGCCGCCATCCACGAAAAGCAAGCCGGTGCGGAAAACCGCGCCATCGGCACCGCCGGCCTGCTGCCGCAGGTCAACGCCTCGGCGTATAACAACAAGGTCAATGGCTCGCAACGCCAGAACGGCGTCGACAACGATCTGCACTACGACTCCAAGGGCGCCAACGTGCGCTTGCGCCAGCCGCTGTTCAACAAACAGAAAATGGCCGAGTACCGCCAGGGTCAGCAACGCGCCGACTACAGCGTCGCGGTGTTCGATGCCAAGAGCCAGGACGCCGCGGTGCGTCTGGCGCAAAGCTACTTCGATACGCTGCTGGCCAGTGAAACCATCACGTTGGCCCGGTCCAAGCTGACCGCTTTCGAGGAGCAGCTGGCTTCGGCGAAACGCCGCCATGAACTGGGCGCCGGCACCATCACCGATGTCGACGAATCGGCCGCGCGCCGTGACCTGGCCGACGCCGAACTGATCGAAGCCCAGGACAACCTGGTCAACGCCCTGCGCAAGCTGGTGGAATACATCGGCGAAACCCCTGAATCGCTGACCACCCTGCAACCGGGCTTCGACACCCCGCCGCTGATGCCGAGCAACCTGCAGGACTGGCTGGTCAAGGCCCAGGCCGACAGCCCGCTGATTCATGCGCGTCGCTACAGTCAGAACCTCGCCGATGAAGAAGTGAAGCGGGCCAAGGCCGGGCACTGGCCGACACTGGACTTCATCGCCGGCTATACCGCGGGCGAGAGCCAATCGATCACCGAGATCAATCAACGCAACCACTATGGCTCGATCGGCCTGGAAGTGAATTTCCCGCTGTACAGCGGTGGCGGTGTCAGCGCCCTGACTCGCCAGGCGGCCGCCAACAGCTACAAGGCCCAGGACGAACTCGACGCGACTCGTCAGGAAGTGATCTCCGGCACCACTCGTGAATATGCCGGCGTGCAGAGCGGCGCCAAACGGGTGCGTGCGCTGGAGAAAGCCGTGCTGTCCAACGAACGCTCACTGGCCTCGACCCGCAAGGGCTTCAAGGAAGGCGGCACCAGCACCAACTCGGACGTGCTCAACGCCGAAGAGCTGCTGTTCGTCGCCCGCCACGATCTGTTCGAAGCCAAGCTGCGCTACCTGATGTCGCGCCTGCGCCTGGCCTCTTCGGTGGGCAGTCTGGGCGATGACGATATCGATCAGATCAACGCCTACTTGGGCCCCGAGCTGCTGGTCACCAACTGAATCCCCCTGTGCTGCACGCCTGACAATGCTAGGATCCTGCGACCCTCCCCTGCGCTTGCAACGGGTCGGGGATCCTTCATTTCCCGGATTTTGATGACCGCCTATGCAACGCCTGCTCAACGACCGCCTGGACTGGAACCTGCTGCGCACCTTCCGCGTGATCGGCCAGGAGCTGAGCATCAGCCGCGCCGCCGCCCGCCTGCACCTGACGCAACCGGCGGTGAGCCAGGCGCTCAAGCGTCTGGAAGAACAGCTGGGCCGGCAACTGATCGCCCGTCGCGGACCGCGCTTTGCCCTGACCGAAGCCGGCGAGCAGATCTTCGCCCTGGCCGGTGAGATCTACGGCCAGCTGTCCCAGGTCAGCAGCGCGCTGGAACAGCCAGCGGACGAAGTGATGGGCAAGGTACGCCTGCTGATCATCAGCCGGATCTTTTCCGAGCGCTTCGATGACTTCCTCGCCGACTTCCATCGACAACATCCGCGAGTCGATCTGGAGGTCGAGGTGATGCGCAGCTCCGACATCGTGAGCGCCCTTCAGGAAAAGACCGCGACCCTGGGCCTGAGCCTCAACCGCCGCCCGCAACCGCGTCTGGAACAGCGCTTGTTCCTGCGCCAGCGCTATGCGTTTTTCTGCGGCAAGCACCATGGGATGTTCGGCCGACAGAACGTCGTCGAAGGGGATTTGCAGAAGGAGAATTTCGTCAGCTTCACCAGCGACCAGATCGGCGGCATGCTCTCGCCGCTGACGATCTTTCGTGATCAGCAGGGCTTCAGCGGACGCATCGTTGCCTCATCGCCGAGCCTGGAGGAAGTCCGGCGACTGGTGATCGCCGGCTTCGGTATCGGCTGCCTGCCCGAACACGTGGTGGCGGCCGACGTCGACGCCGGATTGCTCTGGCGCCTGCCGCCCCACGAAGGCATTGCCGATGTGGACATTCATCTGCTGTGGAACCGCGAACAGCGCATGAGCCGTGCCGAGACGATCTTTCTCGAAAGCCTGCAGCAACGGCTCACCGACTAGACGCGCAACACCTGCCCGATCGGCTCACCAGCCCGCAGGCGTTCGAGCAGGCGGGGCTCGGCGCGATCCGAAGCCAGGGCCCGCTCGATGACTTCTGCTGCAGTTGCCGTGTCGAGGAACAACACGCCGTTGTCGTCAGCCAACACCCAATCCCCTGCCTTCACCATCACGCCCGCGCAGTGGATCGGCTGATTGATCAGGCTGTCGCCGCGACCGTGCTGCTTGGTGGTCAACAGGCTGGTGCCACGGGCGAACACCGGCAGCCCGCCTTCGCGCAGTTCCAACAGGTCGGTCACCGCACCGTCCACCACAATCGCCACCGCCCCTGCGCATTGCGCCGCGCAACTGGTGACCGCACCGACCGGAGCGTGACGATGATCGCCATCGGTGTCGATCACCAGCACATCCCCCGGTCTGATTTGCGCCAGGGCCTGATTGACGGCGATGGCGTCGGCGCCCCTCAGTTTCAGGGTCAATGCGCGGCCCACCACTTTCACGTTGGGCACCATCGCGCGCAGTTGCGGGTCGGCGAAACCCTCTTCGAGAAAATGCCCCAGGGTCGGAAAACTCACCGCCTTGAGCTGTTCGATCAGTTGCGACTCATCCATGTTGCGGCTCCCAGTTTATCAATTCGGCGACACAGTCGATCTCCAGCGAAACGCCCCACAGCGCCACGCAGACAGTGGTGCGGGCCGGTGGCGCGTGGCCGAGCAATTCGCGATACACCGCGTTGAACGGCTCCAGTTGCGCCGGATCGGTCAGGTAGGCGTTGACCTTGATCACGTGGCTGAAATCCGAACCCGCTTCGATCAGGATCGCTTCCAGATTGCGCAGCGTTTGCCGCACCTGCTCGGGAAAATCCGCGGGCTGCTCGTCAAGGTTGTCGCGGGCCGGAATCTGCCCGGCGGTGAACACCAGGTGGCCGCTGACCACCGCCTGTGAGTAAGGACCGACCGGGCCGATGTAGCCCGGGGCCGATTGAATTCTGCGCATGCTGATGGGTTCCTTGAGTCAGGCCGCAGCCGATTTGAAAGGTTTGTCGAGGGTCGTGTCGTCTTTGGCGGCGGCTTCGGGGATTTCGCTGATGTCCTGCTTGAAGGTCTCGGTCAGCAGCAACAGCGCCACCAGGGAAATCAGCGCGGCGCCGATCATGTACCAAGCCACCGATGAGCCTTTGCCGGTAGCGGCCAGCAAGGCGGTGGTGACGATTGGCGTAGCCGCGCTGCCGAGCAGGCCGGAGAGCATGTAGCTGATGGACAACCCGGAATAGCGCACGCGGGTGCCGAACAGTTCGGCAAGGAAAGTCGCGATGGGGCCGTAGTTGGCGGCAAACGCGGTCATCAGCAACAGGTAGCCGAAGACCACCAAGGACAGCTCTTTGGTGTCCATCAACCAGAACATCGGGAACGCCACCAGCGCTTCGGCGAGGATGCCGCCGACGATGATCGGCTTGCGCCCGAAGCGGTCGGGGAGCGCACCGAACACCGGCAACATGACGATGCACCAGGCGCAGGACAGCAGTACCACGCCGAGCATCAGGCTGCGACTGAAGCCCAGGTTCTGCGTGCCGTAGGTCAGGCCGAAGGCGACGATGATGTTGAACGATGCGCCGGTGGACATGGTCGCGACGCCGCCCAGCACCACTTGCTTCCAGTACTTGCGGAACACTTCGGCCAGCGGCATTTTCACCTGCACGTCGGCTTGCTTGACCTTGTTGAAGGCCGGGGTTTCCGAGATGTTCAGGCGGATGTACAAACCGACGGCAATCAACAGCACGCTGGCCAGAAACGGAATGCGCCAGCCCCAGGCCAACAGGTCTTCGGGGGACATGCAGGCGGCAATCAGCAGGAAGGCCAGGTTGGCGATCAGGGTCCCGGCGGGCACTCCGATCTGCACCCAGGAACCGTAGAGGCCACGCTTGTTGGCCGGCGCATGTTCCACCGCCATCAACACCGCTCCGCCCCACTCGCCGCCCAGGGCCAATCCTTGAACGACCCTGAGCAGCAGCAACAGGATCGGCGCCCAGATGCCGATGGTGGCAAAGTCTGGCAACAGGCCGATGGCGAAAGTGGCGGCGCCCATGGTCAGCAGCGAAATCAACAGCATCGACTTGCGTCCCAAACGGTCCCCGAAATGCCCGAACAATGCCGCGCCGACAATCCGTGCAAGATACGCCGACGCGAACGTGCCGAAGGCCAGCAGCGTGCCGATCAGCGGCACGAAATCCGGGAAGAACACTTTGTTGAATACCAGCGCCGAGGCCGTGGCAAACACGAACAAGTCGTACCACTCCACGGTGGTGCCGATCACGCTGGCCACCGCGACTTTCTTCATGCTGATGGCAACGTGCGGCGGTGCGCCGGACTTTTCTGCGGACGATAGATCGCTCATCACTGTCTCCAGGAATTTATTTAATTGTTTTGAACTGGCAGTAAAACGGTTGAGGCGAAGTGTGTTGTTATGGCTCGCCCAACTAATTAAGTGGGCGAGTTCGCAGGGCTTGGTTGTTGTTGGAGTAACGCTTGCTTCAATAACAGTGAGTTCAATAACCCAAAAGGCGGTCGGCGCAATTCAATAACGGCTCGCCGACATGCAATCGACGGAAGTTTTCCGCCACCTGTTCGGCAATGCAGTCATGGGAAGCTGCCGAGGCCATGTGCGGGGTGATAGTGACGCCGGGCATCGTCCACAGGCGGTCGTCGACCGGCAGCGGTTCCTGCTCGAAGACATCCAGCAAGGCGCCGCGCAGCTGTCCTCGGGTCAGTGCCTGTTCGAGGTCGTCGATATTCAGGTGACCGCCACGACCGCAATTGACCAGGACCGCGCCGTTGGCCAGCTTTTCGAAAGTGTCGCGCCCGAGAATGCCGCGGGTCTCATTGGTCAGCGGCAACAGGTTGATCAGCAACTCGACGCCGTCGAGAAAACCGTTCAGTTCCTGCGCCCCGGCGAAGGTGCGCACGCCCGGCAGATCCTTGCAGCGTCGCGCCCAGCCGCGTATGTCGTAACCGGCTGCGACCAGGTCCAGGGCGATGGCGCTGCCCAGCGAACCGAGCCCCATCACGCCGACTTTGAACTGCCCCGCCGTCTGTTGCAGCGGCCGCTCCCAGCGCTGCTCGCGCTGTTGCGCCAGCACCTGATCGAAGCCCCGGTGATAGTGAATCACCGCCCAGCGCACGTACTCGGTCATGCCCTGGCGATGGCCGGGATCGACCACGCGGCAGATCGGCAGGTCCGGGCACGACGGGTCGTGATCCAGGTGATCGATGCCGGCCGCCACCGAGTGAATCACCTGCAGGTTGGGCAACACTGCAAGGCTGCCCGGCAACGGAAACCAACACGCGGCCATCTGTGCGTCGACGGCCCGCGGGTCATCGGCCAGCACCGTGGTCAGTTGCGGTGCACTGCGGGCGAACGCGGCCTGCAGTTGCTTGAGCAGCACATTGTCGCGGGACAGCAGGACCACGGTATTCATGACTGATAGGACTCACGCTGGGATTCGATCAGGGTCAAAGCCGCCTGCCACGCCAGGTCGATGATGTTGTCCTGCTCATCGCGGTCGAACTGCTCGGCGGTGTGCGCGCAGACTTCCGGCGAGGGGTAATGCAGCTCCGAACCACCGGCCAGCGCCTGGACCTGCGCCTGGCAGGCACGCTCCAGAAAGTGAATTTCCTGAAAGGCCTGGGCCACGCTCGAGCCACCGACCAGCAAGCCGTGGTTGCGCAGGATCATCGCCCGATGCGGGCCGAGGTCGGCGATCAGACGCTCACGCTCGTCCAGCGACAAGGCGATACCTTCGTAGGTGTGATAGGCCAGCTTGCCGTAGAACTTCAGCGCGTGCTGGGTGATCGGCAGCAGGCCCTGTTTCTGCGCCGCCACCGCCATGCCCGCAGCGGTGTGGGTGTGGATCACACAGTTCAGGTCCGGGCGCGCCATGTGGATCGCCGAATGAATCACGAAGCCTGCGGCATTGACCCGATGGCCTGTGTATTCAGGGTCCACCACGCGGCCTTCCTGGTCGATGCGCACCAGATCCGAAGCACGCATGCGGTCGAAGATCACCCCGTAGCGGTTGATCAGGAAATGATGCTCCGGCCCGGGTATGCGCAGGGTGATGTGGGTGTCGATCAGATCGGTCATGCGAAAGTGCGCGACCAGGCGATACAGTGCCGCCAGTTCGCAACGTGCTTGCCATTCGACCGGGTCGATGTGTGCGGGTTTACTCACGAATACACCTCTTTGACAGCGTGGGTGACGACCGGGTTGGCGCGCAGGCGGGCCAGGCCGCAAACACCGATCAGGGACAGGGCCGAGAGCAAGGTGAAGAACACCGCCAGCGGCAACCATTGTCCGGAAAACTTGCTGGCCAGCAGCGTGCCGATCAGCGGCGTGGTGCCACCGGCCACGGCGCAGGCCAATTGGTAAGCGATGGAAATCCCCGAGTAACGCAGATGCACCGGGAAAGCCTGGGTCATGTAGCCGGCGATCACCGCGTACAGCGCCGACAGAATCACCACGGCCATGGCGATGCCGAGGGTCATCAGCAGGATGTTTTGCGTGCCCACCAGCAGGAACATCGGGTACGGCGTGACCATGCACAGCAGCGCGACCAATTTCAGGAAACGGTCTTCGCCGATGCGTTCGGCCAGCAGCGCCGAGATCGGTTGGGAGAGCAGCTGGATGATGGTCACCAGGAACAGGCAATCGAGAATGGTCGAGCGCGCGATACCCTGGTACTGGGTCACGTAGGTGATCATGAAGGTGTTGGTGAAAAAGAACCCGGCCGAGCCGATGGTCACGGCGGCGGCCGCGAACAGGATCTGCCGCCAGCAGGTGCGGATCACGTCCATCACCGGGTACTTGGCGGTCTCGTTGTTCGTCTGCGCCTTGGCGAACTCCGGCGACTCGTGAACCCCGGAGCGAATCAACAGCCCGACCATCATCAACACGCCACTGAACAGGAACGGCAGACGCCAGCCCCAGGCGAGAAATTCATCCGGCTCCAGTGACGTCACCAGGCGAAAGGCGATCAGGGCCAGCAGCAAACCCGCGGGGCTGCCGAGCTGGGCGAACGATGCGTAGAAGGTCTTGCGTTTGACCGGCGCATGTTCGCTGGCCATCAGCACCGCACCGCCCCACTCGCCGCCAACGGAAATGCCCTGGATCACTCGCAGCACGATCAGGCCCACGGGGGCCCAGATGCCGACGCTGGCGTAGCTGGGCAGCATGCCGATGCCCGCCGTGGCGACGCCCATCAGGGCCATGGTCACCAGCAGCATTTTCTTGCGGCCCAGGCGATCGCCCAGATGCCCGAACACCATCCCGGCCATGGGACGGGCGATGAAGCCAACGGCGAAACTGCCAAAGGCCGCCAGGGTGCTCATCACCGGATCACTGCTGGGGAAAAACACTTGCCCAAGCACCAGCGCCGCCGCGGTGGCGTAGATGTAGAAATCGTAGAACTCGATGGTCGTGCCAATGAAGGCGGCGGCCGCGGCTCGGCGCGGTTGGGGCGTAGTGTGCATGCAAGGACCCTGTGTACTTATAGTTTTGGGCAGGTGTTAAGGCGGCTGACGGTTGCGCTCTGTGGCGCTTGTGGGCTTTATCGCTTCCGTGCCAGGATTAGTCAATTTTCAAATCCTTATCCTTACTATTAGCTCTGCTACTACATGGAGTTTTATGTCTTCTGGCGCCAACCCTTGGGTCGGCCGGCGTTTTCTGAATGACCGGCTTGACTGGAATTTGCTGCGCACCTATCTGGTGATTGGTCAGGAAGGCAGCATGAGCCGCGCCGCCGCTCGGCTGCACATCACGCAGTCGGCGGTGAGCCAGGCGCTAAAACGGCTTGAGGAACAGCTGGAATGCGTGCTGATTGCCCGCAGCGGGCGACGCTTCGATCTCACGGAAACCGGTGAGGAAGTGCTGCGCATTGCGGCGGATATCTATGGCGATATTTCGCGTCTGGGCACGGTGGTGGAGAGCCGTCATGACGACGTGGTGGGCAAGATCCGCATCCTCACCGTCAGTGGCGTGCAGGCGCGGCACTACGATGAATTCCTTGCGGACTTCCATGAAACCCACCCGAAAATCGAACTGGAAGTCGAGGTGATGGGCAGCTCGAACATCATCAGTTCGCTGCTGCAAAAGACCGCGACCGTCGGCGTCGGTCTGTGCCGTTTGCCGCAACCGCGACTGGAACAACGGGTGCTGTTTCGTGAGACCTACGCCTACTTCTGTGGCCAGCGGCATCGGTTGTTCGGGCAGGAGAACCTGACCCTGGAGCAGTTGTCGGCGGAGAACTTCGTCAGCTTCACCAGTGATCAGCTGGGCGGCAATCTGTCACCGCTGACACTGTTTCGCGATCAACAAGGCTTCACCGGCAAGATCGTCGCCTCCTCCACCAGTTTCGAGGAAATTTACCGCTTGATCTGCGCAGGTTACGGCATTGGCTGTTTGCCGACGCATCTGGTGCGCCGGGATGTGGAACAGGGCCTGCTGTGGCCTTTGCCACCGGAAAATGGCGTGGTGGATTTCGATATCCAGCTGCTGTGGAATCGCGAGCAGAAGATGAGTCAGGCGGAAACGGTGTTTCTGGAGAGCTTCCAGCACATGCTCAGTATTCGTGAGCCGGTGCTGTGAAGCTCTCGTCTGTTTACACGTGAGGATCGCCCGGGGTTTTGCTCGGGGCGGCGTATTGCGGTTTCAGGTGACCGTCCTGATCGAGTAACCAGGCGTCCATGATCTGCCGCACCACGGGGCCGGCAACGCGACCACCGGCCTCACCGTTTTCGATCATCACCGAAATCACGATCTTCGGATGTTCCGCCGGAGCGAAGCCGACGAACAAGGCGTTGTCGCGGTTACGCTCGCGGGTTTTCTCGCGGTTGTAGCGCTCGCCCTGCTTGATCGCCACCACTTGCGCCGTGCCGCTCTTGCCGGCGATGCGGTACTGCGCCCCCGCCGCCGCTGCCCGGGCGATCCCGCGGGCATCGTGCATCACCATCTGCATGCCGTGGTTGACCTGCTCCCAGTCGCGAGGGTCCTTGAGCAGAATGTTCGGCATCGGATGCTCGTCCACAGGCGCGACGCCATCGACGGTCTGCGCCAGGTGCGGACGGTTCCACACGCCTTTGTTGGCGATCAGCGCCGTGGCCTGGGCCAGTTGCAGCGGCGTGACCTGCATGTAGCCTTGACCGATGCCGAGGATCACAGTCTCGCCGGGGAACCAGGCCTGACGGCGCGTGGCGCGCTTCCAGGCCTGGGAAGGCATCAGACCCGGGGATTCTTCGTACATGTCCAGGGAGACTTTCTCACCCAGACCGAACATCGCCATGTAGTCATGCAGGCGATCGATTCCCAGCTTGTGGGCCAGATCGTAGAAGTAGGTGTCGTTGGAGCGCATGATCGCCGCGTCCATGTCCACCCAGCCATCGCCGCTGTGGTTCCAGTTGCGGTACTTGTGATCGTAGTCGGGGAGCTGGTAGTAGCCGGGGTCGAAGACGCGGGTCTGTGGGGTGACGATGCCGGCGTCCAGTCCGGCAATGGCCACTTCCGGCTTGATGGTCGAACCCGGGGCGTAGAGGCCGCGTAGCACGCGGTTGAACAGCGGCCGGTCGATGGAGTCATGCAGCGCGGCGTATTCCTTGAAGCTGATGCCGGTGACGAACAGGTTCGGATCGAAGCTGGGTTTGCTGACCATGGCCAGCACTTCACCGGTCGACGGATCGAGTGCGACGACAGAGCCGCGACGATCGCCCAGGGCCTGCTCGGCGGCCTCCTGCAGTTTGACGTCGAGACTCAGTACGATGTTTTTGCCCGGAATCGGATCGGTGTGCTTGAGCACTCGCAGCACGCGGCCCTGGGCGTTGGTCTCGACTTCCTCGTAGCCAACGTGGCCGTGCAGTTCGGATTCGTAGAATTTTTCCACGCCGGTCTTGCCGATGGATTGCGTACCACGGTACTCAACGGAATCCAGTGTCTTGGATTCTTTCTCATTGATGCGGCCGACGTAGCCGATGGAATGGGCGAAGTGTTCTGCGTACGGGTAATGGCGCACGAATTGCGGTTCGACGTCGATGCCCGGGAGCCGGAATTCGTTTACGGCCAGTATCGCGATCTGCTCTTCGGTCAACTCGTAGAAGAGCGTCACCGGTACGAATGGGTGGCGGGCCTGTTTCATGGCCTTGTCGAAGACCGTGCGATCTTCAGGCGGCAGGTGCAACAGGTTGACCACCTCGTCCAGCTCCTGCTTGACGTCAGTGGCCCGTTCGCGGGTGATGGTCAGGTTGTAGCTGGGGCGGTTGTCCGCGAGCACCACGCCATTGCGGTCATAGATCAGCCCACGGGTGGGAGTGATCGGCAGGACGTGGACGCGGTTGTTTTCGGAGATGGTGGAGTGATAGTCGAACTCGACCACCTGCAGGACATACATGCGCACTACCAGCGCACAGGTAATGGCGACAACGAACAGGGCGCAGGCCATCAGTCTTTTGTTGACCAGGCGAGTCTCTTTTTCGTGGTCCTTGATGGGGATTGCTTCGGGCATTTCTGTTGCAACTCTTTTGAAGGAGGCGCCAATCCTTGGGGCTTGAATCATTCCGTGGAAAAAATGAGCTGCACCATAGCAAAAACGGTCCGGTCACTTTGTGAGATTTCTTTAATGTACCTGGTGTCGAGATTCGTGCGATTTACTCAAGATTGATATTCCCATTCGTGCGTTTTTCCTGGTGATTGCGCTAGAGATACTGGATGCCTGTTATTGCGTTTTTTGGAGACGTTCATGCATCCACGATTTCAACGATTACTGGGTTCGAAAGGGTTTTCCATCGGACTTGAGCTACCGCTTGATAATGACTGGTCGAGTGATGGCCAGCGATTACGGGTTGCCGAGGGTCGCCCCTTTGGTGTGCCTGATCTGAAACAGCACTCCACCTTGGCGCGCCTGGCTGACCAATCCGGATTCCGTGCCTTGTGGGTTCGGGATGTACCGGTCTACGACCCTCACTTCGGCGATGCTGCGCAGGTGTTCGAGACCTTTTCATACTTGGGTTATTTGGCCGGGATTACCGACAACATCATGTTGGGGACGGCGGCGGTCGTGCTTCCGTTGCGGCAGGCCTGGTTGACGCTCAAGTCGGCCAATAGCATCGATGAGTTGAGCGATGGACGCCTGCTGCTGGGCGTGGCCAGCGGTGATCGGCCGATGGAATATCCATTGTTTGGCGTGGATTACGATCAGCGTGGCGAAGTTTTTCGCGAGACGGTTGAGTTGTTGCGCAGTCAGGGGGAAGGTCGTTTGCCGGCGGGTGCGCGTCTGCTTCCGGAGCGCGAGCAGTCGGCGCCTATGCTGGTGGCGGGTCTTGGGCAGCAATCTCCAGACTGGATTGGTCAGCACATGGATGGTTGGCTGGCTTATCCGGGGACGCCGGATGAACATCGTCGTCGGGTCGGGCTGTGGCGTGAGGTGGGCGGTGACAAGCCTTACATCAGCTTTGTGCATCTGGATCTGGCGGCCAATCCACATGCGCCGATGCGGCGTATTCACTTCGGCGCAAGCACCGGGCGCCTGGCGCTGATTGATGAACTCCAGGCACTGCGAGAGGCGGGAGTGCAGCATATTGGCCTGCATCTACGCCGTAGCGAACGTCCGGTCGGGGAGATCATCGAGGAGATCGCAGAACACGTACTGCCGAAGTTTCACTGATGTGCTGGGACAGTCGTTGGGCTGCCCTTTTTTCGCGCACCATTTTTCTCGCGCAAAAACAAAACCCCAACTGCTTTCGCAATTGGGGTTTCGGAATTTAATCT
>NZ_JABFMP010000041.1 GCF_013359595.1 Pseudomonas sp. C1C7 | reverse complement strand
TGTCGGAGCTGCCGCTGGCTGCGATCTTTTGATCTATGTATTTGAAAATCAAAAGATCGCAGCCTGCGGCAGCTCCTGCAGGTTTATAACCCTCTATATAGCCCATCGGTATTTATAAAATCTTATAAATGTCGGTAAGTTATATCCCGTTCAAGTAATTAATTAAGAACTGCGCCAAGGCATTTAAATTACTTGAAAACATGTGCCTTATTGTTTCGGCGGTGCGTTCTATTTAGTAACTGTTTACTCGCGGGGAGCTGAACGCTATTCGCCATGAGCGCCATCGAATCTTCATTTCTGAACCTGGCTTACCCTCCGCGCCTCGACCTGGGGCCGCAGCTCACGCACGAACAATTGCTCAGCTCGATGCAATCGACCATGGCGCGCCACAAGGGCGGGCCGGTCTGGCTGTTCGCTTATGGATCACTGATCTGGCGCCCCGAATGCACGGCAGTCGAACGCGTACGCGGGCGGGTGCATGGCTACCATCGCGGTCTGTACCTGTGGTCCCACGAACATCGCGGCACGCCGGAAATGCCCGGGCTGGTATTCGGTCTGGACCGTGGCGGTTCGTGCAGCGGCTTCGCCTACCGACTACCGGAAGAACAGCTGGACGCTTCGTTGTACGCGCTGTGGAAACGCGAGATGCCGTTCCCGTCGTACCGCCCGCACTGGCTCAACTGCCGGCTCGAAGACGGCAACCAGGTTCAGGCATTGGGATTCGTGCTGGAGCGGCATTTGCCCAGCTACGCGGGCAACCTGCCGGATCACGTGTTGAGCCACGTGTTCGAAAACGCTTGCGGGCGCTACGGTACGACGCGCGACTATGTCGAGCAGACGGCCCAGGCCCTGCGCAGCCACGCCATGCCAGACCGGAATCTGGAGGCGCGGCTCAAGCGTTGTAAATCAAAGTCCGATCAGGCGATCGCTTCGCGGGTCTGACTGGCCGCCTGCTTGTGCCGCAAGGTCGGCGCCAGGAAGGCCATCGACAGCAGGCAGGCGCCGACCAGCAGGACAAAACCGCCGTCCCAGCCGAAATGGTCCACGGTGTAGCCCATCGCTGCACTGGCCGCGACCGAACCTCCCAGATAACCGAACAGACCGGTGAAACCCGCGGCGGTGCCGGCGGCTTTCTTCGGCGCCAGTTCCAGTGCCTGCAGGCCGATCAGCATCACCGGGCCGTAGATCAGGAAGCCGATGGAGATCAGCGCGATCATGTCCACCGTCGGGTTGCCGGCCGGGTTGAGCCAGTACACCAGTGTCGCCACCGTCACCAAGGCCATGAACACCATGCCGGTCAGGCCACGGTTGCCACGGAAGATCTTGTCCGACATCCAGCCGCACAGCAGGGTGCCCGGAATACCGGCCCACTCGTAGAGGAAATACGCCCAGGACGTCTTGTCCACGGTGAAGCCCTTGGCTTCCTTCAGATAGGTCGGGGCCCAGTCCAGCACGCCGTAACGCAGCAGGTAGACGAAGACGTTGGCCATGGCGATGTACCAGAGCATCTTGTTGCGCAGCACGTACTTGACGAAGATTTCCTTGGCGCTGAATTCCTTCTCGTGGCTGGCGTCGTAGCCTTCCGGATAGTCGTTCTTGTACTTCTCGATGGGCGGCAGGCCCACCGATTGCGGGGTGTCGCGCATGGTGATGAAGGCAAAGATCGCCACCGCCATGGCCACCGCCGCCGGCACGTAGAACGCCGCATGCCAGTCATTGAACAGGCCCATGCCGATCAGGAACAGCGGGCCGATCAGACCGCCGCCGACGTTGTGCGCCACGTTCCACAGTGATACCACACCCCCGCGTTCCTTCTGCGACCACCAGTGCACCATGGTCCGTCCGCTTGGCGGCCAGCCCATGCCCTGGGCCCAGCCATTGATGAACAGCAGGACAAACATGATGGTCACGCTGGACGTCGCCCAATGTGCGAATCCGAAGGTGAACATGACCGCCGCCGAGACCATCAGGCCGAACGGCAGGAAGAAACGTGGGTTGGACCGGTCGGAGACGATCCCCATGAGGAACTTGGACAGGCCGTAGGCAATGGCGATCGCCGACAACGCCACGCCCAGCTCACCGCGGGTGTAACCCTCTTCGATCAGATAGGGCATGGCCAGGGAGAAGTTCTTGCGCAGCAGGTAGTAACCGGCGTAACCGATGAAAATGCCGGCGAAGATCTGCCAGCGCAGGCGTCGATAGGTGCTGTCTACTTTTTCTTCAGGCAAGGGCGCCTGATGTGCGGCGGGGCGAAAGAAGGCAAACATTCAGAAGCTCCAGTGTTCTTGTTTTGACTGCGGATGCGAATATTACAGTTTCGTTACCGAAAAAAGCACTGGGTTTTGTTGGCAAAAAGGCGGAATTGTTGGAAGTCGCGCGTTCCTTTACGAACATGTCGTACAGATGTAAGTCATGGCGACGTAGGAAGAGTTACCCACGGTCCGGGTAAAGCGCCTCATTCCTCCGGCGTAGCTCAGATCTTTGGGAAATGTCCTTCGCGGTTATGGGACGCCATGATCTTCAGCTTGGCGGCCTTGGTCTTTAGCCTTTTGCACTGTTGCCAGGGTCTGGCGGTTCAGCTGCGAAGGGAGTGGTTATGCGGTGGTTGCTGTGCGGGGTGTTGCTGATTCTGTTGTCGATTGAAAGCAGGGCGGGGGATGAGTTTCTGATTCCGGAAAACAACCCGAAGCCCGTTTATCCACCGGCGCTGCAAAGGGCCGGAATCACCGGAGATGTGCGAGTCAGCTTCGTGGCCTACGCCGATGGTTCTGTCGGCGAGGTGAAGATCCTTGAGAGCGATCATCCCGATCTGGCGCAAGCGAGCAGGGTCGCAATAGAAAAGTGGCGGTTCAAACCGTGGACGGTCGAGGGGGACAAGCCGGCGGAGCAGGAGGTGATCGCGCCGATGATCTTCGGGTATGACGCCAGTCTGCCGCGACACCTGAATCAATGGCTCGGCAAACTGAAGTGCCGCGACCTTAATCAATTCCTGGTCAGGACGGCGGATCATGCCTGGATTGATTTGCCTGCGTTCCACTACACACGGGCTTATCTGACGAATTCCTTTTCCAGGGCAATATTGAGCAATGAACGACGGCTTGAGTTGATCGCGAAAATGAACAGAGGTGTGCCGTACATTGGTCGGCAATGCCTGAACAATCCGGGATCCCGATTTGCGAGGTATTTGCCGGAAGATATCCGCAAGCTGCTTTAGCTGCGTCGGGTCTGGACATCGTTGATCGAAGTCCAGACCCTTCGCCATGGATCAGCGAACCTGCACCACCACCTTCCCGACCGCCTTGCGCTGGCCAAGATCATTGATGGCTTGGGCCGCATTGCCCAGCGGATACATCTGCGACACCAGCGGCTTCAACTTGCCTTCGCCAAACCAGGCAAATAATTGCTGGAAGTTCGCTGCGTTGTCCTGTGGCTGACGCTGGGCGAACGAGCCCCAGAACACGCCGACCACGGCAGCGCCCTTGAGCAGGGCGAGGTTCACCGGAAATTCGGGGATGCGACCGCTGGCGAAACCGACCACCAGCAGGCGGCCGTTCCAGGCGATGGCACGCACGGCCTGGTCGAACAGGTCGCCGCCCACCGGGTCGTAGATCACGTCGGCGCCCTGGCCATCGGTCAGGCGCTTGATCTCGTCCTTGAGGCTGGTTTCGCTGTAGTTGATCAGTTCATCGGCGCCGGCGGCCTTGGCCACGGCCAGTTTTTCCGCGCTGCTGGCGGCGGCGATCACCCGGGCGCCCATGGCCTTGCCGATTTCCACGGCCGCCAGGCCCACGCCACCGGAGGCGCCGAGCACCAGCAGGGTTTCACCCGGTTGCAGGTTGCCGCGCTGCTTGAGGGCGTGCATCGAGGTGCCGTAGGTCATGCTGAACGCGGCGGCGGTGTTGAAATCCATCGTCGGCGGGATCGGCAGCACGTTGTAGCCCGGCACCGCGACCTGTTCGGCAAAGCTGCCCCAGCCGGTCAGGGCCATGACCCGGTCGCCGACTTTCAGATGGCTGACCTTTTCACCCACCGCGCTGACCACGCCAGCAGCCTCGCCACCCGGGGAGAACGGGAAGGGCGGTTTGAACTGGTATTTGCCCTCGATGATCAGCGTGTCGGGGAAATTCACCCCGGCGGCGTGCACGTCCAGCAGGATTTCATTCTTCTTCGCGACAGGACTGGTGACGTCTTCCAGCACCAGCGATTCGGCAGGACCGAAGGCTTTGCACAGCACGGCTTTCATCAGGGCTATTCCTTTGGGAGAGATGGCCGATAAGTGTAGGTGTGTGATTCGACGGGTCAACGAGCATGCCCGACCCTGATAGTCAGCCATAAGCTTGTGCTTGAGCGGCGGGTCGTTATGCTAGGCCGCAAACCGGATGAGGTACGAATAGTGAAAGCGTGGATCGTGTTGATGATGGCCCTGTCCCTGCCTGTGGCAGCGATGGCCGAAGAAGCCAAGGAAGATGCAGCACCGAAGGTCAATTACATCACCCTGAGTCCGCCGTTCGTGGGCAACTACGGGCTCGATGGCACTCCGAAGCTCAAGGTGTACAAGGCCGATGTGGCCTTGCGCGTGACCGGAGACGAGGCGACCAAGGCGGTCAAGGCCAACGAGCCGTTGATCCGCAACCAGCTGGTGGCGCTGTTCGCCCAGCAGACCACTGAGACGATGAACAACGTCGAGGCCAAGGAAAAGCTGCGCCAGGAAGCGCTCAAGCAGACCCAGCAGATCATGAATGATGAAACCGGCAAGCCGGTGGTTGAGGATCTGTTGTTCAACAACCTCATCATTCAGTAAGCCTTCAGGTTTAGATCGCGGTCCTGTAGCAGCTGGCGTAGCCTGCGTCCGGCTGCGCAGCAGTCGTAAAACCTGCGAACGCGGTTCCCTGTAGCGCCGCGCCGCCTGATTTCACGACTGCTGCGCAGTCGGACGCAGGCTTCGCCAGCTGCTACAAAAGCGGGGTTACTTTGGCTTGAGTGCAATCACTGCCGCCCACTGCTGCGCCGTCACCGGCATCACCGACAGCCGCGAACCCTTCTGCACCAGTGGCATCTGCGCCAGCGCCGTCTGCTGTTTCAGATAGTCCAGCTTCAATACCCTGGAAAACGTCTCCACATGGGCGACATCGATCGCGCTCCAGGCGTTTTTCTCGGCGCTGGCCTTGGGGTCGTAATAGTGGCTCTCAGGCTCCAGCGCCGTCGGGTCCGGATAGGCGGCTTCGACGATCTTGCCGATCCCGGCAATCCCCGGCTCCGGGCAGCTGGAGTGATAGAAGAAAAACTCGTCCCCGACCGCCATGGCCCGCAGGAAGTTGCGCGCCTGATAGTTGCGAACCCCGTCCCAGCGCGCGTTGCCGAGCGTTTCCAGGCCCTTGATCGAGAGCTCGTCGGGCTCGGACTTCATCAGCCAATAGGCCATGGTTTGGCTCCTTGCGAGGTGTGTGGACAGGTTGTTGGGCAATTTTATGACAAACCGACAGTCGGTTGACGCCAGCATTTGCGTGCCGGTTCACGTTGACGCAAAATGCCGGCCTTTAAAGCTTGACGCTGCTGCACGGCCTGTAAATGGAAACCGCTGCTGTCATCGTATAGATATGCCTTTGGGGGGCAGTCGATGAAACGCAAACCGGATTTACTATGGATTTTGGTTATTTTGTTCGGCCTTGGCGTCGTGACTACCGGCTATGCCCAAAGCCTCTGGAACAGCAAGGTCGATGCGCCGGTTGAAATCTCGCCGCTGCAGCAACAGTCGACCGCATTCAAGCGCTGACCCTGCCTTTTCGACGCCGCTGACGCGCAGTGGCGTCTAGCCCGCGAAGTACCAGGCCTTGTCCGTGACCGTTCCCTGCAACGGCACATCCCAGCTCGCCTGAGCCAGTCGTTCTACTTTCTGACATTCATGGGCCAGCCCCAGCAGCGTCGGTTTGCGCCAGTCATTGCGGCGCGCCAGATACGCCAGGCTGCGATCATAGAATCCGCCGCCCATCCCCAGGCGTCCCCCGACATCGTCGAATCCCACCAGTGGCAACAGCACCAGATCCAGCGCCCACACTTTGCGTTGCCGGGCGAGGCTGTGCCGCGGCTCCAGAATGCGGAAGCGGTTGGGCTTGAGCTTTTCCCCCGGGCGGATGCGCTGGAACACCATCTTGGTCCGCGGCCATGCGCTCAGTACCGGCAGATAAGTCGCCTTGCCCCGACGCTGGGCGGCACGCAGCAGCAGGCGCGGATCGATTTCACCGTCGGTAGGCAGATAGAGGGAAATGTGTCGGGCGCGGCGGAACAGCGGTTGCTGGGCCAGTTGCTTGTACAACCCGCGAGCGGCCTGGCGCTGCTGACTGGCGGTCAGTGCGCGGCGGGCCTTGCGCAGCATGCGTCGAAGTTGCGGGCGGGGAAGCAGCGCAGGTTCGGTCATGGATTCGGGCTTCGGCAGTGTGGATACACAAAGCGTACCCGTAAAAAAGCCGATGCCGGTATCAAAACCGGCATCGGACTCGAATCAGGCTCCCCGAATGTGCCGCTGTCGACTTAGCCCTTGAACCCGAGAGTTCAAGGTGGAGGATGCAGTAGGCTTTAAGGCTTTCCGTCTAGCGGACATGCACACCAGCCCAACGTGCAACTTCCAGGGCATAGCAAATCGGCTCAGGGACGTCGTCAACTGGCAAGCACCCCAGGGAGTGTTGGGGAGTATACCTCAAGCGTGAAGGCGAATCAGCCTTTGGTGACGTCCGGATCGGTGGAGAGCGCCAGATCGACACGATCGAGCAGGTCGCGCACCTGTTCACGGGTCGAGCCACTGACCTGAATATCCGGGCTGTCCTGCTTGTGCAGCAGGTCGTGAGTGATGTTCAGCGCGGCCATCACTGCAATGCGATCGGCGCCGATGACTTTGCCGCTGCTGCGGATCTCGCGCATCTTGCCGTCCAGGTAGCGGGCGGCGCTCACCAGGTTGCTGCGCTCTTCCTGGGGACAGATGATCGAATATTCTTTGTCGAGGATCTGCACGGTGACGCTATTGCTTGAACTCATGAGTCTTGCTCCAGGGCCTTGAGGCGCGAAATCATCGATTCGACCTTACGCCGGGCGATTTCGTTTTTTTCAATGAGGTGAGCGCGTTCCTCGCGCCAGGTTTTTTCCTGAGCCAGTAAGAGTCCGTTTTGGCTCTTAAGTTGCTCGACTCGGGTAATCAGCAGTTCGAGTCTGGCCATCAGCGCTTGCAGGTCGGTGTCTTCCATTGTGTCCACTGAAAATGTCTGATGGGTGGTAGCAGCCCGATTTTTCTGTAGGAGCGCGCTTGCTCGCGATGAGCCCGAGAGCGCCGCAGGGAGTCAGGCTCCCAGCGTCATCGTTGGCGACCATCGCGAGCAAGCTCGCTCCTACAGGGGTAGTCGATGTAGGATACAAGGCCTTCATTCTAGACATAGCGCCGTCTGGCGCCTAGCTGCCCATGCCCATTCAGAATTCTCCATACCAAGCCTTTGCCACCCTGCTGACTTCCAGCGGCCACAATGTCTCGCCCGCCGAACTGCATGGCCTGTTGCTCGGCCGCAGCTGCGCCGGTGCCGGTTTCGATCACGAAAGCTGGCTGGTCGACGCCGCCGAGCTGCTGGAAAACGAACCGCAGGACAACGTGCGCGCGGCCCTGATCGGCCTGCAGGAGATGGTCAAAGGCGAACTCACCGGCGAAGACATCACCGTCGTCCTGTTGCTGCCAACCGACGATGCACCGCTGGCCGACCGTGCCGCGGCGCTGGGTCAATGGTGTCAGGGTTTCCTTAGCGGCTTCGGCCTGAACTGCCGTGACAGCAGCATGCTGAGCAGCGAGGCCACGGAAGTGTTGCAGGATCTTGCCGCCATTTCCCAGGTGCAAGACGCCCTGGAAGAATCCGAAGACGGTGAAAGCGACTATATGGAAGTGATGGAATACTTGCGCGTCGCGCCGCTGCTGCTGTTCTCCGAAACCCGTAAGGCGGACCAACCGGCGGCAACCAAACCGTCGCTGCACTGATCAACGACAGGGAAAGCCATCTGCCCATGATTCATATCCCGAAATCGGAATACGGCCGTCGCCGCAAGGCCCTGATGGCGCAGATGGAACCCAACAGCATCGCCATCCTGCCCGCCGCCGCGGTGGCCATCCGCAATCGCGATGTCGAGCATGTCTACCGCCAGGACAGCGATTTCCAGTACCTCAGCGGCTTTCCCGAACCGCAGGCCGTGCTGGTCCTGATTCCGGGCCGCGTGCATGGCGAATACATTCTGTTCTGCCGTGAGCGCAACGCCGAGCGCGAACTATGGGACGGCCTGCGCGCCGGGCAGGAAGGCGCGATCCGCGACTTCGGCGCCGACGATGCCTTCCCGATCACCGACATCGACGACATCCTGCCGGGCCTCATCGAAGGCCGCGACCGGGTGTATTCGGCCATGGGCAGCAACCCGGAATTCGATCGCCACCTGATGGAATGGATCAACGTGATCCGCTCCAAGGCGAACCTCGGTGCCCAGCCGCCGAACGAATTCGTTGCCCTGGATCACCTGCTGCACGACATGCGCCTGTATAAGTCGGCGGCGGAAGTGAAGGTCATGCGCGAAGCCGCGCGGATATCCGCCCAGGCCCATGTACGGGCGATGCAGGCCAGCCGTGCCGGCTTGCATGAGTTCAGCCTGGAAGCGGAGCTCGATTACGAGTTCCGCAAGGGCGGAGCGAAGATGCCGGCCTATGGCTCGATCGTCGCGGCGGGCCGCAACAGCTGCATCCTGCATTACCAGCAGAATGACGCCGTGCTCAAGGACGGCGACCTGGTGTTGATCGATGCCGGTTGCGAGATCGACTGCTACGCCAGCGATATCACCCGCACCTGGCCGGTCAACGGCAAGTATTCGGCGGAACAGAAGGCGATCTACGAACTGGTGCTCGCTGCCCAGGAAGCGGCGTTTGCCGAGATTGCCCCGAACAAGCACTGGAACCAGGCCCACGAAGCCACGGTTCGGGTGATCACCCGCGGTCTGGTGGAGTTGGGCTTGTTGCAGGGCGAGGTCGATGAACTGATCGCCAGCGAAGCCTACAAGGCGTTTTACATGCACCGCGCCGGACACTGGCTGGGCATGGACGTGCATGACGTGGGCGAGTACCGGGTCGGTGGCGAGTGGCGGGTGCTGGAAGTCGGCATGGCGCTGACCGTGGAACCGGGCATCTACATCTCGCCGAACAACCAGAACGTGGCGAAGAAATGGCGCGGCATTGGTGTGCGCATCGAGGACGACGTAGTGGTCACCAAAACCGGCTGTGAAATCCTGACCAAAGGCGTGCCGAAAACGGTGGCCGAGATCGAGGCCCTGATGGCCCAGGCAAGGACCCAAGCGGCATGAGTCGATTCAATCTGGCAATCATCGGTGGCGGTCTGGTGGGCGCGAGCCTGGCGATGGCATTGCAGGCCGGCGCCAAGGCCCGTGGCTGGAAGATCGTGCTGATCGAACCCTTCGCTCCCGGCGAAAGCTATCAGCCCAGTTACGACGCGCGCTCCACGGCGCTGTCGTTCGGCTCCCGGCAGATCTATCAGCGGTTGGGCATCTGGCAGGAAATCTCCCGCCGCGCCGAACCGATCAAGCAGATTCACGTTTCCGACCGCGGACGTTTTTCCACGGCGCGGTTGTCGGCGATGGAAGAAGGCGTTCCGGCGCTGGGCTACGTGGTGGAAAACGCCTGGCTCGGCCAATGCCTGTGGCACGGCCTGGACAAGGACGTGATCCACTGGCATTGCCCGGCGGAAGTCACGCGCATGGAGCCACTCACCGATGGTTACCGATTGACGCTCAATGACGAAACCTGCGTCGACTGCGACCTTGCGGTGCTCGCCGATGGCGGCCGCTCCGGCCTGCGCGAGCAACTGGGCATCGGCATCAAAAAGCGCTCCTACAACCAGAGCGCGCTGATCGCCAACATCACCCCGAGCGAAGCCCACAACGGCATGGCGTTCGAGCGTTTCACCGACGACGGCCCGATGGCGCTGCTGCCCTTGCCGGACAACCGCTGCGCCCTGGTCTGGACCCGTCTGGGCATGGACGCGCAACGCCTGGCGACCCTCGATGAGCGCAGTTTTCTCAGCGAGCTGCAGGGGGTGTTCGGCTATCGACTGGGCACCTTGAAGCAGGTCGGCGCACGCCACCTGTACCCGCTGTCGCTGGTGGAGGCCGAAGAGCAGGTGCGTCCGCATCTGGCAATCCTCGGCAACGCCGCCCACAGCCTGCACCCGATTGCCGGCCAGGGTTTCAACCTGTCCCTGCGCGATGCCCAGGCCCTGGCCGATGCGTTGCTCGCCAGCGAAAAGCCGCTGGGTGATTTTGCGACCTTGCAGGCCTATCGCGAGCATCAGCGTCTGGACCAGAACCTCACCGTCGGCTTCTCCGATCAGGTCACGCGCCTGTTCGGCAGCACGCAGCCACTGGTTTCCCTGGGACGCAATCTCGGCCTGCTCGGCCTTGACCTGCTGCCGCCCGCCAAGCGCTGGTTCGCCCGGCAGGCGATGGGGCTGGGTACTCGTCCCAATGTCTGAGTGGCTGATCAACTTCTCGACGCCTGCCGCCTCTTGGGTGGCGCGCGTTGGAACCCCCCTTTACCTGCGGCTCAAGCCGCAAGCGAGACAGGCTTAAAGCATGGAAATGCGCGCAGATCTGCTGATTGTCGGAGCCGGAATGGTCGGCAGCGCCCTGGCGTTGGCGTTGCAGGACAGCGGGCTGGAAGTCCTGTTGCTGGACGGCAGCCCCCTGAGCGTCAAACCCTTCGATGCCCAGGCCGCGTTCGAGCCGCGGGTGAGCGCGTTGTCCATCGCCAGCCAGCGCATTCTGGAACGCCTGGGCGTCTGGGAAGGCATCGCCGGCCGACGCAGTACCCCGTACAGCGACATGCAGGTGTGGGACGGCAGCGGCACCGGGCAAATCCACTTTTCGGCGGCCAGCGTGCATGCCGATGTGTTGGGGCATATCGTCGAGAACCGCGTGGTCCAGGACGCCTTGCTCGATCGTTTGCACGACTGCGATCTGGGCCTGTTGGCCAACGCCCGCCTTGAGCAGATGCGCCGCTCCGGCGACGACTGGCTGCTGACCCTGGCCGATGGCCGCACCCTGCGCGCGCCACTGGTGATCGCGGCGGACGGCGCCAATTCGGCGGTCCGCCGTCTGACCGGCATGGCGACGCGGGAGTGGGACTATATGCATCACGCCATCGTCACCAGCGTGCACTGCTCCAAACCTCATCAAATGACCGCCTGGCAACGCTTTACCGATAACGGCCCGCTGGCGTTCCTGCCACTGGAGCGCGACGGTCAGCATGACTGGTGCTCGATTGTCTGGTCGACCACGCCGACTGAAGCCGAACAGCTGATGGCGCTGGGTGACGATGAGTTCTGCAAGGCACTGGAGCGGGCCTTCGAAGGGCAGTTGGGCGACGTGCTCAATGCCGACCCGCGTGTTTGCGTGCCGCTGCGCCAGCGGCATGCCAAGCGCTATGTCGCCGAAGGCCTGGCGTTGATCGGCGACGCCGCTCACACCATTCACCCGCTGGCCGGGCAGGGTGTGAACCTGGGCTTCCTCGATGCCGCGGTGCTGGCCGAAGTGCTGTTGCAGGCGAGTACCCGTGGCGAGCGCCTGGCGGATGTGAAGGTGCTCAGCCGCTACGAGCGTCGCCGCATGCCGCATAACCTGGCGTTGATGGCGGCGATGGAAGGCTTCGAGCGGTTGTTCCAGGCCGATACGCTGGCGGTGCGTTGGTTGCGCAATACCGGGTTGAAGCTGGTCGACCGGATTCCCGAGGCCAAGGCGCTGTTCGTGCGCGAGGCGCTGGGGTTGACCGGGGATTTGCCGGCGCTGGCCAGGGCCTGACGTATTCGCTGCGGCTGAAGGCCTCATCGCGGGCAAGCCCGCTCCCACAGTGATCGATTTGTACACGGAATCTATGAACGACACCTAACCTGTGGGAGCGGGCTTGCTCGCGAAGGCGTCAGTACATTCACCACGCATCCCCCACCATGCAACATCTGGTAACTCCTCCGCGAAGTGTTCGATTGAGAAGGTAAATGTGAGTCCTTATCATTTGGCCTCATTTTTCCAATCGAGAGACCGCTCCCATGTTGGCACCGAAGCGTCTTCTGACCGCACTGGCCCTGACCCTGATCGGCAGCACCGCCGCCCAGGCCGCCGATGAAGTAGTGGTTTACTCCTCGCGTATCGACGAGCTGATCAAGCCGGTCTTCGATGCCTACACCGCCAAGACCGGGGTGAAGGTGAAGTTCATCACCGACAAGGAAGCGCCGCTGATGCAGCGGATCAAGGCCGAGGGCGAGAACGGCGTTGCCGACCTGCTGCTCACCGTCGACGCCGGCAACCTCTGGCAGGCCGAGCAGATGGGCATCCTCCAGCCCTTCACCTCGAAAACCATCGACACCAACATTCCCCTGCAATACCGCGCCGCGTCCCATGCCTGGACCGGCCTGAGCCTGCGGGCGCGGACCATCGCCTATTCCACCGACCGGGTGAAACCGGGCGAACTGACCACCTACGAAGCGCTGGCCGACAAGGAATGGGAAGGCCGCCTGTGCCTGCGCACGGCGAAGAAGGTCTACAACCAGTCGCTGACCGCCACCATGATCGAAGTCCATGGCGCCGAGAAAACCGAGAAGATCCTCAAGGGCTGGGTCAACAACCTGTCCACC
Organism: Pseudomonas sp. C1C7; assembly: GCF_013359595.1. GTDB lineage: Bacteria > Pseudomonadota > Gammaproteobacteria > Pseudomonadales > Pseudomonadaceae > Aquipseudomonas. The sequence continues at coordinate 36,080 of NZ_JABFMP010000041.1, read as the reverse complement.
GACGTGTTCTCCGATGACGTGGCGGTGCTGGAAGCGATCAATGCCGGCCAGTGCGATGTCGGCATCGTCAACACCTACTACTACGGTCGCCTGCACGCTCAGAAGCCGGACCTGCCGGTGAAGCTGTTCTGGCCTAACCAGGCGGACCGTGGTGTGCACGTGAACCTGTCGGGCATCGGTCTGACCAAACACGCGCCACATCCGGAAGCAGCCAAGGCCCTGGTGGAGTGGATGACCACGGCTGAAGCGCAAAAGATCTTCGCAGACGTCAACCAGGAGTTCCCGGCCAACCCGACGGTTAAACCTTCCGCCGAAGTCGCTGCCTGGGGCGAGTTCATCGCCGATACCTTGCCGGTTGAAGTGGCGGGCAAGCGTCAGGCCGAGGCGATTCGCATGATGGATCGCGCCGGCTGGAACTGAGTCCGCGTTAAAGCGCAAAAGATCGCAGCCTTCGCCAGCACCTACCCCTTGTAGGCGCTGCCGAAGGCTGCGATCTTTTCGCGTTTTCCCAAACCCCGAATTTTCACGAGCGCTTCCCCTTGGCCCACCCCGCCCAACGCCGCTGGTATCCACTGGTCTTCGCCATTGCTGCGCTGGTCCTGTTGCCCCTGAGTGTCCTGCTGCTGTCCTGGCAGTCGATCGATCTGCAGATCTGGTCCCACCTGTGGCAAACGCAGATGCCGCGCCTTTTGGGCAACACCCTGACCCTGGTGCTCGGCGTCGGTGTCGGCGTGACGGTCCTCGGCGTGAGCCTGGCCTGGCTCACCAGCCTCTGCGAATTCCCCGGCCGGCGCTGGCTGGACTGGGCGTTGATGCTGCCCTTCGCGATTCCCGCCTATGTGCTGGCCTTCGTCTTTGTCGGGCTGTTGGATTTCGCCGGCCCCGTGCAAAGCCTGCTGCGCGAATGGTTCGGTACCGGACTTCGCCTGCCGCGGGTGCGCTCCACCGGCGGGGTGATTCTGGTGCTGGTGCTGGTGTTTTACCCCTACGTCTACCTGCTGGCGCGTACCGCGTTCCTGGCCCAGGGCAAGGGCCTGATGGAAGCGGCGCGAGTATTGGGTCAGTCACCATGGCAGGCGTTCTGGCGAGTGGCGATGCCCATGGCGCGGCCCGCGATTGGCGCCGGTGTGGCCTTGGCGCTGATGGAAACTTTGGCGGATTTCGGTGCGGTGTCGGTGTTCAACTTCGACACCTTCACCACGGCGATCTACAAGACCTGGTACGGATTCTTCAGCCTGTCCACCGCCGCGCAACTGGCGAGTCTGTTGCTGTTGGTGGTGATGGTGGTGCTGTACGGCGAGCGCCGCGCCCGGGGTGCCAACCGGGCAAGCAACGAGCGGCCAAGGGTCAAGGCGCTGTATCACCTGCGGGGCGTAAAGGCGCTGTTGGCCACCAGCTGGTGCGGTCTGGTGTTCGCCTGCGCGTTCGTCATTCCGATGCTGCAATTGCTGGCCTGGTTCTGGCAGCGCGGGCGCTTCGATCTGGATGAGCGTTACACCGGCCTGATCGTCCACACCCTGTATCTGGGGGCGATGGCTGCGCTGATCACCGTCAGTGTCGTGCTGGTCCTGGCGTTCGCCCGGCGGCTGGCGCCTACCCCGGGCATTCATGCCGGGGTCGGTCTGGCCAATCTCGGTTATGCCTTGCCCGGTTCGGTGTTGGCGGTGTCGATCATGCTGGCGTTCAGTTATCTGGATCGCGAGCTGGTGATCCCGCTGTCCGGCTGGCTCGGTGGCGCCGGCAAACCTTTGCTGCTGGGCAGCCTGTCGGCGTTGCTGCTGGCCTACCTGGTGCGCTTCATCGCCGTGGCGTACGGGCCGCTGGAAAGCAGTCTGGCGCGTATACGGCCATCTTTGCCCGAAGCGGCACGTAGCCTGGGTGTCGGCGGGCCGCGACTGTTTTTCAAAGTGTATCTACCGTTGTTGCTGCCCGGTTCGTTGAGCGCCGCGTTGCTGGTGTTCGTCGATGTGCTCAAGGAGATGCCCGCGACCCTTCTGATGCGCCCGTTTGGCTGGGACACGCTGGCGGTGCGGATCTTCGAAATGACCAGCGAAGGGGAGTGGGCAAGGGCCTCTTTGCCGGCGCTGACCCTGGTCCTGGTCGGGCTGTTGCCGGTCATCGGATTGATCCGTCGTTCAGCGCATCAAAACAGCTAGGTGCCAGTCCTACACCTTGCGGCTACAATGCGCGGCATTCGGTGCGGTACGTCTGACAGAAGAAGTAGTAGTAATCGGCTGAAGCCCTTTGTTTCAGGGCTTTTACCCGGTTGAGCTCTCGCCCGCACCTTCGCCACGCCCGGAAGGAGAAACCCATGGGACAGCGTACGCCTCTGTATGACCTTCATCTCGCCCTCGGCGCGAAGATGGTCGATTTTGGCGGTTGGGATATGCCCCTGCATTACGGATCGCAGGTCGAGGAACACCATGCGGTGCGTCGCGACTGCGGTGTTTTCGATGTATCCCACATGACCGTTATCGACGTCGATGGCCCCCAGGCCAAAGTCTGGCTGCAGCATCTGCTGGCCAATGACGTCGAGCGCCTGCACAGCCCCGGCCGCGCCTTGTACAGCACCATGCTCAACGAGCGCGGCGGCATCGTCGACGACATGATCGTCTACCGTCTGGACGAGGGTTATCGTCTGGTGGTCAACGCCTCCACCCGCGACCAGGACCTGGCGTGGATGCAGGCTCATCTCGCCGGCTTCGATGTGCACCTCAAGGAACGCTCCGAGCTGGCGATGCTGGCCATTCAAGGTCCCCACGCCCGGCACAAGGTGGCCGAGCTGGTGAACCAGTGCCGGGGCAATCTGATCCAGCTGCTCAAGCCCTTCGAAGGGCTGCCCGATGGCGACTGGTTCTTCGCGCGCACCGGTTACACCGGCGAAGACGGCCTGGAAATCATCCTGCCGGCGGATCAGGCGCCGGGTTTTTTCAACGATCTGGTGGGGGCGGGCATTTCCCCGATCGGTCTTGGCGCGCGGGATACCCTGCGGGTCGAAGCCGGCATGAACCTGTACGGCCAGGACATCGATCAGCAGGTGTCGCCGCTGGTCTCCAACATGGCCTGGAGCATCGCCTGGGAACCGGCCAGCCGCCAGTTCATCGGGCGCACGGCGCTCGAAGCCGAGCAGAGCGGTGGCGTGCAGCACAAACTGGTCGGTCTGGTGCTTGAGGAACGCGGGGTTTTGCGCGCTCATCAAGTGGTCCGTATCGCCGATGTTGGCGAAGGGGAGATCACCAGTGGTAGTTTCTCTCCTACGCTTAGCAAGTCGATTGCACTGGCGCGCGTGCCGATGGCGACAGCCGACCGCGCGGAAGTGGAAATCCGTGGCAAGTGGTACCCGGTCCGAGTGGTCAAACCGACCTTCGTCCGCCATGGCAAAACCCTGATCTAATCTTTCTGGCGGGCCTTGTCCGCCGACCATTTTCCTGAGGACACAGAACATGAGCGATATCCCTGCCGACCTGCGTTTTGCCGAAAGCCACGAATGGGCACGCCTGGAAGCCGACGGCACCGTTACCGTGGGCATCAGCGATCACGCACAGGAAGCGCTGGGCGATGTGGTGTTCGTCGAATTGACCGAAGTGGGAAAAACCTTCGCGGCCGGTGATCAGTCGGGCGTGGTGGAATCGGTTAAAGCGGCCTCCGACATCTATTCCCCGGTTTCCGGCGAAGTGATCGCGGTCAACGAAGAGTTGAGCGCATCGCCTGAGCTGCTGAACTCCGAGCCATACGGCGCCTGGATCTTCAAGCTCAAGCCAAGCAACACCGCCGAGCTGGACAAGCTGCTGGATGCGGCTGGCTACAAGGCTGCCATCGGCGAATAAGCCTTGGGCGACACCCCAAAGCCCCGACCTGTCGGGGCTTTTTTATTTTTGGTGAATCAAAAGATCGCATTTCAATGTAGGAGCTGCCGAAGGCTGCGATCTTTTGATTTTCCATCGGCTGCTATGCTGGATTGACCGTGTTCCATCGACGCCGAGCGCCAGTCAAGAGAGAGCCCGTCATGTCCCAGTTGCCGTCCTTGAGCCTGTTACGCGATCCCAATGCCTTTCTTCGCCGCCACCTCGGGCCGGATGCCGCCGAGCAGCAGGCGATGCTCGACAGCCTTGGTCTGGGCAGCCGGGTCGAGTTGATCGAGCAGACGGTACCGCCGGGAATTCGCCTGAACCGTGCCCTCGACCTGCCGCCGGCCCTGGACGAAGAAGCCGCGTTGGCGAAACTGCGCGGCTATGCCGAGCAGAACCAGATCTGGACCAGCCTGATCGGCATGGGCTACCACGGCACGCTCACGCCGGCGGTCATCCTGCGCAACGTCCTGGAAAACCCCGGCTGGTACACCGCCTACACCCCCTATCAACCGGAAATCGCCCAGGGCCGGCTCGAAGCGTTGCTGAATTTCCAGCAGTTGACCATCGACCTCACCGGCCTTGAACTGGCCAACGCCTCGCTGCTGGACGAAGCCACGGCGGCCGCCGAAGCCATGGCGCTGGCCAAGCGGGTCGCCAAGTCGAAAAGCAATCTGTTCTTCGTCGATGAAAACTGCCATCCGCAGACCATTTCCGTGGTCCAAACCCGGGCCGAAGGTTTCGGCTTCGAGTTGATCATCGACACTGTGGATAACTTGAAGCAGCACCAGGTCTTTGGCGCTTTGCTGCAGTATCCCGACACCCACGGCGAGATCCGCGACCTGCGTGCGCTGATCGATCACCTGCATGCCCAGCAGGCGCTGGCGTGCGTCGCCGCCGACCTCTTGAGCCTGTTGCTGCTGACCCCGCCCGGGGAGTTGGGCGCCGATGTGGTGTTCGGCTCTTCCCAGCGCTTTGGCGTACCCATGGGCTACGGTGGACCCCATGCGGCGTTTTTCGCCAGCCGCGAAGAGTTCAAGCGGGCGATTCCCGGCAGGATCATCGGCGTGTCGAAAGATGCCCGTGGCAACGTCGCCCTGCGCATGGCCCTGCAAACCCGCGAGCAACACATTCGCCGGGAGAAGGCCAACTCCAACATCTGTACCGCGCAAGTGCTGTTGGCCAACATCGCCAGTTTCTATGCGGTCTATCACGGGCCGGAAGGGCTCAAGCGCATTGCCCAGCGGTTGCACCGGCTGACCTGCATCCTCGCCGCCGGCCTTGAGCGCAAGGGCATCAAGCGCGTGAACCAGCACTTCTTCGACACCCTGACCCTGGAGGTCGGCGGCACCCAGACCGCGATCATCGAAAGTGCCCAGGCCGCGCAGATCAATTTGCGCATCCTGGGGCGCGGGCGTTTGGGCCTGAGCCTCGACGAAACCTGCGATGAAACCACCGTGGCCCGGCTGTTCGATGTGTTCCTCGGTGCCGATCATGGGCTCAAGGTCGAAGACCTGGACGCCGAAGCTCTGGCTGGCGGCATTCCCCCAGGGCTTGTGCGAACCTCGCCTTATCTGCGCCATCCGGTGTTCAGCGCCCATCACAGCGAAACCGAAATGCTGCGCTACCTCAAGCAACTGGAAAACAAGGACCTGGCGCTCAATCAATCGATGATTCCGCTGGGCTCCTGCACCATGAAGCTCAACGCCACCAGCGAAATGATCCCGATCACCTGGCCGCAGTTCGCCAACCTGCATCCGTTTGCACCCAGGGAGCAGGCGGTCGGTTATTCATTGATGATCGAGGAACTGGAGCGCTGGCTCTGCGCGATCACCGGTTTCGATGCGATCTGCATGCAGCCCAACTCCGGCGCCCAGGGCGAGTACGCCGGGCTGCTGGCGATCCGCAAATACCACGAGAGCCGTCAGCAGGGCGGGCGTGACATTTGCCTGATTCCGTCCTCGGCCCACGGTACCAACCCGGCATCGGCGCAGATGGCCGGGATGCGCGTGGTGATTGTCGAGTGCGATGAGGCCGGCAACGTCGATCTGGATGATCTGAAAGAGAAAGCCGCGCACGCTGGCGACAAGCTTTCATGCCTGATGGCGACCTATCCGTCGACCCATGGCGTGTACGAGGAAGGCATCAGCGAAATCTGCGAGGTTATCCATAGCCATGGCGGCCAGGTGTACATGGACGGCGCCAACCTCAACGCCCAGGTCGGGCTGGCGCGGCCGGCGGACATCGGCGCCGACGTGTCTCACATGAACCTGCACAAAACCTTCTGTATTCCCCATGGCGGGGGCGGGCCGGGCATGGGGCCGATTGGCATCCGTGCGCATCTCGCGCCGTTCGTGGCCAATCACCCGGTGGTGCCGATCGACGGGCCGCTTGTGCAGAACGGTGCTGTCAGCGCCGCGCCCTGGGGCAGCGCGAGCATCCTGCCGATCAGTTGGATGTACATCGCGATGATGGGCCCGCAACTGGCGGATGCCAGCGAAGTGGCGATCCTCTCTGCGAATTACCTGGCGCGGCATTTGTCAGGAGCGTTCCCGGTGCTTTTCACTGGACGCAACGAACGGGTGGCCCACGAATGCATTCTCGATCTGCGTCCGCTCAAGACCTTGACCGGCATCAGTGAGGAGGACGTTGCCAAGCGCCTGATGGACTATGGCTTCCACGCGCCGACCATGTCCTTCCCGGTGCCGGGAACCTTAATGGTGGAACCTACCGAAAGCGAGTCGAAGGCCGAACTGGACCGCTTTATCGGCGCGATGCTTAGCATTCGTGCGGAGATCACCGAGGTGCAGAACGGCAACTGGCCGGCCGAGGACAACCCGCTCAAGCGCGCGCCGCATACCTTGGCCGATATCACCGGCGTCTGGGAGCGGCCGTACAGTGTCGAGCAGGGCGTCACGCCAGATGCCCACACCAAGGCCCACAAGTATTGGCCGGCGGTGAACCGGGTGGACAATGTGTATGGGGATCGCAACCTGTTCTGTGCGTGTGTGCCATTGGATGAGTACCGATAACCTGCGGATCACGCACGACCTTGTGGGAGCGAGCAAACCCGCTCCCACAGGGATTTGCATCAGGTTTGAAGATTGTGCAGAAAAAAAATGCCGCCCATTCGGGCGGCATATTTTCTGACCGGAAAGGTTACTCCGCAGCCACGGCATTCTTCGCCAGGATCGCATTCGCCAGTTCCATGTCCGTGGCCTGCAGGCCCGGGTTGTCGGCGCGGACTTTCTGCATCGCCGCTTCCAGGTACGGACCGCGGATGCCGCCATCGCTGGCGACGAAGCTGCTGGCGTCGTCCTGAGCGGCGATGATCAGCTTGTGGTCCTTGAACGTCAGATACGTCGAGCCGGTGGTTGCGCCGGAGGAAATGACGTTACGCCAGAAGCTGTCAGCCATCGCCGAACCGACAGGCAGGGACAACAGGGCGATGGTGGCGACAGCAAGTTTGAAACGCATGATGGGTGACTCCACTGTTTGATCTACGCCGTTGGATTGTCGCCCCCTGACTGAGTTCCATGCGCTCACGTCTACTTCTGCTCACTCTGCGGCGTGACCCGCAGCACCTCTTCGACCGTGGTCAGCCCCGCCGCCACTTTCTGCGCACCGGACAGCCGCAGGCTGCGCATTCCTTCCTTGAACGCCTGGCGCCTGACCGCCATCAGATCGGTATCAGGGCTGATCAGGGCTTTCACGCCGTCGGTCAATTGCATGATTTCGTAGACCCCGGCGCGGCCGTGATAGCCGGTGTCGCGACACTCCAGGCAACCGATGGCCCGTTGCGCGTTGGTGGGCAGTGGCGCCTGCCAGGGCCGGGTCAGGGTTTGCCAGTCTTCTTCGCCCAGGGTTTGCGGTGCCTTGCAGTGCGGGCACAGGGTTCGCACCAGACGCTGGGCCATGACGCCCAGCACCGTGGCCTTGATCAGGTAATGCGGCACGCCCAGTTCCAGCAGGCGGCTGATGGCGCTCGGCGCGTCGTTGGTGTGCAGCGTCGACAGCACCAGGTGGCCGGTGAGCGCGGCCTGGATCGCCATCTCCGCGGTTTCCAGGTCGCGGATCTCGCCGATCATGATGATGTCCGGGTCCTGCCGCATCAGCGCGCGCACCCCGGAGGCGAAAGTCAGGTCGATGTTGTGCTGGACCTGCATCTGATTGAACGCCGGCTCGACCATCTCGATCGGGTCTTCGATGGTGCAGAGGTTGACCTCCGGCGTCGCCAGTTTTTTCAGGGTGGTGTAGAGCGTGGTGGTCTTGCCGGACCCGGTCGGCCCGGTGACCAGAATGATGCCGTTGGGCTGGCGGGTCATGTCCTGCCAGCGGCGCAGGTCGTCGGCGGAAAACCCGAGCTGGTCGAAATCCTTCAGCAGGACCTCGGGGTCGAAAATCCGCATGACCATTTTTTCGCCAAAGGCGGTGGGCAGGGTCGAGAGTCGCAGCTCCACTTCGCCGCCGTCCGGGGTCTTGGTCTTGACCCGGCCGTCCTGGGGTTTGCGTTTCTCCGCGACGTTCATCCGCCCCAGGGTTTTCAGGCGGCTGACGATGGCCATGCTGACCTGCGGCGGAAACTGGTAGACGTTGTGCAGCACGCCGTCGATGCGAAAGCGCACCGTACCCTGCTCGCGCCGGGGTTCGATGTGGATATCGCTGGCGCGCTGCTGGAAGGCGTACTGGAACAACCAGTCGACGATATTGACGATGTGCGCGTCGTTGGCGTCCGGCTCCTGGTCGCTGGCGCCGAGGTTGAGCAACTGTTCGAAGTTGCCCAGGGTGTTGACCTGTTGCTCGCCGTTGCTGGCGCCGGTGACCGATTTGGCCAGGCGGAAAAACTCCACGCTGAAGCGCTGGATGTCCACCGGGTTGGCCACTACGCGCTTGATCGGCAGCTTCAGCACATGGGTCAGGTCGGCCTCCCAACTGCTGACGTAGGGCTGGGCGCTGGCGACGGTCACGGCGTCACGGTCGATGGACACCGCGAGAATCTTGTGGCGCTGGGCGAAGGCGTAGGACATCAGCGGCATGACGGCCGCGACGTTGATTTTCAGCGGGTCGATACGCAGATAAGGCTGGCCCGCCTGCTGGGACAGCCACAGGGTCAGGTTTTCCAGATCGTGGTGTTTGCCGGGGCGGCTGAGGTCGTCCAGTTGCTGGCTGGCGATGAACTCCAGAGGATGCATCTGGCCATGGGCGGCGTGACGGCGACGGGCATTGAGCGCGTGCTCGGCCGAGTCCTGGCTGATATAGCCCTGGGCGACCAGTTCACGCAGTACATCATTGATATCCAGCCAGCGGTCCTGAAAGGCGAGTTGAACGGACATGCGGGCTCCTTTTGAACACAAGTGCGCAAAGGATAGTCGTGGCGCAACAGACCGTTGGGCCACTACCCGACGAAGCCGTATCGATTTCTTTCAGCCGGTGGCCTGGGCCACTTCGAGCTTTGGTGCGTCGGCGGTGTGCAGATCCACCGAGCAGACGCTGATCAGGTTACGCAGTTTTTCCGCAATCACCTGGGCGCGATGCCAGCTCAATCCGTCGATCACCACTTCGATGCTCAGGTCGTCCGCCTCGCGCTGCACGTTCACCTGTTGCGGCGTCAGGAACTGCAAGGCGAACAGGTTGAGCGCGCGACACAGCAGGTCGGGTTCGGCGTTGGCCTGCAATTGGTAGCGAACGCGGCAATGCGCGTTGCTGGCGTTCCAGACATCGGCCCGGGCGGGCAGGGTATTTACGGCTTCCAGATGAGGCATGGTCGTTCTCCAAAATCGCTGGAGAAATATTTACATTCGATGGCGGGTATTTCTTATCTAAGATGAGCGTAATTGCATCGGTTGCGAATAGATCAATTCCTTAATTCATCAGTTGAAGGTTTTTTTATGCAGAGCGAGCTGGACAGTTACGACCGCAGGATCCTGGCGTTGCTGCAGGAGGACGCCTCGCTCTCCAGCGCGCAGATCGCCGAACAGGTTGGCTTGTCGCAGTCGCCTTGCTGGCGACGGATTCAGCGGATGAAGGAGGAGGGGATCATTCGCGCCCAGGTGACCTTGCTCGACCGCAAGAAAATCGGCCTGAACACGCAGATCTTCGCCCAGGTCAAACTCAACGCCCACGGGCGTTCGAACTTCACCGAATTCACCGAAGCGATTCGCGGCTTCCCCGAAGTGCTGGAGTGTTATGTGCTGATGGGGGCGGTGGATTTCATGCTGCGGATCGTCGCCGCGGACATCGAGGCGTATGAGCGATTCTTCTTCGAGAAGCTGTCGCTGGTGCCGGGGATTCAGGAGGTGAACTCGATTGTGGCGTTGTCGGAGATCAAGTCGACGACCAGTTTGCCGGTGATGCGCTAAAGCAAAAGATCGCAGCCTGCGGCAGCTCCTGCAGGGGAATGTGTACTCCTGTACGAGCTGCCGAAGGCTGCGATCTTTTAGCGGTATTACAGACGCAACAGCATCTTCCACGCCCGGTTCTGATACACCGCAATCGCCTGCTGCTTGCGCGCGTCCAGGGCTTCGTCGGTGATCGGTTCGTTGGCCAGTTGCGCCAGTTTGTTCATCTCGCCGTACAGACGATCCATCTCCGGAATGTCCAGCACGTTGCGCGCGTGGTGCAGCCAGACCTGGATGCGTTCGATACGCGGCAGTTGCTCGGCCAGGTCTTCGGGTTGCTGCTGGTAGCGTTGCAGTTGCAGCGAGCTGGCTTCTTCGCTCAGCAGTCGCGGCAGCCAGCTGCTCAGTTGCGCCGCGCCCTGGCGATTGCCGCGGGTGTTGCGGTCGGCGGCCCAGGTGCGGGCCAGCAGCCAGCGTGAAGTGGTCAGCGAGAACAGGCCCCAGCGCGGGTCTTCCAGCTCTTCGAGGAACTGCTCCGGCGCGGCTTTGCGGATGTCTTCATCGTCCGCACCGGCCTGGACCAGCGGGCGCCAGTCTTCCAGCAGGGCGTCCAGGGCAACGCGCAAATCGTGAGTCGACTGACGCGGGGCGGCCTGGCCCAGGCTGCTGATCAGTGCACGCAGTTCGGCCAGGTTTTCCACCCAGTCCTGCAGCAGACGCCAGTGGCCGTTGAAGCGATACTGCTCGGCCAGACGCTGGCTGCTGCCCAGCAAATGCCAGGACAGCGCGGCGAAGGCTTCGTCCAGCGGAGTCTCGGCGGTCAGTTGCGGGGCCGGCAGGCTCAGGGAATAGCTGTTGGCGTCGTACAGGCGATAGCCGCGTTCGGCCTTGCTGATGTCGCAGGGCATCAGGGCCAGCTTCTCGGCCAGTTCCGCGGCCAGTTCCAGCAGCGCGGCGGGCTCGCCTTCGCGCAGTTCCAGTTCCAGTTCGCAGATTTCTTCTTTCTGTTTGCCGACCACTACATGGCCCAGGTCCAGCGCGGCTTCGATGACCACCTTGGCCTTGCCGCGACCCCAGGCGATTTCGGCGCGTTCGCGGACGAAATCGGTGGTGAAGATCGGCTTCAGGGTTTTCTTGTCCAGCTCGGCCAGGGCTTCGGGCCAGCATTCGCCGTCGAGCTTCTTCAGGTCGAGCTTGGCCTTTGGCAGGTTCCAGTCGTATTCGTTGCGCACCGACAGACCGGCGACGCTCTGGCCGCGGGTCTTGAGGGTCTGAATCACTTCATCGCCATCCTTGCGCAGGCGCAGGGCAACCTTGGCGTGGGCCAGGTCGCGCTCGGGGGTGTCGAAGTACTGATTCATCAGCTCACGGCGTTCCCAGCCGGACTTGATGCGTTTTTTAAGCAGTGGATGCTCGCGCAGGGCGGCGAGGGTTTCGCGGCTGACGCGGAGTTTGATTTCGGTTTCTTTCTGCATGGCCGGAAAATCCAGGATCGGGAGCGCAGCCGGGGGGAATGTATGGCTGCCAAGGTCGTGCAGTGTACAGCACTGGTCCGGACTGCGCCGTGCAACGGTTTATTCCTGTCACCGGATCGCTCTATGATGGACTTCAATTCGGGGGTTGGAGTCTGCGATGCCTTTGCCGTCCATGAAAGATCAGTTCGCTGCGCTGATCGCTGCACCGTCCGTCAGTTGTACCCAGCCAAGGCTCGATCAATCCAATCGTGCGGTGATCGACCTGTTGGCCACGTGGCTGGGCGATCTGGGTTTTGCCTGCGATATCCAGCAGGTCAGCCCGGGCAAATTCAATCTGCTCGCCACGTTCGGCTCCGGCCCCGGCGGGCTGGTGCTGGCCGGGCACAGCGATACCGTGCCGTTCGACGGCGCCCTGTGGAATACCGATCCGCTGAAACTCACCGAAGTCGACGGCCGCTGGGTGGGCCTGGGCAGTTGCGACATGAAGGGCTTTTTCGCCCTGGCCATCGAAGCGCTCAAGCCTTTGCTCGATCAGCCGTTCAAGCAGCCGCTGATGATCCTCGCCACCTGCGATGAAGAAAGCTCGATGTCTGGTGCCCGGGCACTGGCGCAAGCCGGGCGGCCATTGGGCAGGGCGGCGGTGATCGGCGAGCCGACGGGGCTGCGGCCGATCCGCATGCACAAGGGCATCATGATGGAGCGCATCGATATTCTCGGTCAGAGCGGCCACTCCTCGGACCCGCGCCTGGGCCACAGCGCCCTGGAAGCCATGCACGATGCCATCGGCGAGCTGCGCGGCTTGCGTCTGTTGTGGCAGCGCGAATTCCGCAATCCGCAGTTCGGCGTACCGACCCCGACCCTGAATTTCGGCTGCATCCACGGCGGCGACAACCCCAACCGTATCTGTGGTCAGTGTTCGCTGGAGTTCGACCTGCGACCGCTGCCGGGCATGGACCCCAAGGCCTTGCGCGCCGAGATCCTGCAGCGGCTCAAGCCGGTGGCCGAGCGGCATCAGGTGAAGATCGACTACGCGCCGCTGTTCCCCGACGTGCCGTCATTCGAGCAGGCCGAAGGCGCGGAACTGGTGCGAATCGCCGAAAAGCTCACCGGCCACAGTGCCGAAGCGGTGGCATTCGGCACCGAAGCACCTTATCTTCAGCGACTTGGCTGCGAGACCGTGGTGCTCGGCCCCGGCGACATCGCCTGCGCCCACCAGCCGGGAGAATTCCTTGAAATGTCACGTTTGCAGCCTACGGTGCATCTATTACGGCAGTTGATTGAACATTACTGCCTGAAGCCAGCCATCAGCGGCTGAACGCAACCCTTGTAGGAGCTGCCGAAGGCTGCGATCTTTTGATCTTGCCTTTAAAAGCGAAGATCAAAAGATCGCAGCCTTCGGCAGCCCCTACAGATAAGGGAGCGTTGTTAAATTGCCAGTGTCCCAACCCGTATTCATGAGGAGAGCGCGCGTGTCGCCAAGCCTGTTCCGACGATAACCATCAGCCCGCTGTGCGTTTTCTGTTCGCCCTTTTTTTCGGCTGCTATTTATTACAGGCCCAGGTTCATGCCCGAATACGTCAATTGGCTTCGTCACGCTTCCCCTTACATCAACGCCCACCGCGATTGCACCTTTGTCGTCATGCTGCCCGGCGACGGCGTTGAGCACTCCAACTTCGGCAATATCGTCCACGACCTGGTGCTGTTGCACAGCCTGGGCGTGCGTCTGGTGCTGGTTCACGGTTCCCGTCCGCAAATCGAAGCTCGCCTGGAGGCTCGCGGCCTGACGCCGCATTACCACCATGGCATGCGCATCACCGATGCCGCGACCCTGGAATGCGTGATCGACGCCGTTGGTCAGCTGCGCATCGCCATCGAAGCGCGCCTGTCCATGGACATGGCGTCCTCGCCGATGCAGGGCTCGCGCCTGCGGGTGGCCAGCGGCAACCTGGTGACGGCGCGGCCGATCGGCGTGCTCGAAGGCGTCGACTATCACCACACCGGCGAAGTGCGCCGGGTCGACCGCAAGGGCATCAATCGCCTGCTCGACGAGCGCTCCATCGTGCTGCTCTCGCCCCTGGGTTACTCGCCGACCGGTGAAATCTTCAACCTCGCCTGCGAAGACGTCGCCACCCGCGCCGCCATCGACCTGGGCGCGGACAAGCTGCTGCTGTTCGGTGCCGAAGAAGGCCTGATCGATGAGCACGGGCGTCTGGTGCGCGAACTGCGTCCACAGCAGGTGCCGGCGCATCTGCAGCGCCTGGGAAGCAACTATCAGGCGGAACTGCTGGATGCGGCGGCCGAAGCCTGCCGTGGCGGCGTGGCGCGCAGCCATATCGTCAGTTACGCCGAAGACGGCGCGCTGCTGACCGAACTCTTCACCCGCGACGGTGGCGGCACCCTGGTGGCCCAGGAGCAGTTCGAAGTGGTGCGCGAAGCGGCAATCGAAGACGTGGGTGGATTACTGGACCTGATCAGCCCGCTGGAAGAGCAGGGGATTCTGGTGCGTCGTTCCCGCGAAGTGCTGGAGCGCGAGATCGAGCAGTTCAGCGTGGTCGAGCGTGAAGGCATGATCATCGCCTGTGCGGCGCTGTATCAGATTGCCGATTCGGACGCCGGCGAGCTGGCTTGCCTGGCGGTGAATCCGGAGTACCGGCATGGCGGTCGTGGCGACGAGTTGCTGGAGCGCATTGAAGATCGCGCCCGGGCCCAGGGGTTGAAAACCCTGTTCGTCCTCACCACCCGCACGGCCCACTGGTTCCGCGAGCGCGGCTTTGCGCCAAGCAGCGTCGAGCGCCTGCCATCGGCGCGGGCGTCGCTGTACAACTATCAGCGTAATTCGAAGATCTTCGAAAAGGCCCTGTGAACACCACCCAAACCCTGTAGGAGCGTGCTCGCTCCTACAGGGGGGGCGTGTCAGTCCTGCACGAACTTCGCACTGACATACGGCGAATAATCCGCCAGTACCGTCTCAACCTTCCCCTGTTCCTTCAGGAACTTCGCCGTCTCGCCAATCGCCTTGGCCGTGCCGCCATCGAGCAGCGCGCTGGTCTGTTGCGCCTTGGCATCCGGGAACGCCGATCCCGCGAGCAATTCCGGTACGTCGGCGGCATTGGCACCGGTCAATTTGGCGATTTTTTGCACCGGCACGGAGTCCGCCGTCCAGCTGTCCTTATGCGCCGCATAATCGGCAAACGAGTCGAGGGTGACCTTGGCGAATTTCGCCACCACTTCGGGGTGCTTCTCGGCGAAATCCTTGCGCGCGACCCAGACCTCGAAGGTCGGCGCGCCCCACTGGCCGACCTGGGCGGCGTCGGTCAAGGTCTTGCCGGTCTTGCGAATTTCCCCCAGCGCCGGCGACCAGACGAACGCGCCGTCGATGTCCCCACGCTTCCACGCCGCGGCGATTTCCGCCGGTTGCAGGTTCACCACTTTGACCTTCGAGGTGTCCAGGCCCCAGTGCTTGAGCGCGCCCAACAGGCTGTAGTGAGAGGTGGAAACGAAGGGCGTGGCGATGGTCTTGCCGATCAGATCCTGCGGTTTATCGATACCGCTGCCGTTGCGCACCACCAGCGCCTCGGCGGCATTGATCTGCGCCGAAACGATGAACGCGACGATCGGCAGGTTGCGCGACGCAGCCGCCGCCAGCGGGCTGGAGCCGAGATTGCCGATCTGCACATCGCCCGAGGCAATGGCCGTGACCACTTCCGGGCCGCTGTTGAAGCGACGCCAGTCGATTTTCTCACCGATGGTTTTTTCGTAGAGGCCGTCTGCCTGAGGGACTTTGCTTGGATCGATGCCGGTCTGGTAACCGACCGTGAGGTTGGCAGCGTGCGCGGTAAAAGAAAATAGCAGCGATACACAAACTGTCACAATTGGTCTGGATAGTGCGCGTCGGGTGGTCATGGCGTTGTCCTTTTCGACTGGATTTGTTTCAGGATTGCTTCAAAACCTAATCGATATAAGAAACGCAAAATAAATAACATTTAGGAATTAGCTTATGAGCCGGCCGCTCTATTCTGAGGGGGTTCAGGCACCGTGAGCTAAATACCTAAATGGTATGAGAAAAGAAGCCATCCATTCTTTTCAGGTTTGTGGCGAATTCATGACCCTGCATGGACCAAAAAACCGGGGATTAGACTATGGTCGTAGACACACATAGTTACGATTGACTTGTGAGTCACCGTCCGGCGCTAATCGCGCATCTTTGGATTTCAGGGCATTTGACCCGGAACCAGGACTACAAGAATTAGAGATGAGAGGAGCGAAACAATGAACAAGTCCACCTTGGCCTTGGCCGTGGCCTTTGGGGTTCTGGCGCAGCAGGCAGGCGCCGCGGGTTTCATCGAAGACAGCAAGGCATCGGTTAGTTCGCGTACTTATTATTTCGACGCCGATAACCGTGAAAATGCTGCCAACACCACTAACAATACTCCTTCAAACAGACAGCGCGAAGCCGCTGAAGGCCTGAAGTTCGACTACCAGTCAGGCTTCACCCAAGGTGTCGTCGGTTTCGGTATCGACGCCCAGGCGCTGGTCGGTATCCACCTGGATGGCGGCAAGGGTCACCACCCGGACAACAACTCGTTCACTCCTAGCGATTCCGACGGTTCGGCAGAGAGCTCGTGGAGCCGTCTGGCCGGTAACGTCAAGGCACGCTTCTCCAAGACCGAAGCCCACGTGGGCGGCGCTCTGATGCCGAACATGCCGATCCTGATCGCGAACGACAGCCGTGTGCTGCCGCAAACGTTTGAAGGCGGCACCATCACCTCGAAGGAAATCGACAACGTCACCTTCAACGTCGGTCAACTCGAGCACGCCACCGGTCGCGCTTCGTCCAACAGCACTGGCCTGGCCGTAGCCGGCGGTACTCAGGACAGCAATCAGTTCCGTTACGCCGGTGCCGACTGGAAGGTCACCAAAGACCTCTTGCTGCAGTACTACTACGCAAACCTGGAAGACTACTACAAGCAGAACTTCCTCGGCCTGGTACACGTTTACCCGATCGCGCCGAACCAGTCCTTCAAGACTGACCTGCGTTACTTCGACAGCAGCTCCGACGGCAAGAACGGCCAGGCTGGCTATCAGTTCAACAACAACAACGGTTTTGCCAAGACCCCGGGCGAGGTCGACAACAAGACCTGGAGCGCCACGTTCACCTATACCCTGGGCGGCAGCGCATTCCTGCTCGGTCACCAGCGTGTCAACGATGACGGCGGCTTCGTGTTCCTGAACCAGGGCAACGTTGTCGATGGCAACGGTCGCAACGAAGGTGCCGGCGGCGCCAGCTTCTACTCCTTCACCGACGCCACCGTGGGCAGCTTCATCCGTGCCGGTGAAAACACCACCTACGGTCAGTACTCCTACGACTTCGCCTCTCTGGGCGTGCCAGGTCTGAAAGCTTCGGCTGCCTACCTGTACGGTCGGGACATCAAGGCCACCAATGGCGTGGGTGATGACCTGAACGAGCGCGAGACCGACTTGCGTGTGGACTACGTGATTCAGACCGGTATGCTCAAAGGCTTCGGCACCACGCTGCGTCACGGTATGTATCGTGGCAACACCAGCACCGCCGACCAGGATCAGACCCGTCTGATCTTCAACTACACCTACAGCTTCATGTAAGCAGCTGGTGTAAAAAGAGCCCCGTCCTAGTACGGGGCTTTCTTTTGGGTCAACTTTTTTATTCCATAAAACTAACTATCGATGATTTTTTATTCTTTTTAGATTTTTATCCAAACGTCTACAGTAGCCCCCACCTGACCAACAGGCCCCGCAACACCCCGGTTCACTTACTTGTTGCACCCTCCCGATCACCACGACTACAGGAATCGGTTTGCATGCCGATATCTTTCCTGGTCGGACATCGTATGACTAGATATATTCCATTCCGATATAAATAGGGTTTGGGCGATTCATTTCGGTTTTATGAACAGGTATGCTGCGCCCCCCGATTTTCAGGGGCAGCTATTCACTGCGGGTTCGTGGTGCCAGTCATACGAATCAAGGATCCAGGGCAATCGACCCCGGACCTAAAAATTAGAAATAACAGGAGCGAAACAATGAACAAGTCCACCTTGGCCCTGGCTGTGGCCGTAGGGGTTTTGGCGCAGCAGGCAAGCGCCGCCGGTTTCATCGAAGACAGCAAGGCCACTTTGGGTCTGCGTAACTTCTACATCAACACCGACTACCGTGACGGCACTGGCCCGAACAAGAACGAAGAGTGGGGCCAAGGCTTCGACCTGCGTTTCACTTCCGGTTACACCCAGGGCACCGTCGGCTTCGGTATCGACGCGATCGGCCTGCTGGGCGTGAAGCTGGATTCGGGTGGCGGTACTAACGGTGCGGTGAACAACTCCTACGGCGGTACCGTTTTCCCGAGCAAGTCCAACGGCGAAGCGGTAGACAACTTCTCCAGCCTGGGCCTGACCGCCAAGGCCAAGGTCTCGCAGACCGAGCTGAAGCTGGGCACCCTGCAGCCAAAACTGCCGGTGATCGTGACCAACGACGGTCGTCTGCTGCCGCAAACCTGGCAAGGTGGCCAGATCACCTCCGGTGACATCAAGGACCTGACCCTGGTCGGTGGCCAGATCGAGCAGGCCAAGGGCCGTAACTCGAGCAACAACCAGCAGCTGTCGATCTCCGGCTCCAACAGCCGTACCGCAGCGGGCCGTGACAGCAACAAGTTCATCTATGCCGGTGGTGACTACAAAATCACCAAGGACCTGACCGCGCAGTACTACTACGGCAACCTGGAAGAGTTCTACAAGCAACACTTCCTGGGCCTGACTCACAACTGGGCAATCGGCCCGGGCGTGTTGAAGTCCGACCTGCGTTACTTCAACAGCTCCGACGACGGCGCAAACGGTCACGATCCTGCGTACTTCACCACCGGTAACTACAACGCGCCGAACGGCAAGGGCAAAGTCGACAACAACCTGTACAGCGGCCTGTTCCTCTACACCGTCGAAGGTCACACCTTCGGTGGCGGTTACCAGGTCAGCAACGGCAGCAGCGACTTCCCTTGGCTGAATCAGGGCGACGGCTCGTCGGCCTACATCATCACCGACATGCAGATCCAGAAGTTCGCCCGTGCCGGCGAGCGCACCTGGCAGGCTCGCTACTCGTTCGACTTCGCCAAGGTTGGCGTACCTGGCCTGACGGCGGGTCTGGTTTACCTCAAGGGCGACGACATCGATACCGTCAACGCTGCCGGTCGCCAGGCGGCCAATGGCGCTTCCGAGTGGGAGCGCGACCTGACCGTGGGTTACGTCGTCCAGTCCGGCGCCCTGAAGAACCTGGGCTTCATGTGGAAAAACGCCATGTGGCGCACCGACCTGCCGAACACCCGTTCCCAGGACGAAAACCGCCTGATCGTCAGCTACTCGATTCCGCTGCTGTAAGCACGCGCGGGTAACCGACGAAAAAAAGCCCCGCCCGGCATCACGCCGGGCGGGGCTTTTGCGTTTCAAGACGGAGTCACCCCCGTAATCCCGCCCCGAAACGCCCCTTTTTGCAGCAACTCAAGGCCTTCTCGAACCTTGTGAGCGATGTTCGGCCCGATGGCTGATCAGGTCCAGTGAACAGATGTTTAATATTTCTATATGGTCTAAATAAAGCGATATTTATTCTTTTTAATAGATAAGAAACCCAGGCACAGTGGAGCTCAATAAGCACTCAAAAGGAGCAGCACCATGGGTATCAGACTCGGCGACATCGCCCCCGATTTCGAACAGGATTCCAGCGCCGGTACCATCCGTTTCCACCAGTGGCTGGGCGATAGCTGGGGTGTGCTGTTCTCGCACCCGGCGGACTTCACGCCGGTGTGCACCACTGAACTGGGCTTCACCGCCAGGTTGAAAGACGAGTTCGCCAAGCGCGGAGTCAAGGCCATCGCGCTGTCCGTCGACCCGGTGGACTCCCATCATCGCTGGATCGAAGACATCAACGACACCCAGAACACCGTGGTCAACTTCCCGATCCTCGACGACGCCGACCGCAAGGTCTCGGACCTCTACGACCTGATTCATCCCAATGCCAATGACACCCTGACCGTGCGCTCGCTGTTCGTGATCGACCCGAACAAGAAGGTGCGGCTGACGATTACCTACCCGGCCAGTACCGGCCGCAACTTCAACGAAATCCTGCGGGTGATCGATTCGCTGCAGCTTACCGACAACTACAAGGTGGCCACCCCGGCCAACTGGCAGGACGGTGACGAGGTGGTGATCGTGCCGTCGCTCAAGGATGAAGAGGAAATCAAACAGCGCTTTCCCAATGGCTATCGGGCGGTCAGGCCCTATCTGCGCCTCACACCGCAGCCGAACCGCTAACACCCGCCATTGCCTGTCCCTGAACCTGTGGAAGCGAAGGGGAATTGAGGGGGGTGTACCGATCCACGATGCAGGGGACTTCAGGCCGTTTCGACGGCCTTTTTTTATGCCTGGAAAACGCTCGTTCATATATCTCCATATCGAATAATCAAATGAATAAATATGATTTATAGATATATGAATCAGCTGTTAAGGTCACTCCCATCGAAGCGAGATCGCAATCCGCGAATCGCCAACACGATCAAGGAATTGTCCGAATGCTGGTCGTCTCACTCGGTGGCAGCCCCAGCCAGCGCTCCCGTTCCGGGGTGCTGCTGGAGCGCTCCAAAGGTTGGTTGCAAGGGCAGGGCGTGGAAGTGGTGAGTTACCAGGTACGGGACTTCCCGGCCGAAGACTTGCTGCATGCACGCTTTGACAGCCCGAAGGTGCTCGACCTGTTGCAACAGATTGAAAATGCCGACGGTCTGCTGATCGCCACCCCGGTGTACAAGGCATCGTTCTCCGGCGCGTTGAAAACCGTGCTGGACCTGCTGCCCGAACGCGCACTGGCACACAAGGTCGTGTTGCCAATGGCTACCGGCGGCAGCATCGCCCACATGCTGGCGGTGGATTACGCGCTCAAGCCGGTGTTGTCGGCGTTGAAGGCCGATGAACTGCTCCAAGGGATTTTCGCGGTCGACAGCCAGATCGCCTATGGCGAAGGCAGTGCGGCAGCGAAGCTGGCGCCGGAGCTGGAACAACGCTTGAACGAGTCGCTGGAGTTGTTTCTCGGCGCCATGGCGCGACGCCCCAGGCCGCTCGATCCAGGCCTGTTGAATGACCGTTTGTTGAGTGCTCGCTGGAGCATTTGAACCCCTTTCGAACATTGAAGTACTGGCCTTACTCGCCCGCCAACGGGCAAGCAGGTGCAGCCAAAACCCAACTGCAAAAAGGAGAGCGCCATGCGCCCTGTCATTTTGCGTCGTGGTCTGGTCGCTCTGTTTGCTGCGGCTGTTACCTTCGGCGCCATTACTCAAGCTCAAGCTGAAACTCTTCGTATCGGCTATCAGAAATACGGCACCCTGGTGCTGCTCAAAGCCAAAGGCACTCTGGAAAAACGCCTCGCCGCCCAAGGCGTGGACGTGCAATGGACCGAGTTCCCCGGCGGCCCGCAACTGCTCGAAGGCCTGAACGTCGGCTCCATCGATTTTGGCGTGACCGGCGAAACCCCACCCGTATTCGCTCAAGCGGCCGGCGCCGATCTGCTCTACGTCGCCTACGAACCGCCAGCGCCTCACAGCGAAGCGATCCTGGTGCCGAAAGACTCGCCGATCAAATCGGTGGCCGAACTCAAGGGCAAGAAAGTCGCCCTGAACAAAGGCTCCAACGTGCACTACCTGCTGGTTCGTGCGCTGGAAGATGCCGGCCTCAAATACTCCGATATCCAGACCGTGTTCCTGCCACCGGCCGATGCCCGCGCGGCGTTCGAGCGCGGCAGCGTCGACGCCTGGGTGATCTGGGACCCGTACCAGGCCGCCGCCGAACAGCAACTGCAAGCGCGCACCCTGCGCGATGGCCAGGGCATCGTCGACAACCATCAGTTCTACCTGGCGACCAAGCCTTACGCGCAAAAGAATCCCGAGGTGATCAAGACCCTGGTGGAGGAAGTGCGGGGTGTGGGCGAGTGGTCCAGGGCCAACCCGCAGGACGTGACGCAACAGGTCGCACCGCTGCTCGGCCTGCCGGCAGACATCACGCTGACCTCGGTTAAACGCCAGGGCTACGGCGCGTTGTTCCTCACGCCGGAGGTGGTCGCTGCGCAGCAGAAAATCGCCGACAGCTTCTTCCAGCTCAAGCTGATTCCCAAGCCCTTGAGCATCAAGGACGTGATCTGGACGCCACCGGCGGCCGTTGCCAAAGCCCAATAACCCAGCATTCGATTTCCCAAGGAGACCACTCCATGAGCCTCAATATCTTCTGGTTCCTGCCCACCCACGGCGACGGCCATTACCTTGGCACCGCCGAAGGCGCTCGCGCCGTCGACCACGGTTACCTGCAACAAGTCGCCCAGGCGGCCGATCGCCTGGGCTTCGGCGGGGTGCTGATCCCCACTGGTCGCTCATGCGAAGACTCCTGGCTGGTGGCGGCATCGCTGATTCCGGTGACCCAGCGCCTGAAGTTTCTGGTCGCGTTGCGCCCCGGGATCATTTCCCCGACGGTGGCGGCGCGTCAGGCGGCGACCCTGGATCGTCTGTCCGGCGGGCGTGCGCTGTTCAACCTGGTGACTGGCGGTGATCCGGAAGAGCTGGCCGGCGACGGTCTGTTCCTGACTCACGAAGAGCGCTATCAGGCCTCGGTGGAATTCACCCGCATCTGGCGTCGGGTGCTGGAAGGCGAGACCGTCGATTACGACGGCCAGCACATCAGCGTGAAGGGCGCCAAGCTGCTCTATCCGCCGATCCAGCAACCGCGGCCGCCGCTGTACTTCGGTGGTTCGTCGCAAGCCGCGCAAGACCTGGCGGCAGAGCAAGTGGAGATGGTCCTGACCTGGGGCGAGCCGCCGGCCGCGGTCGCCGAGAAAATTGCGCAAGTGCGGGCCAAGGCCGCAAAACTCGGGCGCACCGTGCGCTTCGGCATCCGTCTGCATGTGATCGTGCGGGAAACCAATGCCGAGGCCTGGCAGGCGGCGGATCGCCTGATCTCGCACCTGGACGACGACACCATCGCCCGGGCCCAGGCGTCCCTGGCGCGCTTCGATTCGGTGGGCCAGCAACGCATGGCCGCGCTGCACGGCGGCAGCCGCGACAACCTGGAAGTCAGCCCCAACCTGTGGGCAGGCGTCGGCCTGGTGCGTGGCGGTGCCGGCACAGCGTTGGTGGGCGACGGTCCGACCGTGGCCGCCCGCGTGAAGGAATACGCGGACCTGGGCATCGATACCTTCATCTTCTCCGGTTATCCACACCTGGAAGAGTCGTACCGCGTTGCCGAGCTGCTGTTTCCGCACCTGGATGTGGAGCGTCCTGAGCTGCCGAAAAGTGCCGGCTACGTCAGCCCGTTCGGCGAGATGGTGGCCAACGACATTCTTCCCAAAGCCGCGTCCCAGAGCTGAGGCGCGCCATGAAGAAAATCATCCACAGCCTCGCGCCCTGGGCGTTGCCGGTGTTGCTGCTGGCGGTGTGGCAGTTGTCGGTGTCGGCGGGCTGGTTGTCGACGCGGATCCTGCCGGCACCGGTCGCGGTGATCGAGGCCGGCATCAGCCTGGTACGCAGTGGCGAGATCTGGACTCACCTGGCCATCAGCGGCTGGCGCGCGGCGCTGGGCTTCGCCATCGGCGGCAGTATCGGCCTGGTCCTGGGGTTCATCACCGGCCTGTCGAAATGGGGCGAGCGCCTGCTCGACAGCTCGGTACAGATGATCCGCAACGTGCCGCATCTGGCGCTGATTCCGCTGGTGATCCTGTGGTTCGGCATCGACGAGTCGGCGAAGATTTTCCTGGTGGCGCTGGGCACCTTGTTCCCGATCTACCTCAACACCTATCACGGCATCCGCAACGTCGATCCGGCGCTGGTGGAGATGTCCCGCAGCTATGGGCTGTCCGGTTTCAGCCTGTTCCGCCAGGTGATTCTGCCGGGCGCGCTGCCTTCGATTCTGGTCGGCGTGCGCTTCGCTCTGGGCTTCATGTGGCTGACGCTGATCGTCGCCGAAACCATTTCCGCCAGCTCCGGCATCGGCTACCTGGCGATGAATGCCCGGGAGTTTCTGCAGACCGACGTGGTGGTGCTGGCGATCCTGATGTACGCGGTGCTCGGCAAGCTGGCCGACCTCGCGGCCCGTGGACTTGAACGCGTATGGCTGCGCTGGCACCCGGCCTATCAGGTTGCCAAGGGAGGTGCCGCATGACGGCTCAACAACCTCCACGCCTGCTGCGCGGGATTCCGCTGGCGGTGCGCAAGCTGCAGAAAACCTTCGGCGCGCGGCAGGTGCTGCGCGAGATCGACCTGCACATTCCGGCCGGTCAGTTCGTCGCGGTAGTCGGGCGCAGCGGCTGCGGCAAAAGCACCTTGCTGCGTTTGCTCGCCGGTCTCGACCAGCCTACGGGCGGGCAGTTGCTGGCCGGCTCCGCGGCGTTGAGCGAGGCGCGGGAAGACACGCGGCTGATGTTCCAGGAAGCGCGTCTGCTGCCCTGGAAACGGATCATCGACAACGTGGGGCTCGGGCTCAAGGGCGACTGGCGGCCACAGGCGTTGCAGGCCCTGGAAGCGGTCGGCCTGGCGGATCGCGCCAACGAGTGGCCGGCGGCCCTGTCCGGCGGGCAGAAGCAGCGTGTGGCGCTGGCTCGCGCGCTGATCCACCAGCCACGCCTGCTGTTGCTCGACGAACCGCTGGGCGCGCTGGACGCCCTGACCCGCATCGAGATGCAGCAGCTGATCGAGCGGCTCTGGCAGCAGCACGGCTTCACGGTCTTACTGGTGACCCATGACGTCAGCGAAGCGGTGGCGATTGCCGATCGGGTGATCCTGATCGAAGACGGCGAAATCGGCCTCGACCTGCACGTGGAACTGCCGCGCCCCCGGGTTCGCGGCTCCCACCGGTTGGCGGCGCTGGAAACCGAAGTCCTCAACCGCGTGCTGTCCCTGCCGGGTCAACCGCCGGAACCGGAACCTGTTTCACCTTTGCCTACGCAATTGCGTTGGGCGCAATAAAGACAGCCGCAAGCTTCGAGCTCCAAGCGGCAAGAAAAAGCAGTGCGCTTTTACTTGCAGCTTGAAGCTCGCCACTTGCAGCTCATTTCGACCTCAGGAGAAATAAATATGACGATCAAAGCCATCAACGTACGCAACCAGTTCAAGGGCACCATCAAGGAAATCGTTTTGGGCGACGTGCTGTCGGAAATCGACGTGCAAACCGCGTCCGGCATCGTCACCTCGGTGATCACCACCCGTTCGGTGAAAGAGCTGGAACTGGCGGTGGGCAGCGAAGTGATCGCGTTCGTGAAGTCCACCGAGGTGTCGATCGCGAAGTTGTGATTGCATGCCGTGAGTCAGTTGGCTCGGCAGCGCACCCATCGCGAGCAGGCTCCCACAGTGGTTCACATTTCCATGTGGGAGCGAGCCTGCTCGCGATGGCGTCCGTCCGATCAACAAAAAATCAGGCCAGACCGCCGCGCTTTGGCAGGTAAGGCGGCAAATACAGCCCCAGATACGCATCAAACACCCGCATCCCTTCCTCGGCCATGCGCGGCGTAATTTGCCCGTGCTGTTGCACCGAGCGCGCGTACACCCGGTCTCCCAGCTCCATGGCCAGCGCAAACACATCCACATCGTCCGGCAGCTTCGGTAACTCGAAATGGTGGTCGAACAGCTTGTGCATCAGGTCGCCCAGTTCGATGTCGTGCTGGCGGTCGGCCTGGGTGACTTCGGTGAGGCCGTGCTGGGCGAGGATCAGCTGGCGGGCGGCGGCGTCGGCGCCGTAGATGGCGAGCATGCGTTGTTCCACCAGGCGCGACAGGTCACCCCAGCTGTTGAGCGTGGCGTGGTCGATGGGGGCTTGCAGGCAGGCGCGGAAGGCGGCGTGGACGTCCGCGGTCAGCGCTTCGAGCAAGGCCGGGACGCTGGCGAAAAAGTGGTAGACCGAGGAGGGCGGGATCTGCGCGCGCTCGGCGACGCTGTAGATCGACAGACTGGCCACGCCCTCGGCCGCCAGCAGCGTGCGCGCCGCATCGAGAATCGAATCGATCCGGGCCTGGCTGGCTGCGCGGGGTTTGCGGGGGCTGGCTACGCGTGTCATGGGAGTCTCCTGCGGGGCAGGGGGCATTGTACGAGCAGGCTTCTGTGTTGTCTTGCAGGCCGCCTTCGCGAGCAAGCCCGCTCCCACTGAAGGAACCCCATAAAAAAACGCCGCGGGCTGTGAGGCCGGCGGCGTTCGATTTTTCAGTACAACCACTTAAACGGTATGCAGATACCAGTTGTACTCAAGGTCGGAGATGGAGTGTTCGAACTCCTCCAGCTCACTCTCCTTGCACGCGACGAAGATGTCGATGTACTTCGGATCGATGTACTTGGCCATGACTTCGCTGTCGTCCAGCTCGCGCAGTGCATCGCGCAGGTTGTTCGGCAGGCTCTGCTCGTTCTGCTCGTAGCTGTTGCCTTCGGTCGGTGCCGGTGGCTCGACCTTGTTGGTCAGGCCGTGGTGCACGCCCGCCAGGACCGAAGCCATCAGCAGGTACGGGTTGGCGTCGGCGCCGGCGACACGGTGCTCCAGACGCACTGCATCGGCAGAGCCGGTCGGTACGCGCAGGGCCACGGTGCGGTTGTCCAGGCCCCAGCTTGGCGAGTTCGGCACGTAGAACTGCGCGCCGAAACGACGGTACGAGTTCACGTTCGGGCAGAGGAAAGCCATCTGAGCTGGCAGGGTCTCGAGCACACCGCCGATCGCGTGACGCAGCGCGGCGTTCTGCTCGGGATCCTCGCTGGCAAAAATGTTTTTGCCATCTTTGTCGAGCACCGAGATGTGGACGTGCAGACCATTACCCGCCTGGCCTGGGTAAGGCTTGGCCATGAAGGTGGTGTCCATCTCATGGTCGTAGGCGATGTTCTTGATCAGACGCTTGAGCAGTACCGCGTAGTCGCAGGCCTTGATCGGGTCGGCCACGTGGTGCAGGTTCACTTCGAACTGCGCCGGGGCACTTTCCTTGACGATGGCGTCGGCCGGGATGCCTTGCTCTTTCGCGCCTTCGAGGATGTCCTGCAGGCAGTCGACGTATTCGTCGAGGTCGTCGATCAGGTAGACCTGGGTCGAGTGCGGGCGTTTGCCGGAGATCGGCGAGCGCGGCGGCTGTGGACGGCCGTTCACGTTCTCCTGGTCGATCAGGTAGAACTCAAGTTCAAACGCGGCGCAGATGGTCAGGCCCAACTCGTCGAACTTGGCCACGACCTGGCGCAGGACTTCCCGCGGGTCGGCGAAGAAAGGGTCACCTTCCAGTTCATGCATGGTCATCAGCAGTTGCGCGGTCGGGCGCTTCTGCCATGGCTCGTTGCACAGGGTATCGGGGATTGGATAGCAGATTCGGTCAGCATCACCGATGTCCAGGCCCAGGCCGGTGCTTTCCACCGTAGAGCCGTTGATATCCAGAGCAAAAAGAGAGGCCGGCAGGTTGATGCCTTTCTCGTAAACCTTGTGGAGGCTGGTGCGTTCGATGCGCTTGCCGCGCACCACACCATTCATATCCGCAATCAGAAGGTCAACGTACAGAACCTCAGGATGTTCCTTAAGGAACGCGTTCGCTTCGTTGAGCTGAACGGCACGCGGGGGTACCGACATGATGCAACACCTTTGTTGTTAAAAATATCAATCATTGATCTTTTCGGATTCCAGTCAACCCGAACGGCATGCCGAAGTCAAGCTGGGCCTTTTTTGCCCTCTTAAAGGGCTCGTGTGGCTTTTTTGGGGCACTTTGGGGCGTTTTTATTCCCTCGAACGCTATGGCTCCCGCAGGCTTGAGCGGGCCGTGTTGTATTTTTTACGGGGGTGTTGTGTAAAAAAATGAACAAGGCTAAGCTCGGATCAAACCCATAACAGCAATAATACCGGGGTGCTTCATGTCTCGCCTGCCGATAATCGGCGTCACCGCCTGCTCTGCGCAGAACGGTCTGCATGCTTATCACATTCATGGCGACCTTTTGGTCGGCACCCGGGCCCTGGCGGCCAAGGGCCTGTCGGCAATCCTCGCTTCCCCGGCGAATGGGTCATCCCCGTCCGTTATTCTGGACGGCCTCGATGGCACACCCATTACGGTTACTCCATTCAATATAGAACCGATTCACAATGGCGGCGCGGCCTTCGTGCAGCGTTGCGCTCTCGATTCTGCACGCCATGAGTTTGCTGGGCTGTCCTTAAATGATTCGATAGCCTGTGCTAGACAGATATTTCCACGCGACGCCGATGCGTCAAACATCGCCTGACACCCACGTGCCAGGAAACTCAAAGCCTAGAGGCATTTATGAGTAACAACCTCGACCAGCTCACCGATTGGTTGAAAAGCCACAAGATCACAGAAGTCGAATGCATGATCGGCGACTTGACCGGGATCACCCGGGGCAAGATCTCGCCGACCAACAAGTTCATCGCCGAAAAAGGCATGCGTCTGCCCGAGAGCGTGTTGTTGCAGACGGTGACCGGCGATTACGTCGAAGACGACATCTATTACGAACTGCTCGACCCGGCCGACATCGACATGATCTGCCGCCCCGACCAGAACGCGGTGTTCCTCGTGCCGTGGGCCATCGAGCCGACCGCCCAGGTGATCCACGACACCTACGACAAGCAGGGCAATCCGATCGAGCTGTCGCCGCGCAACGTGCTCAAGAAGGTCCTCAAACTCTATGCCGACAAGGGCTGGCAGCCCATCGTGGCGCCGGAAATGGAGTTCTACCTGACCAAGCGCAGCGACGACCCGGACTATCCGTTGCAGCCGCCGATCGGCCGTTCGGGACGTCCGGAAATCGGTCGCCAGTCGTTCTCCATCGAAGCGGCGAACGAATTCGACCCGCTGTTCGAAGACGTCTACGACTGGTGTGAACTGCAGGAACTGGACCTCGACACGCTGATCCACGAGGACGGCACGGCGCAGATGGAAATCAACTTCCGTCACGGCGATGCCCTATCCCTGGCCGACCAGATCCTGGTGTTCAAGCGCACCATGCGCGAGGCCGCGCTCAAACATGACGTGGCGGCCACCTTCATGGCCAAGCCGATGACCGGCGAGCCGGGCAGCGCCATGCACCTGCACCAGAGCATCATCGACATCGAGACCGGCAAGAACATCTTCTCCAACGAAGACGGGACCATGAGCCAGCTGTTCCTGCACCACATCGGTGGCCTGCAGAAGCTGATCCCCGAGCTGTTGCCGCTGTTCGCGCCCAACGTCAACTCGTTCCGCCGCTTCCTGCCGGACACCTCGGCACCGGTGAACGTGGAGTGGGGCGAAGAGAACCGCACCGTGGGCCTGCGGGTGCCGGATGCCGGGCCACAGAACCGTCGGGTGGAAAACCGCCTGCCGGGCGCCGATGCCAACCCGTACCTGGCGATCGCCGCCAGCCTGTTGTGCGGCTACATCGGCATGGTCGAAGGCATGAACCCGAGCGCGCCGGTGGTGGGCCGCGGTTATGAGCGCCGCAACCTGCGCCTGCCGCTGACCATCGAAGACGCGCTGGACCGCATGGAAAACAGCTCGACCATCGAGAAATACCTGGGCAAGAACTTCATCACTGGCTACGTCGCGGTCAAGCGAGCCGAGCATGAAAACTTCAAGCGCGTCATCAGTTCGTGGGAGCGGGAATTCCTGCTGTTCGCCGTCTGATGCGCCGGGCGCTGCCGCTGTCGGGCAGCGCCTTCACCTGATTTTTTTAGGAGATTCGTATGACCAGCAACAACCCGCAAACCCGTGAGTGGCAGGCCCTGAGCAACGATCACCACCTGGCCCCGTTCAGCGATTTCAAGCAGCTGAAAGAGAAGGGCCCGCGGATCATCACCAATGCCAAGGGCGTTTACCTGTGGGACAGCGAGGGCAACAAGATCCTCGACGGCATGGCCGGCCTGTGGTGCGTGGCAGTCGGTTACGGTCGCGATGAACTGGCCGAAGCCGCCAACAAGCAGATGCGTGAACTGCCGTACTACAACCTGTTCTTCCAGACCGCTCACCCGCCAGCGCTGGAGTTGGCCAAGGCCATCGCCGATATCGCGCCGCAAGGCATGAACCACGTGTTCTTCACCGGTTCCGGTTCCGAAGGCAACGACACCATGCTGCGCATGGTTCGCCACTACTGGGCGATCAAGGGCCAGCCGAACAAGAAAGTCATCATCAGCCGCAAGAACGGCTATCACGGTTCCACCGTGGCCGGCGCGAGCCTGGGCGGCATGACCTACATGCACGAGCAGGGCGACCTGCCGATCCCGGGCATCGTCCACATTGCCCAGCCTTACTGGTTCACCGAAGGCGGCGACATGACGCCGGAAGAGTTCGGGATCTGGGCGGCCAACCAGCTGGAAGAGAAAATTCTGGAAGTCGGCGTCGACAACGTCGGTGCCTTCATTGCCGAGCCGATCCAGGGCGCCGGCGGCGTGATCATTCCGCCAGAGACCTACTGGCCGCGCATCAAGGAAATCCTCGCCAAGTACGACATCCTGTTCGTGGCGGACGAAGTGATCTGCGGTTTCGGCCGTACCGGCGAGTGGTTCGGCAGCGATTTCTACGACCTCAAGCCCGACATGATGACCATCGCCAAAGGCCTGACCTCCGGCTACATCCCGATGGGTGGCCTGATCGTTCGCGATGAAGTGGTGGCAGTGCTCAACGAAGGCGGCGATTTCAACCACGGTTTCACCTACTCCGGACACCCGGTGGCGGCAGCGGTGGCGCTGGAAAACATCCGCATCATGCGCGACGAGAAAATTGTCGAGCGCGTACACAGCGAAACGGCACCGTATTTGCAGAAACGTTTGCGTGAACTGAACGATCACCCGCTGGTGGGCGAAGTTCGCGGGGTGGGCCTGTTGGGGGCCATTGAACTGGTGCAGGACAAGGCCACGCGCAAGCGTTACGAAGGCAAGGGTGTGGGCATGATCTGCCGCCAGTTCTGCTTCGACAACGGCCTGATCATGCGCGCCGTGGGCGACACCATGATCATCGCGCCACCGCTGGTGATCACCCCTGCGGAGATCGATGAGCTGGTGACCAAGGCCCGCAAGTGCCTGGACCTGACCCTGAGTGCTTTGCAGGGCTAAGTGCTAGGCTCTGAGCGCAAGACATGAAACTTTCGCTCGGGGCATCCTTAAACGGCGGCCTTTCCTTGAAAGACCGCCGTGGATCTTGCCAGACTAGCCGCGGTTCCAGTTGTCCGGTTTCGGCCGCTGAACAAAGTGGTTCAAAAAAAGAAAAAATTTGGAGCATCAACGCATGAAGGCATTAGGAAAAAAGCTTGCTGGCAAGACTCTCCTCGCCATGTCCCTGATGGGCATTATGGCGAGTGCGGCCCAGGCAGATGACAAGGTACTGCACGTCTATAACTGGTCCGACTACATCGCTCCGGACACCATCAAGAAGTTTGAAGACGAGTCGGGCATCAAAGTTGTCTACGACGTCTTCGACAGTAACGAAACCCTGGAAGCCAAGTTGCTGGCAGGCAAGTCCGGCTACGACATCGTCGTACCGTCGAACAACTTCCTGGCCAAGCAGATCAAGGCCGGCGTTTACCAGAAGCTGGACAAGTCCAAGCTGCCTAACTGGAAGAACCTGAACACCGATCTGCTCAAGGCCGTATCGGTCAGCGACCCGGGCAACGAACACGCCTTCCCTTACATGTGGGGTTCGATCGGCATCGGCTACAACGCCGAGAAGGTCAAGGCTGCACTGGGCGCCGACGCTCCGGTGGATTCCTGGGACCTGATCTTCAAGCCTGAAAACGCTGCCAAGCTGAAGTCCTGCGGCATCAGCCTGCTGGACTCGCCAACCGAGATGATTCCGGTGGCGCTGCACTACCTGGGCCTGCCAACCGACAGCCAGAAGAAAGAAGACATCGACAAGGCTGAAGCGCTGATCATGAAGGTCCGTCCTTCGATCGCCTACTTCCACTCCTCCAAGTACATCTCGGACCTCGCCAACGGCAACATCTGCGTCGCCGTCGGTTACTCGGGTGACATCTATCAGGCCAAGTCCCGCGCTGCCGAAGCCGGTGACAAGGTCAAAGTCAGCTACAACATTCCGAAAGAAGGTGCAGGCAGCTTCTACGACATGGTCGCCATCCCTAAAGATGCCGAAAACGTCGAAGGCGCCTACAAGTTCATGACCTTCCTGCAGAAGCCGGAAATCATGGCTGAAATCACCAACGCCGTACGCTTCCCGAACGGTAACGCTGCCGCCACGCCACTGGTTGATAAAGACATCACCAGCGACCCGGGCATCTACCCACCGGCGGACGTGCTGGCCAAGCTGTACGCGATTGCTGACCTGCCGGCGGCGACCCAGCGGATCCTGACTCGCAGCTGGACCAAGATCAAATCCGGTAAGTAAGCGCTAACCCCTGTGTAGGAGCGAGCTTGCTCGCGATGGGGTGTCAGACACCCCGTGTCATCGTTGACGAACATCGCGAGCAAGCTCGCTCCTACAGGGTTTTTTATAAAGTTTGCTGGATCGGTTTTTCGAGGGTAAGTTGCGCGCCGGTTTGTTGCCAGACAGTCATGGCTGTCATGTAACGCGGGGCAACTTGGGCCCAACTCATTTCAGAGGACCTCCACTTGCCTATTTCTTCTTTGTTGCGCAATGCCATGCTGCTCGGCGCCGGACTGACGATAGCCGCCAGTGTCCAGGCCGCCGGTACCGTGCATATTTATAACTGGTCCGATTACATCGGCGAGACCACCCTGGCGGACTTCCAGAAAGAGACCGGCATCAAACCGGTCTACGACGTGTTCGACTCCAACGAAACCCTGGAAGGCAAGTTGCTGGCCGGGCGCACCGGCTACGACGTGGTCGTGCCGTCCAACCACTTCCTGGGCAAGCAGATCAAGGCCGGGGCTTTCCAGAAGCTCGACAAGTCGCTGCTGCCCAACTACAAGAATCTCGACCCTGTACTGCTCAAGCGTCTTGAGCAGAACGATCCGGGCAACCAGTACGCCGTGCCGTACCTGTGGGGCACCAACGGCATCGGCTACAACGTCGAGAAGGTCAAGGCTGTGCTGGGCGTCGACAAGATCGACTCCTGGGCCGTGGTCTTCGAACCTGAGAACATGAAGAAGCTTCAGAGTTGCGGCGTGTCCTTCCTCGACTCCGCCGATGAAATGCTGCCCACGGTCCTCAACTACATGGGCCTGGACCCCAACAGCACCAAGCCCGAAGACT
This sequence comes from Pseudomonas sp. C1C7, assembly GCF_013359595.1. Classification (GTDB taxonomy): domain Bacteria; phylum Pseudomonadota; class Gammaproteobacteria; order Pseudomonadales; family Pseudomonadaceae; genus Aquipseudomonas. Next base: position 3,215 of record NZ_JABFMP010000041.1, on the reverse strand, counting down.
ACAAGAAGGCCGAAGCCAAGCTGCTCGCGGTTCGTCCTTACGTGACCTACTTCCACTCCTCCAAATACATCGGCGACCTGGCCAACGGCGATATCTGCGTGGCCGTCGGTTTCTCCGGCGACTTCATCCAGGCCAAGACCCGTGCCGAGGAAGCGAAGAAGGGCGTGGACATCGCCTACTCGATTCCCAAGGAAGGCGGCGCGCTGTGGTTCGACATGCTGGCGATTCCGAAGGACTCGGCCAACGTCAAACAGGCGCACGCGTTCATCAATTACTTGCTCAAACCCGAAGTGATCGCCCAGGTCAGCGACTACGTCGGTTACGCCAACCCGAATCCGGCGTCGGACAAACTGATGGAACAGTCCATTCGCACCGACGAATCGGTTTATCCACCCCAGGCGGTGCTCGACAAGACCTACGTGTCCATCGAGCTGCCACCGAACATTCAGCGTTTGATGACCCGCAGCTGGACCAAGGTCAAGTCGGGTAAATAGCTTCAAGGCTCAAACTATCCAGGGTTCGTTCAACTTGAGCGAACTTCAAATTTTGTTGGGAGTTTCGCAAATGGCAGTTGCCTCCGGCGCCTATAAGAAAGCCCTCGAGGGCGACCAGTCACCCAAGCAGGTGCTGGTCAAAATCGACCGGGTCACGAAGAAGTTCGACGAGACGGTTGCCGTGGACGATGTGTCCCTGGAAATCAAGAAGGGCGAGATCTTCGCCCTGCTCGGCGGTTCGGGATCGGGCAAATCCACCCTGCTGCGCATGCTCGCCGGTTTCGAGCGACCGACCGAAGGGCGGATCTTCCTCGACGGCGTAGACATCACCGACATGCCGCCCTACGAGCGGCCGATCAACATGATGTTCCAGTCCTACGCGCTGTTCCCGCACATGACCGTGGCGCAGAACATCGCCTTCGGCCTCAAGCAGGACAAGCTGCCGGCCGCCGAGATCGATGCCCGCGTGGCCGACATGCTCAAGCTGGTGCAGATGACCCAGTACGCCAAGCGCAAGCCGCATCAACTGTCCGGTGGTCAGCGTCAGCGTGTGGCCCTGGCCCGTTCCCTGGCCAAGCGTCCGAAGCTGCTGCTGCTCGATGAGCCGATGGGCGCACTGGACAAGAAGCTGCGCTCGCAGATGCAGCTGGAACTGGTGGAGATCATCGAGCGCGTGGGCGTGACCTGCGTGATGGTGACCCACGACCAGGAAGAGGCCATGACCATGGCCGAACGCATCGCGATCATGCACCTGGGCTGGATCGCCCAGATCGGCAGCCCGATCGACATCTACGAAACCCCGACCAGCCGCCTGGTCTGCGAATTCATCGGCAACGTCAACATCTTCGACGGTGAAGTGATCGAGGATGCCGAAGGCCACGCGACCATCACCTGCAAGGACCTGGATCGCCAGATCTACGTCGGCCACGGCATCAGCACCTCGGTGCAGGACAAGTCCGTGACCTACGCGATCCGTCCGGAAAAGCTGCTGGTGACCCCGACCATGCCGACCTGCGAATACAACTGGTCCAGCGGCAAGGTCCACGACATCGCCTACCTGGGCGGGCACTCGGTGTTCTACGTGGAGCTGCCGAGCGGCAAGATCGTCCAGTCCTTCGTCGCCAACGCCGAACGCCGCGGCGCGCGTCCGACCTGGGGTGACCAGGTCTACGTATGGTGGGAAGACGACAGCGGCGTGGTACTTCGCTCATGAACATGCGCAAATTCAAACGCCGCCTCAATCGAATAATTCCCGGTGGCCGTCAACTGGTCATCGGGGTCCCTTTCATCTGGCTGTTCCTGTTCTTCATGTTGCCGTTCTTCATCGTCCTGAAGATCAGCTTCGCCGAAGCCGACGTGGCCATTCCGCCGTACACCGAGATCTACAGCTACGCCGAGCAGAAGCTGCAAGTGCTGCTCAACCTGGGCAACTACGCGATGCTCGGCGACGACGAGCTGTACCTCTCCGCGTACCTCGGGTCGTTGAAGATGGCGTTCTTCAGCACGCTTCTGTGCCTGCTGATCGGCTATCCGATGGCCTACGCCATTGCCAGCGCCCGCAAGGAGCTGCAAACGGTGCTGGTGCTGCTGATCATGATGCCGACCTGGACCGCGATCCTGATCCGCGTGTATGCGTGGATGGGCATCCTGAGCAACAACGGCCTGCTCAACGGTTTCCTGATGAGCATGGGGTTGATCAGCGAACCGCTGCAGATCCTCAACACCAACCTGGCGGTGTATATCGGCGTGGTCTATTCGTACCTGCCGTTCATGATCCTGCCGCTGTACGCCAACCTGGTGAAGCACGATCCAAGCCTGCTGGAAGCCGCGTCGGACCTGGGTTCGAGCACCTTCAACAGCTTCTGGAAAATCACCGTGCCGCTGTCCAAGAACGGCATCATCGCCGGCTGCATGCTGGTGTTCATCCCGGTGGTGGGCGAGTTCGTGATTCCTGAACTGCTTGGCGGTCCGGAAACCCTGATGATCGGTAAAGTGCTCTGGCAAGAGTTCTTCAACAACCGTGACTGGCCGGTGGCGTCCGCCCTGGCGGTGGTGATGCTGGCGATCCTGATCGTGCCGATCATCCTGTTCAACCGCAGTCAGGCCAAGGAAATGGAGGGTAAAGAATGAAACGCTTCCGTTTCTCCAGCCTGATGCTGGTACTGGGTCTGCTGTTCATCTATCTGCCGATGCTGATCCTGGTGATCTACTCGTTCAACGCCTCCAAACTGGTGACGGTATGGGGCGGCTGGTCGATCAAGTGGTACGTCGGCCTGATGGACAACACGCAACTGATGGGCTCGGTGGTGCGCTCGCTGGAAATCGCCTGCTACACGGCGATTGCCGCCGTGGCACTGGGTACGCTCGCCGCGTTCGTCCTGACCCGCATCACCCGCTTCAAGGGCCGCACGCTGTTCGGCGGCCTGGTCACCGCGCCGCTGGTAATGCCTGAGGTGATCACCGGTCTGTCGCTGTTGCTGCTGTTCGTGGCCATGGCGCAGATGATCGGCTGGCCGCAGGAGCGTGGCATCGTGACCATCTGGATCGCTCACACCACGTTCTGTGCCGCCTATGTGGCGGTGGTGGTGTCGGCGCGCCTGCGTGAGCTGGACCTGTCCATCGAAGAGGCGGCCATGGATCTGGGTGCCAAGCCGTTCAAGGTGTTCTTCCTGATCACCATCCCGATGATCGCGCCATCGCTGGCGGCGGGCGGCATGATGT
>NZ_JABFMP010000040.1 GCF_013359595.1 Pseudomonas sp. C1C7 | reverse complement strand
ATCTTTTGATCTTGTTTTTTTAAATCAAAATCAAAAGATCGCAGCCTGCGGCAGCTCCTACAGGGAACCTGGTAGTTCTGTCAGTTCCCGGCGCCGGGACAACATGAAATGCTGGAGGCCTTCATTGACGTCTCGTCACACAAAGGCCCTGCCATGCCCACATCAAAACCTGCCAATCACTCATCCCGCGTTTTGTTGTTAGCCGGCGACAGCAAAAACACCGTGCTCGCCGAGATGGCTGGCAGCACTCACCGCTTCGCGTATTCCCCCTATGGTCAGCAGTCCTCGCGGCAGGAGGTCAGGACACGTCTGGGGTTTAATGGCGAACTGCGCGAGGCACAGACTGATTGGTATTTTTTGGGGAATGGTTATCGCGTCTATAACTCTCGATTGATGCGGTTTCAAAGCTACGACAAATTCAGTCCGTTCGAGAAAGGTGGCTTAAACGGGTTTGCGTATTGTGGTTGTGAGCCGATGGTGCGTGCGGATCCGACGGGAGAGGGTTGGTTTAAACTATTTGCATATTTTTGGGAGGTGATTTCTCCGGCCGGTACAGGCGGCAGCGTAGGACGGACTACTAAAGTACCCTCACAGGCCAAGAGAGGGGCCATCGCGAGTATCGTGACCGGAGTGGCAGAAAACCAAAAAACACCTTTCCTGAAAAATAGCAAAACAACCTTGGGAAGGTCGAAGCCGCAAATGGGCTTGCCAAAAGGATCAACGCCATCCACCACCACAAGCTCTGCTACCCAGACAGGCGCCGGCGCGACTCCGATTAAATACAAACACACAAAATTTGTTCTTGAGGGCAACTATGGTGTGCGCCCACAAAACGAGTACACCACGGTCAGAACACGAGACGGACTCCGTATTAGCGGCACCGATTCGGGTACCCGTCAGTTCCCTTCAAGCTCCCGAGGCATCAGAGCATCCGCGGTATCCGACATACGCGGCGGATAAGGCGTTGATGTTGATCGATTGATTGCGCCCACAAAAAAACCGCATCGCTGCGGTTTTTTTGTGCCTGCCGAATCGCTTAAACGAACAACGACAACAACAGAATAAAGCCCAACCCCACCACCGACAGGATGGTTTCCATCGCGGTCCAGGTCTTGAAGGTTTCCGCCACGGTCATGTTGAAGTACTGCTTGACCAGCCAGAAACCGGCGTCGTTCACGTGGGACAGGATCAGGGAACCGGCGCCGGTGGCCAGCACCAGCAGTTCGCGGTTGACCCCTGGAATCATCCCCACTACCGGCACCACGATGCCCGCGCCGGTGATGGTCGCCACGGTCGCGGAACCTGTGGCGATACGGATCACCGCCGCCACCAGCCACGCCAGCAGGATCGGCGAAATCTGCGCCGCCACGGCCATGTGGCCGATCACGTCGCCCACACCGCTGGTCACCAGCATCTGCTTGAAGCCACCGCCCGCACCGATGATCAGAATGATCGCGGCGGTTGGCGCCAGGCTCGCGTCCAGCCACTTGAGGATCTGTTGCGAACCGATGCCCTGCTTGTAGCCGAAGGTGTACAGCGACAGCAGCAAGGCCAGCAGCAAGGCCGAGATCGGGTGGCCGATCAGGTCCATGAAGGTGCGGAAGAAGTTGCCGTCCGGCAGCACCACGTCGGCGAAGGTCTTGAGCAGCATCAGGAACACCGGCGACAGCACGGTGACCAGGGTGATGCCGAAGCTCGGCAGGTCGGCCGAATCCGATTCACGGGCCAGTTGATCCACCAGCTCCTGGTTCGGATGGCCGGGGATGTGCTTGGCAATGAAGGTACCGAAGATGGGACCGGCAATAATCGCCGTTGGCAGTGCCACGATCAGGCCGTACAGGATGGTCTTGCCGATATCCGCGCCGAACACGCCGATCGCCAGCAGCGGCCCCGGGTGCGGCGGCACCAGGCCGTGTACCGCGGACAGGCCGGCCAGCAGCGGGATGCCGATCTTGATGATCGACACGCCGGTGCGCCGGGCAACGATGAACACCAGCGGGATCAGCAGCACGAAGCCGATTTCGAAGAACAGCGGAATGCCCACCAGGAACGCGGCGAACATCATGGCCCACTGGACCTTTTCCTTGCCGAAGGCACGGATCAGGGTCTGGGCGATCTGATCCGCCCCGCCCGACTCGGCCATCATTTTGCCGAGCATGGTGCCCAGCGCGAGGATGATGCCGACAAAACCGAGCACGCCGCCGAAGCCGTCCTGGAAGGCCTTGATGATGGTGCCGATCGGCATGCCGGAGGTCAGCCCGAGGAAGGCTGCGGCGATGATCAGGGCGATGAAGGGGTGAAACTTGAACTTGGTGATCAGGACGATAAGCCCGATCACCGTGACCACTGCATCGAGCAGCAGGAACGTCTCGTGGGACATGCCAAACATTAGGGGTGTCTCCTGGTTGTTGTTGTTATTAAAGCGGGTAATGCGAAAGCCATAAGGACAGCGCTATCTCGTGAGGCAAAAATTAACCGGCGCGTTTCAGGCCGTTCTCGAGCCACCAGTGGTGAGCTTGAACTGCCAGCTGATCGACGCTGTGGGTCGAGGCATCGAGCGCCAGGGTCAAGGGCTCGCCGACCGGGGATTCGAGGGTGGCGAACTGGCTGTCGATCAGGGTCGAAGGCATGAAATGGCCCGGGCGATGGGACACGCGGTCGGCGGCCACTTCCGGGGTCAGTTCCAGGAAAACGAAGCCCAGGCCCGGCAAGGCGCTGCGCAGACGTTCGCGGTAAATGTGCTTGAGCGCCGAGCAGGTCAGCACCGGGCGCTGGCCCAACGCGTCGACGCGGCGCAGTTCATCGCACAGGCTGTCGAGCCAGCCGGCACGGTCTTCATCGTTCAGGGGGATACCCGCGCTCATCTTTTCGATATTGGCGGCAGGGTGGAAAGAGTCGCCTTCAATGGCAGTGGCGCCGCTGAGCTGGCACAGGGCCTCGCTGACGCACGTCTTGCCGCAACCGGCAACGCCCATGATGACCAGGGCGGTGATGGGATGATTCATGTAACACCTCAGCGCGCAGACAGCGCTACCTTTGCCAGTTATGACACTAGACCAAAAGCAGAAGTTGCCGACGCCTTCTTGTCATTTTTGTGGGTTGCAGCATGTTTACTCCCAATGCCAAAAAGCGGAGGTCAGGCGAACCCCCACTTACGCATTTGCAGCTGCATCGAGACAGCGCTACCTTAGTGCCTTGAATTTTGTTTGGCAAGCCGTCGATGACCTCAACCAAGAACGATAAAAATACGCGCACCACTGGCCGCCCTACCCTCAACGAAGTCGCGCGCCTGGCCGGCGTCAGCCCGATTACCGCGTCCCGCGCCTTGCGAGGCGTGAGCACAGTGGCCACGGAACTGGTGGAAAAAGTCCAGGACGCGGCCCGTGAACTCAATTACGTGGTCAACTCCGCCGCCCGCGCCCTCGCCTCGGCCCAGAGCCATTCGGTGGTGGTGTTGGTGCCCTCGCTGTCCAACCTGTTGTTCATCGACACCCTGGAAGCCATTCATCAGGTTCTGCGCCCCAAGGGTTTCGAAGTGCTGATCGGCAACTTCCACTACTCGCGCGACGAAGAAGAAAACCTGCTGCGCAACTACATGGCGTATCAGCCTCGGGGCTTGCTGCTCACAGGCTTTGACCGAACTGAAAGCTCGCGGCGGATGATCGAAGGGAGCAACATTCCCTGCGTGTACATGATGGAGCTGGACAGTGCCGCCGGGCTCAATTGCGTGGGTTTTTCGCAGCTGGCCGCCGGTGAGACGGCCGCCGGGCACCTGCTGTCCCGTGGTCGCAAGCGCCTGGCCTACATCGGCGCGCAACTGGATCAGCGCACGCTGCTGCGCGGTGAAGGTTATCGTCGCGCGCTGCAGAAGGCCGGTCTGTATGACCCGGCCCTGGAAGTGCTGACCCCACGTCCGTCGTCGGTCGGTCTGGGTGGCGAGTTGTTTTTGCAGATGATCGCCAATCATCCGGATGTCGATGCGATCTTCTTCGGCAACGACGACCTGGCCCAGGGTGCCCTGCTCGAAGCGCTGCGCTGCGGGATCAGGATTCCGGAGCAGGTGGCGATTCTCGGCTTCAACGATTTGCCCGCTTCGGCGCACATGGTTCCGCGGTTGAGCAGCATCAGTACGCCCCGTGAAGCGATTGGGCGGCGTGCGGCGGAGCAGATGTTGACGTTGATGGCCGGGAATACGGTGGCCAGGCCGGTGCAGGATATGGGGTTTGAGTTGAAGGTGCGCGAAAGCACCTGACGCCACGAATCCGTGCAGGAGCTGTCGAAGGCTGCGATCTTTTGATCCTGGCTTTTTGAAGAGCAAGATCAAAAGATCGCAGCCTTCGGCAGCTCCTACAATTAGAAGCATGTGTGCCAATGGAGTCGCGTCATGGAACATGCACTGAAAATCCTCGGCAAAGCCTCGTCGATCAATGTCCGCAAGGTCTTGTGGACTTGCGAGGCGCTGGGCATCACCTACGAGCGCGAGGACTGGGGCAGTGGTTTTGCCTCGACCCACAGCCCGGAATTCCTGCGCTTCAACCCCAACGCCCAGGTGCCGGTACTTATCGATGAGCACGGCGTGTTGTGGGAGTCCAACACCATCTGCCGCTATCTGGCCGGCAAACACCACCATCACCACAACGAACTACTGCCCAGCGAACCGGCTGCCCGTGCCCGGGTGGAACAGTGGATGGACTGGCAAGCCACCGACCTCAATGCCTCCTGGAGTTACGCCTTCATGGCGCTGGTGCGCAAGGACCCGGAATTCCAGGACCCGCATCGCATTGACGTGGGCGTGCGTGGCTGGAATCAGAAAATGGGCATCCTCGAACACCAGTTGGCGACCACCAAGGCCTATGTCGCCGGGGCCAGATTTACCCTGGCCGACATTGTCATCGGGCTGTCGGTCAATCGCTGGCTGATGACGCCGATGGAGCGCTCTGACTATCCGGCCATTGATGAGTACTTCAAACGCCTGGCACCACAACCCGGCTTTCTCAAGCATTGCTGCAACGGCCTGCCTTGAATGCCTCAACGTTTGCCGTCCGTCGGCAAACGTTTGCCCTTCTCTGCCTCGAAACCTCACCGCGTCAACATTAACCTGCTGATTCTTATAGATTTTTCATTCCAGGCACAATCTTTGCTGCAAGCCCTGCACCGCAATCACCTACAAGGGCTTTCATCATGTTGGTCAGTGCAAAAACTAACCTGGTTACTCCGCTTCCCAAACGTCCCGGCGAAGATGCCACCGCCGAGGCCGCCGCCGGCCTGCAAAGCGTCATGACCCAGGCCCTGCAAAACAACGTGCAGGCGCAAAACACCCAGGCCGCAGCGCAGGTTCAGGAGTCCGCCACCGGGCAGGCGACGCAGCAGGTCAGCGAAGCCACGCGCATCAGCGATAACGTCGATGAGGCGTTCGCCAAGACCCGCGTGAATCTGCAAGCCGTCAACGCGCCACTGCCGGACGGCGTCAAGGATCGGATCAAGGACGGCTCGGCCACTTCCGAATTCAAGGAATACATGAGCAAGACCCCGGAACAGCGCATGCGCGATGCGATCCTTGAGGAAATGGGACTGACTCAGGAAGAAGTCGACGCCATGCCGCCGGAGAAGCAACAGGCGATCGGTGAGGAAATCGCCCAGCGCATGCAGGACAAGCAGGAGATGGCAGAGGCTGAGAAACAGCAAAAGGATGGCAGTCAGGACAAGGCTCAGGTGGTGGATAAATTCCTGGCTTCGCTTTAACAACGCGCAAGTCCAATGTAGGAGCTGCCTCAGGCTGCGATCTTTTGATTTTGATTTTTAAAAAACAAGATCAAAAAATCGCAGCCTGAGGCAGCTCCTACAGGGACGGTGTTGTGTCAGTTCAGCTGCAACGTGGAATTGAACTGGCTGATCGCATCCACCACATGCCGTGAACCCTGCTGAATCTCCAGAATCACCTCCCCCGCCTCGTTCGCCAGCTCCACCCCGAGCCCGGTTCGGCTGAGGCTCGACTGCATGCTCGTCACCGCACTCACCGACAAATCGTGGTTCTTGCGCACCACATCGACGATTTCCACCGTCGCCTGGCTCGTGCGCGCGGCAAGGCTGCGCACTTCATCGGCCACCACCGCAAAGCCCCGCCCGTGCTCCCCGGCCCGGGCCGCTTCGATGGCGGCGTTGAGCGCCAGCAGGTTGGTCTGATCGGCGATGCCGCGAATGGTCTGCACAATGGTGCCGATGATGTCGGACTGCTTGCTCACCGCATCGATGCTCAACGCCGCTTCGTTCAGGTCTTTGGAAATGTCCTGGATGATCTGTACCGTCTGCTGCACCACCTCCGAGCCTTTGCGCGCGCAAACGTCGTTCTGCACCGAGGTGCTGTGGGCCGATTCCGCGGCGGTTTGCAGGGTGGTCATCTGGCGCGTGATGTCACTGGCGAACTTCACCACCTTGTACAGCCGGCCCTTGGCGTCGAACAACGGGTTGTAGGACGCTTCCAGAAAGACCGTATGACCGAACTTGTCTTTGCGCTCGAACCGATGTGAGTGATATTCGCCGCGGTTGAGTGAGGCCCAGAATGCCTTGTAGTGAGTCGACTCGGCTTCGGCCCGGTGACAGAACAGGCTGTGGTGCTGCCCGACCACCTCATTGAGCGAATAGTGCATGGTCTTGAGGAAGTTTTCGTTAGCCGTGATGACCTTGCCCTCCAGGGTGAATTCGATCACCGCCATGGAGCGGCCGATGGCCGCGAGCCGGGCTTCGTTTTCGTGCTCTTTGTTGATCCGGTCGGTGATGTCCGTGGCAACCTTGATCACGCTGCGTACTTGTCGATCAGGGCCAAACACCGGCATGTAACTGGCTTCGAGCCAGATCTCCTTGCCGCTCTTGTTGAGGCGCGAAAAGGTGCCGCAGAGCGCTTCGCCCCGCGCCAGATCACGCCACAATTTGGTGTACTCCTCGCTGCGGTAAAACGCTTCCTCGCAGAAAATCCGGTGATGCTTGCCACGCACTTCGTCGGCGCTGTAGCCCATGGCCCTGCAAAAATTTTCATTGGCATCGATGACGATGCCATCAGGGGTGAACTCGATCATGGCCATCGAACGACCGATAGCCGCCAACTTGGCATTGGCTTCGGCCAGCGCACAGCCGGAGCGTTCGATTTCCAGCAAGTCAGCTTTGTTATGCATGTTGAACATGGTCGGATCACCCTAAGCGCGGTCTTTTGATCAATGAAAGTAAAAGGTCTTTCACATCCACCACTACGTTCCTCGGAACAGGTACGCGCGCCCCTCCAAAGGAAGGACTTGTCAGGGAATTTACTGATGTTGAATCGGAGGGTCCTTTTAACGACGTCGTCATCAAGACATCCTTCTCTTGATAGCCCGAAACCGGGCGAGCCCTAACGTGCTCATAAATGGACTCCATATCCCGTACCGCTCCATATTGTTCTGAGTGAGGTGCCTTGGGGTGCGCACTCTGGGGGATCACACGCTACGTCATTCGATCGCGGTCGACATAGTTAGTTACGAATGAGCATAGACAGCCATAGAGGCGAAGCAAGGCCACTAGTCGGCCAGTATTGAGGACAAAATCGGTTCAGCGGTTGGATCCAAAACCGCTCTGGGACGGGTGTTTGAGAATGGGAATGAAGACGGTGCTGCATGGAAAGGGAAGCAGCCCCCTTCTGTTCAACGACGCCGGGATTTCTTGCAGATTATTTTGTGGTGATCGCTCCCAGACTCTGCATGGGAGCGATCGGTCAGCGCGGGATCAATGGCCAAACACGTTGAGTTTTTTTGCCTTCTTGTCAGCGCGCTTTTCAATGGCGGTTTTCGCCGGTTTTTTCTTCAACTCTTTTTTTGCTTCCATACCTTTGGACATGATGCGTACTCCACTCGTGAGGGATGTGAGATCAGGTATATACCTTTCCCGACGTGCGCGTTCTTTTATAATCGCGCGCTTGCCCTCCAACAGTTTAGTCTCATGCCCGACACCCATTACTCCCGACTCGATGAGCCGTTATGGCCGTTGATGAACAAGTTTTATCGCGCCCACCAGTCATCGATGAAAGCCGTGCGCGAAGCACAGCTGTGGGTCGCCCGGCGTGAAGAGATCATCGCCGCGCTGTGCCTGCGCCCGGTATCGGGCGGGCATTGGCTGACCGGATTGTTCGTCGATCCCGCCTGTCGCGAACAGGGTGTGGCCGCCGCGTTGATCGCAGAAGCGGTCAAGGATGTCGAGCTTCCGGTGTGGCTGTTCTGCCATCCAGACCTGCGCGGCTTCTACGAGCGTCGCGGCTTCAGCTTCGATCCGCCGATGCCTTACGCCATGGTCGAACGCTTGAGCCGTTATGCGCGCAGCAAACCGATGATCGCCATGGGCTTAGAACCGTTGGTTAGGTCATCCATCGATAATGTGTGATCGGCCCCCGAGCGCTGCGTGCTAGCCTCGCGGTCGACTTCGACTTCGCTCAGGATGCCCCATGAAACCTGCTTTTCTGGCTTTGACGCTGACCACCCTGCTCTCCCCATTTTTTGCCCAGGCGGCCACACCGCCAGTGTCCGCCGAGCAATACGCGAAGGTATTGGCCGGCGATTGGCGCGCGCCTGAAAACGTCGCCCGCGACGGCTTTCGTCATCCGCAACAGAGCCTTGGGTTCTTTGGTCTGGGATCAGGTCAGACGGTGATCGAAATCACCCCGGGCAACGGCTGGTACAGCGAATTGCTGGCGCCGCTGCTCAAGGATCACGGGCAGTACATTGCCGCAGTGCAGGCGCCGACGGTCAGCGATTACGCGCGCAAGAACGAAGAGAAGCTCAAGAGCAAATTCGCCGCCTCGCCCGCTCAATACGCCAAGGCACAGGTGCTGGAGTTCGACCCCAAAGCTCCAAGCTTCGGCCAACCGGCCTCGGTGGACACCGTGCTGACCTTTCGCAACGTGCACAACTGGGTGCTGGCCGATACCGCGCCGTTGATGTTCCAGGCCTTTTTCAAGGTGCTCAAACCCGGTGGCGTGCTCGGCGTGGTGGATCATCGGGCCAAGGACGGGGCCTCATTGGAGGACATCAAGCACAGCGGTTACCTGACCACCGATTACGTGGTGAAACTGGCGACTGATGCGGGCTTCAAGCTTGAGGCGCAGAGCGAAATAAACGCCAATCCGAAGGACACCAAGGACTATCCCGAAGGCGTATGGACGTTGCCACCGGCGCTGACGTTGGGGGACAAGGATCGGGAAAAGTATCTGGCGATTGGCGAGTCGGACCGGATGACGTTGCGGTTCGTCAAACCATCCAAATAACGACGCGGTTCAAATGTGGGAGCGGGCTTGCTCGCTCCCTCATTGGTTTTTGTGGTGCCCTTAGTCGTCAGCATTCGGATCAAGATCCGGAAACATCACCTCGGTAAACCCGAACTTGCTGAAGTCGGTAATGCGCGACGGGTACAACCGGCCGATCAGGTGATCGCATTCGTGCTGCACCACCCGCGCATGAAACCCCGAGGCAACCCGCACAATGGGCTCGCCCTTGGGATCGACGCCTTCGTAGCGGATCTGCTGATAGCGATTCACCGCACCGCGCAGGCCAGGCACCGACAGGCAACCTTCGAAGCCCTCTTCCATCAGCGGGCTCAGCGGCGTGATCAGCGGGTTGATCAGGATCGTCTGCGGCACGGCTTCGGCGTCCGGGTAGCGTTCGCTGTGCTCGAACCCGAAGATCACCAGTTGCAGGTCGACACCGATCTGCGGCGCGGCCAGGCCAACGCCACCGACGCTTTCCATGGTCTGGAACATGTCGTCGATCAGTTGCCACAGTTCGGGGCTGTCGAACATCTCGGCCGGGACCGGCGGGGCAATGCGCAGCAGGCGATCATCGCCCATTTTCAGGATTTCACGGATCATTTGATGACTTCGTCAGTGGGTGGTTTCACCGAGTGATCGCGGCCGAGTCCCGAAACATGATGTTTCTCTTCGTGCCCGGGTCCGTTTTCACCAGCGACCTTCTCGCCAGGGTCCTTGCCCTCGCGCGACATGTGCTCGATCACCGCGTTCATCTCGGCGCCAAGCAGCAGCACCGCGGATGAAATGTAGAAGTACAGCAACAGCACGATGATCGCGCCGATACTGCCATACATGGCGTTGTAGTTGGCGAACTCCTTGACGTACAGCCCGAAGCCCAGGGACGCGATGATCCACACCACCACCGCCAGCACCGAACCCGGCGTGATGAAGCGAAACTCCTGTTTGACGTCGGGCATCACGTAATAGATCAGCGCCACGGCCACCATCAGCAGGATCACGATCACCGGCCAGCGGGCAATCGACCACAAGGTGACGATGAAGTATTCGAGACCCACCTGCTCGGCAATCCAGGTCATCACCTGAGGCCCGAGCACCATCAGCGCCGCGGCGATCAGCAGCATCCCGGCGATGCCGACGGTGTAGATGATCGACAGCGGAAAGCGCTTCCACGCCGGCCGGCCCTCGACCACATCGTAGGCGGCGTTCATCGCGCTCATCATCAGCCGCACGCCGGCCGAGGCCGTCCACAGGGCAATCACGATACCGACCGACAACAGTCCACCCTTGGACTGCTGGAGCTGGTCGATCACCGGGTTGACCTGCTCCAGCGCCTGGGGCGGCAGCACCAGTTCCGTTTGCAGGCGCAGCCAGGAGAAGAAGTCCGGCAGGTGCAGGAAACCGATCAGGGCGATCAGGAAGAGGATGAAGGGAAACAGCGAAAACAGCATTTGATAGGCCAGCGCCGAGGCATAGGTCGACATCTCGTCGTCGACGAACTCGGTGATGGTGCGCACCATCACGCGGTGCAGGGGCAGACCTCGCATGTCCGGGAAAATCATTAGCGTCTCCGTTCGCCGAAAAAAGGGGTTGAAGTCATGGCGACTCAGGGGCCGTTTTCTTTCATCAAAGTAGCTTAACTGGCGGCTTTGAAACAAATTAATGGCGCAAGTTCAGGCGCGCACAAAAACGGCCATCCGTGGATGGCCGCTACAGGACTTCGGCAAAACCCGAATCACGCTTTGTCGATGCCTTTTTTAAGGGCATCCTTGGCTTTGCCCACGGCTTGCTGGGCTTCGCCTTTCTTTTCCTGCATCACGCCTTCGGCGCGCATTTTGTCATTGTCGGTGGCCTTGCCGACGCCTTGCTTGACGTTGCCGACGGCTTCATTGGCCATGCCTTTCACTTTATCGCTGGTGCTGCCCATGATGATTCTCCTGCGTAGCTCTCAGTGGGAGGAAAGTCGTTACACAAGGTTGACCGGGGGCTTTTGCGGGGAGTTTCATTTATTTTCAGTGCGTCATTTCATCGCCCGAAGCAGGTTGGGCTTTATGTTTGCCCGGCAACCCCCGAGAATGCGCCACGTATCGGCGCCTTGACGCTGAAGATCCAACCCCCGCAGGAATGTTATGAAACTCGATAAAAAGCAGGCCATTGCCCGCAGAAACCAGGAACTTGGCGGTGCCGTGCTGGGCGTCAACAACTGCCATTTCACCGAATTGAACCGCAACCGCAACATCTTCTGGTTCGACATCCCGGTATCGCGCCTGGCCATTGGTCAGTACGAGTGGATTCACCTGCTGATGCACACCCCGGCGACCGACGAGTTGCTGCACCTGAAAGTGCCGACGGTGTTCCTGCGCGAGCAGATGGAAGGCCTGGTGGTGCGCAACCAGGGCAAGCGCAAGGCGGCCTTGAGCCTGGAGCTGAGTGCCGACAAGGACTCGTTCCTGCAGGACATGCGCCCGGCGGGGACCAACGTCAATTTCGCTAAATTCCGCCAGTAACCTGATCCCTGTGGCGAGGGGGCTTGCCCCCTCGCCACAAAGCTTGTCCCAACAAAAAGCCCCGCATCTGCGGGGCTTTCTGCTTTTACGCGGTGGCTTTCTTCGCGTTGATCTTCTTCAGCTCTTCATCACGCAATTCACGTCGCAGGATCTTGCCGACGTTGGTAGTCGGCAGCGCGTCGCGGAACTCCACGGCCCGTGGAACCTTGTACGCGGTGACGTTGGCGCGCATATGCTCCATCACCTGTTCCTTGGTCAGGGTCACGCCCGGCTTGGCGACGATGAAAATCTTGATCGCCTCGCCCGACTTCTCGTCCGGCACGCCGATGGCCGCGCATTGCAGCACGCCGGGCAGGGTCGCCAGCACGTCTTCCAGCTCGTTGGGATACACGTTGAAACCGGAGACCAGGATCATGTCTTTCTTGCGATCGACAATGCGCATGTAGCCATCGGGCTGGATCAGCGCGATGTCACCGGTCTTCAACCAGCCTTCGCTGTCGAGGATTTCATCGGTGGCTTCCTGGCGCTGCCAGTAGCCCTTCATCACCTGCGGGCCTTTCACGCACAGCTCGCCGATTTCGCCCAATGGCTGCTCGACGCCGGCATCGTTGATGACTTTGCACAACGTCGAAGGTACCGGAATGCCGATGGTGCCGATCTGGGTCATCTGGATGGGGTTCACGGTGGCCACGGGGCTGGTTTCGGTCATGCCGTAGCCTTCGCAGATGCCACAGCCGGTCACGGCTTTCCAGCGCTCGGCAGCGGCCAGTTGCAGGGCCATGCCGCCGGACAGCGTGACTTTGAGCGCCGAGAAGTCCAGCTTGCGGAAACCTTCGTTGTTGCACAGGGCCACGAACAGGGTGTTGAGGCCGACGAAGCCGCTGAACTTCCACTTCGACAGTTCCTTGACCATCGCCGGCAGGTCGCGCGGGTTGCTGATCAGGATGTTGTGGTTGCCGATCAGCATCATCGCCATGCAGTGAAAGGTGAAGGCGTAGATGTGGTACAGCGGCAGCGGCGTGATCAGGATCTCGCAGCCTTCGTTGAGGTTGGAGCCCATCAGCGCCTTGCACTGCAGCATGTTGGCCACCAGGTTGCGGTGGGTCAACATCGCGCCCTTGGCTACGCCCGTGGTGCCGCCGGTGTATTGCAGCACGGCGACATCGCTGCTGGCCGGGCTGGCCTCGGTCACCGGCTGACCCTGGCCCTTGCTCAGCACGTCGTTGAACTTGACGGCCTTGGGCAGGTGATAAGCCGGCACCATCTTCTTCACGTACTTGATCACGCTGTTGATCAGCAGGCGCTTGAGCGGTGGCAGCAGGTCCGCCACTTCGGTGACGATCACGTGCTTGACGCCGGTCTTGGGCACGACGGTTTCCGCCAGGTGCGCCATGTTGGCCAGGCACACCAGGGCCTTGGCGCCGGAGTCGTTGAACTGGTGCTCCATTTCCCGTGCGGTGTACAGCGGGTTGGTGTTGACAACGATCAGCCCGGCACGGATCGCACCGAAGACGGCCACCGGGTACTGCAACACGTTGGGCAGCTGCACGGCGATTCGATCACCCGGCTGCAAATCGGTATGCTGTTGCAGATAAGCGGCAAAGGCACCGGACAATTCGTACAGCTCACCGTAGGTGATTGTCTTGCCCAGGTTGCTGAACGCCGGTTTGTTGGCGAAGCGTTGGCAGGATTGCTTCAACACTGCCTGAATATTCGGATACTCATCTGGATTGATATCGCTAGCAATTCCAGCTGGGTACTTATCCTTCCAAAAGTCTTCGTTCATGGAAGCCCACTCCTCAGCAACGCGAATTCAGCACCGCATTTGATGCGATTATTATTGGTGTTTGTTTATACGTGAGTCTGGCTTTTTTCCAGGCCGAGAAGTCACAAAGCGCGCCGAGAGTAGCAGCTTTGCCAAGGGTCGAACAGAGCCAAAAGCGGCCTATATGGTCACATTTGTGACTCAAGAATTACAAACAGTCATTTTAGAGCAAAAATTCCATTATCCTCTGAAAGCCTCGTAAATTGGGGCTTAAAGAAAAAGATCGCAGCCTGCGGCAGCTCCTGCAGAGTACGCGTTCCCCTGTAGGAGCTGCCGAAGGCTGCGATCTTTTGGGTTCACCGATCAGGCGATATCCCGCAACTCCCGCCGCAGAATCTTGCCCACCGGCGTCATCGGCAACGACTCGCGCAACACAATGTGTTTGGGCACTTTGTACGCGGTGAAATTCTCCTTGCAGTAGGCCTTGAGCTCTTCAAGGCTGACCCCCGCCTCCCGCGCCACCACGAACAGCTTCACCGCCTCCCCGGAACGCTCGTCCGGCACCCCGATGACCGCGCAGTTGGCGACTTTCGGGTGGGCCATGACCACGTCTTCGATTTCGTTGGGGTACACGTTGAAACCCGAGACGATGATCATGTCCTTCTTGCGGTCGACGATGCGCACGAAGCCGTCCGGATCGATCACCGCAATGTCGCCGGACTTGAACCAGCCCTCGGCATCCAGCACTTCGTTGGTCGCCTCGGGTTTCTGCCAGTAGCCCTTCATGATCTGCGGGCCCTTGATGCACAGCTCGCCGCGCTCGCCCAGGGGCTGCTCGACGCCGTCATCGTTGATCACCTTGAGCGTGGTGCCCGGCACCGGCAGGCCGACCGTGCCGATGCGCGACTGGTCGCCATACGGATTGGTGCAGGCCACCGGCGAGGTTTCGGTCAGGCCGTAGCCTTCGGTGATGCGGCAGCCGGTGATCTGCTCCCAGCGCTCGGCGGTGGCCTTGACCAGCGCGGTGCCGCCTGAGTTGGTGAGCTTGAGGCCGGAGAAATCCAGAGTCTTGAATTCCGGGTGATCCATCAGCGCGACGAACAGCGTGTTCAGCCCCAGCAGCGACGAGAACCGCCACTTCTTCAGCTCCTTGATGAAGCCGCCGATGTCCCGTGGATTGGTGATCAGCACGTTGTGGTTGCCGGTCACCATCATGCACATGCAATTCGCGGTGAAGGCATAGATGTGATACAGCGGCAGCGGCGCGATCATGATCTCCTGGCCTTCGCGCAGCAGCGGCTGACCGTCGCTGGCGGACTGGCTGAGGCAGGCCCGCGCCTGCTGCATGTTCGCCACCAGATTGCCGTGGGTCAGCATCGCGCCCTTGGCAAGGCCGGTGGTGCCGCCGGTGTATTGCAGCACCGCGATGTCGCTGAGGCCGGCATTGAGCGGTTTGATCGGCTGGCCCTTGCCCGAATTCAACGCGCTCTTGAAGGAGATGGCCTGGGGCAGGCTGTAGGCCGGGACCATTTTCTTGACCTTGCTCACCAGGGTGTTGACCAGCCAGCCCTTGGCGCTCGGCATCAGGTCGCCCATCCGGGCTTCGATCAGGTACTTGACGTCGGTATCGCCCAGCACTTCCTGGACTTTTTGCCCGAACATGTTCAGGTACACCAACGCCCGGGCGCCGGAATCCTTGAACTGGTGACGCATTTCCCGCGCGGTGTACAGCGGGTTGGTGTTGACCACGATCAGCCCGGCGCGCAGGGCGCCGAACACGGCAACCGGGTATTGCAGGACGTTGGGCATCTGCACGGCAATGCGATCCCCCGGTTTCAGATCGGTGCGCGCTTGCAGGTAACCGGCGAAGGCCGCGCTGTAGCGCTCCAGCTGGGCGTAGGTCAGGGTCACACCCATGTTGCTGAACGCCGGGCGATCAGCAAACTTCTTGCAGGAACGCTCGAACACCTCGATGACCGACTTGTACTCAGCGACATCAATGTCCAGTGGCACGCCGGCCGGGCGTTTATCATTCCAGAAATCAGGTTGCATTGTTCTTGTCCTCTTTACCTGAGCCGATCTGGGGCCGCTTCTCTGTCATTTCTCTTTCATTCTTGAAACGCAGAAAAACGGAGCTTCACGGACACTAGCAGTAATGGCGAATCAGGCAAATATGCGCACGGGTGTCATAGATCGCGTGAATCTTGCCGCCCCGGCGTGGCCTGATCAGACACTTTGGTGGAGGATGGTCTATAACGACTCCACCCTCCTACAGGGGGATGTGAACCTAAGCAAAGGAACCGCGATGATCCACGACACGTTCTGGCTGACCACCAGTGACCGCAACCGCCTTTTCGTCAATCAGTGGCTGCCCGCGGGCAACCCGAGGGCCGTGATTCTGGTGGCCCACGGCATGGCGGAACACAGCGGTCGTTATGGGCGTCTGGCGCAGGAATTCTGCGACGAAGGCTACGGCGTGTACGCCCCGGATCTGCGCGGACATGGCAAAACTGCCGAAAACGGGACCCTCGGCCATTTTGCCGATCAGGACGGCTGGTCCAAGGTGGTCGGCGACCTGGCCTGCCTCAACCAGCACATCGGCCAGCAGCATCCCGGCGTGCCGATCGTGTTGCTCGGGCACAGCATGGGCAGCTACATCGCCCAGGCCTATCTGCTGCATCACAGCGCCAGCCTGCACGGCGCGGTGCTCAGCGGCTCGAACTTCCAGCCCGTGGCGCTTTATCGCGCGGCGCGCCAGATCGCCCGATTCGAACGCCTGCGCCAGGGCCCCAAGGGGCGCAGCGCGCTGATCGAATGGCTCTCGTTCGGTTCGTTCAACAAGCAATTCAAGCCGGCGCGCACGCCCTTCGACTGGCTTAGCCGCGACCCGACGGAAGTCGACCTGTACGCCAACGACCCGCTCTGCGGCTTTCGCTGCACCAATCAGCTGTGGATCGACCTGCTCGGCGGGTTGCAGCAAATCAGTAAAACGTCCAATCTCGCCCAGATCGACCCGGGCCTGCCGCTATTAGTGATTGGTGGCGAATGTGATCCGGTGAGCGAAGGCAAGCGTCTGAAAGATCTGGCCGGCGCATTGCGCGAGGCTGGCAGCCAGCACCTGCACCTGACCGTTTATCCGCAGGCCCGGCACGAACTGTTCAACGAGACCAACCGCGATGAAGTGACCGCCGATGTGCTGGACTGGATCGACCAGACCCTGAACACGCCCCGGCCACACCGAACCGAATAGTTTTTGCGCATTCTTTTATTCGTCACAGGAATTCAGACAAATGACCCAGGTTACCAACACCCCCTACGAAGCCCTTGAAGTCGGCCAGACCGCCAGCTTCAGCAAGACTGTCGAAGAGCGCGATATCCAGCTGTTCGCCGCGATGTCGGGTGACCACAACCCGGTGCACCTGGACGCCGAATACGCCGCCGGCACCATGTTCAAGGAGCGTATCGCCCACGGCATGTTCAGCGGTGCGCTGATCAGCGCCGCGGTCGCCTGCCAATTGCCTGGGCCGGGCACCATCTACATCGGCCAGCAGATGAGCTTCCAGAAGCCGGTGAAGATCGGCGACACCCTGACCGTGCGCCTGGAGATTCTGGAAAAGCTGCCGAAATTCCGCGTGCGCATCGCCACCAATGTCTACAACCAGCGTGATGAATTGGTGGTGGCTGGCGAGGCTGAAATCCTGGCGCCGCGCAAGCAGCAGTCGGTGACCCTGACTGAACTGCCGGCCATCAGCATCGGCTGATTCACGCAAAGATCGCAGCCCGCGCCACTCCCCCTGTAGGAGCTGCCGCAGGCTGCGATTTTTTGATCTTGCTTTTCAGGAACGCTTACGACCGCGCACGCGCCTGATTACGCAAGGCTTTCACCTGATCGTGGTTGCGCTGCACGCCGTGGTACTGGCGTTCAACCAGGTCACGAATACCTACCAGGTTGTGCTTGTTGATTTTCTCCATGGCTTCGCGATAAGCCTTCATCGCATGGTCTTCACCACGCTCGGCTTCGTTCAGTACGGCCTCTTCATCCTTGCCGGTGAACATCGACTTCACGTCGACCCAACGACGGTGCAGATCGCCACTGACGCTGGTGGACGTTTCCGGATCGCCTCCCATCGAACGCACGGCACTCTGCAGTTCGGCAGCAGCGGTCGCGCAATCGGCCGAGCGTTGCACGAACAGGGTTTTGAGTTCAGGGTGTTTGATGTCTTCAGCGCAAGTCTTGAACCCTTCCTGACCGTCCTTGCTGGTTTCAATCAGGTCGTTGAGTACAGAAATCGCTTCTTTATTCATGTCGGTCATTTTTCAATTCCTTGCGGTTGATGAAAGGTGCAATGACCAGTGCAGCCTGCATGCCAGCTCGGAATCGACGAATAATTCGTTATTTTTCAATTATTTATATTTACACCATGAATCTGTATCCGTTTTTTTTGCATGATCTGTCAATTGGCCTGCATGCAGAATGCCTGTATTTTCCCGACTCAATGAATCAGGACGATTGAGTGATGAACCCTGAAAAACTCGAGCTTCTGATTACCCGCCAAATGCCCTTCGGCAAGTACAAGGGGCGGATCATTGCCGACCTGCCAGGGCCGTACCTGAACTGGTTTGCCCGTGAAGGCTTTCCCCATGGCGAGCTGGGCGGCCTGCTGGCGCTGATGCATGAAATCGATCACAACGGTTTATCGGAACTGCTCGAGCCGTTGCGTGCCAAACATGGCAAGCCTGCGCCTCGCCACTGAATGCTCTCTATCTGAAGATCCGCTGCCCGAGTTAGCCCATGCCCGACAATACCCGCCGCGCCCGTGATGAAGCCTTCTGGCAGACCTTCGCCGATCGCTACGATCTGCAACCCGGGCCCATCAACCTGGAAAACGGTTACTTCGGGCGCATGTCGCGCACGGTGGTCGAGGAGTATCAGCGCAACATCGAGCTGATCAACCGCGGCAATTCGGTGCAGGTGCGCCAGCGTTTCGAGCAGGGCGAGAACGCGAAGATCAATGCGCAAGTCGCCGCTCTGATCGGCGTGCCCGACGAGGCGGTTGTCCTCACGCGCAATGCGACCGATGGCTTGCAGTCGCTGATCCGCAACTACAACCGCCTGCAACCGGGCGATCAGGTGCTGATCTGCGATCTGGAATACGACACGGTCAAGGGCGCCATGCGCTGGCTGGCGAAACATCGCGGTGTCGAGGTGATCGAGATCGAACACCAGCACCCGGCCAGCTTCGACAGCCTGGTGACGACCTATCGGGAAACCTTCGCCCGTTATCCGCGCCTGAAGCTGATGGCGCTGACTCATGTCACCCATCGCACAGGGCTGGTGATGCCGGTGCAGGCTATCGTTGCTGCGGCGAAGGAACAGGGTGTGGATGTGATTCTCGACGGTGCCCATGCATTGGGTCAGCTGGAGTTCAACCTCAGTGAACTGGGCATCGAATTCGCCGCCTACAACCTGCACAAGTGGATCGGTGCGCCGTTGACCCTAGGCTTTCTCTACATCGCGCCCGAGCGCCTGGCGGATATCGATCCGGACATGGGCGAGATGCATTTTCCGCTGACGGACATTCGCGGCCGCACGCCCTACAGCACCCCGAACATCCCTGCCCTGCTGACCTTACCGCTGGTGCTTGAAGAGCACGAAGCCATGGGCGGCGCGGCGGCCAAGGGATCGCGACTGAACTACCTGCGCAATATGTGGGTGCGCGAGGTGCGGGAACTGCCTGGCATCGAAGTGCTGACGCCGGACGATCCGAGGCTGTATTGCGGGATTACCTCGATGCGCTTTACCGAACAGGCCGATCAGCAGGCGATGGTCGAGCGATTGCTCAAGGACTACAACCTGTTCACCGTGGTCCGCACCGGCGCGGCTTGCGGCCCCTGCATCCGAATCACCCCCGGCCTGACCACCACCGGCGAGCATATGAAGCAGCTGGTGACCGCCCTGAAGGCACTGCGCTGACGAATCATTTGTGAACAACACGATTCCCTGTGGGAGCGTGGCTTGCCCGCGAAGACGTCGGCACATCCAATATCGATGTCGCCTGAGACACCGCCTTCGCGGGCAAGCCCGCCCCCACAGGTTCCCGGTTGGGCCGAGATACGTTTTATTGCAGGCAAAAAAAAACGGCGCACCGACCAAGCGCACCGTTAAAGCCGTAAAGCACACAACGAAGTGTCAGGGTGAAGCGGATCAGTCCAGCAGCGCCAACGCCTCGGCGGTGCATTCCTGGATGCGGGCCCAGTCGCCGTTCTTGACCCACTCAGGATCAAGCATCCAGCTACCGCCCACGCACATGACGTTTTTCAGCGCCATGTAGCTCTTGATGTTGGCCGGACCGACGCCGCCGGTCGGGCAGAATTTCACTTCGCCGAACGGGCCGCCCAGGGCCTTGATGGCCGCGACGCCGCCGCTGACTTCCGCCGGGAACAGCTTGAAGCGGCGATAACCCAGGCCATAGCCTTCCATGATGCCCGAGGCATTGCTGATGCCCGGCAGCAGTGGAATCGGGCTGGCAACGCTGGCTTCCAGCAGGTCGCGAGTGATGCCCGGGGTGACGATGAACTGCGAACCGGCAGCTTCAGCGGCCGCCAGCATGTGGCGATCGAGCACGGTACCGGCGCCGGTCATCAGCTCCGGGCGCTGCTCGCGCAGGATCTGGATGGCCTTGAGGCCGAACTGCGAACGCAGGGTCACTTCCAGGGCGGTCAGGCCACCGGCGGCCAGGGCATCGGCCAGCGGCAGGACGTCCTGCTCACGGGCGATGGTGATCACCGGCAGGATCCGCGCCTTGGCGGCGAGGTTGTCGATCAGGGCAACTTTATCCGCCATGGATACGGTCGGGGATGGATTTGTCATAGCGGCTGTTCCTTGGCTCATGGGCACCAGTAAATCTCTAACGTGGGTTGCAGAAACGCGCGAATCGGCAGTTCGGCGACATCGTCACCGGCCAGTGCGGTATTCAGGGTGGTCAGTTTGGACTGACCGGAAATCGACAGAATCTTGTGCTTGGCCGAGGCCAGCAGCGCGCGACTCATGGTCAGGCGCTGACGCGGCACGGTCGGCGCCAGCATCGGGAAGCAGCGACGGACGCCGTCGGCCTTCAGGGCCTCGGCCAGGTTCGGGCTGCCCGGGAACAGCGACGCGGTGTGGCCGTCATCGCCCATGCCCAGCACCAGCACGTCGATCGCCGGCAACTCGGACAGCAGACGATCGGCGTGCTCGGCCGCCAGTTCCAGGTTGGCGCTGGCGTTGTACAGGCTCAGGAACTGCGCCTTGGCCGCCGGGCCTTGCAGCAGGTATTTCTTGATCAGGCCGGCGTTGCTGTCGGCGTGTTCCACCGGCACCCAACGCTCGTCGGCCAGGCTCACCACCACGTTCGACCAGTCCAGTGTCTGCTTGGCCAGATGCTGGAAAAACGCCACCGGGCTGCGGCCACCGGACACCACCAGGGTCGCGGTGCCCTGGGCGTTGATCGCATCGCTCAGTTGCTTGGCCACGTTCAGCGCCAAACCCTCGGCCAGCATCGCCGGGCTCTTGAAGCCACGGGCGCTGACGCCTTCAGGCAGTTTCAAATCAGATATCGCCATACCACGACCTCCCGTCCCGCGTGATCAGTGCAATGGAGCTCATCGGCCCCCAGGACCCGGCCGCGTACGGCTTGGGCGCATCGCCGGATTTCTTCCACCCGGCGATCAACTGGTCACACCACTTCCACGCGGCTTCGATTTCATCTTTACGGACAAACAGGTTCTGATTGCCGCGCATCACTTCCAGCAACAACCGCTCGTAGGCATCGGGAATCCGTGCGCTGCGCCAGGTGTCGGAGAAATTCAGTTGCAGCGGACCGCTGCGCAGTTGCATGCCCTTGTCCAGGCCCTGGTCCTTGGTCATCACGCGCAGGGAAATGCCTTCGTCCGGTTGCAGGCGGATAATCAGCTTGTTGCTGATTTGCAGGCGCTGCTCGGGGGCGAAGATGTAGTGCGACGGTTCCTTGAAGTGGATGACGATCTGCGACAGCTTCTGCGGCATGCGCTTGCCGGTGCGCAGGTAGAACGGCACGCCGGCCCAGCGCCAGTTGCGGATGTCGGCACGCAGGGCGACGAAGGTTTCGGTGTCGCTCTGGGTGTTGGAATTGGGCTCTTCCAGGTAACCCGGTACAGGCTTGCCTTCGCTGTAGCCGGCGATGTACTGGCCGCGCACCACCTGGGTGGTCAGGCCTTCCGGACTGATCGGCGCCAGGGCCTTGAGGACCTTGACCTTCTCGTCGCGGATGCTGTCGGCGGACAGGTCGGCCGGCGGGTCCATGGCGATCAGGCAGAGCAGTTGCAGCAGGTGATTCTGGATCATGTCCCGCAGCTGGCCGGCCTTGTCGAAGTAACCCCAGCGGCCTTCGATGCCGACCTTCTCGGCCACGGTGATTTCCACGTGGGAGATGTAGTTCTGGTTCCACTGGGTTTCGAACAGGCTGTTGGCGAAACGCAGGGCGATCAGGTTCTGGACGGTCTCTTTGCCCAGGTAGTGGTCGATGCGATAGGTGCGATTCTCCGGGAAGAACTGCGCCACGGCGTCGTTGACCTTGCGCGAGGATTCGAGGTCCGAACCGATAGGCTTTTCCAGCACCACGCGAGTGTTGTCCGCCAGGCCGACTTTCGCCAGGTTCTCGCAGATCGCGCCGTAAACGGCGGCCGGCGTGGCGAAATAGGCAATCACCCGCTGTGCAGTTCCGGCTCGTTCGGCCAGGGCCACGTAGTCTTCGGACTTGAGGAAGTCGACATGCAGGTAGCTCAGGCGAGCGAGGAAGCGCTCGACCACGGTTTCGTCCAGTTCCTTGGCACCGACGTAGCGACGCAGCTCGGACGCGATGAACGTCAGGTGCTCCTGCTCGCTGCCGGGCTCACGGGCCAGCGCGATGATCCGCGTGTCCTCGTGCAGAAGGCCCGCGCCATCGAGTTGATACAGGGCCGGAAACAGCTTGCGCAGGGCCAGATCGCCCAAAGCGCCGAACAAGGCAAAGGTGCACGGTTCAACCGTAATCGAAAGCATGATGTTTGTTCTTTTATCAAGTTAAGCTACAAATACCTTTTTTCAAGGCATCACTCAAGGGAAAATGTAGTAATAACCACAACATTTTCGCAAAATACAGATTCCGTATGGTGGTCAGTCGGAGCCAACAGTAGGATAGGCCACCGTTACGGGCCTCACCAAAGGCCCTTTTTGCATGAGCCGCGCGCTGATCGGCGCCGGTGTTAAGGATACTTATATGGACCGCGTGCGAAATTTACTGGAGCAGATCCAGAATCGCCTTGAAGAGCTGAACAAGGCCGAACGCAAAGTCGCCGAAGTGATCCTGCTCAACCCGCAGCAGGCCACTCGCTTCAGCATCGCCGCCCTCGCCCAGGCCGCTTCGGTCAGTGAACCGACGGTCAACCGTTTCTGCCGTTCCTTCGGCGTCAGCGGCTACCCCGAACTCAAGCTGCAACTGGCCCAGAGCCTGGCCAGCGGCGCGGCCTATGTCAGCCGTGCGGTGGAAGCCGACGACAATCCGCAGGCCTATACCCAGAAGATCTTCGGCAGCGCCATCGCCTCGCTGGACAGCGCGTGCCAGGCGCTGGACCCGAACCTGATCAGCCGCGCCGTCGACCTGTTGATCCAGGCCCGGCAGATCCACTTCTTCGGCCTGGGCGCCTCGGCTCCGGTGGCGCTGGATGCGCAGCACAAGTTCTTCCGCTTCAACCTGGCCGTGACCGCCCATGCCGATGTGCTGATGCAGCGCATGATTGCCTCCGTGGCACACACCGGCGAATTGTTCGTGATCATTTCCTACACCGGCCGCACCCGCGAGCTGGTGGAAGTGGCGCGCATCGCCCGGGAAAACGGCGCTTCGGTGCTGGGCCTGACCGCCGAGAACTCACCGCTGGCCAAGGCCAGTACCCTGAGCCTGAACATCCCGCTGCCGGAAGACACCGACATCTACATGCCGATGACGTCGCGGATCATCCAGCTGACCGTGCTGGACGTGCTGGCCACCGGCATGACCCTGCGCCGGGGCGTGGATTTCCAGCCGCACCTGCGCAAGATCAAAGAGAGCCTGAATGCGAGCCGGTATCCGGTGGGTGACGAGTTCAACTGATCTGACATGTTCATTGCCTGATCGGCCCCCATCGCGGGCAAGCCCGCTCCCACAGTTACCGCGCCGAACACAAAACCTGTGACCGCCGCTAAACCTGTGGGAGCGGGCTTGCCCGCGATGGCATCAGCCGCAGCACCGCAGAATCAAGCCCCCACCCGCGCCTGCAAACTCAAATGCGCCCGCTCCCCCGGCTTCAGGCACAGACTGTCCGTGCCACCACTGGCCGCCTCCACACAGACAAACTCCGACACCTCATTCCAACTCACCCCCAGCAACGGCCGCGAGCCCGGGTGCCAGACCACCGTGTCCGCCGTTTCGCCGGTGTCGATGCGCAACGCCCGTTGCCAGGCGTGGTCGTTGAGCTGCAATTCGCCGTCATGCTGGAACACCCGCTGGCAGCCACCATCGACCCGCAACTCGCCTTCCTGCTGGCAAAATTCACGGTTCAGATGGTCATAACCCTGCGCCCCGTCTAGTCCAGACAGCGCTACCTCACCGACGTCGCCAATACGCCAGTAGGCGTGCAAAGCCTGGCTCAATTGGCAAGGGAGGCTGTCGTTATGCTCGGTGCTCAGGCGCAGATCCATGCTTTCGCCCAGATGCGCATGCAGGTCCGCCTGCCAGTCGCACAGCTCCAGCCGCCAGTGCAGGCGCACGCCATCGTCGTCGCTGCTGCTGTCGATCAACTTCCAGTCCAGCAACCGCGCCCAACCATGGGACGGCCAGGCATTCTCGCTCGGATGACGGCCATACCACGGCCAGCAGACCGGCACACCACCACGAATGGCGCCGACATGAGGCCAGCGCGCCGCACACCACAGCCAGGGTTTCTGACCACGGGGTTGAAAGTGCAACAGCTGCGCGCCCTGGCGACTGAACACCGCCTGGCACAGCGGGTGATCGATCACCAACACATCGCGCTTCTGATAGCGCTCCCACGCAAACACCGGGCGTTCGCGCAAGGATTTGAAGAAGCGTTGTAGCGGATGCTCATGCATGTGCAACGGTCCTGAAAATCATGGGTGTACTCAACTGTCTGTGCTTCTGTGGCGAGGGGGCTTGCCCCAGTACTCATCAATCAAGACAAACGCAATCCCTGTAGCCGCTGGCGAAGCCTGCTGCTACAGGTCCTGCGGCGGCTTGACTGACCGGCATAAGAAACGCCCCAAAAAAAAGCGGACAGCCTGGGCTGTCCGCAAAATGCGCACATAGAGAGGAGCTTATCGCAACAGCGTCAGAACACCGACTGAATTTTCAGGCCGGCGACCAGCGCGTTGTCCACTTCATCCACACCGCCTGGATGGGTGATGTACTGCAGGTTCGGGCGCACGGTCAGCCAGTTGGTGACGTGGAAACCGTAGTTCAGCTCGTAGTTGTACTCGGTCTCGCGCAGTGGCGAGAACAACGGGTCTTCGTAGTTGCTGACACCGTTGGCGGTGTTGGTCAGCTCGGCGTTTTTCTTCACGTCATCGTTGACATGGATACGGGCGAAACCGATGCCGACGTCATCTTTCGGACGTGCATCAAACGGGCCCTTGTACACGAACATCAGCGACTGATAGTTGTCGACGACGTTGGTGTCCTTGTCGTGGAAAGTGGCGTTGGCGGCGATGTTCAGACCGCGGGAAGAGTCACCGTTGTGGCTGGTGAGTTGCTGCTGCGCGACGAACCAGTAGCCATGCTTGCTGCTGTGGCTGCGGTAGGCATTGCCGGTGGTGGCGGCGTCGTTGCCGTTGTCGTCTTCGCGAACATCGTCGGCCTTGGCCGTGCTCTTGTAGTAACCGATACGGTACTCGCCCGGCAGGTTGCCAGGGTTGGGCAGCCAGACCAGTTCCACCGGCAGCACGGTACCTTCGGTGCCGCTGCCGCTGAGCTTGAAGCCGTTGCCGTGCTCGAGCTGAGTCGGGTTCTGGTTGTACGCGCCGATCTGCGCATACCACTCGGGCGAGATGTTGTACTTGATGCGGATCGCCGCCTGGCTGATCGGCCAGTTGTACCAGATGTTGGTGGCCCAGTTACCCACTTGCGAGCCGCAGAACGCCAGGTTCTGGAATTCGCACGGGAAGCTGTTGAAATCTTCGCCTTCACCGAAGTAACCGGCCTTGACGTCCAGCTTGTTGTCGAAGAACTGGTGCTTGATCCACAGTTGGGTCAGACGAACCATGTGGCCACGGCCGTAGACTTCCTGGGACGAGCTCAGGGTGCCCGCGCGCGGATCGCCGATGCGGTCGTTGGAGATGTTTTCGCCGTTACGGTTGGTCAGCTGGATCTTGGCCTGGGTGTTGTCCCAGCCGAACAGTTTTTGCAGATCCAGTGCCGCGCCCAGGCCGAACTGGTCGGCGTAACGTGCAGTCTTGTCGTCGTTGAAACCGCCGTGCAGGTTGCCACCCACTTCACCGACATAGTCCATTTTGATGTCGATGCCCTGCTCGATCAGTCGAGTCCGTTCGCCACCCCAATCGCCGGTCATCCATTCGGAATCGGCGCTGAACGCTTCAGCTGCGTTTACGCTGCCGGCCAGCATCATCGCCGCAATGGCAGATAACCGGCAGATAAGCTGAGCGTTGTTGTTCTTCTTCATCCCTACTTCCTCGTCTTATTTTTATTAAGTTTTTTCTTCACTAACGCGGTTACATCGGTTGTGACGCGCGACAGGCCGCGCACCACGGATTCCCCCCTGTGGGAGCGGATTTCTGTGGGAGCTGGCTTGCCAGCGATGGCATCACCTCGGTCCGGCGTCAAACCGAGTCGCCTGCATCGCTGGCAAGCCAGCTCCCACATAACCGCATTCCCACACTTGATCTTTATCTGCCCTTGAATTGAGTGACGTTGGCAGCGTGTTTTTCAGTTTGTGGAAAACCCGCCGCCCCCAACCGTTCCCCGGACTTGGCATCGAACAGCAGCACTTTCGCCGGATCAAATTGCAGGGTCAGGGTCTCGCCCACTTGCGGTGCAACGTCCGGCGAGAGGCGGCAGCAGACTTTGGTGTCGTTGAGGTTGACGAAGACCAGGGTGTCCGGCCCGGTCGGTTCGGTGACCTGGACTTCGGCGCGAATGGTTGGCAAACCATTGGCCTCGGCACCGGCCAGCGAGATCTGCTCAGGGCGCATGCCGAGAATCACTTCGCGATCTTCGAGCCCGGCGTCCTGCATGCCCAGCGGCAATTCGCAGCGCGCCTGGCCGCTGTCGAGCAGCGCCACCAGACGACCGTCCTTGCGTTGCAGACGCAGGGGGATGAAGTTCATCGGCGGCGAGCCGATGAAGCTCGCCACGAACAGGTTGGCCGGGTCGTTGTAGATGTCTTTCGGGGTGCCGAACTGCTGGATGATGCCGTCTTTCATCACCGCCACTTTGTCGCCCAGAGTCATCGCTTCGATCTGGTCGTGGGTCACGTAGACCGTGGTGGTTTTCAGGCGTTGGTGCATCAGTTTCATTTCGGTGCGCATCTCGACCCGCAGCTTGGCGTCGAGGTTGGACAGCGGTTCGTCGAACAGATAAATCTTCGGCCGCCGCGCCAGTGCACGGCCCATCGCCACCCGCTGTTGCTGGCCGCCGGAGAGCTGGCCGGGTTTGCGGCTGAGCAGGTGTTCGATCTGCAACAGCTTGGCGACGCGGGCGACTTCTTCGTCGATATCGGCGGTCGGCATTTTGCGAATCTTCAGGCCGAAGGCGATGTTGTCGCGCACGCTCATGGTCGGGTACAGCGCGTAGGACTGGAACACCATGGCGATGTCGCGATCCTTGGGGCTCATGCCGCTGATATCGGCGTCGTCCACCAGGATCGCGCCGCCGCTGATGGTTTCCAGGCCCGCGATGCAGTTCATCAGGGTGGATTTACCGCAACCCGACGGACCAACCAGGATCAGGAACTCACCGTCCTTGATCTTCAGCTCGATGTTTTTCAGGGTGTCCGGCAAACCGGCGCCATAGGTCTTGTTGACGTTGCGTAATTCGAGAGTTGCCATGTTTCTACCCCTTGACCGCGCCGGACGTCAGCCCACGCAGGAAATACTTGCCAGCGAATATGTAGACCAGCAGTGTCGGCAGCCCGGCGATCATCGCGGCGGCCATATCAACGTTGTATTCCTTGGCCCCGGTGCTGGTGTTGACCAGGTTGTTGAGGGCCACGGTAATTGGCTGGGCGTCGCCGCTGGCGAACACCACGCCGAACAGGAAGTCGTTCCAGATCTGGGTGAACTGCCAGATCAGGCAGACCATCACGATCGGGATCGACATCGGCAGCAGGATCTTCCAGAAGATCATGAAGAAGCCCGCGCCATCGAGGCGCGCGGCCTTGACCAGCGCATCCGGAATGCTCACGTAGTAGTTGCGGAAGAACAGCGTGGTGAACGCCAGGCCGTAGACCACGTGCACCAGCACCAGGCCCGTGGTGGTGTTAGCCAGGCCAAACTTGCCGAGGGTGAACGAGGCCGGCAGTAGCACGGTCTGGAACGGCAGGAAGCAGCCGAACAGCAGCAGGCCGAAGAACAGCTGCGAACCACGGAAGCGCCACATCGACAGCACATAACCGTTCATGGCGCCGATGAAGGTCGAGATCAGCACCGCCGGCACGGTGATCTTCACCGAGTTCCAGAAGTAGCCGCCGACCACGTCCCAGGCCTTGATCCAGCCGATGCCGTCGATCACCGCCGGCCAGCTCAGCAGGTTGCCGGTGCGAATGTCTTCGGGGGTCTTGAAGCTGGTCAGCAGCATCACCACCAGCGGGATCAGGTACACCGCGGCGGCCAGCAGCAGGGTCGCGTAGATGGCGATGCGGCTGAAGCTCAGGGTCGGTTTTGCGAGTTGATCAGTCATGGCGTTTGCCTCGCAGCTCGGAGTACAGGTACGGCACGAGGATGGTCAGCACGGCGCCGAGCATCAGCATGGCGCTGGCCGAACCGATGCCCATCTGGCCACGGCTGAAGGTGAAGGAGTACATGAACATCGCCGGCAGGTCGGACGAGTAGCCAGGGCCGCCGGCGGTCATCGCCGCCACCAGGTCGAAGCTCTTGATCGCGATGTGCGCCAGGATCATGAAGGCACTGAAGAACACCGGGCGCAGGCTCGGCAGGACGATCTTCAGGTAGATGGTCGGCAGGCTCGCACCGTCGACTTGCGCGGCACGGATGATCGACTGATCGACCCCGCGCAGTCCGGCCAGGAACATCGCCATGACGAACCCGGAGGCTTGCCACACGGCGGCGATCACCAGGCAGTACACCACGCGATCCTGATCCACCAGCCAGTCCAGGCGAAAGCCTTCCCAGCCCCAGTCACGCAGCATCTTGTCCAGGCCCAGGCCGGGGTTGAGCAGCCATTTCCACGCGGTACCGGTGACGATCATCGACAGCGCCATCGGGTACAGGTAGATGGTGCGGATGAAGCCTTCCTTGCGGATGCGCTGGTCCAGCAGCACCGCGAAGAGCACGCCCAGCACCAGGCTGATGCCGATAAACAGGCCGCCGAACAGCGCAAGGTTCTTGCTCGCGACCCACCAGCGGTCGTTGTCCATCAGGCGCATGTATTGCTGCAGGCCGACCCACTTGTAGCTCGGCATGAAGCTGGAGTTGGTGAAGGACAGAATGAACGTCCAGATGATGTAACCGTAGAAGCCCACCAGCACGATCAGCATGCTCGGCGCGAGTACCAACTTGGGTAGCCAGCGTTGCAGCGCATCGAAGGGTGAGGCTTTGCTGAAAACCGCGACAGAGCTCATCGGGATAATCCAGGTAAAGAGAAAAGAAACCGGCAAGCCGATCCCCTGTCGGAGCAGGATCCTGTGGGAGCTGGCTTGCCAGCGATTGAATCAACCGGGTTCAAAGTCGAACCGTGTCGCCCGCATCGCTGGCAAGCCAGCTCCCACACAATCCCATTCCAACCGGGAACAGGCTGTGTCAGGAGTTACTGTGCCGCTTTGACCGCCGAAGCCAGCTGCGCACTGGCCTTGGCCGGGTCGGCGTCCTTGTCGTTCATGAAGTTGGTGACCACGTCGAAAATCGCGCCTTGCACGGCCAGGGAAGTGGCCATGTTGTGCGCCATGCTCGGTTGCAGGCCGCCGGTCTTGTCGTCCGCCAGGAAGTCCTTGGCGGCGGTCTGGGCGCAGGAGTCGAAGCCCAGCTTGTCCATCTCGTTCAGCATGTCGGTGCGGACCGGGATCGACCCCTTGTTGATGCTGAAGACTTTCTGGAAGTCGGTGCCCAGCGCGACCTTGGCCAGGTCCTGCTGCGCGGCGATGTCGCCCTTGCGATCAGCCTTGAGCTTGAACACCGCCATCGAGTCGATGTTGTAGGTGAAGGCCTTGTCGGTGCCCGGGAACGCTACGCACTGGTAGTCCTTGCCGGCGACTTTCTTGGCGGCGGTCCATTCGCTCTTGGCCCAGTCGCCCATCATCTGCATGCCGGCCTTGCCGTTGATCACGTCGGCGGCAGCGATGTTCCAGTCACGACCGGCGCGGTTCGGGTCCATGTAGGTGGTGAGTTTTTTAAGCTCGGCGAAGGTCTTGGTCATCTCCGGGCCCGACAGGGTTTTCTGGTCGAGGTCCACCAGCGCCTTCTTGTAGCCGTCTGCGCCCATGACCGAGAGCACCACGTCTTCGAACACGGTGCTGTCCTGCCAAGGCTGGCCACCGTGGGCGAGCGCGATGAAGCCGGCGGCCTTCAGTTTGTCACCGGCGGCATAGAATTCTTCGAGGGTGGTCGGGGCCTTGTCGATCCCGGCTTTCTTGAACACTTCAGGGTTGATCCACAGCCAGTTCACGCGGTGAATGTTCACCGGCACGGCCACGTAATCGCCTTCGTATTTGACGGTGTCGGAGACTTTCTTCGACAGCAGGCCGTCCCAGTTTTCAGACTTGGCGACGTCCTTCAGGGTGTCGGTGCTGAGCAGTCCGGTGCTGCCCCATTCCTGGATGTCCGGGCCCTTGATCTGCGCAACACCCGGCGGGTTACCGGCCACGGCGCGGCTCTTGAGAACGGTCATGGCCGTGGAGCCACCACCACCGGCGACCGCGCCGTCCTTCCAGGTGTAGCCGTCTTTTTCGACCTGGGCCTTGAGGACATCGACCGCTGCCTTTTCGCCACCGGACGTCCACCAGTGCACGACTTCCACCGAACCTTTGGAATCATCGGCAAAGCTTGCGAGCGGGAACGCGGAAAGAGGAACCAGTGAGGCGAGAGAAATGACAGTAGCGAGGCGAGAAATCGCATTCATCTAGAAGTACCTTTCTTGTTGTTATGCATTGCAAGTCTGGTGCTTGCGCTGCACAGGATTTTAACCAGCGCACATCCCTTCGCAGGTAACGAAGGGATGCGCGAATGTCACGACATGGTTACACAGCTGGTTACATAGCTGGTTACATAGCAACGCTCTGGGACAACTGTCCCAGCGCAGAAGCCATGCTCGGCGCCAGGGGCAGGCGCGGAATCAGCAGGGCCTGCCAGGCGTGATAGAGGTCGGGTTTGCCGGCCCAGATGTCGGCGCTGGGGCGGTTCAACGGGTCGAGTTCGTGGTGCCAGCTGCCATCGCAACGGTCGATGAAATGCTTGTCACAAAATTCCCAGAACAGCCTGTACCAGTGCTCGTATTGCGCATCGCCCGTGCGTTTGAGCATGGCGCTGGCGGCGGCGCTGGCTTCACAGTGGGTCCAGTGCAGGCGATGGCGGACCACCGCGCGATTGTCCCAGTCCAGGGTGTAGACGATGCCCGGTGCGCCATCGACGTCCCATCCATGGCGGCAGTTGTGTTCGAAGAGTTTTTCCGCATCGGTGGCCAGCCAGCCCGGTGTGAGCATGCCGGCCTGCACCCGCGCCGCTTCCAGATGCAGCAACAGCCGCGCCCATTCGAAACCGTGACCGGGGGTGGTGCCGTACGGGCGGAAACCGTCGGCTGGATTGTCGTGGTTGTACTCGCGCAGCGGCTGCCAGTCGCGGTCGAAATGCTCGACCACCAGATAACCATTGGCGGCGGCGTGACCGTGAATCACCCGTTCGACGATGCGCTGGGCGCGGCACAGCCAGCGGTTGTCGTCGGTGACATCGGCCAGGGCGAGGAAGGCTTCGGTGGCGTGCATATTGCTGTTGGCACCGCGATAGGCCTCTTCCTCGCTCCAGTCGCGATTGAAGGATTCGCGCATGGCGCCCTCCTCCTCGCTCCAGAAATACGTGTCGATGATGTCGATCGCATCATCGAGCAAGGCCTGCGCCCCCGGCCGTTGCGCGACCACCGCGGAGCTGGCGGCCAGCGCCACGAAGGCATGCAGGTAGGCATTCTTGCCGGTATTGCCGTCACGCTGTTCGGCCACCGCGAACCAGCCGCCATGCAGCGCATCGCGCAACGGCCCGCGCAGTGCCTGGATGCCGTGATCCACCAGTTCGGCAAACCCCGGCAAGCCCTGGATGTGGGCCATGGCGAAGCTATGGGTCATGCGCGCGGTGTTCATGGTTTCGGCTTGGGCATCGGCCGGCAGATGGCCGCGTTCATCGAGATTGCCGAAGCCTTCAGGCAGCTTCGAAGCCTTGGCAAACGCCAGCAGGCGCAAGCCTTCGGCGGCGAGCCATTGCTGATGGGCAGGTGCGTTCAGCCAACTGCTGAAGGCAGGTTGGAAGGTGTGCATGGGGGACCTTTTTTGTTGTTATGACTGAGGGGCAGTCTAAACAACGGGGGATGGCGGGCTTGTAACGAAGGGGGCGAGTTATGTCACCACTTTGTGACAATCAACATCAAAAGATCGCAGCCTTCGGCAGCTCCTACGCCGATCTCTGCAGGAGCTGCCGAAGGCTGCGATCTTTTGATCTTCAATCAACGGAGCGCGGCAGTTGAAGGGTCACCCGCAACCCACCCTCGCGCAGGTTCTGCAGGCTCACTTCCCCGCCATGGCTGTGGGCGATGTTGCGGGCGATGCCCAGCCCCAAGCCATACCCCTGCTGCTGCCCCGCCAGGCGGAAGTGCGGCTCGAATACCTGCTCCAGCCGCTGCTCGGGAACCCCCGGGCCTTCGTCATCGACGTGCAACACAAACGCGCTTTCGTCGTCATCAATATACAGATGCGCGTTCTGCCCGTACTTGAGGGCGTTATCGATCAGGTTGCCAATGCAACGCTTGAGCGCCAGAGGCTTGCCCGGATAAGCCGCGAGCGCCCGCCCCTGCTGGGTCACGCGACCATTGCCATTGGGTGCCACGTACGGCTCCACCAGACATTCGAGCACATGGTTGAGATCCACCGGCTCGATGTTCTCGTGGATGTCGGTGTCCTTCACGCACTGCAGCGCGCCCTTGACCAGCAGCTCCAGCTCATCCAGATCGCGACCGAACTTGGCTTGCAGCTTTTCGTCTTCCAGCAGTTCGACCCGCAGGCGCAGCCGGGTAATCGGCGTGCGCAGGTCGTGGGAAATCGCGCTGAACAACTGGCTGCGTTCGGTCAGGTAGCGGCTGATGCGCTCGCGCATGGTATTGAACGCGCGGCCCACTTCGACCACCTCACTGCCACCGCCTTCGGCGACCGGCTCCACATCGGCGCCCAGCGACAGCTCCCGCGCTGCCCGCGCCAGGCGCTTGAGCGGCCGGCTCTGCCAGTGCACCAGCAGGCCGATGAACAACAGCAGAAAGCCGCTGGTGAGAATGATGAACCACACCTGCTGCGCCGGCAGGCCCTGTTCTTCCAGACTGGTGTAGGGCTCGGGCAGCAGTGAGGCGATGTACAGCCATTCGCCGGGCGCCATCTGGATCTGCGTCACCAGCACGGGTGGGTTCACCGGCTCCAGGGTCAGCGCGTAGTGCGCCCAGGAGCGAGGCAACTCGTCGAGCTTCAGGCCGCCATTGAAGATCCGCAGATCCTCGGGGCTGACGAAAGACACCGAAATGTCGGTGTCCTGGCCCAGGGACTGACGCAGCACTTCGTCCACCGCTTTCATCACCGCCAGCTTGCGCGGTGTAGTCGGCAACACGTCCATGCCCAAGGGTTTGTCATTCAGTGTCACGACGAATCGCGTGCCGCCCATGCTGCGCAACTGATCGAGCACCAGCGGCCGATAGGCCACCGGCAACGAGCGCAGGTAACTGACGCTGGCGTTCATCGAATGGGCGAGGCTGCGGGCGCTGGTGACCAGGCCTTCAAGCTGCGTGGCGCGCAATTGCGAGACCCAGATCACGCTCGACAGCGCCTGGGCGAACAACACCGCCAGCAAGGTCAGCAGCAACATGCGCCCGAGCAGCGAGCGCGGTACCGGGATTCGGTCGATCAGTTTGCGCAAGGACTCAGTGACCATTGCTGGCGACCACATTGGCGGCCAGTTGGTAGCCGCTGCCGCGTACGGTGCGAATCAACCGCGGCGGTTTTTCCGTGTCGCGCAGGCGCTGACGCAGACGACTGACCGCCATGTCGACGATGCGATCGAGCGGCATCAGTTCGCGCCCCCGAGTGGCGTTGCCGATGGTGTCGCGGTCGAGGATTTGCTGAGGGTGATCGAGGAACAGTTTCAGCAGGGCGAAATCGGCGCCGGAGAGAATCACCTCTTCGCCATCGATGTGAAACAGGCGGTGGCTGACCATGTCCAGGCGCCAGTCATCGAAGGCCAGCACTTCACCGCCGGAGCGCTCCTGACCGAACTGGGCACGGCGCAACAGGGCCTTGATGCGAGCCTGCAATTCACGGGGGCTGAAAGGTTTACCGAGATAATCGTCGGCGCCCAGCTCCAGACCGATGACCCGATCGGCCTCGTCGGAACTGGCGGTGAGCATGATGATCGGCACTTGCGCCCGGCGCGGATGCTGGCGAATCCAGCGACACAGACTGAAGCCGTCTTCGTCCGGCAGCATCACGTCGAGAATCACCAGGTCGCTGGGCTCGTCATTGAGGGCCTGGCGAAAACCGGCGCCATCGGGCGTGGTACGGACCTGGAAACCGGCGCGGGTCAGGTAGGTGTCCAGCAACTCGCGTATCTCTTGATCGTCATCGACCAACAAAATCGACTTGTTGACTGAGCTCACGGGGCGGCGTCCTTGTTGTTTGAATTGGGCGGATTATGCCTTAAGCGCTGAACCTGCAAACATCACATCACCGCCGCCCCCACATTTTGATCGCATTTCAAATCAGGGATTGTTCCAGGGCTACCCCAGCCCCCATCAACCCGGAATACGGCGCCGTCACCAGCCACACCGGTATCCCCTTGAAGTAGTCGCTCATGCAACCCTTGTCGGCAAAGCACCGGGCAAAACCGCTTTCGAGGAAGAAGTCGGCAAAGCGCGGAATCACGCCGCCTACGATGTACACCCCGCCGCGCCCACCGGTGGTCAACACGTTGTTGCCGGCCACACGGCCGAGCCAGCAGCAGAACTGCTCCAACACTTCCAGGGCAATCGGGTCGCCCGCAAGGCCGGCGGCGGTGATCGCTTCCGGCGTGTCGAGCACCGGTTCATGCCCGTCCACCGCACAGATCGCCCGATACACCCGAGGCAAGCCGCCGCCGCTCAACGCGGTTTCGGCGCTGACATGGCCGATCTCGTTGAACAGGTGCTGCCACAGCTGAGTTTCCCGCGGGCTGCTGAGCGGCAGGTCGACATGACCGCCCTCCCCCGGCAGCGCGAAGAATCGCCCTTCGCCGAGATTGAGCAAGGTGCCGACGCCCAGGCCGGTGCCCGGGCCGATCACCACCGCCGGACGCGACGGATCGGGCGAGCCTTCGCAGACCACGCGATATTCGCCCGGCTGCAAACGGGTCATGCCCAACGCCATGGCCGAGAAGTCGTTGACCAGCAGCAAGCGCTCCACCTGCAAGGTCTGGCAGAAGCCCTTGCGACTCAGGCGCCAGTGATTATTGGTGAACTTGAATTCATCGCCGCTCACGGGGCCGGCCACCGACAGGCACACCGAACCGATCGAGCCCGGTTTCAGGCCCAGCCCGCTCAGGTACAGGCTGATCGCCTCTTCCGGGCTGGCATGGTCGGCCGTTGCCAGCACCTGGACCGATTCCAGCTGCTGGTTTTTCCACAACGCGAAGCGTGCGTTGGTCCCACCGATGTCACCGACCAAAGCCAGTTTCAATTAAGCGTCTCCAGGGCAGAAGTGAAGGCGCTGGCGCCCTGCTCCGCCGAGCTGAAGGCCATGCGCATGAAACCGAACAGCTCGCGACCGGTGCCGATGTTGTTGCCCAACAGGCCCTTGGCCGGCGTGCGCGCTGCGAATTCCTCGGCGTCCACCTTGATCTCCAGGGTGCCTTTGACGCCATCGACGCGGATGATATCGCCCTCTTGCACCCGCGCCAAAGCGCCGCCCACATAAGCTTCGGGACTGACGTGAATCGCCGCCGGGATTTTCCCCGACGCGCCGGACATGCGCCCGTCGGTGACCAGCGCCACCTTGAAGCCGCGATCCTGCAGCACGCCGAGGAACGGGGTCATCTTGTGCAGTTCCGGCATGCCGTTGGAACGCGGGCCCTGGAAGCGCATCACCGCGACGAAATCCTTCTCCAGCAAACCGGCCTTGAACGCATCGGCCAGGTCCTGCTGATCCTGGAACACCATGGCCGGGGCTTCGACGATCTGGTTTTCCAGCGCTACCGCCGAAACCTTCATCACGCCACGGCCGAGGTTGCCTTCCATCACCCGCAGGCCGCCCTCTGGCGAGAACGCACGGGCTACCGGACGCAGGATGCTTTCGTCGAGGCTCTCGGTCACGCCTTCACGCCATACCAGCTCGCCGTTGTCGAGGAACGGTTCCTGGGTGTAGCGGCTCAGGCCGTGGCCCATCACGGTGTTGACGTTGTCGTGGAGCAGCCCGGCTTCCAGCAGTTCGCGGATCAGGAACGACATGCCGCCCGCGGCCTGGAAGTGGTTGATGTCGGCTTTGCCGTTCGGATAGACGTGGCTCAGGGTTGGCACCACCTCGGAAAGGTCGGCCATGTCCTGCCAGGTCAGCTGGATGCCCGCCGCCATGGCGATGGCCGGCATGTGCAGGGTGTGGTTGGTCGAGCCGCCGGTGGCGTTGAGGGCAACGATGGAGTTGACGATCGAACGCTCGTCGACGATCTCGCCGATCGGCAGGAAGCTGCCGTTCTGTTTGGTCAGGCGCGTCACCTGATGCGCCGCCTCGCGGGTCAGGGCATCGCGCAATGGGGTGTTCGGGTTGACGAAGGATGCGCCCGGCAAGTGCAGGCCCATGACTTCCATCAGCAACTGGTTGGTGTTGGCGGTGCCGTAGAAGGTGCAGGTGCCAGGGCTGTGGTAGGAATTCATTTCCGATTCCAGCAGCTCTTCACGGGTGGCCTTGCCTTCGGCGTAGCGCTGGCGCACATCGGCTTTCTGCTTGTTGGAAATGCCCGAGACCATCGGCCCGCCAGGCACGAAGATCATCGGCAGATGACCGAAACGCAGCGCGCCCATCATCAGCCCCGGGACGATCTTGTCGCAGATGCCGAGCATCAGCGCGCCGTCGAACATGTTGTGGGACAGGGCCACGGCGGTGGACAGCGCAATCACTTCGCGGCTGGGCAGGCTCAGTTCCATGCCCGGCTCGCCCTGGGTCACGCCATCGCACATCGCCGGGGTGCCACCGGCGAACTGGCCGACCGAGCCGATCTCGCGCAGGGCCTTCTTGATCAGTTCGGGAAAGACTTCGTACGGCTGGTGCGCCGAGAGCATGTCGTTATATGACGAAACAATTGCGATGTTGGCGGAATTCATCATTCGCAGGCTGTGCTTGTCATCGCTGCCGCAACCGGCCACGCCGTGGGCGAAGTTGGCGCACTGCAGTTTGCCGCGCATCGGCCCGTCGCTGGCTGCGCCACGGATCAATGCAAGGTAAGCCTCACGCGTGGCGCGACTGCGGGCGATAAGGCGTTCGGTGACCTCAAGGACGCGGGGATGCATGTGTAGAACTCCAGGCTAACGGATGTGGCGGACCTGATTGTCTATGCTGATCAAACGCCGTTGTCGATGGGATGACAGACGGTTTTCTCGATCGGTTGGACCAGTTGGTTCAGGTCACTCGTTGTAGATTGAATAAAATATTGCCATCAAAAAGGCTTGTTTTCTATTTTTTTGCGAATAATCTTGTAATTCCAACAACAAAACGACGGTAGCGCTGATCTATGACTCTTCGAATCGCAATCAATGGTTTTGGCCGGATCGGCCGTAACGTCCTGCGCGCACTCTATACCCAGGGCTACCGTCAGGATCTGCAGATTGTCGCCATCAACGACTTGGGCGACAGCGCGATCAACGCTCATTTGCTCAAGTACGACACGGTTCACGG
The DNA here is from genome assembly GCF_013359595.1 of Pseudomonas sp. C1C7. Taxonomy (GTDB): domain Bacteria; phylum Pseudomonadota; class Gammaproteobacteria; order Pseudomonadales; family Pseudomonadaceae; genus Aquipseudomonas. The sequence continues at coordinate 12,005 of NZ_JABFMP010000040.1, read as the reverse complement.
CACGTTCGAGGCCGATGTCCAGCACGATCAGGAAAGCCTGACCGTCAATGGTGACCGTATTGCGGTCAGCGCCATTCGCAATCCCGCCGACCTGCCTTGGGCCGCGGAGAAGATTGACGTGGTGTTCGAATGCACCGGTCTGTTCACCGACCGTGCAAAAGCCGCCGCGCATATCACCGCCGGCGCCCGCAAAGTGATTATCTCCGCGCCGGCCAAAGGCGCCGACGCCACTGTGGTCTATGGGGTCAACCACGACATTCTGCGCCAGTCGCACCAGATCATTTCCAACGCGTCGTGCACCACTAACTGCCTGGCCCCGGTGGCCCAGGTGCTGCACCGCGAACTGGGCATCGAAAGTGGCCTGATGACCACCATCCATGCCTACACCAACGACCAGAACCTGACCGACGTTTACCACTCCGACCCGTACCGCGCCCGTTCCGCCACCCAGAACATGATCCCGAGCAAGACCGGCGCCGCCGAAGCCGTGGGCCTGGTGCTGCCGGAACTGGCGGGCAAGCTGACGGGCATGGCGGTACGCGTGCCGGTGATCAACGTGTCGCTGGTGGACCTGACCGTGCAGCTGAAGAAAGAAGCCAGCGCCGAGGATGTCAACGCGCTGCTCAAGCAGGCCAGCCAGCATTCGAAGATTCTCGGCTACAACGCCCTGCCGCTGGTTTCCAGCGACTTCAACCACAACCCGCTGTCGTCGATCTTCGACGCCAATCACACCAAGTCCAGCGGCAAGCTGCTCAAGGTTCTGGCCTGGTATGACAACGAGTGGGGCTTCTCCAACCGCATGCTCGATAACTGCCTGGCGCTCTGCAACGCCGAGTAATCGCTGCTCGCTGGTGTAGGAGCTGCCGAAGGCTGCGATCTTTTGACCTTAGCGCCGGCACTTGCGCCGAAAAGATCGCAGCCTTCGGCAGCTCCTACAAAAGCGTGTGTGTGAATCTTTATGGAGCAGCACGTCTGATGATCGGCATCACCTTCACCGAAAAAACCATGGCGGCGCGCAAGCGTATCGCCCTGGTCGCCCATGACCATTGCAAAGTGTTTTTGCTGGACTGGGCCGAGCGCCAGAAACATCGCCTCGCCCAGCATCAGCTGGTCGCCACCGGCACCACGGGTTTGTTATTGCAACAACGTCTCGACCTGCCCGTAGAAAGCATGATCAGCGGTCCGCTGGGTGGCGATCAACAGCTCGGCGCGCAAATTGCCGAGCAACGGGTCGACATGCTGGTGTTCTTCTGGGACCCGTTCGAACCGCAACCCCACGACCCGGATATCAAGGCGTTGCTGCGGGTGGCGGCGGTCTGGAACATTCCGGTGGCCTGCAATGAATGCAGCGCCGACTACCTGCTCAGCAGCCCGTTGATGGAGCAGGCGCACCCGCACCGCATCCCGGACTACGCGACCTATTTGCAGGGTCGCGTCTAACGTCAAAAGTGCAAACTTCACAAATCAGTGCTTGACCACTCGAGTAGATGATAAGCATTATCATTCGCTCGAAATGGATCAGGTCCTCCCGTGAGTCAATCGCGCTTCAACGACGTCTTCATCACCCAGCGAGTCTCTCTGCTGCGCACGCTGGAGCGGATGGTCAATAACCACAGCACCGCCGAGGATCTCCTGCAGGAGACTTACCTGCGGGTGGCCCGCGCGCTCAGCGAGCGGGCCATCGATCATCTGGAACCTTTCGTTTTCCAGACCGCCCGCAACCTGGCGCTGGACCATTTGCGTGCGCGGCGCATCCATTCACGGACCATGGTCGATGACGTGCCGCTGGAGGTCGTGGAAAGCGTCGCCGCCCCCGCCAGCAGCGCCGAAGATGCCGCCCATGCCGAACAACTGCTCGAGCGTTTGAACGTGCGCCTCAGTCAACTCAGCCCCCGCCAGCAACAGATCTTCATCCTCAGCCGCCTGCACGGTCACAGCTACCTCGAGATCGCGCAAAAGCTCGACGTCTCGTTGAGCACGGTGCAGAAGGAACTGAAACTGATCATGAGCATCTGTATCGGCGTCGCAGGACGCAGCTCCAAGCTTTAAGCTGCAAGCCGCAAGTAAAAAACGGCAAACCAATCGCCTGACCAAACTTGCAGCTTGCAGCTTGAAGCTCGAAACTGCTTTGCAAAAGCCCGAGGACACACCGTGACGGACACCCACCGCTCCCCTTCGCCTTCATCGGCGCAGGACCCTGCAGACGCGATGGACCAGGCTATGGACTGGCTGATCGTGCTGGACAGCCCGAGCGAAGAACAGTCTCGCCAGTTCCACGATTGGCTCGCCGCCGACCCGGCCCATGCCGACGCATTTGCCAAGGCCCAGGCGATCTGGAACGGCCCGCAGGTCACGCAGTGCGCGCAGAATCTCGCCTCTCGCCCGGCCAAAATCAGCGTGCTGTCGCGCCTGCGTCCGCACTGGAAACCCCTGGCCACCGCCGCCGTGCTGATCCTCGGTCTGTTCAGTTTCAGCAACCTGCCGATGCGCCTGCAGGCCGATCACCTGACTGTGGTCGGCGAGCGCCAGCGCCTGCAACTGGAGGATGGCTCGAAGGTATTGCTCAATACCAACTCGGCGTTTTCCAGCACCATCAACGATCAGCAACGGGTCGCTCGGCTGTATCAGGGCGAGGCGTATTTCGAGGTGCAATCCCCTCGCGGCGAGCCGCTGGAAATCGACGCAGGTCCGGTCACCGCCAGCGTTCGCGACACCGCCTTCGCCGTGCGTTATCTGGATGGCGTGGCCCAGGTTCGCGTGCAGCGTGGCGATGTCGACCTGCGCGCCACCCGCGATGATGCGCGGGTACGCCTGAGCGCCGGGGAAAGCATTCGCATCGGCCCCAACGGTTTCGACCGCCCGGCCAAGCTCGATGCCGCCACCGACCTGGCCTGGGTCCAGGGTCGCCTGGTGTTCGAAAACTGTCCGCTGAGCCAGGTGCTGGCGGAACTGCGTCGCTACTACCCGGGCTTCATCATCAACACCAACGAGCAGTTGGCGGATGTGGCGGTCACCGGAAACTACCGTCTCGATCAGCCGCTGGACGTGGTGCGCTCCCTGGCTCACATCACCTCGGCCAAGCTCAAGGAATACCCGGCGCTGGTCATCCTGAACTGAATGAGAATTATTTTTACTCGATAGTGAACCCTCGTACGTCTCGTTATAGCCAATGCAATTGATTCGCATCTTCGGATGCCGATCAGCACCTATAAAGATTCGTGCGACACGGAGCGCTATCGATGTCCTCTCGCCTTACCCGCCAGTCCTCTTTCCCTTCCCGCGTGCTGTCGCTGCTGACCGCTGCCATCCTGATGGCCGGCACCGCGCCGGTCATGGCCGCCAGTGCCGAACAGCCGAGCCGCAACATGGGCGACTACTCGTTCGCCATCGCGCCTCAGCCGCTGGTTTCGGCACTCAATGATTTCACCGCGGTGACCGGCTGGCAGGTGGGCTTGCCGGCGGAACTGGCCGAAGGTGTGGCATCGCCGGGCGTGCGCGGGTCGCTGCCACCGGAAAAAGCCCTGGATCGCCTGTTGGTGGGGACCAACCTGAGCTATCGCAAACTGGGCAATAACAACATCGTGCTGGAGCGCCGCACCACCGCCGGCACCCTGAACCTGCAACAGGTGACCATCAGCGCCACCCGTAACGAACAGGACGTGAACAGCGTGCCGAGCACCGTCACCGTTCACACCCGCGATGAGCTGGACCGCAACAACGTCAACACCATCAAGGACCTGGTGCGCTATGAACCGGGCGTCTCCGTGGGCGGTGCCGGCACCCGTGGCGGTATCAGCGGCTACAACATCCGCGGCATCGACGGTAACCGCGTGCTGACCCAGATCGACGGCGTCGAAGTCCCCAACGGTTTCTTCAACGGCCCCTACGCCAAGACCCAGCGCAACTATGTCGACCCGGAAATCATCAAGCGCGTGGAAATCCTGCGCGGTCCGGCTTCGGTGCTTTACGGCAGCAACGCCATCGGCGGCGCGGTCAGCTACTTCACCCTCGATCCCGATGACATCATCAAGCCCGGCCAGGACGTCGGCGCGCGCCTCAAGACTGGCTACAGCTCGGCTGACGAGAGCTGGCTGAAATCCGCCACCGTCGCCGGTCGCGCCGACCAGTTCGACGGCCTGCTGCACTACAGCCAGCGCGACGGTCACGAAACCGAATCCTATGGCAGCAACAACGGCACCGGTCTGAGCCGCACCGCCGCGAACCCCGAAGACGTGCGCGCCACCAACGTGCTGGCCAAGATCGGCTGGAACTACAAGGACGACGCTCGACTGGGCCTGGTGTACGAGAAGTACAAGGACGACCGCGACACCGATCAGAAAAGCGCCTATGGCGGCCCGTTCTTTGGTGGCGCACCGACCATCCCGGCCAGTGTGTTGCCCGGCGGCATGTACCAGTGGCGCACCGGCAACGACACCATCACCCGCGAACGTTTCGGCATCGAGCACAGCTTCGGCCTCGACAGCCTGCTGGCGGACAACGTCAAGTGGAGCCTCAATCACCAGATCGCCAAGACCGACCAGAGCACCGACGAGTTCTACTTCCCGATCACCCGTCAGGTACTGCGCACCCGCGACACGATCTACGAAGAAAAGCAGTGGGTATTCGACGCCCAGCTGGACAAGGGTTTCAGCATCGGCGACACCGAGCATCTGCTGACCTACGGCACCACCATCAAGCAGCAGAAAGTCACCGGCTCGCGTAGCGGTAACGGCACCTGCCTGGCGGTCGGTCGCGGCTGCACCGCCATCGGCGCCATCAGCACCGCCGACGTGCTGAAAAAATCCAGCGACTTCCCGGATCCGACCATCAACACCTACAGCGTGTTCGCCCAGGACCAGATCAGCTGGAACAACTGGACCTTCCTGCCGGGCCTGCGTTACGACTACACAGAATTGAAGCCTGACATCACCCAGGAATTCCTCAACACCGTGTCCGCCGACGGTCGCGGCACCGTCAGCGACGAGAACAAGACCTGGCACAAAGTCTCGCCCAAGTTCGGCCTGACCTACGCCTTCAACGACAACTACACCTGGTACGGCCAGTACGCCGAAGGCTTCCGCACCCCGACCGCCAAGGCGTTGTACGGCCGCTTCGACAACACCGCGGCCGGCTATCGCGTAGAACCGAACCCGGACCTGGAACCGGAAAAGAGCCAGGGCTACGAGACCGGCCTGCGCGGCAACTTCGAGCAGGGTTCCTTCGATGTGGCGGTGTTCTACAACAAATACCGCGACTTCATTAACGAAGACGCCGTGACCCCAGGCTATGACGAACCGACCTTCCAGAGCGCCAATATCAAGCACGCCACCATCAAGGGTGCCGAGATCAAGGGCCGTCTGAATCTCGACGCCTTCGGCGCACCGCAAGGCCTGTACACCCAGGGTTCCGTGGCCTACGCCTACGGTCGCAACAACGACAACGGCGAGCCGCTCAACAGCGTCAACCCGCTGACCGGCGTATTCGGCCTCGGCTACGACCAGGAGAAATTCGGCGGCTTGCTCAGTTGGACCCTGGTCAAGCGCAAGGACCGTGTCGACGACAGCAACTTCAAGTCGCCGGACGGCGTCAGCAGCCAGTTCAAGACCCCGGGCTTCGGCGTGCTGGACATGAGTGCTTATTACAAGGTGACCGACGACGTGACCGTCAGCGGTGGCATCTACAACCTGACCGACAAGAAGTACTGGCTGTGGGATGACGTGCGCGGCTATGACAGCGTCGGCGAAGCCTCGGTGACGCAACCGGCCAACCTCGATCGCCTGACCCAGCCGGGTCGCAACTTCGCGGTCAATCTGATCTGGGATATCTGACCCCGGCCACCTCGCTGCGCGACTGGATGACAGTTGCGCAGCGAGGATTTTTTACTGTCCGGCACCTGCTCATTCGTCTCGTTACCAGGCACTTCTCTTTCTCAAGGATTTCCCATGACCACTCAGGACACGGCTGCACGCCCGGCCTTGCGCTCGCAACGCCTGAACCAGATCACCCACGAACCCCACAGCAAACTCGATGCGCTGGTCAAAGCCCACGCACCGTTCGAGACCCAGGCCAGCTTCGCCCGTTTCGTGGTGGCGCAGTACCTGTTCCAGTCGGAGCTGGTGGCGCTGTACAACGATGCCGAACTGACCGCCATCGTCCCTGACCTCCCGGCCCGCTGCCGCGCCGAGGCGGCCAAGGCCGACCTTGCAGACCTGGACACCGACGTGCCCGCACCCGTTGCCGGTGCGGTGAACAACCCGACCAAGGCTGAAGCGTTGGGCTGGCTGTTCGTCTCCGAAGGTTCGAAGCTGGGCGCGGCGTTCCTGATCAAGCGTGCGGTGGGCCTGGGCCTGAGCGAAACCTTCGGTGCCCGTCACCTGGGCGAACCGGCCGGCGGTCGTGCGCAGGGCTGGAAGAACTTCGTCAAAACCCTCGATGAACTGGAGTTCAGCGCCGAGGAAGAAGCGCAACTGGACAAGGGCGCCATCGACGCGTTCAACCGCTTCACCGTATTGCTCGAACAGGCCTACACCCCGGAAATAGCCTGATTTGTGTTGCGTAGGAGCGAGGCTTGCCCGCGAAGAACGATGACACGGTCCATCAGAAATATCGCGGTGGATTCTTCGCGGGCAAGCCTCGATCCTACAGGTCATTCGTAGACACTATGCGTACAACCTCCAAACTCGCCCGCCTCCTCTTCGGCCTGCTGGCCTACACCAGCCTCGCCATCGGCCTGATCGCCATCGTCATCCCCGGCCTGCCGACCACTGAATTCATCCTCCTCGCCGCCTGGGCCGCCACCCGCAGCTCCCCGCGCCTGAGCGCCTGGCTGGAAAACCATCGGCTGTTCGGGCCGATCCTGAGCAACTGGCGCAACGGCAAGATCGTCGCGCGCCGGGCAAAGGTCAGCGCCACTGTCAGCATGCTGCTGTGCGCCACCCTGATGCTGGTGATGCTCGACCATGGCTGGCCGATCTACCTGGCGATTGCCGGCATGACGCTGGGCAACCTGTGGATCTGGTCGAGGCCGGAATCCCTGCCGAAAACCTTCTGATTCATCCGGCGACTTTCCCTGTTTTTCAGCCTGTTTTCGGCACATTTTTCCGCGCAAACGGTCAACCATGACCGTTCGTCGGGTTGCGATTCATGTGCCTTACGTTTACGCCGATGGGGATTGAACGGCGCTGAATGGATTTGGCGCGCCGAGCCGCAAGGGCTCGCAGCCAACCTCTCATCCATTTGCGAGTTCGCCCCATGTTCGACTCACTGTCCATCCGCCTGAAAACTGTCCTGCTGTCTGCCCTGTGCCTGCTTGGCGTGGTCGCCCTGATCATGGGCATGAACTTCTACCAGTCCCACCAGAACGACGAACTGGTCAGCACTTCCAGCAGCAAGATGCTCACCGACAGTGTGCAGGACCTGCTGCAGGCCAAGGCCGCCGAACAGGCAGTGCGGGTGCAGAAGACCTTCGGCGAAAGCCTGCTGGTGGTCACCGCCCTGGCCGACCAGATCAAGGACATGCGAACCATGGCCGCCAAGCGTTCGATTGAGCCTGGCGTTGTGCGCGAGGAGTTGAACCAGAGCCTGAAAACAGCCTTCGAGCGCAACAGCAAGGTGCTGGGCATCTGGCTGGCGTTCGAGCCCAATGGCCTGGACGGCAAGGACAGCGAATTCGTCAACGATGCGGCGCGCCAGTCCAACGAAATCGGTCGTTTCGCCACCTACTGGAGCCGTGCCGGCGGCACCGCGCTGAACACGATCATGGTCGAGGAAGACATGACCAAGACCGATCTCAACCTCAGCGGCACGCCCTACAACGTCTGGTATACCTGCCCGCGCGACACCAAACGCACCTGCCTGCTCGACCCTTATGCCGATACCGTCGGCGGCAAGGAAATGTTGATGACCACCATTTCCGTGCCGCTGCTGGTGGAGGGCAAGTCCATCGGTGTGGTCGGCATCGACATCGCCCTCGATACCCTGCAAGCCGCCTCTGTCGCGTCCCAGAGCGAACTGTTCGACAGCGCCGGGCACATGCTGATCGTCTCCGGCACCGGCGTGCTGGCGGCCTACAGTGTCGACGCCGGCAAGGTCGGCAAAAAAATCGGTGACACCCTCGGTGAAGACGGCAAGAACATCGTGCAAATGCTCGGCGCGGGCGCACCGAAGATTCTCGACCAGGGCGACCTGATCCGCGCGGTCTACCCGGTCAGCCCGATTGCCGACGCCAAGCCCTGGGGCGTGGTGATCGACCTGCCCAAGCAGGTGATGCTGGCCGACTCGGTGAAACTGCAAACGGTGCTCGAAGACGCTCGGCAGAGCGGCACGATCAAGGCGGTGGTGGTGGCGATCGTGGCCGGCCTGATCGGCTTGCTGCTGATCTGGCTCACCGCTTCGGGCGTCACCCGGCCGATCAACAGCGTGGCCGAGATGCTCAAGGCGATCGCCAGCGGCGACGGTGACCTGACCCAGCGCCTGCGCTACAGCAAGAAAGATGAACTGGGCGAACTGGTCAGCTGGTTCAACCGCTTCCTCGACAAGCTGCAGCCGACCATCGCGCAGATCAAGCAGAGCATCACCGACGCCCGCGGCACCGCCGACCAGTCTTCGGAAATCGCCCGCCAGACCAGCGAAGGCATGCAGCTGCAGTTCCGTGAAATCGACCAGGTCGCCACCGCGTCGAACGAAATGAGCGCCACCGCCCACGATGTCGCCAACAGTGCGTCGAACGCCGCCAGTGCCGCCAAGGGCGCCGATCAGTCGGCCCGCGACGGCATGCAGATCATCGAGCGCAGCACCCGCGACATCAACGAACTGGCTGAAGAAGTCAGCAAAGCCGTGAGCGAAGTGGAAGCGCTGGCCGAGAACAGCGAGCAGATCGGCTCGGTGCTGGAAGTGATCCGCAGCATCGCCGAACAGACCAACCTGCTGGCACTCAACGCGGCCATCGAGGCGGCCCGTGCCGGTGAAAGCGGTCGCGGTTTCGCGGTGGTGGCCGATGAAGTGCGCAACCTGGCCAAACGCACCCAGGACTCGGTGGAGGAAATCCGCCTGGTAATCGAACGCATCCAGAGCGGCACCCGCGGCGTGGTCGCCACCATGCACTCGAGCCAGACCCAGGCCCACAGCAACGCCGGGCAGATCCAGCAGGCGGTGCAGGCCTTGAGCAAGATCAGCGACGCGGTCACGGTAATCAGCGACATGAACCTGCAAATCGCCAGCGCCGCCGAACAGCAGAGCGCCGTGGCCGAAGAGGTCAACCGCAACGTCTCGGCGATCCGCACCGTCACCGAAACCCTCACCGGCCAGGCCACGGAGTCGGCGCAGATCAGCAGCCAGCTCAACCAGCTGACGACCCAGCAGATGAAATTGATGGATCAGTTCCGCGTTTAGCAGACAACACAATCCCTGTATGCCAGTCAGCCAAGGCAAACCGCGATCCATGTAGCCGCTGGCGAAGCCTGCGGCTACAGGATCCGCGGCGGCTTTGATCCCACGCTCCGCGTGGGAACGATCTATCATGAGGCTCTCGTTCCGGAGGGCCTTCGATGACTGATCTGCTCACGTCCATTCAAGCCGCACTCGGCTTGCCAGCCACCCCCATCCCGCTCACCGCCAGCGGCGCCCTGCCCTCGGCGTTCGCCGTCACTGATCTCGCCTGCGCCAGCATCGCGGCGGCGGGCCAAGCCATCAGCGAACTGCTGCAGCAACAAACCGGACGCCTGCCCGGCCTCGAAGTCGACCGGCGCCTGGCTTCATTCTGGTTCTCGAGTTCGATCCGCCCTCTGGGCTGGAGCGTGCCACCGTTGTGGGACCCGATCGCTGGCGACTACGCCGCCAAGGACGGCTGGATCCGCCTGCACACCAACGCCCCTCATCACCGCGCCGCTGCCGAATCGGTGTTGGGCGCCTGCGCCGACCGCACCGCGATGTCGGGCAAAGTCGCGCAATGGCTTAAAAGCGATCTGGAGCAAGCCGTGGTCGAGGCCGGTGGCTGCGCCGCCGAAATGCGCGCCTGGGCCCAGTGGCAGACCCACCCTCAAGGCCAGGCCGTGAACGCCGAACCACTGGTTCAATTCGCCGCTCACAACAGCCAAAGCGCCAAACCCTGGCAGGGCTCGGTGGCGCAACCCCTGGCCGGAATCAAGGTGCTGGACCTGACCCGCGTGCTCGCCGGTCCCGTCGCCAGCCGTTTTCTCGCCGGCCTCGGCGCCGAGGTTCTGCGCATCGATCCACCGTCCTGGAACGAGCCGGGCGTGATCCCGGAAATGACCCTGGGTAAACGCTGCGCACGTCTGGACCTGCAGGACAAAACCGATCGCAGCGTGTTCGAAGCCTTGCTCAAGGAAGCCGACATTGTCCTTCACGGCTACCGCGCCGACGCGCTGGAACGCTTGGGCTACGGGATCAGTGAACGACAGAAACTCACCCCCGGCCTGATCGACGTCAGCCTCAACGCCTACGGTTGGAGCGGCCCATGGCAGAACCGTCGCGGCTTCGACAGCCTGGTGCAGATGAGCAGCGGCATTGCCGAAGCGGGCATGCAATGGAAACACGCGGACAAGCCGACGCCCTTGCCCGTGCAAGCTCTGGATCACGCCACCGGGTATCTGATGGCGGCCAGTGCGATCAAGTTGTTGGCCGAGCGCCTGAGCAGCGGGCGCAGTGGCTCGGCGCGATTGTCGTTGGCGCGCACGGCGAAGTTGCTGATCGAGAAGGGCCCCGGTAGCGATGACCCATTGCGGGCCGAGGATGCAGCGGATCAGGGATTGCTGGTCGAACAGACGCCATGGGGGCCGGCGCATCGGCTGCATGTGCCACTGAAAATCACCGGCACACCTTTGCAGTGGACCATCCCCGCCTCCGAACTCGGCTCCCACCGCCCACAGTGGTGGTAACCCCCTGTAGGAGCTGCCGAAGGCTGCGATCATTTGATCTTGCTTGTAAACATCAAAATCAAAAGATCGCAGCCTTCGGCAGCTCCTACAAAAGAGCAGCAGACCGACTTAATCCACCCGACTCAACGAAGTCCAAAGCAACTGCGCCGCATACCCCCGATACGGCCGCCACGCTTCGGCCCGCACCTGCAGCTGACGCGCCGTCACCGCCTCCCCCTCAAGCGCCGCCAGGGCATTGATCAACCCCACATCCCCCGACGGAAAACCATCCAGCTCGCGCAACTGCCGCAGGGCCACGTACTGCGCCGTCCAGTCGCCGATGCCGTACAACGCCAGCAACCGCGCCACACCTCCGGCCCGGCCCGGCTCGAACAGCAACGGGTCATCGAGCAACGCCTGGGCCACACCGGACAAGGTCCGCCCACGGCTCTTCGGCATGCCCAGCATCGCCAGATCCGCCGCCGCCAACACCGCAGCTTCGGGAAACACATGACTCAAACCACCTCGCGGCGAAACCAGCGGCACCCCATAGTTCGCCACCAGTTTCCCCGCCAGCTTGATCGCCGCCACCACCGTGATCTGCTGGCCCAACACCGCACGAATCGCCAACTCCAACCCATCCCACGCCCCCGGCACCCGCAGCCCCGGGCGCTCGGCGATCAACCGCGCCAGCAGCGGATCCCCCGCCAACTGCCGATGAATCGTGACCAGATCCGCATCCAGATCGAACATTCGCCGCACCCGGGTAACGATCTCGGGTACTGCGCTCGGGTCGGGGAAATCCAGCGACAGCTCCAGTGAGTCCTCCGACTCAGGCCGGATCGACAGCGTCCCGTGAACGCCATTCAAGCCAATGCTGCGCGAGTAGACACCGTCCACCACCTCTTCCATCCCGACTATCGCCCGCGCCGACAGGAAGCCGAGCATGGCGGGCCAATCGTAGGGTGGTTGAAATTTGAGCGATAGCTTCATGGCGCAGCAGCCTTGCAGTGGCGGTGTGTTGCGCAAGGTAACCCAAAACCACTGAACCCTGTGGGAGCGGGCTTGCTCGCGAAAGCGGTGGATCAGACAACATCATGTTGCCTGACACGACGCATTCGCGAGCAAGCC
>NZ_JABFMP010000003.1 GCF_013359595.1 Pseudomonas sp. C1C7 | reverse complement strand
GATGCTCCCGTATGAATGCCGGAGCGAAGGGATCCCGAGCCTTGGCGAGGGACCGAACGTCGGGGCGAGACCTTTGCTTCCTTTGGGGCGTTTGCCAAAGGGAGTCGGCCGCCAGGCCGAAACAGAGAAAGCGGCCGTTACCGCGGGAATGGATATGTACACAACCAAAAAAGCTCGCGAGCAGGCTCGCACAATGGATCGGCCTACACCGGACCACTGTGGGCTTGCTCGCGAAGAGGGTGTGTCAGTCACCGTTGATTTGGCTGACACACCGCTTTCGCGAGCAAGCCCGCTCCATCAGGTTCAGTGCGACGCCTCACCGAAACCGATCAACCTCGGACCGCAGATCCGCCGCCAGCTTCTCCAGCTCCTTGGCGGTCACCGCCAAATTCGACACCACTTCACGCTGCTCGCTGTTGGCCAGCGCGATGCTCTGCAGGTTGCTGCTGAGCAAGGTCGCGGTGCTGCTCTGTTCCTGGGTCGCGGTGGTGATCGCGGCGAACTGCTGACCGGCCGAGCGGCTTTGCTCGTCGATGCGCGCCAGCGCGGCAGCGACGTTGGCGTTGCGCGACAGGCCTTCCTGCATCAGTACGTTGCCCTGCTCCATGGTGCTGATGGCGTTGCCGGTCTCCTGCTGGATGCTGTGGATCATGCCGGAGATTTCATCGGTGGCTTCACGGGTGCGCGAAGCCAGATTGCGCACTTCATCCGCCACCACCGCGAACCCGCGACCCTGCTCACCGGCACGGGCCGCTTCGATGGCGGCATTGAGCGCCAGCAGGTTGGTCTGTTCGGCGATCGAGGTGATCACCCCGACGATGCCGCCGATTTCCTGGGAGCGCTGGCCCAGGGTATTGATCACCGATGCGGTGCTGTTGAGGGCGCCGGCGATCTGCTCCAGCGACGAAGACGCCTCGTCCATGGAGGTGCGACCGATCTGGGTTTGCTGGGCGTTTTCCTGGGCTAGACGCTGGGTGTTGCCCATGTTGTCGGCGATGTTCAAAGAGGTTGCGCTGAACTCCTCCACGGCGCCGGCCATGCTGGTGATTTCCCCCGACTGCTGCTCCATCCCCTCATAGGCACCACCGGACAAACCGGACAAAGCCTGGGCACGGCTGTTGACCTCAAGCGAAGCATTGCGGATGTGCTCGACCATGGTCGACAGCGCCTGGCTCATCTGGTTGAACGCGCGGGACAGCTGGCCGATTTCGTCGTTGCTCGACACATTCAGGCGCACGCTCAGATCACCAGCGCCCAAGGCTTCGGCCTGACGCACCAGATCCCCCAACGGCGCGAGTTTGCTGCGCAACAGCCAGACCGCCGCACCCACCGCCAGCAACATCGCCAGCAAGCTGCCAATGGCCAGGCGAATACCGACGCTCCAGGTCACGGCGCTGATTTCGCTCTTCGGCATGCTCGCCACCACCGACCACGGGCCGTCCGCAAACGGCACCGCGATGCTGTAGAAGTCTTCGGCCTTGTCGCTCCAGAAATCACCCTTGCCCGGGGTTTTCGCCAACGCCACAACCGCCGGGACCGCTTGATCCAGCGCCTCGACACCGGCAATCGGCACCAGCCATTTGTTCTGCTCGTCCAACAGCGCCAGCGAGCCGGTCTGGCCGATGCGGAAGCGCTTGAGGTTTTCGAACTGGGCCTTCTGCGCGTCGGTGTAGTCGAAACCTACGTACAGCACCGCAATCACCTTGCCGCTGCTGTCCCGAACCGGGGTGTACTGCGACATGTAGAAGCGTTCAAACAGCAAGGAGCGCCCCACGAAACTCTGCCCCGCCATCAAACGCGCATAGGCCGGGTTCGCGTGATCCAGCACCGTGCCGATGGCGCGACTGCCATCCTGCTTGCTGACGTTGGTACTGACCCGAATGAAGTCCTCGCCGCTGCGCACGAACACCGTGGCCACGCCGGCTGTCATCTGCTTGAACTGGTCCACTTCCTTGAAGTTGTTGTTGAGCACTTCACTGCCCAGGTGCAGGCCCGGCGTCTGCACGCCCGCCACCGTCACCGGCTCATCCGGATGCACACTCAGACCTTCACCGAAACGCTTCTCGAACAGCCCCGCCAGACGCTGGGTGCTTTCGCGCAAGGTGGCGTGGAAGGTGGTCAATTGGTCAGCCAGCAACCGGGCTTCACTGGCCAGGTGCTCTTCGCGGGTGGCGAGGTTGGCGGAGTCCAGCGAACGCAGGGCGAACAGGGTACTGCCAGTGATGACGACCGCCAGTATCACAGCGAGGGCAACACCCAGCTGTGAGGCGATCCGGGCACGGGGATGAGACATGACTGCTCCTGGCCGAGCAACCGGATCATCCTGATCTCGATAGACGCTCAGCAAAATTTCTAATAGTTGGGGGTGTAGCGTCGAACCTGCACGAAGGTTCCACAGGAGGATTTTCGGCGGCCAGAGGCAATACTTGAGCAAGAAGAAAGGAATTGGCCAAAGGCCACCATTGCGGCGGCTCTATCGATTCAGCTCAAGCGCACGACATCCGGCAGTTCCATGGCCCGGACTTCGTTTTGGAGGAAGTCGCTGAGCCTGCGCATGCGTTCGCCGCCAGGACGGGTTTTCGGCCAAACCAGGTAATATTTCTCGCCACTGGCGACCGCCGTCGGCCACGGCAGGCTCAAGCGGCCTTGCGCGACATCTTCAGCCACCATCAGCAGATCGCCCATGGACACGCCGTAACCCCGCGCGGCGGCGATCATGCCCAGCTCCAGCGTATCGAACACCTGCCCGCCCTTGAGCGACACCTGTTCGGCCATACCCATGCGCTCCAGCCAGTTGCGCCAGTCGCGCCGGTCCGGTGTCGGGTGCAGCAGCTCGGTGTTGGCCAGGCGCTCGGCATCCCAAGGCGGATCGACCGGCAAATTGGGTGCGCCCACCGGGATCAATTCTTCGGGGAACAGGTAGCTCGCCTCCCAGTCCGGCGGGAAATGGCCGTTGCTCAGCAACACCGCGCAATCGAACGGTTCCTCGTTGAAGTCCACCGAATCGATGTCCATCCAGGCGCTGGTCAACTGCACTTCGTTGCCCGGCTGCAAATGACGGAAGCGACTCAGGCGCGCCAGCAACCAACGCATGGTCAGGGTCGAAGGGGCTTTCATGCGCAAAATGTCGTCTTCGGCGCGCAAGGTATTGCAGGCGCGCTCCAGAGCAGTGAAGCCTTCGCGGATCCCCGGCAGCAGCAGGCGGGCCGATTCGGTGAGCTGCAGGTGACGGCCGCTGCGATGGAACAGGCGGCAGGCGAAATGCTCTTCGAGGGTGCGGATATGCCGGCTGACTGCGCTCTGGGTAATCGACAATTCTTCCGCCGCGCGTGTGAAAGAACTATGTCGCGCCGCCGCTTCGAATGCGCGCAGGGCATACAAGGGAGGAAGACGACGGGACATCAGGAAAGCTCCTACAAAGGGATTCGCTTACCCTAACAGAATCTTCCCTGCATGAGTTTGACTCATGCCACCCATCCTATTTATCCCTTTGTGCAAAGCCCGCGGAGCGCCGAGAATCGATCCTTTCCTGTCCACTTTTACTCTGGAGCGTGATGACCATGCAGCATCCAGCACGTACTGAACTCTGGGCCATATTGCGGCTGTCGGGGCCGCTGATCGCCTCGCAGTTGGCGCACATGCTGATGGTCCTCACCGACACCCTGATGATGGCGCGCCTGAGCCCGGAAGCGCTGGCCGGCGGTTCGCTGGGTGCGGCGAGCTATTCGTTCGTGTCGATTTTCTGCATCGGCGTGATTGCCGCAGTCGGCACCCTGGTGGCGATCCGTCAGGGCGCGGGGGATATTCTCGGCGCGGCTCGACTGACCCAGGCCGGCGTCTGGCTGGCGTGGTTGATGGCGATCGGTGGCGGGCTGCTGCTGTGGAACCTCAAGCCGGTCCTGCTGCTGTTCGGCCAGACACCCACCAACGTTCAGGCGGCCGGACAATTCCTGGTGTTCCTGCCCTTCGCCCTGCCCGGCTACCTGACGTTCATGGCCTTGCGTGGCTTCACCAGCGCCATCGGCCGGGCGACGCCGGTGATGGTCATCAGCCTGGGCGGCACCGTGGCCAACTTCCTGCTCAACTACGCGTTGATCACCGGGATGTTCGGCCTGCCGAAACTGGGCCTGATGGGCATCGGTCTGGTCACTGCGATTGTCGCCAACCTCATGGCCCTGGCGCTGGCCTGGCACATTCGCCGGCATCCGGCGTACGACGCTTATCCACTGCGCCATGGCCTGCTGAAGCTCAACCGCCAGTACCTGAAGGAACTGTGGCGCCTGGGCCTGCCCATCGGCGGCACCTACGCGGTGGAGGTCGGGCTGTTTGCGTTCGCCGCGTTGTGCATGGGCACCATGGGCAGTACGCAATTGGCGGCGCACCAGATCGCCCTGCAAATCGTGTCGGTGGCGTTCATGGTGCCGGCGGGGATTTCCTATGCGATCACCATGCGCATCGGCCAACACTACGGCGCCGGGCAATTGCAGGATGCGCGACTGGCCGGGCGGGTCGGCATCGGCTTCGGCGCGGTGGCGATGCTCTGTTTCGCGATGGTGTTCTGGCTGTTGCCGAACCAGTTGATCGGCCTGTTCCTGGACCACAACGACCCGGCGTTCCGCGAGGTCATCAACCTGGCCGTGAGCCTGTTGGCGGTGGCGGCCTGGTTCGAGCTGTTCGACGGCACGCAAACCATCGCCATGGGCTGCATTCGCGGGCTCAAGGACGCCAAGACCACCTTCCTGGTGGGCCTGGCCTGCTATTGGCTGATTGGCGCTCCGGCGGCGTGGTGGATGGCGTTCCACCTGCACTGGGGGCCGACGGGGGTCTGGTGGGGACTGGCGCTGGGGCTGGCGTGCTCGGCGATCAGCCTGACGCTGGCGTTTGAGTGGAAGATGAAGCGGATGATCAGGCGTGAGCCGGTCACAACACAAAACTTCGAGGTCGCATAAACCCTTGCAGGAGCGAGGCTTGCCCGCGAAGGCGGTGTGTCAGTCAAAGTCCATGTCGACTGATACACCGCCTTCGCGGGCAAGCCTCGCTCCTACAAGTGGTATTTGTGGTTAGACCACGACTTCCAATACCGGCTGCTGGCTGCTGCCAAACATCAGGTATTCCACCAGATCCGCCAGCGCCAGCGGCTTGCTGATCAGATACCCCTGCACCTGATCGCACTCAAACCCGCGCAGCAACTCCATCTGCTCCGGCGTTTCCACGCCTTCTGCAACCACTTCCAGGTTGAGGTTGTGCGCCAGGTTGATCATGGCGTGCACCAGTTTGCGGTTCTCTTCGCGCTGTTCCATGCCGCCGACAAAGCTCTTGTCGATCTTCAGCAGCGTGATCGGCAGGCTATTGAGGTGCACGAAGGACGAGAAGCCGGTGCCAAAATCGTCGAGGGAGAAGCGCACGCCCAGGCGTCCGAGGGCGTCCATGGTCTGTTTGACCAGATCGCTGCGGCGCATGACCGCGGTTTCCGTCAGTTCGAATTCCAGCCATTGCGCCTCGACGCCGCGCTCGGCAATCAGCCGGCTCAGGGTCGACAGCAGCTGGCTGTCCTGGAATTGGCGGAATGACAGGTTGATCGCCATGTGCAACGGCGGCAGGCCCAGCTCCAGCAGCGCCTGCATGTCGCGCAGGGCCCGGGAAATCACCCAGTAACCCAGCGGCACGATCAGGCCGCTCTGCTCGGCCAGTGGCACGAACTCGCTCGGCGGCAGCAGACCGCGCTCGGCATGGCGCCAGCGCACCAGGGCTTCGAGGCCGACGATCTGGCCATCTTCGAGGTTCAGGCGTGGCTGGTAATGCAATTCCAGCTCATCGCGGCGTAATGCCCGGCGCAGCTCGGTTTCGAGGTCGGCGATGCTGCGGGCATTGCGGTTGATGCGTTCGTTGAAGATGTGAAAAGTGCAGCCCTGGGTGCTCTTGGCCTGCTGCATGGCGATGTGGGCGTGCCACATCAGCGGGTCGGCGCCGCCCTGGGCCCGGGCGTGGGCGATACCCAGACTGGAGCCGATCAACAGGCTTTCGCCGTCGACCCAGTAAGGTTCTGCCAGCGCTTCGGTGATGCGTTCGGCCATCCACTCCGCGCGCTGCGGGGCGCGGCGGGTGTCGATGAGCAAGGCGAATTCGTCGCTGCCCAGGCGCGCCAGCTGATCGCCGGCTTCGAGCTGGCTCTTGAGCCGCGCGACCACTTGCAGGATCAGCCGGTCACCGGCCTGATGGCCGAGGGCGTCGTTGGCGTAACGGAAGTTGTCGAGATCGAGGTGCCCCAGCGCCAGGCCGCGGCCGTCGTTTTCCGCCAGACGCGCCGTCAGCAGAGTCTGGAAGCCCTGGCGGTTGGCGATGCCGGTCAGGGGATCCTGCTCGGCCAGGCGTTGCAGCGTGGTTTCCAGCACGCCGCGCTCGCGCACATGGCGCAGGCAGCGACGCAACATGCCAGGGTCGAGATGGTCGCGCACCAGCCAGTCGCTTACACCGTCGGGCGGGGTCAGGGGTTCGTGTTCGAGCAAAAGCACCGTTGGCAGACAGCAACGGCCCGGCGCCGGCTGAAGGGCCGGGATCGTCAATAACACTGCGCTGCGGTCGTCATCGAACAGACTGCTGACAGACTCCCAACTCGGTGCGCTGATGAGCACGGCCGAGCTCCCCATTGGAGCCAGACACTCGCGCAACAACGCTGCCCACGCTGGCTCTTCGGCCAATAGCAGCAAACGCAAGGGTTCGACAGGCGTAGACAAGCTAGCTCCCTAGACTCTGCAAAGATGTAGGCGACAGGCATTATGCCGATCTGGCCAGCAATGACCAAATGACATCACTTACCAAACGAGCCCTTTGTATCCGGAATTACGAACATTAGCTGTTAATTCTTTGCGCATCGTGCGTGAAAGTAACAAAACCGGCAAATATGAATCGCGTTATGCGTCACAAGTCGGAGAGAGCAGCACAATTCTCCGAGCCTGTTAAAATGCCGGCCCATTTCGTGACCGACCCCTGAATTTAGCTATGTCCCGACTCAATCCCCGGCAGCAAGAGGCCGTGAACTACGTCGGCGGCCCTCTTTTGGTGCTCGCCGGTGCCGGCTCCGGCAAGACCAGCGTGATCACTCGCAAGATCGCGCACCTGATCCAGAACTGCGGCATCCGCGCCCAGTACATCGTCGCCATGACCTTCACCAACAAGGCCGCGCGCGAGATGAAGGAACGGGTCGGGACCCTGCTGCGCGCCGGCGAAGGCCGGGGCCTGACGGTTTGTACCTTTCACAACCTGGGCCTGAACATCATCCGCAAGGAGCATGAACGGCTGGGCTACAAACCCGGTTTCTCGATTTTCGACGAGACCGACGTCAAGTCCCTGATGACCGACATCATGCAGAAGGAATATTCGGGCGACGACGGCGTCGACGAGATCAAGAACATGATCGGCGCCTGGAAGAACGACCTGATCCTGCCGGCCCAGGCCCTGGAAAACGCGCGCAATCCCAAAGAACAGACCGCCGCCATCGTCTACACCCACTATCAGCGCACGCTCAAGGCGTTCAACGCGGTGGATTTCGACGACCTGATCCTGCTGCCGGTGAAGCTGTTCGAAGATCACGCAGACATTCTGGAAAAGTGGCAGAACAAGGTGCGCTACCTGCTGGTGGACGAATACCAGGACACCAACGCCAGCCAGTACCTGCTGGTGAAGATGCTCATTGGCAAGCGCAACCAGTTCACGGTGGTGGGCGACGACGACCAGTCGATCTACGCCTGGCGCGGCGCGCGCCCGGAAAACCTGATGCTGCTCAAGGAAGACTATCCGTCGCTGAAAGTGGTAATGCTGGAGCAGAACTATCGCTCCACCAGCCGCATCCTGCGCTGCGCGAACGTGCTGATCTCCAACAACCCCCACGAATTCGAAAAGCAGCTGTGGAGTGAAATGGGCCACGGCGACGAGATCCGCGTGATCCGCTGCCGCAACGAAGACGCCGAAGCCGAGCGCGTGGCCATGGAAATCCTCAGCCTGCACTTGCGCACCGACCGGCCCTACAGCGATTTCGCGATCCTCTATCGCGGCAACTACCAGGCCAAGCTGATCGAACTGAAGTTGCAGCACCATCAGGTACCGTATCGCCTGTCCGGCGGCAGCAGCTTCTTCGGCCGCCAGGAAGTGAAGGACCTGATGGCCTACTTCCGCCTGATCGTGAACCCGGACGACGACAACGCCTTCCTGCGGGTGATCAACGTGCCGCGCCGGGAAATCGGTTCGACCACCCTGGAAAAGCTCGGCAACTACGCCACCGAACGCAAGATCTCGATGTACGCCGCCACCGATGAGATCGGCCTGGGCGAGCATCTGGACAGCCGTTTCACCGATCGCCTGTCGCGCTTCAAGCGCTTCATGGACCGGGTGCGCGAACAATGCGCCGGCGAAGACCCGATCTCGGCGCTGCGCAGCATGGTCATGGACATCGACTACGAGAACTGGCTGCGCACCAACAGTTCCAGCGACAAGGCCGCGGACTACCGGATGAGCAACGTCTGGTTTTTGATCGAAGCCTTGAAGAACACCCTGGAAAAGGACGAAGACGGCGAAATGACCGTCGAGGACGCCATCGGCAAACTGGTCCTGCGCGACATGCTCGAACGCCAGCAGGAAGAGGAAGACGGTGCCGAAGGCGTGCAGATGATGACCTTGCATGCGTCCAAGGGCCTGGAATTCCCCTACGTGTTCATCATGGGCATGGAAGAGGAGATCCTCCCGCACCGCTCCAGCATCGAAGCCGACACCATCGAAGAGGAACGCCGCCTGGCCTACGTGGGCATCACCCGCGCCCGCCAGACCCTGGCCTTCACCTTTGCCGCCAAGCGCAAGCAATACGGGGAGATCATCGATTGCGCGCCCAGCCGCTTCCTCGATGAGCTGCCACCGGACGACCTGGCCTGGGAAGGCAACGACGACACCCCGACCGAAGTCAAAGCCGTTCGGGGCAATAACGCATTGGCAGATATACGCGCGATGTTAAAGCGCTAGAATTGACCACTTTTACATTGACCTTCGGCGCCGACGGCGCCAATTGAGGACAGCTTCATGGAAGCCCTGCACAAAAAAATCCGCGAAGAAGGCATCGTGCTTTCCGACCAGGTCCTGAAAGTCGACGCCTTTCTGAACCACCAGATCGACCCGGCCCTGATGAAGCAGATCGGCGACGAATTCGCCGCGCTGTTCAAGGATTCGGGCATCACCAAGATCGTCACCATCGAAGCCTCGGGCATCGCCCCTGCGATCATGACCGGCCTGAACCTGGGCGTACCGGTGATTTTCGCCCGCAAGCACCAGTCCCTGACCCTGACCGAAAACCTGCTGTCGGCGACCGTGTACTCGTTCACCAAGCAGACCGAAAGCACCGTGGCGATCTCCCCGCGCCACCTGACCAGCAGCGACCGCGTGCTGATCATCGATGACTTTCTGGCCAACGGTAAGGCGTCCCAGGCGCTGATTTCGATCATCAAGCAGGCTGGCGCTACCGTGGCGGGCCTGGGGATCGTGATCGAGAAGTCGTTCCAGGGCGGGCGTGCCGAGCTGGATTCGCAGGGTTATCGTGTTGAGTCGCTGGCTCGGGTAAAGTCGTTGGCGGGTGGTGTAGTCACTTTTATCGAGTGACCTGAAACCTGTGGGAGCGGGCTTGCTCGCGAATGCGGTGGGTCAGTCAATATTGATGTCGACTGACACTCCGCTTTCGCGAGCAAGCCCGCTCCCACAGTTGTTTTGTGTAGGTCGCTAAATGGCGGTGGCCTTGAGGCCTGTGAGCAGCAGCCGCTGAAACAGGTCCTCCTTCAGCCCATCGGGCTTGGTCAGTTGCATTCTTTCCAGGTGCTCCGCAAACGCTTGCGGCGCAGGCGCATCCAGCGCCGCCTTGCCCAACTCCAGCACCTCGCTGAGCTTGAATTTGCTCTTCAACCAGTTCAGCGCCCGCAACAGATCCCGCTCCACCTCGGTGAAATCGCACCCCAGCGGATACTCCGGAAACAGATGCCCATGCCGCGCCTGAATCTTGTGCAAGCGCTGCGGATGGTTGTCGGTGAATCGTGGATCGAGGCGGAAATCCTTTGGCAATTTGCCGACCTTCTGCGCCTGCTCAATCAGCCCCGGCTGAAACCGTGAGTCGCTGATGTTCAGCAGCGCCTCGATCACTGCCGCATCGGTCTTGCCGCGCAGATCGGCGATGCCGTACTCGGTGACCACGATATCCCGCAGATGCCGCGGAATCGTGCAGTGGCCGTACTCCCAGACGATGTTGGAGCTGACCACCCCACCGGACTCCCGCCAGCTGCGCAACAGCAATACCGAGCGCGCCCCGTCCAGCGCGTGCCCCTGCACCACGAAGTTGTATTGCCCGCCGACGCCGCTGAGCACGCGCCCGTCTTCCAGCTGATCCGCCACACCGGCGCCGAGCAGGGTCATGGTGAAGGCGGTATTGATGAACCGCGCATCGAGGCGCTGCAAGCGCTTGAGCTCTTCCTGGCCATACAGCTCGTTGATGTAGCTGATGCGGGTCATGTTGAATTCGAGCCGCTTGCTGTGCGGCAAGTCGCGCAGCCGCTCGTAGAAACTGCGCGGGCCGAGGAAGAAGCCGCCGTGCACCGAGATGCCATCGGTTTGCGTCGTTTCATCCAGGGTGCCGGCATTCGCTTGCTGCTGCGTCGGCACATCCGGGTAGACCTTGCGCCGCACGATGCCGGCATCGGCCAGCACCAGCAGACCGTTGACGAACATTTCGCTGCAACCGTAGAGGCCCCGGGCGAAGGGTTCGAGGCCGCCTTCGCGTTCGATCAGTTGCGCCCACGGGCTCAGGTTCACTTCCGCCAGCAAACCCTTGTAGCCGTCGTTATCGGCCTGGCGCGCCAGCAACGCCGCCGTCAGCGCATCGCCCATGGAACCGATGCCGATCTGCAGGGTGCCGCCATCGCGTACCAGCGTACTGGCGTGCAGGCCGATGAAATGGTCCTGGAAACCCACCGGCATGTTCGGCGTGGAAAACAGCGTGGTGTTGTCCTTCTCGTCGATCAGCAGGTCGAAGGTGTCGATGCTTACCTCGGCGTCGCCCGTCATGTAGGGCAAGTCCTCGTGCACCTGGCCGAGCATCAGGATCGTCTCCCCGGCGGCGCGGCGCTTGGCGATCATCGGCAACAGGTCGAGGGTGATGTCCGGGTTGCAGCTCAGGCTCAAGCAATCGGGATGCTCGGCATCGCTGGCGACCAGTTGCGCCACCAGGTTCAACCCGGCGGCATTGATGTCCCGCGCGGCGTGGCTGTAATTGCTGCTGACATAGTCCTGCTGGGCCGGCGCGCTGTTGAGCAGGCTGCCCGGCTGAAGGAAGAATTGCTGGATGTGGATATTGCCCGGCAGGCTGTCGCGCTGCAGGTCGGCAAGGAACGCCAGCTCCGGATAATCACCGAAGACCCGCTCAAGGAAGGGTTGGAGAAAGCGCTTCTGCAAGCCATCGCCCAAGGCCGGGCGGCCCAGACACAGCGCGGTATAGATCGTCAGCTGTCGCTGCGGCATCTGCGCGACTCGCCGATACAGCGCGTTGACGAAAGGGTTGGGCTTGCCCAGGCCAAGAGGCAGCCCCATGTGGATATGCGCCGGCAAGCGCGCCAACACCTCATCGACCGCCTGCTCGATAGAACACAGCTGCACCATCGGAAACTCCCTTGCATTCCATGACGTGGGGTTGGACCGAGATTGGCGGGGGTTTGTTTCGAACGACAAGGGATAGCCGTTAAAAATCAGGCAAAAAATCAGTTTGAATAAATAATTCACTCTGCAAACAAACACGCCTCTTAAAAATATTTACATAAATAACAATCAGTTATAAAAAGCCACGAATTCTCCTACAAAACTGTTAATCCACTCCCACAAATAATTGCACGTTTTCATCCAATTTTTTAGGAAGTCGTCCTATTGAATTCTCAATTGCTAAAACTACGATGTGTCATACAACGAATAACACGCAATGAAATTTCAATAAAAGGAAAATGCTATGGCAAAAATCAGAGGCGATTTATGCCCGCTACCAATATAACAAGACCACACTCCTACTTGGCTTCTGGCCAGAAGCGATAATTGCCTTCTGCACCGTATTGGTAATAATAGTAGCCGTAAATTTTTCGACAGAGCTTTTCGGCGTTCAACTAATTGCGTATTTAGGCTATATCGGTATATTTTCGATGGCGAGCTCAAATTCGGTAAAAATATCGCTATCCTTAATTGGGGTAAATATATCTGTTAAACGAATTTTTGAAGGGAGCAAATAGTGAACAACCTATTTCTTCAAGAAATACGCTTAAAAAAAGAAAGCTCTCCGCCAAAGTTTATTCAAGAGCTATTCCCTCTCCACCTTAAAAACAATATCACAATTATAATTGGCGAAAATGGGTGTGGAAAATCTACTTTATTAGAAGCCCTCGCAGTTAAGCTTGGCTGCAATGCTGAAGGCGGCGGAAAAAATTTTAATTTTCAGACCGAGAATACCCATTCAACGTTGTATACCTGCCTACAGCTTTCAAAAGGCTACTTGAAAGAGAAGGATATTTTTTTCTACCGAGCGGAGACTTTCTATAACTTTAACTCTGCAATCAGAGAGCTCGATAAGGAACCAAGCTTCGACCCAGAAATTAAATCTTATTACGGAGGGAGGGATTTGCACTGCATGTCTCATGGCGAGGCAATGGAGGCCCTATTTCAAAACAGATTCAAGGCAAATGGACTCTACATTCTTGACGAGCCTGAGGCCTCCTTGTCGCCGTTGAGACAACTTGTCTTTATTAAGCGAATACTTGAATTAGCGCAGAAAGGAGCGCAATTTATCATTGCTACTCACTCACCGCTCATCATGTCGATACCGGGCTGCGAGCTATTACAAATATCCGATGGTCGCTTTGAACAAGTGTTTCCTGAAAATACTGAAGCCTATGCTATCTATAAAGCTGTACTCACTTCATCTGGCGAGTACATCAAGACACTCGTTGAAGAGTAGAACTTCAACTCAGTAGAAAAGCCGCTCGTAAGCGGCTTTTCCGGTGCGAAGGGCGGGCTTATTTCAGGCCGGACATCTTCTGGATGGCGCCCTTGAGCTCTTCATCGGAGCAGTCGGCGCAAGTGCCTTTAGGCGGCATCGAGTTGATACCGGTAATGGCCTTGGCCAGGATGCCGTCGAGACCGCCCTGGTGATCGGCACGTTCTTTCCAGGCTGCGGCATCACCGATTTTCGGAGCACCCAGCAGGCCGGTACCGTGGCAAGCGTTGCAATGCTTGGCAATCACTTCGTCCGGCGTCTTCGCGGCACCGCCACTTGCTGCGGCAGCCACTTCCATCCCCTTGCATTCCTTGCCCTGAACACACACCTGGCCGACTGGCTCAAGGCGCTTGGCAATATCGTCATTCGTCGCAGCTTGAGCGCTGACAGCCCAGAGGGCCAGTACGGTTGCTGGTGCAGCCAGCATTTTCATAATTAGGTTCACGCGTTCACCCTCAATGGTGGCTAGTCACGCCTACGGCCACGGTTCGCAGGCGGGCGCAAGTATAGCGGTTAGCCCGCGACACTGAAACAACCCCAAAGTCGAAGGGGTCTTGTTGCGCAACGGTTAAACGACTCGGGTGCCTCGGCCGTGCTGGCAGGGCGCCTCTTTCCTTAAAAATTCGCGGGTGTAGCTGCGCTGATTAGTCGCGCCGGCGCATCGAACGGATTACGGAAACGATGCGGCTTGGTACTTTCAAAGTAGTAGCTATCGCCGGCTTCGAGCACAAAAGTTTCAAGCCCGACGACTAATTCGAGCCGGCCTTCGAGCAAAATGCCGGTTTCCTCGCCCTCGTGGGTGAGCATCTCTTCACCGGTGTCGGCGCCAGGCGGGTAGACCTCGTTGAGGAACGCGATAGCGCGGCTCGGGTGGCCCCGGCCGACCAGTTTCATGGTCACGGCACCATCGGAGATGTCGAGCAGCTCGTTGGCCTTGTAGACGATCTGGGTGGGTGTTTCCTGGAGGATTTCTTCGGAAAAGAACTCGACCATGGACATGGGAATCCCGCCCAGCACCTTTCTCAGCGAACTGATCGAGGGGCTGACGCTGTTCTTTTCGATCATCGAAATGGTGCTGTTGGTCACACCCGCGCGTTTGGCGAGCTCACGCTGGGAAAGCCCTTTGAGCTTTCGGATCGATTGCAGTCGTTCACCGACGTCCAAAGCTTGCGCCTCCAGGAGTCAAGGTTGTTGAAATATTGATCGTTATCATGGCGACAGCGTTCAGTATTTACAACACCTCGACCTGAATCCCGTTCGGCCGGATGACTTGCGGCGTGTGCGACCTGGCGTCAGCTCCCGGAATAGAGCATTGGCACGCGGCGCAGGTTGCAGAAGATCTGGTAGGGAATGGTGCCGGCGGCGATCGCGACGTCACTGGCGAGGATGTTCTTGCCCCACAACTCGACGGTGGAACCCAGCCCGGCCTGCGGAATATCGGTCAGGTCGACACACAGCATGTCCATCGACACCCGGCCGATCAGCTGGCTGCGCTGCCCGGCCACCAGCACCGGCGTGCCGGTCGGGGCCAGACGCGGGTAACCGTCGGCATACCCCATGGCCACCACACCGACGCGCATCGGCTTGGGCGTGATGAAGCGGGCGCCGTAGCCAATCGGCTCGCCGGCCGGCAGCTCACGCACGCTGATCACTTTCGATTCCAGGGTCATCACCGGTTGCAGGCGCGAAGCCACGGCGTTGGCCTCTTCGAACGGGGTCGCGCCGTAGAGCATGATGCCCGGACGCACCCAGTCGCTCGGGATCTGCGGCCAACCCAGCACCGCCGGCGAGTTGCGCAAGCTGACTTCGGCCGACAGACCCTGGCGCGCCGCCTCGAACACCGCGACCTGCTCGGTGCTGGCCTCGCTGTTCAATTCGTCGGCACGGGCGAAGTGGCTCATCAAGACGATCTTCGCCACTTTGCCGCTGGCCAGCAGGCGCTGATAGGCCGTCTGATAGTCCTTCGGATGCAGGCCTACACGGTGCATGCCCGAATCGAGCTTGAGCCAGACCACAATCGGTTTGCTCAGTGCGGCCTTCTCGATCGCTTCGAGCTGCCACAGCGAATGCACCACACACCAGAAATCATGCTCGACGATCAGCGACAGCTCATCGGCTTCGAAGAAACCTTCCAGCAGCAACACCGGCGCACGAATGCCGGCAGCACGCAGCTCCAGGGCCTCTTCGATGCAGGCCACGGCAAAACCGTCGGCCTCGGCTTCAAGCGCCTGGGCGCAGCGCACCGCGCCATGACCATAGGCATCGGCCTTGATCACCGCGAGGGCGCGGGCCCCCGTGACTTCACGGGCGATCTGGTAGTTGTGACGCAGGGCTTGAAGGTCGATCAGGGCACGGGCAGGACGCATGGCGGCAGACTTCTGGTCGGTCGTTGGGAAGAAAAACCGGCGCTGGCTGAGGGCGTGTAAACCGCCAGTAGCGCCGGGAGAGGGATTTTGCAGTCCGGTTCAAGCAAGCGCTATCACCAGCAGCACCTGATCACTGGTGAGCAGGCGCCGGGCTTACGTGTTTCGCCGATTCCTGTTGCTTGTTGCCATAACGGGAAATATCCAGGCCTTCGGCGCTGATCTGCGGCTTTTTCTTCGCCATCAGGTCCGCCAGCAGGCGACCCGAACCACAGGCCATGGTCCAGCCGAGGGTGCCGTGACCGGTGTTCAGGAACAGGTTCTTGAACGCGGTGCCGCCGACAATCGGGGTGCCGTCCGGGGTGGTCGGACGCAGGCCGGTCCAGAAGCTGGCTTCGGCCAGGTTGCCACCCTGCGGATACAGATCGTTGACGATCATCTCCAGGGTTTCGCGGCGACGCGGGTTCAGCGACAGGTCGAAACCAGCGATTTCCGCCATGCCGCCAACGCGGATGCGGTTGTCGAAACGGGTGATCGCGACCTTGTAGGTCTCGTCCAGAATGGTCGAAGTCGGGGCCATCGCCGGGTTGGTGATCGGCACGGTCATGGAGTAACCCTTGAGCGGGTACACCGGTGCCTTGATGCCCAGCGGCTTGAGCAGTTGCGGCGAGTAGCTGCCCAGGGCCAGCACGTAGCGGTCGGCGGTTTCCAGCTTGCCGTCGATCCACACACCGTTGATGCGATCGCCGGCGAAGTCCAGGCGCTGAATGTCCTGGCCAAAACGGAATTCCACGCCCAGCTTCGCAGCCATGTCGGCGAGCTTGGTGGTGAACATCTGGCAGTCGCCGGTCTGGTCGTTCGGCAGACGCAGGGCACCGGAGAGGATATCGGTGACGCTGGCCAGGGCCGGTTCGACGCGGGCAATGCCTTCGCGGTCGAGCAGTTCGAACGGTACGCCGGACTCTTTGAGCACGGCGATGTCTTTCGCGGCGCCATCCAGTTGAGCCTGGGTGCGGAACAGCTGGGTGGTGCCCAGGCTGCGGCCTTCGTATTCGATGCCGGTTTCAGCGCGCAGTTCGTCGAGGCAGTCACGGCTGTACTCGGACAGACGGACCATGCGCTCCTTGTTCACCGCATAACGGCTCGCGGTGCAGTTGCGCAGCATCTGGGCCATCCACAGGTACTGGTCGATGTCGCCAGTGGCCTTGATCGCCAGCGGTGCGTGGCGCTGCAGCAGCCACTTGATGGCCTTGAGCGGCACGCCTGGCGCGGCCCACGGCGAGGCATAACCGGGCGAAACCTGGCCGGCGTTGGCGAAACTGGTCTCCATGGCAGCAGCCGGCTGCCGGTCGACCACCACCACTTCAAACCCGGCACGGGCCAGATAATAAGCACTGGTGGTGCCGATGACGCCGCTACCCAAGACCATAACGCGCATTTTCATATCCTCATCGCGGCTGACCGCTGACGTGTGTAGTACAGAGCTTTAGATGTGCGCAGTGTAAGAAAGATTCCTCAGTGATTTTCACTATATAAACGCCTATATTTGGCGACAATTCTCGGCAAAAACCCTTTTCACGGAGGCGCATCCCCTATGCGTACCAACACTCAGACCAAGCGGGAACTGGACAAGATCGACCGCGCCATTCTGCGGATCCTGCAAGCGGACGGGCGCATTTCCTTCACCGAGCTTGGGGAAAAGGTCGGGCTGTCGACCACGCCCTGCACCGAGCGGGTACGGCGCCTGGAGCGCGAAGGGATCATCATGGGCTACAACGCGCGGCTCAATCCGCAGCACCTCAAGGGCAGCCTGCTGGTGTTCGTGGAGATCAGCCTGGACTACAAGTCCGGCGATACGTTCGAGGAGTTCCGGCGCGCGGTGCTCAAATTGCCCCATGTGCTGGAGTGCCATCTGGTGTCGGGGGATTTCGACTACCTGGTGAAGGCGCGGATTTCCGAGATGGCGTCTTATCGCAAGCTGCTGGGGGACATCCTGCTCAAGCTGCCCCATGTGCGCGAATCCAAGAGCTATATCGTGATGGAAGAGGTAAAGGAGAGTTTGAGCTTGCCGATTCCGGATTGAAGATCAAAAGATCGCAGCCTTCGGCAGCTCCTACATTGGAATGCGTACCCTGTAGGAGCTGCCGAAGGCTGCGATCTTTTAGACCAGCACCTGCCGATTCGAGGCCATGTACTCGAATATCTGCTTTTCCACCCGCGGATGAATCAGCTCCACCGGCCGCCGCCCATTGGGGCAAGGCAAGGTCCGGGTGGTGCCGAACAGCCGGCAGATCAGTGGCCGCTCCTCATACACCGTGCAACCGTTCGGCCCCAGGTGCACACAGTTGAGCTCTTCCATCGCCGCATCCTGCTCGGCCCGGGTCTTGCGCGGCAGGCGCGACATTTCTTCCGGCGAGGTGGTCACCGGGCCGCAGCAGTCGTGGCAGCCGGGTACGCACTCGAACGAGGGAATCTGTTGGCGCAGGGTGCGGATTTTCTGACTGTTGCAGCTCATGGCAAGGAGAACCGATTTCGAAATACGCCATGATTTTGCGGGAAATGCAGCCATCCAGACAGTGGCAACCGACCGATGTTGCCCGCTCTGGAGGTCAGGCTTATGCTCCGCCCCCTCATAGACATAAAAATCAGGATGAAGCGCATGAATGCCCGCGCCCCGCACGTTGCTTCCTACTATGCCGCCAGCAGCTTGCAGCAGCTCGATCACCCCGCGCTCAAGGGGGATTTGGTGGCTGATGTGTGCGTGGTCGGCGGCGGGTTCTCGGGGCTGAATACGGCGCTGGAACTGGTAGAACGCGGGCTCAGCGTGGTGCTGCTCGAAGCCCGCAGGATCGGCTGGGGCGCCAGCGGCCGCAACGGCGGGCAACTGATTCGCGGGGTCGGCCACGGCCTTGATCAGTTCGCCAACATCATCGGCACCGACGGGGTGCGCCAGATGAAGCTGATGGGCCTGGAAGCGGTGGAGATCGTCCGGCGACGAATCGAGCGCTTTCAGATTCCCTGCGACCTCACCTGGGGCTACTGCGACCTGGCCAACAAACCCCGCGACCTGGAAGGCTTCGCCGAAGACGCCGAAGAACTGCGCAGCTTGGGTTATCGCCATGAAACGCGCCTGCTGCAACCTCACGAAATGCATACGGTGGTCGGTTCCGATCGGTATGTCGGAGGTCTGATCGACATGGGCTCCGGTCACCTGCACCCGTTGAATCTGGCGCTGGGTGAAGCCGCCGCCGCGAAATTGTCCGGCGTGAAGCTGTTCGAACACTCGGCGGTCACCCGTATCGACTACGGCCCTGAAGTGCGGGTACATGCCGCTCAAGGTTCGGTACGCGCCAAAACCCTGGTGTTGGGCTGCAACGCCTACCTCAATGATCTGAATCCGGAGCTGAGCGGCAAGGTCCTGCCCGCCGGCAGCTACATCATCGCCACCGAGCCGTTGAGCGAGGAACTGGCGCATTCGCTGCTGCCACAGAACATGGCGGTCTGCGATCAACGGGTGGCGCTGGACTACTACCGGCTCTCGGCGGACCGTCGCTTGCTGTTCGGCGGTGCCTGCCACTATTCGGGTCGCGATCCGAAGGACATCGCGGCCTACATGCGACCGAAGATGCTGGAGGTGTTCCCGCAGCTGGGTGACGTGCGAATCGATTACCAATGGGGCGGGATGATCGGCATCGGCGCCAACCGCCTGCCGCAGATCGGCCGGCTCAAGGACCATCCCAACGTGTATTACGCCCAGGCCTATTCAGGTCACGGGGTGAATGCCACGCACCTGGCGGGCCAGTTGCTGGCCGAGGCCATCAGCGGACAGCACAGCGGCGGGTTCGATCTGTTTGCCAAGGTGCCGCACATCACCTTCCCGGGGGGCAAGCATTTGCGTTCGCCGTTGTTGGCGTTGGGGATGTTGTGGCATCGGCTTAAAGAGTTGGTCTGAAAATTTGGCGGTGAACATTCGGGCCTCTTCGCGGGCAAGCCTCGCTCCTACAGGGTTCACGCCAGAACGTTGCAGGAGCGAGGCTTGCTCGCGAAGAGGCCCGAAAGACCAGCACAGAAATCAAACTCTCCAGAACGGCTTGAGCCCCTCTTCCCGCGCCTGCTCACGGGTCAACCCGATGTCCTTGAGCTGCTCCGGCGTCAGCGCCAACAATGCCTTGCGCGTGTGCAGGCGCTGCCAGAACAGGTCCCAGCGACTCAGGTCGCAGCGCACATTGCGCATCACCGCATGGCGCGCATTGCCCTCCTGCCCGATCTCCAGTTCCTGACTGCGTAACGTCAGCCGCACATCGCTCAAACCGTTCATCTTGAATGCTCCTGTTTACTTGGGTAGCCAGAGGTTTCATGATGCGCGGACGGCGAAAAGCATTACAGATCCAACGAAACTGTATTATTTCCATACAGATTTGCCGCCACAGGCTCTGAATCCTGATTTTTCGCCCCATCTGTACTGGTTAACCGAATCACCTCTATCGAGACTGCGCCATGACTCTCTACGTCAACCTCGCCGAACTGCTCGGCACGCGTATCGAACAGGGCTTCTATCGCCCCGGTGACCGGCTGCCGTCGGTGCGGGCGTTGAGCGTGGAGCACGGGGTCAGCCTGAGCACGGTGCAGCAGGCCTACCGCATGCTGGAAGACAGCGGGCTGGCCACGCCGAAACCAAAATCGGGCTATTTCGTGCCGGTCAGTCGCGAGTTGCCGGAGCTGCCGGCGGTGGGTCGCCCCGCCCAGCGGCCTGTGGATATCTCCCAGTGGGATCAGGTGCTGGAGCTGATCCGCGCGGTGCCACGCAAGGATGTGGTGCAGCTTGGCCGCGGCATGCCGGACATCACCACCCCGACCCTCAAGCCCCTGCTGCGCGGGCTGGCGCAACTGAGCCGCCGCCAGGACATGCCCGGCCTGTATTACGACAATATCCACGGCCACCTCGAACTGCGCGAACAGATTGCCCGCCTGATGCTCGATTCCGGCTGCCAGCTAGGCCCCGGCGACCTGGTGGTGACCACCGGTTGCCACGAAGCGCTGTCCACCAGCATCCGCGCCATCTGCGAACCGGGAGACATCGTGGCAGTGGACTCCCCCAGCTTTCACGGCGCCATGCAGACCCTCAAGGGCCTGGGCATGAAGGCCCTGGAAATCCCCACCGACCCACTCACCGGGATAAGCATCGATGCGCTGGAACTGGCCTTGGAGCAGTGGCCGATCAAGGCCATACAGTTGACCCCCAACTGCAACAACCCGCTGGGCTACATCATGCCGGAGTCGCGCAAACGCGCGTTGTTGACGCTCGCACAGCGTTTTGACGTGGCGATCATCGAGGACGATGTGTATGGCGAACTGTCCTACACCTATCCGCGCCCGCGGACGATCAAATCCTTCGACGAGGACGGTCGCGTCCTGCTGTGCAGTTCATTTTCCAAGACCCTGGCCCCCGGCCTGCGTATCGGCTGGGTAGCGCCTGGCCGCTATCTGGAACGGGTGCTGCACATGAAGTACATCAGCACCGGCTCCACTGCGCCGCAGCCGCAGATCGCCATCGCCGAATTCATCAAGAGCGGCCACTTCGAACCGCATTTGCGGCGGATGCGCACGCAATATCAGCGCAATCGCGACATGATGATCGATTGGGTCACCCGCTACTTCCCCGCTGGCACCCGGGCAAGCCGTCCGCAAGGCAGCTTCATGCTCTGGGTTGAGCTGCCGGAAGGCTTCGACACCCTGAAACTGAATCGTGACCTGCACGATCAGGGCGTACAGATTGCCGTCGGCAGCATCTTTTCCGCCTCGGGCAAATACCGCAATTGCCTGCGCATGAACTACGCTGCCAAACCAACGGCACAGATCGAAGAAGCCGTGCGCAAGGTCGGTGCCGCGGCGATCAAACTGCTGGCTGAAACCGACGAGCTGACCGACTGACCTTTCTGCGGATACCAACGTCCATATGCCAACAGCGACCGCCAATCGGAACGATCCCACGTGATAGTCAGACAGTCCCTGCTTGCTCTGGTGTTACTTGCTTCGATCATCGGCGGCTGTGCCAGCTACGGCGTGCAGCGCGAACCGAGCCAGGCGCTGCCGGCGAGCGCTTCGGCCTTTGGCCGCTCGGTCCAGGCCCAGGCCGCGACCCACGAAGGCAAATCCGGCTTTCGGCTGCTGTCCGACAGCACTGAAGCCTTCACCGCCCGCGCCGAGCTGATCCGCAACGCCCAGGGCAGCCTCGATTTGCAGTACTACATCGTCCATGACGGCATCAGCACGCGCATGCTGGTGGAGGAACTGCTCAAGGCCGCCGACCGCGGCGTGCGCATCCGCATCCTGCTCGACGACACCACCAGCGATGGCCAGGACGTCACGATCGCTACCCTGGCGGCCCACCCGCAGATCCAGATTCGCGTGTTCAACCCCTTGCACCTCGGGCGCAGCACGGGCCTGACGCGCACCACAGGCAGACTGTTCAACCTGTCGCAGCAGCACCGGCGCATGCACAACAAGCTGTGGCTGGCCGACAACAGCATGGCCATCGTCGGCGGTCGCAATCTGGGGGACGAGTATTTCGATGCCGAGCCCAATCTGAACTTCACCGACATCGACATCCTGGGCGTCGGCCCGGTGGCCGAGCAGTTGGGCCACAGCTTCGACCAGTACTGGAACAGCGCCCTGAGCAAGCCGATCGATGCGTTCGTCTCCAGCAAACCGACCGCCAAGGACCTGCAAGACTTCCGCACCCGCCTGGAACAGTCCCTGGAAGAATCGCGCAAGCAGAACCACGCGCTCTATCAGCAACTGATGGCGTTCGCCACCGAGCCGCGCCTGGACATCTGGCGCAATGAACTGATCTGGGCCTGGAACCAGGCATTGTGGGACGCGCCGAGCAAGGTGCTGGCCAAGGATGAGCCGGACCCGCAACTGCTGCTGACTACCCAGCTGGCGCCGGAGCTCAATGGGGTCAGCAAGGAGCTGATCATGGTGTCGGCCTATTTCGTACCCGGCCAGCCGGGCCTGGTGTATCTGACGGGACGCGCCGATGCCGGGGTGTCGGTGCGATTGCTGACCAATGCGCTGGAAGCCACGGACGTGCCGGCGGTGCATGGCGGCTATGCGCCTTATCGCAAGGCGTTGCTGGAGCACGGTGTGCAGCTTTTCGAACTGCGCCGACAGCCCGGGGATGAGGGTGGTAGCGGACCTCGGCTATTTTCCACCAAGTCCTACGGCGATTCCGACTCGAGCCTGCACAGCAAGGCGATCGTCTTCGATCAGCAGAAAGCCTTTATCGGCTCGTTCAACTTCGACCCGCGCTCGGTGCTGTGGAACACCGAAGTCGGCGTGCTGGTGGACAGCCCGGAACTCGCGGCCCGCGTGCGCGAACTGGCGCTACAGGGCATGGCGCCGGCCTTGAGTTATCAGGTGAAACTGGAGAATGGCCAGCTGGCCTGGGTGACCGAAGACGACGGCAAGATGCACACCCTGACCAAGGAGCCTGGCAGCTGGTGGCGGCGCTTCAATGCCTGGTTCAGCAATACCGTGGGGCTTGAACGGATGCTTTGAAAAGATCGCAGCCTTCGGCAGCTCCTACAGGGGATTTCGTGCATACCTGCAGGAGCCACCGAAGGCTGCGATCTTTTGCTCTTACGCCGGCTGCACCGACCCGAACGCGCCCTGCCGCGACACCAGAATCACCAACCCGAACGCCCCCGCCGCCATCAGCAACGGCAACGCATGCCCGCTGATCCACTGGCTGCCCGCCCCGGCAATCAACGGCCCCAGCAGACAGCCTATTCCCCACAACTGCGCAATGTGCGCATTGGCCCGAACCAGCGCGTCGTCGCGATAACGCTCGCCGATCAGGATCAGTGACAAGGTGAACAGACCGCCAGCACTGGCGCCAAACAGCACCCACAACGGCCAGATCAGCAGGGTGTCGAGCAGCAGCGGGATGGCCAGGCTCGATATCAACAGAACGACTGCGCAGCCTGTGAACAGGGAGCGCCGCGACATGCGATCCGCCAGGGCGCCGATGGGCAGTTGCAGTAGGGCATCCCCCACCACCACGGTGCTGACCATCGCCAGGGCGATTTGCGTGGTAAAGCCTTGCTGCAGGCAATACACCGGCAACAAGGTCAGGATCATCGCTTCGAAGGCGGCGAACAGCGACACCGCCCAGCCGATCGCCGGCAGACCGCGGCAGAAGCTGAACAAATCCCCAAAGGTCACGCTGCAGGCTTCGCTGCTGGGCGCGCCGCTGCGCCCGAGCAACAGGAACGGCGACGCCACCAGCAGACCGACGCCTACCCAGAATCCGTAATCATGTTCGGTGCCCAGCACGCCCAGCAGAATCGGTCCGGCCAACTGGCTGAGCGCGTAGCTGCTGCCGTACAGCGCCACCAGTCGCCCGCGCCATTGCTCGACCACCAGCTGGTTGATCCAGCTCTCGCCGAGGATGAACACCAGGGTCAGGACCACGCCGATCATCAGGCGCAGGGTCAGCCACACCGGATAGCTCGGCAACAGCGCCAGCAAACCGATGGACAGCGCCCCGCCCCACAGACACAGGCGCATCAGGTTGGCCGTGCCGAAGCGCGCCGCCAGGTGACTGGAAATCTTCGCGCCCAGCAGCACGCCGATGGCTGGCATCGCCGCCATCACGCCGATTGCAAACGAGCCATAGCCCCAGCTTTCCAGGCGAAACGACACCAGCGGCATGCTGACGCCCAGGGCCAGGCCGACACTCAAGACAGACGCCAACACGGCGAAATACGTCGCCCAACGCATGTTCCACGCTCCTGTGGATAATTATTTTCAGACTACGCATAACAAATGTGGGAGCAACCCTGTGGCGAGGGGCTTGCCCCCTCGCCACAAAGTCGCTCCCACAGGGGATTTGCGTTGAGCCCTGGCATCGCCAGGGCTCGCTTCACATTACAACTTGATCCAGGTCGCCTTCAGCTCAGTGTACTTGTCGAACGCGTGCAGCGACTTGTCGCGACCGTTGCCGGACTGCTTGAAGCCACCGAACGGTGCAGTCATGTCGCCGCCGTCGTACTGGTTGACCCAGACGCTACCGGCACGCAGGGCACGGGCGGTGAGGTGGGCCTTGGAGATGTCGGCGGTCCACACCGCAGCGGCCAAGCCGTACGGGGTGTCGTTGGCGATGGCCACGGCTTCTTCGGCGTTGTCGAAGGTCAGGACCGACAGCACCGGGCCGAAGATCTCTTCCTGGGCGATCTTCATCGCGTTGCTCACGCCGTCGAAAATCGTCGGCTCGACGTAGGTGCCACCGGACTCCTGCAAGGTCCGCTTGCCACCGGCCACCAGCTTGGCGCCGTCGGCGTGACCGGACTCGATGTAGGACAGTACGGTGTTCATCTGCTGGGTATCCACCAGCGCACCGACGTTGGTCGCCGGATCCAGCGGGTTGCCCGGTTTCCAGGTTTTCAGCGCCTCGATCACCAGCGGCAGGAATTTGTCCTTGATGGAACGCTCCACCAGCAGACGCGAGCCCGCGGTGCAAACCTCGCCCTGGTTGAACGCGATCGCACCCGCTGCAGCTTCGGCCGCCGCCTGCAGGTCCGGAGCATCGGCGAACACGATGTTCGGGCTCTTGCCGCCGGCTTCCAGCCAGATGCGCTTCATGTTCGACTCGCCAGCGTAGATCATCAGTTGCTTGGCGATCTTGGTCGAACCGGTGAACACCAGGGTGTCGACGTCATTGTGCAGGCCCAGGGCCTTGCCGACGGTGTGGCCGTAGCCTGGCAGCACGTTCAGCACGCCTTTTGGAATGCCGGCCTCGACGGCCAGTGCCGCAATGCGGATGGCGGTCAGCGGGGATTTTTCCGAAGGCTTCAGGATCACCGAGTTACCGGTCGACAGCGCAGGGCCCAGTTTCCAGCAGGCCATCATCAGCGGGAAGTTCCACGGCACGATGGCCGCGACCACGCCCACTGGTTCACGGGTCACCAGACCCAACTGATCGTGCGGAGTGGCCGCCACTTCGTCGTAGATCTTGTCGATGGCTTCGCCGCTCCAGCTCAGGGCTTGCGCCGCGCCGGGAACGTCGATGTAAAGGGAATCGCTGATCGGCTTGCCCATGTCCAGGGTTTCAAGCAGGGCCAGTTCCTCGGCGTGCTTCTTCAGCAGGCCGGCGAAACGGATCATGGTGGCTTTGCGCTTGGTCGGCGCCAGGCGCGACCAGACGCCGGAATTGAAGGTGGCGCGAGCGTTTTCCACAGCGCGCTGGGCGTCGGCGGCGTCACAGCTGGCAATCTTGCCCAGCAGACGGCCATCGACCGGGCTGATGCACTCGAACGTCTCGCCGGAAACGGCATCGGTGTACTCGCCATTGAGGTAAGCGCGGCCTTCGATCTTCAGGTCGCGAGCCTTTTGTTCCCAGTCGGCACGAGTCAGGGTGGTCATACGAGTGTCCTCCTCTTGTTGAATACGACACCCGCGTTCTTCGCGGGCGCTGTCAGGAATTCCGCCCGGCCAGCCGGTCTTTCGGCCAAGGGCATCCGTCACCCTAAACCAGCGGCAGGTAAAGTTTCAATATATTTGACATAAGGCCGGCAAACGGCCTTGCGACGTTCAATTTAATAAACATAGACTCTCGCTCTATCTACCACTCGCGTCGCACTCACGGGGGAATACAACAATGAGCATCCAGAACATCGTCGACTTCAGCCAGGCCACCACCGCCGCCGAACGCTATCGCCCGGACCCGGCGAAAGTGCTCAAGGGCGATCCCGAGCAAGCGGTGTACAACCACTACAACAGCCCTTGCGGCCAGTTGAACGCAGGGGTGTGGGAAGGCGCCGTCGGCCACTGGACGGTGAACTTCACCGAACACGAGTACTGCGAGATCCTGCAGGGCGTTTCCGTATTGCGCGATCTGGATGGCAATGCCAAGACCCTGCGGGTGGGCGATCGCTTCGTCATCCCGGCCGGTTTCCGGGGCACCTGGGAAGTGCTGGAGCCTTGCCGCAAGGTTTATGTGGCGTTTGAGCAGAAGGCCTGAGGATTTTTTGCTGTTTGGGCTGATGTCTTCGCGAGCAAGCCCGCTCTCACACGGGTTCCGTGCTCGACAAAATCCAATGCGGGAGCGGGCTTGCTCGCGAAGAGGCCAAGACAGGCAACACAAAAACCAAGGCAACAAAAAAGGCCCGTATCTCGCGATACGGGCCTTTTTCGTAAGGGGGAAAAATCAATTACTTGATTTTGCCTTCCTTGTAGATCACGTGCTTGCGAACAACCGGATCATATTTCTTGATCTCGATTTTGTCCGGAGTAGTGCGCTTGTTCTTGTCGGTAGTGTAGAAGTGACCAGTACCGGCGCTCGAAATCAAACGAATCAATTCACGCATGATTAGCTCCCTTAAACCTTGCCATCGCGACGAAGTTCGGCCAGCACGACACTGATGCCGCGCTTGTCGATGATACGCATGCCTTTGGCAGATACGCGCAGACGCACGAAACGTTTCTCTTCTTCAACCCAGAAGCGGTGATGCTGCAGGTTCGGCAGGAAACGACGACGGGTTTTGTTGTTTGCGTGGGAAATGTTGTTCCCGGTTACCGGACCCTTACCGGTAACTTGACATACTCTAGACATGCCTCAGCCCTCTAAAACCACATGCCCAACCCGGCATGGGTTGGCCGCTTAATCTCTAGTCATTGTGGCGCCAGGCGCCGCGATTCTTTAGAGGTCTTACCGGCTACACCTACAGTGAAGGAACCGGGCCCCTAGAAAAGAGCGCTGCTTTATACCAGAAAGACTAGGGAGCAACAACATTCGCTGTGCATTGAATGGACAAAAAGCCCTTTTTTTACGCTCCAGGCGCTTTGGATAAAGGCTATGGGCGATTTCGACCACTCGTCGCAGAAAATCCGCCCGGCCGGCCAAAGCCAGGGATTTCTGTCCGCGCACGGAAAAATCCGCCGGCTATAGTCCACGCAAAATGAAAAAGGGGATAGTCATTTGCAAGGCAGCCCACTAGGGTAAGCCTTTTCCAGACTGCACTTGCAGATGGGCCTTCGATCTGTAAAGGAATCCGACCATGCGCCTCGCTGCTCTACCCCTGTTGCTCGCCCCCCTTCTGCTCAGCCCCCTGGCTCAGGCAGCGGCCCTGAGTGTCTGCACCGAGGCCAGTCCGGAAGGATTCGACGTGGTGCAGTACAACTCGCTGACCACCACCAACGCCTCTGCCGATGTATTGATGAACCGCCTGGTGGATTTCGACACCGCCAGCGGCAAGGTGGTCCCGAGCCTGGCCGACAGCTGGGAAGTCAGCCCCGACGGCCTGACCTATGTGTTCAAGCTGCACCCGCAGGTGAAATTCCACCGCACCGACTATTTCACTCCGACCCGCGAACTGACCGCCGAAGACGTGAAATTCAGCTTCGACCGCATGCTCGATCCAGCCAACCCGTGGCACAAGGTTGCCCAGAGCGGCTTCCCCCACGCGCAATCGATGCAATTGCCCGCGCTGATCAAGAAAATCGACGCCCTCGACCCGTTGACCGTGCGCTTCACCCTGGATCACGCCGATTCGACCTTCCTGCCGACCCTGAGCATGGGCTTCGCCTCGATCTATTCGGCCGAGTACGCCGACAAACTGTTGAAGGCCGGCGCGACAGAGAAGCTCAACAGTCAGCCAATCGGCACCGGGCCGTTCGTGTTCACGCGTTTCCAGAAGGACGCCTCGGTACGCTACAAGGCCAACCCGGACTACTTCCACGGCAAGCCGTCAGTGGACCCATTGATCTTCGCCATTACCCCGGACGCCAACGTTCGCCTGCAGAAATTGCGTCGCAACGAGTGCCAGATCGCCCTGTCGCCCAAACCGCTGGACGTACAGGCCGCGCTGAAAGAGCCGACACTGAAAGTCGAAAAGACGGACGCCTTCATGACCGCGTTCGTCGGCATCAACAGCCAGCACCCTCCGCTGGACAAACCCGAAGTTCGCCAGGCCATCAACCTCGCCTTCGACAAGGCCAACTACGTCAAAGCCGTGTTCGAAGACACCGCCGAGCCCGCCAACGGCCCTTACCCGCCTAATACTTGGAGCTACGCCAAAAACCTGCCCGGTTACCCACACGACGTGGCGAAAGCCAAGGCATTGATGGCCAAGGCCGGGCTGAAGGACGGCTTCCAGACCACCATTTGGACGCGTCCGTCGGGCAGCTTGCTGAACCCTAATCCGAGCCTTGGCGCGCAACTGTTGCAGTCGGATCTCGCTGAAATCGGCATTCAGGCCGAGATTCGCGTGATCGAATGGGGCGAGCTGATTCGCCGGGCCAAGGCCGGTGAACATGATTTGCTGTTCATGGGCTGGGCCGGCGATAACGGCGACCCGGACAACTTCCTCACACCGCAGTTTTCCTGCGCCGCGGTGAAGTCCGGAACCAACTTCGCCCGCTACTGCAACCAGGATCTGGACAAGCTGATCAGTGCCGGCAAGACCACCGGCGAGCAAGGTGTGCGGACCAAGCTCTACGAACAGGCACAGGCACAGATCCAGCAACAGGCGTTATGGCTGCCCCTGGCCCATCCGACGGCTTTCGCCCTGTCGCGCAAGGATGTCGAGGGTTATTCGGTCAGCCCGTTCGGTCGGCAGGATTACTCGAAAGTGAACATCAAGTAATAGCGCCGCCACAAAACCTGTGGGGGCGTGCTTGCCCGCGATTAGGCCGGCACATTCAACAACAATGCTGAATGTACTGACGTCATCGCGGGCAAGCCCGCTCCCACAGGGTTCTGCATTCCCCTGCCAGACCTACATCCAGCCGTACTCCGCCATCGACAGCGGATCGCCATCCCCGATGATGAAATGATCAAGCACTCGCACATCAATCAGCTCAAGCGCCTTTTGCAATCGCTTGGTCAGCAATCGATCGGCCTGACTGGGGGTGGAGTTGCCCGACGGGTGGTTGTGACACAGGATGATGGCGGCTGCGTTGTGCGCCAATGCGCGCTTGACCACCTCTCGCGGATGAACACTGGTGTTGTCGATGGAGCCACGAAACAGGGCTTCGAAAGTCAGCACATGATGCTTGGAGTCCAGAAAAAGGCAGCCGAACACCTCGTGAGGCTCGTGGCGCAGCATCGACTTCAGGTATTCACGAACGGCGTGCGGATTTTCCAGCGTAGTTTTTTGACGTGCACGCTCAGCCAAGTGGCGCCGACTCATTTCCTGTGCGGCCTGCAACTGGGCGAACTTTGCCGGCCCAAGCCCCAAGTGCGTACTGAAGGCCGCCTGATCAGCCTCCAGCAGGGCGCGCAGGCTGCCGAACTCAATCAATAGGTATCGCGCCAGATCAACCGCGCTTTTGCCGCAGACACCGGTCCGTAAAAAAATCGCCAGCAATTCAGCGTCCGAAAGGCTTCCCGCCCCTTGCTCCAGCAACCTTTCCCGCGGTCGCTCCGCCGCCGGCCAATCGCGAATACTCATAGCACCTCCCTGTCTGTGGGCGCCGCTGTTCCATAGCGGTCGCTGTGATATCGTAGCCCATCTTTTTTGCGGGCGAATTCACCCTGGGGAGGGGGTTTCGCTACGTTTGTCACCAACGAATTGAAAGGCAGGCCTATGCAGCGGCTGTATCGTAAACGCATTGTTCTGGGCGTCGGCGGCGGCATTGCCGCCTACAAGAGCGCCGACCTGGTTCGCCGCCTGATGGACCAGGGCGCGGAAGTGCGCGTGGTCATGACCCGTGGCGGAGCCGAGTTCATCACCCCGCTGACCATGCAGGCCCTGTCCGGGCACCCTGTGCACCTGGACCTGCTGGACCCGGCTGCGGAAGCGGCGATGGGGCACATCGAGCTGGCCAAGTGGGCCGATCTGGTGCTGATCGCTCCGGCCACCGCCGACCTGATTGCCCGCCTGGCCCAAGGCATTGCCGACGACCTGTTGACCACCCTGGTGCTGGCCACCGACGCCGTGGTCGCGGTTGCCCCGGCGATGAACCAGGCCATGTGGCGCGACCCGGCCACCCAGGCCAACCTGCAAACCCTTGAAAGCCGTGACCTGAAGGTCTTCGGCCCGGCGTCCGGCAGCCAGGCCTGCGGCGATGTCGGCCTGGGCCGCATGCTCGAGGCCACCGACCTGGCCCAGCTCGCCGCCGATTGCTTCAAGCGCCAGGCGCTGACCGGCAAACACGTGCTGATCACCGCCGGCCCGACCCAGGAAAACATCGACCCGGTGCGCTACATCACCAACCACAGCTCCGGAAAAATGGGCTTTGCCCTGGCCGAAGCCGCGGTGGAAGCCGGCGCCCGCGTGACCCTGATCACCGGCCCCGTGCACCTGCCGACCCCGGATCGCGTCACCCGTATCGACGTGGTCAGCGCCCGGGACATGCTCGCCGCCTGCGAAGCCGCGATCCCTTGCGATCTGTTCATCGCCTCGGCAGCGGTTGCGGATTACCGTCCGGAAGTCATCGCGCCACAGAAACTCAAGAAAGATCCTACGAACGGCGACGGCCTGTTACTACAAATGGTCCGTAACCCGGACATCCTGGCCAGCATCGCCACCCGTCCCGACCGTCCATTCAGTGTCGGATTCGCCGCCGAAACCGAACACCTGCTCGACTACGCTGCCCGCAAGTTGAAAGACAAGAATCTCGATCTGATCGTCGCCAACGACGTCGCCAACCCGAGCATCGGTTTCAACAGCGAAGAGAACGCCTGCAGCGTGATCGACCGCGACCTCCATGCCACACTTTTCGCCCAGACCAGCAAGAGCAAGATTGCTCGCCAGCTGATCACCTTCATCGCTGAACGACTGAACCAGGTTTAATTTACATGCACGCTTTGCAAGCCAAGATCCTCGACCCACGCATCGGTACCGAATTCCCGCTGCCGCAGTACGCCACCCCAGGCTCCGCCGGCCTCGACCTGCGCGCCATGCTGGAACAAGACA
The DNA here is from genome assembly GCF_013359595.1 of Pseudomonas sp. C1C7. GTDB lineage: Bacteria > Pseudomonadota > Gammaproteobacteria > Pseudomonadales > Pseudomonadaceae > Aquipseudomonas. The sequence continues at coordinate 296,138 of NZ_JABFMP010000003.1, read as the reverse complement.
TCGTGATCAAGCCGGGCGAAACCGTGCTGATCCCGACCGGGCTGTCGGTGTATATCGGCGACCCGAACCTGGCCGCGCTGATCCTGCCGCGCTCCGGCCTGGGCCATAAGCACGGCATCGTGCTGGGCAACCTGGTCGGCCTGATCGACTCGGACTACCAGGGCCCGCTGATGGTCTCCTGCTGGAACCGCGGTCAGGCCGACTTCACCATGGCCGTCGGCGAGCGCCTGGCGCAGCTGGTCCTGGTGCCGGTGGTCCAGGCGCATTTCGAGATGGTCGAAGAGTTCGTCGAGACCCAGCGCGGCACCGGCGGTTTTGGCCATTCGGGCACCAATTAACCGGTAAAAATGCCCACCCCTGTTATGTAACGTTCACCGCGCAGAATCAGGGCATTGGCCGCTAAAACAGCCGCCGGCATCGCTGGCATGGCCTTTTCGCACCACGAACTCTCTGGGAAAAACGCCGTCATACCTTTCAGTTTGAGCCGGCCGGCGAGTGATTCGCCGGCCGGTCCAGCCACTTTCAAGATGGAGCATTTCCGCAGATGAGCACCCCCGCCCGCGTCGCCCCCAAGTTCCCCGACAGTATTTTCCGCGCCTACGACATTCGCGGCACCGTCCCGGAATTTCTGAACGCTGAGACGGCTTACTGGCTCGGTCGCGCCATTGGTGCCCAAAGTCTGTCCCAGAATGAACCGAACGTTTCCGTAGGCCGTGATGGTCGCCTTTCAGGCCCGGAACTGGTCGAGCAATTGATCCAGGGCCTGGCCGACAGCGGCTGCCACGTCAGCGATGTCGGTCTGGTGCCGACGCCTGCCCTGTACTACGCCGCCAACGTACTGGCCGGCAAATCCGGCGTGATGCTGACCGGCAGCCACAACCCGTCGAACTACAACGGCTTCAAGATCGTCATCGCCGGTGACACCCTGGCCAACGAACAGATCCAGGCCCTGCATGACCGCCTCAAGACCAACAACTTGAGCAGCGGCACCGGCAGCATCACCAAAGTCGAAATCCTCGACGGCTACACCACCACCATCGTTCAGGACATCAAGCTGGCCCGTCGCCTGAAAGTCGTGGTGGACTGCGGCAACGGCGCCGCCGGCGTAATCGCCCCGCAACTGATCGAAGCGCTGAACTGCGAAGTCATCCCGCTGTTCTGCGAAGTCGACGGCAACTTCCCGAACCACCACCCGGACCCGGGCAAGCCTGAAAACCTCGTGGACCTGATCGCCAAGGTCAAGGAAACCAAGGCCGACATCGGCCTGGCCTTCGACGGTGACGGCGACCGCGTGGGCGTGGTGACCAACACCGGCAGCATCGTCTACCCGGACCGCCTGCTGATGCTGTTCGCCCGTGACGTGGTGGCGCGCAACCCGGACGCGGAAATCATCTTCGACGTCAAATGCACCCGCCGCCTGACGCCGCTGATCAAGGAATACGGCGGTCGTGCGCTAATGTGGAAGACCGGTCACTCGTTGATCAAAAAGAAAATGAAGCAAACTGGCGCCCTGCTGGCCGGCGAAATGAGCGGGCACATCTTCTTCAAGGAGCGCTGGTTCGGTTTCGACGACGGCATTTACAGCGCCGCCCGGTTGCTGGAGATCCTGAGCAAGGAAAAATCCACCGCGGAAGAGCTGTTCGCCACCTTCCCGAACGATATTTCTACGCCGGAAATCAATATCCATGTGACCGAAGAGAGCAAATTCAGCATCATTGATGCATTGCATGACGCGCAGTGGGGCGCAGGCGCCGACCTGACCACCATTGACGGCGTGCGAGTCGACTACGCCAAAGGCTGGGGCCTGGTTCGCGCCTCCAACACCACACCGGTGCTGGTACTGCGCTTCGAGGCCGATGACGAGGCTGAATTGCAACGCATCAAGGACGTCTTCCACGTCCAGCTGAAGCGTGTTGCACCTGATCTCCAACTACCGTTCTGATTCACCCGGAGCCCTGAATGACCCTCGAACGCGAAGCCGCCGCCAACACCGCCAAGGTCCTGTCCGAAGCGCTGCCTTACATTCGCCGATATGTCGGCAAGACACTGGTGATCAAATACGGCGGCAACGCGATGGAAAGCGAGGAGCTGAAAACCGGCTTCGCCCGCGACATCGTGCTGATGAAAGCCGTGGGCATCAACCCGGTCGTGGTTCACGGCGGCGGCCCGCAAATCGGTGATCTGCTCAAGCGCCTGTCCATCGAGAGCCATTTCGTCGACGGCATGCGCGTCACCGATGCCGCGACCATGGACGTGGTGGAGATGGTCCTGGGCGGCCAGGTCAACAAGGACATCGTCAACCTGATCAACCGTCACGGCGGCAGCGCCATCGGCCTGACCGGTAAAGACGCCGAGCTGATTCGCGCGAAGAAGCTCACCGTCACCCGTCAGACCCCGGACATGACCCAGCCGGAAATCATCGACATCGGTCACGTCGGCGAAGTGGTCGGGATCAACACCGACCTGCTGAACCTGCTGGTCAAAGGCGATTTCATCCCGGTGATCGCACCGATCGGCGTTGGCGAGAACGGCGAGTCGTACAACATCAACGCTGACCTGGTGGCCGGTAAAGTCGCCGAGGCGCTGAAAGCCGAGAAGCTGATGCTGCTGACCAACATCGCCGGCCTGATGGACAAGCAAGGCAAGGTGCTGACCGGTCTGAGCACTGCGCAGGTCGACGCGCTGATCGCCGACGGCACCATCTACGGCGGCATGCTGCCGAAGATCCGTTGCGCGCTGGAAGCGGTCCAGGGCGGCGTGGGCAGCTCGCTGATCATCGACGGTCGCGTACGGAATGCGGTCCTGCTGGAAATCTTCACCGATACCGGCGTGGGCACCCTGATCAGCAACCGCAAGCGTCCGTAAGCGGTAGCACCTACAACAAGACCCCGCTCGGCCAGGCCGAGCGGGGTCTTTTTTTGCCTTCGATCCCTGTAGGAGCTGCCGAAGGCTGCGATCTTTTGATCTTGTTTTAAAAAATCAAAAGATCGCAGCCTTCGGCAGCTCCTACAGGGGGAAATGCGTTATACGCCGAACTGGGCGCGGTACGCTTCCACGGCAGGCAGGTGTTGCTTGAGCTGCGGATCGTCAGCCAGGAACTCCAGCACCTGGTTCAACGAAACAATGCTGATCACCGGAATGCCGAAGTCGCGCTCCACTTCCTGGATCGCCGACAGCTCGCCGTTGCCACGTTCCTGACGGTTCAGGGCGATCAGCACGCCGGTGGCCTTGGCGCCTTCCTGGGAAGCGATGATCTGCATCACTTCGCGAATGGCGGTGCCGGCGGTGATCACGTCGTCGATGATCAGCACTTCGCCGGTCAGCGGTGCGCCAACCAGGCTGCCGCCTTCGCCGTGGGCCTTGGCTTCCTTGCGGTTGAAGCACCATGGCAGGTCACGGTTGTGATGCTCGGCCAACGCCACCGCAGTGGTCGCCGCCAGGGGAATGCCCTTGTAGGCCGGACCGAACAGAACATCGAAGGGAATGCCGCTTTCGGCAATGGCTGCGGCGTAGAAACGCCCCAGCTGCGCCAGGGCCGTGCCCGAATTGAACAGGCCGGCGTTGAAGAAGTAAGGACTGGTGCGTCCGGACTTCAGGGTGAACTCACCGAAGCGCAAAACGCCGCGATCGATGGCAAAACGAATGAAATCGCGCTGATACGCTTGCATGAAAAAAACCCCAAATACCACGGATTTAGCTAAATAGCTTGACGCCGTGTATCATACACGCACGCGATTTTTGGGGCCATTTATGCGGATCATCAGTGTGAACGTCAATGGTATTCAGGCTGCAGTCGAGCGAGGTTTGCTCAGTTGGCTGCAGGCACAGAATGCCGACGTCATCTGCCTGCAGGACACCCGTGCCTCCGCCTTTGAACTGGACGATCCAGCCTTCCAACTGGATGGATACTTCCTTTATGCCTGCGACGCAGAAGTCCCCGCCCAAGGTGGCGTGGCTTTGTACTCGCGGTTGCAACCGAAGGCTGTCATCAGCGGTCTCGGTTTCGAGACGGCCGACCGCTACGGGCGCTACCTGCAAGCCGATTTCGACAAAGTCAGTATTGCAACCTTGCTGCTTCCTTCGGGTATGAACGGCGATGAGGACTTGAACCAGAAGTTCAAGCTCATGGACGACTTCGGAAAATACCTGGACAAGCAACGGCGCAAACGCCGCGAGTACATCTATTGTGGCTCGCTGTACGTGGCGCAACAGAAGCTGGACATCAAGAACTGGCGCGACAGCCAGCAATCACCGGGCTTCCTGGCACCTGAACGTGCCTGGATGGACGAGATTGTCGGCAACATGGGCTACGTAGATGCCTTGCGCGAAGTCAGCCGCGAAGGCGACCAGTACAGCTGGTGGCCGGACACCGAACAGGCCGAAATGCTCAATCTCGGCTGGCGGTTCGACTACCAGATCCTGACGCCGGGCCTGCGCCGCTTCGTACGCAGCGCACGCCTGCCACGTCAGCCACGCTTCTCGCAGCACGCGCCGCTGATCGTGGATTACGACTGGACGCTAACCATCTAGACGACACGCAGTAAAAAAAGCCCGTATCGCAAGATACGGGCTTTTTTATGCGTCAGTTCGAGCAAGCCAAGCTTCTCAGACCGTGGCAAAAAACGGCAGGGCCAAATACAGCTTGATCACGATGACATTGACAATGTCGATGAAGAACGCACCTACCATTGGTACTACCAGAAACGCGATCTGTGAAGGCCCATAGCGCTGCGTCACCGCCTGCATGTTAGCGATAGCCGTGGGTGTCGCACCCAGCCCGAAACCACAGTGCCCCGCCGCCAACACCGCCGCATCGTAGTTTCTACCCATCATTCTGAAAGTCACGAAGATCGCAAAAAGAGCCATGACCAACGCCTGCACGGCCAGGATGATGAAGATCGGCAAAGCCAGCGCCGCCAGGTCCCACAGTTTGAGCGACATCAACGCAATCGCGAGAAACAGTGACAGGCTGACATTGCCCAGCACCGAGACTTCACGCTCGAATACCCGATACAAACCGAATGCCGAAAGACCGTTGCGCAGCAACACGCCCACGAACAGCACGCAAACGAATGTCGGTAACTCAAACGCCGTCCCATGTAGCAGGCCATTTAAAAGATTGCCCGCCAGCAGGCTGACTGCGATCAGAGCCAGGGTTTCGATAAACGTAAAGGGCGTGATTGAGCGCTCTTTGTTCGGCTGCTCAAAACCCTTCGGCAATTGCGGTGTCTCCTGCATGTTGCAGCCGGGCACGTCCACACGCTTGATGAGCACGCGCGCAACCGGGCCACCAATCAATCCGCCCAACACCAGACCGAACGTCGCGGAGGCTATGGCCAGTTCAGAGGCGGAAGCCAGACCGTATTTCTCATTGAATACGGTTCCCCATGCAGCGCCGGTTCCGTGACCGCCGGCCAGGGTAATCGAACCCGTCAACAACCCCATCAGCGGATCGAGCCCCAATATCTTTGCCAGTCCGATACCCATGGCGTTCTGCAGCACCAGAAGCCCGATGACCGCCAATAGAAATACTCCCACTACGCGACCGCCTTTCTTAAGGCTGGCAAAGTCTGCACTCAATCCGATAGTGGCAAAAAACGCCAGCATGAGGGGCGTTTGCAGCGAAGTATCGAAACGAACTTCAACATCAAGTGATCGCAACAGCAGAAGACCAACAGCAACCAACAGGCCGCCCGCTACAGGCTCGGGGATATTGAAGTTGCGGAGAAAACCAACACGAGCGATAAGACCGCGTCCCAAAAGAAGCACCAGAGAGGCGGCCACGAGCGTTCCATAAAAATCGAGCTGAATCATTTGAATTATTCTTGGCTATATATCCATAGGCGAACTGCTCCCTGTGCACGCCTTATGAATCGGCTGAATCTCTCAACACTGACTACACTGGAATTCAAGAACCTTCGATGGCTTGAAAATATAGAAATATCTTTGAATGAATATTTCGTGCGCGGACTTTAGCAATCACAAAGTCTCACTGCCAAGGGCATGAACAGCACTAAGGCGTTGCAGTTGTGACCAAAGATGTAATAGCGGCATATATAAAAAACTTTCTCTGCCATTCATCGCGAGCAGATTAGTCCTACATACATTAGTGGCTAATTTAGCTGCAAAAAAACCCTGACAAGTCAGGGCTTTTTATATTTAAAACATTCGAAATTGCATCTTCCAAAATGAAAGCTTTGATTGAACGCTATTTGATCAAACGCCATGTGAAAGGATAACGGTATGGAAAACCCTCATTGGCTTTCACCCCACCGATTATCGTCAGCACCAAAGCGCCGATAGCGATCAATCCAAACAGGAAGAACCCGATAATCACCACCATCAGCAGCAAACTGACGGCGGAAGCGATAGCAACGGTGATCTGAAAATTCAGCGCTTCCTTGCCTTGGGCATCGATGAACGGGTCCATCTCGCGCTTCATTTGCCACAGGATCAGCGGGCCGATCAGCGTACCGAACGGAATCCAGATCCCCAGCAAGGCGGACAAGTGACAGAACATCGCCCACTGCCGGACTTCTTTGCTCGGGGTGGGAAGCAATTGTTGCTCGTCACTCATGGCGTCCTCCTTGCCTGTGATGATCCGATCAGTCAGCCAGTGCAGCTTTTTGCAGATCGAAGATTTCGTTCATACCTTTTTTCGCCAGCTCCAGCATGGCGTTCAGCTCTTCAGGCTGGAACGGCGCGCCTTCGGCGGTGCCCTGAACTTCGATGAAACCGCCGGTGCTGGTCATCACCACGTTCAGATCGGTCTCGGCAGCCGAATCCTCAAGATAGTCGAGGTCGAGCACCGCTTCACCCTGGTACATGCCAACGGAAACGGCACCGATCATTTGCTTGAGCGGGTCGCCGCCTTTCAGGCCGCCGCGCTTCTTGATCACTTTCAGGGCATCGACCAGCGCAACCATGGCGCCGGTGATGGAAGCGGTACGGGTACCGCCGTCAGCCTGGATCACGTCGCAATCGACGTACAGGGTGACGTCGCCCAGCTTGGACATGTCCAGCGCAGCGCGCAGGGAACGACCGATCAGACGCTGGATTTCCAGGGTACGGCCGCCTTGCTTGCCGCGGCTCGCTTCACGCTGGTTACGCTCGCCGGTGGCGCGCGGCAGCATGCCGTACTCGGCGGTCAGCCAGCCCTGACCCTGGCCTTTGAGGAACCGTGGCACGCCGTTTTCGACGCTGACGGTGCAGATGACTTTGGTATCACCGAACTCGACCAGTACAGAACCCTCGGCGTGTTTGGTGTAGTTGCGGGTAATGCGGATCGAGCGGAGCTGATCGGCAGCGCGACCACTTGGACGTTTCATAAGGGATACCTGTACGGGGACGGAAAACTGCGGAGCATTATAGAGCCGCCAGCCACCGGTGGGCACTTCTAAAAAAATTCCTCCGACGAGCAAAGGCTCTGAACGGCCCGTCGCCGACGACCTGCAGGCCTTTGTCACTTCGTGTGTTTGGGGGCATCCGCCGCTCTGCGCTACAATCCTGCGCCTTTGCTGCCAGTCGGCTTTAATTCATTGATATCGGATTCCCGGAACCACTGTTTCTGGCCGATCTGCATTGCGAGGTACCTCCATGGTGCACAGCATGACCGCCTTCGCCCGCGTCGAGAAAGCCGGCGCCCAGGGCACCCTGAGCTGGGAACTGCGATCGGTCAACAGCCGCTACCTGGAGCCCCACGTGCGCCTGCCGGAGACCTTCCGCGATCTCGAGGGCGCCGTGCGCGAAGCCCTGCGCCAGGGCGTGTCCCGGGGCAAGCTCGAATGCACCCTGCGCTTCACCGAGGAAAACACCGGCAAGCCCCTGCAAGTGGACCAGGCCCGCGCGGCACAGCTGGTCGCAGCGGCCGAGACCATCGCCAGCCTGATCAAGAATCCCGCCGCCCTCAACCCCCTGGAAGTCCTGGCCTGGCCCGGCGTTCTGGTGGGCGACGCCACCGACCCGCAAGCCCTGAACGCCGAAGCGCTGGCCCTGTTCAACCAGGGCCTGAAGGAGCTCAAGGCCGGCCGCGAGCGCGAAGGCGCGGAGCTGGCCCGATTGATCGACGATCGCCTGACCGCCATCGAGGCCGACGTGGTCACCCTGCGTGAACTGGTTCCGCAGATGCTCGCCACCCAGCGCCAGAAAGTGCTCGACCGTTTTGCCGACATCAAGGCCGAGATGGACCCGCAGCGCCTGGAGCAGGAAATGGTCATGCTCGCACAAAAGAGCGACGTCGCCGAAGAACTGGACCGCCTGAGCACTCACATCATCGAAGTTCGCCGGGTGCTCAAATCCGGCGGCGCGGCCGGGCGACGCCTGGACTTCCTGATGCAGGAGCTCAACCGCGAAGCCAACACACTGGGCTCCAAGGCCTTCGATCCGCGCAGCACCCAGGCGGCGGTCAACCTCAAGGTGTTGATCGAGCAGATGCGCGAACAAGTGCAGAATATTGAGTAAGGCAAACCTGAAATGACCCACATCACCGGCACCCTGTACATCATTTCCGCCCCTTCGGGCGCGGGCAAAAGCAGCCTGGTCAAGGCGCTGACCGACGCCGTCCCGGAAATCCGCGTCTCGATCTCCCACACCACCCGCGCCATGCGCCCAGGTGAAGTGAACGGCGTGAACTATCACTTCGTCGACCGCACCGAGTTCGTGAAGATGATCGAGCACGGCGACTTCCTCGAGCGCGCCGAGGTATTCGGCAACCTTTACGGCACCTCGCAGAGCCATCTGCAGCAGACCCTGGACGAAGGCCACGACCTGATTCTGGAAATCGACTGGCAGGGCGCCGAGCAAGTGCGCAAGCTGATGCCGCAGGCCCGCTCGATCTTCATTCTGCCGCCGTCGTTGCAGGCCCTGCACCAGCGCCTGACCAACCGCGGCCAGGACAGCGACGAGATCATCGACGGCCGGATGCGCGAAGCCGTCAGCGAAATGAGCCACTACGTCGACTATGACTACCTGATCATCAACGACGATTTCGCTCACGCCCTGCACGATCTGAAGGCGATTTTCCGTGCCAATCAGCTGCAGCAGAAGCGTCAGCAGCAGCGTCACGGCAAATTGCTGGCTGAATTACTGGATTGATCCGCTCTTCCCAAAACCGCTGCGAGGGCTTTACATTGGCACTTGCAGCGCGTTGAAGGGCTTGATCAAAAAATCAGCGCTTCCCTAATCGCTGGTGATTTTTTAAACTGTCGAGTCCGCTCGCCCATCCGGGCAGCGCGCATATTGCATTTGCTACGAGGAAGACCATGGCCCGCGTAACCGTTGAAGACTGCCTAGAACACGTGGATAACCGCTTTGAGCTGGTCATGCTCTCTACCAAGCGTGCCCGTCAACTGGCCACCGGCGGCAAAGAACCGAAAGTTGCATGGGAAAACGACAAGCCTACCGTGGTCGCCCTGCGTGAAATCGCTGAAGGCCTGATCGACTACGCCGCTATCGCTGAAGCCGAAATCGTTGAAGATGAACCGCTTTTCGCTGCATTCGAGGACGAGTCCAACGAGGCCGTTTAAGCCTATGCCTGGTCGACGTAGCACGGCGCGGGATAACAGCTTACGGCAGGAGACATCATGCCGAGCATAGACGCCCTCGCCGATCGCTTATCGACCTACCTCGGCAAAGACCAGGTCAACCTGGTCCGCCGAGCGTATTTCTACGCCGAACAAGCCCATGACGGTCAACGCCGTCGCAGCGGCGAGGCGTACGTCACGCACCCACTCGCGGTGGCGAATATTCTTGCCGACATGCATATGGACCATCAGAGCCTGATGGCAGCCATGCTGCATGACGTCATCGAAGACACCGGTATCGCCAAGGAAGCGCTGCAAGCGCAGTTCGGCGAAACCGTGGCCGAACTGGTCGACGGGGTCAGCAAACTGACCCAGATGAACTTCGAGACCAAGGCCGAGGCGCAAGCCGAGAACTTCCAGAAAATGGCCATGGCCATGGCGCGCGACATTCGCGTGATCCTGGTCAAGCTGGCCGACCGCCTGCACAACATGCGCACGCTGGAAGTGCTGTCCGGCGAAAAACGCCGGCGCATCGCCAAGGAAACCCTGGAAATCTATGCCCCCATCGCCAACCGGCTGGGCATGCACGCCATCCGCATAGAATTCGAAGACCTGGGCTTCAAGGCCATGCACCCGATGCGTTCCGCGCGGATCTACCAGGCCGTCAAACGCGCCCGGGGCAACCGCAAGGAAATCGTCAACAAGATCGAGGAATCCCTCAGCCACTGCCTGGCCGTCGACGGCATCCAGGGCGAGGTCAGCGGTCGCCAGAAACACCTCTACGGCATCTACAAGAAAATGCGCGGCAAGCGTCGGGCCTTCAACGAGATCATGGACGTCTACGCGTTCCGGATCATCGTCGACAAGGTCGATACCTGCTACCGCGTGCTGGGCGCCGTACATAATTTGTACAAACCGTTGCCAGGTCGCTTCAAGGATTACATCGCGATCCCCAAGGCCAACGGCTACCAGTCGCTGCACACCACGTTGTTCGGCATGCACGGGGTTCCGATCGAGATCCAGATCCGCACCCGCGAAATGGAAGAGATGGCCAACAACGGCATCGCCGCCCACTGGCTGTACAAATCCAGCGGCGACGAGCAGCCGAAAGGCACTCACGCCCGCGCCCGCCAATGGGTCAAGGGCGTGCTGGAAATGCAGCAACGCGCCGGCAATTCGCTGGAATTCATCGAAAGCGTGAAGATCGACCTGTTCCCGGACGAGGTCTACGTGTTCACGCCCAAAGGCCGGATCATGGAGCTGCCCAAAGGCTCCACGGCGGTCGACTTCGCTTACGCGGTGCACACCGACGTGGGCAACAGCTGCATCGCCTGCCGCATCAACCGTCGTCTCGCGCCGCTGTCCGAACCGCTGCAAAGCGGCTCCACGGTCGAGATCGTCAGCGCTCCGGGCGCACGACCGAACCCGGCTTGGCTCAACTTCGTGGTTACCGGCAAGGCGCGTACGCACATCCGTCACGCGCTGAAACTGCAACGTCGTTCCGAGTCCGTCAGCCTGGGCGAGCGCCTGCTGAACAAGGTCCTCAACGGTTTCGACAGTTCGCTGGAAAAAATCCCGGCCGAGCGCATCAAGGCCATCCTCGCCGAATATCGCCTCGAACTGGCCGAAGATCTGCTCGAAGACATCGGTCTGGGCAACCGCATGGCCTATGTGGTGGCGCGCCGGCTGCTCGGCGAAGGCGAACAGCTGCCGAGTCCGGAAGGTCCGCTGGCGATTCGCGGCACCGAAGGCCTGGTACTCAGTTACGCCAAGTGCTGCACGCCGATCCCGGGCGACCCGATTGTCGGCCACCTGTCCGCGGGCAAAGGCATGGTCGTTCACCTGGACAACTGCCGTAACATCAGCGAAATCCGCCATAACCCGGAAAAATGCATCCAGCTCTCGTGGGCCAAGGATGTCACCGGCGAATTCAATGTCGAACTGCGCGTCGAGCTGGAACACCAGCGCGGCCTGATCGCGTTGCTGGCCAGCAGCGTCAACGCGGCGGACGGCAACATCGAGAAAATCAGCATGGACGAGCGCGATGGCCGCATCAGCGTCGTCCAACTGGTGGTCAGCGTGCATGACCGTGTGCACCTGGCCCGCGTGATCAAGAAACTGCGCGCCCTGACCGGGGTGATCCGCATCACCCGCATGCGCGCCTAGCTCGCCCCTATAGCCCATTCATCAAGGAGTCCTCATGACCAAGACCGTTATCACCAGCGACAAGGCCCCGGCCGCCATCGGTACTTACTCCCAGGCGATCAAGGCTGGCAACACCGTTTACATGTCGGGTCAGATTCCTCTGGACCCAAAGACCATGGAACTGGTTGAAGGCTTCGAAGCCCAGACCGTCCAGGTTTTCGAGAACCTCAAGGCCGTTGCCGAAGCCGCCGGCGGTTCGTTCAAGGACATCGTCAAGCTGAACATCTTCCTCACCGACCTGAGCCACTTCGCCAAGGTCAACGAGATCATGGGCAAGTACTTCGAGCAGCCTTACCCAGCCCGCGCCGCCATCGGCGTAGCGGCCCTGCCAAAGGGTTCGCAGGTTGAAATGGATGCCATCCTGGTCATCGAGTAATGTGTCCGGCGCAGCTCCCGGGCTGCGCCACCGCACTGCTGCACAGTAAAGCTTGAAAGGATTCCACCATGCGCAAAGCGCTTGTTCTCCCGCTGCTCGCCCTGCTCCTGGGCGGTTGTGCCAGCGACCCTGCCGATCGTGATATCAGCGGCACCTGGATCAATCAGGTGGCGATCGATGCAGCCTCCAAAGGCGTTCCCCTGCGCGAAGCGCTCCAGGCCTATGGCCCGAACCTGGAATGGGACGTCAACACCAAGGCCGGTCAGGCCCGCTACACCAATGGTTTTGAAAATGTCGACGGCAAGCTGTCGGGCGAAGAGTCCGGCGCCTGGAGAATCGACTTTTATGGCAGTTCCGGCAGTGAACTGAAGCGCGATGGCAAGCAACTGAGCCAGGCCGCGACTGAAAACGAACCTGCCCAGGTCTTCGATCGCGCACTGATTCCAGTGCCTGATGGCGCACCGATCGGTGCCAGTTTTGAACGTGCGTTGTACTCGGCCTATATGGGCGGCAGCTGGAAAGTTGTCAGCGGTCCCGGCGAAGGCGGCACCGTGCAATTCCAGGCCGACGGCCAGGTGATCGGCCTGCAGGGCGCTGATCGCTACGCGTTGTGCCTGGCCGGCGACTGCGCCTCGATGAGTGGCGGCAACGACAACATGTGGCTGCAGCTCAATGGCCAGGGCAATCCATGGATCTTTGCCCGTAAAGGCAAGGAACTGGAAATCTTCCAGGCCGTGAACACTGCATTGGCGGATGAAATGCCGCAGTTCACGCCGGGTGATCGCAAGTGGTTGCTGGAAAAACAGTAATTCACGCGTAAACAATGTGGGAGCGGGCTTGCTCGCGAATGCGGCGTGTCAGGCAACATCAATGTCGACTGACACTCCCTCTTCGCGAGCAAGCCCGCTCCCACATTTGTTTTGTGGCGCTGGGGATTCAGCTAGCGCCCTTCGAGAATCGCCGCATACCCCTCGCGGAAACTCGGGTACCTCGGCTCCCAACCCAACGCCTTCGCCCGGGCATTGCTGCAACGCTTGCTGCCGGTACGCCGGACGCTGGCGTCATCCGCCCACTCCGTCACACCCATGTACTCACGCAACCAGCCCACCACATCCGCCAGCGCTGCCGGCGCGTCGTCGACACCGATATAGACATCATCCAGCGCCACGCCACGACGATCCGCCTCAAGCAGGTACGCCATCAACCCGGCGGCGTCATCGGCATGAATTCGATTGGCATATAGCGGCGGATCGACCGTCACCCGATAACCCTGGCGCACCTGAGCAAGCAGCCGCTCACGGCCTGGTCCGTAGATGCCGGTCAAGCGCACAATGCTGGCTGGAATGCCGCTATTGAGTGCAACCTGCTCGGCTTCGAGCATCACACGCCCTGAAAAACCGGCTGCTACAGCCGGCGAAGCCTCGTCAACCCACTCACCCTCCTGTTGACCATAAACACTGCTGCTGGAAACGAACAGCAGACGATTGGGCACCTGCCCGTAGTCGCCAAGCCACTCCAGCACATGCTGCAAGCCTTGAATGTAGGCAGCGCGGTAACCGGCCTCATCGTGATTGGAGGCCGCCGCGCAATACACCAGGTAATCCACAGCACCAATCGGCCAGGTCATAGGGCAATCCTTGCTGAACAGGTCACCGGCTACGCCAATCACCCCATCAGGCAGACGTGAAACATCACGCCGCAAGCCATGAACCTCCCAGCCACCGGCCAGCAATTGCGTGGCAAGACGACTGCCGACATCACCGCAACCGGCGATCAAAACAGAAGGCACGGACATCGTAAAACTCCCTATGGAAACGCACAGACTAGCGCTGGCAATGGACGAGCGGCCAGCAATGCAGGAAAAAAAGATACTCTATTACTTTTGTTAACAAGAATTACTTGCAATAATACGCGCCACTTTTGCTCTCGGCCTTACGAGGACTGGAAGAGCATCATCGTTTTTCTTTTCTCAGGTCCGGCCAGCATGACACGCACCCAAACCCTCGCTTCGCCAACCAAACGACCTCGCGCCTGGAGCGCTGTGGCCGCCCTGCTTCTCAGCCTGATGCTGGCACCGGTTGCCGCTTTCGCTGACGCACAAGCGCCGGCCACTCCGGCCGCCACCTCCGCGGCGCCAGCTGACCACGCCGCACCTGCTGCTCCCGCCGCGACCGATCCTGCACAGGCAGTACCTGCGCCAGAAGCCCTCGGAGAAGATGTTCCTGAAGTCCTCGAAGCCGACAACACCCTGGGCATGGCCCATGACCTGTCGCCGTGGGGCATGTATCAGAACGCCGACGTCGTCGTGAAGACCGTGATGATCGGCCTGGCCATCGCCTCGATCATCACCTGGACCATCTGGATCGCCAAGGGCCTTGAGCTGATGGGCGCCAAGCGTCGTCTGCGCACCGAGATCGTCCACCTCAAAAAGGCCGCGACCCTCAAGGAAGCCAGCGCCAGCGCCACCAAGCCAGGTACCTTGGCCAACCTGCTGGTGCACGACGCCCTGGAAGAAATGCACCTGTCGGCCAGCGCCCGTGAAAAAGAAGGCATCAAGGAGCGCGTCAGCTTCCGCCTGGAACGTCTGGTTGCGGCCGCCGGTCGCAGCATGAGCAGCGGCACCGGCGTGCTCGCCACCATCGGTTCCACCGCGCCGTTCGTCGGTCTGTTCGGTACCGTCTGGGGCATCATGAACAGCTTCATCGGCATCGCCAAAACCCAGACCACCAACCTCGCCGTCGTAGCGCCCGGTATCGCTGAAGCGCTGCTGGCAACGGCTCTGGGCCTGGTGGCGGCGATTCCTGCGGTGGTCATCTACAACGTGTTCGCCCGCTCCATCACCGGTTACAAGGCTCAAGTGGCCGATGCATCGGCAGAAGTCCTGCTGCTGGTCAGCCGTGACCTCGACCACCAGCCTGAGCGCAGCTCGCAACCGCACATGGTGAAAGTGGGGTAATCGGCCATGGGCCTGCATTTGAAAGAAGGGGCAGACGACGATCTGTCCGAAAACCACGAAATCAACGTCACGCCGTTCATCGACGTCATGTTGGTGTTGCTGATCATCTTCATGGTGGCCGCCCCGCTGGCCACCGTGGACATCAAGGTCGACCTGCCGGCGTCCACCGCCAAACCGGCGCCGCGGCCGGAGAAACCGGTGTTCCTCAGCGTCAAGGCTGACCAACGCCTGTACCTGGGCGACGACGAAGTGAAGGCCGAAGCACTCGGCGCCACACTCGACGCCAAGACCCAGGGCAAGAAAGACACGACGATCTTCTTCCAGGCCGACAAGGGCGTGGATTACGGCGACCTGATGAGCGTGATGGACAACCTGCGCTCGGCCGGTTACCTGAAGGTCGGTTTGGTTGGCCTCGAGTCGGCAGTCAAGAAATGATCACAACGCGCCATAAGCTGACGCGTTACAGCGGTAGCCTGGCCATTGTGCTGGGTGTTCACGCGCTGGCCATTGCGCTGGCCGTGAACTGGACCGCCCGCCCGCCCATCGAATTGCCACCCCAGGCAATGATGGTCGAGCTGGCACCGGTTCCAGCCCCGCCACCGCCTGCACCGCCGAAGGTCGTCACCCCGCCGCAGCCTCCGGCTCCGGTTGAAGAACTGCCGATTCCGAAGCTCGCTGAAGCGCCGAAGGCCGAGATTGCCGTGCCCAAGCCGGTCAAGCCGAAGCCCAAGCCGCAACCGCCCAAGCCTGTGGAGAAGAAGCCGGAGCCGCCGAAGGAAAAGCCTTCGGAAGCCAAACCGAGCGAAGCCCCACCGACACCCGCGCCGACCGAGAAATCTGCTCAGCCGGTACCGGGCCCGTCTGCGGCTCAAGTGGCGGCGAAGGCCAGCTGGGAAGGTACGTTGCTCGCGCATTTGGCCAAGTACAAGAAGTACCCGGCCAGTGCGCAAGCCCGCGGAAAGCAAGGCACCAACCGCCTGCGCTTCGTGGTGGATGCCCAGGGCAACGTCCTGTCGTATGAATTGGTAGGGCCTTCCGGCACCGCCGATCTGGACCGGGCCACCCTGGAAATGATCCGCCGCGCCCAGCCGCTGCCGAAACCACCGGCTGACATGCTCACCAACGGCTCCATCGAAATCGTTGCGCCGTTTGTTTACTCGCTGGAAAACCGCCGGCGATAAAAAGCTGCAGATCAAAAGATCGCAGCCTTCGGCAGCGCCTACAGGTATCCATACGCCTTTGTAGGAGCTGCCGCAGGCTGCGATCTTTTTTGCTTTCTGCCTATCTGCTCGCATTGCCCGGTGTCGCCCGACACGCGCTCTCTGATAACGTGCGTCTATCGATTGCAGCCGGTATGCTTGGCCCGCAACTTCATGGACGCTTGCTATGACTCTGACAGAATTACGCTACATCGTTACCCTCGCCCAAGAGCAGCACTTCGGCCACGCGGCCGAGCGTTGCCACGTCAGCCAGCCGACCCTGTCGGTGGGCGTGAAAAAGCTTGAAGACGAACTCGGTGTGCTGATTTTCGAGCGCAGCAAAAGCGCCGTGCGCCTGACTCCAGTCGGCGAAGGCATCGTGGCCCAGGCACAAAAGGTGCTGGAGCAGGCCCAGGGCATTCGCGAACTGGCCCAGGCCGGCAAGAACCAGCTGACCGCCCCGCTGAAAGTCGGCGCAATCTACACCGTCGGCCCTTACCTGTTTCCCCACCTGATTCCACAACTGCACCGGGTCGCCCCGCAGATGCCGTTGTACATCGAAGAAAACTTCACCCACGTGCTGCGCGACAAGCTGCGCAACGGCGAACTAGACGCGATCATCATCGCCCTGCCGTTCAACGAAGCCGACGTGCTGACCCTGCAGCTCTACGACGAGCCGTTCTACGTCCTGATGCCAGCCCAGCACCCGTGGACGCAAAAGGAATCCATCGACGCCAACCTGCTCAACGACAAGAGCCTGTTGCTGCTCGGCGAAGGCCACTGCTTCCGCGACCAGGTGCTGGAAGCTTGCCCGACCCTGACCAAGGGCAACGACGGCGCCAAGCACACCACGGTGGAATCCAGCTCGCTGGAAACCATTCGCCACATGGTCGCCTCGGGCCTTGGCGTATCGATCCTGCCGCTGTCGGCGGTGGACAGTCACCACTATGCCCCTGGCGTGATCGAAGTCCGTCCGCTGTCGGCGCCGACGCCTTATCGCACGGTGGCGATCGCCTGGCGCGCCAGCTTCCCGCGGCCCAAGGCCATTGAAATCCTCGCTGACTCCATTCGCCTGTGCTCGGTGGCCAAGCCGTCCGCGCAGGTGGTGGCGGGCTAAGCACGCGTCATGACCGAGTTGTCGCAAGTGTCGGTGACGGCACTCAAGGGTGTCGGCGAAGCCATGGCCGAGAAGCTGGCCAAAGTCGGCCTGGAAAACCTTCAGGACGTGCTGTTTCACCTGCCGCTGCGCTATCAGGATCGCACCCGCGTGGTGCCCATCGGCGCGCTGCGCCCGGGACAGGATGCGGTGATCGAAGGCACTGTCAGCGGTGCCGACGTGGTGATGGGTCGTCGTCGCAGCCTGGTGGTGCGCCTGCAGGATGGCACCGGCGGGCTGAGCCTGCGCTTCTACCACTTCAGCAACGCTCAGAAAGAAGGCCTCAAGCGCGGCACGCGAATTCGTTGCTACGGAGAAGCGCGGCCCGGCGCTTCGGGGCTGGAGATCTACCACCCGGAATACCGCGCCATCACCGGCGACGAGCCGCCGCCCGTGGATGAAACCCTGACTCCGGTGTATCCGCTCACCGAAGGCCTGACCCAGCAACGCCTGCGTCAGTTGTGCATGCAGACCCTGACCATGCTCGGCCCCACCAGCCTGCCCGACTGGCTGCCGACCGAACTGGCCCGGGATTACCAACTGGCGCCGCTGGCCGATGCGATCCGCTATCTGCATCACCCGCCGGCCGACGCCGATGTCGACGAACTGGCGCTCGGTCATCACTGGGCCCAGCATCGTCTGGCCTTCGAAGAACTGCTGACCCACCAACTGTCCCAGCAGCGCCTGCGCGAAAGCATGCGTTCGTTGCGCGCACCGGCCATGCCCAAAGCCACGCAGTTGCCGGCCAAATACTTGGCCAATCTGGGCTTCAATCCCACCGGCGCGCAGCAACGGGTCGGCAACGAAATCGCCTACGACCTGAGTCAGCGCGAGCCCATGCTGCGGCTGATTCAGGGTGACGTCGGCGCGGGCAAGACCGTGGTCGCCGCCCTCGCCGCGCTGCAGGCCCTGGAAGCTGGCTATCAAGTGGCGCTGATGGCGCCCACCGAGATTCTCGCCGAGCAACATTTCATCACCTTCAAGCGCTGGCTCGAACCGCTGGGCATCGAAGTGGCGTGGCTGGCCGGCAAGCTCAAGGGCAAGAACCGCGCGGCCGCGCTGGAACAGATCGCCGGTGGCACACCGATGGTGGTGGGCACTCACGCGCTGTTTCAGGACGAAGTGCAATTCAAGAACCTGGCGCTGGTGATCATCGACGAACAACACCGCTTCGGTGTGCAGCAACGTCTCGCCCTGCGCCAGAAAGGCGTAGGCGGGCGCATGTGCCCGCACCAACTGATCATGACCGCCACGCCGATCCCGCGCACGCTGGCCATGAGCGCCTACGCCGACCTCGACACCTCGATACTCGACGAACTGCCGCCCGGCCGAACACCGGTCAACACCGTGTTGATCACCGACACCCGTCGCGTCGAAGTCATCGAGCGGGTGCGCAGCGCCTGTGCCGAAGGGCGTCAGGCCTACTGGGTGTGTACGCTGATCGAAGAGTCGGAAGAGCTGACCTGCCAGGCCGCCGAAACCACCCATGAAGACCTGACCGCCGCCCTTGGCGAGCTGAAGGTCGGGCTGATCCACGGCCGCATGAAGCCTGCCGAGAAAGCCGCGGTCATGGCCGAATTCAAGGCCGGCAACCTGCAGCTATTGGTCGCGACCACCGTGATCGAGGTCGGCGTGGACGTGCCCAACGCCAGCCTGATGATCATTGAAAACCCGGAACGCTTGGGCCTGGCGCAGCTGCACCAGCTGCGCGGTCGGGTCGGGCGAGGCAGCGCGGTCAGCCATTGCGTGCTGCTCTATCATCCGCCGCTGTCACAGATCGGCCGTCAGCGCCTGGGTATCATGCGCGAAACAAACGACGGCTTTGTCATCGCCGAAAAAGACCTCGAACTGCGCGGCCCCGGCGAAATGCTCGGCACGCGGCAAACCGGCCTGCTTCAATTCAAGGTCGCCGACCTGATGCGTGATGCCGACCTGCTGCCTGCGGTACGCGACGCCGCTCAAGCCCTGCTCGAACGCTGGCCGGACCACGTGAGCCCATTACTCGACCGCTGGCTGCGCCACGGACAGCAATATGGACAAGTGTGAGCACCGTCTCAGTTTCTGGAGGATGGGCATGAGCAAGCTGGTTATACTCCTGCCATTGTTTAAGTACGGATACAGACCATGACCGAAGCAGCCCTTGCACCCGCTACTCCGCACACTCCGTCGGTCATTCGGATGCTGCTGGACAAGCTGGGCATTGCCTATGAAGAAGTGCTCGACCATCACGGATTGAACCCGGCGCGCAAGGTCCAGGCCGTACTGCTCGACGATGCCGTCGGCTCGTTGATGGTGCTGTTCCCGCAGAGCCAGTTGCTCGACCTCAACCGTCTGACCGAACTCACCGGCCGCCGCCTGACGGCGGTGTCGACCGAGCGCCTGGTCAAGATGCTCGGCAAGCACAACCTGAGCCTGCTGCCGGGTCTGCCGGCCCTCACCAGCTCCCCGTGCCTGTATGACGAAAGCCTGCTGCGCGAGCCGAAGGTGCTGGTCAATTCGGGAGAGCCCGAAGTGCTGCTGGAAATCTCCAGCGAAGCCTTCAAGTCCATGCTCAGCAAAGCCAGCGCCGCCAACTTCGGCGAGCCGCTGAGCAGCATTCGTCCGAACCTCGATCGCCCCGATGACGATCGCGAGGAAATCACCCAGGCAGTCCAGGCGTTCACCGCACGGCGCATTCAGCAACGCCTGGAAGCGACCATCGAAATTCCGCCACTGGCCGAAACCGCACAGAAGATCATCAAGCTGCGCGTGGACCCCAACGCCACCATCGACGACATCACCGGCGTGGTCGAAACCGACCCGGCCCTGGCCGCGCAGGTCGTGAGCTGGGCAGCGTCGCCGTATTACGCCTCGCCGGGCAAGATCCGTTCGGTGGAAGATGCCATCGTGCGGGTGCTGGGTTTCGACCTGGTGATCAATCTGGCGCTGGGCCTGGCCCTGGGCAAAACCCTGAGCCTGCCCAAGGATCGCCCGCAACACAGCACGCCGTACTGGCAGCAATCGATCTACACCGCCGCCGTCATCGAAGGCCTGACTCGCGCCATGCCGCGCGCCCAGCGCCCGGAAGCCGGTCTGACTTACCTGGCGGGCCTGCTGCACAACTTCGGCTACCTGCTGCTGGCCCACGTGTTCCCGCCGCATTTCTCGCTGATCTGCCGCCACCTGGAGGTCAACCCGCACCTGTGCCACAGCTACATCGAGCAGCATCTGCTGGGTATCAGCCGTGAGCAGATCGGTTCGTGGCTGATGCGTTTCTGGGACATGCCCGAAGAGCTGGCCACCGCGCTGCGCTTCCAGCACGACCCGAACTACGACGGTGCATTCGCCGAGTACCCGAACCTGGTGTGCCTGTCCGTGCGCCTGCTGCGCAGCCACGGTATCGGCTCGGGGCCGGACGAGGACATTCCCGACGCTCTGCTCGAACGCCTGGGCCTGAGCCGCGAAAAGGCCAACGACGTGGTCAGCAAGGTGCTTGAGGCTGAGGTGTTGTTGCGCGAATTGGCGTCGCAGTTCAGCCAGTCCTGAAAGCTTCGCGGGCAAGCCTTGCTCCTACAGGGTTACATGGAACCCTGTAGGAGCGAGGCTTGCCCGCGAAGAACTCACCACAAATCCAACTGAATACCTCAAGCCTTGGGCTTGGCCTTCTTCGGCTTCAAATACTTGGTCAACCCCTGGAACCAGATCACCAGCGCCGGGTTGCCCTTGATCTGAATCGACTTGTCCTGAATCCCCGTCATGAACGCCAGTTGCTTGTTCTTCGCCTGCATCGTGGCAAAACCATAGCCCGCATCCTTGAAGGCGATGGCAAAGGCAGGCTCGGCGTAGAACCCGGCCTTGCTGGTGATGCGCTGATCCTTCACCCGGAAATGCCGCGCCACCTTGCCGTCCAGCGTCTGCAGTTGAAACACCAGCTCCTTGTCACCCAACTGCTGCTGGAATGCCGGATTGGTCCGGCTGGCCTTGCCCATCAACAAACCCAGCATCCACAGCAGAAAACGAAATTTCATGCGCAAGCCCCAATAGAAAAGTGAACGGCCGGCGCAGTGTAGCGACTTGGTACGGTAATGCCACTATCGAGTTGAGTTAGAAGAAGATGGACTGCTTTTTGACGCTGATGACTACCAAGTCACAGTCGCAGCGCCCTTCTTCACGACGGGTTCATGTTGTCCAGCACCCGATTGATCGCCAGTTCTCCCAGCATGATCACCTGCTGCAAGGCCAGCATCGTGTTGCGATTGCAGCCGTCCAGGGAGCTTGCGAATTCACTCGCCATCACACTGGCCGACGCCAGCGACTCACAGGCATGGGCTAGCAGGGTTTCGTTGTCGACGTCGGGCGCCACCACAAAAATGGTGCCCAGGGAATGAGCCCCGGCCCTGCGCGGTGTCGTCGGTTTCAGGTAGAAATCCAGCGCACGATCGACCGCCGGGTGCAGTTTTCTGGATGGAGTGGAGAGGTACGCAGGTGTGCTGTCGGTTTCTGATCCATCAGGTGAGTCATTGACATCAAGCATGGTGTATCTCCTTGTCATGTTTGGAGCCACCACGCTACGCCCCGCGCTTCCGACGGCCAACCTTAAAAAGGTGTGGGATGCTTCCTCGATTTTCTGCCGGTTTTCTTCATCGATTCACGTGAATTTCCACAGATTAAACATGATTGCTATAGGAACGAGCTTGCTCGCGATGCGCGACAACGATAATGCTGGGTGCCTGATGCCCCGCGGCGTTCTCGGGTCCATCGCGAGCATGCTCGCTCCTACAGGTTTGGTTGAGTTGTCAGTAGAGAACGCCCTGCAACACCTCGTAGACGATCCCGGTGCCGGCCGCGATCAGCACGATATCGGCGCCCGCGCGGCGCCATTCATAGCCGGGGTAGTACGGCAGGCTCCTCAGGGCGCGATTGTCCAGGCGTTCGCCGTAGTAACCGTGGGGCAGCGGTCGGCCGCGGACCACGTAGATACCCGGCGGTGGTGGCGCACCGCGCACGAAGTAGTCGCGGTGATCGTGGATGGTCTGGCGAACCGGGCCGAAGTCCCGTGGCGGTGGGCCGCCGCGATAATGGTCGTGGCCGTCCCGGTGGTCGTCGTAATGCTCGTAATGGCCCTGCGGGCCGCCGTGGTCGTGATCGTCGCGCTGATCGGCGCTGGCGTTCAGCAGCGGAGTCGCACTGAGCATCAGCACGCCCAGGCTGGCCATCAGACGTTTCGGCATTTTCATTCGGAATTTCCTCGCAACACCCACAGCAAAAAGGGCTTCAGAACGCAGTCCTGAAGCCCTCGGTCTTGCTGTTTAGTCTGTGCCGCGAGGCTCTAATTCC
Source organism: Pseudomonas sp. C1C7 (assembly GCF_013359595.1). Taxonomy (GTDB): domain Bacteria; phylum Pseudomonadota; class Gammaproteobacteria; order Pseudomonadales; family Pseudomonadaceae; genus Aquipseudomonas. The sequence goes on along the minus strand of NZ_JABFMP010000003.1, from coordinate 273,409 downwards.
TCTGTATCAGGAACTTTACCCTCAGCTGACACGGGCCTTACGTACGCCATCGGCCAGTGCCGAGCACAGGCTCAGAACACCATCGACCGCCTGGTCCGGCGTCTGCGCATTGGCGATCTGATCGATCAGCGCCGAACCCACCACCACACCGTCGGCCAGACGCGCGATGTTCGCTGCCTGCTCAGGAGTACGAATGCCGAAACCGATGCTGATCGGCAGATCGGTATGGCGACGCAGGCGAGCCACCGCCTCTTCGACGTGCTCCAGGGTCGCCGCGCCAGCACCGGTCACACCGGCCACGGACACGTAGTACACAAACCCGGAACTGCCGTTCAGAACGGTTGGCAGACGCGCGTCGTCGGTGGTCGGCGTGGTCAAGCGGATGAAGTCGATGCCGGCAGCCTGGGCCGGATCGCACAGCTCGCCGTTATGCTCGGGCGGCATGTCGACCACGATCAGGCCATCGACGCCGGCTTCCTTCACTTCGGCGATGAAACGTGGCACGCCATACTTGTGGATCGGGTTGAAGTAACCCATCAGCACCAGCGGGGTTTCGTTGTTGTCCTTGCGGAACTCGCGAACCATTTCCAGGGTTTTCGCCAGGTTCTGCTTGGCGCCCAGGGCACGGATGTTGGCCAGCTGGATCGCCGGGCCGTCAGCCATCGGATCGGTGAACGGCATGCCCAGTTCGATCACGTCGGCACCGGCGGCTGGCAGGCCCTTGAGGATGGCCAGGGAGGTGTCGTAGCCCGGGTCGCCAGCGGTGACGAAGGTCACCAGGGCGGCGCGGTTCTGCTCTTTCAGTTCGGCAAAGCGGGTTTGCAGGCGGCTCATTAGTGTTTCTCCTGCTGAGACTGTTCCATATGGTGCATCACGGTCTGCATGTCTTTGTCGCCACGGCCCGACAGGTTGACCACCATCAGGTGATCCTTCGGCAGGTTCGGTGCGCGCTTGAACACTTCGGCCAGGGCGTGGGCGCTTTCCAGCGCCGGAATGATCCCTTCCAGGCGGCAGCACTGGTGGAAGGCAGCCAAGGCTTCGTCGTCGGTCACCGAGGTGTACTGAACGCGGCCTATGTCATGCAACCAGGCGTGTTCCGGGCCGATGCCCGGGTAGTCCAGGCCGGCGGAGATCGAGTGGGCGTCGATGATCTGGCCATCGTCGTCCTGCAGCAGGAAGGTGCGGTTGCCGTGCAGCACGCCCGGTACGCCGCCGTTGAGGCTGGCCGCGTGCTTGCCGGTCTCGATGCCGTAGCCGGCCGCTTCAACGCCGATGATCTCCACGCTCTTGTCGTCGAGGAACGGGTGGAACAGGCCCATGGCGTTGGAGCCGCCGCCGATGCATGCCACCAGGCTATCCGGCAGACGGCCTTCCTGGGCTTGCAGCTGGTCGCGGGTTTCCTTGCCGATGACGGCCTGGAAGTCGCGGACCATCGCCGGATATGGGTGCGGACCGGCCACGGTGCCGATCAGGTAGAAGGTGCTGTCGACGTTGGTCACCCAGTCACGCAGGGCTTCGTTCATCGCATCCTTCAGGGTGCCGGTGCCGGCCACGACCGGGATCACCTCGGCGCCCAGAAGCTTCATGCGGAACACGTTGGCCTGCTGGCGCTCGATGTCGGTGGTGCCCATGTAGATCACGCACTGCAGGCCGAAACGCGCGGCCACGGTGGCGGTCGCCACGCCGTGCATGCCGGCACCGGTCTCGGCGATGATGCGTTTCTTGCCCATGCGCCGCGCCAGCAGGATCTGGCCGATGCAGTTGTTGATCTTGTGCGCGCCGGTGTGGTTGAGCTCTTCACGCTTGAGGTAGATCTTCGCGCCGCCACAGTGCTCGGTCAGGCGCTCGGCGAAATAGAGCGGGCTTGGACGACCGACGTAGTCGCGCTGGAAGTAGGCCAATTCTTCCTTGAAGGCAGGATCTTCCTTGGCCGCTTCGTATTCGCGGGCCAGGTCGAGGATCAACGGCATCAGGGTTTCAGCGACGTAACGGCCGCCGAACGCGCCGAACAGGCCGTTGGCATCAGGGCCGTTGCGCAGATTAGTCTGGGTCATGGGGCGCTCCAGTTGAATGCGTGAGATGACAATGGGGTCCACTCTACCCCTGACACCGCCGACTGAAAACCGATAAGATCGCTGCAACCTGTCAGGAAAACTCACAGATCAAATGAGCCAGGAACTGCCACCGCTCAACGCCCTGCGCGCCTTCGAAGCCACTGCCCGCCTCAACAGCGTCAGTCAGGCCGCCGAACAGCTGCACGTCACCCACGGTGCCGTCAGCCGGCAACTGAAGGTGCTGGAAGAACACCTCGGGGTGAGCCTGTTCACCAAGGAAGGTCGCGGCCTCAAACTCACAGATGCCGGCCTGCGCCTGCGCGACGCCAGCGCCGAAGCCTTCGAGCGCCTGCGCACTGTGTGTGCGGAAATTTCCCGGACCACGGCCGATGCGCCTTTCGTGCTCGGCTGCTCGGGAAGCCTGCTCGCTCGCTGGTTCATTCCGCGCCTGGGGCGGCTGAATGCCGACCTGCCGGATCTGCGCCTGCACCTGTCCGCCGGAGAAGGCGATCTCGACCCCCGCCGTCCGGATCTGGACGCCTTGCTGCTGTTCGCCGAGCCACCGTGGCCGGCGGACATGCAGGTGTTCGAACTGACCAGCGAATGGATCGGCCCGGTGATGAGCCCGCGGTTCGCCGGCTACGACAGGCTCAAGACCGCGCCGCCCACCGCGTTGCTCAACGAGTCATTGCTGCACACCACATCGCGCCCGCAGGCCTGGCCGAGCTGGGCGCAGCAAAGCGATCTCGACGCCAAGGCGTTGAAGTACGGTCAGGGTTTCGAGCACTTGTATTACTTGCTGGAAGCGGCGGTGGCCGGGCTTGGGGTGGCCATCGCTCCGCAGCCGCTGGTGGCCGAGGACTTGAAGGCCGGCCGGCTGGTGGCGCCCTGGGGTTTCAGCGAAACCACGGCTCAGCTGGCGTTGTGGCTGCCCAAGCGCGCCGCGGACGGGCGCGCCCGGCAACTGGCGCAGTGGCTCAAGAACGAGCTGCGCCAGACGGATCAATGACCGCGTCTGCACATCAGGTAAGCGGCCAGCAGGCCCAGCGCACCGACGGCCACACCCGCTGTGGTCCAGGGGTGTTCCTGGGCGTAGTCGCGGGTGGCAATCCCGGTTTCCCGGGTCTTCACTTTGACTTCTTCATAAGCATCGGAGAGCAGATGGCGCGAATGTCTCAGCGCGTTCTCGGCGTTGCCTTTGAGTACCTTGAGGGTTCTGCGCGACTCGTCCGAGGCGTCGTCCTTCAGGCTTTCCAGGGATTTGAGCAGACTCTCGATCTCCGCTTCCATGCTTTGCAATGAGGCTTTGCGTAACGAGCTGTTGGCCATGGTGGCTCTCCTGCATTGATGATGAGTGGCGTGTGTTGGTTGGGACTTCGGGGGCTCGAGAAAGTGCAGTAAATGTGAACTTTGCTGTGGGATCGACCGACAGAAGTAAGTCAGAAAATCACTGCTAGGCTGTATGCACACCCAAGGAGAACGCCATGACTGACCATCACACCTACAAGAAAGTCGAGCTGGTTGGCTCATCCAAAACCAGCATCGAGGACGCGATCAACAACGCACTGGCCGAGGCCAGTAAAAGTCTCAAGTACATGGAATGGTTTGAAGTTGTAGATACCCGCGGGCACATCAAGGACGGCAAGGCGGCGCACTTTCAGGTGACCCTCAAGGTCGGTTTCCGGATCGCCAGCAGCTGACCGGCTTTCGACTTTCGGACTTGCGCGCTGGCCGAGTGCCATAGGGAATGGCAAGACGCTACATGATTGAATCCGGCCAATGGCCGGATGCCCCCTTTTGATCCGACCAGAGATTGCCACTGATGAAGAAGTTTATTTTGGCGGTAGGTTTGTTAAGCCTGGCGGGTACAGCCTTCGCCGACGGCAAGTCCTGCGAAGAGCTCAAAGCCGAAATCGCCGCAAAACTCGATGCCAAGGGCGTTTCCAGTTACTCGCTGGAAATCGTCGACAAAGGTGCGGGTGCCGGCGGAAAGGTCGTTGGGACCTGCGAGAAAGGAACCAAGGAAATCGTCTACAAACGCTAGATCCCCTCTACTGTAGGAGCGAGCTTGCTCGCGATGGAGGCAAAGTCACCGCGGGGTGTCAGTTGCCCAGCGTCATCGTTGACGACCATCGCGAGCAAGCTCGCTCCTACAGGGTTTTAGCGTCAGCCTTTCATGACCTGCGCCAGCAGTTCGTAGGAATGCAGGCGATCGGCGTGTTCATACAGGTCACAGGTGAAGATCAGCTCATCGGCCTGGGTCTGTTCGATCAACACTTCCAGCCGGGCGCGGATTTTCTGCGGGCTGCCGATCATCGCCAGCCCCAGGAAATCACTCACCGCCTCGCGCTCGTGCGGCAGCCACAGGCCGTCCATGGTTTTCACCGGCGGACGCTGTACCAGGCTCTGGCCGCGCATCAGGGCGAGAATGCGCTGGAACACCGAAGTCGCCAGATAATCAGCCTGCTCATCGGTATCGGCCGCCACCAGCGGCACCCCGAGCATCACGTAAGGCTTGTCCAGCACCGCCGAAGGCTTGAAGTGATTGCGGTAGACGCGGATCGCCTCATGCATGTAACGCGGTGCGAAATGTGAGGCGAAGGCGTAGGGCAAACCGCGCTCGCCCGCCAGCTGGGCGCTGAACAGGCTGGAGCCGAGCAGCCAGATCGGCACGTTGGTGTTGGTGCCCGGCATCGCGATGACGCGCTGCTCCGGCGAACGCGGGCCGAGGTAGCGAACCAGCTCCGCCACATCTTCCGGGAAATCGTCAGCGCTGCCCGAGCGCTCGCGGCGCAGTGCCCGCGCCGTCAACTGATCGGAACCCGGCGCACGACCCAGACCGAGGTCGATACGCCCCGGATACAGGCTTTCCAGCGTGCCGAACTGTTCGGCGATCACCAGCGGCGCGTGGTTGGGCAGCATCACCCCGCCCGATCCCACGCGAATGGTCGAGGTGCCGCCAGCCACGTATCCCAGTACCACCGAAGTCGCGGAACTGGCGATGCCATCCATGTTGTGGTGTTCGGCGACCCAGAACCGGTTGTAGCCGAACTTCTCGACATGCTGCGCCAGATCCAGCGAATTGCGCAGCGACTGCGCCACGCTACCGTTTTCCCGCACGGGCACCAGATCGAGGGTCGAGAACTTGATGTCGGACAGTCGTTTCATAAACCTGCATCTCCAATTGAGGGCGCAGGTTTTTTCTTGCGAACGAAAACCTGCCGAATCCAAAAGCGTGTTTCATGCAATGTGGGCATATACCCGAGTTTCAATAGCAAAGGGAAAATTTCCTACCAAAGCAGTAGGTCAATCGGATCAAGTGAACTTTGCGGTGCGGTCTATCCTCAGAATCCTTGCAAGCGAAACCACACAGGCGCGCCCCTTCGCGTCGGACTTTGAGGAGACAGGCAATGGCGATCATCAAGAAGGCATCGGCGCATTGGTCCGGTGATCTGAAAACCGGTATCGGCTCGATTTCCACCGAGACCGGCGTGCTCAGGGAAGCGCCTTACGGCTTCAAGGCACGATTCGAAGGCGGCAAGGGTACCAATCCGGAAGAACTGATCGGCGCGGCCCACGCCGGATGCTTCTCCATGGCCTTTTCCATGATGCTGGGCGAGGCGGGCCTGAAGGCCGAGAGCATCGACACCCAGGCCGAAGTCACCCTGGATCAGGGAGACGGCGGTTTTTCGATCACGGCAGTGAAGCTGATCATGAAAGCGAAAATCCCGGGGGCGAGCCCGGCGCAATTCGATGAGTTGAGCAAGAAGGCCAAGGAAGGTTGCCCGGTGTCCAAGGTGCTGAATGCGAAGATCAGCCTTGAGGCGACGTTGGTGCAGTAAATGGAAAAAGATCGCAGTCTTGAGCTGTTCCTGCAGGGCTGCGATCTTTTTTGCGTTGGGGCAAAACAGGGCTGGCTAAACTGTGGTCGAATAAATGACAGCCGCCAAATCGCATGAACCGGCGTGCTGCCTCAACAGGAGCTGCAACCATGAAACGCTTTGCCTTGACGGTTATCTGCTGCGCACTGGCTACCCAGGCCTTGGCGGCGCCGAAACCCTGTGAAGAACTCAAGGCCGAAATCGAAGCCAAGATCCAGGCCCGCGGGGTGACGTCCTACACCCTGGAAATCGTCCCCAACAGTGAAGTGCACGACCAGAACATGGTCGTGGGCTCGTGCGAGGGCGGTACCAAGAAAATCATCTACCAGAAAAACGACCGCTGACCGCTTCAGGGCACGCAGTTGACCTGACGGTCCTCGGCGACGATTTCACGCTTGGCGTTATACAACCGGGCTTCCGGGGTGAACGCCATGGAGCGGGCTTGCAGCAGATAGCGCTGGCCGGCTTCGAAATGGTCGTACTTGATGATCATGTAGCACAGCCGTTCCGTTGAGCCGCCGAACAGTTCGGAGCCGCCGCTGGGGACTTCGAAATCGAAGCGCACAGTCAATTCGTGGCTCCCCGGGGTCACTTCGAAATATCGCCCGTCTTTCATTCGCTGATTGTCCAGGCGCTCGGCCATCAGCAACTTATCGTTGGGAAACGGCGTGGAAAAGTCGACCCACGCCTTTTGCGGATTGGCCGCCGGCATCGGCGCCGCACAGCCGGCAACCGCGACTGCAGTGAGCAACAGCATTAACCTGCGCATGATGAAAGTCCTGAACACTGTGTATTCAGAATAGCGCCGATCAGGTGCGTTGGCAGCCTGCCGGTGTGCCCTGGCCAATCACCTTTCGCTGCTCATCGTAGAGTTTGACCCAGGGCCGAAAGCCGATATTTCCGGCCTGCAACTGATAACGCTCCCCCGCGCCGAATTCACTGAATTTCACGTTGATCTGACAATCGCGCCACAGCGGCTTGGCATCCGGGCCGATGTTGGTGGGTTGCACAGCAAACTGATAGCGAACCTTGAGCTCATGGCTGCCCGGCTGCACCTGGAAATAGCGTTTATCGGTGGCCGCCTTGTTATCGACCCCCAGCGCCAGCAGCGCCGTATCTTCCTGATGGGATTCCAGATCAATCCATGCCTGCGTCGGATCATGATGAGGCAAGCCGAATCCGGCACAACCGGCCAGCGTCAGCAGGCCTCCCGTCAGCATCAATTTGCGCATAGCAAAGCTCCAGTGAGGCGGGATAGTCTTGGGAGCAGACTTTCCAGGAATTTTTTATTTTGATGAGGCCGTGTCGAAGCCTTGGGTTACTTGATCGCGTTTTCCGCGTTTTGTTTCCGGGTGCGCTGCTTTTGTTACTCAACGGTTGTTCCACCGTCAGCTATTACAGCCAGTTGGCCAGTGGTCAGCTGCAATTGTTGCGGGCCAGGGAGCCGGTTTCCGAGGTGATCGCCGACGACCATCGGGACGAAAAACTGCGCGCGCACCTGGCCCAATCCCAAAAAGCCAGGACCTTCGCCAGTCAGCAGCTGCATCTGCCGGACAACCAGAGCTACCGCCTGTACGCCGACATTGGCCGGCCCTATGTGGTCTGGAACGTGTTCGTGACCCCGGAATTTTCCCTGAAGCCGCAGAACCATTGTTTTCCCATCGCCGGCTGCGTGGCCTATCGCGGCTACTACAGCCAGAGCGCGGCCCGTGGGGAAGCGGCGCTGCAACGCTTGCAGGGCATGGACGTGACGATCGGCGGCGTCGAGGCCTATTCGACGCTGGGCTGGTTCAACGACCCGATCATGAGTTCGATGATGAACTGGGGCGACGAGCGCCTGGCGACGCTGATCTTCCACGAACTGGCGCATCAGCGGGTGTATGTGAAGGACGACACCGAGTTCAACGAATCCTTTGCCACCTTCGTCGAGCAGGAAGGCACCCGCCAATGGCGCGCCCATCGCGGTCTGCCGCCGGACAACGGCGACCAGCTCAAGCGCCGGGATCAGTTCACCCGGTTGATCCTCGATACCCGAACCCGGCTGGAACAGCTGTACGCCCTGCCTTTGCCACCCGAACAGATGCGTCAGCGCAAGGCAGCGCAGTTCGAGCGCTTGCGTGGTGAGTATCGGCAATTGCGAGACAGCCAATGGGCCGGCGACAAACGTTACGACGCCTGGATCAATGCGCCGATGAACAATGCGCGGTTGCTGCCCTTCGGGCTGTATGACCAGTGGGTGCCGGCGTTTGCGGGGTTGTTCAGGCAGGTTGGGGGGGATTGGGTGGCGTTTTATGCCGAAGCGCAGAAGCTTGGGGCCATGCCGATTGACGAGCGCAAGGTGGCGTTGAAGACGTTGGCGGGTGCGGAAATAGCTGGTTCGCGGGCAAGCCTTGCTCCTGCAGAGACGACACCTTAACCCTGTAGGAGCGAGGCTTGCCCGCGAAGACGATCTCAAACTCACAACCAAACTGCGTCCCACAGCGGATAATTCCCGACCTTATCAACCAATCCCGCCCGCAAAGGATTGGCAACGATGTATCGCGCAACCGCCGGCAAATCTTCCTCCTTGCGAATGGCCCGATCATGAAACCCAGGCTGCCAGACCGCCCCTTGCCGACCTGTCGAGCGATTGAGCATCACTGCAGCGCGAGACTTGGTCCGAGCCATCAACTTTGAAAGCCGAGTGTTCTGCAGCTCTATCAGCCAATGGAAATGATCGGGCATCACCACAAAGGCCAATGATGTTGCAGCTCCTTCCTGCTCGGCTGCTCTGAACGCATCGACGACCAGGCGTCCATTCCTGAACTCGCGAAACAAGGGTTCTCGATTCAAAGATACGGCTGTCAGTAGATAAATCTGCCCTGACTCCGAATACCTTCCATGGCGCAATCGATGTGCGTGGCGCAGTTTTGGCATCAGTGATCCTCCTTGATCGTGGCCTGAGTCGTCAGGCTAGTTCGCCGAAGGAGGATTTGAGTGGTGTCAGTTGGTCCGGATGTGTCCGTTTCGCGGGCAAGCCTCGCTCCTACAGAGCGAAGGCGATTTTATTAACGCCGCAAAAACGCCTGATGCATCTCATCCAGCGTTTCGAAATGATAGGCCGGCGCTTCGGCGCTGAGTTCTTCGTGGCTGCCGAAGCCGTAGCCCACCGCCGCCGCGTCCAGCCCGTTGCTGCGGGCGCCGATCAGGTCGTGTTTGCGGTCGCCGATCATCAGGGTGTTGGTCGGGTCGAGTTTTTCTTCGGCCATCAAGTGGGCGATCAGCTCGACCTTGTTGGTGCGGGTGCCGTCCAGTTCGCTGCCGTAGATCACCTTGAAGTGCCGGGCGAAGTCGAAGTGCCGGGCGATTTCCCGGGCGAAGACCCAGGGCTTGGAGGTGGCGATGTACAGCTGCCGGCCTTGCCCGCCCAGGGTTTCCAGCAACGGCATGACGCCGTCGAATACCCGGTTTTCGTACAGGCCGGTGACCTTGAAGCGCTCCCGGTAGAAATTCACCGCTTCCCAGGCCTTGGCCTCGTCGAAGTCGTAGAACTGCATGAAGGCCTGCAGCAACGGCGGGCCGATGAAATGCTCAAGCCTGGTCAGATCGGGCTCATCGATGCCAAGCTTCGCCAGGGCGAATTGAATCGAACGGGTGATGCCTTCGCGCGGGTCGGTCAGGGTGCCGTCGAGGTCGAACAGAATGGTCTGGTAATGCATGTCGAATCCTGAATAAGCGCGTCGAGGTCAGGCCTGGTCGTAACCTTCGGCCAGATGCAGATCCTTGAGCTTCACGTAGTTCGCGGCGCTGTAGGTGAAAAAGGCCCGCTCCTTGTCCGTCAGCGGCCGGATCTGCTTCACCGGACTGCCCACGTAAAGAAAACCGCTTTCCAGTTGCTTGCCCGGCGGCACCAGGCTGCCGGCGCCGACGATCACGTCATCGGCCACCACCGCGCCGTCCATGATGATGCTGCCCATGCCGATCAGCACCCGACGGCCGACGGTGCAGCCGTGCAGCATGACCTTGTGGGCGATGGTCACGTCATCGCCGATCAGCAGCGGGAAACCATCGGGGTTGAACGGCCCGGCGTGGGTGATGTGCAGCACGCAGCCGTCCTGCACGCTGGTGCGCGCACCGATGCGGATGCGGTGCATGTCGCCGCGGATCACGGTCAATGGCCAGACCGAGCTGTCTTCGCCGATTTCGACATCGCCGATCACCACCGCCGAACGGTCGACAAAGGCGCCTTTGCCGAGCAACGGCGTGTGATTCTGATACTTGCGAAGGTTCACGATAGGGTTTCTCTCTGTCGCTGATAGCTGCGGTGAACGTCGATTGTAATTAAGATGGCTGCATGTTTCTTCCAGCCAAGGTGTCAACCGTGAGCGTGAACAACCCTCTCTTGCAGTCCTACGACCTGCCGCCGTTCTCCGCGATCCGTGCCGAACATGTGCAACCGGCCATTGAACAGATCCTGGCTGACAACCGCGCCGCCATTATCGAGATCCTCAAGACCCAGGGCAAACAGCCGACCTGGGCCGGCCTGGTGCTGGCGATGGACGAGCTCAACGATCGCCTCGGCGCCGCGTGGAGCCCGGTCAGCCACTTGAATGCCGTGTGCAACAGCGCCGAACTGCGCGAAGCCTACGAGTCCTGCCTGCCTGCCTTGAGCGCCTACTCCACCGAAATGGGCCAGAATCGCGAGTTGTTCCAGGCCTATGAAGCCCTGGCCAACAGCCCGGAGGCCGCCGGCTTCGACGTGGCGCAGAAAACTATCCTGGAACACGCCCTGCGTGATTTCCGCCTGTCGGGTATCGACCTGCCGGAAGCCGAACAGAAGCGCTACGCCGAAGTGCAGAGCAAGCTGTCGGAGCTGGGCAGCCGTTTCTCCAACCAGCTGCTGGACGCGACCCAGGCCTGGACCAAACACATCACCGACGAAGCCGCCCTCGCCGGCCTGACCGAATCGGCCAAGGCGCAAATGGCCGCCGCGGCCCAGGCCAAGGAGCTGGACGGCTGGCTGATCACCCTGGAATTCCCGAGCTACTACGCTGTGATGACCTACGCCCAGGACCGTGCCCTGCGCGAAGAAGTCTACGCCGCCTACTGCACCCGTGCGTCGGACCAGGGCCCGAATGCCGGCCAGAACGACAACGGCCCGGTCATGCAGGAGATCCTCGACCTGCGTCAGGAACTGGCCAAGCTGTTGGGCTTCGCCAGCTTCTCCGAGCTGAGCCTGGCGACCAAGATGGCCGAATCCAGCGATCAGGTGCTGAGCTTCCTGCGCGATCTGGCCAAGCGCAGCAAGCCGTTCGCCGCCCAGGACCTTGAGCAACTGAAGGCTTACGCCGCCGAACAGGGCTGCCCGGACCTGCAAAGCTGGGACAGCGGTTTCTACGGCGAAAAACTCCGCGAGCAGCGCTACAGCGTTGCCCAGGAAGCCCTGCGCGCCTACTTCCCGATCGACAAGGTGCTGGGCGGCCTGTTCGCCATCGTGCAACGCCTGTACGGCATCGAGATCACCGAGCAGAAAGGCTTCGACACCTGGCACCCGGATGTCCGCCTGTTCGAAATCAAGGAAAACGGCCAGCACGTCGGCCGCTTCTTCTTCGACCTCTACGCGCGCGCCAACAAGCGCGGCGGTGCCTGGATGGACGGCGCACGCGACCGTCGTCGCACTGCCGCGGGCGCACTGCAAAGCCCGGTGGCCAACCTGGTGTGCAACTTCGCCCCGGCCGACAGCGGCAAGCCTGCCCTGCTGACCCACGATGAAGTGACCACCCTGTTCCACGAATTCGGCCACGGCCTGCACCACCTGCTGACCCGCGTCGAGCATGCCGGCGTTTCCGGCATCAACGGCGTGGCCTGGGATGCGGTCGAGCTGCCAAGCCAGTTCATGGAGAACTGGTGCTGGGAGCCTGAGGGCCTGGCGCTGATTTCCGGTCATTACGAAACCGGCGAGCCACTGCCTCAGGACCTGCTGCAAAAAATGCTCGCGGCGAAAAACTTCCAGTCCGGCCTGATGATGGTGCGCCAGCTGGAGTTCTCGCTGTTCGACTTCGAACTGCACGCCACCCACGGCGACGGCCGCAGCGTGCTACAGGTGCTCGAAGGCGTACGCGACGAGGTGTCGGTGATGCGTCCGCCGGCCTACAACCGTTTCCCCAACAGCTTCGCGCACATTTTCGCCGGCGGTTACGCGGCCGGTTACTACAGCTACAAATGGGCGGAAGTGCTGTCGGCCGATGCGTTCTCGAAGTTCGAGGAAGAAGGTGTGCTCAACGCCGACACCGGTCGCGCGTTCCGCGAAGCGATCCTGGCGCGCGGCGGCTCTCAGGAGCCGATGGTGCTGTTCGTCGACTTCCGTGGTCGCGAGCCGTCGATTGACGCACTCTTGCGCCACAGCGGCCTGAGTGAAGGCGCCGCAGCATGAGTGAGGCAACTGTGATTACCAAACGACGCTTTATCGCCGGCGCGGTGTGCCCGGCCTGCAGCGAACCGGACAAACTGGTGATGTGGAGCGAGGACAACGTGCCCCATCGCGAATGCGTGGCCTGCGGTTACTCCGACACGCTCAATGAGCAGGGTCTGTCGGTGCCCAAGGAATTGGGCACGCGGGTCAATACTCCGGTGGTGAAACCTGCGGACACCAAGGTCCAGGCGGTGCAGTTCTTCCCCAATCCGAAGCTGAAAAAGAAGCCTGACGAACAGCAGTAAGTCGTCAGGACAACCTTCCACTGCGCAATGCAGTGGAAGGTTTTTTACTGGACGTGAGCCGACTGAAACCAGCTCTTCATCGAACACGCCGCGAACGCGCTGGTGCTGCAATCGCCATTGACCATCGCCGTGCGCAGCTTTTCCACATCGGCCTGCATCATGTAGCGAACACCATCCTTGAAGTGGTTGTTGTCGCCAAAACCGCCGCGGGTCATCTCGCTCAACGCCTCTTCCTTGCTCCAGCCCTGCACCACCACCCGATACATCGCCGCCATCAGGCCGGTCCGGTCGGAGCCGTGCTTGCAGTGCATCAGCACCGGGCCTCTGGTTTCAGCCTCTTGAATGGCTCGCAGCGCCTTGAGCACATCAGCGTCATCCACATGATTGGTGCGATAAGACAGCTGTACCTGGGCGATATCCGGCGCGTTCAACCAGCGCGAATCCGACTCGGGCAGAAAATTGATCACGGTGGCGACCTTGAGCTTGTGCAGCAGCGGCACCGCCCCGCTGTCGGGCAACGCGCTGCGGTAGAGCGTCGGCGACATCTGGAACAGGTTGTATTGCACTTCGATCGGCTGGGCCCATTCCGCGGGACGGATCACCGTGGCGTCGTCGGCATGGGCCAGCGACAGATTGAAAAACGCGAACAGTGACAGCAGTAACGCCGCAGATGAAAGACGCGGTAAGCGCATGCTTGGACGACCCTGGTAAACGTGGATGAGTGGCGCAAGTTTTCCGGTTTGCTGGTTAAGGGCCTGTCACATGATTGTCAAAGAATCGTGAACTGCAGACTTTCAGGTCTTTCTTGTTTGAAAAACATAACGATCAAATACAGGAACGACACGAACTGTTCGTGCCGTTCCTGTATGGCGGATTACCCGGTTTCATTCACTTGAATGCGCCCGCAAGTTTGAATGAATCAGGGATTGATGATCTTCGAATAAGCCTTGGCCAACCCCACCAATACCGCCTTGTCCTGCAAGTCGATATCGCCGTCGGCATCCATATCGGCATGGGCATTGATGGTGAAGGTGACGCCGCCATCATGGGACACGGCCTCGCGCAGGGTCGAGTCGAGCAAGGAAAAGGTGACATCGCGATTGACCGGATCGTAGCCTTCTTCCTTCAGGGCAAACTGCATGGAAACCCTGACTTCTTTTGGACTAACGATTGAGGGGCGAAGTAACTGCAGAAAAACACCGCGTTGATTGTAAAACGACATTATTTAAATCCTTTTAATAATGAATACACGACCGATTCGTGTGCCAAAGATAGTACTGCTGAAACAACGGAACACTACGGGCGATATGTTTCCCGCCATGACATGCACATCTTGCAAATACTCGGGCGCCGAACGGCACTGGCCTGTGCGCCGAACCTCGGATACTGTATGTGCATACAGTTAAAGGATCACTCCGATGGCTACCCCACTGCCTCCTCGCGGCCGCGGCACCGCGACCAACCCGCACAACCGCTTCGCGCCCAGTCGCTCTGTGGCCGAGGACGACGGCTGGTATCAGGAAGTGCCGATGACCCAGGGCACCGAAGTGCAGATCGAGACGGCGAAGAGCATCATCACCCGCAACAACTCGCCGGACCTGCCCTTCGATCGTTCGATCAACCCGTACCGTGGCTGCGAGCACGGTTGCATTTACTGTTACGCGCGCCCCAGCCACGCCTATTGGGACATGTCGCCCGGGCTGGACTTCGAAACCCGGCTGATTGCCAAAACCAACGCGGTGGACGTGCTCGAACAGCAGCTGTCCAAGCGTGGCTATCAGTGCGCGCCGATCAACCTGGGCTCCAATACCGATCCCTACCAGCCGATCGAACGCGAATACAAACTCACCCGGCAAACCCTCGAAGTGCTGCTGCGCTACCGGCATCCGGTGACCATCGTCACCAAGGGCTCGCTGATCCTGCGCGATCTGGACCTGCTCACCGAGCTGGCCCAACAGCGACTGGTGGCGGTGATGATCAGCCTGACCAGCCTGGACGACGAGCTCAAACGCATCCTCGAACCCCGGGCCGCGGCGCCCAAGGCCCGGTTGCGGGCGATCCGGGTGATGCGTGACGCGGGGATTCCGGTGGGGGTCCTGTGCTCGCCGATGATTCCGATGATCAACGACAGCGAGCTCGAAAGCCTGCTCACCGAAGCCCACGCCGCCGGAGCGCAAAGCGCCGCCTACATGATGTTGCGCCTGCCCCTGGAAGTGGCGCCGCTGTTCGAGGAATGGCTGGCGGCCCACTATCCGCAGCGGGCCGCGCACGTGCTGAGCCTGATTCGCCAGAGTCGCGGCGGTGAGCTGTACGACAGCCGCTTCGGTGCGCGGATGCGTGGCGAAGGGCCTTTCGCCGACCTGCTGGCGCAGCGTTTTGCCAAAGCCATCAAGCGACTTGGGCTCAATCGACGGGAAGGTTTCAACCTGGACTGCAATGCCTTCTGTCCGCCGGGTCGCCAAATGTCATTGATTTGAGGACAATTGGCCTATGGTTGATTACTGGAAACAGGCACCACCGGTAGGCTGGTCACGTTTTTTGTGACCTGGAACACACGTTCTAGAGCCTTTGATTCAGTTTGAGTTAAGATTCGGCCGCTACCTTGTTCATCGAGTGACTGACGGGTCGAGCTGCATGACCTGGATGTTTTTTTACCAGCCACTGGCTTCACGCCGGACATACGGGACAACTCCCTGAGCCCGCCAAAGAGGATGAATCATGAGTGACAAGGATAAACAGCCGTTGGCTGCGTCGGCTTCCCCCCAGCCCGAGGTGGAAACCGCCGATGCGGCGTTGAAGCATATCGTTGACGGCTTTTTGCATTTTCATCATGAGGTCTTCCCACAGCAGGAAGAGCTCTTCAAGAAACTGGCCACGGCTCAATCCCCCCGGGCCATGTTCATCACCTGCGCAGACTCGCGCATTGTCCCCGAACTCATCACCCACAGCTCGCCCGGCGATCTGTTCGTCACCCGTAACGTGGGCAACGTGGTCCCGCCTTACGGGCAAATGAACGGTGGTGTTTCCACGGCCATCGAGTACGCGGTACTGGCGCTGGGTGTGCAGCACATCATCATTTGCGGCCACTCCGATTGCGGCGCGATGCGGGCAGTACTCAACCCTCATACCCTGGAGAAGATGCCCACGGTCAAAGCCTGGCTGCAGCATGCCGAAGTGGCGAAAACCATGGTGCACGACAACTGCAACTGTGCGAACGAAACCGAGACCATGCATGTCCTCACCGAGGAAAATGTCATCGCTCAATTGCAGCACCTGCGCACCCACCCTTCGGTCGCCTCGCGTATCGCCAACGGCCATCTGTACATCCATGGCTGGGTCTACGACATCGAAACCAGCAAGATCAAAGCCTACGACGCCGATCAGGGTCGTTTCCTGCCGCTTGATGGCAGCCTGCCGATCCCCATGGCGACGCCCAAAGCGCGCTTCTAAATCCTCCTAAAAATCCGTGTGGTTTGACGCCGGCCGCTGTTTCAGCGGCCCGGCCTTGCCACGCCTGAAGAAAACTTCGGGAGAATCACCATGCGTGCTGCTCAACTCAGAGCTGTATTGCCACGGGAGCTGCTGGCTTCGGTGGTTGTGTTTCTGGTCGCCCTGCCCTTGTGCATGGGCATCGCCATCGCCTCGGGCTTGCCGCCTGCCAAAGGCTTGATCACCGGCATCATCGGTGGCCTGATCGTGGGCTGGCTGGCGGGTTCGCC
The DNA here is from genome assembly GCF_013359595.1 of Pseudomonas sp. C1C7. Lineage (GTDB taxonomy): Bacteria > Pseudomonadota > Gammaproteobacteria > Pseudomonadales > Pseudomonadaceae > Aquipseudomonas. Next base: position 257,059 of record NZ_JABFMP010000003.1, on the reverse strand, counting down.
GTTGCAGGTCAGCGGCCCTGCCGCGGGCCTGGCGGTGCTGGTGTTCGAACTGGTGCGCCAGCATGGCGTGGCCATGCTCGGGCCGATCCTGCTGCTGGCGGGGTTTCTGCAACTGCTGGCCGGGCGCTTCAAGCTCGGCTGCTGGTTCCGGGTCACGGCGCCGGCGGTGGTGTACGGCATGCTCGCCGGGATCGGCGTGCTGATCGTGCTCTCACAGGTACATGTGATGCTCGATGCCGCACCGAAACCCTCTGGCCTGGATAACCTCACGGCGTTTCCCGGTGCCGTAGCCCAGGCATTGCCGTCGTTTGGCTGGCAGGCCGGACTGCTGGGGCTGTCGACCATCGCGGTGATGTGGCTGTGGGAAAAGCTTCGTCCGCATTCGTTGCGCTTCATTCCCGGTGCTCTGCTCGGGGTGGGTCTGGCGACGATCGCCAGTCTGGTGCTGGCATTGCCGGTGAAACGGGTCGAAGTACCGGCCAATCTGGCGGAGGCCATCGACTGGCTCAAACCCGATGACCTGCTCAACCTGGCCGACCCTACGCTGCTGATCGCCGCGTTCGCCGTGGCCTTCATCGCCAGCGCCGAAACCCTGCTCTCCGCCGCCGCCGTGGATCGCATGCACAGCGGCCAGCGCGCGGATTTCGACCGCGAACTGTCGGCGCAAGGCGTGGGCAACATGCTCTGCGGACTGCTCGGCGCCCTGCCGATGACCGGGGTGATCGTGCGCAGTTCGGCCAACGTCCAGGCCGGCGCCACCACGCGCTACTCGACGATTTTCCACGGCCTGTGGCTGCTGGCGTTCGTGTTGTTGCTGTCGAGCGTGCTGCAAAGCATTCCGGTGGCGAGCCTGGCGGGTGTATTGGTCTACACCGGGTTCAAACTGGTGGATCTCAAGGCTTTTCGCGGCCTGGGTCGTTACGGCCGGATGCCGATGTTCACCTACGCCGCCACGGCCCTGGCGATCATCTTCACCGACCTGCTGACCGGGGTACTGATCGGTTTCGGCCTGACCCTGGTGAAGCTGGCGCTGAAGGCTTCGCGGTTGAAGATCAGCCTGATCGATCTGCCCCAGGAAGGTGAAATGGAACTGCGTCTGGCGGGTGCGGCGACGTTCTTGAAGGTGCCGGCACTGACCCAGGTATTGGGGAGCATTCCGCCGGGTGTGACGGTGCATGTGCCACTCAATAACCTGAGCTACATCGATCATTCATGCCTGGAATTGCTGGAGGAATGGGGCCGGGCGAATGCGGCCAAGGGTTCGAAGTTGTTGATCGAATCGCGGGGGTTGAAGCGCAGGCTGGAAGGGCGGGTGCGGACGAATACCGGCCTGGGTGTGACTGGCTGAACACAACCTCTGTGGGAGCGGGCTTGCTCGCTCCCACATTGGAATGTGTGTGCATCAGAGACCAGGGATGTCAGGCCTCAAGTTCCAGGCCCACGCCCAGGCGGCGGGACATGCACGGCCAGCGTTTCCACGCAGCGCCAGTGTCCGGGCTGCTGAGTTTGTCGCGGTAGGCTTCCACCGACTCCAGCGCAAAGCTGTCGTCGTTGAGCATCTCGTCCACGGCGTGATGCACCGCCTCGTCCAGTTGGTTGGCAAATTCCTCACCGATCAATTGGTGAGCAATCAGATTGGCGACCGTCATGTCCAAGGGGATCAGTGGCTGGCCGAAATGTTTGATGTACAGATCGTTGACCTCTTCGACGAAGCGGTGCGCGAGATAAGCTTCATCCAGCAGGCTGTCGAGGCCCACATGGCCGGCCATGATGGCGGGCGGCTGGAGGAAATACTGCTCGGCGATTTTCAGTACCGGTTTGATCTGCGACTCGATTCCCGCTTCCCTTGCGACTTCATTGGCTGCTTCCAGCAGATCAGGCACTTCGTCGATGTAGGCGGCGACAAAACGCGTCAGCACGCCGTTGGCATCGGTTTCCGGCAATTGGATCGCCGGGTGGAGATGAGGCAGTTTGCTTTCCAGTTGACGGGTCAGCAGGCCGGTTTCGGCTTCGTGTTGTTGGGCTTTTCGGATCTGCTCGCGCAATGCGGCGGTGTTCATGAAAACTCCAGGGAACAAGGCAATGAAATAGGGAAGACATAACTTAGCTGGCTTACGAAAAATGCTAAGACGCATTTGTCATAATTGTTTCATCCTTGAGACGCCCCCGTTATATCCGAGTGCCACCACTCGTCTGCATCCTTCTCCATTCTTGACCTGCAAAGCAAGTTAATGCTGTTTCACTCGATTTACGCCTTCACATTGCGAGGTGAAAGTCGCTGTCTATACTCGCTCATGAATGGAGTTAGCTGATGAAGCCCGACTGCACACGCAGCAAGGCCCGGCAATTCAAGTTCGTAGTCTGATGCAGCCGCTCCCTTGCCGCAGGTGAAAGCCGGCGGGATAAAAAGAACGATAAGGGGAACCCGCAATGATGCGACATCCACATGTCTGGATGGGCCTCCTGTTGTGGTCATTTTTCAGTCCGGCGCAAGCGGCCTGGACTGTGAATATGGCGCCTGGAGCGACTGAAATCAGTCACGCTGTATTTGACCTGCACATGACCATTTTCTGGATCTGTGTAGTGATCGGCATCATCGTCTTCGGTGCCATGTTCTGGTCGATGATTCTGCATCGCCGCTCGACCGGGCAGGTCGCCGCAAAATTTCACGAAAGCACCACCGTCGAAATCCTCTGGACCATCGTGCCGTTCCTGATTCTGGTGGCCATGGCGATTCCGGCGACAGCCACCCTGATCAAGATGTACGACGCCAGTGAGCCGGATATCGATATCCAGGTCACGGGCTATCAGTGGAAGTGGCACTACAAATACCTGGGCCAGGACGTCGAGTTCTTCAGCAACCTGGCCACTCCCGCCGACCAGATCCACAACAAGGAGACCAAGGGCGAGCACTACTTGCTCGAGGTCGACAAGCCGCTGGTGCTGCCTGTTGGCGCCAAGGTGCGCTTCCTTGTGACCTCCGCCGACGTGATCCACTCCTGGTGGGTGCCGGCCTTCGCGGTCAAGCGCGATGCGATCCCGGGGTTCGTCAACGAAGCCTGGACCCGCATTGAGAAACCCGGTCTGTACCGCGGCCAGTGCGCCGAGCTGTGCGGCAAGGACCACGGGTTCATGCCGATCGTGGTCGACGTCAAGGAAAAGGCCGACTACGAGAAATGGCTGGCCGATCGCAAGGCCGAAGCGGCGCAGCTTAAAGAGCTGACCAGCAAGGAATGGACGCTGGACGAGCTCAAGGAGCGCGGCGACAAGATCTATCACACCACCTGCGTGGCCTGTCACCAGGCTGAGGGCCAGGGTCTGCCGCCGATGTTCCCGGCACTCAAGGGCTCGAAAATCGCCACCGGACCGAAAGACGCGCACCTGAGCATTGTCTTCCATGGCAAGCCCGGCACCGCCATGGCGGCGTTCGGCAAGCAGCTCTCGGAAGTCGATATCGCGGCCGTCGTGACCTACGAACGTAACGCCTGGGGCAACAACAAGGGCGACATGGTCACGCCGAAAGAAGTGCTGGAGCTCAAACAGGCGGAAAGCAAATGACCCGGCCTATCGCGCATACAAGCAACCGGCCGGGGCACGACGCCTCGGCCCACCCAGCCCATCTGTTGACAGGAGACAAGCCATGAGCGCCGTCATCGATGACCATGGTCATGCCGACCACGCCCACGGCCCCGCCAAAGGCCTGATGCGCTGGGTGCTGACCACCAACCACAAGGACATCGGCACCCTGTACCTGTGGTTCGCGTTTTCCATGTTCCTGCTGGGCGGCTCCTTCGCGATGGTGATTCGCGCCGAGCTGTTCCAGCCCGGGCTGCAGATCGTCCAGCCGGAGTTCTTCAACCAGATGACCACCATGCACGGTCTGGTGATGGTCTTCGGTGCGGTGATGCCGGCCTTCGTCGGACTGGCCAACTGGATGGTGCCGCTGATGATCGGCGCGCCGGACATGGCCCTGCCGCGGATGAACAACTTCAGCTTCTGGCTGCTGCCGGCGGCGTTCCTGCTGCTGGTGTCGACCCTGTTCATGCCCGGAGGCGGGCCGAACTTCGGCTGGACCTTCTACGCACCGCTGTCGACGACCTATGCGCCGGAAAGCGTGACCTTCTTCATTTTCGCCATCCACTTGATGGGGATCAGTTCGATCATGGGTGCGATCAACGTGATCGCCACCATCCTCAACCTGCGCGCCCCCGGCATGACGTTGATGAAAATGCCGCTGTTCGTCTGGACCTGGCTGATCACCGCATTCCTGCTGATCGCGGTGATGCCGGTGCTGGCCGGTTGCGTGACGATGATGCTGATGGACATCCACTTCGGCACCAGCTTCTTCAGTGCTGCCGGTGGCGGTGACCCTGTGCTGTTCCAGCACGTGTTCTGGTTCTTCGGTCACCCCGAGGTGTACATCATGATCCTGCCGGCGTTCGGCGCCGTCAGCTCGATCATCCCGACCTTCTCGCGCAAGCCGCTGTTCGGCTACACCTCGATGGTCTACGCCACGGCGAGCATCGCGTTCCTGTCGTTCATCGTCTGGGCGCACCACATGTTCGTGGTGGGCATTCCGCTGGTGGGCGAGCTGTTCTTCATGTACGCAACCTTGCTGATCGCGGTGCCGACCGGGGTGAAGGTGTTCAACTGGGCGAGCACCATGTGGCAGGGCTCGCTGACCTTCGAGACGCCGATGCTGTTCGCGGTGGCGTTCGTGATCCTGTTCTCCATCGGCGGCTTCTCCGGGCTGATGCTGGCCATCGCTCCGGCGGATTTCCAGTACCAGGACACCTACTTCGTGGTCGCGCACTTCCACTATGTGCTGGTGCCCGGGGCGATCTTCGGGATCTTCGCCTCGGCGTACTACTGGATGCCGAAGTGGACCGGCCACATGTACGACGAAACCCTCGGCAAGCTGCATTTCTGGCTGTCGTTCATCGGCATGAACATGGCCTTCTTCCCGATGCACTTCGTGGGCCTGGCGGGAATGCCGCGGCGGATTCCGGACTACAACCTGCAATTCGCCGACTTCAACATGGTGTCGTCGATCGGCGCGTTCATGTTCGGTACCACGCAGATCTTCTTCCTGTTCATCGTCATCAAGACCATCCGCGGCGGCCCGCCAGCACCGGCCAAACCGTGGGATGGGGCTGAAGGCCTTGAGTGGAGCATTCCGTCACCGGCGCCGTACCACACCTTCACCACACCGCCGGAAGTGAAATGAAAATTGCCTGCCTTGCACTAACCTCTGTGGGAGCTGGCTTGCGTGCGATAGAGCCGACGCGGTGTGTCAGATACGCCGCCATCGCGGGCAAGCCCGCTCCCACAGGGATCTCGGTCGAGGACTGAAATCATGGCTGACTCGATCTCAATGAAAAAACTCGTCACCCGCCTGATGCTGGTGGTGGTGGCGATGTTTGTCTTCGGGTTTGCCCTGGTGCCGATCTACGACGTGATGTGCAAGGCGTTCGGCATCAATGGCAAGACCGCTGGGCAATACGAGGGCGAGCAGACGGTCGACACTTCGCGGCAGGTGCGCGTGCAGTTCCTGTCGACCAACTCCGCCGACATGCCCTGGGATTTCTATCCCAAGGGCGACGAGCTGACGACCAACCCCGGGGCGGTGAACGAGATGGTCTTCATCGCGCACAACCCCACCGACCGCCCGATGAGCGCCCAGGCCGTACCGAGCATCGCGCCCAGCGCCGCGGCGGCGTATTTCCACAAGACCGAATGCTTCTGCTTTACCCAGCAAGTGCTGCAGCCCGGTGAACGAATCGAAATGCCGGTGCGTTTCATCGTTGACCGCGACATGCCCAAGGATGTGAAGCACCTGACGCTGTCCTACACGCTGTTCGATATCACCGCCCGACATCCACCGGTAGCTGTAAACACTGGCGGTTGAGCGTGCCCGATAAGGAGAACAATAAATGGCAACTCATGAGCACTATTACGTACCGGCCCAGAGCAAATGGCCGATCGTCGCCACGGTCGGCATGTTCGTCACCGTGTATGGCCTGGCGACCTGGTTCAACGACCTGAAGGCCGCGCGGCCCGAATCCCACGGTCCGCTGATCTTTTTCGTCGGCGGCCTGCTGCTGGCTTACATGCTGTTCGGCTGGTTCGGCACGGTCGTGAAGGAAAGTCGCGCCGGGCTCTACAGCCCGCAGATGGATCGCTCGTTCCGCTGGGGTATGAGCTGGTTCATTTTCTCCGAGGTGATGTTCTTCATCGCCTTCTTCGGTGCGCTGTTCTACGTGCGTCACGTGTCCGGCCCGGCGCTGGGCGGCGAAGGCAGCAAAGCCATCGCGCACATGCTCTGGCCGAACTTCGAGTTCACCTGGCCACTGCTGAACAACCCGGATTCCAAACTGTTCCCGCCGCCCAAGGAAGTCATCAGCCCCTGGGGCCTGCCGCTGCTCAACACCGTGCTGCTGGTCAGCTCCAGCGTCACCGTGACCATCGCCCACCACGCGTTGAAAAAGGGCCATCGCGGCGCGCTCAAACTCTGGCTGGCGATCACCGTACTGCTGGGCTGCGCGTTCCTCGGCTTCCAGGCTGAAGAGTACCTGCACGCCTACCACGAACTGGGCCTGACCCTGGGCTCGGGCATCTACGGCGCCACGTTCTTCATGCTCACCGGGTTCCACGGCGCCCACGTGACCATCGGCACCATCATCCTGTTCGTGATGCTGATGCGGATCATGCGCGGGCATTTCGACAACGATCACCAGTTCGGCTTCGAAGCGGCGAGCTGGTATTGGCACTTCGTGGACGTGGTGTGGATCGGGCTTTTCGTCTTCGTCTACGTACTTTAAGACGTTTGATTCAGCGCCTCACCACGGCGCATGCGACACCAACTGGCCGCTGAAGAAACCCCAGGCAATCAAGCCTATGGTCACGGCGGCCAGCGCGACACGGACACTCAAGGCAATGACGAGGCGGTTTGAACGGCTGTCGTCCTTGACCAGAAAAAACAGGCCGCTGAACAGGCTGACAACCGTGGCAATCAGCATCAGGACGATAGCTGCTTTGAGCATGGTGTAACTCCGGGGGACAAGCGATGCATTTGAGTATAGCTATCGCGCTGACCGACTTTCTGGCCACGCCATGAAGCGCTTTCGGCCGGGTGTCGTCCCGACACTGGTGGTTGCCCTGCTGCTGCCGCTGCTGGTGTCGCTCGGGTTCTGGCAATTGAGCCGGGGCGCGGAGAAAAGCGCGCTGCTGCAAAGCTATGCCGAGCGCCGGGCCGCCGAGCCTGTGGCCAGCACCGAACTGCAACACAGCGCCGACCCGGCCTTTCGCCGGGTACGTCTGCACGGTCAATTCGATGCCGCCCACAGCGTTCTGCTGGATAACCGCCAGCGCAACGGCAAGGTCGGCGTCGAGCTGCTGCAACCCTTTCAGGATCAAGCCACCGGGCTGTGGCTGCTGGTCAATCGCGGCTGGTTGCCCTGGCCGGATCGCCGCACACCACCGCAATTCACGACCCCCTCGAACGTCCTGAGCCTCGACGCCTGGGTCTACGTATCCCCCGGCGCGGCCTTCCAGCTGCACGCCGACCCGAACACCAGTACCTGGCCAAAACTGCTGACGGCAGTTGACCCCGATGCCCTCTGGAAAGCCCTCGACCGCGATGGCTTCGCCTACGAATTACGCGCAGAAACCGGCCCCGTCACTTACCAGGCCGACTGGCCGGTGGTTGCCATGGGCCCGGAAAAACACATCGCTTATGCCGTGCAGTGGTTCGCCATGTCGATCGCCCTGCTCGGCCTTTATCTGTACCTCGGCTGGCACAACGCAAAGGAGAAACACCATGGGAGCGGCCATGAATCCACCCAGCATGTCTGAGGCCAAAACGCCGGCGACGCGGCGCAAGGGACGCATCCAACTGCTGCTGATCGTGCTCGGGGTGATCGGCCCGATGATCCTCGCCACCGGCATGTACAAATTGCAGTTCTGGGTGCCGGAGGGGCGCAGCTATCACGGCGAACTGATCGGCAATGGCCAGTCCCGCGCCGACCTTGGCGTGCAGGCCGATGAACAACGCTGGCAGTTGCTGGTGACCGCGCCACAGGAGTGCTCCGTCGATTGCCAGCAACTGGTGTATCTGGCCCGGCAGATTCAGATCGGCCTGGGCAAAGACGCTTCCCGCGCCAGCCATGCCCTCGCCACTGCACAACCGCTCAATGGCGACTACGACGCCAAGCTGACCCGCGAGTACCCGCAGTTGCAGCGTTATCCGCTGGACCTGGGCTCGTTCCGCAAGACCTCGACCGACCAGACCCTGCCACACCTGTGGATCATCGATCCCCACGGCAACCTGGTGCTGCGCTACGACCCTTCGGTCAAAGGCAAGGACCTGCTCAACGACCTGCGCCACCTGCTGAAACTGTCGAACATCGGATAAGGGCATCGTCATGGCCAAACCTGGATTTCGCCTCGCGCTGTTTGCCACCTTGCTGGCGCTGATTGTGGTGCTGCTCGGCGCCTACACCCGCCTGACCCACGCCGGCCTCGGCTGTCCGGACTGGCCCGGCTGCTACGGCTTCATCAGCGTGCCGAAAAGCGAAGCCCAGCTGGCCCATGCCGAACTGCATTTCCCGGACGCTCCGGTGGAAGCCCACAAGGGCTGGAACGAGATGATCCACCGGTACTTCGCCGGCACCCTGGGCCTGCTGATTTCCGTATTGGCCGGTCGCGCCTGGGTGCATCGGCGCCATCCGGGGCAACCGATGAAGTTGCCGCTGTTTCTGTTGGGGGTGGTGTTCGCCCAGGCCGTCTTCGGCATGTGGACGGTGACGCTCAAGCTCTGGCCGCAGGTGGTGACCGGGCATTTGCTTGGTGGATTCGCCACCTTGAGCCTGCTGTTCCTGCTGACCTTGCGCCTGTCCGGCGTACTGCCGGCGCTGACGGTGCCGCGTCGCCTGCAGTATTGGGCCACTGCCGGACTGCTGCTGGTGATCGGGCAGATCGCCCTCGGCGGTTGGGTCAGCTCCAACTATGCCGCCGTGGCCTGCATCGATTTCCCCACCTGCCACGGCCAATGGCTGCCGCCCGCCGACTTCGCCAACGGCTTTCACCTGACCCAGCACATCGGCCCGAATTACCTCGGCGGCCAGTTGGACAGCGATGCGCGCACGGCCATTCACCTGACCCATCGTATCGGTGCCTTGCTGGTGACGCTGGTGCTGCTGGGGCTGGCCTGGCAACTGAAAGTCGTGGGCATGACCCGGCTTGCGGGCCTGGTGCTGGTGGCCCTCGCCGCGCAGATCACCCTGGGCATCAGCAACGTGCTGTTCCATCTTCCGCTGCCGGTGGCCGTGGCGCACAACGCTGGCGGCGCGGCGCTGCTGCTGACGATGGTGCTGGTCAACTATCACGCCCGGACCAGCCTGGTGCGGGTCACCCAGCCGACACGCTGGCGCTTCAGTCCGCGTAAACACTGCGCCGCGCCCATAACAATAAAAGGAGAGATGCCATGGCGATTCTGATCGGCGAACGTCCCAGTCAGGCGATCTGGCGTGACTACCTGGAACTGACCAAACCCAAGGTGGTGGTGCTGATGCTCATCACCTCGCTGGTGGGGATGTTCCTGGCGACCCGCGCCGGGGTGCCGTGGACCGTGCTGGTGTTCGGCAACCTGGGCATCGCCCTGTGTGCCGGCGGTGCGGCGGCGGTGAACCATGTGGTGGATCGGCGCATCGATGCGGTGATGGCCCGTACCCACAAGCGGCCATTGGCCGAAGGACGGGTTTCACCGGCGGCGGCGCTGACCTTCGCCCTGGTCCTGGCGGTGCTGGGCCAGGCGCTGCTGCTGGCGTTTACCAATCCGTTGACCGCGTGGCTAACCCTGGCGTCTCTGCTCGGTTATGCGGTGATCTACACCGGTTTTCTGAAACGCGCGACGCCGCAGAACATCGTGATCGGCGGCCTCGCCGGTGCCGCCCCGCCACTGCTGGGCTGGACCGCCGCCACCGGCCACGTCAGCGCCGAACCGCTGTTGCTGGTGCTGATCATCTTCGCCTGGACCCCGCCGCACTTCTGGGCGCTGGCGATCCATCGCAAGGAGGAATACGCCAAGGCCGACATCCCGATGTTGCCGGTGACCCACGGCGAGCATTACACCAAGGTGCATATCCTGCTTTATACCGGCGCGCTGCTGGCGGTGAGCCTGATGCCCTACGCGATCCACATGAGCGGCCTGCTCTACCTGATTTGTGCCGCCGGCCTTGGCGCAAGGTTTCTGCAATGGGCCGTGGTGCTGTACCGTGGCACTCGGCCGCACGCGGCGATCAACACCTTCAAGTACTCTATTTATTACTTGTTCCTGCTGTTCATCGCCCTGCTCGTAGACCACTACCTGATGCTGAACCTATGACCCGAACCCAGAAAACCGTCTTCATCCTTGTCGCCCTGATTGCACTGGTCCTGGGCCTGACCATCAATAAAGTGCTGTCCGGCAAAGGCCAGGGCGACCCGACGGCGCTGATCGATGCCGGCATCATCCTGCTGCCGCAAAGCCGCAACCTGCCGGACGTGACCATGACCGATCAGGAAGGCAAGCCGGTCGCGATCAACGAACTCAAGGGCAAATGGAGCCTGCTGTTCTTCGGCTACACCTTCTGCCCGGACATCTGCCCGACCACCCTCGCCCAGCTGCGCCAGATCAAGAGCGAACTGCCGCCGGAGGCTGTGGATAAATTGCAGATCGTGCTGGTCAGCGTCGACCCCAATCGCGACACGCCCAAGCAGCTCAAACAGTACCTGGGCTACTTCGACCCGCAGTTCATCGGCCTGACCCCGACCTCCACCGATGAGCTGCAGAAGGTTGCCAACGCGGTGAGCATTCCGTTCATTCCGGCAGACACCAGCAAGCCGAATTACACGGTGGATCACAGCGGCAACCTGGCGGTGATCGGGCCGGACGGGACGCAGCGCGGGTTCATTCGGGCGCCGTTGAATAACCAGAAGCTGGTGGCGCAGTTGCCGGTGATGGTTAACCGCAAATAACACGAACGATACAAGCCCGCTCCCACGGGGGAATGCATTTCAGGCATAAAAAAAGGGGCGCATTCGATGCGCCCCTTTTTTGTTTCGGCTTCGGATCAGAACGCCGGCACCACAGCGCCTTTGTACTTCTCGACGATGAACGCCTTCACTTCCGGGCTGTGCAGGGCAGCGACCAGTTTCTTCATGTCTTCGCTGTCCTTGTCGTCCGGACGGGCAACCAGGATGTTCACGTAAGGCGAATCGCTGCCTTCGATGACCAGCGCGTCCTTGGACGGATCGAGCTTGGCTTCCAGCGCGTAGTTGGTGTTGATCAGCGCCAGGTCGACCTGGGTCAGCACACGCGGGATGGTCGCGGCTTCCAGCTCACGGAACTTCAGGTTTTTCGGGTTCTCGGTGATGTCCTTGACGGTCGACAGGATGTTGTTCGAATCCTTCAGGGTGATCACGCCAGCCTTGGCCAGCAGCAACAGCGCGCGGCCGCCGTTGGTGGCATCGTTCGGGATCACCACGGTGGCGGTGCTTGGCAGCTCATCGAGCTTCTTGTACTTGCTGGAGTAGGCGCCCAGCGGCTCCAGGTGCACGCCGGCCACGGACACCAGGTTGGTGCCCTTGGCCTTGTTGAACTCATCGAGGTACGGCTGGTGCTGGAAGAAGTTGGCGTCCAGACGCTTCTCCGCCACTTGCACGTTCGGCTGGATGTAGTCGGTGAAGACCTTGACCTTCAGGTCGACGCCTTCTTTGGCCAGGGCCGGTTTCACGAACTCGAGGATCTCGGCGTGCGGCACCGGGGTGGCGGCTACGGTCAGGGTGTCGGCGTGGGCGGAAAAGGCTGCAACGGCAGCGAACGCGACGAGTAGTTTTTTCATTCAGCTAACTCCTTGTGAGGCGCCCGATCTGGCGCCTGCCAGCGAATGGCCGGCTCATTTGCAAAGTACGAAAACAATCATTTACGAGAGAAGTGCACCACCAGCTTGTCGCCGACGGTTTGCAGGACCTGTACCAGCACCAGCAGCAGGATCACCGTCACCACCATCACGTCAGTCTGGAAACGCTGATAGCCGAAGCGGATCGCCAGGTCACCCAGACCACCGGCGCCCACCACACCGGCCATCGCCGTGTAGGAAACCAGTGTAATCGCAGTCACCGTAATCGCCGCGAAAATGCCCGGACGGGCTTCGGGCAGCAAGGCATTGGTGATGATCTGCCGGGTGGTGGCGCCCATGGCCTGGGTCGCCTCGATGATGCCGCGATCCACTTCACGCAGCGCGGTTTCCACCAGGCGCGCGAAGAACGGCGTGGCGCCGACCACCAGAGGCGGAATCGCACCGGCCACACCCAGCGAGGTGCCGGTGATCAGCACGGTGAACGGAATCATCACGATCAGCAGAATGATGAAGGGCAGCGAACGCAGGATGTTCACCACCAGCGACAGCATCGCGTAGACGCCTTTGGCTTCCAGCAACTGGCGCGGGCTGCACAGGAACAGCAGCACGCCCAGCGGCAGGCCGAGCAGGACGGTGAACAGCAGCGAACCGCCGAGCATCAGCATCGTGTCGACGCTGGCCAGCCAGATTTCAAACCAGTCGATGTTGGCGAAGAAACTCGTCAGGGCTTCCATTAACGCAGCACCTCCATGTGGACGTCGGCCGCGGTGAAGCGGGCGAACGCCGCTTCCATGTCACCGCCGGTGACGGCCAGGGTCAGTTGCCCGTAAGGGATGTCTTTGATGCGGTCGATGCGCCCGGCGAGGATGCTGTAGTCCACCCCCGTTTCGCGGGCGACGGTGCCCAGTAACGGCGCGTAGGTCGCTTCGCCCTGGAAGGTCAGACGCACGATACGGCCCGGCACATGAGCGAAGTCATCGCGCTGTTCACCTTCGTCGATCTGCTCGTCTTCCTGCACGAAGCGCTTGGTGGTCGGGTGTTTCGGGTGCAGGAACACCTGCGCCACCGGACCCTGTTCGACGATCACGCCGGCATCCATCACGCCGACCTGATCGCAGACCCGACGGATCACGTCCATTTCATGGGTGATCAGCACGATGGTCAGTTTCAGTTCGCGGTTGATCTCGGCCAGCAATTGCAGGACCGACGCCGTGGTCTGCGGATCCAGGGCACTGGTGGCCTCGTCGCACAGCAGGATCTTCGGCTTGGTGGCCAGGGCGCGGGCGATGCCGACGCGCTGTTTCTGCCCGCCGGACAATTGCGCCGGGTATTTGTTGGCGTGATCGGACAGGCCGACCCGGGCCAGCAACTCGGCGACGCGCTGGTCGATGTCGCTGCGGGACATTTCACCGGCCAGCGTCAGCGGCAGCGCGACGTTGTCGGCCACGGTCTTGGACGCCAGCAGGTTGAAGTGCTGGAAAATCATCCCGACCTGCTGACGGAAACGGCGCAGGCCGTTGGCGTCGAGCGCGGTGATTTCCTCGCCGTCGACGATGATCTTGCCGCCGCTGGCGTTTTCCAGGCGATTGATCAGACGCAGCAGGGTACTTTTTCCCGCACCGGAATGGCCGATCAGGCCGAACACCTGACCGTTCTCAATCGTCAGACTGGTCGGGTGCAGGGCGGGGATATCCTTACCGGCGACGCGGTAGGTTTTATGGACGTTTTGAAACTCGATCACGTAGCGAACCTTGTGGGGCGCGTTGGAAAAGGGTCAGCGGTTAGCCGGGGCGCGCATTTTAGCCTGTCCGTATAGAGGTTCTTAGCATTTATTTCGCTTTCATCCAGCGTTTTGGCAATAACACGATCAAAGGTCAGATAAAAGGAACGCCCAAAAACGTCGTCAGTCACTACTTAGGCAACTCGAATCAGCCTGAGGAGTGATGCCCGATGAGTACTAAGAAGCCTGCCACGCCCAAGAGCGAACTGGCCGGGACCGATACCCTGGACCGCAGCAACACCAACGCCAAGCTCGACAGCCTGGAGACATTCCGCTCCGACGCCACCGGCCAGGCCCTGCGCACCAATCAAGGCGTGAAGGTGGCAGACAACCAGAACACCCTGAAGGCCGGCGCCCGCGGGCCTTCGCTGCTGGAAGACTTCATCATGCGTGAAAAGATCACGCATTTTGACCATGAGCGGATTCCCGAACGCATCGTGCATGCCCGGGGTACCGGGGCCCATGGCTACTTTCAGAGCTACGAGAACCATAGCGCACTGACCAAGGCCGGTTTCCTGCGGGACCCGGCGAAAAAGACCCCAGTGTTCGTACGATTTTCCACGGTCCAGGGGCCGCGCGGGTCAGGCGATACCGTGCGCGATGTAAGAGGTTTCGCCGTGAAGTTTTTCACCGACGAAGGCGTCTACGACCTGGTGGGCAACAACATGCCGGTGTTCTTCATTCAGGACGCCATCAAGTTCCCTGATTTCGTCCACGCGGTAAAACCCGAACCCCACAACGAAATGCCCACCGGCGGCTCGGCCCACGACACTTTCTGGGATTTTGTCTCGTTGCAGCCCGAATCGGCACACATGGTGATCTGGGCCATGTCCGACCGGGCGATCCCCAAGAGCCTGCGCAGCATGCAAGGCTTTGGCGTACACACCTTCCGCATGATCAATGCCGAGGGCAAATCGCGCTTCGTCAAATTTCACTGGCGCCCCACCGCCGGCACCTGTTCGCTGGTGTGGGATGAAGCGCAGAAGCTGGCGGGCAAGGACACCGACTACCATCGTCGCGATCTCTGGGAAGCCATCGAGATGGGCGACTACCCGGAATGGGAGCTGGGGGTTCAGGTAATAGAAGAAGAGAACGAACACGCCTTCGAATTCGACATCCTCGACCCCACCAAGCTGATCCCGGAAGAACTGGTGCCGATCACGCCGCTGGGCAAAATGACCCTGAATCGCAACCCGGACAATTTCTTTGCCGAGACCGAGCAGGTTGCCTTCTGCCCGGGGCATATCGTGCCGGGGATCGACTTTTCCAACGATCCGTTGCTGCAAGGTCGGTTGTTTTCCTACACCGATACGCAAATCAGCCGACTGGGTGGGCCGAATTTCCATGAGATCCCGATCAACCGATCCGTGATCCCGATCCACAACGGCCAGCGCGACGCGCAGCATCGCAGCACCATCGACAAGGGTCGCGCATCCTACGAACCGAACTCCGTCGACAGCGGCTGGCCGAAAGAGACGCCGCCTGCGGCCGTGGATGGCGGTTTCGAGAGTTATTACGAGCGCATCGACGCCAACAAGATTCGCCAGCGCAGCGAGTCGTTCGGCGACCACTTCTCCCAGGCGCGGCTGTTCTTCAACAGCATGAGCGACCACGAAAAAGAACACATCATTGCGGCCTACAGCTTCGAGCTGGGCAAGGTCGAGCGCGAGTTCATCCGGGCCCGGCAGGTCAACGAGATCCTGGCCAACATTGATCTGGAACTGGCCAGGCGGGTGGCGCAGAACCTCGGCCTGCCGGCGCCGAAGGCCGGGACGGTGCAACTGCCGAAAACCTCCCTGGATCGCTCGCCAGCCCTGAGCCAGGCCAATTTGCTGCCCGCCGATATCAAGACCCGCAAGGTGGCGATTCTGGCGGCCGATGGCGTCGACGGCGCGGCAATCGATGCCATGAAGAAAGCACTGAAGGCCGAAGGCGCCCACGCCAAACTCCTCGGCCCGACCTCGGCACCGGTTAAGACTGCAGACGGCAAGTCGCTGCCGGTGGATGCGTCGATGGAGGGTTTGCCGTCAGTGGCGTTCGATGCGGTGTTCGTCCCCGGCGGCGCGACGTCGATCAAGGCGTTGAGTGGCAACGGCGTGGCGCTGCATTACCTGCTGGAGGCTTACAAGCATTTGAAGGCGATTGCCTTGCATGGCGAGGCGAAGCAGTTGCTGGATGTGTTGAAGCTGGAGGTGGATGCGGGGTTGATCGTCGGCGCGGATACCAAGTCGTTCAAGGCGTTTTTCGCGGCGATCGGGCAGCATCGGGTTTGGGAGCGGGAGCCAAAGGCCAAGGCGGTTCCGGCCTGAAGAAAGCCTTCGCGGGCAAGCCTCGCTCCTACAGATCACCGAAACCTGTAGGCGCGAGGCTTGCCCGCGAAGCTCTTAAGATTTACGCGGAGTCAGGACCATCTGCGCCGGCACGCTGCGCAGAATCTGCCGCTCCAGCTTCAGATCGAACTGCGGATCGAGCTTGTTCACCCGCTTGGTCAGCAAATTGGCCAGCCAGGGATAATCATCGGTACGCGGCGCCTGGATGCTCACGTCGCACTGATAATTCACCACATCGGCGGCGATCGCATCCAGTTGGCGGCGAAGTTTGCTGATGTCGTTGATGTTCAGCGCCACGGTGGTACTTTCGGCCGTCGGGTCGATCACTCGGGCTTTGGGCTTGGCTTCGGCGGCCTTGAGGGCGGCTTCGGCTTTCTCCAGCTCGGCCTTGCGCGCCTGGGCGACGGCGCCGTTGACGCCACCGGTCAGCGCCGGCGCCTTGGGCATCAGCGCGCGGGCGCGGGCCAGGGCAGTGGCGGCGGCGTTGACGTCGCCTTTTTGCAGCACGATCTGGCTGCGCATCAAATAGGCTTCGGCCAATTGCCGCTGGTATTGCTCCAGGGATTGATCATTGGGCGATTCGGCCTGCAAGGCGGCCAGTTGCCCTTCGGCGGTGGCCAGCTCGCTGCTGGCCAGGCTTTGTTCAAGCTGTGCAATGGCCGTGGCCCGCGCGTCCGGGATCTCGGCGGCCGGCGGCGTGCTTTGGCATGCACCCAGCAGCAGAGAAAATGCGACAAGGAGCACATAACGGGAGGTGAACAGCTTCATTCCTGCGACTCTCTATTTGCGCAAAAAGCGAGCAAGTCTACACCCCTCGACGGGGCAGAACAAAACTCAGCAGAAACAGTGCGGCGGCCGTCACAACAATCGACGGGCCCGCCGGCGTGTCCTTGAACCAGGACAATGCCAGCCCGCCACACACGGCGAGTATGCCCAGCAGGCTCGCGCCCAGTGCCATCTGCTCCGGCGATCGGGCGTGACGTTGTGCCGCAGCCGCCGGGATGATCAGCAACGAAGTGATCAGCAATACACCGACGATTTTCATCGCCACGGCAATCACCACGGCGATCAGCAACATCAGCGCCATGCGCAATCCCGCCACGGGCAAACCTTCGACCCTGGCCAGTTCCTCATGCACGGTGATGGCCAGCAACGGCCGCCACAAGGCCACCAGCAACGCCATTACCGCCGCGCTGCCGCCGAGAATCCAGGCCAGATCAGACGGACTGATCGCCAGCAGGTCGCCGAACAGATAGGCCATCAAGTCGATCCGCACTTCGTGCATGAAGCTTAGTACGACCAGACCGAGAGAGAGGGTGCTAGGTGCGAGAATTCCCAAAAGCGTGTCGGACGCCAGCGGCTGGCGCTGTTGCAAAGTCACCAGCAACACCGCCAGCAGCAGACAGCCCACGGTGACCGCGACCGTCGGGCTGACATCCAGCAGGAAACCCAGTGCCACCCCGAGCAACGCCGCGTGGGACAGGGTGTCGCCAAAATAGGCCATGCGCCGCCAGACCACGAACGAACCCAAAGGGCCCGCCACCACCGCCAAAGCCAGACCTGCCAGCAGGGCGTAGAGCAGAAAATCAGCCATGCTTGCAGTTGTCTCCGTGAACATGGGGTTGGCCCGAAACAGGCCCTTTGACCACCGAACCATGCAGATCGTGGGCATGGTCGTGATGGTGGTGATAGATCGCCAGGCTCGGCGCATTCTTGCCGAACAACTCGACGAAGGCCGGGTCGCCGCTGACCTGCTCGGGATGGCCGGAGCAGCAGACATGGCGGTTGAGGCAAACCACCTGGTCGGTGGTGCTCATCACCAGATGCAGATCGTGGGAAACCATCAACACCCCGCAGCCGTGACGGTCACGCAGGCGGGTGATCAGGCTGTAGAGTTCGGCCTGACCGGCGACGTCGACGCCTTGTACCGGCTCGTCGAGCACCAGCAGTTCCGGCTCGCGCAACAGCGCACGGGCCAGCAGCACACGCTGCATTTCGCCGCCGGAAACGCTTTGCACCGGGCTGTCGATGACGTGCTCGGCGCCCACTTCCTTGAGCGCGGACAGGGCCATCGCCCGGTCCACTCCCGGCACCAGGCGCAGGAAACGCAGCACCGACAGCGGCAGGGTCGGATCGACATGCAGTTTCTGCGGCATATAGCCCACGCGCAGTTTCGGCTTGCGCCAGACCGTGCCGCTGTCGGGCTTCAACAGGCCCAGCACGGCACGCACCAGCGTGGTCTTGCCGGCGCCGTTGGGGCCGATCAGGGTGACAATCTGCCCGGGCTCGACGCTCAGTTCGATGTTATCCAGCACGGACTGCCCGGCGAACGTGACAGCCACCTGTTGCAGACGGATCAAGGTGTCGCTCATCAAGCCCCCTGGCAACCCGAGCAGAGACCGACCACTTCGACGGTCTGACCTTCGACGACGAACCCGACCTCGGCGGCGCTGGCGATGATCGCGTCGCTGATGGATTTCTGTTCGAGTTCAATGGCGGCGTGGCAATCGCGGCAGATCAGGAACTGGCCCTGATGCGCGTGGGCCGGGTGATTGCAGCCGATGAAGGCGTTGAGCGAGGCGATCCGGTGGACCAGGCCGTTTTCCAGGAGGAAATCCAGCGCGCGGTACACGGTTGGCGGCGCGGCGCGGCGGCCGTCCTGCTCGCTGAGCACCGCCAGAATGTCGTAGGCGCCCAGCGGCTTGTGGCTTTGCCACACCAGTTCCAGTACCCGACGACGCAAGGCGGTCAGCCGCAGGCCCTTGCGTTCGCACAGGGTGTCAGCCTCGGACAGCGCGCTGTGCACGCAATGAGAGTGGTCGTGGGGACGGCTGGCAAGCGGAGTTTTGGTCATGAGCGGCGACGAGTTTGGTGAGAGACGTTATTATGTTACCCGTTCTCGCCTCTCCGAGTGTTCATCGTGCCCCGACTTTTTTCATACTTTGTCGCATTTATCGCAAGTTTTCTGCTGATCGGTCAGGCGCAAGCCGAGGTCAGAGTCCTCACCAGCATCAAGCCGCTGCAGTTGATCGCCGCCGCCGTGCAGGATGGCGTGGCGATTCCCGAGGTTTTGCTGCCGCCCGGCGCGTCGCCGCATAACTATGCGCTGCGGCCTTCCGACGTTCGCAAGGTGCAGTCGGTGGATCTGCTGTACTGGATCGGGCCGGACATGGAAGGCTTCCTGCCTCGCGTGCTGAACGGCCGTTCGTTGCCGAGCGTCGCCGTACAGAGCCTTCCGGGGATGAAACTGCGCCATTTCGCCGAAGATAATCACTCCCACGCCGAAGAAGCCGACGAACATGACCACGATCATCGTCCGGGCAGCCTCGATGCGCATCTGTGGTTGTCGCCGGTCAATGCCCGGGTGATCGCGGCGAAAATGGCCGAGGACCTGAGCGCGGCCGATCCTGCCAACGCTCCTCGTTATCAGAGCAACCTCAAGGCGTTCGACGAGCGCCTCGATGCTCTCGACCTGCGTCTGAAGAAGCGTTTGGCCGGTGTCGAAGACAAACCCTACTTCGTCTTCCACGAAGCCTTCGACTATTTCGAAGATGCCTACGGCCTGAAGCACACCGGCGTGTTCAGCGTCGCGGCGGAAGTACAACCGGGCGCCCAGCACGTCGCAGCGATGCGCGCGCGGTTGCAGGAAGTGGGCAAGACCTGTGTGTTCAGCGAACCGCCGCTGCGTCCACGCCTGGCGGAAACCCTGGTGGCCGGGCTGCCGGTGAAACTGGCGGAGCTGGATGCGCTGGGCGGCTACACACCGGCGACGGCTCAGGGGTATGAGCAGGTGCTGGAAAAGCTGGGCAATGATTTGGCGGGGTGCCTGGAGTCGTTGTAACAACACACCCTGTGGCGAGGGGGCTTGCCCCCTCGCCACAATTTAAAGGGCGAACGGCAACGGCGTATTAACGGTCTGGCGCTGCGCCAACCGCAACTGGAACTCCATCGGGTCGTGAATCAACACGTCCTGCCCGGCGAACGATTCCGCCGCGATCAGACGCGACAACCAGAACCGCACACAAGCCACCCGCAGCATGGTCGGCCACAGCTCGGCTTCGGCGGCGGTGAACGGCCGCAGCGCCGCATAGGCACCCAGCAGCGCCCGCGCCCGTGGCCCGTCGATCAGGCCATCGTCATCCGAGCACCAGTCATTCAAGGCAATCGCAACGTCGTAGAGCATCGGCCCCGAGCAGGCGTTGTAGAAGTCGATCAGGCCGGTCAGGTGCGTGCCTTCGAACATCGCGTTGTCGCGGAACAGATCCGCGTGGATGTTCGCGCGCGGCAGGGCGAGGATTTTCTCTTTCTGCAGGGTGATTTCTTCCAGCGCCTTTTGCAGCAGCTCTTTCTGCCCGGCATCGAGGTGCGACAGAAATTGCGTGCCCTCCTCCAGCATCCAGTCCAGGCCGCGATCGGTCTTGCGCTTGATCATGTTGGCCTGGGTCGCCTGGTGCAGGTGCGCCAGCAACTCGCCGACCTGGGTGCAGTGCTGGGCATTGGCTTGCTTGATGTGCTTGCCGGCCAGGCGCGGTTGCAGCAGCGCAGGCTTGCCCGCCAGCTCCCGCAGCGCCACGCCATCGGTGGTGCGCAGTGCGTAAGGCACCGGCAGGTCAGCTTCGTGCAGGACGTCAAGCAACTCGATGAAGAACGGCATCTCCTGGACCGGGCCGCGCTCGACCAGGGTCAGGACGAACTCGCCCTGCTCCAGGCTGATAAAGAAATTGGTGTTTTCACTACCGGCGGCGATCCCCTGGAAATCAAGCAGACGGCCAAGGCCATAAGGGGCGAGAAAGGTTTCCAGCTCGGGCCGAGCCAGGGGGGTGAACACAGACATGTTTAAGCTGCCAGTACGGGCGCCGCTCGTGAGCCGGCGCCAATTGAAATTAGGAAACTATTTCCACTCAAAGATCTTCCACGACGGAATCAGCATATCCGGCTGATCCGAGCGGATGAAGTTACCGTCCGATCCATCGGCGCGCACCAGAAAGTACGGCTTGCCGCCCTTTGGCGTGACCTGAATGGCGTACAGAAAGCCATTCTGGCGGTATTCCTTGATCGTGTTGTCGCCTTCCGTGCGAATGGTTACATCCGGCTCCGGTGACGGCGCATCGTCCGCCGCCATCACCGCCAATGGTGTGATTGCAAACAACCCAGCCAGCAACAGGCGATTTAGTGTGCGCATGATAACCTTGTCCCTTTGTCGTCAACGGTCCCGCTATTCTAGCGCCGGACCCGCCGAAAAGGTTGATCGTGCTCATGAGCCAAGCCCCCCTCGTCCTGGTGGACGGTTCTTCTTACCTGTATCGCGCCTTCTTCGCACTGCCACCGCTGACCACCTCCAAAGGTCTGCCGACCGGAGCGGTCAAAGGTGTGCTGAACATGCTCAAGAGTCTGCGCAAGCAGTACCCGAACAGCCCCTTCGCGGTGGTGTTCGACGCCAAGGGCGGAACCTTCCGCGATGAAATGTACGCCGAGTACAAGGCCAATCGCCCGAGCATGCCCGACGACATGCGCGTGCAGATTCAGCCGCTGCACGACAGCGTCAAGGCCCTGGGCTTCCCGCTGCTATGCGTCGAAGGCGTCGAAGCCGACGACGTGATCGGCACCCTGGCGCGCAGCAGCGCCGCGGCTGACCGCCCGGTGATCATCTCCACCGGCGACAAGGACATGGCGCAGCTGGTCGATGGCCACATTACCTTGGTCAACACCATGACCGGTAGCGCGCTGGACGTCGAAGGCGTGAAGGAGAAATACGGTGTCGCTCCCGAGCAGATCATCGATTACCTGGCGCTCATGGGCGACTCTTCCGACAACATCCCAGGCGTTCCCGGCATCGGCCCGAAGACCGCGTCCGGCCTGCTGGTGGGCGTCAACGGTGGCCTGACCGAGCTGTACGCGCAGCTGGACATCGTCCCGACCCTGCCGATTCGCGGGGCGAAAACCCTGCCGGCCAAGCTTGAAGAGCACAAGGAAATGGCCTTCCTGTCCTACGCGCTGGCGACCATCAAGGTCGACGTGCCGCTGGACATCGAACTTGATGACCTGCAGATGGGCCCGGAAGACCAGGCCAAGCTGACCGAACTCTACAACCTGCTCGAATTCAAGAGCTGGCTGAACGACCTGCAACGCGATGCCAAGCGCGTGGAGCTGAGCACGGCCGCCGAGCCTGCGCCGGTAGTGGACCTGTTCAGCGCCGCCGAAGCCGTGGCTGAAGCGCCGGCGCCGGCACCCACGGCTGAAACCCGCTACGAGACCATCCTCGATCAGGCACGCTTCGACGTCTGGCTGGAAAAGCTGAACAACGCCAAGCTGTTCGCCTTCGACACCGAAACCACCGGCATCGACGCGCAACAGGCGCAGCTGGTGGGCGTGTCGTTCGCGGTGCAGGCCAACGAAGCGGCCTACGTTCCCCTGACCCACTCTTACATCGGCGTGCCCGAGCAGCTGGATCGCGACACCATCCTGCGCGCCCTCAAGCCGATCCTGGAAGACCCGAACAAACTCAAGGTCGGCCAGCATGCCAAGTTCGACATGAACATCCTGGCCAACTGCGCCATCGGGGGCGATCAGGCCAACGGTATCAGCGTGCGCGGTATCGCCTTCGACACCATGCTCGAATCCTACGTGCTCAACTCCACCGCCACCCGTCACGACATGGACAGCCTGGCGCTGAAGTACCTGGACCACACCACGGTGAGCTTCCAGGACATCGCCGGCAAAGGCGTGAAGCAGCTGACGTTCGATCAGATTGCCCTCGAGCAGGCCGGCCCCTATGCCGCCGAAGACGCCGACATCACCCTGCGTCTGCACGAAGCGCTGTTCGACAAGCTCAGCGCCATTCCGAGTCTGGCCAGCGTGCTGACCGACATCGAAATCCCGCTGGTGCCGGTGCTGGCGCGCATCGAGCGCCAGGGCGCGTTCGTCGATGCCGCGCTGCTTGGCGTACAGAGCATCGAACTGGGCGACAAGATGGTCGCGCTGGAGCGTGAGGCCTTCGAGATTGCCGGTGAAGAGTTCAACCTCGGCTCGCCCAAGCAACTTGGGGTGATTCTCTACGAGAAACTCGGTCTGCCGGTGCTTAAGAAAACCGCCAAGGGTCAGCCGTCCACCGCCGAAGAAGTGCTGGCCAAGCTCGCCGAGGAAGACTACCGACTGCCCAAGGTGCTGATGGAATACCGTTCCATGAGCAAGCTGAAAAGCACCTACACCGATCGCCTGCCGGAGCAGATCAACCCGCGCACCGGGCGTATCCACACCTCCTATCACCAGGCGGTGGCGTCCACCGGGCGTCTGTCTTCCAGCGACCCGAACCTGCAGAACATTCCGGTGCGCACCGCTGAAGGACGGCGCATCCGCCAGGCCTTCGTGGCACCGGCCGGTTACAAACTGCTGGCGGCGGACTACTCGCAGATCGAACTGCGGATCATGGCGCACCTGTCCCGGGACGAAGGCCTGATGAATGCCTTCCGCAACGATCTGGACGTGCACACCGCCACCGCCGCGGAAGTGTTCAAGGTCGAACTGGCCGACGTGACCTCCGATCAGCGTCGTAGCGCCAAGGCGATCAACTTCGGCCTGATCTACGGCATGGGCGCGCAGAAGCTCGGCAAGGACATCGGCGTCGACACCAAGACCGCCAAGGCCTACATCGACACCTACTTCGCCCGCTATCCGGGTGTGCGCCAGTACATGGACCGCACCCGCGCCCAAGCGGCGGAACAGGGTTATGTGGAAACCTTCTTCGGCCGTCGCCTGTACCTGCCGGAGATCAACTCCAACAAGCCGCAGGAACGCGCCGCCGCCGAGCGCACGGCGATCAACGCGCCGATGCAGGGCACGGCCGCGGACATCATCAAAAAAGCCATGGTGGCTGTGGATAACTGGCTGACGTCTTCCGGGCTCGACGCCAAGGTCATCCTGCAGGTGCACGACGAATTGGTGCTGGAGGTGCGTGAAGATCTGGTCGACCAGGTTCGCGATGAAATTCGCGGTTACATGAGTGGCGCGGCCAAACTGGACGTTCCACTGCTGGTGGAAGTGGGCGTGGGCAACAATTGGGATGAGGCTCACTGAGCCGTCTGTCGGCTAGTTTTCAGGTACGGGCGTACCCGCAAGGGAGTGTCGGTGGGATTCAATGCCCGGGACACCCCCGTGCGAGGCCCGGAATCACTGGGTTTGGCTGCGGCATAGTGCCGCGCCGGAGCGCCAGATCGCCTTTGGGGCGGAAAATTATTGGAACTTTTCCAAAGGCGTTGAAAAAAAATCTGAACTAATCTGAAGAAGCACCACTCAGAGATACTGAATGGCTGGTGAAGCCCTTCGATGCTCCTATGTTGTGTTAAGTGTTGGCAGATATCTGGACCCCGCCCTAGCGGTCTAGAACTTGAACCCCGGAACTTCCCCCTCCCCATAGAAGTCCGGGGTTTTTTTTGCCTGCAGAAAACTGCCCACGGTGCGCCGCAGACAGTTTCCGAGCCTTACTGCGCCTCTGCCTCGGCGCCTTTGTCCGCCAATTCCATCCAGTCCGCCAACACAGTGTAGGCCTCTTCCAGCCCCATGCGCTTTGGCGCCGAGAACAGCTGGATGGTCACGGCATCGCCCCAACCCTTGCGAATCTCCGACTGAACCTTGAGCAGCGTGTTCTTGGCCGCGCCATAGGTCAGCTTGTCGGCCTTGGTCAGCAGAATGTGCATCGGCATGCCGCTGGCGATGGCCCAGTCGAGCATCAGGCGGTCGAAGTCGGTCATCGGGTGACGGATGTCCATCATCAGAATCAGGCCCTTCAGACTCTCGCGGCTGCCCAGGTACGCCTCCAGGTGACGCTGCCAGTGCTGCTTGAGCGGAATAGGGACTTTTGCGTAACCGTAGCCCGGAAGGTCGACCAGACGGCGTTCATCGTCTAGCTTGAAGAAATTCAACAGTTGCGTGCGCCCCGGCGTTTTCGAGGTACGCGCCAGGCTGGCATGGGTCAGGGTGTTGAGAGCACTGGACTTGCCGGCGTTGGAACGCCCGGCGAAGGCGACTTCAAAACCTTCGTCATCCGGACATTGGTCGACTTTGGCGGCGCTGAGCATGAAGGTGGACTGTTGGCACAGACCGAGGATGGGATTCTTGAGTTGCATGGGATTTCCGATGTGGGCGGCGCCTGGAATGGGCGCGGCAAGCGGTGTCGCTTCCGTTTCAGTGACGCCAGTATATAATGCCGCAGATTTTGTGTGCGCTTTGTCCCAGCGTAGGACGAAGTTCACGAGAGCGACAGACCTTGATTGCGCACTAGAACGCAGAACGCTCTCAACCCTGAAAAGGTCGTTTTATGACGAAATGGCTGCTGGCTGCCGGACTTCTGATACCGCTTTACAGCGCTCAGGCTACACAGGATCCGGAAGCCGTGTACAACCGTGTTTGTGGTGCCTGTCATTCCGGCCAACTCCCCATGGCGCCCCGCAAGGGCGATCAGGAAGCTTGGACGCCGAGGTTGGCGAAAGGTATGGAGACGCTGGTGCAACACGTGACCCAGGGTTTCAAGGCGATGCCGCCGCGTGGTTTGTGCATGGACTGCAGTGCCGAGGATTACCGAGCCATCATCCAGTGGATGAGCGAGTAAACCCGGTCCATAACTCTTAACCCTTAGCCGTAGTTGGATTAGCTGATGAACAAACTGATCGTGAGTCTGCTGTTGACCGTGGGGATCTCCGGCGCTGCCTATGCCGCAGGTGAGCCAGTCAAACCTGGTGACGCCGCCGCAGGCCAGGCCAAAGCCGCCGTATGTGGCGCCTGCCATGGCCCGGATGGCAACAGCATGGCGCCAAACTTTCCAAAACTGGCGGGCCAGGGTGAACGCTACCTGACCAAGCAGCTGCATGACATCAAGTCGGGCAAGCGCACCGTTCTGGAAATGACCGGCCTGCTGACCAACCTGAGCGATCAGGACCTGGCGGACATCGCCGCCTACTTCGCCAGCCAGAAAGGCAGCGTCGGCGCCGCCGATCCGAAGATCGTCGCTCGCGGCGAAGCCCTGTTCCGTGGCGGTGACCTGGCCAAGGGCATGCCGGCCTGCACTGGTTGCCACTCGCCAAACGGCGCGGGCAACGCCGCTGCCGGCTTCCCGCATCTGGGCGGCCAGCACGCCCAATACGTTGCCAAGCAACTGACCGATTTCCGCAAGGAAGAAGGCGGCCGAAACAACGACGGCGACGCAAAACCAATGCAAAGTATTGCCAAGAAGATGAGCGATGAAGACATCGCCGCCGTGTCCAGCTACATTCAGGGCCTGCACTAAGACTGGCGAATCGGGCGTTGCATCAGGCACGTAGTACTGCCACGTTAACGCTCGATTAATCCGTGGTGGCAAGTATAAAAAGGGTGGCTTTGGCCGCCCTTTTTTGTGGCCGCTGCCGTTACACTACAGAACTCGGCCCCGCTCAGACCTGTCTGAAAACAGGTCGCGCGAGGCGATAAAATTTGCTCAGGAGTAAAGCATGCGTAATCTGATCATCAGCGCCGCACTGGTCGCTGCCAGCCTGTTCGGCATGACCGCCCAGGCCGCCGAAACCCCCGCCGCCCCTTACGTCGAACTGAGCAATCCGGTTCCGGTTGCCGTTCCAGGCAAGATCGAAGTGGTGGAGCTGTTCTGGTATGGCTGCCCGCACTGCTACGCCTTCGAGCCAGTGATCAACCCTTGGGTCGAGAAGCTGCCTTCTGACGTCAACTTCGTCCGCATCCCTGCCATGTTCGGCGGCCCGTGGAACGCACATGGCCAGATGTTCCTGACCCTGGAAGCCATGGGTGTTGAACACAAGGTTCACGCCGCGGTGTTCGAAGCCATCCAGAAACAGCACATGAAGCTGACCGACAAGAATGACATGGCCGACTTCCTGGCCACCCAGGGCGTCGACAAGGACAAGTTCCTGGCCACCTTCGACTCTTTCGCCATCAAGGGCCAGATCGTCAAGGCCACTGACCTGGCCAAGAAATATGAAATCTCTGGCGTCCCGACCCTTATCGTCAACGGCAAGTATCGCTTTGACGTAGGTTCCGCCGGCGGCGCTCAAGAAGCCCTGCAACTGGCCGACAAGCTGATCGACAAAGAGCGAGCAGCCACCAAGGCGGCCTCCAACTAAAAGGCTTTACCCACCATGCGCCGCTGGGGAAGTGAACGCAGCGTTGGCCTGCATGATCCGCGGGTCAACGAACATCATCTGCAATCGACGGGCCTTCCCGAAGACAGCCGTCTGCGTTTGCTCAGTTTCAATATCCAGGTCGGCATCAGCACCGAACGTTATCGGCATTACCTGACCCGGGGTTGGCAACATCTGTTGCCGCACACCGGGCGTGCCGACAACCTGCAGAAAATCGGCAATCTGCTCGGCGACTTCGATCTGGTCGCCCTGCAGGAAGCCGATGGCGGCAGCCTGCGCTCGGGCTACGTCAATCAAGTCGAACACCTGGCCCAGCTCGGCGCCTTCCCCTACTGGTATCAGCAACTCAATCGCAATCTCGGACGCTTCGCTCAGCACAGCAATGGCGTGCTGAGCCGTCTGCGGCCGTGGGCGATTGAGGATCATCCGCTGCCGGGGCCGAAAGGTCGCGGAGCGATTCTGGTGCGCTTTGGCGAAGGTGCGGATGCCATGGTGGTGGTGATGATGCACCTGGCGCTCGGTGCGCGGACCCGCAGCCTGCAACTGGCCTACATCCGCGAATTGATTGGCGGCTACAAGCACCAGGTGCTGATGGGCGACATGAACACCCACGCCAGTGACCTGCTGCAGAACTCTCCGTTGCGCGACCTTGGCCTGCTGGCCCCGCAACTGGAAGCGACATTCCCCAGCTGGCGCCCGCAACGCTGTCTGGACCACATTCTATTGAGCCCGAGCCTGACGCTGGAAAAGGTCGAGGTGCTGGCCCAACCCATTTCCGATCACCTGCCGGTCGCGGTAGAGATTCGTCTGCCGGGTTCGCTCACGGCCGATGCATTGCCCGCGTTGAGTCCTACCCTTCGCGGAACCCCTGAATGAGCGACGACGCCCAGCGCTGGAAAGAGAAATACCTCAAAAGCATCGAACAACAGGAAAAGCTCGAACGTCGCTGGGATGCCCGCCTCGACTTGCTGCGCCGTGGACTGGTGCGCAGCACGCTGGCAGCCGAAGGCACCGACCGCGCCGTCGATCAATGCATGAAGGAAATGCGCGAAGTCGTGCGCACCGACGACATGGACGCGGGCCTTGCCGCCCTGATTCCGCGCCTGGAAAAAGCCGTGCTCGACTCCGAGCAGCGCCGGGAAACCCGGATCAACCAGACCAGCGCCGCCCTGACCGCGCTGGTCACCCAGCTGCAAACCCTGCCCCTGCCTCGGGATGTCAGCCGCCCGCTGAAGAACTTCGCCAAACAGCTGGATAACCGGGTCAGCCAGGCGCGCGAGATGCCGTTGCTGCTCAGTGAGCTGAGCAGCCTGCAGGGCAAGGCCCTGAGTCAGCTGGAAGCGACACCGGAGCCCGACCGCCCCAGCCTGCTGCAGCGACTGTTCGGTCACCGTGAAGCCGACGAAGCAGCGCCGCAAACCACTCCAGGCGCCGAGCAGCCTGCAGCCCATCCGGTGGAAACCTCACGCGCGCCGGTTGAGGTCGAGTTGCACTTCGAAACCCGGGAAGCCGCCGACGCGGTTGTCGAACCACAAAGCGCACCAGCTGCGCCGGTCATCGAACCGACAGAAGTACAGCCAGAGCATGCTCCATTGCCGGAAACACAACCCCGGACAGATGAGCCCGAAGTCGCAGAAGCCGTCATCGAAGCCCCCGCGGCCCCGATCGAACCGGCCATCAACCCCGACGAGCTGACTCACGCCGAGCCCGCCGATACTTCGCACACCGAGTCCACCGCCGAGCCGACTGCCGAGGAGCCCGACCAACCGCCCGCGCCTGACGTGCTCTATGCCCTGCCCGATTCCCCCGAGCCGTCCTACAGCTCGGTGGCCAAGCACATCGAAGAGACATTGCTGGGCCTGCTCGACGACCTGGCGATCCCCGAGCGCCATCGCCCGCAGGCGGAGTCGATGCGCTACCGCCTGCAAAACGGCCTGAACTGGTATGAACTGCTACCGATCCTCGACGATCTGGCCACCTTGATGCTGGCGATCGCGGGCAGCGGCCAGCACGAATTCGAAACGTACCTGCAACATCTGAACGAACGCCTCGAGTCGTTCCAGAGCAATCTGCAAGCCGCCAGCGCCGGCCATGCCGACAACCGCTCCGCCGCCCAGGCCATGGACACGCAGATTCGCGAGCAAGTCGACGGCATGCAGAGCAGCATGCATGAAGCGTCCAACCTGGAAGATCTCAAGGTGGTGCTGGAAAACCATCTGGAAGGCTTGCTCGGCACCATGGATCGTCATCGCCAGCAGCGCAACGAGCGCGAGCAGGAAGTCGCGGCCCGCCTCAATGGCCTGGCCGAACGGGTGGCGCACATGGAACAGGAAGCCCTGGGCTTGCGTGAGCATCTGGAAGAACAGCGCCAGAAAGCCTTGATCGACCCGCTCACCGGCCTGCCCAACCGTGCAGCCTGGAGCGAGCGACTGGAGCATGAAATCGGCCAGTGGCAACAACACGGCAACACCTTGATGCTGGCGATGCTCGACCTCGATCACTTCAAGCGCATCAACGACAACTACGGTCACCTGGCCGGCGACAAAGTGCTGAAAATCATCGCCACGGTACTGCGCAAGCGCCTGCGCGGGACAGATTTCATTGCCCGGTTTGGCGGTGAGGAATTTGTTCTGCTGATGCCGTCGACGGTGCCAGCGGCGGGGATGAAATTGCTGGAACAGCTGCGCGCGTCGATTGAAGCCTGCCCTTTTCACTTCAAGGGCGAGCCGGTCACCGTCACCATTTCCATGGGGCTGACGGCGTTCAGATCCGGAGAAAGCAGCGATCTGGTGCTCAAGAGAGCCGATCAGGCGCTGTACCGCGCGAAAAATGCCGGACGCAATCGCGTGGAGCTGGGCTGAGGCGCAGCGCCGCATATGTTTAAAACTTTGTGAATGCCCGCCGCACGCAAGGCAGTACGTTACACTGTTGCATTACTGCCTTGCGTGTATTGCCCAGCCATGAAATTTTCCGCGTTCATCATCCTGTCACTGCTGCTTCTGGCCGGTTGCGCCAGCGGCCCTCGCTACGACACCAGTCACCCTTCCGCCAATCACGACAGTCGTATCCAGTTCGTGGTGCTGCATTACACCTCCGCCTCCCAGGAACGTTCGCTGCAATTGCTGACCCATGGCGAAGTCAGTAGTCATTACCTGATCGGCGACGACAAGAAGGCGACCATCTTCAAACTGATGGACGAAAACCAGCGCGCCTGGCACGCCGGAGAAAGCCAGTGGCAAGGCCGGACCTGGCTGAACTCGAGCTCCATCGGCATCGAAATCGTCAATCCGGGTTTCAAGGACACCCCCACCGGGCGCCTCTGGTATCCCTACAGCGAAGCGCAGGTGGAATCCTTGATCGTCCTGCTCAAGGACATCACTTCCCGCTACCCCATCAGCCCGCGCAGCATCATCGGCCACAGCGACATCGCGCCCTTGCGCAAACTCGATCCCGGACCGCTGTTTCCGTGGAAGCGTCTGGCGGCGGCGGGTTTCGGCATCTGGCCCAACGAGCAGGCAGTGGCGCGCCAGCAGCTACAATTTGAAGCGCAGCCGCCGAGCATCAGTTGGTATCAGGCGCAGCTGGCCCGCTTCGGTTACGAGATTGCGCAGACCGGCGAACTCGATGTCGCCACACGCCACGTGATCGCAGCGTTCCAGATGCATTTCCGGCCATCGCGCTTCGACGGCACGCCGGATGCGCAAACAGCGGCCATGCTGCTGGTGTTGAATCAGACAAAATAAATAGCGACGGCCGCCCGACGGTCAGCGCGCCATGTCAAATCTGCAGCTATAACTCATTGGTAATTCGCCGGATATTCCACGATGCCTGCTGCCAGAGAGACATTACGTAGTTGGTTCTATCGCCCCTGGTTTCTGGCGATGATGGCGGCTGTCCTGAGCGCAACCCTATTGATGGCGGGCAGTTTCTTCATCGCCCTGCACCAGATCCAGCAGAATGAAAGCCAGGAAATGAACGCCCAGGGCGAGCGCTTCCTCGCCCGCCTGGAGCAACTGTTCGGGCAATTGCGCGAAAGCCTCGACGACCTGGAAGCCCAGCCATTGCGTGGTTGCGATGACGAGATGATCGCGACCCTGCAGCAGGTCACCTTCAACTACCGCTTCGTCTACGAAGCCGCGTACATGGACTCCTCGCGCATCTGCTCCAACCGACCGCGTCAGGAAGGGTTGTCGCTGATACGCCCTCCCGACATCAAGGGCCCCACCTACAGCTACTGGCTGAACACCACCCTGGAACCCGATGAAAACCGCGCCGCCCTGATGCTCGGGCGCGGCAATTTCCGGGTCGCCACGTCCCGTGGACATTTGACCGACATGGTGGACTTGTCACCCGGCAGCAGCCTGCTGGTGGTGCTCGACCGTGGCACCCGGGCGATTCCCGTGCTGGGCGCCTCGCAGGCATGGCCGCCGTCGGAGCACTGGCCACCGAAGAGTCGGGACGCCCTGCAAGTCACGCAGAAACGCCTGATCTATCGCATGCCCACCGACAACCCGGAATACCAGCTGGTGTTGATCAGCCCGCGCGGCGGCACCCACATTCCGCCGATGTGGTGGTGGCTGCTGCCGGTGTGCCTGAGCCTGTCCTTCTGCGTGGGGTTCCTGGTGTTCCTGCTGGTGCGTCAGCGCCAGTCCCTGGATGCAGAGCTGACCGGCGCCATTCGCCGCGGCGAATTGCAGGTCCTGTACCAACCGATCTTCGACCTCGACAGCCGCAACTGCGTCGGCGCCGAAGCCTTGCTGCGCTGGCGACGACCGGACGGCACCCTGACCAGTCCCGACCTGTTCATCCCGATGGCGGAGAACACCGGACAGATCCGGCAGATGACCGACTTCGTCCTGCAACGCCTGCTGGAGCAACTGGGGCAGCTGTTGCGGGCCAATCCGCAGCTGTATATCTCGGTCAACCTCGCCGCGTGCGACGTGATGGTGCCGCGCATCGGCCAGGTCATGGCGCGCTTGCTGACCCTGCACCGGGTCGCCGCCCGGCAAATCGCCTTCGAGGTCACCGAGCGCGGGCTGATCGACGTGGTGGTGGCCCGGGAAAACCTGCAAGCGCTTCGCGACGTCGGGCATCAGGTGCTGATCGACGACTTCGGCACCGGCTATTGCAGCCTCGCCTATCTGCAGACCCTGCCGGTGGATTGCCTGAAGATCGACAAGGCTTTCATCGATGCGCTGGGTCATGACGCAGCCAGCAGCGGTGTCGCCCCGCACATCATTCATATGGCGCAGTCGCTGCATTTGAAGGTGATCGCCGAAGGCATCGAGCATGAAGCCCAGGCAGAACTGCTGAGCAGTGAAGGGGTGAAGTTCGGTCAGGGCTGGCTGTTCGCCCACGCCTTGAGCGCCGTGCAGTTCATCGAACTGATTACCCGTGGCCGCCGGTTTGCCAGCCGGCGTCTGGATGATGAGGCGTAAGACGGGCTAGACGGTCAGCGCCATGTAGAACTGCGTGCCCTGCCCCGGCCGCGAATAAACCCCCATCCGCCCGCCGTGCAACTGCACGATTTCCTTGCACAACGCCAGGCCGAGCCCAGCTCCGCCTTTCTTGCGGCCGACCTGCACGAAGGGCTCGAAGATCCTTCCCTGCTGCCCGTAGGCAATGCCCTCGCCGTTATCTTCAACGCTGATGATCACCCGATCGCCATGGCGCCGTGCCTGCAAGCGGATCAGGCCGCCGGCGGCGGTATGGCGCAGGGCGTTGTCGATCAGGTTATCGAGCACTCGGTCCAGTTGTGGCTGATCGGCCTGCAGACGCGGCAGCGGGCCCTGCACCTCCACCAGCAACTCGATGCCCTTGAGCTCGGCGTCATCGGTGAAGCGTGTCTGCGCCTGCTCCAGCAAATCGTCGATGGAGCACGGCGCGAGGCTGAGCTTCTGCAGACCGTTCTGGTAGCGCGAGAAATTCAGCAGGTCGTTAATCAATTGCATCAGGCGCTGCATTTCTTCGTTCACGGTATCCAGCAGATCGGCTTCGCGGGAGTCCGGATCGAAGCGCGCGCGCTCGCGGAACAGGCCGAACGCCATGTGCATGCCGGTGACCGGCGTGCGCAACTCGTGGGAAGCGCGCAGCACGAACTCGCTACGCACCCGTTCGAAGGCACGCTGCTCGGTGACGTCATGCAGCACCATCACTGCGCCGAGAACCTGGCCTTGGGTATGAACCACAGGCGTCAGGCTGAAGGTCAGCACTCGGGTTTCGCCGTCGACCTCAATGCTCAGGTCCTCCGGCGGACGCTCCAGGGTGCCGCCACGCAGCACCATCTGCAGTTGCTCATCGAGTTCGGGACGTTGCAGGGCCACATCCAGCGCCTGCCCTACCCGGTCGGCCTCCCAGCCCAACTGGCGCTGGGCCACCGGGTTGAGGTGCTCCAGACGCCCCTGGCGATCGATCATTAGCAAGCCGTCGTCGATGCTGTCCAGCACCGCCTGCAAGCGCTGCTGGCCGGCCAGCAGTTCATCGACATTGGTGGCCTGATGCTCACGCAACGCCTCGGCCATGATCCCGAAGCGGCGAGTCAGCTGGTTCAGTTCAGATGCCGAGGACACCGGCAGCGTGACGTCGAAATTGCCCTGTCCGATATCGTCCGCGGCCCGCGCCAGCGCCTCGATGGGCCCGCCGAAACGCCGGGCGATGGCATGGGCGGTGGCGAAACCGATGATCAACACCGCCAACCCGACCAGCCCCAGCAGGCCGGCGATCAACAAGGCCCGCTCGCGAGCCTGGCGCTCGGTATCGCTGATGCTGTCCAGGGCACGCTTGTGCTCGGCAATCAGGCCATTGCGCAAGGCGTTGAATCGTTCGGTGAGTTCGTCGTTGCTGTTGAGCACCTGAGTGGGATCAGGCGAGGCTTCGTACGCCTTGATGAAACTCAGGTAGTCCGCCTTGGCTTTCTGGAACCCGTTTGCGCTGCCCTCGTTCTCCGGCTCCTGGGCAATGCCTTCTTCCAGCAACTTCAAATATTGCTGTTTGGACGCCTCGAAAGCCCCTGAGTCTGGTTTCTCGCTGAGCATCACGAGCAGCTGATCGCCCAGCGTCTGGCGCAGCTTGAGGCCGATATCCAGGGTGACGAAGTTGTTGCGCACCAGCGCTTCCTGGGTCCCGGCCATCTGCATCACGCTGACCAGCCCGAGCAGCAGGCCGAGCAGCGCGACGGTGATCAGCGCGGAAATGCTCAAGAACAGCCGGGTCCGCAACTTCATCGCCAGTTTCATTGGCGGCGTCTCACAAGTTGTACTGTTTGCGTTTGCGGTACAGCGTCGATGCATCGATGCCTAACGTCTTGGCTGCCTGATCCAGCGTACCGGCGGTGGCGAGGACCGCACCGATGTGGGCTTTTTCCAGTTCATCCAGACTCAGGGCAGCGCCGATGCGCGGTGCGTTGTTGACCGGCGTTTCCGCCATTCCCAGGTGGCTGACCTCAACCTTCTCCTGCGCGCAGATGATGCTTGCGCGCTCCACCACGTTGCGCAGCTCACGGATGTTCCCGGGCCAGCGATAACCCAACAGCGCTTCGCGGGCCTCTTCGCTGAAGCCCCGGGCCGGGCGTGCGTACTCTTTGACGAAGCGCGCCAGGAAGCGGTCGGCAAGGTTCAGGATGTCCTCGCGGCGCTCGCGCAGTGGTGGCAGGTGCAGGGTAATAACGTTCAGGCGATAGAGCAGGTCTTCACGGAAACGGCCGTCGCGGACCATGTCTTCAAGGTTCTGGTTGGTGGCCGCGAGGATGCGCACGTCGGCACGGCGGGTGACCGGGTCACCGACCCGCTCGTATTCCTTGTCCTGGATGAATCGCAGCAACTTGGGTTGCAGAACCAGGGGAAAGTCGCCGATCTCGTCGAGAAACAGCGTGCCACCATCGGCCTGATTGACGCGTCCGAGGGTGCTTTCGCTGGCCCCGGTGAACGCGCCGCGGCTATGGCCGAACAGTTCGCTTTCCATCAGTTCGGCGGTCAGTGACGGGCAGTTGATGGTGATGCAGGACTTCTTCGCGCGTTTGCTCCACCCGTGAATAGCCTGGGACAGTTCGCCTTTACCGGTGCCCGACTCGCCGAGGATAAGAATGTTGGCGTCAGTGTTGGCGACCTGGCGGGCGGTTTCCAGCACCACTTTCATCGCCGGGCTGTGGGAGTCCAGACCGTCCTTGGCTTTGCGCACCTCGCCTTCCAGCGCTTCCAGGCGCGCCGACAGCTGTCGCACTTCCAGTTGTTTGGCGGTGGCCAGCCGCAGTTGATCCGGGCTGCAGGGTTTGACCAGATAATCGGCGGCACCGGCCTGAATGGCGTCGACAGCGGTGTCCACCGCCGAGTGCGCGGTGACGATCACCACGCGCATCCACGGCGCCTGGATACGCATCTGCGCCAGCACATCGAGGCCGTTGTCCTCACCCAGCCGCAGATCGAGGAAACACAGATCGAAGACCTGACGCTGCAGCAGCACGTCGGCCTGCGCGGCGCTGTTGGCGGTAGCCACGCTGTAGCCTTCGTCTTCAAGGCAATAACGGAAAGTACGCAGGATGGCGGACTCATCATCCACCAGAAGAATACGGCCCTTATGTTCCGTGGCTGATTCCATTTTCCTACGCTCCTTAATGAATGGTCTTGGTTTAGTCCCGGAAAAATCGGGCAAGTTGCATGGTTCATTCTGATCCATTCCTGCGCCGACAGGATAGTTATCTCCCGCCACGCCGGTTTGGACCTCGATTGCGCGAGCCTTTTATAGATAGACACTTATCAAAGGCCCGACCGCATCTTTTTCTGACAGCAGCGCCCTGCTCTCAATTCAAAAATATTGCGACGACAGCGCAGGCGATCGTGCATTACGCACGACCGCGAAAAGCCGCATCGTGCAGGATGCGTCCGAAAGTCAATTCGCCATCAACATAACCAATTGATTTATAAAGATTTTTTAGAAGAAAAAATCTGGCACGCCGGCTGCAATAGCTCAGATATCGCAGGGCAAATAACAAAGCGCCCTCAACCGATTACCCCAAAGTGGGAGGAGCTTCAGGATGAATCGCCAACGTGCCACCCAATTGCGGCTATCACCCTTGTATCTGCAGCAAGGTCTGTTTGCCGTATTGGCGCTGCTGATCACCTTGATTGCCGGTCAGCAATTTTTGCGCTGGGAACAGAGCCAGCAGCAGGAAGGGCCAAGCGTGTCGTTTCAACACCCGACCCAAACCCACTTCAGCGCTGCCAGGAGCGGCATGGACGACACCTATTCGATGCGAATGATGGATGTCGACCAACACCAGACGATGGATGAGTCGCCTCGTCAGGAACGCTGGGTGTTCTAGGTTCACACACCTGGCGCACTCAATACGCCAGGAACGCAGCACCTCTAAATAAAGAAAAGCGTAAGGAGAATCACCATGTTGAGCTGGGCAATTACATTCTTGATCATTGCCATCGTCGCTGCCGTACTGGGCTTCGGTGGTATCGCGGGCACCGCCACGGGTATCGCCAAGATTCTCTTTGTCGTGTTCCTGGTGATGTTCATTGCTTCCTTCTTCTTTGGTCGCCGTCGCGGCTGACGAATGAACTTGTTCGAGTTGAGTTGATCTATCCGCCGTCCGGACGGAATCCGGATAAATGACAAAGAAAGAGGCACCGCGCTTCTTTCCCAGTGCGCCCACCCGAGGAAGGCAGGCGCATGACCAGGGGGTCGGGACGTTCTGCCTGTTTCAGGGGCGGAGTGACCTACGGGTACAGGGAGTACCTGCGAAAGGACCAGGTCAGGAAAAGCTGCGACGCAAGTTCGTTGGTCGTTCATGAATCGACGAACTTGCGGAGAGCTTGTAAACGCAAAGCGTTGAATTAGAGCGATCCATCGGTTTGCTGTCGAACCCCGCCATCACCCCTCCTTCATCGCCTGGAAATCTTTTTTCCAGCCGTTCCCTTGCGACCGTATATCGAGAAAAGACGCCATAACCGCGCGGGAATTTTGTCGCGCGCGACGCAGGATTTTCCCAAAATTCACGCCTCACTCGCCTGATCAAAAAATACTCAATTAGCGCTGTAATGGCCGGTTCACGGCACCTATGTCTGCCGAAATGTCGTATTCGAACCGATTGCGACGTCGCTTTCAGCTAAAAGACCTCATGCCGATTCGGCATAGGGTAGGCGTTTACGGCATTAGACGTCGCTTCCTTGCATCGGAATAGTTGCGCCTTTTTTCGCCTGCCAGAGAGCCATAACAAGCGCTCCGGGGCTCCTTATACGGGGGCGGTTGCACACGACTTTTCGCCACAAGCGAAGCTGCTCGAGCCACCGTCCGAGTCAAACTGAAGTAAGGGTAAAGATATGAAGAAGGCAAAGCTTAGCCTCGCCTGGCAGATCCTCATCGGTCTGGTGTTGGGGATTGCAATCGGTGCGCTGCTCAACCATTTCAGTGCCGAGAAAGCCTGGTGGATCAGCAACGTTCTGCAACCGGCAGGCGATATCTTTATCCGTCTGATCAAGATGATCGTGATCCCGATCGTGATTTCCTCGCTGATCGTCGGCATCGCCGGCGTCGGTGACGCGAAGAAACTCGGGCGCATTGGCCTGAAGACCATCATCTACTTCGAGATCGTCACCACCGTCGCCATCGTGGTCGGCCTGGTACTGGCCAACGTGTTCCACCCGGGCTCGGGCATCGACATGAGCACCCTGGGTACTGTGGACATCTCCAAGTACAAGGCGACCGCTGCCGAAGTGCAGCACGAGCATGCGTTCATCGAGACCATCCTCAACCTGATCCCGTCGAACATCTTCGCGGCCATGGCCCGCGGTGAAATGCTGCCGATCATCTTCTTCTCCGTGCTGTTCGGCCTCGGTCTGTCGAGCCTGCAGGCGGACGTTCGCGAGCCTCTGGTGAAGATGTTCCAGGGCGTATCGGAAGCCATGTTCAAAGTCACCCACATGATCATGAACTACGCTCCGATCGGCGTGTTCGCCCTGATCGCGGTGACCGTGGCCAACTTCGGCTTCGCTTCCCTGCTGCCGCTGGCGAAACTGGTGGTCCTGGTTTACTTCGCCATCGCCTTCTTCGCCTTCATGGTGCTGGGCCTGGTCGCTCGCCTGTTCGGCTTCTCCGTGATCAAGCTGATGCGCATCTTCAAGGATGAGCTGGTGCTGGCCTACTCCACCGCCTCTTCCGAAACCGTGCTGCCGCGTGTGATCGAGAAGATGGAAGCCTACGGTGCGCCGAAAGCCATCTGCAGCTTCGTGGTGCCGACCGGTTACTCCTTCAACCTCGACGGTTCGACCCTGTACCAGAGCATCGCGGCCATCTTCATCGCCCAGCTGTACGGCATCGACCTGTCGATCAGCCAGCAACTGCTGCTGGTACTGACCCTGATGGTCACTTCCAAAGGCATCGCCGGCGTTCCGGGTGTGTCCTTCGTGGTCCTGCTGGCCACCCTGGGCAGCGTGGGCATCCCGCTGGAAGGCCTGGCGTTCATCGCCGGTGTCGACCGCATCATGGACATGGCCCGTACCGCACTGAACGTGATCGGCAACGCCCTGGCGGTACTGGTTATCGCGCGTTGGGAAGGCATGTACGACGAGGCCAAGGGCCAGCGCTACTGGAACTCCCTGCCGCACTGGCGCAGCAAGGAAAAGCTGCCGGCGGCTGAGTCTTCCCGTAACTGACACAAAACCCTTGTGGAAAACAGATCCTGTGGCGAGGGGGCTTGCCCCCTCGCCACAAAGAGCGCCACAGTGATTGAGTCATATCGACAAACCCCGGACAAATCCGGGGTTTGTCGTTTCTGACCACCCCGCTATCATTCGCCCATCTTTTGGGGGATTTGACTGATGCTCAATGGCCTGTGGCTTGGCTTCTTCATCGTGGCCGCCGTGTCGGCGCTGGTGCAATGGCTGGTGGGCGGTAACGCCGGGATCTTCGCGGCGATGGTGGAAAGCATCTTCGCCATGGCCAAGCTGTCGGTCGAAGTGATGGTGCTGCTGTTCGGCACCCTCACCCTCTGGCTGGGTTTTCTGCGCATCGCCGAGAAAGCCGGGATCGTCGAATGGCTGGCCAAGGTCCTAGGTCCCCTGTTCCTGCGCCTGATGCCGGAGGTTCCACCCGGCCACCCCGCCATTGGCCTGATCACCCTCAACTTCGCCGCCAACGGCCTGGGCCTGGACAACGCCGCCACGCCGATCGGCCTCAAGGCCATAAAGGCCCTGCAAGAGCTGAACCCCAGCGACACCATCGCCAGCAACGCGCAGATCCTGTTCCTGGTGCTCAACGCATCCTCCCTGACCCTGCTGCCGGTGACGATCTTCATGTACCGCGCCCAGCAAGGCGCGCCCGATCCGACCCTGGTGTTCCTGCCGATTTTGCTGGCCACCAGCTGCTCGACCATCGTCGGCTTTCTCGCCGTGGCCTTCATGCAACGCCTGCGGGTCTGGGACCCGGTGGTGCTGGCCTATCTGATTCCAGGCGCCCTGCTGCTTGGCGGCTTCATGGCGCTGCTGGGCACCCTGTCGGCCACAGCTTTGGCGGGGCTGTCGTCGATCCTCGGCAACGTGACCCTGTTCGGGCTGATCATGCTGTTTCTGATTATCGGCGCGATGCGCAAGGTGAAGGTCTACGAGGCCTTCGTCGAAGGTGCCAAGGAAGGCTTCGACGTGGCGAAGAATCTGCTGCCGTATCTGGTGGCGATGCTCTGCGCCGTGGGTGTGCTGCGGGCGTCCGGGGCCCTGGATTTCGGCCTGGACGGGATTCGTCATCTGGTGGAATGGGCGGGCTGGGACACGCGTTTCGTCGACGCGCTGCCGACTGCGATGGTCAAGCCATTCTCCGGCAGCGCCGCCCGGGCGATGTTGATCGAAACCATGAAGACCTCGGGCGTCGACAGCTTCCCGGCGCTGGTGGCGGCGACGATTCAGGGCAGTACCGAAACCACTTTCTATGTGTTGGCGGTGTACTTCGGTGCGGTAGGTATCCAGCGGGCGCGGCATGCGGTGGGGTGTGCGTTGCTGGCGGAGTTGGCGGGTGTGCTGGGCGCCATTGGCGTCTGCTACTGGTTCTTCGGTTAACCAGAACACTGTGAGTGCTGTCTCTTGTGGCTGCGGGCTTTTGTGGCGAC
Organism: Pseudomonas sp. C1C7; assembly: GCF_013359595.1. GTDB lineage: Bacteria > Pseudomonadota > Gammaproteobacteria > Pseudomonadales > Pseudomonadaceae > Aquipseudomonas. The sequence goes on along the minus strand of NZ_JABFMP010000003.1, from coordinate 216,812 downwards.
GTTTCGACAAGCCCCCTCGCCACAAAAAGCAGCACCATTGGAGTCTCAATAAATCAGGGTCTTGGCGGCGGCGCGACTTTCTGGCCTTGCTCTACCGCCCAAGCCACCACCTGCGCCGTCAGCTGATCACTGGCCTGCCCAAACCCGGCAACCACCGCCGGCACCTTTACATCACTCAACGGCTGGCGCACTTCAAAGCGGCGGCTGGCGAGCAATCGCTGGTCATAGCCGCGCACCAGCAGTGCATCGAAGCGCACGACGACACTGGCGGCCGTGCCCTGATACTCCGTCTGAAACGCCTGCAGGCTGCCGCCCAGTTCCAGGTCCGCCTGGAAATTGCTGTCATCGGTACTGAGCAGCGTCATCCGGCCATCGCGCTGGAACCCATCGAGCAGACGATTGCGCAGCAGCACCGGCGCCGGGTCGCTCCAGCGCGCCCCCTTGTAGCTGCTGATCACATCGCCTTGGGGAATGACCGCAATATTCGGGCTGTTCAACGCCTCGCTGGCCTGGGGTTTGTTCAGGCGCAGCGACCAACGCTGCACCGTGCCGTGGCTGGCGCTGCTTTGCGCAGCCGGCAATCGATACAGATTGAACGGCTCGGGCTCGGGCAGGATCGAGCAGGCGCCCATCAGCGTGAAGCTGGCGAGGAGGGCGAGGCGGGTCAGCTTCATGGGGTGAATTCCTTGTGCTTGTCACTGCCCAGCAAGTAACCGCTGGGGTCGGCCTCCAGGCGTTTGGAGATCGCCCGCAGCGAGGTGAGGGTTTCACGCAGCTCCCGTATCGCCGGGGCCAGGCCATTGAGGCCCTGCATGCCGCTGTTGAGCGAATCCTGGTTGGTGGTGAGCAACTGATTGATCGTCGCGCTGCTCTGTTCCAGGGACTTCATCGCCTGACGGGCGCTGCCGAACATTTCCTTGCCTTGATCGTTGAGCAGGCCGTTGGCGTTGCGCATCAGCGCCGAGGTCTGTTCCATCATGGTGCTGGCCTGTTTGCCCACCGACGCCAGTTGCTGCATGGCCACGCGGATATCCCCACGCTGTTCGGCGATGACTCCGGTGGTCTGTTCCAGATGCTCCAGTGTCTTGCTGATGCGTTCGATGTTTTCGGTGGAGAACATCATGTTGGCGTTGTGCATCAGCACGTTCACGCCGGCAATCAGGTCGTTGCTGTCGGTGAGCAGGCGGGCGATGGGCGAGGGCGCGGCGATGATGGTCGGCAGGTTGCCGTCCTTGCCCTTGAGCGTCGGGCTCTGTGGCGTACCGCCGCTGAGCTGGATGATCGAGGTGCCGGTCACCCCGGTCAGCGCCAGCTTGGCCTGGGTGTCTTCCTTGACCGGCGTGTCACCGGCCAGGCGAATCCGCGCCAGCACCCGGCGCGGATCTTTCGGGTCCAGGCGCAGCTGGATCACGTCGCCGACCTTGATCCCGCTGTACGCCACCGAGCTGCCGCGGGACAAACCGCTGACCGCCTCGTTGAACACCACTTCGTAGTCCTTGAACTCGGTGTCGACGCTGGATTTGGCCAGGAACAGGCCGAAGAGCAGGGCGCCTGCCACCACAATCACGGTGAACAGGCCGATCAGTACATGATGGGCTCGGGTTTCCACGTCAGACCTCGTTGAGCTGTTGGGCGGCTGTCTGCGCCGCGCGGCCGCGAGGGCCATGGAAGTATTCGTGAATCCACGCGTCGTCGGTTTCCGAGACCACATCGATGGCATCGGCCACCAGCACCTTTTTCTGCGCCAGCACCGCCACCCGATCGGTGATGGTGTAGAGGGTGTCCAGGTCATGGGTCACCAGGAAAACGCTCAGGCCCAGCGAATCGCGCAGGGTCAGGATCAATTGATCGAAAGCGGCGGCACCGATCGGGTCGAGGCCGGCGGTGGGTTCGTCGAGAAACAGGATGTCCGGGTCCAGCGCCAGGGCCCGCGCCAGCGCCGCGCGCTTGATCATGCCGCCGGACAGTGAGGCGGGGTACTTGTCCGCCGCCGACAGTGGCAGCCCGGCCAAAGCCATTTTCACCGCCGCCAGGTGCTCGGCATCGTCACGGCTCAGGCCGGCGTGCTCGATGAGGGGCAGGGCGACGTTCTCGGTCACGGTCAGCGAAGAGAACAGGGCGCCTTTCTGGAACAGCACGCCAAAGCGCCGTTCCACCAGCGAGCGTTCGTGTTCGGACAGGCTCGGCAGGTTCTTGCCGAAGACCTTCACCTCGCCCTCACTGGGCTGGCGCAGGCCGACGATGCTGCGCAACAACACCGATTTGCCACTGCCGGAGCCGCCGACCACCGCCAGGATCTCGCCCTTGTACAGGTCCAGGTCCAGGTTCTCGTGCACGCTCTGGCGGCCGAAGCGATTGCACAGCCCACGGACTTCGATCACCGCCTCGGTGGGGGCTCTGTGTAGACGACTCACCAGCTGATCTCCATGAAGAACATCGCGGCCACGGCGTCGAGCACGATCACCACGAAAATCGACTGCACCACGCTGGAGGTGGTGTGCGCACCGACAGACTCGGCACTGCCACTGACCTTGAAGCCCTCCAGGCAGCCGATGGCGGCGATCAGGAACGCGAACACCGGCGCTTTGACCATCCCAACCAGGAAGTGCTGAACGCCGATGTCCTGTTGCAGCAGCGACAGGAACATCGCCGGCGAGATATCCAGCGACACCGCGCAGACCACGCCGCCGCCGACGATCCCCGCGACCATCGCCAGGAACGTCAGCATCGGCAACGCGATCAGCAGGGCCAGGACCCGTGGCACCACCAGCAACTCCATCGGGTCCAGGCCCAGGGTGCGGATGGCGTCGATTTCTTCGTTGGCCTTCATCGAGCCGATCTGTGCGGTAAAGGCACTGGCAGTGCGGCCGGCCATCAGGATCGCGGTGAGCAATACGGCGAATTCACGCAGGAAGGAGAACGCCACCAGATCCACGGTAAACACCGTGGCGCCGAAATTGGCCAGCACCGTGGCGCCGAGAAACGCCACCACGGCGCCCACCAGAAAGGTCAGCAGGGCGACGATGGGCGCGGCGTCCAGGCCAGTCTGCTCGATGTGCGCGACCATCGCCGTGACCCGCCAGCATTTGGGGCGGAACAACCCGCGCAGGATGGTTTCCAGGATCAGGCCGACGAAGCCCAGCAGTTGCAGGGTGTCCTGCCAGACCGTGTCCACGGCGCGGCCGATGCGGGTCAGCAATTGAATGCCGACGTTGATTTCCGGCTCCTTGATTGGCACGCAGAAGTCGGTCAGCGAACGGTAGACCGTCTGCAACAAGGCGCGGTCGGCGGCGGAGATGGTGCAATCGGGGTGTTCGGCGGAGCGCCCCAGGCGCTCGGAGCCCAGCAGCTCCACCAGCAGCGAAGCGCCGGCGGTATCCAGGGCGCCCAGACCGTTGAGGTCGATGCGAGTGTTGGCGTCGTATTGGCCTTCGAGCTTCTCGCTCAGGTGCTTGAGGTCGGCGTAATGGGCGAGCGTCCAGTCCCCGGTCACCCGGATCTGAGGCGGGGTGAGCGAGGTGTCCAGTCGGGCATTGCCGGCCACTGTGTTACTGCTCATAAGCTCCGTGCTTTCAAATGATTACGCGAATCTACGTAATAGCACGAACCCGGTTACTTTTCTTTGGTCGGTGTGCTGTCCGTGATATCAAACCGCAGCACGCCGATGACCTGGCCGTCTTCGGTCAGCACCCGGACCTGCCACTTGCCCGCCGGGTTGCCGGGGAAGTTCTGCTTGTGGGTCCAGGCCCGGTAGCCTTCCTTGCGCCCGCCGTGGATATCCAGGGCGATGCGGTCCACCTCTTTGCCGTTGAACTGCCAGACGTGATAGATCCGCTCGTTGAGACCGCGCGGGGCGTTGATCGCGGTGTAGGCGTAAAGGCCATCGCCGCGGATCTGCGCGACGCTGACTTCGTCCAGGCTCTTACCCGGCGTGCGGTCCTGCACCTGGGTGCTGATGGCCACGTCTGTCATCCACAGGGTGGCCGGTGGCACCCACGACCGCAGCACCCAGCCGACACCGCCGATGCCCAGGGTAATGCTCAGGATCGCCAGGGCGTTGCGCACGGTGCGGATCGGGAAGATTGACGCAAGGCTGGGGAAGGACAACAGCACGGCGATGCCCAGCGCCCATTTGAAACTCTGCGAGGTGGTCAGGTGCATGATCACCGGCAACGCGGTGAGCAGGGCGGCGAACAGGGTCAGCGTATGCAACGCCAGGAACGCCCAGCGCCGCGGCGCCAGCCACTTGTAGTAGAGCGGGTCGATGATGGAGATCAGCGCGGCGATGCCCAGCAGTCCGGTGAACACCAGTTGGCCGCTGTTCCAGGTGGTGGTGATGAAAAAGAACGGCAGGACGAAAAACAGGCTTTCCTGGTGGATCATCTGCGTCGCGTAGCGCAGCAGCGGCTGGGGAATTTCCCGTTTGAAGATCCGGGTAAACAGCTGGGTCAGGCTGTTTTCCAGCATCAGCCAGACCCAGCTGATCAGCATGATGGTGGTGATCCAGCTCGCCAGCCCCTGTTGGCGATCCACCAGAATGAAGCTGCCGACCCCCGAGATAAAACCGCCAAGCGCGATGACCCCAGGGTAGCGCTTCATCAGTTCGAGGATGCGCTGTACGAAAAGGGTCAGGTTCTGCATTCGGCGGTTCACATCAGTCGTAGGAAAAATCCCCGACAGGGTACCGCTGGTGGGGCGGCGTGGCGAGCCTCGGCAGTGATCGCGATCCCTGTAGCAGCTGCCGAAGGCTGCTGCTACAGGGTGCGCGTCGCTTTTCGATATAAATGCCAACCCAGAATTGTCAGGACGAGCAAGCCGAGCCCCCCGGCAATCACCCACAACACCTGATCATCACTGAGCAACGGCTTCTCGATCCGGATATAACCCGGCTGCAGCAACAGCTCGCGCATGGCCTTGTTGGCTTCCGCCAGCGTCACCGACTGCAACTCCTTCGCCGGATTGGCGAAACGCCCGTCTTCGTAGTCGCCAATGGCGCTCCAGTAGTAATCGGCCAGCGCGCTGTTGCCTTGCACCGCCCAGGACTGGCGGGCGATGGCGGCTTGCTTGAGGCGGTTGAAGGTCTCGGCGTTCAGGCCGTCCTTGAGCAGTTGGGCCTTCAGTTCCTCCAGCACCTGCTGCGCCTTGTCCACATCGTCCCGCTCAAGATCGGCGTTCAGGCTCATGAAGCCCACGCCGCCGAACACCTCGCGCTCGGCCCATGGCCCGTAGGACAGGCCGTACGCCAGGCGCAACTGGCGATAGAGTGCCCAGTCCAGGTAGTCCTTGAGCAGATCGAAGGTCTGGTCGTGCTGATCTTCCAGCACCGGCTCCGGCACCAGCCAGTGCAGCTTGGCGCCGTCGCCGACAAAGCCGCGGATCAGGCTACGTTCGTGGGCGGCGCTGGATTTGATTTGCGGCAGCTCCGGGTGGGCGGTCGGCTCGATCGGTTTGAGCGCACCGTAGGTCCGCTCCAGATAGGCCGGCAGCAGACGATCGAGGTCGCCGACCACGATCAGCGTCATGTTGTTGGGCGCGTACCAGTCCTTGCGCACCTTCTCCAGTTGCTCGCGGGTCAGTTGATCGACCTCCGCGCGCTCCGAGCATTTGAGGCCCAGCTCGACGGCCAGCTGCTTGCTGGCGCTGTGCCCCAGATCCTGGCGGTCCAGCCAGCGTTGCAGATGAGAGTAATGGCCGCCGTCTTCGCGCTCGACCACCTGTTTGGCGGCGTTGACAGCGTTGTCGTCGAATCGGGTCTGGGTCAACAAATCCAGCAGCAGATCGAGAACCTTGCGCTGGTTTTTCGCCGGGGCTTCGATCACGAAGGTGGTGTCGGCGTTACTGGTGAAGGCGTTCCACTCGCCGCCCAGGGCCTGCATGCGCTCCTCGAGACCGCCTTCGCCGCTGGCGTCGATGCCACTGAACAGCAGGTGTTCGAGCAGGTGTGGCAGCTCTTTGTCAGCGCATTTGAAATCGTCGATGCCGACCCCCACCACCAGCCGAATCGCCACATGCCCGCGCTCCGCGCCCGGCTTGAGCAGGATTTGCAGGCCGTTGCGCAGGGTATAGCCCTCGACCTGGAAGCGATCCAGGGCAAGGGAGGGCAGTGAACCGAGCAACAGACAGGCGAACAGCAGGCAACGCATAACGAGCTTCCATACGGCTGATTGGAGATCCGAGTCGTCAGTCAGGCCGTCTTCGCGAGCAAGCCCGCTCCCACATTTGGTTTGCGGTGTTCACAAAACCAATGTGGGAGCGGGCTTGCTCGCGAATGGCCTTCAAGCCGAACTGATGTTACTGACTGACCACACCGCCAGACGTTCAAGGCGAATGCGTGGTATCGGTCAAATCATCGACCGCCAGGGCCCCGGTTTCCGACGTTTCCAGCACCACATAAGCACTGCTGCAGAACAGCGAATTCAGGCGCTTCATGTCGGCGATCAACTCCAGGTGCAGGGAACTGGTCTCGATACTCTGCACGATCTTACGTTGCAAACGGCTGACATGCGCGTGGGCCAGGCGGCGTTCCTGTGCGCGAAAGCGACGTTTCTCGCGCAGCAGCTGGCGGGCGCTTTCCTTGTCGGCGCTCAAGAACACCGACAGGCCCAGCCGCAGGTTGGCGATCAACTGGCTGTGCAGCCCCGCCAGTTCTTCCAGGCCCACTTCGGAAAACGAGCGGCGCTGGGAGGTTTTCTGCTGCTGGACCTTGCGCAGCATGCGTTCGATCAGGTCGCTGGCCAGTTTCAGGTTAATCGCCAGCTCGATGATCTCGGCCCAGCGCCGGCTGTCCTGATCGCTGAGGTCTTCCCGGGGCATCTGCGCCAGATACAGCTTGATCGCGCTGTAAAGCGATTCCACGTCATCGGTCAGGCGCCGCACTTCCTGGGTCACGGCGGTTTGCTTGCCATGCAGCACGTCGAGCATGGCCTCGAGCATGTTGTCGATCAGATCCCCCATGCGCAGGGTTTCCCGCGCCGCGTTGGCCAGCGCCAGGCTAGGGGTGGCCAGCGCCGTCAGATCGAGATGCCGGGGCTTGGCCGTGCCATTGGCTTGCGGACGTTCGGGCAGCACCCAGGCACAGAACCTGGCCATCGGCCCGACGGTGGGCAGCAGAATCAGGCAACGCGTGGTGTTGTAGAGCAGGTGGAAGCCGATGACCATTTCCTGCGGGCTGAAATCCAGGCTGTCGATCCAGTGCACCAAGGGGTCGAGCACCGGAATGATCAGCAACAGGCCGATCAGCTTGTACAACAGGCTGCCCAGCGCCACCTGACGCCCGGCGGCGTTCTGCATGCTGGTGCTGAGGAACGCCAGCACGCCGCTGCCGATGTTGGCGCCAATCACCAGGCCGAGGGCCACCGGCAGGCCGATCACCTTGGCGCCGGCCAGGGTCGCGGTCAGCAGCACCGCCGCCAGGCTGGAGTAGGAAATCATGGCGAACAGCGCACCCATCAGGGCATCGAGCAGGATGTCGCCGGTCAGCGAAGCGAAGATCACCTTCACGCCCTTGGCATGGGTGATGGGCGCCGCGGCCTCGACGATCAGTTGCAGCGCCAGAATGATCAGGCCCAGGCCGATCGCGACACGGCCCATCTGGCCCAGGCGGGTCTGCTTGCGCGACAGGAAGAAGATCACGCCGATGAAAATCAGCAGCGGCGACAGCCAGGACAGGTCGAAGGTCAGCACCCGCGCCATCAGCGCCGTACCGACGTCGGCGCCGAGCATGGTCGACAGGGCCGGGGTCAGCGCCATCAGGCCCTGACCGACGAAGGAGGTGACGAGCATGGCCGTGGCGTTGCTGCTCTGGACCATCGCCGTCACCGCGATCCCCGAGAGAAAGGCCAGCCAGCGTTTGGACATGTTGCGGCCAATGACATGGCGCAGGTTGGAGCCGTACACCCGCAGGATGCCGGTACGGACGATGTGCGTGCCCCAGATCAGCAAGGCCACGGCTGAGAGCAAATTGAGCAGGGTGAGCATAAAGGCCCCCTGTGGTGGTAGCGCCCCAAAGGAGCAAGTTGACGGTACCGCGAGGTTCTACGTGTAGTACTTAAGCTGTAGTTGGCTAACGGTCTGGGCGCCAGCATTGCATAGCTAAAGAAGGGATTGAAACAAAAGTGTCATGAAAAGGATTTTACGAATCCACCACAAATCAATGTGGGAGCGGGCACGAATCGTCGCACCGCCGCTCCCACAGGTTTTTCGCCGTTACAGCAACCGGGTTACTGGCCCGGAATATCCTTGCGCAGCTTCACCGGATCCTGCTGCTGTTTCTTGCGGGCGATCGCGGTGCGCATCTTGATGTTGATCGCTTCCACCGCCAGCGAGAACGCCATGGCGAAGTAGACGTAGCCCTTCGGTACGTGAACGTCGAAGGATTCGGCAATCAGCACGGTACCCACCACCAGCAGGAACGACAGCGCCAGCATCTTCAGCGACGGGTGCTTGTCGATGAACGCGCTGATGGTGCCCGAGGCCAGCATCATCACCAGCACCGCCACAATGATCGCCGCGACCATGACCGGTACGTGGGAGACCATGCCGACCGCGGTGATCACCGAGTCCAGGGAGAACACGATGTCGATGATCGCGATCTGCACGATGGTGTACAGGAAGTTGCCGCCCTTGCCGCTCGGCTCATCGTCGGACTCATCCTCGCCTTCCAGCGCGTGGTACATCTCCTGGGAGCTTTTCCACAGCAGGAACAGGCCACCGAAGAACAGAATCAGGTCACGCCCGGAAATGCCCTGGCCGAACACTTCGAACAGGTCGGCGGTCAGGCGCATGACCCAGGTGATCGACAGCAGCAACAGAATCCGCGTAACCATGGCCAGCGCCAGACCGAAAATCCGGGTGCGCTGCTGCATGTGTTTGGGCATGCGGCTGACCAGGATCGAAATCATGATGATGTTATCGATACCCAGAACGATTTCCAGGGCGGTCAGGGTAAAGAAGGCAACCCAGATTTCAGGGTTGGTCAGCCATTCCATGTGTATTCCTTTGAGCGTGTGTTAAACCACAAAGGGTCCGGGCTTCAGACAGCGAAGCCGGGACCCTTCATGGCGAGTCTTGGGCTTATAGAGTGCTGAACAGCGGGAAAATCCCCATCAGCAATGCTGCTACCAGTATGCACATGCACACCAGAACTGCCCACTTGAGGGTAAAGCGCTGGTGGTCACCGAAGTCGATACCGGCCAGAGCCACCAGCAGATAAGTCGATGGTACCAGCGGGCTCAGCAAGTGGACGGGCTGACCGACGATCGAGGCACGTGCCATTTCCACCGCGCTGATGCCGTAGTGACTGGCGGCTTCGGCCAGTACCGGCAACACGCCGTAGTAAAACGCATCGTTCGACATGAAGAAGGTGAACGGCATGCTCACCAGCGCCGTGATCACTGCCAGGTACGGGCCGAGGAAGTCCGGAATCACCGCCAGCAGGCTTTTCGACATCGCGTCGACCATGCCGGTGCCGGAGAGGATACCGGTGAAGATACCAGCGGCAAAGATCAGCCCGACCACTGCCAGCACACTGCCGGCGTGAGCCGCGACGCGGTCCTTCTGGGCTTGCAGGCATGGATAGTTGACGATCATCGCGATACTGAAGGCCACCATGAACAGCACCGGCAGCGGCAACAGGCCGGCGATCAGGGTGCACATCAGGCCCAGGGTCAGGGCGCCGTTGAACCAGATCAGGTTCGGACGACGGGCATCCGGGAACTGCGAAACGGTGATTTCACTGTGATCGATCTCATCGCCCACCAGGTGCAGTTCACCCAGACGAGCGCGTTCACGTTTGCCGTAGAAATAGGCGATGGCCAGGATCGCCAGAACGCCGAACGCCATTGCCGGAATCATCGGCACGAAGATCGCCGAAGGGTCCACGTGCAGCGCACTGGCGGCGCGAGCGGTCGGGCCACCCCACGGGGTCATGTTCATCACGCCGCCGGCGAGGATGATCAGGCCGGCCATGATCCGCGGGCTCATGCCGATGCGGCTGTAGAGCGGCAGCATGGCGGCGACGCAGATCATGTAAGTGGTGGCGCCGTCACCGTCCAGGGACACGACCAGGGCCAGTACGGCAGTACCGACCGACACTTTCAGCGGGTCGCCCTTGACCATCTTGAGGATCTTGCGCACGGCCGGGTCGAACAGGCCGGAGTCGATCATCAGGGCAAAGTACAGAATGGCGAACATCAGCATCACGCCGGTCGGCGCGAGTTTGGTGATGCCTTCGAGCATCATCGGGCCGATTTTCGGGCCGAAGCCACCGAACAGGGCGAAGACGATCGGGATGATGATCAGAGCGATCAGCGCGGACAGGCGCTTGGTCATGATCAGGAACATGAAGGTGATGACCATGGCGAAGCCAAGGAAAGTCAGCATGGGAATACTCCAGGCGTAGCGCAGCTAGGGAATGGGCGGACCGGGTCGGATCAGCGCAAAACGGGAAGCACGAGACGTACGGGTGGAGTTGTGGCGAAGCGGCGAGTAAAGGACATCAGGATCACCATTGTTGTTGTTAAATGGACCTGGCGAGCATCGATACACTCGCATTTGGCCAACCGGTCTATTGCCGGCAATGAGGCGATCCTAATCGGGCAAGCTTTCAGCCAGCTTTCGCCAATGAAAGGCATGACCGGAAGTACGACCGATCGTCGGACGGGGTTTTGAGCCCATCGATACGGGCTCGGGAGGAAAAGCGATGAAAGCGCTTCACACCGGCGGCTGCCATTGCGGGCAACTGCGCTATCAGTTCAGCGGGCCGTTGCAGGATATCGCCCACTGCCATTGCTCGATTTGCCGACGGGTCAGCGGCGGCATCGTCACCACCTGGATCACCGTTCCCTCAGCGGCCTTTCAATGGCTGGCCGGGACACCCTTGCAGTACGACTCTTCAGCCAGCTGCGTGCGATATTTCTGCGGCCACTGTGGGGCACAGCTGGCGCTGACGACCCACCTGAGCCCAGAGACGATCGATGTGACCATCGCCACCCTCGACCATCCCGAACAGGCAGCGGCCGAACGCCACATCTGGACCGACAGCCGTCTGCCGTGGCTGCACCTGGACGAGCATCTGCCGGAGGAACCGGAAGAAACCCTATAGGCTGATCAAAAAATAGACAGGTCCAGCGGTCGAATCGCGCCCATCCAGATCGCGTGATCGCGGTGGTCCAGCAGATCGTTGCCGGTGTCGGGGTGCAGGAACACCACCAGCCCCTTACGGTTGAGCGCCAGCCACGGCAGCACCTCGCCAATCAGCTGCGGTCCGAAGGCCAGCTGGCAGCTCCAGTCCGGGTGCGGGCCCACCGGGCGCTCGTGCATGCGGCCCATTTTCAAGGGGAACAATTGCGCCGCCCGTTCGCACAGCTCGCGCGCCTGATCGATGGTGCCGGCATCGAAATAAACATGGGCGTGATAGCCCTTGATCGCTTGCATCTGAAGCCCTCTGAATCGATTCGAACCCTCGTTGTTTCCCGCGTGTCACACCTCTATAGGCGACAAACAAGGAGCTCAGCCATGAAAAATGCCGAAACGCCGGTGGTCAAAGTGGTGCTCTATGGTGCCATGAGTAGCCTTGGGAGCGCGCTGATGGCTGAACTGCTGCGGCGCCAGCATGAAGTGATCGCCATCCTCGATGAGCTCAATGCCCTTGCGCCGCGGCCGGGCCTGCGCACCAAGACCGGCGATCTGTTCGAGGCCGAACGGGTCAAGCAGAGCGTAGCTGGCAGCTCGGCGGTCGTCTGTCTGCTGGACTCTCCGGGGCTGCCGCTCAACAGCGAATACGTGGAAAAAACCATCGTGCCGGGGCCGGTGGAGCAGGTGCTGGCGGCAGATGCGCTGATTGACGGGATGCAGGCCGCGGGCGTCAGCCGGTTGATTCTGGTCGGGGACTTCGAGGTGCTGGACGATCCGGACACCTTCGACCCCCTGCAACGCCACGCCGCCGAGGAAATCCGCGAAGCCCTGCAAAGCAGCGCATTGCAATGGACGTTGGTGAATGCCCCGCGAGGCGTGCCTGGATTGACCATCGAGCATTTCAGCCAGATCAGCAGCAGCCTGGAATCGGGCCTGGCCGAGCCGCTCGAACGCCTGGCGCGTACGGCAGCCGGCATTGCCGATGAGCTGCGGTTGAATCTGCATATTGGCGAGCATGTGGATTTCGTGGCGGCCTCCTGAATGTAAAAGATCGCAGCCTTCGGCAGCTCCTGCATTGGAATGTGCAGGAGCTGCCGAAGGCTGCGATCTTTTGCTCTTCAAACCGCAATCGAAGGAAGCGCGAGACCGTTGAGCGACTGCGCACTGTCAGCCTGCTCCGCCATCAACCAATCCACAAACCGCTGTATCAAAGCCCCACGCCGCTTCCGCTGCGGCAATACCACGTAGTACCCCAACCGCGAAATCACGGTTTCCTCTATCGGCCGACACAACAACCCCTGCGCCAGCAAGTTATCCACAAGGTGCCGCCAGCCAATCGCCACACCCTGACCCCCAATCGCCGCCTGAATCAGCAGGGTGTAATTGTCGAACCGCAACTGCCCCGGGGCGGGAGGCGAGGTGATCCCCAACTCGCGAAACACGCCGCTCCAGTCGAACCAGTTGCTGCTGTGTTCACCGCGCAGGTGCAACAGCGGGAATTCCAGCAAGGCCTTGGGTGGCAAGGGCAGGGGACGTTCATTCAACAGCTGCGGGCTGCACACCGGGAAAACTTCCTCGCTGAACAACCAATGGCTCTCGCCCTGCTTGAAGCGCCCGTCACCGAACAACACCGCCACATCGATATCGGTGCGCAGCATGTTGTGGCTGCGCTCGCTGGTCACCAGGCTGACATCGACCTGCGGATTGGCCGCGTGAAACCGGTGCAGGCGCGGCATCAGCCAGTACGCGGCGAACGCGAAATCGGTCGCCACCTGCAGCACCTCGTGTTGATGCTGCGCGCTAATCGCGCTCAATCCCGCGTCGATATTCTGCAAACCGAGCTGAACCTGCTCGAAAAGGATCATCCCGACCTCGGTCAGTTCGATGCCGCGATAAATGCGGTCGAACAGGCGGGTGGCCAGTTGTTCCTCCAGACGCTTGATCTGCTGGCTGATCGCCGGTTGCGTGGTGCCAAGTTCCACCGCCGCCGCCGTGAAACTGCGATGACGCGCCGCCGCTTCAAAGGCACGGAGCAAATCCAGAGACAGGTCACCGAGGGCGTCATACATAAGCTGTGCTTATCCTAGTCATTGTCGCGCATGGGCTTTACCGCAAAGCTGGCGGATTTCATTCTCGACCCCAGCACTCTCGCATAAACATCCACTATGGAATGCCGCGATCACATGAAGCGCAAGAACATTCTTTTCATCATGGCCGATCAAATGGCCGCGCCAATGTTGCCTTTCTATGGCCCTTCGCCAATCAAACTGCCTAATTTGAGCCGCCTCGCCGCACAAGGCGTGGTGTTCGACTCCGCTTATTGCAACAGCCCGCTGTGCGCACCGTCGCGCTTTACCCTGGTCAGCGGCCAGTTGCCCAGCAAGATCGGCGCCTACGACAACGCTGCGGATTTTCCCGCCGATGTACCGACCTATGCCCATTACCTGCGCCGGCTGGGCTATCGCACGGCCCTATCGGGCAAGATGCATTTCTGCGGCCCGGACCAGTTGCACGGCTACGAAGAGCGCCTGACCAGCGACATTTACCCTGCCGACTACGGCTGGGCGGTGAACTGGGACGAACCGGACGTGCGCCCGACCTGGTATCACAACATGTCATCCGTACTACAGGCCGGTCCCTGTGTACGTACCAACCAGCTGGATTTCGACGAAGAGGTGGTGTTCAAGGCCCAGCAGTACCTGTTCGACCATGTTCGTGAAGACGGCGATCAGCCGTTCTGCCTGACCGTTTCCATGACTCACCCCCATGATCCGTACACCATTCCCAAGGCGTTCTGGAATCTGTACGACGACGCCGAAATCCCGCTGCCGCAAACCCCGGCTCAACACGAACTCGACCCGCACGCCCAGCGATTGCTCAAGGTCTACGACCTGTGGGACAAACCGCTGCCTGTGGATAAGATTCGCGATGCCCGTCGTGCCTACTTCGGGGCGTGCAGCTATATCGACAGCAACGTCGGCAAACTTCTGGAAACCCTCGAGGAAACCGGGCTCATCGATGACACCATCATCGTTTTCTCCGGCGACCACGGCGACATGCTCGGCGAGCGCGGCCTCTGGTACAAAATGCACTGGTACGAAATGGCCGCGCGGGTCCCCCTGTTGATAAGTGCGCCAGGGCAGTTCGGTGCCGGTCGTGTCAGCGCCTCGGTATCCACCGCCGACCTGCTGCCGACCTTCGTCGAACTTGCCGGTGGCTCGCTCGAACCAGGCCTGCCGCTGGACGGCCGCTCGCTGGTCTCGCACCTGCAAGGGCAGGGCGGGCATGACGAGGTGTTCGGCGAGTACATGGCCGAAGGCACCATCAGCCCGTTGATGATGATTCGCCGTGGCCCTTACAAATTTATCTACAGCGAAGACGACCCTTGCCTACTCTTCGATGTGCAAAACGATCCGAAGGAGCTGGAGGAACTCAGCCAGTCCCCGCAACATCGCCAGCTGTTCGACGAATTTCTCGCCGAAGCGCGAGCCAAATGGGACATACCCTCGATTCACCAGCAGGTGCTCGCCAGCCAGCGACGCCGGCGTTTCGTTGCCGAGGCGCTGACCCTCGGCAAGCTGAAGAGCTGGGATCACCAGCCACTGGTGGACGCCAGTCAGCAATACATGCGCAACCATATCGACCTTGATGATCTGGAGCGTAAAGCACGTTATCCACAACCCTGCCAAAACCAATAATGTTAAGGGGAAGTCCATGCAAAGGTTATCCACAGTACTGACGGTCGGGCTTTTGGCCCTGAGCAGTGCGTCGGCGTTCGCCGATCAATGCGAGACGGTGAAAATGGCCGATCCGGGCTGGAGCGACATCGCCGCGACCAACGCCATCACCGGGTTTCTGCTGGACGGCATGGGCTACAAGGCCAAGGTCGACACCCTGGCGGTGCCGATCACTTATGGCGGGCTCAAGGATGGCCAGGTGGATGTGTTCCTGGGTAACTGGATGCCGGCGCAACAGGGCTTCTACGACAAGTTCGTGGCCACGGGCGATGTCACGCAACTGGCCAAGAACCTGGACGGCACCGAATTCACCCTCGCGGTCCCGGACTACGTGTGGGACGCGGGTGTGCATAACTTTGCCGACCTGAACAAGTACGCGGACAAGTTCGACCACAAGATCTACGGCATCGGCTCGGGCGCACCGGCGAACATTTCCCTGCAGGAAATCATCAAGAAAAACGATTTCGACATGGGCCAATGGAAGCTGGTCGAGTCCAGCGAGCAGGCGATGCTGGCCGAGGTGTCCCGCGCGGTGAAGAAGCAGAAGTTCGTGACCTTCCTCGGCTGGACCCCGCACCCGATGAACGTGCAGCTCAAGATGCACTACCTCAAGGGCGGCGAGAAATACTTCGGCGACACCGGCACCGTGCACACCCTGACCCGCAAAGGTTATGCACAGGCCTGCCCGAACGTCGGCAAGCTGCTGACCAACCTGAGCTTCACTCAGGAAATGGAGAACAGCATCATGGCCGAGGTGGTGAACAAGAAAGTCAGCAATGCCGATGCGGCCAAGGCTTGGATCAAGGCCAACCCGGCAGTGCTGGATAAATGGCTCGATGGCGTGAAGACCGTGGACGGCAAGGATGCGTTGCCGGTTGTGAAAGCCAAGTTGTAACCAATGTGGGAGCGGGCTTGCTCGCGAATGCGGTGAATCAGTCGGCAAATGTGCTGCCTGACCCACCGCATTCGCGAGCAAGCCCGCTCCCACAGGAATCCTCCTGATATTCTGTGCAAAACCCCAACCGAGAGGCTTCATGGCCCTTCCCAGCCGCCATTCACTCTTCCCGTTTCTCAGCTGGTTGCCCCGCCAAACCCGCGCCAGTGTCGGCCGTGACCTGATTGTCGGCCTCAGTGGTGCGATTCTCGCGTTGCCGCAATCCATTGCCTACGCCCTGATTGCCGGCCTCCCACCGGAGTACGGCTTATACGCGGCGATCATCCCGGTGTTGATTGCGTGTCTGTGGGGTTCGTCGTGGCATTTGATCTGTGGTCCTACAGCGGCGATCTCCATTGTCCTGTACGTCAGCGTCAGCCCTCTGGCCGTGCCGGCATCCCAGGACTACGTCACCCTGATCCTGTTGCTGACGTTCCTGGCCGGGATTTTCCAGTGGCTATTGGGCCTGCTGCGCTTCGGCGCGCTGGTGAACTTCGTTTCCCATTCGGTGGTGCTCGGCTTCACCCTGGGCGCGGCGGTGGTGATCGCCATCGGCCAGTTGCCCAACCTGATGGGGCTGGACCTGCCAAGCCAGGCCACCGCGCTGGATAGCTTCATCTCGCTGTTCAGGCACCTGACTGAAATCGACAAGCCCTCGCTGCTACTGGGCCTGGCGACGGTCGTGGTGGGCGTGCTTCTCAAACTGTGGCTGCCGCGCTGGCCGACGCTGTTGATCACCCTCGTACTGGCCTCGCTGCTGGTGTGGCTGTGGCCGTCGATGTTCGGCCATGTGGCGCTGGTCAGCGCCTTCGTCGGCCGGCTGCCGCCCTTCAGCCCGTTGCCGCTGGACCTCGAACTGATCCTGCGCCTGCTGCCCAGTGCGGTGGCCGTGGGCATGCTCGGTCTGGTCACCAGCCTGTCGATTGCCCGCTCGATCTCGGCACGTTCGCAGCAATTGCTCGACGCCAATCAGGAAGTCCGCGCCCAGGGCTTGTCCAACATCATCGGTGCGTTCTTTTCCGGATCGCTGTCGGCCGGTTCCTTCACGCGCTCGGGCCTGAGTTACGAAGCCGGGGCCTGCTCACCGCTGGCGGGGATGTTTTCGGCCATGTGGGTGGCGCTGTTCGCGGTATTCGGTGCGCAGTTGATCGAGCACATCCCGATCCCGGCCATGGCTGGCAGCATTCTGCTGATTGCCTGGGGCCTGGTGGACCATCGCGGCATTCGCGCGCTGCTGCGGGTCAGTCGCGCCGAATTCGTGGTCATGGCCCTGACCTGCATCGCCACGCTGCTGCTGGAATTGCAGACGGCGATCTATGCCGGCGTGCTGGCGTCGCTGTTCTTCTACCTCAAGCGCACCTCGCAACCACGGGTACAGCATGTGCGCGATGGCGACGAAGACATTCTGCGGGTGGGCGGTTCGATCTTTTTCGGCGCCAGCCATTACCTGCAGGTGCGTCTGCAACGGATGCACGGCGCGCGGGTGGTGATCGAAGCGCAGCAGATCAACTTCATCGACTATTCAGGGGTGGAGATGCTGCATCAGGAGGCGCGCCGGTTGCTGCGTCAGGATCGCAGCCTGACCCTGCGCCGGGCGCGGCCGCAGGTGGTGGAGGAATTGCGCAAGCTGGAAGGGGCGGAGAAATGCCCGATTCGCTTCGAAGATTGAAACGCTGCCCATTTTTTAACCACACACCCTGTAGGAGCGAGGCTTGCCCGCGAAGGCGTCTTTGAATACGCCAGAAGCTTCGCGGGCAAGCCTCGCTCCTACAGGTTTCTATGTGGTGTTTACGCGGCTAATTGGCGGCGCAATTCAGCCAGTACCGGCGCCGTATCGGGGCGCACGCCGCGCCACAGGAAGAAGGCTTCCGCGGCCTGTTCGGCCAGCATCCCCAATCCATCCATCGACACCGCCGCGCCCTGTTCGCTGGCCCAGCGGCAGAACGAGGTAGGTTCCTTGCCGTACATCATGTCGTAGCAGACTGTCTTGCCCGGTTCGATCAGGCTGCCGGCAATCGGCGGTACGTCGCCGGACAAGCTGGCGGACGTAGCGTTGATGATCAGGTCGACCGATTCCTCCAGCCAGTCGTAGCCGCTGGCCGATACCGGCCCCAGGTCGCTGAACAGTTCTGCCAGCAGCTCGGCCTTGTCCACGGTGCGGTTGGCGATGATCACCGACGCCGGCTGTTCGGCCAGCAAGGGTTCCAGCGCACCGCGCACCGCGCCGCCGGCACCGAGCAGCAGAATGCGTTTGCCTGCCAGGCTGAAGCCGGCATTGACCGTCAAATCGCGCACCAGGCCCGCGCCGTCGGTGTTGTCGCCCAGCAAGGTGCCGTCGGCGAGCTTGCTCAGGGTGTTCACCGCACCGGCCCGTTGCGCGCGGGCGGTCAGGCTATCGGCCAGGCGGAAGGCTTCTTCCTTGAATGGCACGGTCACATTCGCGCCGCGTCCCTCGAGGAAAAACGCCCGGGCAAAGTCGGTAAAACCATCGAGCGGCGCCAGCGAGGCGCTGTAGTCCAGTTGCTGCGCGGTCTGCTCAGCGAACAAGCGGTGAATCAGTGGCGACTTGCTGTGGCCAATCGGATTACCGAAAACAACGTAGCGGTCCATCAACAATCCTCGTTCAGGCCTCAGCCAACCAGTCGCGGTCTTGCAGGAAGTATTCGGTCAGGCGCGCTTCTTCGCTGCCGGGTTCGGCTTTCCAGTCATAGCCCCAGCGCACTTGCGGCGGCAGGGACATGAGGATCGACTCGGTACGGCCGCCCGATTGCAGGCCGAACAAGGTACCGCGGTCGTACACCAGGTTGAATTCGACATAACGGCCGCGGCGGAATTCCTGGAATTCGCGCTGCTGGGCCGTGAAGGCGTCGTGCTTGCGGCGCTGCACGATCGGCAGGTACGCATCGAT
Source organism: Pseudomonas sp. C1C7 (assembly GCF_013359595.1). Taxonomy (GTDB): domain Bacteria; phylum Pseudomonadota; class Gammaproteobacteria; order Pseudomonadales; family Pseudomonadaceae; genus Aquipseudomonas. The sequence goes on along the minus strand of NZ_JABFMP010000003.1, from coordinate 198,100 downwards.
GTAGGCGTCGCCGATGGCGCGCATGAAGGCGAAACTGGTGTCGAAGTCCCATTCGTTCAGGTCATCGAAGAACAGGCCGCCGATGCCCCGGGGCTCGTGGCGATGCTTGATGTGGAAATAGCTGTCGCACCAGGCCTTGTAGCGCGGGTAGACGTCCGGACCGAACGGCGCACAGGCCTGTTCGGCGACGCGGTGCCAGTGCACGCAGTCGTCGACGTTGCCGTAGTAGGGAGTCAGGTCGAAACCGCCGCCGAACCACCAGACCGGCTCTTCGCCTTCTTTTTCGGCGATGAAGAAACGCACGTTGGCGTGGGAAGTCGGGACGTTCGGGTTGTGCGGGTGAATCACCAGCGACACGCCCAGGGCTTCGAAGCCACGCCCGGCCAGTTCCGGCCGATGGGCGCTGGCGGACGGCGGCAGGCCGCTGCCGAACACGTGGGAAAAGTTGACGCCGCCCTTTTCGATGAGCGTACCGTTTTCGATCACCCGCGTACGTCCGCCACCACCGGCAGGCCGGGTCCAGGCGTCTTCGACGAAACGCGTGCCGCCGTCTTCGGCTTCCAGCGCAGCGCAGATACGGTCTTGCAGGTCGAGCAGGTAGGCTTTTACGGCCTCGGTGCGGGTAGTCATGGCATCACCTTGGATCGGGCAAAGCTACACGGCGTTCTAAAAGCCGGCGGCAAATTGCTGCACAGGATAACACTGCACCTCGCCGCGTCGCAGTTGACGAAGATCAAGCTTAGGAGTTCGATAGGGCGCTTCGCATTTACACAATCAGCATCGATCTCAGGAGAGAGCAGATGGCAAAGCGTATCCAGTTCCGTGCCCATGGCGGCCCCGAAGTGCTTGAGTATGTGGATTACCAGCCCGCCGCGCCCGGACCGAAGGAAGTGCGCGTGAGCAACAAGGCCATCGGCCTGAACTTCATCGATACCTATTACCGCAGCGGTCTGTATCCGCCACCGTCCCTGCCATCGGGCGTGGGCTCGGAAGGGGCTGGCGTGGTCGAGGCAATCGGCAGCGAAGTCACCGGGTTCAAGGTCGGTGATCGCGTGGCCTACGGCAGCGGCCCGCTGGGCGCCTACAGCGAACTGCACGTTCTGCCCGAGGCGAATCTGGTGCACCTGCCGGACGCCATCACCTTCGAACAGGCCGCCGGGGTCATGCTCAAGGGCCTGACCGTGCAGTACCTGCTGCGTCAGACCTACGAACTCAAGGGTGGCGAGACCGTTCTGTTCCACGCTGCTGCCGGTGGTGTCGGCTCCCTGGCCTGCCAGTGGGCCAAGGCTTTGGGTGTAAAGCTGATCGGTACCGTGAGCTCGCCGGAGAAAGCAGCGCTGGCCAAGGCCAACGGCGCCTGGGCGACCATCGATTACAGCCACGAAAACGTGGCGCAGCGGGTGCTGGAGTTGACCGACGGCAAGAAGGTGCAGGTGGTGTACGACGGCGTGGGCAAGGACACCTGGCTGACGTCCCTGGACAGCGTTCAGCAGCGGGGGTTGGTGGTGAGCTTCGGTAACGCGTCCGGCGCGGTGGATGGGGTGAACCTGGGGATTTTGGCGGCGAAGGGCTCGCTGTACGTCACCCGGCCGACGTTGGGGACTTACGCCAACAATGCCGAGAATCTGCAGCGCATGGCCGATGAGCTGTTCGAGATGATCATCAGCGGCAAGTTGACGGTGGATATCAGTCAGCGGTTTGCGCTGGCGGATGCGGCGAAGGCGCAGACTGAGCTTTCGGCGCGGCGTACGACTGGGTCGGTGGTACTCCTGCCTTAAGTTTAAGGTGTCCTTCAGGGCCTCTTCGCGAGCAAGCCCGCTCCCACACTCGATTGTCTGCGTACACAGATTTTATGTACGACGCAGATCAAATGTGGGAGCGGGCTTGCTCGCGAATGGCAGCGATGCGGTCTTAATCCGGGCGCACAACCCGGCCGGTCGCCAGATCCCGGATCACACTCGGGTTCTTGCGCCCACCCAACATTCCACCCAGCACCATATCCACCTCGCCGCGGAAATACTGCTCGACGCGAAGCCGCGTGCGCGCCGCGGGACGGCCCTGTGGGTTGGCGGAAGTCGATACCAGCGGCCCGACCAGCGCGCACAACTCGCGCACCTGCGGGTGATCGCTGACCCGCAGCGCCACCGTGTCATGCACACCGGTAATCCACTCGGGCAACAGGTTCTGGTGCGGCACCAGCCAGGTGTTCGGCCCCGGCCAGGTGCTGGCCATGCGGTCCATCCATAACTCGGGGAAGTCCTCGAACAGGAAGTCGAACTGGCGAATGTTGTCCGCGACCAGAATCAGGCCCTTGTCGGGAGACCGGCCCTTGATCAGCAACAAACGCTCCACTGCCTCTTCGTCCCATGGGTCGCAACCCAGACCCCAGACAGCTTCGGTTGGGTAGGCAAGCACCGCCCCGGCGCGAATAGCTCGTGCGGCTTGTTGCACACGCCAACTGTTGACCATGAATAAACTCTCCAGAATAAGGCTCTGCGCAGTTTACCGATCTTGTTTATAAAACCTAGCTCACCCGCGCAATCCAGCGCCCGTTTTCGCAGATGGCGCTGCCTTCCATCTCCAGTTCAGTCAGCGCCGACAGCACTTTGGACAACGCCCAGCCACTGGCATCGGCCAACGCTTCACTGGTGTGGGGAGCGGCGTGGAGCAGCGCCAGCAATGGATGGCGCGCAGCCTTGACCGGAGCAGGAGAGAAGGACCCCTGCTGCCAGCCGCGCAGGGCTTCGAGGATGTGTTCGACGGTTTCCACCAGGGCGGCGCCATCGCGGATCAGCTGATGACAACCCTTGGCGCCCGGGTGATGAATCGAACCTGGAATCGCATACACCTCGCGCCCCTGCTCCGCCGCCAGCCGCGCGGTGATCAACGAACCGCTGGCGACACTGGCTTCCACCACCAGCACCCCCAGGGACAACCCGCTGATGATGCGATTGCGTCGTGGAAAATTGCTGGCGCTGGGGCCGGCGTCCAGCGGGAACTCGGAAACCACCGCGCTGCCCGAGGCGATCATCGCGTCGGCCAGTCGACGATTGCGCTGTGGATAAAACTTTTCAATGCCCGTGCCCAGCACGCCGATAGTCTGTCCACCGACATCCAATGCCGCCTGGTGGGCAGCGGCATCGATACCCAGGGCAAGACCGCTGGTGATCACAAAACCGGCACCGGCCAGGCTGCGGGAAAACGCGGCGGCGGTGTCCATGCCCGGCCGTGAAGCGCGACGACTGCCGACCATCGCCAGTTGCGGTTTTTCCAGAATCCCGGGGTCGCCCGCCACGAACAGCAGGGGCGGTGCGTCGCTGATTTGCGCCAGCAGCGCGGGATAGTCAGGCTGGTCCCACATCAATAAATGCTGGGCCGGACGCTCCAGCCAGGCCAGCGCATGGCTGGCACCATCGCGAACTTCGGGACAACGCCGAGCCTCCGCGCAGCTCAGCGGCAAACCCAGCGCCCGCCAGGCACTGGCCGGTGCGCTGATGGCCTTGGAGGCCGAGCCGAAGGCTTCGAGCAGTTTTTTGAACCGCGCCGGACCGATGTCCGGCAAGCGATGCAGACGTAGACGAGCTTCCAGTTCCGCAGGGGAAACCGGTGCAACAGCAGATGGCGGCATGGATCATCCTTGATCGTTATAAGCCCGCATCCAGGCGGGCATAAGCTGTGGATAACTCTGTTGGTAACTTGTGAAGCGTGCTTACGGATTTCGTACCTTGTCCATCACCGCCAGCGAGCGTGAAGCATTGAGCACCAGCCCGTAGCTGAGCTTGTCGTAGGTGCGGAACACCATCAGAAGCCCGGCGCGCTCATCGGGAATCTTCACCGGCTGGCCGCTGATCCGGTCACGCACGGTTTCACCGGTTTTCATCACCGCCAGCACATTGCCTTCGACCAGGCCATCGCGCTGGCCCTTGTTCAGCGTGACCACATCCAGCGCGCCGATCTGGGTCACGCCACGGGGCACATCGATGATCAAGCCTTCGACCGGCTCCTTCGGGGCGCTGGGCATGAAGGTCGAGTTGATCGAGCGCTCCTCGCTGCTGAACAGACGATCGCCGAGGCGCACTTCCTGGGTCGTGCGCTGCAGGGCCAGGGTGGCGACGTCACCCTCGGTGGCGACAATCTCGCCGCCGCCGATGTCATCGGCGTTGATCCCCAGAAACTCCTGGGTCTGCGGATCGGTGTAGACCTTGCCCTGACGGAAGATGCCGTAGACCGGCTGCGCCATGTCGAAGTGGCCACGGGCGAAGATGCGGTCGCCCATGCCGCTGAGCACGCGCTCGGCATCGCCGGCCACGATGTACGGCGCCTGGTCGAAGTCCTCGACTTTGTTGACGATGCGGTTGCTCAGTAGAAAGCTGTTGATGGATTTGAGCGGTATGCTCGGAATGGCATCGGCCACCGGGCTGCTGCGCACTCTGGGCGAAAGCTTGATGGTGCCGCGCGACGCGCCGCGATCGAGGGTCAGGCGTGGCTGGCCATTGACGTAGACCAGCGAAAGCGTATCGCCGGGATAGATGAGATTGGGGTTTTCGATTTGCGGATTGGCCTGCCACAGCTGTGGCCATTGCCAAGGTTCGCGGAGGAATTTTCCCGAGATGCCCCAGAGCGTGTCCCCCGAGACCACCGTGTATTGCTGTGGAAAACCTTCCTTGAGTTGCACTTGCCCGTGGGCCCAACCGGCCGAGACCAGAAGGAGCAGGGCGAGTAGTGATTTCCTCATGCGGTGAATCCCTTTATTATGTCCGTTCGCGTGAAACGCCAGAGCCGTCAGTGGCTCGCTCCCGCCTTGCTTATGAGAAGAAGGGAGCTACGTTTTACAACGGTAGCCTGCATCTTCGGACTCGCCAGGCGCCGATCCGACCATACCTCACACGTGCAGTCATCAAGCTTATGGCCATTTTGAACATCCTCGAATTCCCTGACTCGCGCCTGCGCACCATCGCCAAACCGGTGGCCGTAGTGGACGACGAAGTGCGTCAGTTGGTCGATGACATGTTTGAAACAATGTATGAGGCTCCAGGCATCGGCCTCGCCGCGACCCAGGTCAACGTCCACAAGCGCATTGTCGTGATGGACCTTTCCGAAGACCGCACCGAACCGCGAGTGTTCATCAACCCTGAACTCGAGCCCCTGACCGAAGACATGGGCCAGTATCAGGAAGGCTGCCTTTCGGTACCGGGCTTCTACGAAAACGTCGATCGCCCGCAACGGGTCAAGGTCAAGGCGCTGGACCGCGACGGCAAGCCTTACGAATTGATCGCCGAAGACCTGCTCGCCGTGTGCATCCAGCATGAATGCGACCACCTGAACGGCAAATTGTTCGTCGACTACCTGTCCACGCTCAAACGCGACCGCATCAAGAAGAAACTGGAAAAGCTTCACCGCCAGAACGCCTGATGCCCCTCTTCAAAGGCTTGCCGCGGCAAGCCTTTTTCTTTTCAAGAAGCTTTGCAATAGAGAGCCCCCCATGACCGAGCCACTGCGCATTGTCTTTGCCGGCACCCCGGAATTCGCCGCCGAACACCTCAAGGCCCTGCTGAGCAGCCCTTACGAGATCGTCGCGGTCTACACCCAACCGGATCGTCCGGCAGGTCGTGGGCAGAAGCTGATGCCGAGCCCGGTCAAGCAGTTGGCGCTGGAGCACGACATCCCGGTGCTGCAACCGCCGACCCTGCGCAATGAAGAGGCTCAGGCCGAGCTGGCCGCGCTGAAACCGGACTTGATGGTGGTGGTCGCCTACGGCCTGATCCTGCCGCAAGCGGTGCTGGATATTCCGCGCCTGGGTTGCATCAACAGCCACGCCTCCCTGCTGCCACGCTGGCGCGGTGCGGCGCCGATCCAGCGCGCCGTGCAAGCCGGTGACGCCGAAAGCGGCGTGACCGTGATGCGCATGGAAGCCGGCCTCGACACCGGCCCGATGCTGCTGAAAGTCACCACGCCGATCAGCGCCGAAGACACCGGCGGCACCTTGCACGATCGTCTCGCGCAGATGGGCCCGCCCGCCGTGGTGCAAGCGATTGCCGGCCTCGCCGCCGGGACTTTGGAAGGCGAAGTGCAGGACGACAGCCTCGCCACCTACGCCCACAAACTGAACAAGGACGAAGCGCGCATCGACTGGTCCCGCCCGGCGGTCGAGCTGGAGCGACTGGTGCGCGCCTTCAACCCATGGCCGATCACCCACAGCACGCTGAACGGCGAAGCCCTGAAAGTCCTGGCCGCCAGCCTCGCAGATGGCAAGGGCACCCCCGGGGAAATCATCGGCGCCAGCAAGGACGGCCTGATCGTCGCCTGCGGTGAACAGGCGCTGTGCCTGACCCGCCTGCAACTACCCGGCGGCAAGGCCCTGAGCTTCAGCGACCTGTTCAACAGCCGTCGCGAGAAATTCGCCACCGGCACGGTGCTCGGGCAATGAATCCACGTCTGGCCGCCGCCAAGGCACTGGCCGCCGTCCTCAGCGGCAAAGCCTCACTCAACAGTTCGCTGCCGACGCAGTTGGAAAAGGTCGAAGACCGTGATCGCGGTTTCACCCAGGACCTGGCGTTCGGCACCGCGCGCTGGCAGCCACGGCTGTCGGAGCTGGCGGCCAAGTTGCTGCAGAAGCCGTTCAAGGCCGCCGACGCCGACGTCGAGGCGCTGATGCTGGTCGGCCTCTACCAATTGTTCTACACCCGCGTGCCGGCCCACGCCGCCATCGGCGAAACCGTCGGTTGCGCCGACAAGCTGAAAAAGCCCTGGGCCAAAGCCTTGCTCAATGCCGTACTGCGCCGCGCCCAACGGGAAAGCGAAGCGCTGCTGGCGGAGCTGGAGCGCGATCCGGTGGTGCGCACCGCCCACCCGCGCTGGCTGCAGAAATCCCTGAAGGCGTTCTGGCCTGAGCAGTGGGAATCGATCTGCGCAGCGAACAACGCACACCCGCCGATGATCCTGCGGGTCAACCGCCACCATCATGCTCGCGATGCCTATCTGCAATTGCTGGTCGCGGCGGGCATCACTGCCAGCCCATGCGTGTATAGCCGCGATGGCATCATCCTCGACGCCGCCACCGATGTGCGCAGCCTGCCCGGTTTCGCCGACGGCTGGATCAGCGTGCAGGACGAAGCCGCACAACTGGCTGCCGATCTGCTCGACCTCGCGCCAGGCCAGCGTGTGCTGGATGCCTGCTGTGCGCCGGGCGGCAAGACTTGCCACATCCTCGAAGCCCAGCCAGCCCTGGCCGGCGTGGTGGCGGTGGACCTGGAAGCCAAGCGTCTGGTGCGGGTACGGGAGAACCTCGATCGCCTGGGCCTGAACGCCGAACTGATCGCCGCCGACGGTCGCGACACTCAGGCCTGGTGGGATGGCAAACCGTTCCAGCGCATCCTGCTGGACGCGCCGTGCTCGGCCACCGGGGTGATTCGACGTCACCCGGACATCAAGCTCACTCGCCAGCCCGATGACATCGCCGCGCTGGCGCTGCTGCAAGGCGAGTTGCTCGACGCCATGTGGAAAACCCTGGAGGTCGGCGGCATCCTGCTCTACGCCACCTGCTCCACCTTGCCGACCGAGAACACCGAGGTCATCGAGGCGTTCCTCGCCCGCACGCCGGGAGCCCGTGAACTGGACCTCGCCACCGCAGCGGGCATCAAGCAGCCTCACGGCCGCCAGTTGTTGGCCCAGGAAGGCGGGCACGATGGTTTCTATTACGCCAAGCTGATCAAGATCGCCGCCGCGCGCGGTTAAACGGATTCAATGGAGTGACTGGATGAAAATCATCATCCTTGGTGCGGGGCAGGTGGGGGGTTCGCTGGCCGAACACCTGGCGAGCGAAGCGAACGACATCACGGTGGTCGACACCGACGGCGAACGCCTGCGCGACCTCGGCGACCGCCTGGACATCCGCACCATCCAGGGTCGCGGCTCGATCCCCAGCGTGCTGCGCCAGGCTGGCGCCGACGATGCCGACATGCTGGTTGCGGTGACCAACAGCGACGAAACCAACATGGTCGCCTGCCAGGTCGCCCACACCCTGTTCCACACGCCGACGAAGATCGCCCGGGTCCGCGAAGCCGCGTACCTGACCCGCGCCGATGAGCTGTTCGACAACGAAGCGATTCCGGTGGACGTGCTGATCAGCCCGGAACAGGTGGTCACCAACTACATCAAGCGCCTGATCCAGCATCCGGGCGCCTTGCAGGTGATCGACTTCGCCGAAGGCAAGGCGCAACTGGTGGCGGTGCGGGCGTACTACGGCGGGCCGCTGGTGGGCCAGCAATTACGCCAGCTGCGCGAGCACATGCCCAACGTCGAGACCCGCGTCGCGGCGATTTTCCGTCGAGACCGGCCGATCCTGCCCCAGGGCGATACGGTGATCGAAGCGGACGACGAGGTGTTTTTCATCGCCGCCCGCGCCAACATCCGTGCGGTCATGAGCGAAATGCGTCGCCTCGACGAGACCTACAAGCGCATCGTCATCGCCGGCGGCGGGCAGATCGGCGAACGACTGGCCGAAGCCATCGAAAGCCGTTACCAGGTAAAAATCATCGAGATGAACCCGGCGCGCTGCCGCCATCTCTCCGATCACCTCGACAGCACCGTGGTGCTGCAGGGCAGCGCCTCTGACCGCGACCTGCTGCTGGAAGAGAACATCGCCGACGCGGACATCTTCCTGGCCCTGACCAACGACGACGAGGCCAACATCATGTCCTCGCTGCTGGCCAAGCGCCTGGGCGCGAAGAAGGTGATGACCATCATCAACAACCCGGCCTACGTCGACCTGATCCAGGGCGGTGATATCGACATCGCCATCAGCCCGCAGCTGGCAACCATCGGCACCCTTTTGGCCCACGTGCGCCGCGGCGATATCGTCAGCGTGCACTCACTGCGCCGGGGCGCGGCGGAAGCCATCGAGGCCATCGCCCACGGTGACGCGAAATCGAGCAAGGTGATCGGCAAGGCCATCGAAAACATCGGCCTGCCGCCGGGCACCACCATCGGCGCGATCATCCGCGATGAAGAAGTGATCATTGCCCACGACGACACGGTGATCCAGACCGGGGACCATGTGATCCTGTTCCTTGTGGATAAAAAGCATATTCGCGATGTGGAAAAACTGTTCCATGTGGGATTGAGCTTCTTCTGATCCCGATTTTGGGGTGATTTGGCGGGCCTCTTCGTGGGCAAGCCTCGCTCCTGCAGTTCACAAAACCCGTAGGAGCGAGGCTGCCCGCGAAGGCGATCTCATTGAAACGAATCAATCCCCAGACAAGGACCCCACCATGATCGAATCGCTGGAAAAAATGCTCGCCAAGGGTGTGGATAACCCGTTGCTGCGCTTCGGCCTGGGCAAGGGCTATCTGGATCTGGGGGACAACGCCAAGGCTGTGGAACATTTGCAGCGCTGCGTCGAGCTCGATCCGAAGTATTCGGCGGCCTGGAAACTGCTGGGCAAGGCCCATCTGGCGCTGGCGGAGCATGGCGCCGCGCGCTCGGCCTGGGAGAAGGGCCTGCAAGCCGCGCAAGCCCATGGCGACAAGCAGGCCGAGAAGGAAATGACGGTGTTCCTGAAGAAACTCGACCGTCAGGCACACTGAAAGCTATTTAGAGATAACGCAGGCCAATCCCCTCGGCATCCACCTGCACCACCTCCATCTTCACCTTCGGTGCGCCTGTGGGTAAGTCCTGGACCTGCCCGTAAACCACAGCGCCTCTGGGCAATGCCGCCAGGGCCGGATGCTTGACGTAGACCCCGGTGGTCGAAAGATTGCGTGTCTGGCCCAGGCATTCGCCAAAGCTCTCGTGACTGATCTTGATGCGAAAGGATTTGCGTTGTTCGGACATCTATTGCGCCCTTCAATGAACGGTTGTGGATAACCCCGCAAAGGAATTATCCACAGATCATGCCAATCGACTCAGTACCAGCGCTCCTCTCCCGGAGGACGCTTCTTGAAACGCTTCATACTCCACATGTACTGGCTCGGATACGCCCGCACATAACGCTCGACCACCTGGCTCATGGCCGCGCAGGAGGTGGCGGTGTCGGTGCTGTACATGGCCTCGGGCGCCGCTTCCAGGATCACTTTGTAGCCCGAACCGTCCGGCAGGCGCAGGGCATGCAGGAACACGCCGACCGCCTTGTGGCCTGCGAGCATGTTCGGCACGAACTTGCTGGTCAGGGCCTGGGTGGCGAAGAACGGCACGAAGATCCCGGCGGACTCGGCCGGTTCCGGGTCAGCGGGAATCCCCACTGCACCACCTTTGCGCACTTCCTTGATGACGCTGAGGATGCCTTCCTTGGTGGAGGCTGCCACCTTGTTGCCCAATTGCACCCGCTGCTTCTGCAGCAATTCATCCACAGCCTTGAGCTTGGGCGGACGGTAGAAAATGATCGGTTTGCACTGGCTGCAATAGAAGTGGTTGAGCACTTCCCAGTTGCCCAGGTGGCTGGTGATGCCGACGACGCCTTTGCCCGAGGCGAGGGCATCCTTCAATACGTCGAGGCCTTGGACTTCGCGCACCAGATCGATGGAGCGCTGAGCCGGCCAGATCCAGGCGCAGGCGCTTTCGGTCAGGGACTTGCCGATGTCTTTCAGGCTCTGGCCGACCAGGCGCTCGCGTTCGGCGGGGTCCATGTCCGGAAAGCACTTGGCGAGGTTGATCCGCACCACATCGCGCGAACGATTGGGGGTTTTCCACATCACCCAGCCAATGGCCGAGCCAACGGCCTGCACTGCCCGCCACGGAAGCAGGGCAAACAGCCGCAGAGCGCCTACCAGCAAGGCGCCTTTAAACTTATCCACAGGTCACTCCTGATCTTGTGCTGTGCGCGAGGCGGCTATTCTAACCGCCGTTCGCCAGCATCGCGTAGCGGTCGCAATCCTGCGTGTGGTCCATGACCATGCCCGAGGCCTGCATCAACGCGTAGCAAATGGTCGGCCCGACGAAAGTGAAGCCGGCCTTTTTCAGGCCCTTGCTCATGTCCACCGCCTCGGGCGTGACGGCCGGCACTTCGCTGCGATCCTTGAAGTGATTGATCTTCGGTACACCGCCGACGAAGGACCAGAGAAACGCCACCGGGTCCTCCAGCGCCATCCAGGCCTGGGCATTGCGCCGGGCCGCATTGAGCTTGAGGCGATTGCGGATGATGCCCGGATCGAGCATCAATTCATCGATTTCCGCGTCGCTCATCTGCGCCACGCGCTGCACATCGAAGCCGAACATCACCTGGCGATAATGCTCGCGTTTGCGCAACACGGTGATCCAGGAGAGCCCGGCCTGGAACCCTTCGAGCAAAAGCAACTCGAACAAACCCTGCGCATCGCGTAGCGGCGTGCCCCACTCCTGATCGTGATAAGCCATGTACAGCGGATCTTCGGAACACCAAAAGCAGCGTGGCATAAGGCTCCAGGGGGCGTGCGCAGCAATGAATCGGGTATACTCCCGCTCTTTAAATCGCAGCCCAAGAAACAGGTGAATTTCGTGAGCCAGCCTACGCCAGCCGTGCGTACCTTCCAAGACTTGATCCTCGCCCTGCAGCAATACTGGGCCGAGCAAGGTTGTGTGGTACTTCAGCCCTACGATATGGAAGTAGGCGCCGGCACTTTCCACACCGCTACATTCCTGCGCGCCATCGGCCCGGAAACCTGGAACGCCGCCTACGTGCAGCCAAGCCGCCGCCCGACTGACGGCCGCTACGGCGAAAACCCGAACCGTCTGCAGCACTACTACCAGTTCCAGGTGGTCCTGAAGCCGAACCCGGACAATTTCCAGGAACTGTACCTGGGCTCCCTCAAACACGTGGGCCTGGACCCACTGGTGCATGACATCCGCTTCGTCGAAGACAACTGGGAATCGCCGACCCTCGGCGCCTGGGGTCTGGGCTGGGAAGTCTGGCTCAACGGCATGGAAGTGACGCAGTTCACTTACTTCCAGCAAGCGGGCGGCATCGAATGCTACCCGGTGACCGGCGAGATCACTTACGGCCTGGAGCGTCTGGCCATGTACCTGCAGGGCGTGGACTCGGTCTACGACCTGGTCTGGGCCGACGGCCCGTTCGGCAAGGTGACCTACGGCGACGTGTTCCACCAGAACGAAGTGGAACAGTCGACCTACAACTTCGAACACGCCAACGTCGAGAAGCTGTTCGAACTGTTCGACTTCTATGAAAGCGAAGCCAAGCGCCTGATCGAGCTCGATGAGCCGCTGCCTTTGCCGAGCTACGAAATGGTGTTGAAGGCTTCCCATACCTTCAACCTGCTGGATGCGCGCCGGGCGATTTCCGTGACTGCGCGTCAGCAATACATCCTGCGTGTTCGCACCCTGGCGCGTTCCGTTGCGCAAGCCTACCTGCTGGCGCGCGCCAAGCTGGGCTTCCCGATGGCGACCCCGGACCTGCGTGACGAAGTACTGGCCAAGCTGGAGGCTGCACAATGAGTGCTCTGGATTTTCTGGTTGAACTGGGCACTGAAGAACTGCCACCCAAAGCCCTGAACACCCTGGCCGAGGCGTTCCTTGCCGGTATCGACAAGGGCCTGCAAGCCGCCGGCCTGAACTACGAGACCAAAACCGTCTACGCCGCGCCGCGTCGTCTGGCCGTGCTGATCACCGCGCTGGCCACCCAGCAGCCGGATCGCAGCATCAACCTGGACGGCCCGCCACGCCAGGCCGCCTTCGATGCCGAAGGCAATCCGACCCAGGCGGCACTGGGCTTTGCCAAGAAGTGCGGCGTCGAGCTGAGCGAAATCGACCAGAGCGGCCCGAAACTGCGCTACAGCCAGAGCATCGCCGGCAAGCCGACCGCCAGCCTGCTGCCGACCATCGTCGAAGACTCCCTCAACGACCTGCCGATTCCAAAGCGCATGCGCTGGGGCGCGCGCAAGGAAGAGTTCGTTCGTCCGACCCAATGGTTGGTGATGCTGCTCGGTGACCAGGTCATCGACTGCACCATCCTCGCCCAGAAGGCCGGCCGTGACTCCCGCGGTCACCGTTTCCACCACCCGGAAACCGTGCGCATCGGTTCGCCGTCCAGCTACCTGGCCGACCTGCGTGCCGCCTACGTGCTGGCCGACGCCAACGAGCGTCGCGACATCATCAGCAAGCGCACCGAAGAACTGGCCACCCGCCAGGAAGGCACCGCCATCGTGCCGCAGGATTTGCTCGATGAAGTGACCGCGCTGGTCGAGTGGCCTGTGCCGCTGGTGTGCTCGTTCGAAGAGCGCTTCCTCGATGTGCCACAAGAAGCCCTGATCACCACCATGCAGGACAACCAGAAGTACTTCTGCCTGCTGGATGTCGACGGCAAGTTGCTGCCTCGTTTCATTACCGTGGCCAACATCGAGAGCAAGGACCCGCAGCAGATCATCGCCGGTAACGAGAAAGTGGTTCGCCCACGTCTGACCGACGCCGAGTTCTTCTTCAAGCAGGACAAGAAGCAGAAACTGGAAGACTTCAACCAGCGCCTGCAGAACGTGGTGTTCCAGGAAAAACTTGGCAGCGTGTACGACAAGGCCGAGCGCGTTTCCAAGCTCGCGGCTTATATCGCCGCGCGCATCGGCGGCAACGCTTCGTGGGCCGCGCGTGCCGGCCTGCTGTCCAAATGCGACCTGGCGACCGAAATGGTCGGCGAGTTCCCGGAGATGCAAGGTGTCGCCGGCTACTACTACGCCCTCAACGACGGCGAGCCGGAAGACGTCGCTCTGGCCCTGAACGAGCAGTACATGCCGCGCGGTGCCGGCGCTGAACTGCCGAGCACCCTGACCGGTGCGGCCGTGGCCATCGCCGACAAGCTCGATACCCTGGTGGGCATCTTCGGCATCGGCATGCTGCCAACCGGCAGCAAGGACCCGTATGCCCTACGCCGTGCCGCACTGGGCGTGCTGCGCATCCTGATCGAGAAACAACTGGATCTGGACCTGAACGACGCCGTGGCCTTCGCCGTGAATGCGTTCGGTGCCAAGGTCAAGGCGGCCGGTCTGAACGAGGCGGTGCTGGAGTTCATCTTCGATCGCCTGCGTGCGCGCTACGAAGACGAAGGCGTCGACGTTGCGACCTACCTGTCGGTTCGCGCCCTGAAGCCAGGTTCTGCCCTGGACTTCGACCAGCGTGTTCAAGCGGTGCAAGCGTTCCGCAAGTTGCCGGAAGCCGCTGCACTGGCCGCCGTGAACAAGCGCGTATCGAACCTGCTGAGCAAGGTCGAAGGCTCCGTACCGACCGTGGTGGAAGCCAAGTACTTCGACAACGCCAATGAGTTCTCCCTGTACTCGGCGATCCAGCAGGCGGACCAGGCGGTTCAGCCGATGGCCGCTTCGCGTCAGTACAGCGAGTCCCTGGCTCGCCTGGCTGCCCTGCGCGAGCCGGTGGATGCGTTCTTCGAAGCCGTGATGGTCAACGCGGAAGATGCCAATGTCCGCGCCAACCGTTATGCCTTGCTGGCGCGCCTGCGTGGCCTGTTCCTCGGCGTCGCCGACATTTCGTTGCTGGGGTAAGACTGTTTGAAACTGCTGATTCTCGATCGGGACGGAGTGATCAATTACGACTCCGACGCTTACATCAAATCGGTGGAGGAGTGGATTCCACTTCCCGGTTCGATCGAAGCCATCGCGCAGTTGAGCAAGGCCGGCTGGACGGTAGCAGTCGCTACCAACCAGTCGGGCATCGCTCGCGGCTATTACGACATCGCGACCCTGGATGCCATGCACGAGCGCTTGCGCTCGCTGGTGGCAGAGCAGGGTGGCGAGGTCGGGCTGATCGTCTACTGCCCGCACGGGCCGGACGATGGTTGCGATTGCCGCAAGCCAAAACCCGGGATGTTGAAAAACATCGCCGCACATTACAACGTATCGCTGACCAATCTCTGGTTCGTCGGCGATAGTATCGGTGACCTGGAAGCCGCCAAAGCCGTCGATTCTCAGCCAGTTTTGGTAAAGACCGGGAAAGGCGAAAAGACTTTGGGCAAGACCCTACCGGTGGGCACCTTGATTTTCGACGATCTGGCGGCGATTGCCGCAGAACTTATCCTCAATTAAAGCGCTTTCGACATCCTGACAAGGAATGTTCGGGAGTGCGCTTTCAGTCGGGCAATGCCCGTAACGGTAAACGTCGCCATGTCGATACTGCAGGCCATCAGAATCTTCCTCTTTTACCTGCTGCTGGGCACCAGCTCCCTGCTGTGGTGCAGCCTTAGCTTTTTTATCGCGCCCTTTCTGCCGTTCAAGGCGCGCTATCGCTTCATCAACGTTTACTGGTGTCGCTGCGCCTTGTGGTTGAGCAAGGTGTTTCTCGGCATCCATTACGAAATCAAGGGCGCAGAGAACGTGCCGGAGCGGCCCTGCGTGATCGTGTCGAATCACCAGAGCACCTGGGAAACGTTCTTCCTGTCGGCCTACTTTTCGCCGTTGAGCCAGGTGCTCAAGCGCGAGTTGCTGTACGTTCCGTTCTTCGGCTGGGCGATGGCCATGCTGCGACCGATCGCCATCGATCGTGACAACCCGAAAGCCGCGCTCAAGCAAGTCGCCTCCAAGGGCGACGAGCTGCTCAAGGACAACGTCTGGGTACTGATTTTCCCGGAAGGCACCCGCGTTCCTTACGGCACCGTTGGCAAATTCTCGCGCAGCGGTTCTGCGCTGGCGGTGAATGCAGAACTGCCCGTATTGCCCGTCGCCCACAACGCCGGCAAGTTCTGGCCCAAAACCGGTTGGGCCAAGAAACAGGGTGTGATTACCGTGGTCATCGGCGCACCGATGTATGCCGAGGGCAGCGGACCTCGCGCCATCGCCGATCTGAACGATCGGGTGCAGGCCTGGAACGAGCAAACCCAGCGGGAAATGGGCTCTCTGCCACCGGCTCCGCAGGCGCCGACCGCTAGTGATCAGGTGGCCGTCTGAGTTTCTGTGGATAACCTGTGTACCAATTTATTGACAGGTTTCCAATTTCGCTTCTAAACACATGATTTATTTAGATATTTTTTAAAGCTCTAAAACCTGGAAAAACGTGAATAAGTTTTTTTCGGGCGCAAAAAAACCGGCTGATATAGCCGGTTTTTTTATGCCCGCGAACAGGCTGTTTCACTCTTCATACAAAGGGAACTGCAGACTGAAGCAAGTACCTTCGCCGAGTACGCTACGGCAGTCGATCCGGCCCCCATGACGATCCACCACGGCCTTGACCATCGACAGTCCCAGACCCACGCCATCAATCCCTTGGGCCGAGGAAAACCGCCGGTACTGGCTGAACAGATCCGGCAACTCCTGGGTGGCAATGCCCTTGCCCTGATCGATCAGTTCGCAGGTGAGCCAGCCGTCACTGCGGCTGACCTGCAGGCTCACACGCGTTCCGCTGGCGCTGTACTTGATGGCGTTCTCCAGCAGGTTGAACATCGCCCGGGTCAGCAGCGCCTGATCGGCCATGATCAGGCTTTCCTGGGCGTGCTCGTCGATCTGCTGGTCCAGTTCGATCTCTTTCTGCTGGGCAATGGGCAAGGCCTGGTCGAACACATCCAGAACCACCATGGCAAAAAGGCTCGGCTGAAACGCATAGGCTTCGGATTCAGCCTTGGCCAACTGGACGAAGCCGTCAGTCAGGTTCAGTGCCCGACGCACCTGTAATTCGATCTGGTCGAACAATTGCGCATCGCCACCAACCTGATGCCGATGCACATCGAGCAGGGCAAGGATGGCCGAGTGGGGCGCTCGCAGGTCGTGGGACAGGAACCGCAGCATCACGCTGCGCTGTTCCTCCGCTTCGCGCTCGACACTCAGGTCAGTCAGGCTCAGCAGCCAACCGACCGGCGTTTCACCGCCCACAGGCAGCAGCGGCGCACGCTCCAGGCGCAGACTGCGCTCCTTGATATCGCGGAATTCCAGCATCGGTAACTCGGACAACAGCGCAGGCGTGCTTTGAGCCAATGCCGGGTAGCCCAATTGCTTCAATTGCTCGAGTACGTCATCGCCCACCAGTTCAGCGCTGAACAAGGCGCGAGCCTTGCGGTTGCCCAGCAGGATTCGTCCCTTGGGGTCGCTGATCAGCGTGGCGACGGGCAGATACTCCAGGCCATCGGCGATGAAACGCCGGGCATCTCGCGTGCGGCTGATGGCTTGTTCCAGTGCGATGACCTGGCCACGCAGGCGGTCGCCGGTGGGGAAGTGCGAGCGACGGCGCTCGGGAAAGATTTTCGGTTCGCTGTCGAGTCGCGCCAGCTCCCAGCCGAAATAGGTCAGCACCACACTCAGGCGCCGCCAGTTCCAGATCAGATAGCCGAACAACATGCCCAGAACGCTGGGGGTCGGTGACCACCAGTAGCGCTGCTCCGCCAAGCCGGCACTGGTGAGAAACGCACAGCCCATGCCCGCCAACGTCACCCAGAGCGCCAGCCGAGGTAACCACAGCAGCAATCCCAAAACCGAGATCAGCAGGCCGAAGGAGAGAAAAGCGCCGAAGGCTGGCGTGGCATCGTGCAGGTTCATCTGCGTGCGATAAGACAGCAGGGCAGTCAGCGGCAACAGCACCACGCTTATCCACAGCCATTCACGGACCATTTTCCTGAACAGCCGCTGGACTTGGGTCGGCTCCCGGCTTTCCCGACGACGCTCTTTCATCTTGAATACCCGGTCGCGAGAGAAATCGTTCATGGGGGCACAGGTCTGGATGGATGACTGAAATCATAGCGGACGTCGACCAGCGGCGTGCTTCTTACTTTCACTCCGCCACTCGAGAAGCTATCGTCCTCTCATTGTGGAGTGTTTTCAGAGCCAAGGAATCACCGCCCATGCGTATCGCAGTGCTCGACGATGAACCGGCTGAATTGCGCCGGGTGGAACAGACGCTCCATCAGATGACCGAACCGGGCGAAGACGCCTGGGCCCTGCACAGCTTTGAGAGGGGAGAGGACCTGCTGCGTCAGTTGCGCAGGGAAACCTACGACCTGCTCATCCTCGACTGGCAACTGCCAGACCTCAGCGGCATCGCGCTGCTGCAGTGGACCCGCGAACACATGGACGCCCCACCAGCGGCCATCATGCTCACCAGCCGCGATACCGAGAGCGACATCGTCCAGGCGTTGAATGCCGGTGCCGATGACTACGTCAGCAAACCCTTTCGCCCCAACGAACTCAAAGCCCGCGTCACCGCCGTACTGCGTCGACGCAGCCAGCAGCGCACCGCGGCAAACGAAGTCCTGAGCTTCAATGACCTGGTGTTCGACGACGCCGACCTGACCATCAAACGCGCCGGCAAGCCCATCGTCCTGACCGAACGCGAATACCGCCTGGCGCGCTGTCTGTTCACCAATCTCGGGCGGCCATTGTCACGGGAATACCTCTATCAACGCTTTTGGACCCATGAAGAAATGGACTCCTCCCGGCCGCTGGATACTCACATCTATCGATTGAGAAACAAACTGGGATTGACCGCAGATCGGGGTTGGCAGTTGCTGACTATCTATGGGTATGGGTATCGGTTGGAGAGTGTGACGGCTGTGACTTCGTGAGTCGCGAATTGTTGAAGGCAAAAGAAAAGCCCGCTTGCGCGGGCTTTTCAATTGAGCGTTACCTGTACCGCCGAATCAGAAGTCCAGGTTGGAAACCGCCAAGGCATTGCTTTCGATGAAGTCACGGCGAGGTTCGACCGCATCACCCATCAGGGTGTTGAAGATCTGGTCGGCGCCGATGGCGTCTTCGATGGTCACTTTGAGCATCCGGCGTACGCTTGGATCCATTGTGGTTTCCCATAGCTGATCCGGGTTCATTTCGCCCAGACCTTTGTATCGCTGAATGGTGTGACGCTTGGTGCTTTCAGCCATCAGCCAGTCCAGGGCTTCCTTGAACTCGGTGACCGATTTTCTGCGCTCGCCACGCTGTACGTAGGCACCTTCATCCAGCAGGGTGCTCAGTTGTGCGCCCAGGGAAACGACGGTCTTGTAGTCGTTGCTGCCGAAGAAGTCGCGGTTGAAGGTGACGTAGCTGGACAGGCCGTGGGAGGTCAGTTCGACTTCCGGCAGCCATACGCCACGCTCACGGTCTTCACGCAGGCTGGCTTTGTAGACCAGGCCGGACTTCTCTACGCCGCGCAGGCGAGTTTCGTACTGGGCCAGCCAGTCTTGCATCGCTGCGTGGTCGCCGAGCTTTTCCAGGCTCACGGCCGGCAGGTAGATGAAGTGTTCGGTCAGCTCCTGCGGGTACAGGCGCGACAGACGCTTGAGGGTCTTCATCACCATGCGGAAGTCGTTCACCAGACGCTCCAGCGCCTCACCGGAAATGCCCGGGGCGTCTTCGTTCAGGTGCAGGCTCGCATCTTCAAGGGCCGACTGCGTCATGTACTCTTCCATGGCGTCGTCGTCTTTGATGTATTGCTCTTGCTTGCCTTTCTTGACCTTGTACAGCGGCGGCTGGGCGATGTAGATGTAGCCGCGCTCGATCAGCTCCGGCAACTGACGGAAGAAGAAGGTCAGCAGCAGGGTACGGATGTGCGAACCGTCGACGTCAGCATCGGTCATGATGATGATGTTGTGATAACGCAGCTTGTCGATGTTGTACTCTTCGCGACCGATACCGCAGCCCAGCGCAGTGATCAGCGTGCCCACTTCCTGGGAAGAGATCATCTTGTCGAAGCGTGCTTTCTCGACGTTCAGGATCTTGCCCTTCAGAGGCAGGATCGCCTGGGTGCGGCGGTTGCGTCCCTGCTTGGCGGAGCCGCCAGCAGAGTCACCTTCCACGAGGTACAGTTCGGACAGGGCAGGGTCTTTTTCCTGGCAGTCAGCCAGTTTGCCCGGCAGGCCGGCGATATCCAGCGCGCCTTTGCGGCGGGTCATCTCACGTGCCTTGCGCGCCGCTTCACGGGCACGGGCGGCGTCGATCATCTTGCCGACAACCAGCTTGGCTTCGTTCGGGTTTTCCAGCAGGAAGTCCGAGAAGTACTTGCCCATTTCCTGTTCGACCGCGGTCTTCACTTCGGAAGACACCAGCTTGTCTTTGGTCTGGGAGCTGAACTTCGGATCCGGCACCTTCACCGAGATGATCGCGGTCAGGCCTTCGCGGGCATCGTCGCCGGTGGTCGCAACCTTGTGCTTCTTGGCCAGGCCTTCCTGCTCGATGTAGTTGTTCAGGTTGCGCGTCAGTGCGGAACGGAAGCCCACCAGGTGGGTGCCGCCATCACGCTGAGGAATGTTGTTGGTGAAGCACAACAGGTTCTCGTTGAAGCTGTCGTTCCACTGCAGGGCGATTTCCACGCCGATGCCGTCTTCACGCTGGATGTTGAAGTGGAACACCTGGTTGACCGCAGTCTTGTTGGTGTTCAGGTATTCAACGAATGCACGCAGGCCGCCTTCGTACTTGAACAGCTCTTCCTTGCCAGTGCGCTCATCTTTGAGAACGATGCCGACGCCGGAGTTGAGGAAGGACAGTTCACGAATGCGCTTGGCCAGGATGTCCCAGCTGAAGTGAATGTTCTTGAAGGTTTCCTTGGAAGCCTTGAAGTGAATCTGGGTACCGGTGGTTTCGCTGTCGCCAACGATGGCCATAGGCGCCTGTGGAACACCGTGAACGTAAGTCTGTTCCCAGATCTTGCCGCTACGGCGAACGGTGAGGACCAGCTCTTCGGACAGGGCGTTCACTACCGAAACACCTACGCCGTGCAGACCGCCGGATACCTTGTAGGAGTTGTCGTCGAACTTACCGCCAGCGTGGAGGACGGTCATGATGACCTCGGCGGCAGAAACGCCTTCCTCTTTATGCACGTCTACCGGGATGCCACGGCCGTTGTCGCGAACGGTGATGGATTCATCCGGGTGAATGATGATGCTGATGTCGTCGCAATAGCCGGCGAGTGCTTCGTCGATCGAGTTGTCGACCACCTCGAACACCATGTGGTGCAGGCCGCTACCATCATCGGTGTCGCCAATGTACATACCGGGACGTTTGCGTACGGCATCCAGGCCTTTCAGCACTTTAATGCTCGTTGAGTCGTACGTATTTTCTTCGCTCAATGCCTTCACTCCCGATGGTCGTGGGTCTGGGTGATACGACCCTGTTCCACGTGGAACAGAGCGACTGGCGTTTCCGTCTGCCAGCCTTCCCTCAGTAATTCGTGATCTACACAGGTGATAAATACCTGGCAGCGTAAGTCTTCCAGCAAGCGGCAAAGCGCGCGACGGTGGTGCTCGTCCAGCTCGGACGGCAAGTCATCCACCAGATAAATACACTGACCGCGTCGGGCCTGGCTAACCAGATGCCCCTGGGCAATCCGCAATGCACACACCACCAACTTCTGCTGTCCACGGGACAAGATGTCCGCAGCATTGTGAGCGCCCAATCTGAGGCGCAAATCTGCACGTTGTGGTCCGGCCTGGGTATGACCCATTTGCTGGTCCCGGTGAAGGGCGCCGGCGAGCACTTCGCTCAATTCACGGTCTTTATCCCAACCTCGGTAATAGCTGAGCGTTAAGCCCTCAAGCTCAACCAATTCGCTCAAAGTTTGTTCAAAGACTGGTTTCAAGGCTTTGATGTAAGCGCGGCGGTATTCATCGATTTCAGCGCTGGCCTGGCACAGTTCCCTGTCCCAAACCGCTTGCGAAACGGCGTCAAGTGTACCATGCCGCAGCCAGGAGTTTCTCTGGCGCAACGCCTTCTGCAGCCGCTGCCAGGTTGACATGAAGCGAGGTTCCACGTGGAACACTCCCCAGTCGAGAAACTGTCGGCGAATCTTCGGTGCGCCTTCGAGCAAGCGGAAACTGTCGGGGTTGATCAACTGCAGCGGCAACATTTCCGCCAGTTGCGCTGCGCTGCGAGCGTTCTGCCCATCAATGCGGATCTGGAATTCCCCCTGGCGATCCCGGGAAATCCCCAGTGCGCTGTGTCCACCTTCAGCCAACTCCACTTGGCCGAAAACCGTACACGCCAACTGTTCGTATTGAATGACCGGTAACAGGCGGGTGCTGCGAAACGAACGGGCAAGCCCCAGCAGGTGAATGGCTTCCAGAACACTGGTTTTGCCGCTGCCGTTGGCGCCGTAAAGAATGTTGATTCGGGGAGAGGGGGAGAAGGTCACCGGGTGCAGATTGCGCACCGCGGTGACCGAGACGCGACTTAAGGACATCTAGCTTCTGCTGAGTGCGATCACAGACGCATCGGCATGACAACGTAAGCCGAATCGTCGTTGTCGGACTCTTGCACCAGCGCACTGCTGTTGGAGTCGGACAGAATCAGGCGAACCTGCTCGGTGGTCATCACGCCCAGCACGTCGAGCAGGTAGCTCACGTTGAAGCCGATTTCCAGGGAGCCGCCGTTGTACTCAACGCCCACTTCTTCTTCCGCTTCTTCCTGCTCCGGGTTGTTCGCCTGGATCTTCAGCTGACCATTGGCCAGTTGCAGACGGATGCCGCGGTACTTCTCGTTGGACAGAATCGCGGTACGGCTGAAGGCTTCACGCAGCGCCTGACGATCACCCAGTACCAGCTTGTCACCGCCCTTAGGCAGCACACGCTCGTAATCCGGGAATTTGCCGTCGACCAGTTTGGAGGTGAAGGTGAACTCACCGGTGGTGGCGCGAATGTGGTGCTGACCCAGAACGATGCTGACGATGCCTTCCGGCTCGGTCAGCAAACGGGCCAGTTCAAGGATACCTTTGCGCGGCACGATGACCTGGTGGCGATCCGGCTGACCGATATCGGCCTGCATGGAGCACATCGCCAGACGGTGACCGTCGGTGGCCACGGCGCGAATCACGCCAGCGGACACTTCCAGCAGCATGCCGTTGAGGTAGTAGCGCACGTCCTGCTGGGCCATGGCGAAGCTGGTGCGTTCGATCAGGCGACGCAGTTTGCTTTGCTCCAGGCTGCAGGTCAGCGAACCCGGGCCTTCTTCCACAGTCGGGAAGTCATCGGAAGGCAGGGTCGACAGGGTGAAACGGCTGCGACCGGCCTTCACGACCAGCTTCTGCTCGTCGACCTTGATGTCGATCAGCGCATCGTTGGGCAAGCTTTTGCAGATGTCCATCAGCTTGCGCGCAGGCACGGTGATCGAACCGGATTCTGCAGGCTCTTCGAGCTGAACACGACCGACCAGCTCGACTTCCAGGTCAGTACCGGTCAGCGACAGTTGCTGGCCTTCGACAACCAGCAGCACGTTGGAGAGCACCGGCAAGGTCTGGCGGCGCTCGACGACACCTGCGACCAGTTGCAGGGGTTTCAACAGGGCTTCGCGTTGAATGGTGAAATGCATGGTCTAGTCCCTTGCCTTAATAAGCTGCGCTGGTGTCATCAAGTGGTCAATGTACGCAGCAGGTTCTTGTAGTCCTCGCGGATATCCGCGTCGGATTCCTTGAGTTCGTTGATCTTGCGGCAGGCGTGCAACACGGTGGTGTGGTCACGTCCGCCGAACACATCGCCGATTTCCGGCAAGCTGTGGTTGGTCAGTTCCTTGGACAACGCCATGGCGACCTGACGGGGACGGGCGACCGAACGCGACCGGCGTTTGGACAGCAAGTCGGAGATCTTGATCTTGTAGTACTCGGCGACGGTACGCTGAATGTTATCCACAGAGACCAGCTTGTCTTGCAGCGCCAACAGATCCTTGAGGGATTCGCGAATCAGCTCGATGGTGATATCGCGGCCCATGAAGTGCGAGTGGGCGATCACACGTTTGAGTGCGCCTTCCAGTTCACGGACGTTGGAGCGAATGCGCTGGGCAATGAAGAACGCCGCGTCGTGGGGCAACTCGACTTTGGCCTGATCAGCCTTCTTCATCAGAATCGCGACACGGGTTTCCAGCTCCGGCGGCTCGACGGCAACCGTCAGGCCCCAGCCGAAACGTGATTTGAGGCGTTCTTCCAGGCCTTCGATTTCTTTCGGATAGCGGTCACTGGTGAGAATGACCTGCTGGCCACCTTCAAGCAGGGCGTTGAAGGTGTGGAAAAACTCTTCCTGGGAACGTTCCTTGCGGGCGAAGAACTGAATGTCGTCGATCAGCAGGGCATCCACGGAACGATAGAAACGCTTGAACTCGTTGATGGCGTTCAGTTGCAACGCCTTGACCATGTCCGCCACGAAGCGCTCGGAATGCAGGTACACAACCTTGGCATTCGGGTTCTTCTTTAACAGGTGGTTACCCACAGCGTGCATCAAGTGCGTCTTACCCAAGCCTACGCCGCCATAAAGGAAGAGCGGGTTGTAGCCGTGCTTGGGATTGTCCGCCACCTGCCACGCAGCCGCCCGGGCCAGTTGGTTGGACTTGCCCTCAACGAAGTTCTCGAAGGTAAAGGTGCGGTTCAGGTAGCTGGTGTGCTTGAGCGCACCTTCAACCTGGACGGTGCGTTGTTCGGCACGAACCGGAGCTTGTTGCGAGCTGGCGCCAGCCATTGGATCGAAGCTTTCCCGCGAAGGCTCTTCTTCTTCAATGACCTCGGCAACCTTTTGCGTGGCACGCTTGGCCGGTGGGGCGACTGGCGCTGGAGCGGCAGGAGCCGAAGCCGCTTGAGCCTGGGCTGCAACGGCAGCGGCGGCCAGCGGGGCATTCGGCGCGGCACGTGGAGCCGAGCTGCGTTTGCTTCCTATTAATAAGGAAAGCGCAGGCGTCGAACCGTTGCCATGTTCGTCGAGCAATTCCAGGACACGGCCCAGATACTTTTCGTTGACCCAGTCCAGGACAAACCGGTTGGGCGCATACACGCGCAACTCGTCGCCTTCGGCTTCGACCTGTAGTGGACGGATCCAAGTGTTGAATTGTTGGGCAGGCAGCTCATCGCGCAGAAGCTCCACGCACTGCTGCCAAAGTTCCACTGACACGGACATCCCCTAAGTTGAAAGCCGGTGAGGCAAAAACAAGCGGCCATTGTAACGAGCAGACGCAGACTTATCCACACGAAGGTGGGTGATCGGCCAAGAAGAATCAACGCTTTATACGCCAAAAAGACGACCAATGGTCTGTGCATAAGCTCTGTGGATAACCCACACTGAAATCATTGCACAACTGGGGGTGAAACTCAGTGGATAAATCGCCTGTGGATAAACCGGCCTTTCACACACAGGTTTTCCGACAGTGCAGCACAGGCTGGTCACGGTTTTCCACCGTAGTTGTCATTCTCTGTACAGCTTGTCGAATAAGGCCTCAAGGCAGTTATCCACAGATGGACAGGGTCCTAGCCTTTATAAGCTTTTCAGAAAAGCTTTAAATACTTTCCTTCTTTATTTTTATGTCTAGTGAATGGATGGCATGCAGGCAAAACGTGCGGCTGACTGCTTATAAGGAAATGTTGGTTGGAAATTGACCTGAGGACTTGCTTTCTCTAGAATCCCCGGTCTCTTAAAACGGGGGCCATTCCGGCCCGTTGTGGACGAACCAGGTAACACGACATGAAACGTACTTTCCAACCAAGCACTATCAAACGCGCTCGTACCCACGGTTTCCGTGCTCGCATGGCTACCAAGAACGGTCGTGCCGTCCTGTCGCGTCGTCGCGCCAAAGGTCGCGCACGTCTGGCAGTTTGATAATCCGGCACTGGAGGTGAGTCAGGACTTCAGTCGGGAAAAGCGTCTGCTTACACCCCGGCATTTCAAGGCAGTCTTTGACTCCCCTACCGGCAAGGTTCCGGGGAAAAATCTCCTGCTCCTTGCGCGCAACAACGATCTCGATCACCCCCGTCTCGGGCTGGTAATCGGGAAAAAGAGCGTAAAGCTCTCCGTTGAGCGCAATCGCCTCAAACGTCTGATGCGCGAATCGTTTCGCCTGAACCAGGATTCACTGGTCGGTTGGGACATCGTTATCGTCGCGCGCAAAGGTTTGGGCGATGTAGAAAACCCTGAATTGATTCAGCATTTCGGCAAGCTCTGGAAACGTCTGGCACGCAGCAAGCCAGTACCTGCAGTCAATACCGAAAATGTAGGGGTAGACAGTCCAGATGCGTAAACTGGCACTCGTTCCGATCCAGTTTTACCGCTACGCCATTAGTCCCCTGATGGCCAATCACTGTCGTTTCTACCCCAGCTGTTCCTGCTACGCGTTGGAAGCCATCGAAAATCATGGCCTTCTGCGCGGTGGCTGGCTGACCTTTCGTCGTTTAGGTCGCTGTCATCCGTGGAATCCCGGTGGTTATGACCCGGTTCCACCTATCCCTACCTCCCGTTCTTCTTCGATGGCCGAGTAATCATGGATATCAAACGCACGATCCTGATCGTCGCCCTGGCAATCGTGTCCTATGTCATGGTTCTTAAATGGAACCAGGATTATGGCCAGGCTGCCCTGCCGACTCAGAATGTTGCTTCCAGTACGACCGCCCCGGGCCTCCCGGACACGGCAACTGGCAATAAAGCGTCCGTCAGTGACGACATTCCACACGCCGCAAACGATACCAGTGCACCTGCCGAGACTCCGGTCGCTGCAAGCACCGATCTGATCCAGGTCAAAACGGATGTGCTGGATCTGGCCATCGATCCACAAGGTGGTGATGTCGCCCAGCTGAAACTGCCGCTGTATCCACGTCGCCAGGACCATCCGGAAATTCCTTTCCAGCTGTTCGACAATGGCAACGAGCGTACTTATCTGGCTCAGAGCGGTCTGATCGGCACCAACGGCCCGGACGCAAGTCCTGCCGGTCGTCCGGTTTACTCCTCGGAGAAGAAGGTTTATCAGCTGGCCGACGGTCAGGACCAATTGGTCGTGGACCTGAAGTTCAGCAAGGACGGCGTCAATTACATCAAGCGTTTCACCCTGAAACGTGGCCTGTATGACGTAACCGTTACCTACCTGATCGACAACGAAAGCGCCCAACCGTGGTCGGGTGCGATGTTCGCGCAACTCAAGCGCGACGCCAGTTCCGATCCTTCCTCCAGCACCGCCACCGGCACCGCGACTTACCTGGGCGCCGCCCTGTGGACAAGTTCCGAGCCGTACAAGAAAGTGTCCATGAAGGACATGGACAAGGGCGCGCTGAAAGAAAACGTCACCGGTGGCTGGGTTGCCTGGCTGCAACACTACTTCGTGACCGCGTGGATTCCGGCCAAGGGCGAAAACAACATCGTCCAGACCCGTAAAGACAGCCGCGGCAACTACATCATCGGTTACACCGGTCCATCGCTGACCGTTGCACCGGGTGCCAAGGCCGAAACCAGCGCCATTCTGTACGCCGGTCCGAAAAGCCAGGCCGTGCTGAAAGAGTTGTCCCCAGGTCTGGAACTGACCGTCGACTACGGCATTCTGTGGTTCATCGCTCAACCGATCTTCTGGTTGCTGCAACATATCCACGCCATTGTGGGTAACTGGGGCTGGTCGATTATCTTCCTGACCATGCTGATCAAAGGGCTTTTCTTCCCTCTGTCGGCTGCCAGCTACAAATCCATGGCGCGCATGCGTGCAGTGGCCCCGAAACTGGCTGCGCTGAAAGAGCAACATGGCGACGACCGGCAGAAAATGTCGCAAGCCATGATGGAGTTGTACAAGAAAGAGAAGATCAATCCGCTGGGTGGTTGCTTGCCAATCCTCGTGCAGATGCCGGTTTTCCTCTCGCTGTACTGGGTTCTGCTGGAAAGCGTGGAAATGCGTCAGGCACCGTTCATGCTGTGGATTACTGACCTGTCGATCAAGGATCCGTTCTTCATTCTGCCGATCATCATGGGTGCAACCATGTTCATCCAGCAGCAGTTGAACCCGACTCCACCGGATCCGATGCAGGCCAAGGTGATGAAGCTGATGCCAATCATCTTCACCTTCTTCTTCCTGTGGTTCCCGGCCGGTCTGGTGCTGTACTGGGTAGTGAACAACTGCCTGTCGATCGCCCAACAGTGGTACATCACTCGTAAGATCGAGGCGGCTACCAAAGCTCCAGCCTGATTTACACTGTGGATAACCACTCAAAACGCCCCCTAGTGGGGCGTTTTGCTATCTGTCTTTTTTGTCTGGATACCGGTTTATGAGTGCTCCCCGCGAAACCATCGCCGCTGTCGCTACCGCTCAAGGTCGTGGCGGTGTCGGCATCGTCCGTATTTCCGGGCCGTTGGCCAGCGTTGCGGCCCAGGCCTTCAGCGGTCGCGAACTCAAGCCGCGATTTGCCCACTATGGTCCGTTCCTGGGTGAAAACGACGAAGTGCTGGACCAGGGCATCGCGCTGTATTTCCCGGGACCGAACTCGTTCACCGGCGAAGATGTGCTGGAACTGCAGGGCCACGGCGGGCCGATCGTCCTGGATATGCTGCTCACTCGCTGTCTCGAACTGGGTTGCCGTCTGGCGCGCCCCGGTGAATTCAGCGAACGCGCATTCCTCAATGACAAACTTGACCTGGCCCAGGCCGAAGCCATCGCCGACCTGATCGAAGCCAGTTCTGCACAGGCGGCGCGCAACGCGCTGCGTTCATTGCAGGGTGCTTTTTCGGCACGTGTGCATAACCTCACCGAACAGTTGATCGGCCTGCGCATCTACGTCGAGGCCGCAATCGACTTTCCGGAAGAAGAAATCGACTTTCTCGCCGACGGCCACGTGTTGAGCATGCTCGACAAAGTGCGTGCTGAATTATCCACAGTCATCCGTGAAGCCGGACAGGGCGCGTTGCTTCGCGACGGCATGACGGTGGTGATCGCCGGTCGTCCGAACGCTGGCAAATCGAGCCTGCTCAATGCATTGGCCGGTCGCGAAGCTGCGATCGTCACTGAAATTGCCGGCACCACCCGAGACGTTCTGCGCGAACATATCCACATTGATGGCATGCCGCTGCATGTTGTCGATACCGCTGGTCTGCGCGATACCGATGATCATGTGGAAAAGATTGGCGTGGAGCGGGCATTGAAAGCCATCGGCGAGGCAGATCGCGTCCTGCTGGTCGTCGATGCCACGGCACCCGAAGCACTCGACCCCTTCGCCCTGTGGCCAGAGTTTCTCGAAACCCGCCCCGACCCTGCGAAAGTCACGCTGATCCGCAACAAGGCCGACCTGACCGGGGAAGCCATTGCCCTGGATGTCAGCGACGATGGCCATGTCACCATCAGTCTGAGCGCTAAATCTGCAGGGGAAGGCCTGGAACTGCTGCGCGATCACCTCAAGGCCTGCATGGGTTATGAACAGACGTCGGAAAGCAGCTTCAGTGCTCGCCGGCGTCACCTCGAGGCTTTGCGCCATGCCAGTGATTCGCTTGAGCACGGCCGTTCCCAGCTGACCCTGGCAGGTGCCGGAGAATTGTTGGCCGAAGATTTGCGCCAGGCGCAGCAATTCCTGGGAGAAATCACCGGTGCGTTCAGTTCCGATGATTTGCTCGGGCGAATCTTTTCCAGCTTCTGTATTGGCAAATGATAAAGCGAGCTGTGGAGAAGTTATCCACAGCTCGCTTTTTGCGACTTACCAGTTGTAGGAAACCGACCCTAACAAGGTGCGATCCTCACCCCAGTAGCATCGACCCGCATCGTTACAACCTGATACGTATTCCTTGTCGAACAGGTTTTTCGCATTCAGGTCCACGGTCCAAAGGCGATCGATCTGATAACCGATGGCCGC
Organism: Pseudomonas sp. C1C7; assembly: GCF_013359595.1. Classification (GTDB taxonomy): domain Bacteria; phylum Pseudomonadota; class Gammaproteobacteria; order Pseudomonadales; family Pseudomonadaceae; genus Aquipseudomonas. The sequence goes on along the minus strand of NZ_JABFMP010000003.1, from coordinate 168,649 downwards.
ATCCACCAAAGTGACATCGCCAGCATCGAGTTTTCCGTACAGGGAAGGCGAGGTGTAGGCGAATGCGCTGTCGAAGTAGCGAATCCCGCCGCCCACATACAGTCCCTTGAGGCTGCTTTCAAGAAAACGATACTTGGCCCACACCGAAGCTTGGTTGCGCTGCTCGCCATCGAACAGCACATCGGCGCGGACTCGATGGCTTTACTTTGCGATAGCTGACGATTTTCCCTTGGACGAGAAATTTTTTTGCCTCGGATTTCAATGATCCGAGCGAATTCCTGTGGATTAAGCCCTGTGAATAACTGCAGCTGAGGACGGTTGATAACAGGGCTTGAAAACTGAATATAACCACCGCTGTGGATAACCGTCACTTTGATCCACAGGTTTAAGTCGGTTATCCAAGGACCTCATTGGCACATGAACACAGAGTTATGAATCTCTGTACACGACGGATATAAAGGCCTGCATGAATCTATCCACAGATAGGAGGGGCACTAGAAATAAACATAAAAACAAAGATTCTATAAATTTCTCTCTTTTTAATTTCTATAACTCCGACTTCTCCACAACTGGTTAAATTTTGTGCAAAGGGTTCTTTAGGAAGGGCGAAGTCCCTATACTTGTCGGCCAGGTCCAGAAACCTGAGCCCAACTATTCCTGAATTACCTACTTAAGCAGGCACGAGGTGCGTGGTGGATTTCCCTTCCCGTTTTGAAGTGATCGTCATCGGCGGCGGTCATGCCGGTACCGAGGCAGCACTGGCCTCAGCACGCATGGGGGTAAAAACCCTGTTGCTGACGCATAACGTGGAAACCCTCGGTGCCATGAGTTGCAACCCCGCGATTGGCGGGATTGGCAAAAGCCACCTGGTAAAGGAAATCGACGCCCTGGGTGGTGCGATGGCCTTGGCCACCGATAAAGGTGGTATCCAGTTCCGCGTATTGAACAGCCGCAAAGGCCCGGCCGTGCGCGCAACCCGTGCACAGGCGGACCGCGCTCTTTACAAGGCGGCTATCCGCGAAATCCTGGAAAATCAGCCGAACCTGTGGATATTTCAACAGGCCGCTGACGATCTGATCGTCGAGCAGGACCAGGTCCGTGGTGTGGTCACGCAAATGGGCCTGCGTTTCATGGCCGATTCGGTGGTTTTGACCACAGGCACCTTCCTCAGTGGACTTATCCACATCGGCATGCAGAATTTTTCCGGTGGTCGCGCCGGTGATCCACCGTCGATCGCCCTCGCGCACCGTCTGCGTGAACTGCCGCTGCGTGTTGGTCGCCTGAAAACCGGTACCCCGCCGCGTATCGACGCTCGCTCTGTGGATTTTTCGGTAATGACCGAGCAAGCGGGCGATACACCGATTCCGGTGATGTCCTTCATGGGCTCCAAAGAGTTGCATCCACAACAGATCAGCTGCTGGATCACCCATACCAACGCGCGCACCCACGAAATCATTGCCGCCAACCTTGATCGGTCGCCGATGTATTCCGGCGTCATCGAAGGTATCGGCCCGCGTTACTGCCCGTCGATCGAAGACAAGATCCATCGCTTTGCCGACAAGGAAAGCCATCAGGTCTTCATCGAGCCGGAAGGTTTGACGACCAACGAGCTGTATCCGAACGGAATATCCACATCGCTGCCGTTCGACGTGCAATTGCAGATCGTCCAGTCGATCCGCGGCATGGAGAACGCGCACATCGTGCGTCCAGGCTACGCCATCGAATACGATTACTTCGATCCGCGGGACCTGAAGTACAGCCTGGAAACCAAAGTGATCGGCGGTCTGTTCTTTGCCGGTCAGATCAACGGCACCACCGGTTACGAAGAAGCCGGCGCCCAGGGTTTGCTGGCCGGAACCAACGCCGCGCTGCGTGCACAAGGCAAAGACGCCTGGTGTCCGCGTCGCGATGAAGCCTACATCGGCGTATTAGTCGACGACCTGATTACCCTGGGTACCCAAGAGCCGTACCGCATGTTCACTTCGCGTGCCGAGTACCGTCTGATTCTTCGCGAAGACAACGCCGACCTGCGTCTGACCGAAAAAGGTCGCGAATTGGGTCTGGTCGATGACGAGCGTTGGGCGGCGTTCAGCAAGAAACGCGAAGGCATCGTTCTCGAAGAGCAGCGCCTGAAAAGTACCTGGGTTCGCCCGGGCACCGCGCAGGGTGATGCGATTGCCGAAAAATTCGGCACCCCGCTGACCCACGAATACAACTTGCTCAACCTCTTGAGCCGTCCGGAAATCGACTACGCTGGTCTCATCGCCGTGACCGGTGAAGGCGCGGAAGATCCACAGGTCGCCGAGCAGGTCGAAATCAAGACCAAATACGCCGGTTACATCGACCGTCAACAGGATGAAATCGCCCGTCTGCGCGCCAGCGAAGACACGAAACTGCCTGTGGATATCGATTACACGAGCATTTCCGGTCTCTCCAAAGAGATCCAGAGCAAGCTCGGTGCGACCCGTCCCGAGACTCTGGGCCAGGCGTCGCGTATCCCGGGCGTTACTCCGGCAGCCATTTCGCTGTTGATGATTCATTTGAAAAAACGCGGCGCTGGCCGTCAGTTGGAGCAAAGCGCTTGAGTTCGTTGGTCACCTCGCAACATGCCGAAGAGTTATCCACAGGCGCTCGCCAACTGGGTGTCACGCTGACGGAAGACCAGCATGCTCAGCTGCTGGGTTATCTGGCCCTGTTGATTAAATGGAACAAGGCTTACAACCTGACCGCCGTGCGTGATCCGGACGAAATGGTGTCGCGCCATTTGCTCGACAGCCTGAGCGTGATGTCATTCATCGAAAACGGTCGCTGGCTGGACGTGGGCAGTGGCGGCGGCATGCCCGGCATCCCGCTGGCCATCCTGTTTCCCGAGTCGCAAGTGACCTGCCTTGACAGCAACGGCAAGAAAACCCGGTTCCTGACCCAGGTCAAACTCGAGCTCAAGCTGGATAACCTGCAAGTTACCCACAGTCGCGTCGAAGCGTTCCAGCCTGCCCAGCCATTCAACGGGATCATTTCCCGCGCTTTCAGCAGCATGGAAAACTTCACCAACTGGACTCGTCACCTCGGCGACGCCGATACACGCTGGCTGGCAATGAAGGGCGTTCATCCCGCCGATGAACTGGTAGCATTGCCGACAGATTTCCACCTCGATAGCGAACACGCCCTGGCCGTACCCGGTTGCCAAGGCCAACGCCATCTGCTGATACTGCGCCGCACGGCATGATTGGGAACACAAGCAAGAATGGCTAAGGTATTCGCGATTGCGAACCAGAAGGGTGGTGTGGGCAAGACCACCACCTGCATCAACCTCGCAGCATCGCTCGTCGCGACCAAGCGCCGGGTGCTGTTGATCGATCTCGATCCACAGGGCAACGCCACCATGGGTAGCGGTGTGGATAAACATGGCCTGGAAAACTCGGTCTATGACCTGCTGATCGGCGAATGCGATCTGGCCCAGGCCATGCATTTTTCCGAGCACGGCGGTTATCAGCTGCTGCCCGCCAACCGCGACCTGACCGCGGCCGAAGTGGTTCTGCTGGAAATGCAGATGAAGGAGAGCCGTCTGCGCAGCGCATTGGCGCCAATCCGCGAAAACTACGATTACATTTTGATCGACTGCCCACCGTCGCTGTCGATGCTGACGCTGAACGCCCTGGTCGCGTCCGACGGGGTGATTATCCCCATGCAGTGCGAATACTTTGCACTCGAAGGTCTGAGCGACCTTGTGGATAACATCAAGCGCATCTCTGAACTGCTCAATCCGGACCTGAAGGTCGAAGGCCTTCTGCGGACGATGTACGACCCGCGCCTGAGCCTCATGAACGATGTGTCGGCGCAGCTCAAGGAACACTTCGGTGACCAGCTCTACGACACCGTCATTCCGCGCAACATCCGATTGGCCGAAGCCCCAAGCTACGGCATGCCGGCGCTGGCCTATGACAAGGCCTCCCGCGGTGCCGTCGCCTACCTGGCTCTGGCCGGCGAAATGGTGCGCCGTCAGCGCAAAAATTCACGCATCGCCGCCGCTCAGGCAACTTAAGGAATCCCCATGGCCGTCAAGAAACGAGGTCTCGGACGAGGACTGGATGCACTGCTGAGTGGTCCGACCATCAGCTCGCTGGAAGAACAGGCCGCGCAAGCCGATCACCGCGAGTTGCAGCATTTGCCGCTGGATCTGCTCCAGCGTGGCAAATATCAACCGCGACGCGACATGGATTCGCAGGCGCTGGAAGAGTTGGCGCAGTCGATCAAGGCCCAGGGCGTCATGCAACCGATCGTGGTCCGCCCCATTGGCAGCGGTCGTTATGAAATCATCGCCGGTGAACGTCGCTGGCGCGCGAGTCAGCAAGCCGGGCAGGAAACCATTCCGGCCATGGTCCGTGATGTGCCGGATGAAACCGCGATCGCCATGGCGCTGATCGAGAACATCCAGCGCGAAGACCTCAATCCGATCGAGGAAGCCATCGCCCTGCAGCGCTTGCAGCAGGAATTCCAGTTGACTCAGCAACAGGTTGCCGAAGCCGTCGGCAAGTCGCGGGTGACCGTGGCCAACCTGCTGCGCCTGATCTCGCTGCCGGAAGTCATCAAGACCATGTTGTCCCATGGCGACCTGGAAATGGGTCATGCCCGTGCATTGCTCGGTTTGCCGGACAATCAACAGGTTGAAGGGGCGCGACATGTTGTCGCACGCGGACTGACCGTGCGCCAAACTGAAGCACTGGTTCGCCAGTGGTTGAGTGGCAAACCGGAGCCCGTCGAAGCCGCAAAACCGGACCCGGATATTGCTCGCCTGGAGCAGCGTCTGGCCGAGCGCCTAGGCTCTGCGGTGCAGATTCGCCACGGGAAGAAGGGAAAGGGTCAGTTGGTGATTGGTTACAACTCTCTGGATGAACTTCAGGGCGTCCTCGCTCATATCCGCTGAAACATTTCCTCATGTAGCGCGCAGTCGGAAATCACTACCTGACAGTTGAATAGGGGCCAAACCGCCCCTATACTCTGCGCGCATTTTGTCGGCACAAATTATGCCAAGTTATTGAATTTCGGCAGCCGACCATTGGAGAGCAAAAGTGATGGAAACCCGCACGCCAAACCGCTTGCCGTTCCATCGCCTGGCAGTTTTTCCGGTGCTGATGGCCCAACTTATCGTTTTACTCATCGCCTCTTTGGCGCTTTGGAAATGGTACGGAGTCGTCGCCGGATATTCGGGACTTTGCGGAGGCCTGATAGCCTTGCTGCCCAATGTTTATTTCGCTCACAAGGCATTTCGGTTTTCCGGCGCCAGAGCAGCCCAGTCCATCGTCCGGTCGTTTTATGCCGGCGAGGCAGGGAAATTGATTTTGACGGCAGTGCTGTTTGCACTGGTGTTTGCAGGTGTGAAGCCATTGGCGCCGATTGCAGTATTCGGTGCCTTCGTGCTGACCCAGTCGGTCAGCTGGTTCGCTCCCCTGCTGATGAGAACAAGACTTTCGAGACCTTAGGGCGTTTGAGGCAACCATGGCAGAAACAACGGCTTCGGGCTATATCCAGCACCACTTGCAGAACCTGACTTTCGGTCAGCACCCTACCGGCGGCTGGGGCTTTGCCCACACCGCAGCAGAAGCCAAGGAAATGGGCTTCTGGGCTTTCCACGTCGATACTCTCGGCTGGTCGATCGCACTGGGTCTGATCTTCGTTTTCCTTTTCCGCATGGCGGCGAAGAAAGCGACTTCCGGTCAACCAGGCGCTCTGCAGAACTTCGTTGAAGTACTGGTCGAATTCGTCGATGGCAGCGTGAAAGACAGCTTCCATGGCCGTAGCCCGGTGATTGCACCGCTGGCACTGACCATCTTCGTCTGGGTCTTCCTGATGAACGCCGTCGACCTGGTACCGGTCGACTGGATTCCTCAGCTGGCCATCCTGATCTCCGGTGACCACCACATCCCGTTCCGCGCCGTGTCGACTACCGACCCGAACGCGACCCTGGGCATGGCGTTCTCGGTTTTCGCACTGATCATTTTCTATAGCATCAAGGTCAAGGGCATCGGCGGCTTCATCGGCGAACTGACCCTGCACCCGTTCGGCAGCAAGAACATCTTCGTTCAGGCCCTGCTGATCCCGGTGAACTTCCTGCTGGAATTCGTGACCCTGATCGCCAAACCAATCTCTCTGGCTCTGCGTCTGTTCGGCAACATGTATGCCGGCGAGCTGGTGTTTATCCTGATCGCTGTGATGTTCGGCAGCGGTCTGCTCTGGCTCAGCGGCCTGGGCGTTGTTCTGCAGTGGGCGTGGGCTGTGTTCCACATCCTGATCATCACCCTGCAGGCATTCATCTTCATGATGCTGACCATCGTCTACCTGTCGATGGCGCACGAAGAAAACCATTAAGACCAGTTTCGACTAGTCTGATGTCCCTCTCGGTCAAACGAGAGGGGGGCCTTTAACGGGGCCTACGAAACGATTTGTTTTACCGCTTTAAATTAAAAAAACCTAAACCATACGACGTAAAAGTCGGGAGGAAAGATGGAAACTGTAGTTGGTCTAACCGCTATCGCTGTTGCACTGTTGATCGGCCTGGGCGCACTGGGTACCGCAATTGGTTTCGGCCTGCTGGGCGGCAAGTTCCTGGAAGGCGCAGCGCGTCAGCCAGAAATGGTTCCAATGCTGCAAGTTAAAATGTTCATCGTTGCCGGTCTGCTCGACGCCGTAACCATGATCGGTGTTGGTATCGCTCTGTTCTTCACCTTTGCGAACCCGTTCGTTGGTCAAATCGCTGGCTAATTACTCGGATCTTCCGGGTAATTTGGTGTGATGGACAACGTAACTGCGAGGTGTTGGCGTGAACATTAATGCGACCCTGATTGGCCAGTCCGTTGCGTTCCTGATTTTTGTACTGTTCTGCATGAAGTTCGTATGGCCTCCGGTCATCGCGGCTCTGCACGAACGTCAGAAGAAGATCGCTGATGGTCTGGACGCTGCCAGCCGAGCAGCTCGCGACCTGGAGTTGGCCCAAGAAAAAGCGGGTCAGCAACTGCGCGAAGCGAAAGCTCAGGCAGCTGAAATCATCGAGCAAGCCAAGAAACGCGGTAGCCAGATTGTCGACGAAGCCCGTGAACAGGCTCGCGTCGAAGCTGACCGTGTGAAGGCTCAGGCTCAGGCCGAGATCGAACAGGAACTGAACAGTGTCAAAGACGCGCTGCGCGCCCAAGTGGGTAGCCTGGCCGTTGGTGGTGCTGAGAAGATCCTGGGTGCCACAATCGATCAAAACGCGCACGCAGAGCTGGTTAACAAACTGGCTGCTGAAATCTAAGCGAGGGCGATCATGGCAGAACTGACCACGTTGGCCCGACCTTACGCTAAGGCGGCCTTCGAGCACGCTCAGGCCCACCAGCAACTGGCCAATTGGTCAGCCATGCTCGGCCTGGCAGCAGCGGTGTCGCAAGACGACACCATGCAGCGCGTGCTCAAGGCCCCGCGACTGACGAGCGCAGAAAAGGCCGCCACGTTCATTGACGTGTGCGGCGACAAGTTTGATGTAAAAGTGCAGAACTTCATTCACGTCGTTGCCGAAAACGACCGTCTCTCGCTGTTGCCGGAGATTGCCGCTCAGTTCGACCTGTACAAGGCCGAGCAAGAGAAGTCGGTAGACGTTGAAGTGACCAGTGCTTTTGCATTGAACCAAGAACAGCAAGACAAACTCGCCAAGGTTCTCAGTGCACGACTCAACCGGGAAGTGCGCCTGCAAGTCGAGGAAGACAGCTCCCTTATTGGTGGTGTTGTCATCCGCGCCGGCGACCTGGTTATCGATGGCTCGATTCGCGGCAAAATCGCGAAACTTGCCGAAGCATTGAAATCTTGAGTTTGAAGGGGCAGCAGAGCAATGCAGCAACTCAATCCTTCCGAAATTAGTGAAATTATCAAGGGCCGCATCGACAAGCTCGATGTGACCTCCCAAGCCCGTAACGAAGGCACTGTCGTCAGCGTATCTGACGGCATCGTGCGGATTCACGGTCTGGCCGACGTCATGTACGGCGAGATGATCGAGTTTCCGGGCGGCGTCTACGGTATGGCCCTCAACCTGGAGCAAGACTCCGTAGGTGCCGTTGTACTGGGCGCATACACCAGTCTGGCTGAAGGCATGAGCGCCAAGTGCACAGGCCGCATCCTGCAGGTTCCGGTTGGTAAGGAACTGCTGGGTCGCGTAGTCGACGCACTGGGTAACCCAGTTGACGGCAAAGGTCCGCTGAACAACACCGAGACCGACGCGGTCGAGAAAGTTGCTCCAGGCGTGATCTGGCGTAAGTCGGTAGACCAGCCTGTACAGACTGGCTACAAGGCTGTCGATGCCATGATCCCTGTCGGCCGTGGCCAGCGTGAGCTGATCATCGGTGACCGTCAGATCGGTAAAACCGCTCTGGCGATCGACGCGATCATCAACCAGAAAGACAGCGGCATTTTCTGCGTATACGTTGCAATCGGTCAGAAGCAATCGACCATCGCCAACGTTGTTCGCAAGCTGGAAGAAAACGGCGCCCTGGCCAACACGATCATCGTGGCTGCCAGTGCTTCGGAATCTCCTGCACTGCAATACCTGGCACCGTACTCCGGTTGCACCATGGGCGAATACTTCCGCGACCGCGGTGAAGACGCGCTGATCGTTTATGACGATCTGTCCAAGCAAGCAGTGGCTTACCGCCAGATTTCCCTGCTGCTGCGCCGCCCACCAGGACGTGAAGCTTACCCAGGCGACGTGTTCTATCTCCACTCCCGTCTGCTGGAGCGCGCATCCCGCGTTTCGGAAGAGTACGTAGAGAAGTTCACCAACGGCGCAGTGACCGGCAAAACCGGTTCCCTGACCGCACTGCCGATCATCGAAACCCAGGCTGGCGACGTTTCCGCGTTCGTTCCGACCAACGTGATTTCCATCACCGACGGTCAGATCTTCCTGGAATCGGCCATGTTCAACTCGGGTATCCGCCCTGCAGTGAACGCCGGTGTTTCGGTATCCCGTGTGGGTGGTGCCGCTCAGACCAAGATCATCAAGAAGCTGTCCGGTGGTATCCGTACCGCTCTGGCTCAGTACCGTGAACTGGCGGCATTCGCCCAGTTCGCTTCTGACCTGGACGAAGCGACCCGTAAGCAACTTGAGCATGGTCAGCGCGTAACCGAGCTGATGAAGCAGAAGCAATACGCGCCAATGTCGATCGCCGACATGTCGCTGTCGCTGTATGCCGCTGAGCGTGGGTTCCTGACTGACGTTGAAAACGCCAAAGTCGGCAGCTTCGAACAAGCGCTGATTGCTTACTTCAACCGCGATCACGCCGAATTGATGGCGAAGATCAACGTGAAGGGTGATTTCAACGACGAAATCGACGCTGGCCTCAAAGCCGGTATCGAGAAGTTCAAGGCCACCCAAACCTGGTAAGCCGCAGCGGGGGCCGCAAGGCCCCCGCTTGCTAACCTGATAGGTGTTACATGGCAGGCGCAAAAGAGATTCGCAGTAAGATTGCGAGCATCAAAAGCACGCAAAAAATTACCAGCGCCATGGAAAAAGTGGCGGTCAGCAAAATGCGCAAGGCACAAATGCGCATGGCTGCTAGCCGTCCTTATGCGGAGCGCATCCGCCAGGTTATTGGTCATCTGGCCAACGCCAACCCGGAATATCGTCACCCGTTCATGATCGACCGCGAAGTAAAGCGCGTCGGTTATGTCGTAGTGAGCAGTGACCGTGGTCTGTGTGGTGGCTTGAACACCAACCTGTTCAAGGCTCTGGTCAAGGACATGGCGGTAAACCGTGAAAACGGCGTCGAGATCGATCTGTGTGTGGTTGGTAGCAAGGGTGCGGCTTTCTTCCGCAACTTCGGCGGTAACGTCGTCGCAGCTATCAGTCACCTGGGTGAAGAGCCGTCGATCAACGATTTGATCGGCAGCGTCAAGGTGATGCTGGATGCCTACCTGGACGGCCGTATTGACCGCCTGTCCGTGGTGTCCAACAAGTTCATCAACACCATGACGCAAACGCCAACCGTGGAGCAGTTGATTCCATTGGTGGCAACCCCGGATCAAGACCTCAAGCACCACTGGGACTATCTCTACGAACCGGACGCCAAAGAGCTGCTTGACGGCCTGATGGTGCGTTACGTGGAGTCGCAGGTCTACCAGGCGGTGGTCGAGAACAACGCGGCTGAACAAGCTGCGCGGATGATCGCGATGAAGAACGCTACCGACAACGCCGGTGATTTGATCAGCGAATTGCAGCTGGTCTACAACAAGGCGCGTCAGGCTGCGATCACCCAAGAGATCTCGGAAATCGTCGGCGGCGCTGCCGCGGTTTAACGGTTCAAATATTCAGAGGATCCAGCTATGAGTAGCGGACGTATCGTTCAAATCATCGGCGCCGTTATCGACGTGGAATTCCCACGCGACAGCGTACCGAGCATCTACGACGCCTTGAAGGTTCAAGGCGCCGAAACCACTCTCGAAGTTCAGCAGCAGCTGGGCGACGGCGTGGTTCGTACCATTGCGATGGGCTCCACCGAAGGCTTGAAGCGCGGTCTGGACGTCAGCAACACTGGCGCAGCCATCTCCGTACCGGTCGGTAAAGCGACCCTGGGCCGGATCATGGACGTATTGGGCAACCCGATCGACGAAGCTGGCCCGATCGACACCGAAGAGCGTTGGGGTATCCACCGCGCTGCGCCGTCGTTCGCAGAGCAGGCAGGCGGCAACGACCTGCTGGAAACCGGCATCAAGGTTATCGACCTGGTTTGCCCGTTCGCCAAGGGTGGTAAGGTTGGTCTGTTCGGTGGTGCCGGTGTAGGCAAAACCGTAAACATGATGGAACTGATCCGTAACATCGCCATCGAGCACAGCGGTTATTCCGTGTTCGCCGGTGTGGGTGAGCGTACTCGTGAGGGTAACGACTTCTACCACGAGATGAAGGATTCCAACGTTCTGGACAAAGTGGCACTGGTGTACGGCCAGATGAACGAGCCGCCGGGAAACCGTCTGCGCGTTGCTCTGACCGGCCTGACCATGGCCGAGAAGTTCCGTGACGAAGGTAACGACGTTCTGCTGTTCGTCGACAACATCTACCGTTACACCCTGGCCGGTACCGAAGTATCCGCACTGCTGGGCCGTATGCCTTCGGCAGTAGGTTACCAGCCGACCCTGGCTGAAGAGATGGGCGTGCTGCAAGAGCGCATCACTTCGACCAAGCAAGGTTCGATTACTTCGATCCAGGCCGTATACGTACCAGCGGACGACTTGACTGACCCGTCGCCAGCGACCACCTTCGCCCACCTGGACGCCACCGTCGTACTGTCCCGTGACATCGCTTCCCTGGGTATCTACCCAGCGGTAGACCCACTGGACTCGACTTCGCGTCAGCTGGACCCGAACGTGATCGGCAACGAGCACTACGAAACCGCTCGCGGTGTACAGTACGTTCTGCAGCGTTACAAAGAACTGAAGGACATCATCGCGATCCTGGGTATGGACGAGCTGTCGGAAGCCGACAAGCAGTTGGTAAACCGTGCTCGTAAGATCCAGCGTTTCTTGTCGCAGCCGTTCTTCGTGGCTGAAGTCTTCACTGGTTCTCCAGGCAAATACGTTTCCCTGAAAGACACCATCGCTGGCTTCAAAGGCATCCTCAACGGTGACTACGACCATCTGCCAGAACAAGCGTTCTACATGGTTGGCGGCATCGAAGAAGCGATCGAGAAAGCCAAGAAACTGTAATCCCGGCGCCCGGCAACGGGCGCTAATTTAGGTTGAGGCAATCAGATGGCTATGACAGTCCATTGCGATATCGTCAGCGCGGAAGGAGAAATCTTTTCCGGTCTGGTCGAGATGGTGATTGCGCACGGTGCACTGGGTGATCTTGGTATCGCTCTGGGTCACGCGCCGCTGATCACTAATCTGAAGCCAGGTCCGATCCGCCTGGTCAAGCAGGGCGGGGAAGAGGAGGTGTATTACATCTCCGGTGGTTTCCTCGAGGTTCAGCCGAACATGGTCAAGGTTCTTGCCGACACCGTGCAACGTGCTGCCGACCTGGACGAAGCCTCCGCTCAGGAAGCCGTTAAGGCTGCCGAGAAGGCCTTGCATGAGCGTGGCGCGGAATTCGATTACGGCTCCGCAGCCGCACGTCTGGCCGAGGCTGCAGCGCAGCTGCGCACCGTCCAGCAGATCCGCAAGAAGTTCGGCCACTAAGTCGTGCTTGTTGTGTGATTGATTAAAAAGGGTAGCCTCGGCTACCCTTTTTTCTTTTCCGGTTTTCTTCACTTTGGTCGCAGCCGCTGACCACCCAGGATTGGTAGCCAGTCATGTCTCTTGAAATCGTAATTCTCGCTGCTGGCCAAGGCACGCGCATGCGTTCGTCCTTGCCGAAGGTTTTGCATCCGATTGCCGGCAATTCGATGCTCGGTCATGTTATCCACAGCGCCCGGCAACTTGATCCACAGCGCATTCACGTAGTGATCGGCCACGGTGCCGATGCCGTGCGTGAGCGCCTGGCTGCTGACGATCTGAATTTCGTCCTTCAGGACAAACAACTGGGTACCGGCCACGCCGTCGCCCAGGCGGTTCCTTTCATCGAAGCCGACACCGTGCTGGTTCTGTACGGTGACGTTCCGCTGATCGAAGTCGAAACCCTGCAACGCCTGCTCAAACTGGTTACCCCAACACAGATGGGCCTGCTGACCGTCGAACTGGACGATGCCACCGGTTACGGCCGAATCGTTCGCGGCGCGGACGGCAAGGTTGCCGCCATCGTCGAACACAAGGACGCCACCGAAGCTCAACGCGCTATCAAGGAAGGCAACACCGGTATCCTCGCGGTACCTGCCGATCGCCTGGCTGACTGGACCGGTCGCCTGTCGAACAACAACGTGCAGGGTGAGTACTACCTGACCGACGTGATCGAAATGGCGGTCAAGGACGGTCTGGTGGTGGCCACCGAACAACCCCACGATGCAATGGAAGTGCAGGGCGCCAACGATCGCAAGCAGCTTTCCGAACTTGAGCGTCACTATCAATTGCGCGCCGGTCGCCGTTTGATGGCACAAGGTGTGACCCTGCGCGACCCGGCACGCTTCGACATCCGCGGTGAAGTGACCGTCGGCCGCGACGTACTGATCGATATCAACGTGATCCTCGAAGGCAAAGTTGTCATCGAAGACGACGTGGTGATCGGCCCGAACTGCGTGATCAAGGACAGCACCCTTCGCAAAGGCGTGGTGATCAAGGCGAACAGCCACATCGAAGGCGCCATTCTGGGCGAGAACAGCGATGCCGGTCCGTTCGCGCGTCTGCGCCCGGGTACCGTACTGGAAGCTCGCGCCCATGTGGGTAACTTCGTCGAACTGAAAAACGCGCACATGGGTGAAGGCGCCAAAGCCGGTCACCTGACTTATCTGGGCGATGCCGAGATCGGTGCGCGTACCAACATCGGCGCCGGCACCATCACCTGCAACTACGATGGTGTGAATAAGTGGAAAACGGTGCTGGGTGAAGACGTTTTCATCGGTTCCAACAACTCGTTGGTAGCGCCTGTGGATATCTCCTCTGGCGCAACCACCGCGGCAGGTTCGACCATTACGCAGAATGTGGATAAAGATCAGTTGGCGGTGGGTCGTGCTCGGCAGAAGAACATCGATGGCTGGAAACGGCCTGAGAAGGTTAAAAAGGGCTGAGTTGTCCACAGCTGTGAATGGATGAAGTTATTCACAGGCTGATCAAAGCGATTCGCGGGCAAGCCTCGCTCCTACAGTGAGAGGTAGGCGTGAGACTTGCCCGCGAACGTTTTATCCAAAGATCTTTTTATCGCACCACGCTTGACGAAGTTTCACTGATAGGTTTTGATTGGCTCTGTTAACTTTCGAAACGAAACTTATCTTCCTCATGTCGAAGCGCAACACACCTCAACGTCGGCACAACATCCTTGCCTTGCTCAACGAGCAGGGCGAAGTGAGTGTGGATGAACTGGCCAAACGTTTCGAAACTTCAGAAGTTACGATTCGCAAGGATCTGGCCGCACTCGAAAGCAATGGTTTGCTGCTCCGTCGTTATGGCGGCGCGATCACCATGCCTCAGGAACTGGTGGCCGATATCGGTCAGCCGGTCTCCAGATACAAGCAAGCCATCGCCCGGGCCGCGGTCACGCGGATTCGCGAGCATGCGCGGATCATCATCGACAGCGGCAGCACGACCGCCGCGATGATTCCCGAACTCGGTCAACAACCGGGTCTGGTGGTGATGACCAATTCCCTGCACGTCGCCAATGCCCTGAGCGAGCTCGAGCACGAGCCCGTGCTGCTGATGACCGGTGGAACCTGGGATCCGCATTCGGAGTCATTTCAAGGGCAGGTTGCCGAGCAGGTACTACGCTCCTACGACTTCGATCAGTTGTTCATCGGTGCCGATGGAATCGATCTGGTTCGCGGTACAACCACCTTCAACGAACTGCTGGGGCTGAGCCGCGTCATGGCCGAAGTTGCCCGGGAAGTGGTGGTGATGGTGGAGGCCGACAAGATCGGTCGCAAGATTCCCAACCTGGAGCTGCCCTGGAGCAGTGTCCATACCCTCATTACGGACGATCGCCTGCCCATCGAGGCCCGCGATCAAATACAGGCCCGCGGTATCAATCTGATTTGCGCGGCTGTCAGTCAGGAGAAGTAACATGTGTGGAATTGTTGGCGCAGTCGCAGAACGTAACATCACCGCCATCCTGGTCGAAGGCCTGAAGCGTCTCGAATACCGCGGCTATGACAGTGCCGGCGTGGCCGTTTACACCAATGAAGAAAAGCTCGAGCGCGCCCGTCGTCCAGGCAAAGTCAGTGAGCTGGAACAAGCGCTGGAGCAATCGCCGCTGGTCGGTCGCCTGGGCATCGCCCACACCCGTTGGGCCACCCACGGCGCCCCTTGCGAGCGCAACGCACACCCGCATTTCTCCGAAGGCGTGGCGGTCGTGCACAACGGCATCATCGAGAACCACGAAGCGCTGCGTGAGCAACTCAAGGCGCTGGGCTATGTATTCACTTCGGACACCGATACCGAAGTCATCGCACACCTGCTGAACCACAAACTCAAGGATCAGCCTGATCTGACCGAAGCCCTGAAGGCCACCGTCAAGGATCTGCATGGCGCCTACGGCCTGGCGGTCATCAGTGCCAGTCAGCCTGATCGCCTGGTCGCAGCCCGTAGCGGCAGCCCGCTGGTGATCGGTCTGGGCCTGGGTGAGAACTTCCTGGCGTCCGACCAACTGGCTCTGCGTCAGGTTACCGACCGCTTCATGTACCTGGAGGAGGGCGATATCGCCGAGATTCGCCGCCACAGCGTGCAGATCTGGGACGTGAACGGCAAGGCGGTTGAACGCAAGATGGTGCAGTACAGCGATGGTGCGGAAGCCGCTGACAAAGGCGAGTTCCGTCACTACATGCTCAAGGAAATCCACGAGCAGCCGTCCGTGGTGCAACGCACCCTGGAAGGTCGCCTGAGCCCGAACCAGGTGCTGGTACAGGCTTTTGGTCCACAGGCCGCCGAGCTGTTCGCCAAAGTGCGCAATGTTCAGATCGTCGCGTGCGGCACCAGCTACCACGCCGGCATGGTCGCGCGTTACTGGCTCGAAGAACTGGCCGGTATCCCGTGCCAGGTCGAAGTCGCCAGCGAGTTCCGCTATCGCAAGGTGGTGGTACAACCGGACACCCTGTTCGTCACCATCTCCCAGTCCGGCGAAACCGCCGACACCCTGGCCGCGCTGCGTAACGCCAAAGAGTTGGGCTTCCTCGCCAGCCTGGCCATCTGCAATGTCGGCATCAGCTCTCTGGTGCGTGAGTCCGACCTGACCCTGCTGACCCAGGCCGGTCGCGAAATCGGCGTGGCATCGACCAAAGCCTTCACCACTCAACTGGTAGGCTTGTTGCTGCTGACTCTGTCCTTGGGTCAGGTTCGCGGTACCTTGGCCAGCGGCGTTGAAGCCACTCTGGTCGAAGAACTGCGTCGCCTGCCGAGCCGCCTGGGCGAAGCGCTGGCCATGGATGGTACTGTTGAAAAAATCGCCGAGCTGTTCGCCGAGAAAAACCACACGCTGTTCCTCGGGCGCGGCGCGCAATTCCCGGTGGCAATGGAAGGTGCGCTCAAGCTCAAGGAAATCTCCTACATCCACGCTGAAGCCTATCCGGCAGGAGAGCTGAAGCACGGCCCGTTGGCACTTGTGGATAACCACATGCCGGTCGTGACGGTTGCCCCGAACAACGAGCTGCTGGAAAAACTGAAGTCCAACCTTCAGGAAGTCCGCGCCCGCGGTGGCGAGCTGATCGTCTTCGCCGACGAGAAGGCCGGCATGACCAATGGAGAGGGCACGCATGTGGTGAACATGCCGCACATCCACGACATCCTGTCGCCTATCCTCTACACCATCCCGCTGCAGTTGCTGTCGTACTACGTGGCCGTGCTCAAGGGCACCGACGTTGACCAGCCACGCAACCTGGCGAAATCTGTGACTGTGGAATAAGTTATCCACAGTTGATCGAACCCTGAAATTAGAGAATAAAAACTGTCGCGTGGGAATAAAAACTGTCGCAGGGGATAGCAGGCCGCGAGGCCTCTTTCCTGTGCAGCAGGTGCTCAACCTTTAAGTCGCATGCTAATGCGACTAAATCTTGTGAACGAAGATGCTTTTACAAATTCAAAGTGGCGAGTCTCTGCATTCATACATCGACAGGAATATTTTCCTGAACTGGAAAGACCCCTCTGCAGATTTTTTTAGACCTTTCTCCAAAACAGTGCTTTTATTCTCTGAACTAAAGACTATCGCTTCCGCTATGGGGTGGTTGGGTTGTCCAGGACTTAATCGCCTTCTCCATCTTCATACGGAATACCCAATCCATTCAGTAATTAGAAATAGCCAAGATCTTTCTTACTCCCAGGATGCCTACATAAGCGAAGCAAAATGGATGGGCGCTAAAAGACAAGATTATAGTTTCTGTCCAGACTGTATAAAAGAAGACCTTTATACGCACGGGTTTTCTTTTTGGCATAGATTGCACCACCAAAATATAGACGTCTGTGCGAAACATAACGTAATTTTGCAAAGACGCTGCCCTTTCTGTAAGAGAGGGTTTTACTTTGATAATCACGGTTTAGAGGTGATGTGGAATGGTTGCGAAGGCCGTAGTCTCGCAGAAAGCGTAGCGGTTGCTAACCATGACCCTATTGAATACAAGAGATCAAAACTTTTAAACGATATTCATTCTTGTGAATATCATATTTCCGAACAGATCGCGCTCAAGGTGTTATACGAAAAGCTCCTATCAGTTGATTGTCAAGATTTTCTGCCATCCCAAAATGCAGATATTTATATTAATCAACTAGAGTGGACTATTTCGCGTATGGATCTGAAAATATTCGCAAGTCGGGAGCAATTGAGCAGGATTGGCTTATGCTTTGAAGCAATAATGCTCGCATATGAAAGCTTTGATGGCTTTTTAATTGATATTAAATGTCACGATAATGCATTACGTCCGATAGAGTCGTTATGGGGGACTTACAAATCAGGGCGGGAATTTTGTTTTGATTACGTAACAGATGACTTTAATAGTGAACTCGGGTAAAAGTTTAGAAAAATGCTCACCAGGCCCACGAAGCTGCATCGGAAAGCGTTCATTGCCCAATCAAGCTTGCAGGGGACAGCCTTTGAGCGCTTTACCAATGCCGCTACGACCCTCAATGCGCCAATAGCGCAGGCAATTCAGCATGCCCAAAACCCGAGCATTACGGGAAGCGCCGCTCATATCATTGAAAAGAAAAGATAGTTTTCAATGATGCCTTCTCTTCTACGCCGTCTCCCACAAGTATGTACACAGTATTTCGCGTCTCAAAGAGGAATCCTTCTATGAGTTGCACGCACATACTGGAGCGAACCCAATTGCCAGGTTGGAAGCGGCCTTCGCTGTCGAAAATGACCTCAAGGGCATAAACAAAGAAAGGGAGATGGCCGGCCCTCTCTACTGTTTTAAGCTCATGAGGAGTGAGGTCAGCAATGAAGATCGTCCAATTTCTCACTAGGCAGAAAGGTTTCGACGGGTAGCGCGTGGTGACAGTTGCTATCAGCTCTTCTAACCCCAGAGACGTGCCACGCTTGGTTACTTTGGTGCCACTTGTGAGCTCGTTTAGTTCTCTACCATTGTCTGTGTTCATGAAATCACCTTCTCAAGTGATTGCAGGATTTATCTCTTCTTTTCCCGAGTAACCTCGAGGCCAGCGATGTTACCGTTTCAGCGAAACGACTGCCTGGGTTATTCTATCTTCGGTATGCCCAACTCACCGCAAATAGTCAGTGAGCTAAGAACGACCCACTGGAAAATTTCAATCGCGGATTTTTGAGTCGCCGAAGAAATCATCCCTAGTTATCAAGCCGAAGTCGCCGCTGGCAATCGCCTTTTCGTTATCGCTAAAGCAGTTTTGAGTTTGCTGTTCCCGTTTGAGGTAGCTTCGTGTCTGAAAGAAGCAGGTTTCACAAAGGTGCAGTTCATAGCGCTCCCCATCGTGTTTTGTGCCATACCCCCAGTGAGCCTGAAAAGTAGCGAATTGAAGTCCGCCGCCAGTCACGCGGGTGGACCGCAGGCAAACGTCGCAGACAACATCTGTGACGGCTTCGATCTCAATGTTTCCGGTAATTTTCATTAGCAATCTCCAACCATTGGGTCGAGATCAAGCTATCAGCATACTACTGCTTTCAGGCAACCATTGCTCAATCCTGAAGTCAGTCGTATCCGTTGATCGGGTGAATCTGCTGAGATCCTTACGAAGACATAGTATTTCGCTGATTTCGCCACAAGAGGGGCATGCTGTGAAGATGATCAACCGAATGGAGCTACCGACAATTTCGCGCTATCGAGCTGAGGCTCAAGCAATATTGGCCAAACGATCTGATAAACGCGGCCGTTTTTTGAACTCGGCGTTATCCAAAGGACCTGAATTGGAGCCCGTCGGTTGTCTTGCAGGTTGTCGCCAAAAAGGCGAGACAGGATCAACTCATCAGTAGATTGCGCTTCCTAGATCCAGCGCTGCCTGTGCTGTCTTGGAGTGGAACAAGGATAGCGCAGCACAGCTAACCGCCATGGAGGTAGTGGCGCTCCGATTTTTGTAATTTTTGGGGTATGTGTATAAATGTTAGTGAGTTTATGTCTTTTTCATAAACTCGCTAATTTCCTTACATAACGCATGATCAGCGCCAATAGAGTGCTTCTGCTCAGTAGAAAATTCGTCACCTTGCTCACTGAACTGGGTCGACCACGGCCCTTAGGGACAGATCTCTGTTGGCCTGAAAATCAGATATGAATAACGCGTACCGAGACGTTGGCGAGGGGCAAGGATTAGGTTTATAGGGAATTATAGGGCGACTATAGAGCAACGACCGGTGACCAAAGCTCCGTTTGCTATGCAGTCCCAAAATGCAGCCATCCAGACACGCGAACGTAATAGACACCTTGGTCGACCGATCGCGCGTCGCTCTGTGGGCAGCACATTGCTTCTTCAGGGGCTAGAGGCAGATGTCTCGGTGGTACTGCATCCTGAGGCGATGACAGCTCAAATCTGTCGCACTGACGAGGGGCGCAAGACAAGTTGTTTTGCTCTCCTACATTCAGCCTCACACCCATTCGAAACGGATGATTTCTCGTTTTCATCAATCCATCGCACTAGCATCTATGGATCGATTGCAGCACTGAATGCACCAGGTCTCACTTCCCCGATCCTACAAGGCATAGCTATTTGTAATTTGCAGCAGCATCTCCTCGACCTGGTTCATGCCGCATAGCGTTGTCGACATTTCTGTAGGAGTGTGACCCGCAAAACGAGTTTTTGGCTTATCGAGCCACCGCCTTGCTTTGTCCGAACTGCCGAAGACAGCCATGGCCATTGAAAGAATATGTGCACACCTGAATAGGCGATCGCTTTCTGCTCCGGTTAATAGTCCGCCGTGCTGGACTCGGATGTGAAGTGCTCGCGAAGAAATTATTCGGCTGCGCTCTGATGGTGTGATCACCCCTTCACCAACAAGACTCAACAAACTGGCGGCAGGAAAGCCGTTATAGATGAGATTGTGAATTTCAAAATTGCTTGCTGACAGAGGAATGTTGAGTAGCAGTTGAAGGTGAGTGCGGTAATCGACATATCCTGGTTTGGGGAGACATTCGGCAATCATGATGCACCTCTCACACCGCGAAGGATGCGAATTTCCAGCGTTCAGGCCTGCTGGTGGTACGTGCACCGAGTTGTAGCTGGCTTCCCAAATTTTCTACCAGTCCCCGGCTTCCGGCAAGCTGGTGGCGGACTTGCCAGGTATTACAATCCTTCAACCCTTTGTATCGCAGTAGGCGAGATCTGAGTGCACGCTGCGGAAGCGTTGAGAGCCATGAGAGAGGGTCTTCTCCCGGGCTCCTGACGCAAAATGGTGAGATTGAACAAGCAAACATGTATGTTCCCCGGCTAGCAGTCGACATGAGCGGAATGGTGGCTCGCTTCCTAATTTAGTCGTATTCAGGCGTCGAACTCCAATCGCCGCCGTCGAGCATTTCTCAAAACATACAGCTGTGTGGCACAGTGCTATTACTCGTGTTTCTCTAATCGCCGTACCAAGGAAGGATTACATGGCTGCAATCTATCCAAATCATCCGCGTTACATCCCTATCATCAAGTGGCAGTCCTGGGAGCAGCGTGCTCTACAGAAAGTGGATGCGGCTATACGGCCACAAATGCTGCCTTGCATTGAGGTACGCACTTCCAAGCAGCATTTGAATTTGGCTGCTAACTTCCAAAAAGTTTGGCCCTACGACGCGCTGGTGGATTACGCGGATCCGAAGGGTCGATTGACACCTTCACGAACTGGGGAATTGCTGGCTTTTATGAAGGTGGCTGTGGATGGTCGGTTGCCAATCACGCCAGTGGTAAGTCCGGCAGATGCTTTGGCCTTGGGTAAGCCTTTTCTGGACCTGGCGGCTCCATTGGGGTCAGTAGCCTTACGACTGCGCATTGACTCACTGATAGTGACTGCTGCAGACGTGACCATTACGACCTTGGCATTTACACACCTGAAGGCTGCGAATATTCAGACCTCGCTCATCATTGACCTGGGGGTTAGTCCACTTGGCTGGGAAGACAAGCATGTAACTGACTTCGTTGCTGCCATAGCACCGCTCCATGCCATTGGCTTCAAGTCCCTGCATCTCGCGTCAGGGGCCTACCCAGGCAGCCTGGCTTCGGTAAAAACGGGTGTCGCCACTTTTGAGCGCAAAGATTGGAAGTTCTGGAAGGCCGTGAATGCCAAGGCCCCGAATCTGGTGATTGGCTATGGCGATTATGGAACCTTGTCACCGGTGTGGACAGAAGACATTCTGGAGTTGCGTAGCAATCGTATTGCCATTCGATACACGCGTGAGAACGACTGGCTGATCCTCAGGGCTGGCGGCAAGAAAGCTGAGGACTCTGTCGCCATTTCGGCGATTTTGGTGAACAACTACAAAGCGGACTTTAAAGGCGGGCCTTACTCATACGGTGATGAGCTACTCGAGGAGCGCGCAGATGCGGCGATCCCTCTGAATAAAAAGCACTGTGGCCACTACCACATTACAGAGGGCTGGAGTCACCACATTGCGTATGTGCTGAAGGAGCAATACTAGTCGCACGTGTAGGTATTGCAGCACGGGCCATCAAGTAATTACGAACCTGGACCTTGAGTTCGTCCAAGGGAAGCAGTTCGGCGATCTTCGCCTGGATTACATAGAGGCTTTTGCTCTTGAAGCCCCGAGTAATGCCACGCTCTTCTAGCAGATGAAGTGCTTCATCTCGCTTCAAGAGCGTGGCGAGGGTCCCGGGCTCATGCCGTTTGTTTGGTTTCGCTTTTCGCACCTGCTTGAATGCCATTTCTGCGCTGTCTGGAACCACCATAATTCCCCACCACGTTGGCAGCATTGGAATTGCCTTCTTAAGGTGGCGTTCCGCTGTCACTAAGGTGATGTGATCGAACACCAACGCATAGCGCGACCCCTGGCCAATCAGACGCTTGAGCGTGTCTGCATCACTTTTGATTTCGTAGCAATGCATATCCTGTAGGTGAACCAGATCAGCACGAATCTGCCCGCCATTGAGCTCCAGCTCTTCGAGGAACTGGCTGGGGGCAGCGCTTGTGGTGCAGGTCAGGTGTTGTGTCAGGGCTTGTTTGATTTCGGCTTCGCGCATATTCACTTCTCAATCATGGAAGGCATGATGCCGGATATGTGCAGGGAGTACCTTAGGTTTCCGACGTTGAGGTGATGATTTTAACGTCTGTATGAAGCTATGCAATTATGCTAAATAATGCGCATGAATCGCATAAAACCATTGCCTCAACTTATCGCTGAACTGCTGCTGTTCTTTGAAGCCGAAGGGCATTCTACGAGCAGCGCGATAGCGCGCCTTACGTGTATTAATCAGTCCCAGGTCCATAGAAATCTCTATGGGCATCCGAAACGGTTAACGAAAACACACCTAAAGCTATGCGATTATGCGAAAATTGACATCGAAATTGAGGCTCACGACCCTCGCTCCTGCTCAGTGCTGATGAATGCGCTATCGTCTGTTTGGGATGGTAGCGACGAGCATGCCCGCAGATTGGCAGCGCTGCTGTTTGCACACAGCAGAGCGAGCGTGAGTAAATGAATGCACGATCGGAACGTTAAAGGAGGCTGCACATGCAAAACGCAACGACTCCAATAACAGTTAAAAGCGCATTCGAAAGCCTTAACGCGGCCGGCTATCCCCGCGCTTACGTGACTAAATTGATGCCTGACTGGTGGGACAATAGTCTCCTGAAAACCAGTGCAGGGGCCTTTCAGTTCGCTCTGATCCTTAAACAGCGATTGGGGCTTGAAGTCAGCTTCGGCCAAGATGGCAGCCTCGATATTCAAGCCCGGGCAGCTCATGCCAACTTCAAACACCGTGCGGATACACAAGCCGACGAGTTGAATATTGCCGCTGGCCTGGGCATCGCCTTGGCGCGGTTGGCTGTTTTTTCCGCCCGAGCGAATTACGCGGAGCTCCCACGAGATCCTGCAGCGCTACATGCGATGGTCTTGCAGCGTTCTGGCCGAGCGGTTGTAGACTTCGAAGGGCTTTTGGATCTGTGCTGGGCTCACGGCATACCTGTTCTGTTTCTTAAGGAAATGCCTCGCAATACCAAGAGAATGGCAGGCATGGCTGCCATGGTAGATGGCAGGCCGGCTATCTTGCTGGGCTACAGCTATACCCAGCATTCCAAGCAACTGTTCGTGCTCGCGCATGAGCTGGCTCACATTATTTGTCAGCATGTACAAAACAACGGTGCGTTGATTGACGAAGACATTGCCGACGTCACCGAAGGCTTGGAGGGCGGGGCGAGAGTACGCCGAGATGAAGAGGAAAAAGAGGCGGATACCTTTGCCCTTCAGCTTCTTCGTAATGGTTACATGAACGCGACTCGACGAATCCCTCGCCAAGACTCAGCTGCAACACTTGCCATGGTGGCGATGAACGTTGGCAGTGAGTTAGGCATCGACCAGGGACATCTGATCCTTTCCTACGGTAAGGAGCACGATGACTGGATGCACGCAAACCAGGCTCTGAACTTCACGCTTCAACGCGCCGGTGCCATTGAGATCCTGCGGGAGAAATTCCTGGCGAATACCGCACTGGATGTACTAAGCGATGAGAGTGCTGTACATCTCCTCTCCATGCAGGGCTTGTAGGGTAGTAATCGCTTGTTCCTTCTTGATAGCGACGTTGTAAAAAAAATCTGCCAATACCATCTACTGCACGAGTTGGCTGCCGCCCTTGGTTGTGGTCTAAACGCGTTTGCTGTGCTCCCTCAATTGAAGTTTCAGTTGCGGCTGGCTGATGTCGCCAAGGCTGTTCAGAAGCTCGGATCGCAGGAAGCTGTGGACCAGGCCCGTGAGTTAGTGGCGGCTGCCGCAGAGGTTCAGGTCGTCGCGGAAGCGGCAAATCCGATCCTGGGGCTCAATCGTCCGGATATCGATAGCGGTGAAGCGACCCTCTTCGCGGCACTGCATGATGTGGATGCGGACTCTCTCATCAGCGGCGACAAGCGCGCATTCATTGCGTTGTCTGAAATCAATGGTGTCGCGGTAGTCGATGTTCTTTGGGCACGGTTAATTTGCCTGGAGGAAGCTATGCATTTGATCGTGCAATCGGCCAACTTTGACCATGTTTCCGCAAAGGTCAGGGCAAATTTGGCGGTGGACACTGCCATAGGTATCGCTTTTGGTAGAGCGACAGCCAATTCTCCGGCGATGGTGATCGAAGCGTTGGCTAGTTATATGAGCGACCTCCACGCACGAACGAGCGGCAAGTACGTCCTGCCCTAATAGGGGCCGGCTCATTTTTTCGGGCCGGTACCTATTCGGCCACTGATTAACATGCGCGCTAGCGAAGTCAGTTTCCATGCCCAACAGGAATGGGGTGCCACGTGCGCAGTCATATAGCTTTACGATGGCTAGAGCATTTTCTTCCTAGCCAGTCAATTGGAGCATTAGGCCTCTATCATGGGCGATAGAACGATCTATGCACTGCATATGGCGTTGACCATTTTGTGGGTCGTGGCTCTTGTAAGCATGTTTGTGCAATTAGTCATTCGAAGCGCTCGATCATGAGGTCGATCAGGGCTGCCAGTAACAGCTGCTCTGACCGGTGCAGCTTGCAAGGGAAGTCAACACAAACCGGTCGAAGCTCGGCAGTCAGATGGTCGTTGCTACAACCAGCTGCCGGGGATAGATTGAATAAAGGCAATTTTTGATTGCGCCGATATCCTTCGGGAGGTTGGTTTGAATTTCAATACTGATACGCATGGAATCGCTTGCGAATCGTTGGTGGTTGAAATTGCCACCCTAACTGAAGAAACGGATGGCTTTCGCCATAAGATTGTCATCGCCGTGGATGCCAAGTCAGCAGACGTTTTCGATGCCTTCGTAAGCTCCCTAGAAGTGCTCATCCAGGCATTTTCCGTCCAAATGCACCCCCTACCTGCCGATACGATTGCTTCCATCGTTTCCCTAATGGTTCCAAAAAAGCCGGTGACGCCGATCCTGCTTCGCGAAGCTCGAATGCTGGCACAAGCAAAAACCGAGATCCTTCAAAGTTACGACTGGCTGACGGCCAGCGAGATTTCGGCTTTCGCACAAGGCTCCGGCGTCCCCAGTCCGCAGCCCAACAACTGGAAGGATGCCGGGAGGATTTTTGCTCTACGCCACGAGGGGGTGGATTACTTCCCGATCTACGGGCTCGACCCAAGACAAGGATTTCAGCCTATTCCTGCGCTGGAGGACGTAATTGCCACGTTGTCCACGATGAAGGACGGGTGGGCAATGGCGTTCTGGTTTGCGTCTTCAAATTCCTACCTCGGTGGGAAGTGCCCGAAGGAAATGCTCTCGGTCAATCCATCAGGCGTCCTTACTGCGGCAAAGGAAGAGGTGGCAGGGGTCACCCACGGATGACAACTCTTCGAGATAGCGGTTATCGATCGGCGATTTAATGTAGCCGTGAGAGGTTGCCTTCGAGTCAATGTTGGCCTGTCCATACGGCCAGATCATTGGTTGGTGACTCGCGTGTTCTTTGCATGCAGAGCCCTTTAGCGGTGGAGTGTCGCGGGAACGAGTGAAGCTACCGGTCCCTCATCACTGCCCGTCCTCATCGAAGCTTTCTCAACACTGGAAATGTCCACCAGGGAGAGGCTTCGCTGATCGTGATAGGACAAGGGCGCTCTGGTCACGTCCATTTTGCATTTGTCGTTATGGAAACACGTTTGGGCAGGACGACTTCGCAAGCGCTGAATCATCCTCGAAGAAACGCAGATCATCCCTGTAGCAGGGGTGTTTTGCCTTCAAAGAACTGCATTTACTATGGTTATTGACGCTGCTACAGACGTGGTTGAGAAGGTAGCGTATTTCTTGTGTGACCAGGCTGTAATCCATTGAACATGAGCATCTTGCGTTTCTAGAAGTCAATATGACTCCTCACCATTGCATCGGTTTTGACTAATAATCGGAGGTGATTGAGTTTGTAGTGAGGAATTACGAATTTAGTAAAAATCGGTATTGATAAAATTTAGGCTATATAGCTGAAAAAAGTCATCGCGAGGATAAGCGTAGTCAAAAAATAGCATCCTTTGCGGAGTTATACTTTTCTCATCCTCACTACTTCGGAAATCAGCTCTCTTGTTTTTAAGTAGTGACCTCTTTGTTCCAATGAGCACGAAAGCAAGGGGATCTGAGAAAAGATTTTGGGTTTCTCTATTTTAAGTTTGCCCTCAGTGAAAAAAGCCTTGGTAAACATATCTCTGACTAACTTGACGAGTTTAGAATCACGCTCATCCCAATCAACGTTTGAATAGTTTCCCTGCCGACCACTTGGTAAGTTGCCCGATTGCAAAAGCAGCCACTCGCGGTCGTTTCTATATAACCAAGCGTAGATTTTTGGGATCAAGTGGCGGACGCTCTTTGCGCTAGCGCCTGGTTGAGACTCAACAACAGCTAGCCATTGTTTCCTATGTTCACGCAGCAGCACCGCTTGTTGTCTATCGGTCCACGATTTAAGTACCGCCGGTTCTGAGCGGAGTAGTCTATTTACAGTGCAAATAGAGAGTCCGAATTGGGAACAGATCAAGTCCTTAGACTCACCGCTCCGAAGGCATTCAAGAATCGCGATTCGCACCGGCGGTTTTAGCTTTTTGGGTTTCCGAAGAGGTGGAGATCCGGCGACTTCACCGTTCATCGAATCATCCACTACCACTGCCTTGGCAATGCTCTTGTGCTCGATTTGACTTGCTCGGTTGGACGAATGATCCAAGCGATCGTAGGCTTCTACGAAGGTGTCCAGTCGGCCAAAAAGCCAGCTGATAAAAGTCAGATGCTTGAGCGGATGGCAATGCCCACGTGGGGTGCGGGTCAGCTGATCAATGAAGGATTCTGCTCTCTGCGCTGTGGTCGGCAAGGACGTGAACGGTGGGTAAGGCTGGAGCTGAGATGAGAACTCAGCGAAAGAAATCGCCGCTCCCTCCTTCTTCGGCTTGAAGCACTCTAGTTTAACTAGCGCTTCTTTGTAGACTGATCTCACCGTGACTGGGTTAAAACGCTTAGAAATTCCGTAAGTTGCGAGATCTAGGACCCCGCTACCTAATTGGCAAAGTGCTTTCTTAGCGACGTTGGAAGGCATTGGCTCCGTTGACTCCGCAAGAAATTCTTCGCTGGGCAAAGCCCATTGAAAGCTCCCCGACCATTGGCGGTTTACAGTGCTCTCTCTGAGCATCAAGCCGTGAGTAGGGCACAAAATTACGCCTGGGTACTGATGCCTCAAATGCCAGTAAGCAACACCAAAGTTTGCCCGATCAGTTGCCATACAGCCTGTACAAGCCTTCAAGGGGTGCTCTGCGCCAAAGCGTCCCGTCAATAATCCCATGCGATACTTTATTGATCCAATCTGATGATTTTTCATGGTCTGGACCACCGCTGAAATTTGCTCTTCCGCTTGAAACGGAAAAAATACTGGAAGAATTGTGTGTTCATTGATAATCGACATGGGATCCCCCCATGCAGCCCTCGCCTGGCTGTTCAGGGCATCCAGGTTGCAGGGGAAATCATGAGTGATGGCACAATGATCCACTCCAAAAAGCCAGGCTAAGGTGTCGGATGTTTTCAGATGTGCCAAAAAATGATGTTGGCGGCAACAGAGGCTGTAAAAAGTCTCATCCTCGAGCCAGCGTAGAAGGGTAACCCGTGCTTGCCCTGTCGAAGAATTCATAATCTCTGCCATTATCTAACTATTGTCTGGCTATATTTATGATATGCATCTCCGGAATCTAAATGAAATTCCATGTTGATATTAAAAACGACTCTGTAAGCACTTTGCGCTTAGTCCTAACCAACTGTCTTTTTGGAAACTTTCTGACGTTTAAGAAGAGACTTGTAGATCGTCGAATAAAAGCGTCGAACTGGGTGGCAGAAGTACGGGGGAGCGCCTCCGGAGGCGCAACAAGGCAACTTTTTTTGGTTGTCAGCGGGTAATTTCAAGCGGTAACATGATTCGCTAACCGAAACGGGAATAGCCCCTCCTTCGATATCGAAGTGGGAGGTCCAATCGTAAAGAGCTTATTGTGGTGCCCGTCTCCAGGCGAAAAAGCCAGGCGAGTAACACTTTGATAGAGGAATTCAGATGAAGTCTAGCTAACGGTAAAGCTGGAAGTCAGATAGACAAAGGCCCAAGTGCTACCTTGGGCCCCTGTGGATAAGTCAGATTAGGTCCCTGACAATTCCATTGTCTATTCCATACTGTGGGGCGTCAAGTCCCGCACGACTTCGTTCGTCCACAAGATGCCGCGCGTTATCCACAGCGATGCGCGCTCGCACCTGCCCGCTGGGTATGGGGTTCGTCTTACGTCATGGCTGTTATCCCCAGCCTGGGCGGCGTCGACGCACCTAAAGGATTTTGGAAAATCGGAATGAAAATGCAGGAAAAATTTACCCTGATGATGAGCCGTCAATGCCGGTTCGAATGGGGAAACGAGTACATACCGGCCACGTTGGCAGTTCTACGTGAAGCGCCAAAAGGCTCTCGGATAAGCAGACTCAACAGCGAGAAGCTAGGCCGTACGTTGCATGCTCTCTCCACCGCGGAGAAGGTATTCACGCAACTTGCGCTTTGCCATCCAGATCTCCTCGATATTCATGAACAAAAAATGTTGTCGCCTTACGGCGCTGGGAGTCCACTCCGAGGACACCCGCTGGGAAAAGGCACCTTTCCAGCCCCTGTGCGCGGGACAGTAGACATAGCCAAGGAAATTGGTTTCAAGCACCACATGTTCGTGTTTGAAAGCCCTGATGGCAAACGCCAGACCATGCCCTTTCCTTACCAGGGTGACCTGCTTTTATACATGAAGGGTCATGACGGGATTCCTTATGCTGTTAATTGGACCGTCAAAGACCGCGAGCAAGCATTTTGGGAGAGAAGAAGCTCGAAACCAAAGACGCCTGTCCAGCGTAAGAAGGATCTTGATCATGCCGAGTTGAGAGCCGAACTGGAGAGAGCCTACTACGCTAGCGCGGGCATCAGAACGGTACAGGTTTCTCTGGATAAGGTTGAATCAGCGGTCATTGCAAACTTGAATATGCTCTTCGTCGTGCATGGCGTCCCGCTCACTCATGACCAATCGTTGCTCGAAGATTTCAGCGCGGAGGTCAGTGAGGCGGTCCAAGCTGGAACCCCAGTAGCGTATGTAGCTATCCAGTACGGTGAGCGATGGGGTGGTCGTGATCAGTTTATTGCGAGGATCTACCAAGACATTTGGAATCGAAAATTAATCCTGAATTTTTTCAGTCCGATTCTCATCGACCATCCTTTTGACACTGAGGGTGGGGATCTCTTTTCGGTTTATGGCTCGCTTTTTGAGGAGTCTGCTCCATGAAAACAGGTTCGCGACTTATCGCCCCAGAGGGATATCTCTGTCTTTCGAAGGGCATCGTCTACCACTTCCTGTGCAGTAACGGCACCCTAAACCGAGTAAGGCTCGTGATGTTTAGTGACGACGGTCAGGAATTACGCACTGATCTCATCACGTTAACCAGGATTGAATTTGAAGAGGCACTTGAAAACGGCTGGGTGTTAGAGGACGGATCAGATGACAAATTCCCTCCTTGGCTTGCACCTATTGAGGGTGTGTCAGTCGCGCACTTAGAAGGCCGAAGGCATTCAGCAAAGGAGACTTACGACCAAAAGGTCAATCGACGATTCTGGGCGATATCGGATCTCGTCGTGCGGAAAGATGAAATTTTAGCGTGTGATAATCCAGACGCTGTTATCAATACTCACGCAAAAGAGCTACGACCCCAGCAGAATGCTGCACGAGTACGGTTGTGGTTTTACACCTATATCACGTTCGGGCATAACAAATGGGCTTTAATGCCGACATTACACCGTATTGGGGGATGGAATAGGGAAGCTTTGGTTCCAGCAAAAAAGCTAGGCAGACCATCGCGGAAGGGAAAAAAGTCTGGTTACCCTTGCGACGCTATTATGAAGTCATCAATTTTATGTGGTTTTTTGAAATTTAAATCTCCTCATAAAACAATGATTGATATTTATCGTAAAGTTGTTACTAGTGAGTTTGGGTGTGTAACGGTCATGAAAAATAACTGTGCGAAATTTCGGCATCCTGAAGGCAAGGCATTTCCTTCATTCAATCAATTCAAATATTGGATTGAAAAGCTCATTAGCCCGAAGGAACTTAAACATTCGTTAAAAGGACAGCACGGTGCCCGATCTATTTCAGGCTCGGAAGGAAGCTTTGCTGAAAATATTATTAACGTAAACCAGCATGTTGAGTTTGACGGGTATTACATATCAGAGAAGCTAACCGGCCTCACAGAGGGAAGCGCAGTAGACGGTTTCTGTGTGGTCCGTGCGGTGTGCGGTTTATCCGGCGCCGTGCTGGGCGTTGGCTTCGCTGAAGGCAAAGAGACAATGGATGCATACAGAATGGCTCTGTTTTGCATGGCTTGCAATAAGGTGAAATTTTGTGAGTTATTTGGCGTTGTAATTGAACCGTGGCAATGGCCAAGCGAAGGTCTTTCCGGTGGTATTGTGTTTGATCGAGGGCCAGGGGCAGGTTACGAAAGTGAGCCTGATATCCATTGGCTCAAATCCATTGAATTGACCCCCGTCTATTCTGGGCAATCTAAAGCAACCGTAGAATCTTCCCATCCTAGGGATAAGCAGACTATGGAGCAGCCGACACATTTCCATAGCAAGTTGAATTTTGTTCTGATGGCCAGGCGCGAAATTTGGCAAGCCATCGAAAACAACAGGACTTCAAATGCTGGAGCCAGAATGGATGAAGAAATGTACCTGGCTGGCATCAAACCGACGCCTTTTGATATCTATAACTATTGGAGCAGTCGTGGCCGAGATTCGTCGATTGGTATGCAATACGAAACCTCAGTCAGAACGTTTCTAAGAACGTGCCCAGCGAGCATAAGGAGAGACGCGGTCTATTTATATGGCCGTAAGTATAGATCTCCAGCCTTAGTCGAGACAGGAGTTTTCGACATGGTCGCTAGGAAGGGAGTTATTGAAACCACTGTCTTTGTTTTGACAATGTGTGTTCGGCACGTATGGATTGAGGTTTATGGCGTCTTGTATGAGTTGGACTTCATGCGTTCCGCTAGAACTACAGATGGGACCGTGGACATTTCACTGCGTGATCTACAAGAAATTGATCAATTGCGACGTGACGGAGCTGCTGATCTTCGGGATGAAAAACCCGCAGTTCTCCAATATTTCAGGGATCAATTTAAGCGTGACACGGGCGAAGATTGGGATGGTGGCGAACGGAGGCCTGGGAGCCCAGCTAAAAATGCGGCCGCCCAGCGTGACAACGCAGACTATGATCGATTCCGAGGAAAAGCTCAGTGAATAAGCAAATAAATTTTCGGTTCAACGGCTGCGCGGATACTAATGTCATCCGAGAGCGGGTTACGGTCAGGCCTGACCCCGTCGGATTACTGAGTGCCACCGATCCGCTCATCGCGGCGGAGAAATTTGCAGACAAACTGATGAAGATCTATTTGCCAAACGAGTTCTCCCTTAACTTTATCAAGGAGATGGCAGGTCGAGCCTCTCTTCACAGCGATAAGCTTTTCACAAGCGAAGTTGAGTACATTTCCAAGATCTATAACCCACCCGAAGTGGAAGTGTTGCCGGTGTGCTTAACGGGATTAGCAGGGGTTGGAAAGAGTCAGACGGTTGCGGCTTTGAGAAAAATTTTGCCGCCGCCTATGGATCTTTACTGCGACCATTACCATGGTGCGATTAAGCTGATTTCCCATTGGTTTGCGAGTGCTCGAGGGAAAGCAAGCGGTAAACAGCTTTTGATTGACTTTGTGCTCGGCAGCGAAGAGCCAGGCAGGGGATGGAACCTCGCAAAACTGCTGGTGGAGTGCCGTAGGAGAGCCAACCGAGATGGCGTGTCTCTGCTTCTGCTTGAAGAAACCCAGCATATAAACACCGGCTTGGGCTCGGCGAAGATTACTGACATTCTGCTGACATTGGCTGCTATCGGCCCTCCTGTGATCTTCGTTTCCAACTACAGCCTTGCCCACAAGTTGCTTCGTCGAAACAGTGAAGATAAGCAGAGGTTGCTCTCGGAACCTCGCATCATGTTGCCTGACCAATTTGGAAGCCAGGACTGGAGAGCCTACGTCAGCGAGTGCATAAGGGTCAGTGGTGGGCACATTCAGAGCGGCATCGATGACCTGGCCTCAGAGCTTCACCATTCAACCTTCGGGATTAAGCGACTCGCTGTGCAGCTTCTGAAGCTCGCTTATGTAGAGTGCCGCAAGGCCGGTCGGGAATCGGTAACGCTAGCTGACATCAGTCGGGCATATCGTTCGAGTGCCTATTCCAGCAATTCGAAGGAAGTTGAAGAGCTACAACTGTTGGCGATTCAGCCTCGTACGACGAGCGTTCGTACGGATCTGCGGTGTCCGTTTGATCTTCCATCGGACAAAATTTCCAATGTAGTGAAATTCGCTCGGGCGGAGCGGGACAGCCGTGTGAACGCGAGGGTCTTTGATTCAGCACTCAACGAGAAAGAGCGGTCTGCTAAAAAGCACATTGACCTGACCCTAGGAGACGTCTCACCTCCTACGAAGCCCGCCCGACGCCCTCCGGCACCGAAGATGTCAGATGAAGAACGGGAAAAAGCTTTCCACGAGTTAATAGACTCGATAAAGCCGCCATCGACGCCAAAAAAAACTAAGTGACAAATGGCCCGCTGAATTCGACAGGCTATTTGCATAGAAGGTACTACTTGGGAGAAAGAAGTCTTGGCTACGTTGCGGCTTCTAATCGCCCGAAGTAATGGTTGCGGTTTTAGATGGGGCTGATGCCTAACATTTCGTAACACCCTTGCTGAATCGCGAAATGACTGCACGTTACAATGGTCACGAGCTCGTCTCCTCGCTTGTGATCAATACCTGAGCGTGTCCTACAATGAGCTCCGGGCTGGAGATTGGAATGAAAGCGACTTTGCGTATCGCAATAAATGAGGCTTTTCATAAGGCGAAACTCGCCGCCAGCGTCGATGACTTTCAGGCTGCCTATCAATGGTTAGAGCGTGCGCATATCCTCACCCAGCGGATGCCGGTGGCTCACACGAAATCTCATTGGCTCATGCTCAAGCTGGGCTTACTTACAAAAGATTGGCGAGAGGTGGCTGGTCAGTTTCCTCGGATCATTGCGGCATTGTTGTTTTCCACGATTTGGGTACCAGCCGGCAACACTGGACGAGCGCGTATCAGCGCGTTTTCCGTCATGCCGCTTTCCGCTGATCTGGAGGAACTGTTGCGCGAAGACTAACGCAATCCATTGGCTCTTCTTTCCATGACCCTGAAATTCAATTGGACAGATGTTCCATGGTCTTGGTGATGGGTCAGACTGGCTTCTCCATCAAAACTTTCCATGATCGGCTTAACCATAATCACCACGATGCCCTGCTTGCCTTGCTTGGTGGTGTAATAGGTTTGAAAGCCATTATCTCCTGTTGTCTTGATGTTGCATCCCCGGTATCAGCAACGATGAGATGCAGCCATTGTTGAGTGTCATCCACACTTGCCTGGATGGATTTTGAGACTTCAGTATTGGATGGGGGTGACGACATCAGCTGTAACAATATTGTTGGTTGAGTCATTACCAGTTAGCCGGCCTACAGATGCTAGATTGGCTAGATCCTAAAAAAGGTACTCGTTTCTGCATAAGGAGCGCTGTGCTTTTCCTTTTTGCTAATTAGTCCGTCAACGTTGTCATGTCGAACCGTGTCCTTTTGCTTGGGCTTGTATCCCCCAAGATTCTTTGTCTTGTGCACTCAGTTGGTAGGCCTAGCTGCACGCGCCCGACGACTATAAAGGTTTTGACTCGATGGAAACCATAAACACACAACGTTCACCCAGTGGATGGACGCTTCTGCTCTGTGCATGGCTGCTTTCCCTGATTTCAACCATGGTCGTGTTGTTTGTCGGAGAAGTCATGGGGCAAGCGCCCTGCGTACTCTGTTGGTTTCAGCGGGCATTTATGTTTCCACTCGTTCTGGTGCTGGGAGTTGCTTGCTGCATTTCGGACACGGGTGTCTGGCGTTATGCATTGCCTTTGGCGGGGATGGGCTGGCTGGTTGCGCTATATCACAACCTGCTTTATTTCGAGGTTCTTTCGGAAGGTCTCAAACCCTGTGGTGCTGGCCCGTCCTGCTCCGGGGCTGAGATGACTATTTTTAGCGGTGTTCCATTGCCACTGCTTTCACTAAGCGTGTTCAGTCTCCTTATCATTCTTCTTGTCGTCATTCGCCGGAGGTTTGCGCATGAGCAAACGTAATGTCGTTCTCGCTGTCAGTCTGCTTGCCATCATCGGCTTCGCATTCGCGGCCTTTTTTTATGATCGTGCATCCACTGTGCCTCAAGCTGAAGCTCCCGTGCAGAAAGCGAGCTCACTTGTGCGCTTTCATTCACCAAGCTTTGGTCCTGCCAACGCTCCGGTCACGATCGTCGAGTTCTTCGATCCTTCGTGTGAAAGCTGCCGTGCGTTCTATCCCATCGTTAAACAGATGATGGCCAAGCATCCATCCGATGTTCGGCTGGTGTTGCGTTACGTTCGACTTCACAAAGGCTCAGAGGAAGCCATTCGGATCCTCGAAACCGCCCGCAAGCAAGGTGTGTTTGTACCGGTACTGGAAGCTGTTCTTGAGTCGCAGGGACAATGGCATGATGACGCGACTGCATCTGCGGCATGGACCGCTGCAGGTCAGGCCGGGTTGGACGTTGATAAGGCCAAAGAACAAATGATGTCGGCGGATATTACGGCTACGGTCGAAAAAGATGCGGCTGATGCAACGGCCGTTGGTGTGAGTAAAACACCAACCTTCTTCGTTAACGGCAAGCCGCTAACAAATTTCGGTCCTCAACCACTTTACGACCTGATCCGCAGTGAAATCGCTCAGTCGCAATAGCAGGTATTGAGCTTGCTTGAACCAATCGATAGTTTTGAAGATAGTCTTGGCTTGGTAAAGGCAATAAGGGGGCACTCTTAGCGATCACTTGCGCAGAGTGCCCCTGTGAACTAACCAGCACTCGAACTAACCGCCTTGTTGCTGAATCTTGGGGCCAGCGTGCTGGTGAGGTCCTTCATGCGTGTCCTGCGCCATCGGTGATTCAGGCTGCAACCGATCGGTTTCTTCTGCTAGATAGGTGAGTACGGCATTGGCCTCTATTTCGCCTAGGCGCAGATTGGGCATTGCAATGTTGTTGTATTGCTCAAACAACTGCATCGCCAGCGCGTCTTTCTCGGCCAGCATTTGATCCGGCTCTTTGATCCAGCGCTTCAGCCACTGCGGGTCGCGTTGGCGGGTGACGCCGACCAGGTCCGGGCCGATGCTGCGCATGCCGGCGTTCTCGGTGTCGCCCAGGGTATGGCAGGACGAGCAGCGGGTGCGATAGATCTGTTCGCCGGCGCTTGGCGGACGCAGGGTCGGCGCGCTGGCGTAATCCTGATCGTTGGTGCTGGGGTCTTTCCAGTTCTGCAGGGTTTTACTCAAACGGTCAGCCAGAATGTAGGGGTTTTCCATGGGTGAAGATTTCATCCAGCGGCCTGTGCTCTGGTTGCCGATGATCAGGCTCAGGTTGTGGTCCTTGTTGCGGCCGTTGTCGATGCCGTCGATGAACAGGCCCAGGCTCTTGCGCAACGCGGTGATGTCGTCCTTGTTGCCGGTGAGGAATTGCCAGCCAGGGCCGATCCTGAATTTCTCCGTGTATTTCTTCAGCACCTCTGGCGTGTCGGTTTCCGGGTCGATGCTGATTGAGTAAAGAAATACATCCTTGCCAACCCGATCACCGAGGACTTTCTGGACCTGCAGCAGGCGTGCGGTCTCCAGTGGGCAGGAGTCGGTGCAGGAGGTGAAGATGAAGTTAATCGCCACCACCTTGTCCTTGATCAGGTCGTCAAAAAAACGCTTCTTTTGCCCGTCCTGATTGATCAGTTCGGTATTGGGGAAGTAATCCCGTCCCCAAGGTGTACTCGAGTCACTGTCTTCGGCAACGGCTGCTGACCAGCCGGTGATGCCCAGGATGAAAAGCAGCAGCAGGCGAAGGGGGTTGATCGGCTTTGCCCAGTGTGAAGTGATCATGATTATTGTCCTGTGCAGAGTACTGATGTAAGCCTTGCACTCCACCTGTACGGGCTGGAGTGCAAGGTGCTACCGGTCAACGGACTGAAATAGGCGCCGTGACCGAACGACCGGAAGAAGACTTGATCGTGACGGTCGGGGTAGCCGACGGCCCGTTTCCGGTGGTGCTCGCCGAAATCCGCCAGCGGGCTCCGGTGCCTGTCGGTGTCATGGTCGCCGTGCCCAGCACCAGCGGCCCGCCGGTGGTCGCCGCGGTAATCGTCAGCACTGTGCCGGTCTGCGACGTGGTACCTGCCAGGTCCCAGGTGTAGCGGTTGTTGCTGCGTACCGAGACGGTGGCGCTGGTCACTTGCAGGTCCTCGTTGCTGGTCGCCGCCGGTGCCACCGAGATGGTCACGGTGCCGGGCGGTGCCGAGACGCCACCCTTGGCGTCGCGCACCTCATAGGTGAAGGTGGCGGTGACTGGTTCGGTGAGAGCGGCCGGCGGCGTGTAGATCACCCGGGTACCATCGGTGGTGGCGGTTCCCATCCCGGAGTCCGGCTGACTCAGACCGACCACCGTGAGCGGCACGTTCTTGTCAGGGTCGGTGTCATTGGCCAGGACGTTGAGAGTGACAGGCACACCGGCCGTGGTGCTTGCAGTGTCTGGGCCAGCAATTGGCGGTTTGTTGGTGCTGTTGTCGTCGCCATCATCCTCGTCATCGTCATCATTGCCGCTGCCCTTGCCGCCGGTACGGAAGGTCGGCAGTGCGGCGGTCGCGACGTATTCGACGCCATCCCAGCTTGGCAGTGGCGTAGGCATCAGCTCGAATTGGCCAGGGTGTTCAATGTCCCAGCGCAGCAACATCGACGAGTCTTCATGCTGTGTGTTGTGGCAATGCTCCATGTAGGTCCCGGCAAATTCACGGAAGCGGATCGCCATGGTCACTTCGGTCGAGCTGTCCACTTCCGGGCCGATCCTGAACACATCCTTGCGTGCCCATTTTTCCCAGTCTGGCGGAGCCTTGCCGTCGCGGTTGAGTATTACCCCTTCCTCGAAGTGCACGTGCACCGGATGGCTCCAGCCGTTGCCACCATTTTTAATTTTCCATACTTCAAGGGTGCCGTCGCCACTGAAGCCGGCGTCGGTCGGCCCAGTGGACAATTGCGGGGCGGCGGTGAGCTGGCGAGGGTCCATGCTGTAGCCGAAGCCTCCGTCGGTTTTGATGGTCCAGGGCGCTAGGTCAGTGCCGTCGGAGCGGCCAAAGGTAAATTCACGATGGCGAGCCAGATCGAGTTTTGCTTTGTCGGCCGGGTCATCGCGATTGATGGCCAGTGGGATCATTTTCTTGCCAGCCGCCTTGCCAGGCTTGGCCGGCTCATAGGCCGTAGGGTCCATGCTCAGGTCCTGGCCCGAGTAGGAGTTGACGATCAGTTGCAGGAACTTGCCCACCACCGGGTCACCCTTGTCCCATTGCGGTCCCTTGCTGCTTTGCTTGAGCACCGCCTTGTACTTCTCGGACAGCACATCGGCCAGGGACACTTCGTCTTTCTCGGGGCCCTTGCCGGTCTTGTGTTCCATCAGGTTGACGAAATAGATCTTATCCCCGGTCTTGATCCCGTTTTTCGCGAAATTAATGATGATGTCGTAGCGCTCGGCGATGGCCTGGGTCGGCAGGATGCCGTTGTTGTCCTTCAGGTCGCCGTCACCATCGAGGTCCAGGCTGCCGTCGAAGGGAACGGCATGTTCCATGATGTTGCCGTCGTTGCCGATCATGTGAAACGGCACTCGGGCATAGGACACGCCGGAGCCGGCCGGCCCAGGGAACTCGCCGCCCGTGCCCTTGATTTCCCGAACCACGGCCAGCTTGACGTAACGCGACACCGAGCCATTGAGAATGCGGAAGCGGTAGCTGCGAGCGCGCACGTTGAGGAACGGCTGGTACTGCCAGTTCACCAGCATCTGGTCGCCGAGGAAACCGTCGGTGTTGAACGGGTTGAACCACAGCTGGCCATTGGCATCCCAGGCCTTGTCAGCGACAACCAGGTTGACGTCGTAGTCACGGTTACCCCAGGGCATGGCTGAGCCGCTGGGTAGACGCAGATTGACGCCATCCTCCAGTGCTTCATTGCCACGATCGATGGCGCTGTAGTAGTTCATCATCACCGCATTGCCCTTGTAGACGTTCTGCGCGGTGAAATCGAGCATGTGGTCGTGGAACCAGTGGGTGCTCATGGTTTCACGCCAGTCGCCGCGGATTTTGATGCTGCCGTTCTGGCAAGTTTTGAGGCCAGGGTTCACGTCATTGACCCAGAGGGTTTCGCCCGGCGAGCAGGGAAACGCTGCTCTTGGGTCTTCGGCCTTGGTGTTGATGGTGTCGTAACCGGCCAGTTGCACCGGCCAGCGGTAGTCGTAGTACTGACCCGGGAAGAAGAAGGCGTTGGCATAACCATCGCTCTCGGCCGGGTTGTGGCCGTTGTGTTCGTGGGTGCTGATGGTGTGTAGGCCAAAGCCGTTGTTGGCGGCCGGGTCGATAGGTAGAGCGTTGTAATGGCGCATCAGCAGCGGTTGCCCGTAGCGTACCATCAACAGTTTTGGCGGCAGCGTGCCGTCAAAGGTCCACACCGAGTTGTGGTTCTGGATCGGCATCTTCGGATGGAGGCGAATGTCGATGCCCTTGGTTGTACCCTTGGTGGTAGGAATGTCCGAGGTCTGGTAGTAGAGCCCGCCTGGGGCAAATTCACCCTTGGAGTAGCCATGCATCTGTTTGCTGTCGCGCAGACCGAGATTCTGCCGCGCACCGGCTTGCACGGTCTTGAACGCGGCTTGCGGGTAGAACTCGTTCCAGCGCTGGTGCGACCAGCCTTTGCCGCCTGGTCTTCCCTCGGCCGGGGAGCCCACCGGCGCGCGGTTGAGGAAGGCTTCGATCTGTGCCTTCCAGGGGTTGCGGTCCAACACGTTGGAATATTGAGTGGGGAACGGCGTCAGTCCCGGTTGCCGCAGGAAGGCTTCCAGTGCGCTGCCCGAGGGGCCGCTACGGGCCACGGTGTTAGGGTCCTGTCCGGGCATCGGCCCCACCGTCGGTACGGGGAAAGTCATTTGCGCCGGGGGTGTTTGCGGGTCGAGTTTCTCCGGGCCGAACTCTTCGAACAGGAGCATTTGTTGAGTGTAGGGCTCCGCGCCAAACAACGGGCTGGGCTTGCCGTTAGTGGGGAAGTTGAACGAGGTCTGCAGAGCTGGGGGCAGGACGTTGTCGGTCCGCGGCGTATCGCGGTTACCTTGGCCGCCGTTGGGCAAGGCCAGCGAGCCATGGTTGGCCTCCGGCAGCGTCCGGATTTCCAGCAAGGCGGCCGCAGGGTCGGCCGGCTGAGGTCGATAGTAAGAGGGGTCGGTGGGAGATGGCTGACTTTCGTCGTCTATCGGCGCAGCGCCGGCATCCGCACCGCAGAGTGCCAACAACAACGCCGAGGCCATGTCCGGCCGCATCAAAAGCGAGAAAGGTCGGGTAGGTAGATTTGTTCTCATGCTCAATTCCTCCCTGCATGATGTGGCGCCTGGCCAAACCCGCATTGCGTTGATAGCACTCTGCCCCATATTGGGGATGCAAGCAGGGACCATGCCAGCCGCGGCTGGTGACTTTGAAGGTTGAAGAAAGCTCATTTAGTCGACGTTCTGTAGGCGATCGAAGTCGATCCGATGGCTTCGGAAGGAAAGATGAGATTGGGGGGATTCCCCTGTATTGGGGGGGAATTGGGTCAGCCTGCCCAGACCGCTTTTCGAGATGCGAGCAGGTGGCGGTAGAGGTTAATTAGCCAAGATCGACATTGTCTTCATCTGGCCTGGGGCGTTTTGAAGGTCAGAAATGAATTTTCTGAGCTGTGTATTTCTTGGCTCTGGATTTCCCCCTATTTCGACTGAAGTATTCCAGTGACATAGCTGCGGTCCATACCCACCGCGGAACAAACTTGAAGCGATTCTTAGTGCTGCATACCTTCGTTTTCTGCGAGGCCGGCATGAAATTGCGAGTTCTCTATCTGAAGCGTCGTATGGTCAATATGAAATGCTTCACTCATCAGTCGTGTCACTTTTGTCAGTATCTCTTGCTCTGCGCCTGAGGAGCGCTGGACGACAAGGTGAGCACTCATAACGTTTTTACCGCTGGTTAGCGCCCAGATATGCAGGTCATGGATATCCTCAACGCCTTCAATCGCCCTGATTCTGGACTCCACTTCAGCGATATCGACTCCTTCCGGAACCCCCTGCAAAAGTATGTTCATGCTTTCTTTAAGTAAAACCCACGTTCTGGGGAGAACCCAAAATCCGATGGCCGCAGCTACAACTGAGTCAACCCAGGACCATCCGGTAAAACGAATAATCAGTGCCGCCCCGA
This sequence comes from Pseudomonas sp. C1C7, assembly GCF_013359595.1. Classification (GTDB taxonomy): domain Bacteria; phylum Pseudomonadota; class Gammaproteobacteria; order Pseudomonadales; family Pseudomonadaceae; genus Aquipseudomonas. The sequence goes on along the minus strand of NZ_JABFMP010000003.1, from coordinate 128,056 downwards.
TCACGCCGAGGGAACCCAACATATCGCTCCAGACCTCAAGATATGCGCCTTTGACATTGAGGCTTTCAGTACTACCAGACATGAGCAAACGCATTGAGACAAGGTTCACCGCCAACCCTATCAACGCTACGATCAACATGGCAGTCGATTGGATTTCTGTTGGAGTCTTAAGCCGCTGATAGGCCTCGTACAGGATGTACACCGCCACCATGAACAGCAGAATCGCATTGAATGCAGCCGCGAGAATCTCAAAACGCGCATAGCCAAATGTTCGTTTTTTATCTGCGGGGCGTTTAGCGATCTGAATTGCCACTAATGAAATTGCAAGGGCAGTGGAATCGGTAAGCATATGAGCGGCATCCGATAGCAATGCCAAGCTGCCAGTGATGAAAGCCCCAATGACCTCTGCGACCATGAAACTCGTCGTCAGCGCCAGAGCTACCCACAATTTTTTCTCGTGCCCTGCACGTACTTCACCGTGGCTATGACCAGCGCTCATCGGGTTCTCCTTTGGTATGAGGGATTAGACAAATGGGCATGTGGTCGTTCCCAATCTCTCTCGCTGAGTAAAGCCTGCGGTTATCGAGTTAGTCGCAAAAAAATATGGAGTCCATGCAAGGGCAGTAATTCTTGAGATGCCTAAAAAATAGCACTCCTGCGAAGACGCAGGCTCATGGTCCACACCGCTGACCGAAAATTAGCCCTATTGGAATGTCAAATGGCGTCATTCATCGCTTGACCCTGTAGTAGGTACAGGCTGTTGAATGGCGTCATTGTTCTTACCGGTAGAAGCCTCATGAGTCTGGAAAGTAAACCTAAGCCAATCGTCCGCCTTCAGGTTGTGAAGAAAGACGATTGTTGTGGCTCTGATCATCAGCAAGCAATTAAACCCGTCCATCACAATGCGCATCAAAGTGATCATGGCCAGCATACTCACGGCCCTGACTCACACGCGCATGATCACGGCTCACATGCTCACGACCATGAAACAGATGCTCATGACCATGTCGATACTTGTTGTGCTCATGGCACTCACGCAACGGGCGGTTTTGCGCCCAGCAAGAGCCATCCGGCTCCGGAAGGGACCAGCAATGTTCGGTATCGCATCGACAAAATGGATTGCCCCACAGAGGAGCGCCTGATCCGTAACCGGCTGGAGCCAATGCCTGGGATTGTCCGACTCGACTTCAACCTGTTGAATCGTGAGTTGACCGTGCATCACCGTCTGGATGATCCACAGTCAATCGTCACCGCATTAGTTGCACTGGACATGGGGCCGACCTTGATTGAGGCCGGTACTGCCCCTTCGGCACTTCCCCCAGTGCTAAGCGCAAAATTAAAAGGGTTGTTGGCCATCAGCGGCGTCTCGGCTATCGCCGCTGAAGTCATTGCATGGACAACCGGGCAAGAAAGCTCTTGGCCTGTGATGGTTTTGGCCGCTCTGTCTATCCTGGCTGGTGGCCTGCCAACACTTAAAAAGGGTTGGATTGCAGTTAAAAACTTCACATTGAACATCTATTTCCTGATGTCGCTGGCTGTCGTAGGTGCCCTCGTCATCGGGAAATGGCCTGAAGCCTCGATGGTAGTTTTTCTATTCGCTATTGCAGAAGCCATCGAAGCACTTTCTCTGGAACGGGCGCGCAACGCTATTAAGTCGCTGACCGCATTGGCGCCAGAAACTGCTGAGGTCATGACCGAAAATGGCTGGAAAGAGCAGGCCGTAGCGAGTGTATTGCTCGGTAGTCGTATCCGGGTTCGCACAGGTTCGCGTGTGCCACTGGATGCCAAGGTAGATTCTGGGCGCGCTGCACTGGACCAGGCTCCCATTACTGGCGAAAGCCTACCGGTTGATAAGCAGGTCGGTGATCCGCTTTACGCTGGCACCATCGTTACGGACGGTGTGGTTGAAGCTACCGTTACAGCTGTAGCAGGGGAAAGTACCCTTGCGCGAATTGCTGCGGCCATTCAAGACGCGCAGTCTCAACGAGCGCCTACACAGCGGTTTGTAGATCAGTTCGCACGCTATTACACCCCCGCAGTGGTTGTTCTCGCTCTCCTGGTCGCAGTCCTAGGTCCAGTCATCATTGGTGGAGCATGGGGTGAATGGCTCTATCAGGCGCTGGTCCTTTTGGTCATCGCTTGCCCGTGCGCTCTGGTGGTTTCAACCCCGATAACCGTTGTCAGTGGGCTAACCGCAGCAGCCAGGCACGGCATCTTGATCAAAGGTGGTGCTTATCTTGAAAGTGGCCGTTTTCTGAAGGTTGTTGCTCTCGACAAGACCGGTACTTTGACCCAAGGCAAGCCTGTACTGACCGACATTGAACCGTTTACCGATTTGCCTATCGAACGTGCTTTGCTGATCGCCGCGAGCCTTGACGAACATAGTACGCATCCAGTAGCCAAAGCCTTGGTCAGCGGCTGGAAATTACAGCAGCCGAAGGCGGCGATTATGCCGGTTGAGGACTTCAGTGTACTCAACGGTCGTGGCGTCAAAGGCAATATCGATGGTCAATCATGGCACCTGGGTAACCATCGCTTGGTTGAAGAGCTGGGCGTGTGTTCTCCAGCGCTTGAGGCTCGGTTGTCGTTGCTGGAAAACGCGGGAAAAACGGTAATCGTGCTTTGTGCTGCCAACGGTCCAGTAGCGATTTTCGCAGTAGCTGACACGGTACGGGCTGAAAGTTTTGCTGCCGTAACCGCTTTGAAAGCCATGAATGTTGTACCGGTAATGCTCACGGGGGATAACCCGGCAACCGCCAACTCCATTGCCGCGCAGTTAGGTATCAATGATGCGCGCGGAAATCTCATGCCTGAAGACAAACAAACTGCCGTCGCTGAACTCAAGCGTCGTTATGGTTCTGTTGGCATGGTGGGGGATGGCGTGAACGATGCGCCGGCATTGGCGCAATCCGATATCGGTTTTGCAATGGGAGCCGCAGGCACCGCTACTGCGCTTGAAACTGCGGATGTTGCCATCATGGATGATGACCCGCGCAAGATCGCTGATTTCATTAGTTTGAGTCGTCGGTGCGCATCGGTACTAAAGCAGAACATCGGATTGGCATTGGGTATCAAGGTAGTTTTTCTAGGGTTGGCATTATCTGGCCACGCAACATTGTGGATGGCCGTTTTTGCGGATGTGGGGGCGAGCTTGCTCGTCGTATTCAATGGATTGCGGCTGTTGCGCAGGTGATATGACCTCCGCGTCTTCGATTACTGATTTGCACGAAGGAACTAAGATTATGCAATGTCCAGTTTGCAAAGATATCGCGCTGGTAATGACTGAGCGCCAAAGTATTGAAATTGACTACTGCCCTCAGTGCCGTGGCGTTTGGCTCGATCGAGGTGAACTCGACAAGATCATTGAACGCAGTCAACAACAGGAGTCCGTTCGTTTTCTTCCACAGAACTCACCAATTCAGAGGCAAGATGGAGCACCAGCAGGTCAACCAGCGTATGCCCAACCTGCGTACAGTCAGCATAGCGAGCAGCCAGCGCATCATGGTGGCGGCTGGAGGGATGGCCATCAAAAGACTCATCAGAGTGGCCATCACAACCAAGGCGGGCATCACGGGCAGCAGACGCATCATAAAAAATCGTTTTTGCGAGAGATGTTTGACTAATAGATCTGCTTTCTCTCTCAGCGGCCCGGAGCCGACCCAACGCAATAAGATGGACTCCTCCTCACTTTAACGTCTTGAGTGCCAGATTGAAGGTGCAAATCTCAGTCAACAGTGAGAAGGAGTCCATACATGAAACTTATGCGTGCTGGAGTCTATCTTGCCAAAAACGTGTTCCGAATTCACTGCGCGAATTTTCGCGAGCAGCCAACCGAGCGACATCGTTTGCCTTATGAATACTGGCTGCAAACAGTGCTGAAAGATTAAACCCATTTGCGAACGGGGTATGGAAAGCGGTAGCGGTGCACCCAATAGGGCGCGGCAGCTGAATGAGCGAAGGTAAGTATGCCGCCCTATTTTTCAAGATTTAACTAGCACTCGACGTTGCGTAAGCGACGATTTCACCCTATGTGAGGAACTGTTTGTGGGTATGAAAAGCGCTGTATTTTTTATTCTTTCTACGGCATTAGTTGCTCCTGTTATGGCGAGAGCCGATGATTTACCGGTATATGGCTGGGTGGAGGAAGTAAATATTTACCCCGAAGGTGTTCCAGTAAAGGCGAAGCTGGATACCGGCGCCCTAACTTCATCAATGGATGCAAGAAATATAGAATATTTTGAAAAAGACTCACAAAGATGGGTGCGCTTTGATGTTTTTGTAAAAAACAGTGATACCGGGCAGGAGTCTGAGCAGGAGTTCGAAAGAGTATTACTTAGGAAGGTAAAAGTGCGAGGGGCTGGGGGAGCTGACTCTCGCCCAGTAGTACAAATGCAGATATGCATTGGGAACCAACTGTTGAATGAAGAGTTTTCTCTTAGAAATAGGAAAAATATGATTTACCCGGTATTAGTAGGCAGGAAGTCGTTGAAACATGTCGGACCCGTCGATGTGAGCAAAAAATATACACGTGAACCCGAGTGCAACGTTTAGTCAAAGCCATACCATCTGTTAGCTATGGAAAGCATCAGCACCAACAGCCCAATCGCGATGATTGGGCATCTTCGTGATGCTTTGCAGGTTGTGCGTTGAGACTTTTCCTTTCGTGTTTGAAGGTACTTCAGACCGGCATCCTGAAGGCGGTTTTCAGTTTTTAGGGAACACCAGCCTGAACACTGTTATCTCGCCGGGTTGGCTTTCAACCTGCGCATCACCTTGGTGTAGGCTCATGATCGAGCGCACGATGGCCAGACCCAACCCGGTGCTGCCTTGGGATCGGGTACGGCTGCTATCGACCCGGTAGAACCGGTCGAACAGATGCGGCAAGTGTTGTGCCTCTATACCTGCGCCAGGATTGTTGACGCACAGTGAAACCTGGCTCGCGCCGCTCTCGATGACCAACGAAATGGTGTTCTGGGGTGGGCAGTGGCGCAGGGCATTGGATAGTAGGTTTGAGATCGCTCGCTGAATCATCAAACGGTCGCCAGACACCCGTGCGCTGCCGACCACCCTCAGGTTGATCTGCTTGTCTTGCGCCTGCAGAGAAAACAGCTCGGCCACTCTTTGCGCCTCTGTTTCAAGATTGACCCATTCGAAAGGCGCGTGCGCTGTCGATTGGCTGGACTGCGCCAAGAAAAGCATGTCGGAAACAATCCGGGCGACGCGTTCCAATTCTTCGACGCATGACACCAGAACGTTTTTGTACTCCTCGCTTGAGCGCTCCCGGGACAGTGTCACTTGAGCCTTGCCCATCAGGTTGTTGATCGGCGTGCGGAGTTCATGGGCCAAGTCGTCGGAGAATTGCGACAGTTGCTGTACGCCGTCGTCGAGGCGAAGCAGCATGAAGTTGATGCCCTGGGCCAGTTCGCTAAGTTCTTGGGGCATATTCACTACTGACAGCCGATGATTGAGATCCTGCGTGGTCACTCTTGCCGCGACTTTGCGAAACTCTCGCAACGGTATCAGGCCCCGCTGCACAGCAGCCCAAGCAGTGAGACCGATGAAGATCAACAGCAACGGCAAGGCAATCAGGGTCGAACGCAGATAGGCGCTGAGCAAAGCTTGATCGTGGGCGTTGTCGACCGATAACAGCACCGGCACGAGGGTACCGTCCTTGACGCGGATCAGCTTCGAGGCGGTGAGAAAACTGGTGCCGTCGCCATCGGTACTGCTGGAGTAGGTCAGTTGCTCGGTGGTACCCCGCACGGCTTTCAGTTCCGGGCGCGGATCGACCATACCTGAGCCGGACTTAAGCAGTGGTGCACGAAGATTGTTCTGGTCATAAATGCTCAGTGTCAGGTTGTCATGTCCCATGACCTGATCGAGCAGGATATGCGGTTTGCCGCTGATTTCAGCGACATTGCCGTACAGCGCCAGGCTATGCTCCACCTGCTCCATTTTCTTTTCCAGATTGTCTCTGGATAGCGCGTTCAACTGATGGGTCAGGGCGAAATAAGCCAGCACCGCCAGAAACACCACCAGTAATGCCCCGAGAATACTGACGGTCAAACCAAGGCGCAGAGAAAGACTGGCCGGCTTCATTTCCGGGACTCCAGTACGTAGCCGACACCACGAAGGGTGTGGATCAGCTTGCTCTCAAACGGGTCATCGATCTTCGCCCGTAGACGGCGGATCGAGACTTCGACCACGTTGGTATCGCAGTCGAAGTTCATGTCCCACACCAGCGAAATGATCTGGGTCCGGGTCAGCACTTCGCCGGACTGGCGCATTAGCAGATGCAGCAGGGCAAATTCCTTGGTGGTCAGGTCGATGCGCTGCTCGCCACGGAAGGCCCGGTGGCGGCCCGGGTCGAGTTCAAGGTCGGCAACCTTGAGCACTTGCGGCACTGGAATGTTTTCACTGCGACGCATCAGGGTGCGCACGCGTGCCAACAATTCCGGGAATTCGAATGGCTTGACCAGATAGTCATCGGCTCCCATGTCCAGCCCGCGGACTTTGTCCGCCAAGCGCCCGCGCGCGGTGAGCATCATGACCCGTGTGGAGTGAGTGTGACGCAACTGTTCCAGCACGCCCCAGCCGTCCAGTTCCGGCAGGTTGACGTCGAGAATGATCAAGGCGTAGACCTGATGCCGGGCTAGATGCAGCCCATCGGCGCCAGTTGTCGCGCGGTCAACAATATAACCACTTTCAGTCAATCCCTGATGTAAATACTCGGCAGCTTTAAGCTCGTCCTCGACGACAAGGATTCGCATGGTCAATCACCACTTTTATTTAAAGGTTAAGTAATTAAGGAAGTCGTGAAAGTTTTTATTTTTGTAGGGTCTTCCGAATGTTATTCAATAACGGGTCAATAAATTTTCTGTTATTTCATCGCGCAGGCCCCTTACTCATGGCGAGCAAGGTAAAGGCTGTAGTGGCTACAGAGTCAACTGAATACCGTTGAACGGACGCTCTAAATCAACCTTCTGCGACAGGCTGTCGCAGAGTCAAGCTCGCTCAACTTTTCCTCTCACGGGTACGGAAACAGGGCAAGTGCTGTTCGGCGGATAAGTATTAGGTATTTGTTTCTTGATATTGCGGTGCAGGTTCGTGCATTTCGAATGCTAGAGCAAAATAACTTGCCGTAACAGTGGATAACGTATTTGTAATGTTCCAGTCACCTTGTCGATAAGTTCAAAAACATAACGTGGCAGTATCGAAATTCTCTATTTTAAGGAAGTGTTCAATTGCCCGGTCCAAGAGAACTGACGGCGCGATTACGCCTGAAAAACGCGCTGCGAATTGCAGGTATCACCGGCCTTTTTTTAATAGCCAGTCCTGGTTTTGCGGTTGCTTCATCAACGACGCTGACCCTCGATCAGGCCCTGCAAACTGCGCTCGCGGCAAACCCCGATCTCGCGGCAGCGCAGTGGGACATCGGTATTGCCGAAGGTGACCGAAAACAGGCTGGTTTGATCCCCAACCCATCGGTGTCCTTGGAGGCGGAAGATACCCGGCGTGACTCGCGCACTACGACGGTGCTGCTTAGTCAGCCAATAGAACTGGGTGGCAAGCGCGGCGCGCGCATCGAAGTCGCCAGCCGCGCACAGGATGCTGCCGGGATCGAACTGGAGCGCAAGCGCAATGCCTTGCGTGCCGACGTGGTCCAGGCGTTTTCCAGCGCTCAAATTGCGCAGCAACGGTTGGAGTTGTCTCGGCAGTCGCTGCAACTCGCCGAGCAGGGGGTACGCGTAGCCCAGGGGCGTATACAGGCCGGCAAGTCCTCACCAGTCGAAGGTACGCGGGCGCAGGTGCAATTGTCCGAGGTACGACTTGAACAGAGCCGTGCCGAGCGCGACCAAACCAATGCGTATCAGCAACTGGCTCAAGTCATGGGAACGCCTTTGTCGACCTCGGTAGATGTTCAGGCTGCACAACAATCCACGCTTGCCGTGCCGTCGAACCGTCTGCTTGAGCGCCTGAGTGAAACCGCCGATCTGCGCTTGGCCAAATTGCAGATCGATCAACGCGAGGCTTCTTTAGGACTCGAGAAGGCGCAACGAATTCCTGACCTGACCGTGAGCGTCGGCAGCCAGTACGACGCAACCGAGCGCGAACGGGTCAACGTAGTCGGGCTGTCGATGCCGATTCCATTATTCAACCGCAATCAGGGCAACGTACTGGCAGCCGCTCGACGCGCAGATCAGGCACGAGATCTGCGAAATGCCACCGAGCTGCGTTTGCGCACGGAAACCCAGACTGCCCTAGAGCAGTGGCAGACGGCGAATGGTGAAGTAAAGGCGTTCCACCAGACCATCCTGCCCTCTGCCCAGAGCGCGGTCGACAGCGCCACCCGAGGATTTGAGATGGGTAAGTTTGGCTTCCTCGATGTACTCGATGCCCAACGCACCCTGATCAGCGCCCGTACCCAATACATCCAGGCGGTTGCAGAGGCGACAGACGCGCGGGTGCGGATTGAGCGCATTTTCGGTGATCTCAATGCGTTCGCCGTCCACCCTTGATTTTCAATTTTCACAGTACTGCGCGGTGGTCTGGCGCAGAGGAGTTTCCATGAACAAGAAACTGATCGTTGTCGCCTTGGCGACGCTGGCGTTGGGTATTGGCATCGGTTCGATTCGTACAGGTAATTCGCCCATCGAGGCGCATGCCGATGAAGCGGCGGAGCATGCCGAGCATGCTGAACACGCTGAAAATGGTGCCGCAGTTGAGGGTGAACACGCTGAAGGTGAAGAGGGACATCTGACCCTCAGCACCGAACAGATTACTGCGGCGGGCATTCAATTGATCGAAGCCGGTGCGCAGAGTATCAGTCTCGGCTTGCCATTCCCCGGTGAAGTGCGTTTCGACGAAGACCGCACGGCCCACGTGGTGCCTCGTGTTCCCGGCGTGGTCGAGTCGGTATCGGTGAATCTCGGGCAATCGGTAAAAAAGGGTCAACTGTTGGCGGTGATCTCCAGTCAGCAGATTTCCGATCAACGCAGTGAACAAGCGGCTGCGCAACGGCGTCTGGCTCTGGCACGAACCACCTACGAGCGCGAGAAGCGGTTGTGGGAGGACAAGATTTCCGCTGAACAAGATTTCCTCCAGGCTCGGCAGGCGCTGGAAGAAGCTGAAATAGCCCTGAACAACGCTCAACAGAAAATCAGCGTACTCAGCGGCAGTATGGTCGCCACCGGCGGCAATCGCTATGAGTTGCGCGCGCCGTTTGACGGGGTGGTGGTGGAAAAACACCTGACACCGGGAGAAGTGGTCGACGAGACCAGCAATGCGTTCATTCTCTCGGATCTTTCCCGGGTATGGGTGACATTCGGTGTTTCGCCCAAGGATTTGACCAAGGTGCAGGTAGGCAAACCCGTGACTGTCAGTGCCCCGGAACTGAACGCCGAGGTCGTCGGCAACGTGGCATATGTAGGCAGTTTGCTGGGTGAGCAGACGCGTACAGCCACTGTGCGTGTGACTCTGGAGAACCCGCAAGGCGCATGGCGTCCGGGACTTTTCGTCAACGCACTTGTTGCCACCGATAGCCGTGAGGCCAGAGTCGCCGTACCGGAAATCGCGATTCAGACGGTCGAGGACAAACCCACTGTATTCGTGCGCACCAACGGCGGCTTCAAGGCGCAAGCGGTGGAGCTGGGCAGTCGAGCGGATGGGCAGGTGGAAATCACTAAGGGGCTGGATTCAGGGGTACAGGTCGCGGCTGCCGGCAGCTACGTTCTTAAATCTGAACTGGGAAAAGCCTCGGCTGAGCACTCTCATTGAAAACGCTCACTAACAAAACCCACCGATCTGCCCCCTCGACGAGAAGGTTCTCATGTTCGAACGCTTGATCCAGTTTGCCATCGAGCAGCGCATCATTGTGCTGCTCGCCGTTCTACTCATGGCAGGCCTCGGTATCGCCAGTTATCAGAAACTGCCGATCGACGCCGTGCCCGATATCACCAACGTCCAGGTGCAAATCAATACCGGTGCCGCTGGATTCTCCCCGCTGGAAACGGAGCAGCGCATCACCTTCCCAATTGAAACTGCCATGGCCGGTCTGCCGGCTCTTGAACAGACCCGTTCGCTCTCGCGTTCTGGGCTATCGCAGGTCACGGTGATTTTCAAGGACGGCACTGATCTGTTCTTCGCGCGGCAATTGGTTAATGAGCGCCTGCAGACCGCCAAAGAGCAATTGCCTGAGGGCGCGGAAGCAGTGATGGGGCCAATTTCGACTGGTCTTGGGGAGATTTTCCTTTGGACCGTCGAGGCGAAGGAAGGCGCGGTCAAGGATGACGGCACCCCTTATACGCCGACTGACCTGCGGGTGATCCAGGACTGGATCATCAAGCCGCAGCTGCGCAACGTTCCCGGCGTGGCTGAGATCAACACCATCGGTGGATTCGCCAAGGAGTATCAGATTGCACCCGATCCAAAACGGCTGGCAGCGTACAAACTCACTCTCACCGATCTGATCACTGCGCTAGAGCGCAACAATGCCAACGTCGGCGCCGGCTACATTGAACACATCGGCCAGCAGCTGCTGATCCGTGCGCCTGGGCAAGTGGCGAGCACAGAGGACATCGCCAACATCGTCATGGCTAACGTCGATGGCACACCGATTCGGGTAAAAAATGTTGCCACGGTAGAAATCGGTCGTGAGCTGCGCAGCGGGGCTGCGACTGAAAACGGTCGCGAAGTGGTACTCGGCACCGTATTCATGCTGATCGGCGAAAATAGCCGCACTGTCTCCCAGGCAGTTGCTAGCAAGCTTGAGCAGATCAACCGCTCGCTACCAACCGGCGTTGTCGCGGTGCCGGTTTATGACCGTACGCACCTGGTCGACAAAGCCATTGCCACCGTGAAGAAGAACCTGGTTGAAGGCGCGATTCTGGTGATCGCGATCTTGTTCCTGTTCCTGGGTAACATCCGCGCGGCATTGATCACGGCCATGGTGATTCCGCTGTCGATGCTGTTCACCTTCACCGGCATGTTTAGCAACAAGGTCAGCGCCAACCTGATGAGTCTCGGCGCTCTCGACTTCGGCATTATTGTCGACGGTGCGGTGGTAATCGTTGAAAACACTCTGCGACGGCTGGCCCATGCGCAGCAGCATCACGGACGATTGCTGACCCGGTCCGAGCGCTTCCATGAAGTGTTTGCGGCAGCCAAGGAAGCGCGGCGACCACTGATTTTCGGTCAGTTGATCATCATGGTCGTATACCTGCCGATCTTTGCCCTCACCGGTGTCGAAGGAAAAATGTTCCACCCGATGGCATTCACTGTGGTGATCGCGCTGATTGGCGCAATGCTGTTGTCGGTGACCTTCGTGCCAGCGGCCATCGCCCTATTTGTCACCGGCAAAGTCAAGGAAGAAGAAGGCGTGGTCATGCGCGGTGCGCGTCGGTTTTATGCACCGGCGTTGGCTTGGGTGATGTCCAATCGCGCCGTAGCAGTGGGAATGGCCCTAGGTGTGATTGTACTCAGTGGCGTGGTGACCAGCCGCATGGGCAGCGAGTTCGTACCGAGCCTCAGCGAGGGCGATTTTGCCCTGCAAGCCTTGCGCGTACCGGGCACAAGTCTTACGCAATCGGTGGACATGCAGCAACGTCTGGAAACCTTAATTCTCAGCAAAGTGCCGGAAGTACAGCGGGTATTCGGTCGTACCGGCACCGCCGAAATTGCGTCTGACCCGATGCCACCGAACATCTCCGACAGTTACGTGATGCTCAAGCCGAAAGATCAATGGCCGGACCCTAGCAAGTCCCGCGAAACCCTGATGGCCGAACTGCAACAGGCTGCCGCGACGTTGCCAGGCAGCAACTATGAACTGTCGCAACCGATCCAGCTGCGGTTCAACGAACTGATCTCCGGTGTGCGCAGTGATGTGGCGGTCAAGGTATTCGGTGATGACATGGGCGTGCTCAATGCCACGGCGGCGAAGATTGCTACCGCTATGCAAAAGGTCAACGGCGCGTCTGAGGTAAAGGTCGAACAAACCACCGGACTGCCGGTGCTGACCATCAACATTGATCGCGACAAGGCTGCGCGTTACGGGCTTAACGTTGGTGATGTGCAGGACACCATTGCGGTCGCAGTGGGTGGGCGTCAGGCAGGGACGATGTATGAGGGGGACCGGCGTTTCGACATGGTTGTACGTTTGTCCGATGCCATGCGCAAAGACATCGAAGGTCTGTCGACTCTGTTAATTCCGGTCCCGGCACCGCTGAATGGCGCTGCAAATCAGATCGCTTTCATCGCCCTGGGAGAAGTCGCCAGTCTCGATCTGGTGCTGGGACCAAACCAGGTCAGTCGCGAGAATGGCAAGCGTCTGGTGATCGTAAGTGCCAACGTACGTGGACGTGATATCGGTTCGTTCGTTGCTGAGGCGGCTAAGGTCATTGAGCGCGATGTCCAGGTTCCTGCGGGTTACTGGACCAGTTGGGGCGGACAGTTCGAGCAACTTCAATCGGCCGCCAAGCGTTTGCAGATCGTGGTTCCGGTGGCGTTGTTGCTGGTGTTCGGCTTGCTGTTCATGATGTTCAATAATATGAAAGATGGATTGCTGGTGTTCACCGGGATTCCATTTGCCTTGACTGGCGGCGTCATGGCGCTGTGGCTTCGCGATATTCCACTGTCGATCTCGGCGGGCGTGGGGTTCATTGCGCTGTCAGGGGTGGCGGTGCTCAACGGACTGGTGATGATCGCGTTCATCCGCAACCTGCGAGAGGAAGGACGTTCCCTCTCCGACGCCATCAGCGAGGGCGCCCTAACGCGGCTGCGTCCGGTGCTGATGACCGCACTTGTGGCGTCCCTAGGCTTCATCCCCATGGCCTTGGCGACTGGCACCGGAGCGGAAGTGCAGCGTCCGCTGGCGACAGTGGTGATTGGCGGGATTCTGTCGTCAACCATCCTCACCTTGTTGATCCTGCCTGCGCTGTATCAGTTGGCGCATCGGCGCGATGAAGAGGTCGTCCCAGTTAAATAGAACTACCTCTTGTGGGAGCGAGCCTGCTCGCGATGACGATGAGTCAGTCAGCATTGATGCCAACGGACCGTTGATATCGCGAGCAGGCTTGCTCCCACAGTTCATTGGCCCTAACTCAATTCAGCTACCACGACATAACGGATATGTAATTTTCACGCCACCGTGGCGATAGGTTCGGATTGTTACCCTGACCTCGTCAATCAAATGAGGGCTGTAAATATGAAACTTACACAATTGAGCATCTTTGCAACGGCGTTGGTTATGTCGTCCATGGTGTTGGCTGAAGGCGGCGGCGACAGGACTTTCGAGAAAATGATGGCGGCTAAAGAGCGCTCGATGGAACTGTATGTTGCCAAAGAGAAGACGCATGATCCCGTTGTTGTAAATGACAAGAAAGACGACAACGCCAAAGACATGTAAGCGCGTCGCACTTGAATAAGCCTGCCATCAATCACCGATGCCGGGCTTTTTTTTTGAGCCGATTTTCTTAAGGAAATGGATATGAAATTTATCAAGTCGATGACGTTCATCGCGGTCATGGCCCTGTCCCTGAATGCGCTCGCTGAGGGCGGGGGTGACAAAACGTTCGAGAGGGCAGTCAGCGCAAACACCAAAGCTATGGAGCAATATGCTGTCAGCCAGGGTAAACCGGCGCCAGTGATGAAGGACTATGAATACGGGATGAAGCTGGATGTGGCGAAAGTAGTGAGCATCGTACGGCCGCAAGCTTCCTGCGCCGCAGTTCCTACGGTGATGACCTATGAGGACTCCCAGGGACAACTCAACACCATCAAATACACAGTGGGAGGCGAATGCCGCAGAAACCATCGCTGAGCCTGTATCGCCCCTGTAGGAGCTGTCGAGTGCAACGAGGCTGCGATCTTTTGATTTTTAAAGACAAGATCACAAGAATGCAGACTCTTCGCACTCCAGAACTCCAGTAATTGCACCCTGCGCAAATAAAAAGGGCGCCCCGAAGGACGCCAAAAGATTCACCTCTTACCAAAGGAGCAAGGAGCTTCTAAAGGTGAATTTGTATCAACCGCGAAGTCAGAGAATCGCCAACGGATACTCGATGATCACCCGAACCTCATCCAGATCCGATTCAAACGCCGTAGCGCGGGTAGTGGCCTGGCGCAACCGCAGCGACATGTCTTTCAGCGAACCTGTCTGCACGACATATTTGACTTCAATGTCCCGCTCCCAGCGCTTCTGATCAGTCAGAGGATTGCCGTCCGCATCACGGCGCATGTACGTGGCGTTGGCGTTGGAGTAGTCAGCATCGGTGCCGCGGGCGTAACGGGTCATGAACGACAGGCCCGGGACTCCGTAGCTGTCCATGTCGAGGTCATAGCGCACCATCCACGAACGTTCCTTCGGTGAGTTGAAGTCGCTGTACTGGATGGAGTTGTCGACGAAGATCGAGTCGGACTGGCGCAGGTAATCGAAGTCGTCGTTGCCGTTGTTGCGCTGGTGCGACAAGGCCACGGAGTGCGCGCCGAGTTTCACCCCGACCCGGCCGCTCCAGATGTTGTTGTCGAACTTGCCGAGCAGCTGCTTGCCTTCGTCGACCGCCTTGTAATAGTTCAGATCACCAAACAGTGACAGATCATCCGAGATTGGATACGTCCACGCGTTGCCGGCGTAGTACTGATTCCAGGCATCTTTCAGGCGGCTGGAATACAGGCTGAAACTGAGGTTCTTGTTCAGCGAATAGTCGCCACCGAAATATGCGATCCACGGCGAGTTGACTGGGCCGGCATAGAAGGTCGCGAAGTTCTCGCGCATATCGCTGGACACCGGTTGGCTCATCGCATGCAGCCGGCCGCCTTGGACCGACAGGCCTTCGATACTGGTGTTGGTGGCCGTCACACCGCGGAAGCTTTCCGGCAGTAATCGGGAGTCGCCCGCCGCCACCACCGGAGTGGCGGGGAATACATCGCCAACCTTGACCACGGTATCGAAGGCCCGCACTTTGGCTGCGCCACCGACCTTGGTGTATTCGTCCCGCGCTTCACCATCACCATTGACTGGCAGTACATCAAATGAGCTTTGACCACCGTTGCGACCGTCACCTGTGTCGAGCTTCAAACCGATCATCGCAAACGCATCGACTCCGACCCCAACGGTGCCTTGAGTAAAGCCGGATTCGAACTTGCCAATAACGCCCTGAGCCCAGGCTTCGGAGTAACCATTTCCAGTGGGGCTGGATTGGCCTTTACGGTAATCACGATTGAAGTAGAAGTTTCGGTTTAGCACCGACAGGCTGCTGCCCTCGATAAAGCCCTCTGCCTTATCTTCTGCAAACACCATGGATGGGCCGGAGCCGACAACCACTGCTAAAGCGGCTATCGACATTTTTGAATTGTTAAGCATCAATCACTCCTTGGTTTCGGCAGAACTGGAACCTGCGTCGGCGTGGGTTTTATTGTTCGGCGGACAAAAGCCCGCCGGCATGGTCGCCGCGTGACATCGTTGCAAGCTGCAGATAACGCCAAGGTGATTGTGGGATTACAATTTCGTCAGGTGGATGGAACCCATTACTTATGAGTTCTGGTCAGGGGGCAGGTTTTATGATCATTTCTGTTAGGTACTTTGACGTAACTGGAGGAGTGCAGGTTTACCGCACAGGTCTTGAGGGGAAGCTGGTGGCACAGGGCGTCTATTGTGTGGCCCGCCATGAATAGTGGATGGTTGGTCCAGTTTCTGCCTATGAAGGTCGAACCAGCCATCCACGCCATTGTTACTTCAGGGGCTTGATCGACACGATGGTGGCTCCCATGCCTTCGGCACGAAATTCAAACGCTACTTGATCCCCAGCCTTCAGGCCTGCCAGTTGTTTGGTTGTTGCGTTGAATGCCATGGTCATGGCGGGCCACTGCACAGCCGGAACGGCGCCATGGGCGATAGTCACAGTATGTTTCGTGGTATCGATGGCCTTGATCGTGCCCTCGGCTTTGGCCACGGGAGCCTGCTGGGTCTCCTGTGCCATCTGCATGCCCTTCATGGGCATAGCGTCCATCTTCATACCCGGCATGTCTTCTGCTTGAGCAGAAAGGGACAGTGCGACAACGGTGCTTG
Organism: Pseudomonas sp. C1C7; assembly: GCF_013359595.1. Lineage (GTDB taxonomy): Bacteria > Pseudomonadota > Gammaproteobacteria > Pseudomonadales > Pseudomonadaceae > Aquipseudomonas. The sequence continues at coordinate 111,993 of NZ_JABFMP010000003.1, read as the reverse complement.
CAACGGCGATCAGGGTCAGTTTCATACGACTTTTCCTTGAGTGGTGGTGGGCACAACGGGAAGGTGCCGGCGGCGCATCAAACGGTAGGCTGCCGGGATGACAAAGAGGGAGAGCAAGGGGGCGGTGACCATTCCCCCGACCATGGGCGCGGCAATGCGGCTCATTACTTCGCTGCCAGCGCCGCTCCCCAAAAGAATGGGTAACAGGCCGGCAATGATGACGGCTACGGTCATGGCCTTGGGTCGAACGCGCTGCACAGCACCCTCACGAATCGCCAAGATCAGGCCACGCTCAGTGCTGTCACCGAGGTCTTCGCGTTCGGCCCAGGCGTTCTTCAGATAGAGCAGCATGATCACGCCAAACTCGGCGGAAACACCGGCCAAGGCGATAAAGCCGACCCCGGTGGCGACCGACAGATTGAATCCCAACAGATAGAGAAACCAAGCCCCGCCCGTGAGAGCGAATGGCAGTGTGGCCATGATCAGCAAGGCTTCATCGAAGCGGGCGAATGTCAGGTAGAGCAACACGAAGATAATCAACAGCGTGGCAGGCACCACCAGTTTGAGTCGTGCGTTGGCCCGTTCCAGAAATTCGAACTGCCCGGAGTAGCTCAGGCTCATGCCGGGTTGCAATTTGACCTGCTCATTGACGACCCGACGTAGATCAGCGACCACCGAGGCAATGTCCCGCCCACGCACATCGATGTACACCCAGCCCGAGGGCCGAGCATTCTCGCTCTTTAGCATCGGCGGACCGTCCGTGACCTTGACCTTCGCCACTGTACCGAGGGTGATCTGGCTGCCCAGAGGGGTATAGATCGGCAATTGCTCCAAGGTGCCGAGTGTGTCACGCCACTCCCGTGGATAACGTACGTTGATCGGGAAACGTGCGAGCCCTTCAATGGTCTCACCCACGTTTTCACCGCCGATGGAACCGGCCACGATGGACTGCACATCGGCGATATTCAGTCCGTAGCGAGCGGCGACTTTGCGGTCGATATCCACATCGATATAGCGGCCACCGGTGAGTCGTTCGGCCAGCGCCGAACTGACGCCGGGTACGCCCTTGGCCACACGCTCGACTGCCTGAGTAGCGGCATCGATTTCCGTTAGGTTGGCGCCGGCAACTTTCACGCCGATGGGACTCTTGATCCCGGTGGCCAACATGTCGATACGGTTTCGAATCGGCGGTATCCAGATATTCGTCAGCCCAGGGACTCGTACCACTCGATCCAGTTCTTCCACCAACTTTTCCTGGGTCATGCCTGGACGCCATTGCTCGTGCGGCTTGAACTGGATCGTGGTTTCGAACATTTCCAGCGGTGCCGGGTCGGTGGCGGTTTCGGCGCGGCCAGCCTTTCCAAAGACATGCTCGACTTCAGGGACGGTTTTGATCAGGCGGTCGGTCTGCTGCAACAGCTGAGCGGCCTTCTGTGCTGACAACCCAGGCAGCGCCGAAGGCATGTAGAGCAGATCGCCTTCGTCCAGCGGCGGAAGGAACTCACCACCCAACCGGGACATCGGCCATAGCGCGCTGAGAAACACCAGAACCGCGATCAGCATGGTGATTTTTGGCCGACGCAGCACCGCATCTAGAGCCGGTTGATAGATCCTGATCAACCAACGGTTCAGCGGGTTCCGTTCCTCATTGGGAATCCGCCCGCGAATCCAGTAGCCCATCAGCACCGGTACCAGCGTCACCGACAGTCCAGCTGCCGCCGCCATGGCGTAGGTTTTGGTGAAGGCCAGGGGACCGAACAAACGACCCTCCTGAGCCTCCAGGGTGAACACCGGAATGAACGACAGGGTGATGATCAAAAGGCAGAAGAACAACGCCGGCCCGACTTCGGCCGCCGCCTCGGTCATCACGTGCCAGTGATGTTCGCCCTTCAGTTCTTCCCCTGGATGGGCTTTGTGCCAGGCCTCAACTTTCTTGTGGGCGTTCTCGATCATCACCACGGCGGCATCGACCATGGCGCCGATGGCGATGGCTATTCCGCCCAAAGACATAATGTTGGCGTTGATGCCTTGGTAGCGCATGACGATGAAGGCAATAAGCACCCCCACCGGCAGCGAGATGATCGCCACCAGAGAGGAGCGCAAATGCCAGAGAAAGATTCCGCAGACCAGCGCGACGACGATGAACTCTTCGACGAGCTTGTGGCTGAGGTTTTCCACGGCGCGGTCAATCAGCTTGCTGCGGTCGTAGGTAGTGACTATTTCCACGCCGGCCGGCAAACTGCTTTTCAGCTCGTCGAGTTTGGTTTTGACCGCTGCAATGGTCTCGCGAGCATTCTTGCCGCTGCGTAAAATCACTACGCCACCGACGGTCTCACCTTCGCCGTCGAGTTCGGTGATGCCGCGTCGCATTTCCGGTCCCAACTGAATCGTGGCGACATCGCCAAGGGTTACCGGCACACCGCCCGAACCCAGTTTGAGCGGGATCGACCGGAAGTCATTGAGCGTTTTCAGGTAGCCGGAAGCGCGCACGATGAATTCGGTCTCGGCCATCTCCAGCACCGCGCCACCGGTTTCCTGATTGGCCTTGCCGATAGCTTCAGTCACCTCGGCCTGAGTGATTCCCAGGTTTGCCAGTTTTATTGGATCAAGCTGCACTTGGTACTGCTTGACCATACCCCCCACGGAAGCCACCTCCGCAACGTTGGGCAGGGTCTTGAGTTCGAACTTGAGGAACCAGTCCTGTAATGCACGAAGCTGTCCCAAATCATGTCCACCGGTGCGATCCACCAATGCGTACTGATAGATCCAGCCCACTCCAGTCGCATCCGGCCCCAACGCTGGCTTGGCGCTGGCTGGCAGCCGGCTTTGTATCTGGCTCAAGTATTCCAACACCCGCGAACGGGCCCAATACAAGTCGGTGCCGTCTTCGAACAGTACGTAAACGAAACTGTCGCCAAAGAAGGAATAACCACGCACCGTCTTCGCCCCCGGTACTGAGAGCATGGTGGTGGCCAACGGATAGGTCACCTGGTTCTCGACAATCTGCGGCGCCTGTCCCGCATAAGGGGTGCGGATGATCACCTGAACATCAGAGAGATCTGGCAGCGCATCGATGGGCGTGCTTTGCACCGACCAGATACCCCAAGCCGTGACAAACAGCGTCGCCAGCAGCACGAGAAACCGGTTGGCGACTGACCAACGAATCAGGGCAGCGATCATGGCTGGCTCCCTGATTTATCCAGACGCTCAACACGCAACCCGTCATCGGTCTGGCTCACCGCAATCCGAACCTTATCGCCAGTTTTGAGACCCTGCATCAGCGCCGGACTGGCGAGTGGGAAGGTCATCGTCATGCCAGGCATCCCCAGCGTCTTGAAGGGACCATGAGCAAGCGTGACTTCTTTATCGCTGATCTCGACGATCTGCCCATCCGCTTCATGAAAGCTGAAAGGTGCCGTGTCGGGTGCTGACACTTCCTCTGAGCGGGCAACAATGCCCTTAAGACTGGCCTCGGAATCGAGCAGGAACTGGCCAGAGGTAACTACCTTCTGTCCTTCTTCCAGACCTTTCGATATCGCCGTCTTGCCATCGCTTTCCTGCCCGAGTTGCACTTCAACAGGGCGGTAGCGGCCGGCGTCTTCGGCGAGCATCACCAATGCACGTCGGCCCGTGCGAATCACCGCCTCGCTTGGCACCCACAACACACTTTGCCCGGTCGAGCGGTTCAGGCGCACCTGTGCGGTCATACCCGGTCTGAGGCGCCCGTCCGGATTGGGCAGCTCGACACGTACGCGAAGCGTGCGGCTGTCCGGATTGGTCTCGGGCAAAATCGCGCTGACCTTGCCACTGAGCGTCGTCCCTGGGAAGGCTGGCAAACGCGCTTCGACTGGCTGTCCCAGGGTAATCGAGCCGGCGTCCGATTCTGGTACGGCGACGGCGAGCCAGACACTACTCAGGCCATTGACGCGTGCCAGGGTGTCGCCAGTCGCCACGGTCATACCTGCGCGTACGTTCAACTCTTGCAGCACGCCGGCAATCGGGCTGGTCAGCGTCAGGTACGGCTGAACCTTTCCACCACGCTCAACTTGAGCAATCAATGCTGGCGGCATCCCTGTGAGTCGCAGTCGTTGTCGGGCCGCAGCCAGCAAGTCAGCATCCCCGTTGCGCCTCAGTGCAAGAAACTCTGTCTGGGCTGCGGCCCACTCAGGCACCAGGATATCCGCCAACGCCGCGTTTGCTTTGAGCACATCGCCGGGAGCATGGTCATAGACCCGCTCCACAAAGCCAGTGGTCCGTGCCTGAATCACAGCGACATCACGCTCATTGAACGTCACGGCACCTGTTACATCGAGGCTGGAGTCAAAGTTGCCACGGGTGACAGTCGCCAATCGCAGACCGAGATTCTGGGTCAGACTTGGATCGATACTGACGCTCGCCCTATCCCCTGCTCCACTGGCGTACTGGGGGACCAGTTGCATGTCCATGAAGGGAGACTTGCCCGGCTTGTCGAACTTTTGCTGCGGGTACATGGGGTCGTACCAATACAGGGCCTTGCGTTCGTCCGGTGAATTACGGCTCTGATCTGGCGCGGTAGCGGGGACTGCGCTCAAGCGCTGGTCAGCGAACCAGTAACCGCCGGCAACGCCCAATGCCAACGAGATGCCCGCCAGCAATGCCCCATTCCATTTTTTAAGGCTCATTGACTGGACTCCCCATAAGCAAAATACAGACGCGCACGGGTCAGCGCTCGCTGCTCTTCCACGTCGATCTGTTTGAGAAGGGCTTCGATGAGTTCACGTCGGGCGGCAACAACGGCGTTTAAATCGCCTTTGCCGGAGCGGTAACTGGCCATGCTGAGATCGACCTTTTCCTTGGCCAGCGGCAACAGGCTTTCCTGGTTGCGGCGCACAGCACGATTCAGGCGCTCATAGTCAGCCAGTTCGCTTTCCAGTTGCTGGGTGTGCTCGCGTGACAGGGCTTCGCGCTCGGCCTCAAGCTGGCTGAGTTCAGCCTGCTTGGCTGCGATCCTGGGGTTTTGGCGCGAGTCAGGAAACAGCGGCAAATCCCAGGAAAACTGCACACTGACCATGTCGCCAAACTCTCGGCCGCGACGCTGGTAATCCAATTCCCAGCTCCAGTCCGACTGCTTCTCCGCTACCGCTTCATTAACTTTCGCTTGCGCTTCGCGGGTCATCGGCGCAAACGCGGCCAACTCGGGATGGTGTTGCAGTTTATGCGAGTAGCTTGAGGTATCGACGGGCCACTCCGGCAAGCTGCCCACAGGCTTGTCGTTGGCGGCGGAGCCAATCCAGCGTTTGAGGGCCGCTCGTGCCTGTGCTCTTTGGAGAATCAGATCGTCCTGTTGCTCCGCCAGTTGAGCCGCTTCTTGCTTGGGGGTCACCGCATCGGCGGGTTGAGCACGACCACCGGCAATCTGGGCCCGGACGGCATCGCTCAGCAGACGGTTTTCTTTGTAGAAGTCCTGGAACAGCGCATCTTTGCGCTCAACCGAATAGCTGCTGATCCAGGCCAATGCCGTGGACTGGCGTACCTTTAGACGCTCGACTCGACGCTCCGCGGCGGCGCGATCCACGGCTGCATCGGCGACCTCAATCCGCGCTTTGCGCTTGTCGCTGTTGGGCATCTCTTGCCGGACTCCGACCATTTGCATGGTCATGAAGTCCTGGTCGATGCTCCAGCGATCCGGCCCGCCAACGGGGTAGTTCTGCACCCCCAGCAATAGCTTGGGATCAGGTAGTTCCCCGGCGGGAATGGCCGCACTGCTGGCAGCCTGAATTTTGGCGTCTTGTGCCGTCAGCGACGGCGCATTGTTTTCGGCCAGCCGCAACGCTTCATCGAGTGTCAATGCGGCAGCTAGGCTCGGCAATGCCAGCACGCTTGCCACCAGACCGGCCACGAGGGACCAACCTGTGCAATAGCACTTGGAGTTCATGTTTATGATTCCTGTGATCATCCACTGCACGCGTCAAAAGACATGCGCGCAGCTAGTCCATCCCGCTAATGCGGAATGAGGCTCAATGTGGGACAGGAGTCAAACGCGAGGGGGTCGCCATACCCCGGACGGGGTCTGAACAGGTAGGGAATTGCTGAGGAAGGAAAGCACTACGGGGCTGAATACGGTTACCGGAGGCTTGAAGATCGAGACTTGCAGCATGCCGCCTGTCTTGCACTCCTGGCCCGGCTTACAAGGTTTCCCATGCTCGGCAGGGCTTTTCATATCGTTGCAGCAATCCATGCCCATGTCATCCATCATCGCCATGCCCGCCATTTTCATTGGGCACGGCTCTGTCGGCGCCTGAATGCCCGCCATCCCGCTGAGGGGAAGCGCCAAGCTAATCAGGAAAATGAGACAACACCGCAGATAGCGTTTCATGCGGAGGAGTCTAGTTGCTGGTAACGGACTGTACAATTACGAATTTATCAGGTGGAGCCCGTCGGATAAGGTCTGAAGGTCAATAACAACCTCCTCGTACAGAACAAGGACTCGCTGAGCATGAGAACAGTTACAGCTCAAGGCGTGTCGTTCGGATCACGGTTGATTGGTTTTACCTTCTGTGTATCGCCGGTCGTTGGCTGATCCTTGTGCATGTTGTGCATACAAAACACCATCGACAGCGGACACAGCAGCACCAGAAAGATCAGCGCATTCGCCGCGATCCAGGCTTGAAAAGCGGGAAACAAGACATAGGCAGCCGCGAGGATAATGGCACCACCGATGCCCAGCTGAACTATTGAGGGTATATTACGAGTCATGATGCTCTCCTTTCAGGCAAGTCGAGAGGGGCATCATTCGGAGTTGGACCTGATGCGACTCGGCCAAACTCTGGATTTCCTCTCAACCGTAAAGCTGCACCTTGTCATTGAGGGAAGGTCAAGCGGCAGATACGCGGTATCTAATTGCCCAACCATAAACAGCGTATTTTATTTTGAATGCCATGGGATTTGTGGATGCTGAAAACAATCAAGGGGCTTTGAGCTACAGTTGTATTGCCTCAACTCTATGTTCCCCTTTGGTTGAGAGCCAGACTTTGGGTGCCGACGTTAGGCACCCATTTAATTTCATCTGCGGTGCTTCATCGGCAGATGAGGTTGGCCGTTAGCCAGAAATCCACTGGAAAGGGCTAAGTCGCGATTGGAGAATGGACTATGGATCTGGGAGAGCGTCTACGTCGGGCGGTATCGATTGGATTGTTGATAGGGCTCACCCAGTTGACTGCCGACGCTGCGACGATGGTCACCTTGAAGCATGTTCACGGGCTCGCGTTCAGCCAAGATGGACAACAGCTATCCATACCCAGTCATGGCGGATTGGCCCTGTACCGTGATGGTCGCTGGAGCAAGGCACCTGAAGCCGAAGGTGATTACACGGGCTTTTCTGCCGGCCGTCAGGCGATCTATAGCAGCGGCCATCCTGCCAGTGGCAGTGGCTTGGTCAACACTTTCGGCCTAATCAAGAGCAGTGACGGCGGAAGTACCTGGCAGCAGCTTGGACTTCAAGGAGAGTCGGATTTTCATCTGTTAGCCAGCGGTTTCGACAACGGAGTTCTTTACGTTTACAACACGCACCCAAACTCGAAAATGACCTTGACTGGCCTGTATTACAGCCTGAACGATGGAGCCACCTGGCAACATGCGGTAGCGCAGGGAATGGGGGCAGCACCGTATGCGTTGGCGGCGCATCCCACGGACAGCGCAACCGTTGCCGTGGCGACCAGCAGCGGCCTGTTCTTATCGAGCGATGCCGGCGAGCACTTTCAGTCGGTTTTCCAGAATGTTCAGGTACTAGGCGTCAGCTTCAGCATCGACGGAAAGAGCTTATGGTTCGGCAGTTATGACAAGGTACCGCAGCTCTCGATCTTGGACCTGAATACCCACGAGATCAGGGCCCTCGCTTTGCCACATCTCAATCAGGATGCCATCGCTTACTTGGTGCAGAGTCCGACTAATGCTCAGGAGTGGGCGATGGCGACCCTCAAGCATGACGTCTATCTATCGCCAGACGAAGGCAAGACCTGGAAAGCTATCGCACAGGCAGGGCAAACGTTGTACTAATGCCTCAGCCCGGTGTTCCCCCTATCTACGGCACCATCGTTGCGCTTGAATCGGTGGGCATTCCACCGAGTCGAAGGAGTAGAACACGCAGCTGTCACCTGAATCAGGGCGCAATTGACTTTTGAGTTGTTGCATTCGTAGACGTTCAGGCTGGCATCTGTGGGCATGGTTTCACGCTTGGCGAAACTACAGTGCGGGCAGATCAGCACCGATTCAAGAACAAGGTTACTCATGGGGCATCACTTCTGCACGGTGGAGGGGTTGCCTACGTTCATGGTCGCCTTGGTGAGCGCTTCGGATGTGGTTTGGTCCGGTCGAAGACCCACCAATACCTAAATTCAGATTAGATTCCTGGGTATTCAGCGACGATCTGATCAGTGCCTGCTTTAGTCAGGCCGACAATCTGATAAGCGCCGTGCTTTCCAACGACTTCCATTCCTAGCGAGCCTGCCGGAATACCGGGCGCAGCGATCCCAACCAGGTCATCGCGTTTGATCATCGCAATTGTTTGCTCAGATGGTACATGGCCTTCCACAAACTTCCCGTTGATCACCGCGGTGTGGCACGACGAACGTCGGGAACAACACCGAGGTCCTGTTTAACCGCGCTCATGTTGGTTTCTACATGATCAACGACGGTGAAGCCATTGGCCTCAAAGTTTGCATCCACTTCTTGCAGCACCCGTACTTTGCGTCTCGATGAACATCGATGGTCAGGTCTGAACTGGGTGAGTAGTTGAAGGCTTCTGCAAGTCAGGCAGCCCTACTGCGGCGTTGGAGGGATAATCCCTGAGATCGTACCTCGTTCCTCGCAGGGTTGTTGCAAAGCCTAGTGTGTAGCAACCGAACCCGCCCTGGACGATAGGGGCGGGTTCGAAGAGCGGCCTTTCCATTTTTCTGCGTGCCCAGGTAGTCCTTGAACCAAGGTGCAACTTATTTCTGTGTTAGTGACAGATTTATTACGAAATCCATATATGCACAGCCGCAGATATTTGCAGAGGTCCTGTAAGCGGCTTACGTGGCTAATTCCTTGACACAGGGCCTTGGCTGAATCTGTCCGGCGGAATCCCATCGTTTTAATGGAATAATCCCTCGTTGGCCCTTTCCCTTGCATACGGAAAAACATATATTCGTTTAACCGTATATGAGCTGAGGCTTCACAATGACCAGCAAAGCCCGTGTCCTGTTCGTCTGCACCGCCAACGCTGCACGATCTCAGTTGGCCCAAGCGTTGTTGAGACATACCGACTCAGAGCATTTCGAGGCATTCAGTGCCGGCACAACTCCGACTCAAGTCGATCCGCGTACCTTTGAGGCGCTCTCACACATTGGTGTGAGCTGCGAAGGCTTACGCAGCAAGTCGATAGACGAATTCCGTGGTGAGCATTTCGATTACGTCATTACCTTGTGTGATAAAGCCGCCGCCGAATGCCTGTCGTTACCTGGCGCGGGTGAGGCGTTGGCTTGGAGTTTTGAGGACCCGGTGACCAGCACTAAACCCGATGCCTTCCGTCACACCCTTCACGAAATTCATGAGCGCATCAAGATGTTCGTCTTGGTCAAAAACAAACACTGAGAACCGATATGGCTGACCATCTGACACCGACCACTGTTTTCAAATGCCTGGCTGACGACACTCGGGTGCGCACGATGTTGCTCATCACCCGCGAAGGAGAACTGTGCGTTTGCGAGCTGACCTGCGCGTTGAACGAGAGTCAGCCAAAAATCTCCAGACACCTCGCACAACTACGAACTTGCGGTCTGTTGTCGGACCGCCGGCAAGGCCAATGGGTCTATTACCGACTGCACCCCAATCTGCCGGATTGGGTTCATCAAGTGCTGACCACCGTGCTGGAAAGCAACAAGCACTGGTTGAGCCCTGATGCCAAACGCCTTGATGAAATGGGTGACCGTCCTGAACGTGCAGCCGTGTGCTGTTAAAGCTGGATCGTCTGATTCCGCCTTCGAATACGAGATCGTTCGATGAAAATCTTGTTCCTCTGCACTGCCAACAGTTGCCGCAGCATCCTATGTGAAGCGGCCTTCAATCACTTGGCATCGCAAGGCATGAAAGCCTATAGCGCTGGCAGTCAGCCTAAAGGTGAGGTGCATCCGCTGAGTCTCAAAACGTTGGAGAAAGCTGGTATTTCGACGACAGGGCTGTTCAGTAAGTCCAGCGATGTCCATGTGAATCTGGCTCCCGATTTCGTCATCACGGTGTGCGACAAGGCTGCCGGTGAAGCCTGCCCGGTATTTTTTGGGCCGGCCATTAAGGCCCACTGGGGGCTGGCTGACCCTTCGGAATACCACGGAACTCAAGAAGAGATTGAAGCGGCTTTTGAAGCCACTTTGGAGCAGATCAGAACCCGTATTGAAGCCTTCCTGGCATTACCGCTTTCGCAACTGAGTGCCGAACAGCTCAAGGCAGAGCTGGCCCTGATTGGCACGCTGTAACCACAGGAGCAATGATCATGAGTAAAAGCCGCCTTTCCTTCCTTGACCGATACCTGACGCTATGGATTTTTCTCGCCATGGCCTTGGGCATCGGTTTGGGGAGCCTGTTCGAAGGCTGGCCGCAGTGGCTCAACAGTCTTTCTGTGGGCACAACCAACATCCCCATCGCTATCGGCTTAATCGTGATGATGTATCCGCCTCTGGCCAAGGTTCGTTATGAGGAACTGCCGGAAGTCTTCAAGGACAAGCGCATCCTCGTTTTGTCTTTGGTCCAGAACTGGGTCGTCGGCCCGGTTTTGATGTTCGCACTGGCGATCATCTTCCTTCGAGACCAACCGGAATACATGACAGGCCTTATCCTGATCGGTTTAGCACGTTGCATCGCGATGGTACTGGTTTGGAATCAGATCGCCGGTGGCAACAATCAGTACGTCGCCGGATTGGTAGCGTTCAACAGCATCTTCCAGATCCTGTTTTTTAGTGTGTATGCCTGGGTTTTCCTTGGGCTGTTGCCGCCGCTGTTTGGCTTGGAAGGCAGTGTGATCGAGACCAGCTTTGTCAGCATTGCCATGTCGGTGCTGATCTATCTGGGTGTGCCATTCCTCGCAGGCTTCCTGACCCGCAAGATCCTGATCGCCCGTAAAGGTGCAGCCTGGTTTCAGGAGCACTTCATTCCAAAGATCAGCCCGCTGACGCTGGTGGCATTGCTGTTGACCATCGTGGCCATGTTCAGCCTCAAGGGTGATGTAGTGCTGCAATTGCCATTGGATGTATTGCGTATCGCGATCCCTCTGACGATTTACTTCGTGGTGATGTTCTTCATCAGCTTCTGGATGGGCAGGCTGCTCAAGGCGGATTACCCACGTACCACCGCACTGGCTTTCACAGCCGCTAGCAACAACTTCGAACTGGCGATTGCCGTCGCCATTGCCACCTTCGGCCTTGCGTCCCCGGTCGCCTTCGCCACGGTAATTGGTCCGCTGGTGGAAGTACCGGTGCTGATTTCCCTGGTCGGTGTGGCCCTGTGGTTGAAACGCCGCTGGTTCGATGAACCCAAGAGCGCTATCGCGCAGGACAAAGACTATGTTTGATGACCATCTCCCCCAACTCGAAACTGAATTGGTTGATCTCCCATCGACTGACAAGCTCGGTATCGAAAAGACCTCCATCCACAAGCCGCGCATTTTGCTGCTGTACGGATCGACCCGTGAGCGCTCCTTCAGCCGTTTGCTGGTAGAGGAAGCCGCTCGGCTGCTGGAGCATTTCGGCGCCGAGACGCGGATATTCAATCCATCCGGTTTGCCGCTGCCAGATGATGCGCCCGACGATCATCCACGCGTGAAGGAACTGCGCGACTTGGTGTTGTGGTCCGAGGGACAGGTCTGGTGCTCTCCAGAGCGTCACGGAAATATGAGCGCAGTGTTCAAGGCGCAGATCGACTGGGTGCCACTGTCCATGGGTGCGGTACGCCCGACCCAGGGCAAAACCCTCGCCGTGATGCAGGTGTGCGGTGGCTCGCAGTCGTTCAACGTGGTCAATCAGCTGCGAGTGCTGGGACGTTGGATGCGCATGTTCACCATCCCCAACCAATCCTCCGTGCCGAAGGCCTATATGGAATTCGACGATAACGGTCGGATGAAGCCTTCTCCGTTCTACGACCGTGTCGTTGATGTGATGGAAGAGTTGGTGAAATTCACACTGCTGCTTCGCGACCGCCAGGACTATCTGGTCGACCGTTATTCCGAGCGTAAGGAATCGGCGGAAGAACTCATGAAACGTGTCAATCAGCGCTCCATCTGAGGATTTTCATCGTGCAACAACACCCATATTCCGTATTGCCGTTGGCACAGTTCGATGGTCAATTGATCTTCACCCCATGCCCAGGCACGAAGGGCACCAAGCCCTTCGAGGCGCTGCAAACCCTGAAGGACGCAGGCGCATCGGCGCTGTTGACGCTGATGCCGACCGAGGAGTTGCTCCAGAACGAAATCGACCTGCTGCCCGAAGAATGTCAATTGCTCGACATCGAGTGGTTTCACCTGCCAGTGGACGATGACCAAGCGCCTGGCGAAGCATTCAAGGCCGCATGGGCGCAGCACCATCCGCGTCTCAAGCAATTGCTGAGTGAAGGGAAAACCATTGCCATCCATTGCAAGGGTGGCTCGGGGCGTACCGGTTTGATTGCCGCTCAACTGATGATCGAAAGCGGTGTGCCCTTCAGCGATGCCATCCGCGATGTTCAGTCGTTGCGTCCACGCGCCATCCAGCATCCTGCCCATGTCGAATACATCGGTCAGTTTGACTCCCAGTCGAACTCCCTCTGACAACAGATACAGAGCACAACAACATGACTATCAAAGTTGGCATCAATGGTTTCGGTCGGATCGGTCGCCTCGCTCTGCGAGCATCCTGGAACTGGCCAGAGTTTGAATTCGTACAGATCAACGATCCGGCAGGCGATGCAGTAACCCATGCGCACCTGATCAACTTCGACTCTGTGCATGGTCGTTGGCACAACGAAGCCAGCGCAGAAGGCGATCAGGTGGTGATTGGCGGCAAGCGCATCAAGGTGACCGCGAACAAAGCGATTGCCGACACCGACTGGTCGGGTTGCGATCTGGTGATCGAGGCCAGCGGCAAGATGAAAACCGTGGCGCTGTTGCAGGCTTACCTAGATCAGGGCGTTAAACGTGTGGTGGTCTGCGCTCCGGTGAAGGAAAAAGGCGCGCTGAACATCGTCATGGGCGTTAACCATCAGCTGTTCAACCCGGCGGAACATCACATCGTCACCGCCGCTTCGTGCACCACCAACTGTCTGGCACCCGTGGTGAAAGTGATCCACGAGAAGCTGGGCATTCGTCACGGCTCGATCACTACCATCCACGACCTGACTAACACCCAAAGCATTCTCGATCAGCCACACAAGGATCTGCGCCGTGCACGTGCTTCCGGCATGAGCCTGATTCCGACCAGCACCGGCTCGGCCACTGCTATCGCCGAAATTTTCCCGGAGCTACGTGGCCGCCTGAATGGTCATGCCGTACGCGTGCCGCTGGCCAACGCTTCGCTGACCGACTGTGTCTTCGAGGTCGAGCGAGCCACCACGGTTGAAGAGGTGAATCAACTGCTCAAGGAAGCCTCCGAGAATGAGCTGAAAGACATCCTTGGTTTCGAGGAGCGTCCATTGGTGTCCATTGACTACCGTACCGACCCGCGTTCATCGATCATCGATGCGCTGTCGACCATGGTCATCAACGGCACCCAGGTCAAACTCTACGCCTGGTACGACAACGAATGGGGCTATGCCAACCGTACCGTCGAGCTGGCAAAAATGGTCGGTTTGGCAGTCTAAGGAGCGGTCATGAAAGCGTTGTCAGCCCTCGCTCCGGAAGTGCGGCAGTATTTGCTCGTGACGGGCAACTACTGGGCCTTCACCCTCACTGATGGCGCCCTGCGCATGTTGGTGGTGCTGCACTTTCACGCGTTGGGCTACAGCCCGCTGCAAATCGCGGCATTGTTCCTGTTCTACGAACTCTTTGGCGTGATCACTAATCTGGTGGGAGGTTATCTCGGTGCCCGGTTGGGCCTGAACCGAACCATGAACATCGGATTGGGTATGCAGGTCGTGGCGCTGCTGATGCTGACAGTTCCCTCGGCCTTGTTGACCATCCCCTGGGTGATGGGCGCTCAGGCGCTGTCGGGGATTGCCAAAGACCTGAACAAGATGAGCGCCAAAAGCTCCATCAAACTTCTGGTTCCGGATGGGCAGCAGGGCAAACTCTATAAGTGGGTGGCTATCCTCACTGGATCGAAGAACGCACTCAAGGGGGTCGGCTTCTTCCTTGGTGGGGCCTTGCTGGCACTGATCGGCTTCAAAGGCGCCTTGCTGGCCATGGCGGGTGTCTTGGCGCTGATCTGGATCAGCAGCCTGATCCTGCTGAAGAAAGATCTGGGTAAAGCGAAAGCCAAGCCAAAGTTTCGCGACATCCTGTCCAAGAGCCGGGCGATCAATATTCTCTCGGCGGCACGGATGTTTCTGTTCGGCGCCCGCGATGTCTGGTTTGTGGTGGCCTTGCCGGTGTACCTGAGCAGCGTCTTCGGCTGGGACTTCTGGGAGGTTGGCGGTTTCCTTGCTGCCTGGGTGATTGGCTACGGCATTGTGCAGTCCTTCGCGCCCAACATCACCGGCAAGAAACGTGGGCACGTACCGGATGGTCGTGCGGCATTTGTGTGGGCACTTGCACTGGCAGGCTTGCCTGCGGCAATCGCACTCGGGTTGAACACTGATTTGTCGCAGCAGATGGTATTGCTCGGCGGGTTAATGGTCTTTGGTGCGCTATTCGCGGTGAATTCGTCGCTGCACAGCTACCTGATCGTGTCCTACGCCAAGGAAGATGGTGTGTCGCTGGATGTGGGTTTTTATTACATGTCCAACGCCATGGGACGACTTATCGGCACGGTGCTGTCCGGTTGGGTTTATCAGGTGTATGGGCTGGAAGCATGCTTGTGGATATCGAGTGCATTCGTGCTGTTAGCCGCCCTGATTTCTATCGCCTTACCTAGGCATGCCGAGGCGATATGACACCGCCGATTCACTCAATGGTCATGCCTGTGGTGTGCGTCAGGGAAGTGCCGATGGCGGTGGGTCATGGGCTCGTGTCGATGCCGATGTTGGTGCCTGGTGCCAGGCGCGACCGGGTCATCGTGCTCATGTTGGTGGTGTTCGTCGTGGACATGCTCGTGCTCATGCTCCATGGCCTCATGCCGATGCTCATGCTCATGGCGTTCAGTGAGGTGTAACCAAATGCCCAATGCCATTAGCGATCCGGCGATTAGCAGCGGTAGCGTGACGGGATCACCCATCGCCACCGCAAGCAATGTCCCTAAGAACGGTGCTACAGAAAAGTAAGCGCCCGTACGGGCGGTGCCCAGGTGACGCAATCCTATGACGAACAACGCCAGGCTCACGCCATAGGCAAGAAAGCCTACGATCAGCGCGCCCGCCAGGTTAGGCAGTGGCGGCAACGTCGCCCCTACAACAAAAGCCAAGACCAGATTGACCGAGCCAGCAATCAGGCCTTTGACCGAAGCAATCCAGGTTGCGTCTGTCAACGACACCTTGCGAGTCAGGTTGTTATCAATTCCCCAGGCAAAGCAAGCGCCCAAGACCGCGAGTGTTGGCCATAGCCCGGCAAAATGCGCTTCACTGGGCCAACTCAGAACCAGCGCGCCCGCCACGATGGCGACCATGCCCAAGGCAATATATCGATCAAAGTTCTCTTTGAAGGCAAACCACGCGAGCAGGGCTGTAAATACACCTTCGGCGTTAAGCAGCAAGGATGCGCCCGATGCGGGCATTCCCGTCAAGCCCACCATTAGCAATACCGGCCCAGCAACACCACCCGCGGCAACTGCGCCTGCAAACCAGAGCGCTTCATGGCGCGGCAGACTCACAATGCGCGCGCGGCTCAGCAAGCGATATAGCGTGAGTCCAAGGCCTGAACCAAGATAAAGCAAGCCTGCCAACAACCAGGGACTAACACTGTTCAACAGTAATTTCGCGAGCGGCGTTCCAGCACCGAACAGCACGGCGGCCCCGAGCGCCGCCAATACGCCCGATTGTCTCAGGCCTTCCTTCCAGGTCATTTGTTCAACTTCCCGATCAATTGTGCCTAAGCTTAATTAGGTGAGATTTTGGGAGTCTGTGTGGATTGATTCTCGTCGTTGAGACAGGGAAGCCGCAAGATTTACCGGATTTGTCGGTGGAGGGAGGCGGCCTGGAAACATTCGAATGCCTGGTACTTGCCGATACGTGCAAATTGCGACTGGCTGCTTCTGGCCGATTGCGTTGAAAAAGTCGGCTTCGGTATCCACAGTAAAAAAGTACGCGCCTGAGATCGAAAGCCGTGTTGTGAGCAGAAGGTTCAAGGGATCAGATTTGAAATGGCAGCGTGCAAAAAAAGGCGTTTTCACCGCTCATTGCATGGGTAGCCAGTCCGGTCGACTTTTTCAACACAATCGGCTGCTTTCTGCCTATCGCCACCGTCAGCTACGAGTCCTAGGACTGGTGATCAGTTAAGCAATGAGATTTGAATGGAGTGATAGTGTTAGAGGCAGTCCGAGATACGCCTCCTACGTAACTAAGGTCGAGCGGGTGTGTTTGATGGGCGTGCAAAGCTATAAAATTCAATAGGTTATCGACTTGCGACAGTTTTTATTCCCTAGAGCTTCACTTTCAGGCGGCTTTTGCGATGGTTGCGACAGTTTTGCGACTTTGTTTTTTGAGCCTGGAACCTGCGGAATCTGCGGGTTTATCGCGACAGTTTTTATTCTCTAAATTTAACCCTGATAATCGCAGCCAACCGGCTGCGATTTTTTTATCTGAATCGAGGATCGCTGATGGACCGCTTTCAGGAAATGCAGGTCTTCGCTGCCGTTGCCCAGGACCAGGGTTTTTCGGCAGCCGCGCGACGCTTGGGAATGTCGGCGGCCAGCGTGACCCGGGCGGTGGCGGGGCTAGAGAAGCGCATCGGCACGCAGTTGCTCACTCGCACTACGCGCAGTGTGCATTTGAGCGAAGCGGGTCAGCGGTTTCTCGAAGACTGTCGCAGAATCCTCGCCGAAGTGCAGGAAGCCGAGGATTCGGCGGCAGGCAGTCATATCCTGCCTCGCGGGCAACTGGCGATCACGGCACCGGTGCTGTTTGGTGAGTTGTTCATCACACCGCTCATGGTGAAATTTCTGACTCAATTCCCGGACGTCACGATCAACGCGTTGCTGGTTGATCGGGTGGTCAGCGTGGTGGAGGAGGGGATCGATGTGGCGCTGCGCATCGGTGAGTTGCCGGACAGCAATCAACATGCGATTCGGGTAGGCCAGGTACGACGGGTGATCGTAGCGTCGCCAGCGTTTCTGAAAACGAATGGACGGCCGACGCATCCACAAGATCTGGCTCAGGCGCCCATCATCGGAACCTCCGCGATTGGCCAGCTCAAAAACTGGCCGTTTCTTGAAGGGGACGAGCCGCTTTCTGTGCGAGCCGAGCCCCGGCTGGTGGTGACCGCAAATCGGGCGGCCATCAACGCCGCGGCCCTTGGATTGGGGTACACCCGGGTCCTGTCTTATCAGGTCGCCAGTAAGGTCGCGGACGGAGAACTGGAAATCGTCCTGTCGGACTTTGAGCTGCCACCGCTGCCAATCCACGTCGTCTATCAGGGCGGACGCAAAGCCCCGGCCAGGGTTCGCAGTTTTGTCGATTTCGTGGTGAAGGCGCTGAGGGAAGACCCCGCTATACGGGACTGAGCGGTTATTTCGTCTGTTGAAATAATGGATTGCGTTCCCTGGTGATTCTGTTGTTCACGGGACTGGTAGAAGATGGCTGCCATCCGGTGCTGATCCTTCCGAACAACACCACTCACCCGCGGAGTCGACCATGCAAGCCATCAAACTCTACAACTTCCCACGTTCTGGCCACGCCCACCGTGTGGAACTGATGCTCTCGCTGCTGAAACTGCCGACTGAACTGATCTTCGTTGACTTGGCCAAGGGCGAACACAAGAAGCCTGAATACCTGGCACTCAATGCTTTCGGCCAAGTGCCGGTGCTGGACGATCAAGGCGTGGTACTCGCCGACTCCAACGCCATCCTGGTTTACCTGGCGCAGAAATACGGCAACGGTCGCTGGTTGCCTGCCGATCCGGTTGGCGCGGCGAAAGTGCAGCGCTGGTTGTCTGCAGCTGCTGGTCCCATCGCATTCGGTCCGGCGCGGGCTCGATTGATCACGGTTTTCGGCGCGCCTTACAACGCTGAAGAAGTCATCGCCTATGCCCACACCGTACTCAAAGTCATCGACCACGAACTGGCCAACTCGCCGTATCTGGTGGGCAGCGAACCGACCATCGCCGATGTTGCCGCCTACAGTTACATCGCCCACGCACCTGAGGGCAACGTGTCGCTGGACGACTACGCCAACATCCGCGCTTGGCTGGCCCGTGTTGAAGCCTTGCCTGGTTTTGTCGGCATGCCTCGCACAGTGGCTGGTCTGCAGAAAACCGCCTGATGTAAAACGGCGCTGATGAACGTTCCACGTGGAACACATCAGCGCCATCTTTCTATTCCCCACCTACGTTAGACTCGCGACTCGGCCAAAACAGAAGGGATCGGGAGCTCTATGCATTTTTACCTGCGCCTGTCGGCATTGCTGATGGCGCTTGCATTGCTGGGCGGTTGCGAGCGAAAAGACGCACCACCGTTGGACCAGCAACTCTACGTTTGGCAACGGCAATGGACGGCAAACCATGAAGCGGCGCTGAGCGAAAGCCGTGCCGATTTTTCGACCTTGCGCGTGTTGGCCTTGCAGGCTTTTCCCAAGGCGGGCTGGACGCGGGCTCGGATCGATCCGGCTCTGCTGAAGCAGGATGGTCGTCCGCTGATCGCGGTGATTCGCCTCGATGGACAACTCCCTGCGCTGGATCAGCAAGACATCACCACGCCGATTTTGCAGTTGATCAACGACTGGCAAGGGCAGGGCCTGAACCTTGCCGGCGTGGAAATCGACCACGATGCGGGTAGCGCCCGGCTGCCGGCCTACCGCGAATTTCTGACGCACTTGCGCGCTGTGCTCCCCACCTCGATGCCATTGAGCATCACCGCATTGCCAGCGTGGCTCGACAGTCCTGAATTGCCCGCGGTGTTATCAACAGTCGATAGCAGTGTACTGCAGGTTCATGCTGTGACCGATCCGCGTCGTGGCCTGTTCGATCCGGATCAGGCCCGTCGATGGGCAAAGGCCTGGAGCCGCATCACGGTGAAACCTTTCTATCTGGCTCTGCCGGCCTACGGCGTCGCGCTGTTGCCGAGCGTCAATGGTGCGCCGGTTGTGGAAAGCGAAGTCAGCCTCGAAATCGATGGTAAACGTCGAGAGCTGATGGCCGATCCCCAACAACTGAGTGAGCTCGCCAGTGAGTTGCGCACGGATCCTCCGTCTCATCTTGGCGGCCTGATCTGGTTTCGCCTACCACTGGCCAACGACCGCCGTGCCTGGAGTCTGACCACATTGCGTGCCGTGGCTCGAGGTGACGCGCTGCAAAGCCAACTCAAGGTGAATCTGTCTTCGCAACAAGGACTCTATGACATCGGTCTGCGCAACGAGGGCAACATGGACAACGCCTGGCCCGAACGCCTCACATTAAAAGTGCGCGATTGCGAAGGCGCCGATGCGCTGGCCGGTTATACATTGCAACAAGATGCGGATCTGCTTACCTTCACCCGCCAGCGCGAAGGTCGGATTGCCGCTGGCGGACAGCGAGCCATCGGCTGGGCGCGCTGCGCAAACATAGATCAAGGAGAGTCGAATGTTCACCCGTAACTGGTCCCGCCCATTGTTGTGTCTGAGCCTGAGTCTGCCGTTGGGTTCGGCGCTGGCGTGCGGCCCCGACTTTCCCATGCGCTTGCTCGACAACCGCAATCAGTCGTTGGCGGAATTGCCGGAGGGCAACTTCCGGTTCGAGATCAACCGGCTGGGCCAGGCGATCAGCGGACTCAAGGAAGTCGCCGAAGTGACCTATGGCCTGGAAGCGGCTGACTATGTCGAACAACGCAGCCAGGCCGAGGAAGAAGGTCTGAGCGCGGAACAGCAGGCATTGGTCAAACAGTTGCGCGCATTGACGGATGCACATCAGGTCGAGGTTCAGGGAGAGAGTCTGCCTGCCGAGCTGCGGTTGTATCTGGCTGGTGCTGTGGCTTTTGCTGCCGGTGACCACGGGCTGGCGGCGGAGTATTTCCACAAGGTTCTGGATTTGCCGGCGGACCAGCGCGCGTTGCGCAGCACCTGGGCCGCTTACTCGCTGGGCCGGGCGTTGTTCGCCATGAGTTCGCAAGCAGGGGCGGCGCCAGACCTGCTCGCGCAATCGCGCAAGGCTTTCGAGCAAGCACGGCAACTGAGCGCCGACGGTTTCAGTGATCCGATGGGCCTGGGTGTCGCCAGCCTCGGTGAAGAGGCGCGAGTGGCGCGCACCGCGGGTGACTGGAACAGCGCCATCGAACTTTACGCCACGCAAAACCGCTACGGCTCGACGGTGGGCTACACCTCGTTGAAGCTGTTGATGGCGGATCTGGCAGCCATGCCTGAGGACCAATTGGCCGAGTTGCTCAAGGGCAAACCGGTGCAGCAGTTGGTGACCGCCGGGTTGATCAGTCGCTTGGGCTGGTCGTTTGGCGATCAACCTCCGAGCGAACAAAAGCTCATCAAGCTTCTGCAAAACAGTACCCGAGGAAGTCTCGATAACGCTGATCGCCTGGCGGCGATGAATTATCAACAGGGCGATTACGCCAGTGCCAAGGCATTGCTCGAACACGCTGGTGATGGCGGGCTGGCCTGGTGGTTGCGCGCCAAACTGGCAGTACGCGATGGCGACAAGAATGCCGCGGCCGCCGCGTATGCGAAGGCAGCGCAGGCTTTCCCGCAGAATGAATCCTGGGGTGAACGACGCACGCCGGACTGGGCGTTCGAAACCTTGCAGCCCAAGTGTCGTGTCGATGGCGAAAGCGCGATTCTGGCCCTGCAACGCGGGGATTATCTGCAGGCGTTCGATCAGCTCTATCGCAGCCAGGACATCTACTGGTTCGATGCCGCTACCGTTGCCGAGCGGGTGCTGACCACCGATGAACTCAAACATTACGTCGACACTCAGGTGCCTGCACCGCCAGCGCTGACCCAGCAGGATCGCGACAACTATGTGCCGCTGCCGGTCGCCGCCAAACTGCGCAACCTGCTCGGGCGGCGTTTGTTGCGCGAGGAACGTTACGAAGAAGCGCCCGCGTATTTCGACAATGCCGATTTGCAGGCCAAAGCCAAAGGGTATGGAGAGCTGCGCCAGGACGCTGAATCAAAATGGTGGCCGAGCAAGCGGGCGTCCGCTTATTACCAGGCCGGGTATCTGGCTCGCTTCAACGGCATGGAGTTGCTGGGCTACGAGATGGCGCCGGACTTCGCGACCTTCGAAGGCAACTACAGCCTGGAAACCACCGAGTTGAAAGTAGGGCCTTTGATCGCCGAAGGGGAAGTGCAGCGACAGAACGCCAGCGTGGCAAAACCGGACGAGCGCTTTCATTACCGTTATGTCGCGACAGCGCTGGCGAGCAAGGCTGCCGATCATTTGCCCCACAGCAGTCAGGCGTTTGCGGCGGTGCTGTGCAAGGCGTCGATGTGGGGGACCAGTCTTCAGGAGCAAAGCGCGTTCTATCGGCGCTACGTCGAGAACGGTCCTTATGTCATATGGGCCGGTGATTTCGGTCACCAGTGTCAGGACCCCAAATTCCAGGATGCCGACAAGCGCTATGTCACCGAGCCGATCGATGCGGCGCGCTCGGCGCTGCGACCCTACAAGAGACCGTTGCAGATCGGTGGGGTGCTGGCGGTGGTCGCGGCGGCGCTGTTGTTGATCAATCGCCGCCGCAAGTCCCGGTAGGGCTCACGCCTGTTGAAAAAGGCTCAGTCGCACGGCGAAGCCGATCAACAGGCTGCCGAATAACCACTGCTGCACACGTTGTGCCGATGGACTGCGTTGCAACCATCGGCCAAGGGCGACACCGGCCAGAGCGTAAGCGCTGTCGAACAGCAGACCCACCGCGACCAGCACCACACCCAGCGCCGCGAATTGCCCCAGCACTGGCCCCGCCTGTGGATCGATGAATTGTGGCAACAATACCGAGCAGAACAGCAGGGCCTTGGGGTTGAGGAGGTTGGTGAGCAAACCGCGCTGTATCGCCTGCCGGTAGCGCGGTTTTTCTTCAACGGTGTCTGCGGGATTCAGGCTCGGCAGCAGCGATGTGCGCAGGCACTGAATGCCGATCCACAACAGGTAAACGGCGCCCGCCAGACGCACCACATCGAAGGTCCAGGGCGCTGCCTTGAACAGCGCCGCCAGCCCCAAGGCCGCCAGTGCGACATGACAACCTCGGGCAATCGCCAAACCTGCGGCAGTGGCCAGCGCCGCACCTTTGCCCTGTCGGGCACCGGTCTGCAGCAACAGGATCATGTCCGGCCCCGGCAGCAGATAAACCACCGCCAGCGCCGTGAAAAACAGCCACAGACCCGCCATGTCGCACCCCATTCGTTGTCGATTCGGTAGGACCAGTCTATGCCGCAAGGGCAGGGCAGGTGCTTGCGTAGTTCGCTTCTAATGGGTTGTAGATTGGCATAACCTGCCACTTAATCGGCATCAAACCATCAGGATCTGCCAAACCATGAAACTCGACGCTTTTGATCGCAAGATCCTCGCCGCGCTGCAACGTGACGGTCGGCTGAGCAACGTGCAACTGGCAGACGAGATTGGCCTGTCCGCCTCTCCCTGTTTGCGTCGCGTGCGGATGCTGGAAGAGGCGGGTGTGATTCGGGGTTATCAGGCCAATCTGGATCGCGATGAAGTGGGGCTCGGTTTGACGGTGTTCGTCGGGGTGAAGGTTGAGCGCCATAACGATGAACAGGCCGAGGCCTTTCGCCAGGCCATGACGGCATTGCCCGAGGTGATTTCCGCGTTCCTGGTGTCGGGGGAGTCGGATTTCCTGCTGCAGGTCGTGGTGCCGGATCTACGTGCCTATGACCGGTTTCTGACTGGAAGCCTGCTCAAGTTGCCGGGGGTGAGCGATATCCGCAGCAATTTTGCGATCCATACGGTGAAGGCGCCGGGGGTGTTGCCGCTGGAGCATTTGCCGCTTTAGACCGAGTCGCCTGTATTCGCGAGCAAGCCGGTCCCACAATTGATTTGTGAACACCGGATCAATGTGCTCGCGAATACGGATTCTCATTTTTCGTTCAAGGGTTCAGCCAAGCGACAGGTATTCCGTCTATAGATAGCCAGACTATGTACAAATATTTCACGATTTTCGTTATATCGTAACGAAAGGTGATTTGAACGGTCCGGGCGCTGGGGTGGTATGCAAGTCGATCTCGAAGTGGAGGGGACGCGGGTAGCTGAGCTGCCGCGTTTTCAGCAGGCGGTTTTTCAAGGGCGTCGATTGCGTCAGCTGCTGATTGGCTGCGGTATGTTGGTGGCCATGGCGCTGGTGGTGGGGTTCTTTGTCGGGCTGTTTTCGCCGCAATCCCTTTGGCCGGCGTTGCTGTTCAATCAAAGCGCCGCGCTGCTGGTGGTCGCGGCTGCCCTGCAGTCGGCCAGGTTTGTCAGCCTGTGGCGGGCGCGGGCGATGAATCCTGTGGAGCCTGTAGCCGACACACAAGAGACCGATGGCCCCGTGGGTTGGTACGAGCAACTGCTGGACCGCCTGGGGCAGCGATGGATTCACCTGCTCAGGCAGATCGGTGCGCCGACGTTGTGGCTCGGCGGCTGGGCCTTGATGGCGCTGGCAGGCGTCGAGCAGGTCTGGAACCTCAGTTTGCCGCCCGCGGCAACGGGCCTGTCGGCTACTGTCGGCGCGGCGTTCGCGTTGTTGCTGGCGTTCGCTTTGCTGGTGCTGGAACGCCACCTGGCTCAGGAAAATCCGGCGCAATGGCCTGAAGCCGGCGCCTTGGCGCAGATGATCCGCGTGGCGATCATCAGCCTGGTGCTGGGGGCGCTGTGCCTGCTGTTCGCCAGCGAATCCGCCATCTGGCCGGTGCGCCTCGCGGTACTGATCGGCCTGTTGCCGGGCCTGGTCGCCGCCGAATTGTTGTTGCGTGCGGTGCTGTCGTTGTTCAGTCCGCGGCGTGAGCAACTGGAGCCGCCATTGCTGGCGCGCAGTTTTGTCGCCGACATGCTGCGTTGGCCGCCTCAGCCGTTGCTGGCGTTGCAGCACGAATTGCACAACCGCTTCGGCATCGACCTGCGACAGATCTGGGCCTTCACCTACATGCGCCGCGCGTTGTTGCCGGTGATGAGCGTGGTGGCTATGGTCGGTTGGTCCCTGACGGGCATTCACGAAATCCCGCTGCAAGGGCGGGGCATCTACGAGCGTTTCGGTAAACCAGTCATGGTCTTCGGTCCTGGTCTGCACGCCGGTTTGCCCTGGCCGCTGGGTCGGGTGCTGAGTGTCGAAAACGGCGTGGTCCACGAACTGGCCACCAGCGTTGGCGAAACAACCGCGCCGGTGATGGCCGAACCGGCGGAAGGTCCGGCGCCGATCACCGCCAATCGCTTGTGGGACGCAAGCCATGTGAACGACAAATCCCAGGTGATCGCCAGCAGCCGTGGCGAGCAGCAGAGCTTTCAGATCGTCAACATGGATGTGCGTTTTGTCTATCGCATCGGCCTGAGCGATCAGGCGGCACTGGCGGCCACCTACAACAGTGCAGATGTGTCGACGCTGATTCGCAGTACTGCCAGCCGCGTTCTGGTCCACGATTTCGCTTCGCGCACCTTGGACGGTTTGCTCGGTGAGGACCGGGTAGGGCTTGCCCAGGAGATCGGCCGCGCGGTGCAGGCAGATCTGGAAAAACTCGACAGCGGTGTGGAAATCCTTGCCACGGTTGTCGAGGCGATTCATCCACCGGCCGGCGCCGCCAATGCCTATCACGGTGTGCAGGCTGCACAGATCGGAGCCCAGGCGTTGATCGCCCGCGAACGTGGTGCCGCCGCCGAAGCCACCAATCAGGCGCAATTGCAGGCCAGCATCGCCCGCGATCAGGCCACGGCCAGCGCCCGTGAAATCAACGCCGGTGCGCAAACCGCCGACCTCAAGTTCAGCGCCGAACAAAAAGCCTACGCCAATGCAGGCCAGGCCTTCGTGCTGGAGCAATACCTCAGCCAACTCTCCCAGGGTTTGGCCAACGCCAAATTGCTGGTACTCGATCACCGTCTGGGTGGCAGCAGCAATGCGCCGACCATCGACCTGCGAAATTTCACGTTGCCGGCTGACCCTGCGTCGTCACGTAAAACCGCTCAGCCAGGAGCCTCCAATTGAGCCAGTCGCACAGTTCAGATCACGGCCACGATCACGATCACGATGACCACAGCGGTCATGATCACGGCCATGGCGGGCATCACCACCATCACGGTCACCACCACCATCATCACGGCGACCCGCAAGAGGCCGGTCCCTTCCCTTGGCGACGCATGGGTTGGGCCGCGTTGCTGGTGGCATTCGCCATTGCCGCTGCCAGCCTGGTACAGGTCAGATCGGGGGAGGCGACGGTGATTACGCGCTTCGGCAATCCGTCGCGAGTATTGCTCGAACCGGGTCTGGGCTGGCGCTGGCCGGCACCCTTCGAGGCGGCGATTCCGGTCGATCTGCGCCTGCGTACCACCTCCAGTGGCTTGCAGGATGTCGGCACCCGGGACGGATTGCGCATCATCGTTCAGGCCTATGTCGCCTGGCAGGTTCAGGGAGATCCGGACAACGTGCAGCGCTTCATGCGCGCCGTGCAGAACCAGCCAGACGAAGCGGCGCGGCAGATTCGTACCTTCGTCGGCTCGGCACTGGAGACCACGGCCAGCAGTTTCGACCTGGCCAATCTGGTCAACACCGATGCCAGTCAGGTACGCATCGCCGACTTCGAAGCACAGCTGCGCCAGCAGATCGATCAACAGTTGCTGACCACTTACGGCGTGCGTGTGTTGCAAGTGGGCGTTGAGCGTCTGACCTTGCCGTCGGTGACCCTCACCGCCACGGTGGATCGCATGCGCGCGGAGCGTGAAACCATCGCCACCGAACGCACCGCCATTGGCAAACGAGAGGCAGCGCAAATCCGTTCAGCCGCCGAGCGAGATGCGCGAATCGTGCAAGCCGATGCTTCGGTGAAAGCCGCGGATATCGAAGCGCAATCCCGGGTGGAAGCGGCGCAGATTTACGGTCGCGCCTACGCCAGTTCGCCTCAGCTTTATAACTTGCTGCGCTCTCTCGATACCTTGGGCACGGTGGTCACGCCGGGCACCAAATTGATTCTGCGTACCGATGCTGCGCCGTTCCGCGTTCTGGTGGATGGCCCGCCGAGCCTCGACAACAAATCCGGATCGCAACCATGAGTAGCGTTCCACGTGGAACACATGAGTTGAGCAGCCCCTGGATTCAGGCCGGGCGTCTGGCATTTTTTGCCTTGTACGCCGTGACGGCATTGGCCGCTTTGGCTTGGGCGTTCTCCAATGTGCGGCAGATCGATCCGCAGGATCGCGCGGTGGTCCTGCACTTTGGTGCGCTCGATCGCATCCAGAATGCCGGCCTGCTGTTGGCGTGGCCGCGACCCTTCGAGCAGGTCATCTTGCTGCCGGCGGCGGATCGGGTGATCGAGCGTCGAGTGGAAAATCTGCTGCGCAGCGATGCCGCGCTACAGGCCGATCGCGCCGCCAGTTTCGCCACCCCGATCAGCGATGCGCTGGCGGGCTCCGGGTATTTGCTGACAGGTGACGCGGGGGTGGTTCAACTCGATGTGCGGGTCTTCTACAAGGTTACCGATCCCTACGCGTTCGTGTTGCAGGGTGAACACGTGTTGCCGGCGCTGGATCGGCTCGTCACTCGAAGCACCGTGGCACTCACGGCAGCACGGGATCTGGATACCATCCTCGTGGCGCGACCGGAGCTGATCGGATCGGACAATCAGGCGGCGGAACGACGTGAGCGTTTACGCGGCGATCTGGTACGGGGCATCAACCAGCGTCTTGCCGAGTTGTCGGCGACAGGGCAGGGGTTGGGCATCGAAGTGGCGCGGGTGGATGTGCAATCGAGTTTGCCCGGCCCTGCGGTGAATGCGTTCAACGCGGTACTGACGGCCAGTCAGCAAGCGGACAAAGCGGTGGCGAATGCGCGCACGGAGGCCGAGAAACTCACCCAGTCTGCCAACGAACAAGCGGACCGCACCTTGCAAGTCGCCCATGCCCAGGCCCGTGAACGATTGGCCAAAGCCTCCGCCGACACTGCCTCCGTCCTGAGCCTGGCGAAGGCTCAGCAACAGGGCACCGACCCGCAGATGCCGCTGCGAATCTACCGCGAGCGGATGCCGAAAATTCTCGGTCAGGCAGGCTCGGTCACCACTGTCGATCCCAAAGACGATTCCCGCCTGATCATCCAGGGAGCTGCACAATGACTGCGCAAACCGCCGCTGCACCGAGCCTGTTGTCCTCGGCCGAACAACGCAGCGCCGCCCGCCAACTGACCCTGGCCATGCTGGCGCTGGGGCTGCTCGCACTTGGGCTGATCTGGCGCTGGCTGGCGCCCGAACAGAGCGGCGTCAGCCAGTTGCTGCTGGGTTTTGCCTCCGTGCTGGTGGCCGTGCCGGTGATGCGTTCGGCGTGGTTCAGCCTGCGTTATCCCAGCCTGCATGGCATGACCGATCAACTGATTGCGCTGGCCATGCTGGGGGCCTGGGCAACCGGCGATCTGCTGACCGCGGCCTTGCTGCCGATCATCATGATCTTCGGCCACGTGCTGGAAGAGCGCAGTGTCATCGGCTCACAGGAAGCCATTCACGCGCTCGGCAAATTGACCCGCAGCCATGCGCGCAAGGTTCAGGCCGATGGCTCCATCGTTGAAGTCGACAACGGCACGCTGAAGGCTGGCGATCGGGTCGAGGTGCGCGCCGGTGATCGGGTGCCGGCCGATGGCCTGGTGCTGTCCGGCCAGGCGAGTCTGGATACCGCCTCCATCACCGGCGAATCGGTGCCGGTGGAGGCACACGCCGGGATGACGGTGTTCGGTGGGGCGATCAATCTCGATGGCCTGCTGCACATCGAGGTGACCCGCACCGGGCGCGAATCGACCCTCGGCAAAGTCATCGCCCTGATGCAGAACGCCGAGCGCTCCAAGCCACCGATCACCCGATTGCTGGAACGTTATGCCGGCAGCTACATGGTGCTCGTGCTGTTGCTGGCCGCAGTGACCTGGTTCATCACCAACAACGCCCAGGCGATGCTGGCGGTGTTGGTGGCGGCCTGTCCTTGCGCGCTGGTGTTGTCGGCGCCAGCCACGGCAATTGCCGGGGTGGCGGTGGCCGCGCGCCACGGGATCCTGATCCGCAGCTCGGCGTTCCTCGAAGAGCTGGCCGACCTCACATCGCTGGTGGTCGACAAGACCGGAACCCTGACCTACGGCACCTTGCGCCTTCATTCCATCGACAGTCCGCTGGAAGACCACACGCCAGTGCTCAGGCTCGCCGCGAGCCTCGGTTCGGCCAGCAGTCATCCGGTCAGCCGTGCGCTCGCTGGACTGGCAACCCAAGAGCAGTTCTTGCCGCTGACGGATATTCATGAGCGCCAGGGTCTCGGCGTGGTGGCCAAGACCGAACAGGGTGAGGCCGCGCTTGGTCGGCCCGAGCTGTTCAGCCAATTGAAAATTGCGACTTCGGCGATTCCCGAACACGACGGCCCGATTGCCGGGCTGGCGCTCAACGGTGAATTCCTCGCCTGGCTGTTGCTGGCCGACAGCGTGAAACCCGAAGCTCGGTTTGCCCTGAACGAGCTGCGCGAGCTTGGCCTGGGTCGGCAACTGTTGCTCACCGGTGACCGGCACAGCGTGGCGCAGACACTGGCGTGGGAGGTGGCGATCAGCGATGTGCAAGCCCAAGCATTGCCTGAAGACAAACTCAACCGTGTGCTGAAAGAAATCGGTAACGGTTTTCGGCCTATGGTGGTGGGGGATGGCATCAACGATTCGCTGGCCCTCAAGGCCGGTGTGGTCGGCGTGGCGATGGGAGCAGGCGGCGCGGATATTGCCCTGGCCTCAGCGGATGTGGTGCTGATCGGCAGTGATTTGCGTCGCCTCGGCACCTGCGTGCGCTTGAGCCGCCAGTGCCGGAAAACCCTGCAGGTCAACGTGATCATCGGCCTTGGATGGACCCTGGCCATCGTTGCTTTCGCCGCATTCGGCTGGCTTGGCGCGGCCGGGGCGATGATCGCCGCGGTGTTGCATAACCTCAGCACGCTGCTGGTGCTGGGCAACGCCGGGCGCTTGTTGCGTTTTCAGGAGCCGCTGCTCAAGCTCAAGGACGAGTCTTGAATGAAGAAAAATTTACCGAACTGTTGGTAATGCCCGGAGTCATCTACCGTAAGAGTGATCATTTTTGTGAGTTCACGCGGGTCCAGCGATAGCGCAAGATCCATAGAGCTGCGCTATTAATTCGATAGGAAGCTATTTTTCAAGGATGGTCTAACCTCTCAGCAGACGTCTGAAACCAGGGGGATATTCCATGCTCGCGCAACTTCCACCGGCCTTACAGAATCTGCAGCTTCCGCTTCGCCTGCGACTCTGGGACGGCCATGAGTTCAATCTGGGACCCACGCCCAGCGTCACCATTGTGGTGAAGGATCCCAAGATGGTGACCCAGTTCACCCATCCGAGTTTGGACTCGCTGGGAGCTGCGTTTGTCGAAGGCAAGCTCGAGCTGGAAGGCTCGATCAGTGACGTGATCCGCGTCTGTGATGAGCTCAGCCAGGCGCTGTTGGACGAAGACGATGGTTCGGACACCATCCGTACCGCCCACGACAAGGCAACCGACGCCGCGGCGATTTCCTATCACTACGACCTTTCCAACGATTTCTATCAGCTGTGGCTCGACAGCGACATGGCCTATTCCTGTGCGTATTTCGAGACCGGCAGCGAGAGCCTCGAACAAGCCCAGCAAGCCAAGTTCCGCCATCTGTGTCGCAAGCTGCGCCTGCAGCCGGGTGAGTACCTGCTGGATGTGGGTTGCGGTTGGGGCGGATTGGCGAGGTATGCGGCCCGTGAGTTTGGCGCGAAAGTATTCGGCATTACCCTGAGCAAGGAACAACTGGCCCTGGCCCGCGAGCGGGTCAAAGAAGAAGGCCTGGAGGATCTGGTCGAGTTGCAGCTGCTCGATTACCGCGATCTGCCTCAGGACGGACGTTTCGACAAAGTGGTCAGCGTGGGCATGTTCGAGCATGTCGGCCACGCCAACCTGGAGGAGTACTGCAACATCCTGTTCGGGGCGGTGAAAGAGGGTGGTCTGGTGATGAACCAT
Organism: Pseudomonas sp. C1C7; assembly: GCF_013359595.1. GTDB lineage: Bacteria > Pseudomonadota > Gammaproteobacteria > Pseudomonadales > Pseudomonadaceae > Aquipseudomonas. The sequence continues at coordinate 81,606 of NZ_JABFMP010000003.1, read as the reverse complement.
GGGATCACCGCCAAGCACACCGATGGTCGTCCGGTGGGACGCGGTGCCGGTGACTTCATCGAGAAGTATGTGTTCCCCAACGGCGAACTGCCGCACCTGTCGATGATCTCCGCCAGGATCAGCGAAGCGGGGCTCGAGATTGTCGACGTCGAAAGCCTGCGCCTGCATTACGCACGCACCCTGGATCACTGGAGCGAGCGTCTGGAGGACAACCTGGAAGCGGCTGCCAAAATGGTGCCGGAGCAGGCACTGCGCATCTGGCGGCTGTACCTGGCCGGTTGCGCCTACGCGTTTGCCAAGGGCTGGATCAACCTGCACCAGATTCTGGCGGTCAAGGCCCACGCCGATGGCAGCCATGAACTGCCCTGGTCGCGGGACGACATCTACAACCCCTAGGCCTCGTTAGAGAATGGGCGAGATAAGCCGGGCGATCCGCATGCCGACCTGTTGCAGGCGGTGGGTCTCCCGGCTTTCTTCCTTGGCGATCTCGTGGGCCTGAGCGAAATCGTCGTTGAGCATCTGCTCCACCTTGGCGGCAAACCCGCTGTCGACGGTCAGCAACATCACTTCGAAATTCAATCGGAACGAGCGGTTGTCCATGTTGGCACTGCCGATCGCGCTGATCTCATTGTCGATCAACACCACTTTCTGATGCAGGAAGCCGGGTTCGTAGCGGAACACCCGCACGCCTGCGCGCACCGCTTCGAAGGCATACAGGCTGGAGGCGGCATAGACGATCCGGTGATCGGGACGGGAGGGCAGCAGGATACGCACGTCGACCCCGCGCAGAACGGCCAGGCGCAGGGCGGCGAATACCGCTTCGTCAGGGATGAAATACGGGCTGGTGATCCACACGCGTTCGGTGGCGGCGTGGATGGACTCGACGAAGAACAGCGAGCAGGTCTCATAGGGGTCTGCCGGGCCGCTGGCGAGCATTTGGCAGAGCACGCCATCGTCCGGGTACACTTCCGGCAGAATCAGCGGTGGCAGCGAGCGGGCGGCCCAGAACCAGTCCTCGGCGAACGACTCCTGCATGCTCGCCACCACGGGGCCGCGGACCTGCACGTGGGTATCGCGCCAAGGCGCCAGCGGCGGCTTCTCGCCCATGTATTCATCACCGACGTTATGTCCGCCCACGAAGCCGAGAATGCCGTCGACGACCACGATCTTGCGGTGATTGCGGAAGTTGACCTGGAAGCGGTTGAGCCAGCCGCTGCGCGTGGCGAAGGCTTTGACCTCGACGCCCCCATCGCGCAGCGCCTGGACGTAGCTGTGGGGCAGGGAGTGGCTGCCGATGCGGTCGTAGAGCAGGTGAATCGTCACGCCCTGGGCGGCTTTCTCCAGCAGGAGTTTTTGCAGGCGCTGGCCGAGGCGGTCATCGTGAATGATGAAGAACTGGACCAGCACGGCTTCCTTTGCCTGGCTGATGGCATTGAAGATCGCATCGAAGGTGGCGCGGCCATTGATCAGCAGTTTCACTTCGTTGTTGGCCAGGCATGGCATGCGCCCAAGCTTCGGCATGGCCCTTAGCGACGCATAGGCATTGGAGGCGCGGGCAGTGAGCGCTTCTTCCACCCAGGGCCGCCAGTTGAGCTCTGAGACGGCTTTGCGCATCTGTTCGTTGGCCTGGCGCCGGGCCTTGATGTAGCCGTCGAAAGTGCTGCGGCCGAACACCAGGTAAGGGATGAGGGTGAGGTAGGGCATGAAGATCAATGACAGGGCCCAGGCGATCGAGCCCTGAGCGGTCCGAACGGTCAGCACGGCATGGATCGCCGCAATGGTCCCGAGCGAATGCAGCAACGCGATGGTGTAACCGAAAATATGCGGTCCGAAGTAATCCATGGGGGCAGCCTTGCTCCTGAAGATTCAATGCGTAACAGACCATGTTCCGGGCAGAATGTCGCTATTTAATTGGCCCATGAACCGAAGCCCGTGGCCGGCGTCTAACGGCCACTACTGATCAGGAGTTACACGATGAACGTTCGTCTGCTGGGTTTGGCCATTACGCTGGGTTTGGCACTTCCTGTGGCTGCTCAAGCGCAGATGCTGCAGCCGGGTTTGTGGGAATTGACCACCAGCAACATGAAGGTCGATGACCAGAACCTGCCGGATCTGCAATTGATCCTGGGTCAGATTCAGAGCCAGATGACCCCTGAGCAGCGCGCGCAGCTGGAAAAGCAGGGCATCACCATGGGTGGCAAAGGCATTCGCGCCTGCCTGACGCCAGAGCAGGTCAAGAGTGACGACATCCCGCTGACCGACCCGCAATCGGGCTGCACGCAGCAGATCACCGAGCGCACGGGCAACCAGTGGAAATTCCGCTTCAGCTGTCCGAAGGCGCAGGGTGCGGGTGTGGCGACGTTCCTCAGTGACCGTGAGTTCACCACCAAGGTCAACGGCACGTTCAATGCCACGGGGATTCAGCAGAAGGGAAGCCTCGATACCCGGGCCGTGTGGTTGGGGCAGGATTGCGGGACCGTCAAACCGCGGGCTTAAAAGCTTCGCGGGCAAGCCTCGCTCCTACAGGGTTCGTGTAGGAGCGAGGCTTGCCCGCGAAGGCTTCATCTCAGACAACACCAACCCCCGTCTGCCCCAGCCACTCGCACACCGCCTCGACCTCCATCCTGCCCAGATCCTCCCCGCTGCGACTGCGGACGCTGACAAACCCGCCTTGCTTTTCCTTCTCTCCGACCACCACCAGATACGGCACCGTCTGACTGTGCTGACGGATCTTGTGATGCACCTTCTCGTTGCGCAGATCGGCCAAGGCACGCACGCCGCTGCGGCGCAGGCGCTCGGTGATTCGGTGGGCATAGTGGGTCTGACGGTCGTCCATGCTGACCACCATCACGTGGGGCGGCAGACGCCATTGCTGCAACTCCTGATGGTTGGACCAGCAGGTGCCGTAGATGCGTTGTTGAAGGGTGCCGCTGATGTGATCCAGGGCGAATGCCTGCAAGACCCGGGTGGTGGGGACGTGTGGGCCCCTCGTCAGGTAATCCGTGTCGCCGAGGCGGTACAGGGATGGATCATCGGACGCTGGAAAGGATGAGGTGCGCCGGCGAATGGAATGGTTGGTCGCCGCCAGCGATTGCATGCGTCCCTCGATGGCAAGCAGATCCATCGGGGTCAAAGGGCGCTCGACCGTGAATTCGCAGTAGAAGCCGTCACCCAGTTCCGAACCGGTGCGCCACTGTGCATGGGCATGCAGCTGCTTGACCGCCATCGCCAGCATCAGCGCACAGGAGCGGCGCAGAATCTCCAGTCCGTCGGGCTCCTGCGGCGTCACGATGGAGACCCTGGCGTCGGCGTGGATCATGTATTCGCAGTCCACCAAAACGCCATCCACCCGGCCTGCAACCGCGGCATTGGCCAGACCCGAGCCAATGCTTGCCGCGAGCTCGTGCACGGTCAGCGGCTGATCGTATTCACGCAATGAACCATCTGGCAGGGTGATCTGGATCATGGTTATTGTTCTCTGCTTCGATCACATGCCCATAAACCTTAGAGGTATTTGGTAGCTGTTGTCATCTAGACGATTGTCGGAACATACCCGGTAACCATCATGAACCTATCTCGCGATTCCAGCGACTCTCAGCGACCGCGTCGTGGGCGTGGAGGCTTTCGGCGTGTACGACCCGAATGTGGAAACCGTTGATGCCCGGCGAGCGTTTCATGGCCTGGTTCAAACGTCGCGCGGCGTCTTCGCAAAACATCAGGTTCTGGCCGTTGGCCAATGCAAACGCCTGTTCATCCGCACGCTTCACAGCCGTTTGCACAGCGGTGCCGAGGGCCGCTTCGGCATCATTGATCAGCGGGATTAACGGCAGATTATCCAGATAGTCGTCCAGGCGCAGATTCAAATGTGCGGTGCTGCGTTGACTGTGGGGCGTGGCGACGATGCCTTTGGGTAAGCCAAGCCAGGCCAATACCTCGGCGTGATTCAGTGTTCGGTTGGGGAAATCTTCGGCGAATTGCCGCTGGATCAGTTGCCGGGACAAGGCTGCCGAGCAGGGGCACGTCGAGGAATAAGCCACCTCGATTTTTAGTTCCACGTGGAACATCGCGTTTTCCAGACGGGCTTCGATGCTCACGGGATAGGTTTTCCATCCTGACAGATCGCTGATCAGCGCCGGCCTTTTCAACAGTAATTCACTGTGGATTTTCAGGAAGGCGCTGCTCGACAGACCCTCATGGCTGCTGAGGAATTGCTCCAGAAGTCGTCGCAGCAGAGCCGGCGAAAGGCACTCGTGCTCAAGCATTTCCAGCGCCAGATAGAGCCGCGACATGTGAATGCCCCGCGCTTCTCCATTATCGAGACTCACCCCCGCGTCGATTTTGGCGGGCAGGCGCTCGCCGTCAAATAACACAGGAAGCGCAATGCCGCACATGCCAACCCATTCCAGAGGCAGGATTTGGTGTGAGGCTTGAGCGGCGATGTCCGGGAGAGTGAGTGCGTTCATGGCAGGTCCACAATGTAGGTCATTCAATGTAACACTATAACAATATGTAGTTACACTATAACATTGTGTAAGCCCGACATTTCGACCGGGAGCCTGTGAGGAACATCCAAATGCCTAATCGTTTGCCCGTTACGGTCCTGTCGGGCTTTCTTGGAGCAGGGAAAAGTACACTTCTTAATTACGTACTACGTAACCGTACTAACCTGCGTGTTGCTGTAATCGTCAATGATATGAGTGAAATCAACATCGACGGCACCGAAGTCCAGCGCGATGTTAGCCTCAACCGTGCTGAAGAGAAGCTGGTAGAGATGAGCAACGGCTGTATTTGCTGCACCTTGCGCGAAGATTTGTTGGAGGAAGTCAGCAACCTCGCCCAGGAAGGGCGCTTTGATTATCTGCTGATCGAATCCACCGGCATTTCCGAGCCGTTGCCGGTGGCGGAGACCTTCACCTTTCGCGATGAAAAGGGTCAGAGCCTCAGCGATATCGCCCGCCTGGACACGCTGGTTACCGTGGTGGATGGCCTGAATTTCCTGCCCGATTACCAGGCAGCGGAAAGCCTGGCTTCCCGGGGTGAAACCCTGGGCGAAGAGGATGAACGCGCCATCACCGAACTGCTGATCGAGCAGATCGAATTCGCCGACGTCATCCTGATCAGCAAGATCGACATGATCGGCAGCCAGCAGCGAGAGGAGCTGATGGCGATCCTCGAACGGCTCAATCCAGAGGCCGAGATCATCCCCATGGTCATGGGCGAGGTGCCGCTGGAGAAGATCCTCAACACCGGTCGTTTCAACTTCGAGAAAGCCGCCCAGGCGCCGGGCTGGTTGCAGGAGCTACGCGGCGAACACGTTCCGGAAACCCAGGAATACGGCATCGCCTCCCGCGCTTACCGTGCGCGTCGTCCGTTCCATCCGCAGCGCTTCTTCGACTTTATCGACGGCCCGTGGCTCAACGGCAATCTGCTGCGCTCCAAGGGTTTCTTCTGGCTGGCAAGCAAGCCCCAACACGCTGGCAGCTGGTCCCAGGCCGGCGGGATGATGCGCCATGGGTATGCCGGGCGCTGGTGGCGTTTCGTGCCGAAGGAGCAGTGGCCGCAGGACGAGGAAAGCACCGCGACCATCATGAAGAATTGGGCTGTCGACTCCGGTGATTGCCGCCAGGAACTGGTGTTCATCGGCCAGAACATCGATTTCGAACAGCTGACCGCCGAGCTGGACGATAGCCTGCTGACGGATGAGGAAATGGCGCTGGGGGCCGAGGCCTGGCGGTTGTTGCCGGATCCGTTCGGCCCCTGGTTCGATGAGGCGGTCTGAGGGATTCAGGGCTTGAGCCAGGTTCCCTGGCTCTGAGCTTCACAGAAGGGCTTGAGGTACGCCGCGTCCGTGGCGACGCCGTAATAGTGAATATCCTGCCGGTAAGGCATATTGGCGACTTGAGCGTTGCTGCACACACCGAAAGCGCCGCCCGGGCACTGATCGACGTACTGCACCTCGACTTTCTGCCCGGCCAGGGTGGGCTGGCAGAAACCGTCGGCGAACAGCTTTTGCGGGATGTTGCGGTTCTGCTGACAGACTTTCACGTCGAGCCGTTCCGCTTGGCTGTGGACCACGCAGGCCTGTGCCAGTGCTTCGCCGGACGCCAGCGTGAGCAACAACGACAATCCCATCCACCGCATCTTCACCTCCTCAGAATCCTTCAATCATGCTGCAGAACATCCCCACCCACGTCATCGCAGGTCCCTTGGGGGCCGGCAAGACCAGCCTGATCAAGCACCTGCTGGCGCAACGCCCGGACGGTGAACGCTGGGCGGTGCTGATCAACGAATTCGGCCAGATCGGTATCGACGCCGCGTTGCTGACCAGCGACGCCGATGGTATCGCACTGGGGGAAGTGGCCGGGGGCTGTTTGTGTTGCGTCAACGGCGCGCCGTTTCAGGTCGGGCTTGGTCGATTGCTGCGCAAGGCGCGGCCGGACCGGCTGTTTATCGAGCCTTCCGGGCTCGGGCATCCGGTGCAGTTGCTCAGGCAACTGAGTGAAAAACCGTGGCAAGGTGTACTAAACGTACTGCCAAGTGTACTGGTTTTGGATGCTCAGGCCCTCATTTCGGGCAAGTCGCTGCCACAGGCGCAACAGGAGGCGCTGGTCAGCGCTGGCCTGCTTTTGATGAACAAATCGGAAAACCTCAGCGAGGCAGATCGCCAGCACCTGATCAAGCAGCTCCCTGTACGACCGGTGTACTGGACGCAGCAAGCGGCGATGCCATTGAGCCAGCTGCCCGGTCTGGCTGCTCAGGCTGTCGCGGGCGTGGTTAACGTTGCGCTGCCCACAGGCCTGGCGCAGTTGCCAGCGATCTGGACCGATCCGGCGCAGCCGATTTGTCTGAGTCAGGAGCAAGAGGGCGGCTGGAGCATCGGCTGGCGCTGGCATCCGAGCCAGAGGTTCGATACAGCGCAGGTTGCTCAATGGCTTTCCAGCCTCGCCTGGCGGCGGGCGAAGCTGGTTATCCACAGCGACGCAGGATGGCAGTCTGTGAATGCAGTGGATAACTCGGGGCTGGAGTGGAAGGCCAGCGAGTGGCGGCAGGATTCGCGGATCGAGCTGATTTTCAGCGAGCCGCAGGAGGCAGAAACGTTGCAGAAAGGATTGGACGGCTGTCGGTTGGGATGAAAATCAAAAGATCGCTGGCAGCGATCTCTCAATTCACGGGCGCCATTTGCTGTGTTCTTGCCGCCAATGGCTCAGTTCGACCACGTTGCCGCTGGGCTTGACCACATCCACCACCGGCGGCGTGTCGTCGAAAGGCATCGGGTAGGGCGCCAGTTCGATCTGCGCGCTGTGGGCACCGAACTGGGTGATGGTGCCGTTGTGGCGGGTTTCGCCGGTCACGGTGAATTCGAAGTTGTACACGCGAGCCAGGCGCCGCTTGCCGCGTCCGTCCTTGATGAAGGCGATTTTTTTCAGCGCCACGTTGCCGTCCAGCAACTCGACCCCCAGGTTGCTGCAGTGCTGCTTGACCCGCTCCAGTGCGCGTTCGCGCAAACCGTGGTTGTGCCACAGCCAGGCGCCGGCAGTGGCGAACAGCATCAGCACGAAAATATTTCCAAGGGTCAACATCAACAGGGTGCTCCAACATGAGAGTGTCAGCTTAACTGCGTCGCCGGTCTGTCGTACAGGCTGCGTTTCGTCGCATACTGCCCCGCTCGAATTTCAATCGTTTTACGGAAACTCACCGCATGAAACGCACGCCCCATCTGCTCGCTATCCAGTCCCACGTGGTGTTCGGCCACGCTGGCAACAGTGCCGCGGTTTTCCCGATGCAGCGGGTCGGGGTCAATGTCTGGCCGCTGAACACGGTGCAATTCTCCAACCACACCCAGTACGGGCAGTGGGCGGGCGAGGTGCTGGCTCCGCAGCAGATCCCCGATCTGGTGGATGGCATCGCGGCGATCGGCGAGCTGGGCAACTGCGATGCAGTGTTGTCGGGCTACTTGGGCAGCGCCGCCCAGGGCCGGGCCATCCTGACGGGTGTGGCGCGCATCAAATCGATGAATCCCAAGGCGCTGTATTTGTGCGACCCGGTGATGGGGCATCCGGAGAAAGGTTGCAGCGTGCCGGCGGAAGTCAGTGATTTCCTGCTGGAGGAAGCCGCCGCGGTGGCGGACTTCATGTGCCCCAACCAGCTGGAGCTCGACAGCTTCGCCGGGCGCAAGCCGCAGTCGCTGTTCGATTGCCTGGCGATGGCTCGGGCGCTGCTGGCGCGTGGGCCGAAAGCGGTGGTGGTCAAGCACCTGGATTACCCGGGGAAGAACCCGGATTTCTTCGAGATGCTGCTGGTGACAGCCGAGGGCAGCTGGCATCTGCAGCGTCCGCTGCTGGCGTTTCCGCGACAGCCGGTGGGGGTGGGTGATCTGACGTCGGGGTTGTTTCTGGCGCGGGTACTGTTGGGGGACAGTCTGGTGGCGGCGTTCGAGTTTGCCGCGTCGGCGGTGCATGAGGTGTTGCTGGAGACCCAGGCCTGCGCGAGCTATGAGCTGGAGTTGGTGCGTGCGCAGGACCGGATTGCTCATCCGCGGGTGCGGTTTGAGGCGACCTCGATCAGCCTTTAAAAGCTTCGCGGGCAAGCCTCGCTCCTACAGGATTGTGCATACCTGGAGCGAGGCTTGCCCGCGAAGGCTTCTTATCGATGGAATGCGTTAAACGTCGCCCTTGATTTCCTGATAGCGCTTTTCCAGCTCCTGACGAATCTGCCGGCGCTGCTGGGCCTGCATGAAGCGGCGCTTGTCTTCGCTGTTCTGCGGTTGCAGCGGTGGCACGGAGGCGGGTTTGCGTTGGTCATCCACCGCCACCATGGTGAAGAAACAACTGTTGGTGTGGCGCACCGAGCGCTCGCGGATGTTTTCGGTCACCACCTTGATGCCCACCTCCATCGAGGTGTTCCCGGTGTAGTTGACCGAAGCAAGGAAGGTCACAAGTTCACCGACATGGATCGGCTCACGGAAAATCACCTGGTCCACCGACAGGGTCACCACGTAGCGGCCGGCATAACGGGCGGCACAGGCGTAGGCGACTTCGTCGAGGTATTTGAGCAGGGTACCGCCGTGAACATTGCCAGAGAAGTTGGCCATGTCGGGGGTCATCAATACCGTCATCGACAGTTGGGCGTTTCCGGGTTCCATAGCACTCTCACGGGTCAAGGCAAGGTTTGAGGGATGCACCTCTGCGGGTGCCTCGATGGTTTTTCCAACCAACAGTTATCGGGACGCCGGGCGCGAAGCCGCCGTCACGCCGGATCGATCTGTTTCCATATATTGCACCGCCTTTCTACCGGAAGTCGCGGTGTTACCCTGCAAAAGTCCCCGCCATGGGGGCAAATTCTTACGCGGAACGCGGATTTTTTACCTTGCTCGACCGGACGTTTCCTTCGTCCGCGCTTGAGCTATGCCACCCAGGGAGCCCCGCACCATGCATGCCATCAGCTTTATTCAGGATCTGGCAGTGATCATGTTGGTCGCAGGTGTGGTGACCGTGCTGTTCCACAGGCTCAAACAGCCGGTGGTGCTGGGCTACATCGTGGCGGGTTTCATCATCGGTCCGCATACCCCTCCCTTCGGTCTTATCCACGACGAAGAAACCATCAAGACCCTGGCGGAGCTCGGGGTGATTTTCCTGATGTTCTGCCTGGGCCTGGAGTTCAGCCTGCGCAAGCTGTTCAAGGTCGGCGCCACGGCGTTTATCGCGGCGTTCCTGGAAATCGTGCTGATGATCTGGATCGGCTACGAAATCGGTCGCTGGTTCGACTGGAACACCATGGACTCACTGTTCCTCGGCGCGATCCTGGCCATATCCTCGACCACCATCATCGTCAAGGCACTCAACGACCTGAAGATGAAAAACCAGCGCTTCGCGCAGCTGATATTCGGCGTGCTGATCGTTGAAGACATCCTCGGTATCGGCATCATCGCCTTGCTGTCGAGCATCGCGGTCAGCGGTACGGTCAGCTCCGGCGAAGTGTTTTCCACCGTCGGCAAACTCTCGCTGTTCATGATCGTCGCGCTGGTGATCGGCATTTTGCTGGTGCCGCGCCTGCTGGCTTATGTAGCCAAATTCGACAGCAACGAAATGCTGCTGATTACCGTGCTGGGCCTGTGTTTCGGCTTCTGCCTGCTGGTGGTCAAGCTTGAATACAGCATGGTGCTCGGTGCGTTCCTGATTGGCGCGATCATGGCCGAATCCCGGCAGCTGCTGAAAATCGAACGCCTGATCGAACCCGTTCGCGACCTGTTCAGCGCCATTTTCTTCGTGGCGATCGGCTTGATGCTCGACCCGATGATCCTGCTGGAATACGCCTGGCCGATCGCCGTGATCACGGTCGCCGTGGTGCTCGGCAAGATGCTGTCCTGCGGAATGGGGGCGTATATCGCCGGCAATGACGGGCGCACCTCGTTGCGCGTCGGCATGGGGCTTTCGCAGATCGGCGAGTTCTCTTTCATCATTGCCTCGCTGGGCATGACCCTGCAGGTCACCAGCAATTTTCTGTACCCGGTGGCCGTGGCGGTTTCGGTGATCACCACGCTGCTGACGCCGTATCTGATTCGCGCGGCCGACCCGCTGTCGATCAAGCTGGCGGCGGTCATGCCGCAACGGCTGGGGCGCGTGTTGGGGATGTACGGTGAATGGCTGCGCAGCATCCAGCCCCGGGGCGAGGGCGCGTTGCTGGCGTCGATGATTCGGCGGATTCTGTTGCAGGTGGGCGTCAATCTGGCGCTGGTGGTTGCGATCTTTCTTGCCGGGGCGTTTTTCGCCGAGCGCATTTCGCTCACGCTGCAAGAGTGGATCGGCGATCCAAGCTGGCAGAAGGCACTGATCTGGGGAGGCGCGCTGCTGATATCGCTGCCGTTCCTGATCGCCGCCTATCGCAAGCTCAAGGCGCTGTCGATGCTGCTGGCGGAGATGGGGGTGAAGCCGGAGATGGCGGGGCGTCACACGCAGCGAGTGCGTAGGGTGATCTCCGAAGTGATCCCGATCCTTTCGCTGCTGGTGATTTTCCTGCTGTTGGCAGCCTTGTCGGCCAGTATTCTGCCGACCAACAAGTTGCTGATGCTGATTGCCGTGGTGGCCGCTGGTGTGGCCGCGCTGCTGTGGCGCTGGTTCATCCGCGTCCACACGCGCATGCAGGTTGCCTTGCTCGATACCCTGGACAATCACAAGGATTCGCCAGGGCACTGACGCCCCGGGGCGTCAGCCGGCTCAGCTTTCCAGCCAGACGTCCCGCGCCCAGTGCCACACCGATTCCCAGGACTCTTCGGTGACCAGTTCTTCTTCGGCCGACCACAGCACCACGGTGCCGTCTTCTTCGACGCAGTAGTAGTCGTCGCCGTCCTGGCAGATCGGGATCAGGCTGCGATCGACGCCGGCGTCCCAGGCGTTGGCGGCCACTTCCGGCAGGTAGGTATGCGATTGCGGGTCAGTGACGGTCACTGGCTCCAGGCTGCCGTAAACCACGTCGCTGACGGTCAGCAGAAACTCTTTGAAGACGAACGGAATGTTGATGAACAGTTCTTCTTCGATTTCGACCAGCTGATCTTCGTCGGGCAACTCCAGGGGGACCGGTACCCGTTCGTTGGCTTCACGCAGTTGTTCGATGACTTCTTCCACGTCCGGGATCCTCTTGCTTGTATGGCGCGGTTTGTATGGGGCGGTTTATACAGTAGCTTGCTATGGATGCAACCGCGAAATAGAAAAACCCCGGCAAGCCGGGGTTTTTATTACAGCGTGAAAAGCGAGGCGGGGTGATCAGCCGTTCTGGCGGATACCGGCCACCAGCCAAGGCTGGTTTTCGCCCTGGGCGCGTTCCATGTTCCAGCTTTCGCTGAAGGCTTCGCCCTGGTCGAAACGCGAGTTCTTCGACACGCCGCTGAAGGTCAGGGTGGCGATGGTCTTGTCGGCGCGATCATCCACACCGTCCAGCTGCACATTGAGGTTGTCGATGTAGGTGGACTGGAAGCCGTCACCCAGATCGGCACGCTCGCGCTTGAGGAACTCCAGCATTTGCGGGGTCACGAACTCGGCGATCTTGTCCATTTCGTTGGCGTCCCAATGCTGTTGCAGGGACTGGAAGTGGTTGCGGGCCGCTTCGATGAAGTTGCGTTCGTTGAACCAGGCTGGCGCGTTGATCACTGGACGGGCGGCAGCGGGTGCGGCCGAACCACCGAAGATCGAACCCATGGCTGGCTTCTGTTCGAACGCTTCACGCTGCATCGGCGCGTGACCGGCCGGAGCGTACTGCTCCTGCTGCTTGCGACGACGGGCGGCGATGAAACGGAAGACCAGGAAGGCGATGACCGCCATGATCAGGATGTCGAAGATCTGCATGCCCTGGAAGCCGTCGCCCATGAACATGGAGGCCAGCAGGCCACCGGCGGCGATACCCGCCAGAGGGCCGAGCCAGCGGGAAGCGCCGCCGGCCTTGGCAGCCGCGCCCGCGGCACCGGCAGCACCAGCGGTCGCTGCTGCGCCGCCCATGCCTGGAGAAGAAGGAGCCATCTGGCTGGTCTGGTGAGTAGGCGCAGCACCTGCGCTTTTGCCACCACCGAAGCGCTTGGCGGCATTGACGTCGAGACTCATCGTCAGGCCGATGCACAGCGCCATGGCGATGCTAAGAAAACGTTTCATAAAGGGAATTCCCGTTTGTGGAAGGCACGCGCGCCATGTTGCACAGCTGAAGTGTTACTGGCTAGCGGCAGAGTGTTTCGGGCTTTTGCCTGACAGGTCGGGTTCAGCTTCAGTCAGTGCAATAGGCTGGTTAACTTTGGTCTGTAGGGTGAGTGGATAAGTTCTGTAGGAAAGATGCCTAGCGACGCAGCGCCAGCATGACCACCCCGGCTGTGATCAGGCCGATGCCGCCCCATTGGCGCAGGTCGAGTTTTTCCCCCAGCAGGACCACACCGAGCACGGCGACGAGCACGACGCTGAGTTTGTCCACTGGAGCGACCAGTGAGGCCGGACCGACTTTGAGCGCGCGAAAGTAGCAGATCCACGAAGCTCCCGTGGCCAAGCCGGACAACAGCAGGAACAGGTAGCTTTTGGCCGAGATCGATCCCAGGGATTGATATTGGCCCGTGGCGTACAAAATCAAGGCCAGGCTGACCAGCACCACGATGGTTCTGAGCAGGGTGGCGAAATCCGAGTTGACGTTCTCGACGCCGATTTTCGCGAAAATGGCGGTCAGGGCTGCGAATGCGGCCGATAGCAGGGCCCAGAATGTCCAGGAGGAAAAGAAGCCTGAGCCCATGACGGTATCCTTTTGGTCAGATCGATTTGTGGGAGCGGGCTTGCTCGCGAAGAGGGCGTGTCAGTTGACATCAATGTCGACTGATCCACCGTATTCGCGAGCAAGCCCGCTCCCACATTGATCCAAGGTGATCCTTAGATCGCTTCCAGCTTCGCATACCCCAGCATCAGCCACTTGCTGCCTTCGCTGAAGTTCACCTGAACCCGCGCCTGGGCGCCGGCGCCTTCGAAGTTGAGGATCACGCCGTCGCCGAACACCGAATGCCGTACCGCCTGGCCCAGGGTGAAACCGGTCTGCGGGATCTCGCTGCCGCCGAACAGGCTGCTGGTGCTCTGCTGCTGGCCACCGCCGAACGGACGGCTGACGCTGTTGGACAGCCGCACTTCCTGAATCAGGCCTTTGGGCACTTCGCGTACGAAGCGCGACACCTTGTTGTAAGTCTCGCTGCCGTACAGGCGACGGGTTTCAGCGTAGGTCATCACCAGGTTCTGCATGGCCCGGGTCACGCCGACATAGGCCAGACGACGCTCTTCCTCAAGGCGCCCCGGCTCTTCAAGGCTCATCTTGTGCGGGAACAGGCCTTCTTCCATGCCCACCAGGAACACGTAAGGGAATTCCAGGCCCTTGGCGCTGTGCAGCGTCATCAGCTGAATGCTGTCTTCGTGCTCGTCGGCCTGGGTATCGCCGGCCTCCAGCGAAGCGTGGCCGAGGAAGGCCGCCAGTGGCGTCAGGTCTTCGTCTTCTTCGGTGTTCTCGAAGTTGCGCGCGGCGCTGACCAGTTCCTCAAGGTTTTCCACCCGGGCCTGGCCTTTCTCGCCTTTTTCCGCTTCGTGATAGGCAATCAGGCCCGACTGCTCGATGACGGTCTGGGTCATCAGGTGCAGCGGCATGTCCATGCACTTGGCGGCGAGGTTTTCGATCAGTTCCATGAACGCGCCCAGGGCGCTGGCGGCGCGACCGGTCAGGCCCTTGTTCGCCACCAGCTGGCGCATGGCTTCCCACATCGACACATGGCTGTGGCGCGCATGGTCGCGGATCGCTTCGACGGTTTTTTCGCCGATGCCGCGGGCCGGTACGTTGATCACCCGCTCCAGCGCCGCATCGTTACCGCGACCTTCGAGCAGTCGCAGGTAGGCCATGGCGTTCTTGATTTCCGCTCGTTCGAAGAAGCGCTGGCCGCCATAAATGCGGTACGGAATGCGTTCGCGCAGTAAAGCTTCTTCCAGAACCCGCGATTGGGCGTTGGAGCGGTAAAGAATCGCGATATCACTGCGAGCCAGGCCGGTTTTCAGCGCGCTTTCGATGGTTTCGACAACATAGCGCGCTTCGTCGTGTTCGTTGAACGCGGCGTACAGGTTGATCGCCTCGCCATCGCCGCCTTCGGTCCACAGCTCTTTGCCCATACGCCCGGTATTGTTGGCGATCAAGGCGTTGGCGGCTTTCAGGATGCCGGCGGTGGAGCGGTAGTTCTGCTCCAGACGAATGAGTTGGGCATCCGGGAAATCGTCGGAATACTGGTAGATGTTCTCGATTTTCGCGCCACGCCAGCCGTAGATCGACTGATCGTCATCGCCCACCACCATCAGGCTGTCGCCACCCTTGGCCAGCAGACGCAGCCAGGCGTATTGCACGGCGTTGGTGTCCTGGAATTCATCCACCAGGATGTGCCGGAAGCGCTTCTGATAATGCGCCAGCAGGCCGGGATGGTCGCGCCACAGGTCGAGGGCGCGCAGCAGCAGTTCAGAGAAATCGATAACGCCAGCGCGCAGGCATGCAGCCTCGTAGGCCTCATAAATGCCGCGCATGGTGGCCAGGAACAGGTCGCCACTGGCTTGAATGTGTTGCGGACGCAGACCTTCGTCTTTCTGCCCGTTGATGAACCACTGAGCCTGACGGGCCGGCCAGCGTTGTTCATCCAACCCCAGATCGCGGATCACGCGCTTGACCAGCCGCTGCTGGTCGTCGCTGTCGAGAATCTGGAAGGTCTGGCTCAGCCCGGCTTCCTGCCAGTGCGCCCGCAACAGGCGGTGCGCCAGGCCGTGGAAGGTGCCGACCCACATGCCGGCCGGGTTGATACCCAGCAACTGCTCGATGCGATGGCGCATCTCGGCAGCGGCCTTGTTGGTGAACGTCACCGACAGGATGGAGTGGGGCGAGGCGTTTTCGACCTGGATCAACCAGGCGATACGGTGCACCAGCACTCGGGTTTTACCGGAACCGGCGCCGGCCAGGACCAACTGACGACCAACAGGGGCCGCTACGGCCTGACGTTGGGCATCGTTGAGGGAATTCAGCAGAAGGGAGAGGTCATCATCGCGCATCGGGGCATTCTAGGGGGCGGCGCCACACCGGGCAAACTCCACATTGCTTTAGCCGATGAAAGAGGCGCGAGGGACGACCGGTCAGTCATCGCCCGCAAACGTTGGCCGGTCTCGCCTGACAGCTTTGAGGCCGGGTCGGGTGCCCGATAAATTTGTCTGTTTTTTGACCGGCAGCAGTTTGGTCCGGGCATTGGCTTGTGTATGCTCCGTCCACGTTTCGGGCTCATGCTCATCATTATAAGAACAAGAAACTACCTATGACCCTCAGCTCCGACCTGTCGGGCCCTTCCGTGGAGCCCCGGGTTATTCGTAAACAATACGCCATGGAAATGGCGGTCGAACGCACGCGCCTGCTGTATCAGGGCTCGCTGCTGCCCACGCTGTTCATGTTGATCAATGGTCTGGTCTGCGCCGCTCTGCTCTGGAGCCCGCTGCGCTACTTCCTGGTCACCGTCTGGCTGGTGTGGCTGCTGTCGCTGGTGGCGCTGCGGGTGATTCAGGTGGCGGCCTTCGACTCGGCGATTCCCAACCGTCAGGCCCATCCGATCTGGCGCCGCATGTTTCTGCTGGGCTCGGGGCTTACCGGCCTGACATTGGCCGGCGCCGGCATCGCACTGGTTCCCGCCGACAACTTCATCCAGCAAGCCTGGGTCTTCGGCCTGATCGGCGCCGCGGCCCTGTCGGCCAGTGTGGCCTACGCCGTCAGCCTGCCGGCCTTTCTCTCTTTCACCTTGCCCTGTTTGTTGCCGGCCATCGGCTACATGTTCTGGGGTGGCGAAGGGCAGGGTTGGGGCTGGTTCGGCCTGATTCTGCTGGGCGCCTTGAGTGTCGTGGCCTGGCAGGTCAATCGCCTGATCGATCGCGGCCTGTTGCAGCGCTTCCAGAATCAGGCGCTGATCGAGCATCTGCAGGAAGCGCAAAACTGCAGCGATCAGCTCAATCTGACCCTCGCCCGGGAAATCGACCAGCGCCGGCGTGCCGAAGAGGAGCTGCGGGAAATCCAGGCCGATCTGCAAAACCGGGTCACCCAGCGCGGCCTCGAGCTGGACGCCGCCAGCGACGCACTGAGCAAGAGCGAGGCGCGCCTGGCGCTGGCGCTGAAAGCCAGCGAGCTGGGGTTGTGGGACTGGAACCTGCAGACCGACGAAGTCCATCACACTCATATTCAGGAGTTGTTTGGCCTGGCACCGGAGTACGTGACGGCGATGCTGCGCCACCTCAAGCCTCGCCTGCATCCGGAGGACCTGCCAGCTCTGCGCAAGGCGTTGGTCGAACATTTGAAGGGGCGCACCGAGGATTATCAGGTCGAGTACCGTGTGCGGCATGCCGACGGTCACTGGGTCTGGATCGAGGACCGTGGTCGAGCGGTGGAGCGTGCCGCCAATGGTCGGGTAATCCGCATGGTCGGCACCCGGCGCGACATCAGCGTCAACAAGGCGTTGGAAGAACAGCAGCAACTGGCCGCGACAGTATTCGAAGCGGCCAGCGAAGGTATCGTGATTTTCGACCCCAACTATGCCCTGATCGCGGTCAATCAGGCTTTCAGCCGGGTCACGGGCTATGAGATCGAGGACATGATCGGTCGCAACGTCGTCGAGCTGCCGTGCAGCCGCGATGCCCGTCGCCACTACGCCGCGATCCATCACGCGCTGGAGCAGCACGGCAGCTGGCAGGGCGAACTGGTGGAAACGCGCAAAAGCGGCGAGATGTACCCGCAATGGCTGCATCTGAATGCCGTGCGCGATAGTCGGGGAAATGTCAGTCATATCGTGGGTTTCTTCGCCGATCTTTCGGCCCGGCGAGAATCCGAAGAGCGCATGCGCTACCTGACCCATCACGACGAGCTCACCGGACTCGCCAACCGTTCGATGTTCCGCGAGCGCCTCAGCGAGGCACAACAGAGGGTCCGGCAGGGCGGTTATCGCAGCCTGGCGCTGTTGCACATCAATCTGGATCGCTTCAAGCAGCTCAACGACAGTCTGGGTCACGAAGTCGCCGACAAGCTGTTGCAGAAAATGTCCCGGCGCCTGATCAACGCATTGCCGGAAGCGGACACCATTGCGCGCCTGTCCGGTGACGAATTCGCTGTGCTGTTCAACGCCTACGGCAACCTTTCCAGTCTGGCGCGGGTGGCGACGCGGCTGTCGAACAAGCTGCGCATGCCCGTGACCATCGACGGCCATGAGCTGGTGGTCAGCGCGTCGATCGGTATCAGCCTGTTGCCGGACAGCGCCCGGGATGTGTCCGCGCTGGTCAGTCAGTCGAACATGGCCATGCAGCACGCCAAGCATCTGGGTGGTAACAACTTCCAGTTCTACACCGACAGTCTGCAAGCCAGCACCCTGGAGCGATTGCAACTGGAGAACCAGCTGCGCAAAGCGGTTGAAGAGCGCCAATTGAAGGTGTTTTACCAACCGAAGCTGTGCCTGGCCACCGGCAAGCTGAATGCCGCCGAGGCGTTGGTGCGTTGGGATCACCCGACCATGGGGCGCGTGCCGCCGGGGGATTTCATTGGCCTGGCAGAGGAAACCGGACTGATCGGCCCGATCGGTGAATTCGTCTTGCGCCAGGCCTGCTTGCAAGCCTGTGAGTGGCAGCGGCAGGGGCTTGAGCCTATTCGGGTCTCGGTCAATCTGTCGGTGCACCAACTGCGCCAGGGCAAGCTGGTCAGCCTGGTGCGGCAGGTGCTGGAAGATACCGGGCTGGCGCCGCGCTACCTGGAGCTCGAGCTCACGGAAAGCCAGTTGCTGGACAGCGTCGAGCACATCATTGCGACCTTCCAGCAGCTGCGCGATCTGGGGGTGAAGCTGGCGATCGACGATTTCGGCACCGGGTATTCATCCCTGAGCTACCTCAAGCGCATTCCCGTGGATTACGTGAAGATCGATCAGGCGTTCATTCGAGGCCTGGGCGAGGGCACGGAGGATGCGGCGATTACACGGGCCATCATTACCATGGCGCATGGTTTGTCGTTGAAAGTCGTGGCTGAAGGCGTGGAGCGGCGCGAGCAGCTCGAATTCCTGAAAAACGAGCGGTGCGATGAGGTGCAAGGCTATCTGATCAGTCGCCCGGTCGAGGCGTCGGGGCTTGCCGCGCTGCTACAAGACCAGTGCTCGAAGGCTACATGAGGCGCGAGCACCTGATTTCGAGGGATCTGGTTACGTATGGTGCAGGCGAAAAGCCAATTCATGTAGTATAACTACAAACTTGCTACATCCCCGGCCCCTGCCAATAACAAGAGTCCAGCCCTTGAATCTGCTGCAGCACATCGCCCAGTCTCGTCACCTGTTACGCAAGTCGGAGCTCAAAGTCGCCGATCACGTGCTGCTTGACCCCGCGGCCGTGATGCACAGCTCCATGGCCGACCTGGCCCACAGCGTCGGCATCAGCGAGCCGACCATCGTGCGTTTTTGCCGTGCCATCGGCTGCTCCGGGTTCCAGGACCTGAAGCTCAAGCTGGCCCAAAGCCTGGCGGCGGGCGCGAGTTTCGGTCAGTTCGCGATCCACGAAGACGACTCGGTCGCCGACTACAGCCTGAAAATTTTCGACACCACCCTGCACACCCTGATGGAGGTTCGCGAGAAACTCGATCCGGTGGAGTTGCAGCGCGCGGTGACGCTGATGTCCCAGGCCCAGCGCGTCGAGTTCTACGGCTTCGGTGCCTCGGGTGCGGTCGCGGCGGATGCGCAGCACAAATTCTTCCGTCTGCTGCTGACCGCGGCGGCCTATTCCGATCCCCACATGCAGGCGATGTCGGCGGTGACCCTGAAGCCGACCGACGTGGCGATCTGCATTTCCCAGTCCGGGCGCTCCAAGGACCTGCTGATCACCGCCAACCTGGTGCGCGAGAGCGGGGCTTCGCTGATCACCCTGTGCCCGAGCCAGACGCCTTTGGCCGAGCTGTCGACCGTGAATCTGGCGATCGACGTGCACGAAGACACCGAGATCTATACGCCGCTGACCTCGCGGATCGCCCACCTGGTGGTGATCGATGTGCTGGCAATGGGCGTGGCCATGGCGCGCGGGCCTAGCCTGGTCAATCACCTCAAGAGCGTGAAGCGCAGCCTTCGCAGCCTGCGGTTGTCGCCCAAGTCTGTGAAAGCACTCGACGACTAAGATCAAAAGATCGCAGCCTTCGGCAGCTCCTGCACAAACCCTGCAGGAGCTGCCGAAGGCTGCGATCTTTTGATTCTGACTTTCATCCATCTGTAACGATCCCGCCGCTAAAGCGTAACCCCGTGCACCTATCTTGAAGCTCCCGTACTCGCTTTGGGAGACAAGAAATGGCCCAGCACTACGAAGAACGCAACAGCGTCGTCAAAACCCGCCGTCAGCAGGAAGATCAGCGCCGCATGGAGTTCCGCCGCGCTATCGAGTTTCGCTCCGAGCAGCGCCAACTTCTCGCCGAAATCGGCGATTTTCCCCAAGAATTCGAAACTAATTTCTGGCAGACAGCGTCGACGCCTTCCCGTCGAAACGCTCAACCAGCCCGCTGATCTGCACCCGCTCGCTGCGCACGAACGCAAGGAATGCGTGAGCCACCGGTGACAGGCGTTTGGCTTTGGCCTGCACCAGGCACCAGCTGCGGTACAGCGGCAGTTCTTCGACCGGCAGCTCGATCAGCCCGCCGGTCGCCAGCTCCAGGTTCAGGGCGTGGCGCGTCAACAGCGCAACGCCCAGTCCGGCCAATACACACTCACGCTGGGCTTCGGCCGACGAGACTTCCTGGGTCTGGTTGAAGTGCACGCGCTTCTCCTTGAAATACTCCTCGCACGCCATCCGCGTACCCGAGCCGGGTTCGCGCAACAGCAGTGTGTAGGGCTCAAGATCCTGCAAGCGCAACGGTCCCATGTGACACAGCGGATGATCCGGCGGCGCGACGGCGACGATCGGGTTATTCAGGAATGGCAGGAATTCCAGCCCCATGTCCTGCGGCACCATCGACATGATTACCAGGTCGTCGCGGTTGTCGGAGAGGCGGCGGATCACCTGGCCGCGGTTGACCACGGTCAGTTGCAGGTTGACCTCCGGGTGCTGGCGCTTGAAAGCGGCAAACAGGTGCGGGACGAAGTACTTGGCGCTGGATTCGATCGCCAGTTTCAACTGACCCTGCAGGGAGCCCTGCATGTCGGACAGCTGCATGTCGAGGTTTTCCAGGCGCCCGAAAATGTCCCGGCTGGCGCGTTGCAGTGCTTCAGCCGCCTCGGTCATGTAGAGTTTTTTGCCGACGTAATCGAACAAAGGCTGACCAATCAGCTCCTCCAGCTGGCGAATCTGCAGGCTGACGGCCGGCTGGGTGAGCGACATTTCGTCGGCTGCCCGACTGTAGGACCGTAGATCACAGACTTCATTGAAAATCTGCAATTGACGCAATGTCATACGCATCAATGACTTACGCATTTCTAAAGCACCTTCGGCGCAGGCTGGAGCGGCCACTATAAGTCTTTACTTATGCGTGACCCAATAATTATTCATTTTTGTTAATTCCTTGCGGGCGCTAGTGTGGCCCTGCGACCAAATTGAAACATTTGGTCACGCGTCGACCTGGGTCTAGCAGGTCGTGGGTACTACCGGCTCAAGGGAAACTTCCAAGTGATAAAAAAGATCCTGATCGCCAACCGTGGTGAGATTGCCGTACGAATCGTACGAGCCTGCGCCGAGATGGGTATTCGCTCGGTGGCGATTTATTCCGACGCCGACCGTCATGCCCTGCATGTGAAGCGTGCGGATGAAGCCCACAGTATTGGTGCCGAGCCGCTGGCCGGTTACCTGAACCCGCGCAAGCTGGTGAACCTGGCGGTGGAAACCGGTTGCGATGCGCTGCACCCTGGCTACGGTTTCCTTTCGGAAAACGCGGAACTGGCGGACATCTGCGCCGAACGCGGTATCAAATTCATTGGCCCGGCGGCTGAAGTCATTCGCCGCATGGGTGACAAGACCGAAGCGCGCCGCAGCATGATCAAGGCTGGCGTACCGGTCACTCCGGGCACCGAAGGCAACGTCTCGGGCATCGAAGAAGCCCTGAGCGAAGGCGATCGCATCGGTTACCCGGTGATGCTCAAGGCCACTTCCGGTGGTGGCGGCCGCGGTATCCGTCGCTGCAACAGCCGCGAAGAACTCGAACAGGCTTTCCCGCGAGTGATTTCCGAAGCCACCAAGGCTTTCGGTTCTGCGGAAGTGTTCCTGGAAAAATGCATCGTCAATCCCAAACACATCGAAGCGCAGATCCTTGGCGACAGCTTTGGCAACGTGGTGCACCTGTTCGAGCGTGACTGCTCGATCCAGCGCCGCAACCAGAAGCTGATCGAGATCGCCCCCAGCCCGCAATTGACCCCGGAACAGCGCGCCTACATCGGCGACCTGTCGGTGCGTGCGGCCAAGGCGGTGGGTTACGAGAACGCCGGTACCGTGGAGTTCCTGCTCGCCGAGGGCGAGGTGTACTTCATGGAGATGAATACCCGGGTGCAGGTGGAACACACCATCACCGAAGAAATCACCGGTATCGACATTGTCCGCGAGCAGATCCGCATCGCGTCCGGCCTTCCGCTTTCGGTGAAACAGGAAGACATCCAGCACCGTGGTTTCGCTCTGCAGTTCCGGATCAACGCCGAAGACCCGAAAAACAACTTCCTGCCGAGCTTCGGCAAGATCACCCGTTACTACGCGCCCGGCGGTCCCGGCGTGCGGACCGACACGGCGATCTACACCGGCTACACCATTCCACCGTTCTACGACTCCATGTGCCTGAAACTGGTGGTGTGGGCGCTGACCTGGGAAGAGGCGATGGACCGTGGTTTGCGCGCCCTGGACGACATGCGCGTGCAAGGGGTCAAGACCACCGCCGCGTACTACCAGGAAATCCTTCGCAACCCCGAATTCCGTAGCGGCCAGTTCAACACCAGCTTCGTTGAAAGCCACCCTGAACTGACCAACTACTCGATCAAGCGCAAACCCGAAGAGCTGGCCCTGGCCATCGCCGCCGCCATCGCCGCTCACGCTGGCTTATGAATAAGCAGCCGCAAGCTGCAAGCGGCAAGCTTCAAGTAAAAGCCGATCGCTCTTACTTGCCGCTTGTAACTTGAAGCTTGCCGCTATGAGGAGATAAGAATGTCTAAGAAGATCTTTGTCACTGACACCATCCTGCGCGACGCCCACCAATCGCTGCTCGCGACCCGCATGCGCACCGAAGACATGCTGCCGATCTGCGACAAGCTCGACAAAGTCGGCTACTGGTCGCTGGAATGCTGGGGCGGCGCCACGTTCGACGCCTGCGTACGCTTCCTGAAAGAAGACCCGTGGGAGCGTCTGCGCCAACTGCGCGCGGCACTGCCGAACACTCGTCTGCAAATGCTCCTGCGCGGCCAGAACCTGCTGGGCTACCGCCACTACAGCGACGACGTGGTCAAGGCGTTCGTGGCCAAGGCCGCGGTCAATGGCATCGACGTGTTCCGTATCTTCGACGCAATGAACGACGTGCGTAACCTGCGCGTGGCCATCGAAGCGGTGAAGGCTGCGGGCAAACACGCCCAGGGCACCATCGCCTACACCACAAGTCCCGTGCACACCATCGACGCGTTCGTGGCACAGGCCAAGCAAATGGAAGCCATGGGTTGCGACTCGGTGGCGATCAAGGACATGGCCGGCCTGCTGACCCCGTACGCCACCGGTGAACTGGTCAAGGCACTCAAAGCCGAGCAGTCGCTGCCCGTGTTCATCCACTCCCACGACACCGCCGGCCTGGCCGCGATGTGCCAGCTCAAGGCCATCGAAAACGGTGCCGACCACATCGATACCGCGATCTCCAGCTTCTCTTCGGGCACCAGCCACCCGGGCACCGAGTCGATGGTCGCTGCCCTCAAAGGCACCGAGTTCGACACCGGCCTGAACCTGGAACTGCTGCAAGAGATCGGTCTGTACTTCTACGCCGTGCGCAAGAAGTACCACCAGTTCGAAAGCGAGTTCACCGCAGTCGATACCCGCGTACAGGTCAACCAGGTTCCAGGCGGGATGATTTCCAACCTGGCCAACCAGCTCAAGGAGCAGGGCGCCCTGAACCGCATGGGTGAAGTGCTGGCGGAGATCCCGCGGGTTCGCGAAGACCTCGGCTTCCCGCCGCTGGTGACCCCTACTTCGCAGATCGTCGGCACCCAGGCGTTCTTCAACGTACTGGCCGGCGAGCGCTACAAGACCATCACCAACGAGGTGAAGCTGTACCTGCAAGGCGGCTACGGCAAGGCGCCGGCGCCGGTGAACGAGCAACTGCGTCGCCAGGCCATCGGCAGCGAAGAAGTGATCGACGTGCGCCCGGCCGACCTGCTCAAGCCGGAAATGGCCAAGCTGCGTGCCGACATCGGCGCCTTGGCCAAGTCTGAAGAAGACGTGCTGACTTACGCCATGTTCCCGGACATCGGTCGCAAGTTCCTCGAAGAACGCGCTGCCGGCACCCTGACCCCTGAAGTGCTGCTGCCGATTCCGGAAGCGGGCAAGGTGGCATCGGCGGGTGGCGAGGGCGTGCCGACCGAGTTCGTCATCGACGTCCACGGCGAAACCTACCGCGTCGACATCACCGGTGTCGGCGTCAAGGCCGAAGGCAAGCGTCACTTCTACCTGTCCATCGACGGCATGCCGGAAGAAGTGGTGTTCGAGCCGCTGAACGAATTCGTCGGCGGCGGCAGCAGCAAGCGCAAGCAAGCCTCTGCACCGGGCCACGTCAGCACCACCATGCCGGGCAACATCGTCGATGTACTGGTCAAGGAAGGCGACACCGTCAAGGCCGGCCAGGCTGTGCTGATCACCGAAGCGATGAAGATGGAAACCGAAGTCCAGGCTGCCATCGCCGGTAAGGTCACCGCCATCCACGTGGCCAAGGGCGACCGCGTGAATCCGGGTGAAATCCTGATCGAGATCGAAGGCTGAGATAACAGCCTCGATACAACGCTTTAAACCTCGGGGGAGCATGGGCTCCCCTTTTTTTGTCTCGAATTTGCGGGTGACTAGAAGCTCATTCGCCATTGCCCAGTGATGCCATGACTGCGGCTATCGCTGCCCATTTCACCCATTAGACCCATGCCGAGTGTGTTGCGCTCGGAAAGCTTCAGGTCCAAACCGACATCCACCATCACCTTGTTCCGATCCAGTGGCGCACTGTAGGTGCTGTAGTCATTGCCGCCGAGAAGCAGGCGTTGCCTGGTTTCGGTATAGACCTCGCCATACGTATGCTTCCAGCCGGCGCTCAAGTGCGGCGTCAGTTGCATGCCGTTATCCAGTCGGTTGAGTTTCGCCAGGCGAAGGCCGAATGTGCTGCTGAAGTTGTCCTCGGATTGCCCTCGGACTTTCAGTGCTGCGCGATCACCTCTCTCCGTGAAACTGTCGCGTTGATAACGTTGATAGCCAATGCTGGCGAACGGTTCGATCCTGACGTTGGCGCGACCCAGGTTGTAGCCCAATTCCGCAAAGCCTTGTTGGGAGAAGGCCTCGTAGCGGCCTTCGGGGCGATCCGTGAAACCTGGGAGGTTTACACGGCGTGCGCTGCTGCCCTTATGGTTATTGTGGGTCGCGCCCAGGCGAAGGGACGTTGGTCCGACCTGGCGCAAGGCATAGGCACCCAGGTGCCAGCTTTCCAGGTTGCCATCGAGCTCTTTGCTTTTCTGGCCAGTGACCGAGCTACCTCCCATCACGCCTACATGCCAATACTCGCTCAACTGCCAGTCAGCCCCCATTAGCAGGCCTTGGGTGGAGTATTTCAGCGGGTCATAGTCTCGATCCATTTCTCCGCTGTGCCCCAGCGCCTGCAGCCAGACTCTGCCATTGGCATCACTGCTTGCGGCCATTCGAGGCGACACGTTTTCGCGGTAAGTAACACTGCTGGTATCCAACCGGCGCATGGCAGAGAGCAGTGCTGCGCTGATTGGCGCGTCACTGTTGAGCGTGGCCTTGGCGAGGTTTGCGTTACTGTCACCCGTGAAAGTCACGAGATCATAGGCGAGGGATTCGCTTGTGTAGCCGGACAACTTCGGCGCTGTAAGGGCCGGCACCGAATTGCCCGAAGCGAACGCAGCGTTGATGAATCCCAGTGCTGAGGCAATCGTTAAAACAAAAAAACGGGGCTTGCAGGGGAGTTGATAGGGCATCGGATTTGGCCTTCTAGACAGGAGGCCAAACTTTAAGAAGCGGCTGTTTTTTGCGATGTCAGCCCGTTCCGGAGGTGGTGCGGGCAGCGTCGGATCATTTTGTGGAAAAAGGCTGGCTGCTGTGTTGCAAGGGTTCTTCTGACGCCTGGTTGTGGGTTTTTCCTACAACCGATTACCGGCATATCGATGGAAAGCGCATACGAAGATCAAAAAATCACAGCCTTCGGCAACCCCTACAGGTCGTACATCAAACCCGTGCAGGCGCTGCCGAAGGTTGCGATCTTTTGCTTTGATTCTTTAGGTACAGCGTCGCGCTGTAGATCAGTGGATCAGAAGCTCATCTGCCACTGCCCGATCAGCCCGTGATTGCGGCTGTTGTTGCCAATCTCGCCGCTGTAGCCGATGCCCACCGAATGCCGGGCGCTGATGCCCAGGTCCAGCCCGGCTTCCAGCACCAGGCTGTCGCGATCCAGCGAACTGCCATCGACACTGAACGCCGTGCCGCCTGTGACAAAGGCCTGGCGAGTCGAGTTGGTTACGTCGCCGTAAGTGTGTTTCCAGCCGGCGGTCATGCGCGGGGTCAGGCTCATGCCGTTGTCCAGGCTGCCCAAGTGCGCCAGGCGCAGGCCGAAGGTGGTGCTGAAGTTGTCCTGGGTTTGGCTGTCGACGTCCAGTGCCGCGGCGCCGCCTTTTTCCTGATAGCTGTCGCGGTGGTAGCGCTGATAGCCGAGGCTGGCGAACGGCTCGGCGCTGAGTCGGCCGCTGCCCATGGCGTAGCCGAGTTCGGCGAACGCCTGTTGGCTGTCGGCGTCGTAATCCCCTTTGGGCCGGTCGCTGAAACCGTTGAAGGCAATGGTGCGTTTGCTCTCGCCCTGATGACCGCTGTACGCCGCGCCAAGGCGCAGGGCCAGCGGGCCATTCTGATGCTGCGCGTAAACGCCGGCATGCCAGCTCTCGACATTGCCGTCGACGCCGGTCGCATCCAGATCGGTCTTGGAATAACCGCCCAGCACACCCACGCGCCATTGTGGGCTCAACGACCAGTCGGCACCCAGCACGCTGCCTTTGGTGCGTTGCTCCAGGCCGCTGCTGCCGTGTTCGCCATCGAGCTTGCCGTAGCCGCCGATGGCTTGCAGCCAGAGACGGCCGCGGGCATTCGGGTCGTTCAGGTTGCGTGCTGCAGTCGGTACGCCGTTGGCGGCAAGGATCGGCGTATCGCGCTGATCGAGGCCGACCATCAACCCCGGGCTGCCACCCATTTGCTGCATCGCCGAGAGCATGCTGCCACCGACCTGGCTGCTGGCGCCGAGGGTCGCGCTGGTCAGGTTGGCGTTGCTGGCGCCGCTCAATTGCTCGATCGCCGCGCCGGCGGTGGCGCTGGTGGTATTCAACAAGGCGTTGTACAGCGCGTTATTCCGGCCCAATGAAGCCAGGCTGTTGGCGGCGTTGCTGCCGTTGCCGCTGACGGCGAATTCGTTGAAGGCGACATCGTTGCGGGTGTAGGTCAGGTCGACCTGGGTCGGGGTGTACGCCAGCGTAGGCGTGAGGAAGGCGTAGTCGCTGGTGACCGTGCCGAAGGTCCCGTTGATGCGCGCAGCCTGCAGCACGGTGTAATGGCTTTGCCACGGATAAGTGCCGCTGCCGGGATTCACGGCCACAGTCGCACCGTTGAGGTTGGCCGTGCCGCCGACCTGCACCGGAGCGCTGCTGCCATCGGCATTCACGCCGTAGGCCAGGGTCGATGCACTGCCCATGTTCAGGTCGTGGACGATGGTCGCCGTGCCAAGGCCGGTGTTGGTTCGCAAGGTGCCGTTGACGTTGAGGTTGCCCACCGAACCACCGCCGGCGTACACGCCACCGGCGTCCACGGTCAGGCTGCCGGCAATGTCGCCCTGGTTGATCAGCGTCGCGCCGTTGCGCACGGCGCCGCCGTCGCTGAAATCGCCGCTGCCGGTGAGTGTCCAGGCGCCTTGTTGAACCTCCAGCCATTCAAAGTTGCGGCTGCTGCCGAAACTGCCACCCGCCGCGTCATCCATGACCACGCGGTCGTATCCGCTGCCGCCATCGACAGTGCCGATGAAACGGCTGCCGTTGCGCAGGGTCAGGTTGTCGTTGCCGCCACCCAAATCCAGCGCCAGACCGTCGCTGCCGCTGATGGTGCCGCCGTTGATCACGCGGTCGGCGAACTCACCGACGAATTTCACGCCGAAGCCGTCGAGGCCCTGAATGGTGCCGAAGTTATCCAGGGTGGTCGCCGCCACGCCGGCACCGCCACTGCCATCGTCGACCAGGATGGCGCTGTTGGCGCCGCTGATCAGCGCGCCCTTGGCGTTCAACACATATCCGCCGCCCAAGGCGATGCCTTCACTGCCGTTGGCGAAACCGTTCTTGTCCACGCCGCCAGCACCCACACCCTGGATGGTGCCGTAGTTTTCGATGTGAGCCAGGTTATCGATGTCCACGCCATCGCCGTCGCCATTGGCCTGCAATCCCGAATAGGCGCCGGTAATGGTGCCGTGGTTGATCACCGTGCCATCGCCATCGGAGCCGAAACCGGAACCGTTACGCCCGGTGATCTGCCCGTAGTTGGTCAAGGTCGCGCCAAGGTCAGTAGTGATGCCATGGCGACCGCCGTAGATGGTGCCGTAGTTGGTCACCGTCACGCCGATGGCCGAGTCGATATCGATACCGTCGAATTTCTCGTCGGCATTGTGCGAGTCGCCGGTGGAAATCTCGCCACGGTTGGTGATGGTCGCGTTGGCGCCGGTCTTCATGCCGTCGCTGGCATCGCCACGAATCAACCCGCCCGCGCGGTTGATGATGGTGGTCGTGGCCCCGGCGCTGCGCAGCGCATCCAGGTCCAGCCCCTGACCGGTTGTGGAGCGGATGGTGCCGCTGTTATCGATCAACAGGCTGCCGCTGGCGAAATTGCTGTCGATGCGCAGGGCATCGTTGAACCCCAGAATCTGCCCGCCGGCACGGTTGTAAATGCTGTAGTTGCGCGCCTGGGTCAGATCACCACTGCTGTCGATCGCCCTGCCGCCTGTGGAAAAAATTTTCCCCGCGTTATCAATCACCACGCCCACGCCTGCGGTACCGTCCTTGAGGCTGACAGCCTTACCGGCATTGGTAATGCTCCCCGGCGCCGAAATCGTCAAAGTGTCCGCACCACCCAGAGTTTGCGCGGTGGTGGTGGCAGTATCGATCTGCACGGTCTTGTAGGGTGCAGCCATGGCGCTGGTGCTGGTCAACAAGGCAATGACCAAGGCCAGTCGCTGGGGAGAGAAGGGCATTTGGGACGTCCGTTTTGTTATAAGCGGGGGCGTCCTGTATAGCGGTTGGTTTTTACAGATTGATGTACGAGAAGTGAAAACGATGGATCTGCATTGTTTTGCATATGCAAGTGAGGATTCGCGTTAAATCTGCATTTTAATGCGTTTCATCAGCCTGATATGAATGATGGAATGCACTATATTGCGTGTCATGCACCGAATTATTCGCGAAAAATGCATTTAAATGCAGGTGATAGTGAATGTATAACCTGACCTTGCAAATATTCACTGCCGGAAAATGGGACGACGTTTTGGTCCTGAGCTTCGACAATCCTGAAAAAGGTTTCGTCGTTTCGCCTGGCGCCGATCTATGACCTGGCCCCGATGGTGATGGATGACGAAGGTGTGACACGCACGACCAAATGGCCAAGGGAGCTGGAGCGAGCGGGGGATGTTGATTGGCGTGGGATTTGTCGTGCATTGGCTGATATTGCGGACCCTGATGATCCATTGGCAGCGCTGGCTGATGCGTCTGATTGTTTCGAGCGACTGCGTCAGGATGCGCAGCGCCTCGCGGCACTTCCCGACATCTTGAGCGCCAGCGGATTACCCGACGTGACGATGAATCACCCGCGAATCGCTTTGAAGAACCTGGAGCAACGTTTGAAAGAGTGGGATCTGAAATGAGCATGACCGTCGCCGAGCGTACGCAGCTCATAGAGGACATACGAGAAGGGCTCGCTCAAGGTTCGCTCGAGATAGGTGAAGCAGTCCGACGCCTGCGCGTCGAGGTCACCGGTTTGCACCAGACCCAATTTGCCAAGATGTGCAAAATCTCGGTACGCACACTGGTGCACATCGAGCATGGGGAAGGGAACCAGACGTTGAAGTCGTTGAACGCGGTGTTTCGGCCGTTCGGGATGAAGATGGGGGTTGTGCGGATTCGGCGGGATGTCGGCTGAAATCGTGATTGAAGATCAAAAGATCGCAGCCTGCGGCAGCTCCTGCGCAGAGACCCTGTAGGAGCTGCCGAAGGCTGCGATCTTTTGCTTTCAGGCGGTCAGCCGCGGCATTCGGCCAGGCCTTTGCGTTGTCCGGAGTCCGTCTGGTTTTCGTCGCTCAGCCACTTCTCGAACCCTGCCGCAACGGCCGGCCATTCCGAGTCGAGGATCGAGTACCACGCGGTGTCGCGGTTCTGGCCCTTGACCACCATGTGCTGGCGGAACACGCCTTCAAAGCTGAAACCCAGGCGCTCGGCGGCGTACTTGGAGCGGGCGTTGGCGTTGTTGCATTTCCATTCCAGGCGGCGGTTGCCCAGGGCGAAGGATTCCTTGGCCAGGAGGTAGATCGCCTCGGTGCTTTTCGGCGAGCGCTGCATGGGGGCGCCGAAGGTGACGTGGCCGATTTCGATGCGCCCCTGGGCCGGGACGATGGACATCAGGCTGAGGATGCCCTGCACCTCACCGCTGGCGCGGTCGATCACGCTGAAGAAGTACGGGTCGCTGTGGGCTGCGTGGTTGTTCAGCCAGTCGTTGAAGGCGCTGCGTTCCGGGAACGGGCCGTAAGGCAGGTAGTCCCAGAGTTTCGGATCGGCGCCGGGGCCTTGCAGGGCTTTGAACAGATCGTCGCCGTGACGCGCCGGGTCGAGTTTTTCCAGGCGGATGAAGCGCCCTTCGAGGGTTTGCACCGACGGTGGCTGAACGCCTTTCCAGTCGGCAAGTGAAGTCGGCATGGTGTTCTCCTTGAATCTTAAATGGCCTTGCGAAACTGAATGAAACCGGGACGTTCGGCGATGCGCTCGTAGAGCTGGATCGCAGTGGCGTTGGTTTCGTGAGTCAACCAGTGGACCTTGTTGCAACCATCAGCCTTGGCCGTGGCGTAGACGAATTCGATCAGCTTGCGGCCGACGCCGGTGCCGCGGGTTTCGGGCGCTACCAGCAAGTCTTGCAGATAGCAGGAGTTTTCGATGGCCCAGTTGGAACGGTGGTAGATGAAATGCACCATGCCTACCGCTTTGCCATCGGCCCAGGCCAGTGCGGCGTGGGTGGGTTCGCTCGGATCGAGCAGGCGCTGCCAAGTGCTTTGCGTGACAGTCTCGGGCAGTTCGGTTTTGTAGAAGCGCAGGTAGGTCTGCCACAGCGGCAGCCAGGCGGCGTGGTCGTCGGCGCTGACCTGGCGGATGTCGATCTGAGTCATGTTTTTTCCTTAACGCATCAAGTGGGCGAGGGCCTGGTCCTGCGCATCGGAGCTGGCAGCAAGCCCCTCGCGCACACCAGCGATGTCTGCGGGAGTGCGGTTCTGGCTGAGCTTGCGCTTGCCTTCCAGACGTTCGATCGGCACGGCGAAACCGACGATGGCCTTGAGCATGCCGTCGATGTAGTCGGCAGGCGCGTCGTCGACTTTCCACGGCTGGGCGCGACCGCTCTCATGGCGATCGGTCAGGGTGCTGACGATGTCGAGCAGCCGCCCGCCATCGCTGAACGTTTCGGCGCGGCCATAGGCGTGTACCGCGACGTAGTTCCAGGTCGGCACGACTTTGCCGTGCTCGGCCTTGCTCGGATAAAAGCCCGGGCTGACGTAGGCATCGGCACCGGAAAAAATCAGCAGGGCTTCGGCGCCGTCGCGCAGGTCCTTCCACTGCGGATTGGCCTTGGCCAGGTGCCCGTACAGCGTGCCGTTAGGGCCTTGTTCGCGATGCAGCAGCACCGGCACATGGCTGGCCTGCAGACCGTGCTCGCCGTGGGTCACCAGGATGGCCAGGCGAGTGGCGAGGATCAGTTCGTGCAGTTGGGACAAGTCATCGATGGCAAAAGTGCGGGGCGTGTACATGGCACAGATTTTCCTTGGCGAATGCGCTCATCCTAGGCAGGCTAATGGTCTGTTGTAAGAGCCATTAAAGAGCAATTTCATAGGTCCATTTCCATGCCGGACTCACCTGCGTTGCCATTCAACCCGGCGGGGATCGAGCTTGACCGTCACAAGGGTTTGAGCCGTCAGCTTTATCAAGCGCTACGCCTGCGCATTCTGGATGGAAGGCTTGCCAGTGGCACGCGGCTTCCCGCGACACGGGACCTTGCGGCAGCGCTGGCGATTTCACGCAACAGCGTGGTGCGTGCCTACGATCAGCTATATGCCGAAGGCTTCATTGAAGGGCGGGTCGGAGATGGCACCTATGTGGCTCGATTGCCTCAGTCCGAAAAACTATCCACAAAAGTATCCACAGGCTTTTCAACAGGCTTACCCACAGCCTTATCCACAAAATCGACAAATTTACCTGGGATTTCATCCAGTAAAGTTATCCACAGTGGGGCGCTGCAGCGCCTGGAAAATAACCATTTGCCTCGACCTCCCAGCGGGCCGCCCAAGGCTTTTCGAGTGGGCGTGCCGGCCTTCGATCTGTTCCCGTTCGACGTCTGGACCAAGCTGAACGCGGCTTTCTGGCGAAAACCGGATATGCAGCAGTTGTGTTATGGCGACCCGGCCGGGGATGCCCGGCTGCGCAGTCTGATTGCAGCCTATTTGCGCAGTTCCCGGGGCATGCAGTGCACGGCTGAACAAATTGTGATCACCAGTGGTGCGCAGCAGGCGATTAGCCTTTGTGCACAATTACTGGTGGAGCCCGGCGATGGCGTGGGCATCGAAAATCCGGGTTACCGCGCGGCCGGGCATGCGTTCGCGATGTCAGGGGGGCGTTTACAGGGGGTGCCGGTGGATGCCGAGGGCATGGATTGCGCGGCATTGGCGGCTTGTGGCGACTGCCGCGTGGCTTACGTTACGCCCTCACATCAGTATCCGACCGGCGTGGTCATGAGTCTCGCCCGACGCCTGGAACTGCTGGCCTGGGCCGAACGCACTCAGGGCTGGATCGTCGAAGACGACTACGATGGCGAATACCGCTATACCGGAGCGCCCCTGGCACCGTTGGCGGCACTCGACCGGCAGGGGCGCGTGTTGTATGTCGGCACCTTTGGCAAGGTCGCGTTTCCGGCGTTGCGCCTGGGGTATCTGGTGTTGCCACAGGGGCTGGTGGAGGCGTTTTCGCAACGGCGGGCGGTGGATGTCCGGCATTCCGAAGTCAGCACCCAAGTGGTCATGGCCGAATTCATGGCCGCCGGGCATTTCCAACGACACATACGTCGCATGCGCCGAGCCGCGCTCAGCCGCCGCAACACGCTGATGGAAGGCTGGCCCCAGCGGCTGGCGGGTGTCGGCAGCCTGCCCGCAGTGTCGGCCGGATTGCACCTGACGGTTTCTGTGGACAGTGTGGCCAGAGAGCGACAGTTGATTGAGCAAGCAGAAACGGTGGGTGTGGAAATCAATGGGTTGAGCAATTACTGGTTGCCCGATTCGGCAACGCCCATCGATCTGCGTGCCGGCCTTGTACTGGGATTTGCCGCGGTGCCGGAGCCGGCGATCGAATCGGCTCTGGCACGTTTGCGGCAGGTGTGGCGGGTTTGAATGAATCGTTGATTCAGGAAAAGAACACGCGGTTGGCCAGGGCCAGGCCGATCTCGCTGCGGTAGATGGCGATCAGGTCCTGGTCGCTCTGGCCACGCACATTGAACGCCCCTCCCAGCAGCCGTTGTCCCACGGTTTTCAAATGTGCAGCGGTGAACGATCCAACAGCCGCGTCAGCATCGGCATAGTGAAAGTGTGCATACCACAGCACCTTGCGGGTTTTGTGGTCGAGCACTTCGTATTCATCCAAATAGTCCTTGCGCGACCCTTTGAGCCGGCGACGAGGGGGCTTTTTCGAGATCTCCACTTCTCTTTTCTCCTTGAGCCACTCGACCCGGGCCGCCGTCGGAGGCTGTTGCTTGATCATTTGCACGCGGCTGCCGTGACCTTTTTCATCAAGCGCTGTTGCGGCCGCGTCGAGACGCTTGATCAGCGCCGCGGCAGACGTTGCGGGATCGTCGGTGAGATTGAGCGCGGTCAACGCGGAGTCGATCGCTTCCCCGGCCTCGCGCAGGCGTTTGCCATGCCGTTGGTAGATCTCTTCGATTTCGACCGGAATGCGTTGTGGCGGTTTGGCGTAGGTTTCAGTGCGTTTATGGAAGTCTGCCAGGTCATCCAGCAGGGCCTGTCCGGCTTCGACACTTTTCCCCAAGTCGAGCGCCGCTTTGATCGGCGGTGCTTTGGGAGTGACTCTCTCGAGCCATTCCCCAGGTTTTTTTTCGTGAAACGTGGCGATGATCTTGCCGGTAAGGGGGGATTTCACATCGACCAGATTGGCCTGCTCACCGTCGGCGCTCGCTCGCGGTTCGCCGATCAGTGTGCCTTTGTACCGGGTCTTGATGACTTTTTTCGGTTGGGGAGTCGAGAGTCTGGACGGCCCGGGAACCGGTTCGACGAGCCGTCGTTCGCGAAGCATATTCGCCAGTCGGTCAACGGTGTCTTTGTTGAAGCCTGCGGTAATCGTGCGTACCTGATCGAGGCGCTCTGTTTCGATCTGCTCCGGGTATTGATCGACGAAGTCGAGGAAGCGTTGATCAATCACCGCAAACTGCTCTGCCAGATTGCTCATCGCCTCGATGCGCTCACCGAGATTGAGCAGGGTTTCGTCAGTGCTCAGTTCCTGCGAGCTCTGGATATTCATGGCGGCATCATCGATCAGGGTTTCCAGCACTTGCATGGCGTCCAGCGAGGGCTCTTGAGGGCCGGCTTTGAGGCACAGTTCGCCTCCCAGCGAGACCCGCAGCAGCTTGAGCTCATTGATGGAGTAGCGAGGCAGCTTTTTGCGGTAGGCATGGCTGACCTCGACGGCCTCCTTGCCCAACAGGCTCAGTTCCTGAAAGCGTGAATGCGCGGACTCGATCTTCTCGATCACGCCCTGCGCCTGGTCGCTCAATTTTTCGTAGGTTGTTAAATGTTCTTTCGAGGGTGGCGTGGTTTCTTCGTCAATCCACGCCATGGTTTTGTTCAGGTTTTCGCGAAACCCGGCCAAGGATTCATCCAGCCACGACTGCGCCAGAAACAACTGCAGCGATAAGCGATCGAGCATCGCCGTGCGGTAATTGGGAATGGCCTCCAGAATGTTCAGGGCCTTGAGGTCCCGAATGTGGTCGTCATAGGCCTTGTACTGCCTATCGAGCATGTCCAGAAACTGTTGTCGCGCACTTACGGCGGTCTCCGGTCCGGCCTTGAGCATTTTTTGGCGCGCATCTGCCCGCTCTTGATGCATGTCTTCCTGCTTATTATCGAACGCTGTCAGCGCGGCCCTCTTTTGCATCAGCTTCGCCTGGTTTTCCAGCTGCAATTTCTTGAGCCGACGGCTCAACCCACCTCCGCGCAGGCGTAATCGAAGATCGATGACCCACTGACCGCTGGCGCTGTGGGTCAACACCGGTCCCATGCGCCCAGGCTGCTGACGTGAATCGATGATTTGCACCAGCCCCTCGTCATTGAGTTCCACCTCGAACCAGCGTTCGCCCACCGGCGCGTACCACTTCTGCGCATGCGCATAGAGGTGTTGATAGGCCCCCTCGCTTGCAGGCTCGCCCAGCGCCACGGGCTTGGGGATTTTCAGGGCATCCAGTACCGATGCCAGGCCCGGCCGCGAGCGGTTTAGCGCGTTGATCGCGTTGAGTGATGTTTCATGGGTGGCGGGAAGGTCGTTGCCGCTGATGTTCGGCAAACGCAAGATCGCTGGTGTTTTCGGAAGGATCTTTTCCGGGAGTTTTTCCGCCGGTGAAACAGGCGCTTGCGCCGATGCGCGCGCCGGTTGTGCGCGGGTTGCCGCGCGATGGGCGAGGACCATGCCCAGCGCCATCAGAATATCGGTCAAGGCCGTCCAGTCGAGCGTGGCCTGTTCCTCGTTCCCCGAATCGCTGATGGCTTGCATGTCGTCCATGATTTGCCAGATCCACGCGGCAGCGCCAACAGTCCGGCCCAGGAACGGCAGTGCCGCGTTGAACATCAGCCAGCCACCCTGCTTGAGCGTCGCCCAGCGCGCCTCGGCGTTGGACACCGACTGCCGATCTGCCTGGGTGATCATCGCGTCAACGGCCGACTTGAAGAGCGTGTCCAGCAGATCCTGTTCGATGATGCTTGCAGACAGCGTGACGGGGCCGCTCATGTCGAGCGCGGTCGTGGGGTCAACCAACAACTGCGGCACCACCCAGATTGACGGCAATTTCGCTGGAAACACGTATTGGCTGTAGTTGAAACGGGCCCTGTCTGGCAACCAGGCCAGCACCGATTCCCTCAGTGACCTGGAATGCTGGATTGCGTAGAGCAGATTGCTTTGCGACGGATATTGAAGCAACGGCGGGTTCAGTAACGGCCGATAGAGCACGCAAGGTCCCATGTCGATCTGCCGTGGCCCGATGATGAACATGTTGGCGACTTTGTCAGGCGTGGTATCCGCACGGTGCGACGGGATGAAGGCCAGCGGGCGGACCACGATGTCTTGTCCGTCCACCTTTCGATCCGTGGGGGAGGACGCTAAGGCGGCGATCACGTATCGATAACCCTGTTCGTCCAGCCCCGCGTTGCCGCGGATTTTTTGCTGCAACGCCAGTAACGGCAGCTCCACCGGCAATTGGCTGGTGTAGAGGCGTCTAAGGGCTCGAGCCTGGTTCGAGTCGTCGATCAGCCGGCTTTTGAGCATCTCGGGATAGGCCGCGCCGATGTTGACCGTGGTGACCAGTCGTTCCAGATAGTCAGGGGTCATCCAGGTGGGCAACGCAGAGTCGTCCGTGTAACGCACCGTCTTGTTCCCCCGAGGCAATCCCGCCAGGTTTTGCAGCGCCAGTTCGGTGAGCGATAACGTCAGGGTGTCGGTTTGTCCCGGTAAAACGAAGGTGCCCCAGACCACCAGGCTGGTGATGCTGATCTCGACATTGTCGAGCCTCACGTTGCTTGCCTGCGGGTGATCCTGGCGTATTTGTCTGGTCAGTGCGTCCAGTGTGAACGCATGAATGTCGGGAATTTCGCTTTGAAAGGTTTTACCGGCGTTGCGGTGTTGCAAGACCGTCAGGTCCATCAGGTGTCGGCTGTAACTCGCTTGATCCGTAGGGGACGCGTTGTCCAGCCACGGCGGTAGCAAAGGCTGCATCCGATCAAAATGGGATTGGAGTCGCAAAGGAGGGACATCGCTTGGACCGAGGTTGCCGAGGTGAGGGTAGGGGGCGATTTTGTCCACAGTCTTGAAAAAATTGATCTTCCCGATGGCATCCGCCTCCAGGGCAATCAAGGTGCAGGCCTGGTGGTCGAAAAAGTTGCCTTCGGGCTCGACCAGTCGCCAGTTCAGACTGTTGTCCGTGGGGCTGGTCAGATACGCATCGGCCAGGGACTGACCCAATGCATCGAACGTATCGAACGACTTGAACCCTTGGGTGATCGAGTGCGTCAGTATCAGCGTTCGGTCAGCGAGGGAACCGACCAGCACGGTGATGTCGAGCACATTGAGGTGCGTGCGCGTGGTGCCCTCGACCTGATCAAGGTCGACCAGGCAAGCGCGGATTTTGTACTTGTCCGTGGGTAGACGCTGTTGCTTGTCGGGTGCGTTGTAGACGGCCTTGACCATCGCCTGCCGGTCCGCGTCCAGGCCAAGGGGCGCGCTGACATTCCACATGCCGCGCAATGAGTCCGACAGCTCATACCAGCGTGGTTCTGCGGAGTGGGTGAGTTCGCTCCAGTAGTCGACCTGTTGTTCCTGATAAGCCACAAACAGCAACGGTGCGAGTTCGTTGATCAGCAGGCCTATGGCATTGATCTTCACCGGGATTTGAATCGCCGGTTCGACCCTTGGTTGCAGGGTCAGAAAGTGCTCACCGTCGATTAGGGTCACGGTGGAGCCGGACAACCCGAGTCGCACCAGGATGTTGGTGAGTGATTCGAACCGAGGGCGGCCGGCAATGACGTCTTCACCGTCGATCAACCAGTGGGGTGTGACGACCATTGCCAGTTGCGGATCGATCTCCAGGTTCGGGTACAGCGTTTTCAGCGCAAGGCGTAATGCATTCGATGCCACATCGGTGAGCGAGGGGCCGGTCACCAGCTGGGTCAGTACATCAACAGCGCTGGGCGTGGAGTGTTCGGGCATGGATCATTTCCTTGTCTAACCGTTGAGGCGCGTGTGCGCCGGAGAGCGGCAAGGTAGAGAGCTGATCCGAATGTCCGGTGGTAGATAGATACTGCGAGGAAATGCCCCCTGTAGGAGCGGACTCGCTCCTGCAGGAGTGCTGTTGTCAGGTACCGGACTTGATCTTGGTC
Source organism: Pseudomonas sp. C1C7 (assembly GCF_013359595.1). Classification (GTDB taxonomy): domain Bacteria; phylum Pseudomonadota; class Gammaproteobacteria; order Pseudomonadales; family Pseudomonadaceae; genus Aquipseudomonas. Next base: position 43,407 of record NZ_JABFMP010000003.1, on the reverse strand, counting down.
CAGGCCCGGGTCCGTGCCCGTTCGGCATCCCGCGGCAGCGGTTGCAGGGTGTAGAGCGTGCTCATAGCCGTTTCGGTCGGGTACAGGTTCGGGTTGTTGCGGATCGATGGGTCGACCAACTCGGTGGCGTCCTTGTTCGGGTTCGGGTAGCCGACGAAGTCGCTGACGGGTGCAATCACCTGGGGTTGCAGCAAGTAGTTGATGAAGGTGTAGGCGTCCTCAGGATTCTTCGCGCCTTTTGGAATGGCCAGCATATCGAACCAGATCGGCGCGCCTTCCTTGGGCAGGCGCATGTCGACGATCACGCCGTTCTTGGCTTCCTTGGCACGGTTGGCAGCCTGGGAGAAGCTGCCCGAGTATCCGACCGCGACGCAGATGTCGCCGTTGGCGATGTCGGCCATGTACTTCGAGGAATGGAAGTAGGTGACGTATGGACGGATCTTCATCAGCAGGGCTTCAGCCTTGTCGTAGTCCGCCGGCTTCTTGCTGTTCGGGTCCAGGCCGAGGTGTTGCAGGGCCAGCGGCAGGATCTCCGACGGCGAGTCGAGCAGGGCGACGCCGCACTGCTTGAGCTTGCTGATGTTCTCTTCCTTGAAGATCAGGTCCCAGCTGTCCACCGGCGCATTGTCGCCTAGCACGGCTTTGACCTTGTCCGGGTTGAAACCAATCAGGATGGTGCCGTACATGTAGGGCACGGCGAATTTGTTGCCCGGGTCGTTGGCCTCGATGAGCTTCATAAGCTTGGGGTCGAGGTGATTCCAGTTCGGCAGCTTGCTGCGGTCCAGCGGCTGGAACACGCCGGCTTCGATCTGCTTGGCGAGGAACACGTTGGATGGCACCACCACGTCGTAGCCGGAGTTACCGGTCAGCAACTTGGCTTCCAGGGCCTCGTTGGTGTCGAAAATGTCGTAGACCAGTTTGGTCTGGGTGTTCTGCGCCTTGAAGTCTTCCAGGGCCTTGGGGGTGATGTAGTCGAACCAGTTGTAAACGCGCAAGGTTCGTTCTTCGGCGTGGGCGGCGCCACTGAGCACCGTGGCGCAGAGCGCTGGTGCGATAAAACGCGTGAGTCTGTTCATGGCGTCATTTCCCCTGGGCGCTTTCAAAGCCTTCGAGCACGTTCACGGCGTTGATGCCGATTTCTTCCACCGCATAACCGCCTTCCATGACGAACAGCGTTGGTTTGCCCAGGCCCGCGATGCGCTTGCCCATGGCCAGGTAATCCGGGCTGTCGAGTTTGAATTGCGAGATCGGGTCGTCCTTGAAAGTGTCGACGCCCAAGGACACGACGATGATGTCGGCGCCGTAGCTTTCGATCTCCTTGCAGGCCTGTTCCAGCGCCGCGCTCCAGACATCCCAGCCGGAACCGGCGGCCAGCGGATAGTTGAAGTTGAAGCCTTCGCCGACGCCTTCGCCCAGTTCGTCGTCGTAGCCGAGGAAGAACGGGAACTCGGCTTCCGGGTGGCCGTGAATCGAGGTGAACAGCACGTCGCTGCGCTCGTAGAAAATCGACTGGGTACCGTTGCCGTGGTGATAGTCGACGTCGAGGATCGCGACTTTCTTGTGGCCCTGATCGAGGAAGGCCTGGGCGGCGATGGCGGCGTTGTTCAGGTAGCAGTAGCCCCCCATCAAGTCGCCAGCGGCGTGGTGTCCCGGTGGACGGCACAGGGCGAAGGCACTGTGGGCGCCGCGCTGGATTTCAGCCTGGGCGGTAAGGGCAACTTGCGCGGCGCTGTAGGCGGCTTGCCAGGTACCGGCGGTGATCGGCGCCCCGCCGTCGAAGCTGTAGTAGCCGAGTTCGCCGTGCAGGCTGGTGGGTTTTTTCTGGCGCAGGGTGCGAGCTGGCCAGGTGTACGGCAGCAGGTCGCCGTCGGTGTTGAATTCGGTCCAGCGGGCCCAGGCGCCTTTGAAGAAGTCGAGGTAGTCGCGGCTGTGGATGCGCGCAATCGGCTCGAGGCCGAAATCCTTCGGCCCTTGCACCGGGCCGAGTTCCTGCTTTTGCACGCGCGCCAGCACGTGGTCGGCACGGGACGGCATCTCGAAGCAGGGCTTGAGCTGGCCGTCGATCAATTCGCAACGGCCGTGGTGCAGGTGGTGATCATCCGAGTAGATCGTCAGCATTTCTTGTTCTCCGCAGGCTGATTCGGTTTGAACACAGTCTTGCGGCGCGGGCGGATTTGGAGAACGGCAGGAAAGGCCAAAAGGGGATCGATATGGCCAAAACGTTTGACCGGAATTCGCCCCTTACAATGCGTGGAATGCAAAACCCTGTGGGAGCGGGCTTGCTCGCGAAGACGGTATTCCGGCCGACGAAAATGAGTCGGATGTACCGACCTCTTCGCGAGCAAGCCCGCTCCCACAGGTTATCCGTGTGGCCTGAACTGGCTGGGAGCCACACCGCTCCAGCGCACGAAGGCATGCCGAAAGCTTGCGGTCTCGCTGAAGCCCAACGCTTCGGCAATCCGGTAGATCGGCATCTGATCCTCGCAGAGCATCTGCTTGGCCTGCTCGAAACGCAATTCGTCCAGCAGTTCCTGATAGCTGCAACCCATGTCCTTGAGATGCCGGCGCAAGGTTCGCGTGGAGCAGTTCATCTGTTCGGCCAGGCCTTCCAGGCCCGGCGCCGCATTCAGTTGCGCGCTGAGCAGTTGGCGAATCCGTCCCAGCCACGCCTGGCGCCCGGTGAACTCGGTGTTCTGTTTGCGGCAGCGTTCGGCCATGGCCTGGTGGGTGATGGCGTCCGCCAGTGGCAGGGGTTGCTCCAGCCATTTTCTGTCGAAGGCGAAAGCGTTGTCCTGCGCGCCGAAATGCAGCGGGCAGTCGAAGGGGTGGGCGTAGGACGCCTGATAGTCGGGCGCGGCGTGTTCGAAGCGCGCACCAAGCAGTGGCAGTGGATGGCCGAGCAGGTCATCGCAGGTGACCTTCAGCGATACCAGGCAAAACTCGGCATTGAACACCGCCATGGCCGGGCTCTCGCGGTAATCGGCGGCGGCGAACCAGACGCGCTCGCCATCCTCCTCCAGGCGCAACTCGAAAAGTGTTCCCAGCAGCGCCGGATAGCGTATCGCCAAGCGCAATGCGTCACCGAAGGTGGCACAGGTGAGCAGGGCGTAACCGAGGATGCCGTAGGACGACACGTGCATGCGTCGACCCAGCTCCAGGCCGATGTCGTGCTTGAGGGCGACGGCGTTGGCGCAGACCTGCATCTCCTGGTTGGTGGTGATGCGAGTGTCGGCCCGGTTGAGATCCGCCGCGCTGATGCCACTGCCGGCCAGCAGGGCCTCGCTCGACAGACCTTCGGCCTTGAAGGTGTTGAGCACCAGGGAAACGGCGTTGAGGGTGGTGAGATGGGAGTGGAGCATGGTTGGCTTCCAGCCTTGGGGGTGCTGAAAGGTGAGCAAATTGTGTGCCGCACAAAGTTGCTGTCTGTAGGAGCGAGGCTTGCCCGCGAAGCTTTTGACTGACTTGTGGACGCCTTCGCGGGCAAGCCTCGCTCCTACAGGGTGGTGGGGTGGTTGTCAGCTGAGTTCGCCGCAGAGATCGAGTTCTACGAGGCGGCGTACTTCTGCGGTGTCCAGGCCTGCGCCCAACAGGCCGTGCAGCTTGCCGAACGCCGCTTCGCGGGTCATGCCGCCACCGGACAACACACCGACACCACGCAAGCGGCTGCCCGCTTCATAAACGTCCAGCTCCACGCCGCCTTCATGGCACTGCGTCACCGCCACTACCGCCACGCCCTTGTCCCGCGCCCGCTTGAGGCTTGCGAGGAACGCCGGGTTGTCGCTCGGGCCGGTGCCGCTGCCGTAGCACTCCAGCACCAGACCCTGAATGCCGCTGTCGATCAGACCGTCGACGATCTCGGCGCGGATGCCGGGAAAGAGTGGCAGCACCGCGACGTTCGCCAATTGCCTGGGCTGGTTGTAGCCAAGCGCTGCCGGCAGCGAAGCCGCCTTGGTCCCACCACCCTGACGCTCCAGGCGTTTGAACGGGTGGCGGCCGAAACTGCGCACCTTCGCGCAGCGGGTCGGGTCCAGCACTTCGCCGTGAAAGTACAGGTGCACACCCGGCGCCAGGCCCTGGCCTAGGGCGACCAGCGCGCCGCCAAGGTTTTCCCAGGCATCGCTGTCGGTGACGCCGGCCGGCAGCATCGAGCCGGTGAAGCACACGCGAGCCTTAAGGCCGAGCAGCTGGAAGCTCATGGCCGCGGCGCTGTAGGCCAGGGTGTCGGTGCCGTGCAGGATCAGCACGCTGTCGCAACCTTGCACGTCGACCGCCTCAACCACCGCTTCGCGCAGTTGCTGCCAGTAGGTCGGGGTCATGTTGGCGCTGTCGATCAGCGGCGACATTTCGCGAAAGCGCCACTGCGGTACCACCAGTTCGGGTTGGCTGGTGAGGTATTCGCGCATCCGCGCTTCGAAGCCGGACGCCGGAGCCAGGCCGTTGGCGCTGGCCTGCATGCCGATCGTGCCGCCGGTGTAGAGCACCATGATGTGCTGGGCGGCAGGGTAGTTATTGGCAATCATTTGGAGGCCTCCGCTAGAGATGATGTGTGGGAGCGAGCCTGCTCGCGATAGCGATTCGTCAGTGACCCCGGATTCGAATGTGCCGCCGTCATCGCGAGCAGGCTCGCTCCCGCAATGGGCGCACTTTAACTGACCGATTGGCAAAAAACGCGCAAAAAAAAGGGCCTGGAGAGTGATCTCCAAGCCCTCAAAAGGTGAGAGGTGTCTAGTCCCTCGACCTGGTGAGCGGTGCTACTGGTGTTGCGTCGGATCAGGCTTTAAGCGGAACCAGACGTGGAGCGATCATGTTTTCCGGGCGCAGGATGTCGGCGAGCATGGCGTCGTCGAGCAGACCTTCTTCGCGCACCAGTTCCAGCACGCCGCGGCCGCTTTCCAGAGCGATACGGGCGATGCGGGTGGCGTTTTCGTAGCCGATGTACGGGTTCAGCGCGGTGACCAGGCCGATCGAGTGCTCGACCAGTTCACGGCAACGTTCTTCGTTGGCGGTGATACCGGTGATGCAGTGCTCGCGCAGCATGTCCATGGCGCGTTGCAGCAGGCGGATCGAGTCGAGGATCTTGAAGGCGATCAGCGGCTCCATCACGTTCAGCTGCAGCTGGCCGCCTTCGGCTGCCATGGTCAGCGCCAGGTCGTTACCGATGACCTGGAAGGCCACCTGGTTGACGGCTTCCGGAATAACCGGGTTGACCTTGCCTGGCATGATCGAGCTGCCTGGCTGACGCGCTGGCAGGTTGATCTCGTTGATGCCGGTGCGCGGGCCGCTGGACAGCAGGCGCAGGTCGTTGCAGATCTTCGACAGCTTGACCGCGGTACGCTTGAGCATGCCGGAGAACAGGACGAAGGCGCCCATGTCGGAGGTGGCTTCGATCAGGTCGGCTGCCGGTACCAGCGGGTGACCGCTGATGGTGGCCAGGCGCTGAACGGCCAGGTGCTGGTAGCGCGGGTCGGCGTTGATGCCGGTACCGATCGCGGTGCCGCCCAGGTTCACTTCGGTCAGCAGCTCAGGTGCCAGGGTTTTCAGGCGTGCCAGGTCTTCGCCCAGGGTGGTGGCGAAGGCGCGGAATTCCTGGCCGAGGGTCATCGGCACGGCGTCTTGCAGTTGGGTACGGCCCATTTTCAGGACGTGGGCGAACTCTTCGCCTTTGGCCGCGAACGACTGGATCAGGCTGTCGAGGCTGGCCAGCAGCGCGTCGTGACCCAGCAGCAGACCCAGACGGATCGCCGTCGGGTAGGCGTCGTTGGTCGACTGCGCCATGTTCACGTCGTTGTTCGGGTGCAGGTACTGGTATTCGCCTTTCTGGTGACCCATGGCCTCCAGTGCGATGTTGGCGATCACTTCGTTGGCATTCATGTTGGTCGAAGTGCCAGCGCCGCCTTGAATCATGTCCACCACGAACTCTTCGTGGAAATCGCCGCGGATCAGACGGGCACAGGCCTCGCTGATGGCTGCGTGCTTGGCTTCGCTCAGGTGACCCAGTTCGCGGTTGGCGTCAGCGGCGGCCTGTTTGACCATCGCCAGGCCGACTACCAGTTTCGGGTAGTGGGAAATCGGCACGCCGGAGAGACGGAAGTTATTCACCGCTCGCAGGGTCTGGATGCCGTAATACGCTTGAGCAGGTACTTCGAGTTTGCCAAGCAGGTCTTTTTCTGTGCGGAAGGATGCAGCGGAGGACATGATAGAAATCATCTCGATATGGACCCGGTCTGTGCCGGAACACTGCAAATGCTAGGCTTGTGGAGAGTTTAGAGCCAATGCTGTTAAACACTGACCTATGCATATTCGGCATAATGTCCGTGTGACGCCGCGTTGGTGGCGAGCGTGTGACCTATTTTGGTGCGTGTCCGGGAGGACGTGATGAATCTGGAAAGTAAATGGCTGGAGGACTTCAGTGCCCTGGCCGCCACCCGCAGCTTCTCCCAGGCGGCGGAACGGCGCTTCGTGACGCAGCCTGCGTTCAGCCGGCGGATCCGCAGCCTGGAGGCCGCGCTGGGGCTGACGCTGGTCAACCGCTCGCGCACGCCAGTGGAGCTGACGGCGGCCGGGCAGTTGTTCCTGGTCACCGCGCGCACCGTGGTTGAACAGCTCGGCGAAGTGTTGCGCCATCTTCACCATCTGGAAGGCGGGCAGGGCGAGGTGATGCAGGTCGCCGCCGCCCACTCGCTGGCCCTGGGCTTCTTCCCGCGCTGGATCGCCCAACTGCGCAATGAAGGCTTGAACATCGCCACGCGGCTGGTGGCGACCAACGTCGGCGACGCCGTGCATGCACTGCGTGAAGGTGGCTGCGATTTGATGCTGGCGTTCTACGACCCGGATGCGGCAATGCAGATGGACCCGGAAATCTTCCCGTCCTTGCACCTTGGCCACACCGAAATGCTGCCGGTGTGTGCGGCGGATGCCGATGGCAAGCCGCTATTCGATCTGGAAGGCGAGGGCAGTGTGCCGTTGCTGGCCTACAGTGCCGGCGCGTTTCTCGGGCGCTCGGTGAACATGCTGCTGCGCCAGCGGGCGCTGCGCTTTACCACTGTTTACGAGACTGCCATGGCCGATAGCCTGAAAAGCATGGCCTTGGAAGGCCTCGGGATCGCCTGGGTACCGCAACTGAGCGTGCGTGCGGAACTGGCTCGTGGTGAGCTGGTGGTGTGCGGCGGGCCGCAGTGGCATGTGCCGCTGGAAATTCGCCTGTATCGCTGCGCGCTGGTGCGCAAGGCCAACGTGCGGTTGTTGTGGCGCAAGCTGGAGGGTGGGGCTGCGCAGGGTACATGAGTGGCGTCTGTAAGATCGACAAGATCGCAGCCTTCGGCAGCTCCTACACTGAACCATGCAGGAGCTGCCGAAGGCTGCGATCTTTTGATCTTTTTGATTGACCTTAAGGTCAATAAAACCGGCACTTTGCGCCGTATGACAGATGGTCGAAACAGGGGCTGTTTATCTGCCGTATTGCGGTATACTGCGCGGCCTTCGGCCGGTTTGACCGGCTATTTTTCGTACAATTCAAGCCACGCATAATGCGTGGCTTGTTGTTTTTGACGCGCCCGCGGGCGCCCAGAGAGAAGAGGCTCGACGATGAGTGCACTGGTTGGCGTGATCATGGGCTCCAAGTCCGATTGGTCCACCCTTAGCCACACCGCCGATATGCTGGAAAAGCTCGGCATCCCCTACGAGGTGAAAGTGGTCTCTGCCCACCGCACCCCGGACCTGCTGTTCCAGTACGCTGAGGAAGCCGAAGCCCGTGGCATCGAGGTGATCATCGCCGGTGCCGGTGGCGCGGCTCACCTGCCTGGCATGTGTGCGGCCAAGACCCACCTGCCGGTACTCGGCGTGCCGGTGCAATCGGCAATGCTGTCGGGCGTCGATTCGCTGCTCTCCATCGTGCAGATGCCAGCCGGTATTCCGGTTGCCACTCTGGCTATCGGTAAAGCCGGTGCGATCAACGCAGCGCTGCTGTCGGCGAGCATCCTGGGCGCCAAGCACCCGCAGTTCCACGACGTGCTGAAAACCTTCCGCGCTGAGCAGACTGACAGCGTCCTGGAAAATCCAGACCCACGCATCGCCTGAGGTTGTTGACGATGAAGATCGGTGTAATCGGTGGCGGCCAGTTGGGTCGCATGTTGGCGCTGGCGGGCACTCCGCTGGGCATGAACTTCGCTTTCCTGGACCCGGCGCCGGACGCCTGCGCCGCGGCATTGGGCGATCACCTGCGCGCCGATTACGGTGACCAGGACCACCTGCGTCAGCTGGCCGATCAAGTCGATCTGGTGACCTTCGAGTTTGAAAGCGTGCCGGCGGAAACCGTGGCGTTCCTCTCGCAATTCGTGCCGGTCTACCCGAGCGCCGAAGCCCTGCGCATCGCCCGCGATCGCTGGTTCGAGAAGAGCATGTTCAAGGACCTGGGGATTCCGACCCCGGCGTTCGCCGACATTCAGTCCCAGGCTGACCTGGATGCCGCCGTGGCTGCCATCGGTCTGCCGGCCGTGCTGAAAACCCGCACTCTGGGTTACGACGGCAAGGGCCAGAAAGTCCTGCGCACCCCTGAGGATGTGGTCGGCACCTTCGCCGAACTGGGCAGCGTGGCGTGCCTGCTGGAAGGCTTCGTACCGTTCACCGGTGAAGTCTCGCTGATCGCCGTGCGCGCTCGCGATGGCGAAACGAAGTTCTACCCGTTGGTCCACAACACCCACGAAAGCGGCATCCTCAAGCTGTCCGTGGCCAGCACCGATCACCCGCTGCAGGCCCTGGCCGAAGACTACTCCAGCCGTGTGCTCAAGCAGCTGGACTACGTCGGCGTGATGGCGTTCGAGTTCTTTGAAGTCGACGGTGGCCTCAAGGCCAACGAAATCGCTCCGCGCGTGCACAACTCCGGGCACTGGACCACTGAAGGCACCGAGTGCAGTCAGTTCGAAAACCACCTGCGGGCGGTCGCCGGCCTGCCGCTGGGTTCGACTGCCAAGGTCGGCGAAAGCGCGATGCTCAACTTCATCGGCAAAGTGCCCGAGACCGAAAAAGTCCTGGCCATCGCCGATTGCCATCTGCATCACTACGGCAAGGCGTTCAAGGCTGGCCGCAAGGTCGGTCACGCCAACCTGCGCTGCGCCGATCGCGAGACGTTGGCGGCGCAGATCCTCAAGGTCGAAGCGCTCATCGCTGAGTAGCGTCGCCAAACGAAGCCGCCAGGTAAATCCGGTTTCATGTGGCAACGGTGGAACCATTCAGGGACCGCCGTTCTCTCATGGCAGGATGCGAAAGTCTGACTAGGCTTTCGCATATCTTCCAATTCAGAGGGAAATGCCATGGGAATTATCGGAACCATCTTTATCGGCCTGATCGTCGGCCTGCTGGCGCGGTTCCTGAAACCGGGCGATGACAGCATGGGCTGGATCATGACCATTCTGCTCGGTATCGGCGGTTCGCTGGCGGCCACCTACGGCGGCCAGGCCCTGGGCATTTACCAGGCGGGCCAGGCAGCCGGTTTCATCGGCGCGCTGGTCGGCGCGATCATCCTGCTGATCATCTACGGCATGATCAAAAAGAACTGATCCAGACGACAAAGTCCTCTCGGCTGGGCAGTCCGAGAGGACTAGAATGCTCGGCGCTTCACGTCCTTTCCTACTCCGAGCACCTTCATGCGTCGTCTTCTGATAACTCTTCTTTTGCTGGGCAGCGGTCTGGCCCACGCCGGCGAACTGCCGGAAACCGACTGGCTGGAACTGATGCCCAAGTCGGACCAGAAAGCCCTCGAGGCCATGCCCGAGATCGATCACAACTCCCCCGAAGCCAATGGCACCTTTACCGAAAAGGGTGGCATGAAGCAGAGCAAAGGCCTGCCGGCGGTGATGTATTCGACCAAGACTGTTGCGTCGATGAATGACAAGAACATTCGTCTGGGTGGTTATCCCGTGCCGCTGGAAACCGACGCCAAGGGCCACAGCACGCTGTTCTTCCTCGTGCCGTATCCAGGCGCCTGCATCCACGTCCCGCCACCGCCGCCAAACCAACTGGTGCTGGTGCGTTATCCAAAGGGTTTGAAGCTCAACGATATCTACACGCCGCTGTGGGTCACCGGCACGCTGAAGATCGAGAAGGTCAGTAATGACCTGGCGGATGCGGCGTATGCGCTGGATGCGGCGAAGGTTCGGGTGGTGAAGGAGTCGGATCTCTAAAACGTCATCCAAGCCATACACAAATCAAAAATGTGGGAGCGGGCTTGCTCGCGAAGAGGGCGTGTCAGTCGACATCAACGTGACTGACATACCGCTTTCGCGAGCAAGCCCGCTCCCGCATCTGGTTGTGTTGCGTTACAGAGGCTTGCTGCCGATGCTCACACCCAGGGTATGGCTGGCCCCCGGCTTCAGCGCCACCACATCATCCATCACATTCGCCGTCTCGATGCACAGCATGCGCTGCCAACCGTCATCGGCCATGTCACTGAGCGCTGCAGCGCGATCAACCCACGGGTTCCAGATCACCGCCGTGCGCGAACCAGTGCTGGTCAGCTCGATACGACGTTCCCACGCCGGGTCGACGATGCTCAGCTTCGCCGGGGCGTTGAGGTAGATGCGGTCGGTTTCGCCGGTGAACTGCAGGTCGCCGGTTTGCGACTTGGTTTTCCAGTCTTCCAGCGTCTCGATGTAGCTCAGGCCATTCACGCCCTCGACATGCACCTTGCGCACATCGCTGACGGCGAAATAGCTGTGCAGCGCCTGGCTGATGGTCACCGTCTCGGCGCCCTGGTTATGGCTGGTCAGGCTGATGTGCAGTTGCGAGTCCAGGCGGATGCTCAGCTTCAAGTCGACCTGATGCGGCCAGCCCGGCAGGCCGCCTTCGGGGTAGGGCAGGAGGAACTCGACCTTCAGGCTTTCGCCCTCGGCCTCGATGCCACCCAGTTCCCAGTCCATCGCCCGCACCAGACCATGGGCCGGTGCCGGTTCCTGGCTGACGCGCATCGCCTTCACGCTCTGCGGATTGCGCTCGAAATTGCCGAACCAAGGCCAGCACACCGGCACGCCGGCGCGGATGCTTTTGCCGGTCTTGAACACAGCCTCGTCGTTGAGCCAGATTACAGGCGGCTGACCGGCGACCTGATAGCTGAGGATGTGCGCACCTTGCTGGGCCACCAGTAATTCGGCCTGACCGTGGCGAATACGCCAGCAGTTCAGTTCATCCAGTTTTACGGCTTCAACGTTGGGCGTGCTCATGGGACAGCTCTCGATCAGTATCAGGACTGCAATGGACCGCAAAACGGTCGCCGGGTTTAGCGGGGCTGATTAACGCGATGCCTTGATGCTCAGCGAGCTCTTGGCGGAACCGAGCGAGTGCGGCCGCTACCGTCGATGGCGACGAACACGAAGACCGCCTCGGTCACCTTGCGCCATTCGCTGGACAGCGGATCGTCGCTCCAGACTTCGACCATCATCTTGATCGAACTGCGGCCGATTTCCAGCGCCTGGGTATAGAAGGAGAGCTGAGCGCCCACCGCCACCGGCACCAGAAATGCCATGCGGTCGATCGCCACCGTGGCCACGCGGCCACCGGCGACCTTGCTGGCCATCGCGGTGCCGGCCAAATCCATCTGCGCCACCAGCCAGCCGCCGAAAATATCGCCAAAGCCGTTGGTTTCGCGGGGAAGCGCGGTGATTTGCAGGGCCAGGTCGCCTTGCGGGATCGGATCTTCTTGTTCGAGCTCTATCATGCCGGGGGTGCCTCTGACCCGTGACTCTTCGTTGGTCTTTCAGTGAATAGCCGTCTTCGGAAAAACGATTCAGCACCGAACATACTACGTTCGTCACGTTTTCCATAAAGGCGCCTAAAGGGAAACTCTGCGAAATCGCCTATGAACCTGACAGGCGTTTTCGCACAGCAACCCTGAAAAGCTATTACACAGTGTTGCGAGTATATCGGTCGATAGACTCCGATACGACCATCCGGTTCTCATTTTGACCGTCAAATACGCGCCTCTATGTGCTTTTTCGAACAATTTGTTATCGTGCCGGACCTGCCCGAGCCCTTGCCAGCGTTGTAGGGGCGGTAGATCTGTCTATAAGAGAAGCCTTTGCCATGACCCCAGCGCCCTCGAGTATCGCGCAGCCAGCCCCATCCGCACGTCCGCTGACCCGCAGCGACTACAAGACACTCTCGCTGTCCGCCCTGGGCGGTGCGCTGGAGTTCTACGACTTCATCATCTTCGTGTTCTTCGCGACCGTGGTGGGCAAGCTGTTCTTCCCGGCGGACATGCCGGACTGGCTGCGCATGATGCAGACCTTCGGCATTTTCGCCGCCGGCTACCTGGCGCGGCCGCTGGGCGGCATCGTGATGGCGCACTTCGGCGACCTGCTGGGGCGCAAGAAAATGTTCACCCTGAGCATTTTCATGATGGCGGTACCGACCCTGATCATGGGCCTGCTGCCGACCTACGCGCAGATCGGCATGTGGGCGCCGATCCTGTTGCTGCTGATGCGAGTCATCCAGGGCGCGGCGATTGGCGGTGAGGTGCCGGGGGCCTGGGTCTTCGTTTCCGAACACGTGCCGCAACGCCATATCGGCTATGCCTGCGGCACCCTCACCAGCGGCCTGACCGCGGGCATCCTGCTGGGCTCGCTGGTCGCCACGGCAATCAACAGCATCTACACCCCGGTGGAAGTGTCCGATTACGCCTGGCGTATCCCGTTCCTGCTGGGTGGCGTATTCGGCCTGTTCTCGGTGTACCTGCGCCGCTGGCTGCACGAAACCCCGGTGTTCGCTGAAATGCAACAGCGCAAGGCCCTGGCCGAAGAAGTGCCGTTGCGCGCGGTGCTGCGTGACCATCGCGGCGCCATCGCCATTTCGATGCTGCTGACCTGGCTGCTGTCGGCCGCGATCGTGGTCCTGATCCTGATGACTCCGACCGTGTTGCAGACGGTCTACAAGTTCTCGCCGACCACGGCCCTGCAATCCAACAGCGTGGCCATCGTGCTGCTGAGCTTTGGCTGTGTGATCTCCGGCGCCCTGGCGGATCGCTTCGGTGCCGGCAAAGTCTTCGTCTTCGGCTGCGCCGCGTTGCTGGCCAGCTCCTGGACCTTCTACCACAGCCTGGCCGAACATCCCGACTGGCTGTTCCCGATGTACGCCCTGACCGGCCTGCTGGTCGGTACCATCGGCGCGGTGCCATACGTGATGGTCAAGGCCTTCCCGCCCGTGGTGCGCTTCAGCGGCCTGTCGTTCTCCTACAACGTTGCCTACGCGATCTTCGGCGGCCTGACGCCCATGGTCGTCAGCCTGCTGCTCAAGGAAAGCACGATGGGGCCTGCGTATTACGTGGCGGTGCTGTGCGGGGTGGGGATTGTGGTGGGGGCGTATCTCTGGAAGAAGGGGCGCTAAGCCCGGCTTTCTTCATCGTCAGTCATCGCCCCATCGCGAGCAGGCTCGCTCCCACAGGTACAGCGTGATCAATGTGGGAGCGAGCCTGCTCGCGATAGGGCATACCGAAACTTCGTGTAGAGGCTCAATACTGGCCTTTCATCCAATTGTCATATTTCAGCCATAGAGTGTTCACATGGCCTGCTGATACTTGGCCCCGACTTAAAACACCTATCTGCTAGGAGTAAGGCATGAAACTGAAGCGTTTGATGGCGGCAATGACTTTTGTCGCTGCTGGCGTTGCGACTGCCAACGCGGTTGCCGCTGTTGACCCTGCTATCCCGAGCTACACCAAGACCACCGGTGTGTCGGGCAACCTGTCCAGCGTTGGTTCCGACACTCTGGCCAACCTCATGACCCTCTGGGCTGAGAACTACAAAAAAGAATACCCGAACGTAAACATCCAGATTCAGGCCGCTGGCTCCGCCACCGCGCCACCTGCACTGACTGAAGGCACCTCCAACTTAGGTCCCATGAGCCGCAAGATGAAGGACACCGAACTGGCTGCCTTCGAACAGAAATACGGCTACAAGCCAACCGCTATCCCGGTTGCCGTGGACGCCCTGGCTGTCTTCGTACACAAGGACAACCCGATCCAGCACCTGACCATGGAACAGGTCGATGCGATCTTCTCGTCCACCCGTCTGTGCGGCGCTAAAACCGACGTGAAAACCTGGGGTGACCTGGGCGTGACCGGCGACCTGGCCAACAAGCCAGTTCAACTGTTCGGTCGCAACTCGGTATCCGGCACCTACGGCTACTTCAAGGAAGAAGCTCTGTGCAAAGGCGACTACAAGGCTAACGTGAACGAGCAACCAGGTTCGGCTTCGGTCGTTCAGTCCATCAGCTCCTCGCTGAACGGCATCGGTTACTCGGGTATCGGTTACAAGACCGCCAGCGTGAAGACCGTGGCTCTGGCCAAGAAAGGCAGCACTGACTTCATCGAAGACACCGAAGAAAACGCCCTGAACGGCAAGTACCCGCTGTCGCGCTTCCTGTACGTTTACGTGAACAAGGCCCCGAACAAGCCTCTGGCCCCGCTGGAAGCCGAGTTCGTGAAACTGGTTCTGTCCAAGCAGGGTCAGGAAGTTGTAGTCAAAGACGGTTACATCCCACTGCCAGCCAAGGTTGCTGCAAAAGCACTGGCTGACCTGGGTCTGCAGGAAGGCGGCGCTGAAGTCGCAAAAAAGTAAAACCCTAGGTCCGGGCTACATCTCGGACCTGTAGAGCGAAGCTTGCTCGCGAAGGTGGTGGTTCAGTCAGCATAAACGTTGAAAGTAACGACCCCTTCGCGAGCAAGCTCTGCTCCTACGAAGCCGGTACGCCGGCCCACCTGTTTTCTATCCCCTGCTGGTACCGCCAGCGGAGGATTTGTCGCGTCACTGCATTGTCATCTTTCTGTCATACAGGATCGCTAGGGTGTGCGAATGAATGATCTGGCCAATTCCAACATGACTACAAATCCCCCCAAGCGAATTGACTTCAATACGCCTGAGCTGCAACGCAAGCGCCGCATTCGGGCGCTCAAAGATCGCCTGACCCGCTGGTACGTCCTCGTTGGCGGCCTTGCAGTGCTGGGTGCGATTACCCTGATTTTCTTCTTCCTTGCCTACGTCGTGGCCCCCCTGTTCCAGGGTGCCAGCCTGACGTCCACGGACGCCATCACGCCAGCCTGGATGCAAGACGCCGGCAAGCCGTTGATGATCGCCCTGGAAGAACAGAACCAGGTGGCCATGCGGGTTTCCGACAAGGGCCAGGCCTTGTTCTTCGACATCGACAGTGGCGCTGAACTCAAGCGCGTCGATCTGCCGGTTCCAGCCGGTGCCAGCGTTACCTCCATCGGTGAAGACCAGCCAGGTCATCCATTGGTAGCGGTGGGCCTGTCCAACGGTCAGGCGCTGGTGTTGCGTCACACCTATAAAGTCAGCTATCCGGACGGCAAGAAAACCATCACGCCGGCCATCGAATACCCGTACGGCGAAGCGCCGATCACCCTGAACGAAGGCGGCGGTGCGCTGGAGCACGTCAGCCTCAATGCCACCGATTCAACCCTGATGCTGGTTGGCGCTACCGGTTCGCAGCTCAATGTTCTGTCGCTGACCAGCGAAGAAAACATGATGACCGGCGAAGTCACCAACGAGCAGAAGCGCATCGACCTGCCGCAAATGACCGAAGCGGTGAAAAACATCTTCGTCGACCCGCGTCAGCAGTGGCTGTATGTGATCAACGGTCGTGCCCAGGCGGACGTGTTCAGCCTGCGCGACAAGAGCCTGAACGGTCGCTACAAATTGCTGGAAGACGGTGACGCTCAAGTCACCGCCAGTACCCAGCTGGTGGGCGGCATTTCGCTGATCATCGGCGACTCCAAGGGCGGTTTGGCCCAGTGGTTCATGGCTCGCGATCACGATGGCGAGCAACGCCTGAAGCAAATCCGTACCTTCCAGATGGGCACCACGCCGATCGTGGAAATCACCGCGGAAGAACGCCGCAAGGGCTTCGTTGCCCTGGATGCTTCGGGCAAGCTCGGCGTGTTCCACAGCACTGCGCACCGCACCCTGCTGGTGGATCAGGTGGTCGAAGGCCAGGGCCTGTTCGGTCTGTCGCCACGGGCCAACCGCGTGATCGTGGAAGCCGGTGGCAAGATTCATCCGTTGCTGCTGGACAACCCGCACCCGGAAGTTTCCTGGAGCGCGTTGTGGAGCAAGGTCTGGTACGAGAACTACGACGAGCCTAAATACGTCTGGCAATCGACCGCCGCCAACACCGACTTCGAACCGAAGCTGAGTCTCTCGCCGCTGACCTTCGGTACCCTGAAAGCCGCGTTCTACGCCATGCTGCTGGCCGCGCCTCTGGCCGTTGCCGCTGCTATCTACACCGCCTACTTCATGGCCCCGGGCATGCGCCGCAAGGTCAAGCCGGTGATCGAGTTGATGGAAGCGATGCCGACGGTGATCCTCGGTTTCTTCGCCGGTCTGTTCCTCGCGCCCTATGTCGAAGGGCACCTGCCGGGCATCTTCAGCCTGCTGATGCTGCTGCCGATCGGCATCCTGGTTGCCGGTTTCGTTTTCAGCCGCCTGCCTGAGTCGATCCGTCTGCGCATCCCGGATGGTTGGGAAAGCGCGCTGCTGATTCCGGTGATCCTGTTCGTGGGCTGGTTGTCGCTGTACATGAGCCCGTACATGGAAAACTGGTTCTTCGGCGGCGACATGCGCCTGTGGATTTCCCACGACCTGGGCATCACCTACGACCAGCGCAATGCACTGGTGGTTGGCCTGGCCATGGGCTTCGCCGTGATCCCGAACATCTACTCCATCGCCGAAGACGCCGTGTTCAGCGTGCCTCGCGGCCTGACCCTCGGTTCCCTGGCGCTGGGCGCCACGCCGTGGCAGACCATGACCCGCGTGGTGATCCTCACCGCCAGCCCGGGCATTTTCTCGGCGCTGATGATCGGCATGGGCCGTGCGGTCGGTGAAACCATGATCGTACTGATGGCCACCGGCAACACCCCGGTCATGGAAATGAACCTGTTCGAAGGCCTGCGCACCCTGGCCGCCAACGTGGCGGTGGAAATGCCCGAGTCGGAAGTCGGCGGCAGCCACTACCGCGTGCTGTTCCTCTCGGCGCTGGTGCTGCTGTTGTTCACCTTCATCATGAACACCCTCGCGGAACTGATTCGTCAGCGTCTGCGCAAGAAATACTCGTCGCTTTAAGAAAGGTAGAAGTCTGTGAAACAGAACTCCCTGAAAGGATGGTTCAAGAGCGGCGCCCCAGGCGTCTGGATCAGCGGTGGTGCGGTGTCCATCGCGGTCATCATGACGATTGGCCTGCTGGCGGTGATCGCGGTGCGCGGTCTGGGTCACTTCTGGCCGGCGGATCTGCTGCACGCCAGCTACGACGTGCCGGGCCAGGGCAATCACCTGGTCATCGGTGAAGTGGTGCAGAAGGAAGAAGTGCCGCGTGCTCGCCTGAAGAGTGCCGGCCTGCCGGTTCCGGACGAAGGTCCGGAATTCATGACCCGCGAGCTGATCAAGGTCGGCAACCGTGACCTGAACGGCAACGACTTCACCTGGATCGTCGGCGAGTGGCTGACCAACCAGACCACGCCGGTGGAGCTGATGGCCATCGAGCGTCGCGAGTGGGGCAACTTCTACGGTTACCTGGTCAACGTCAAACAGGACGGCAAGGTGGTCGCCGAAGGCGAAGCGGCCTGGCCTGAGCTGCAGGCGCGGATCGATCGGGTGAACAAGCTGTCAGCCCAGCTCAAGTCTCTGGAAAAAACCGATATCGGTGCGATCAACGCAGGTCTGGAGCGTATCCGTCTGCATGGTCGCAAACTGGAACTGGACGGCAAGCTCGACCCGGCCGCGCAAGCGGACATGGACGCCGAGCGTGCCGAGCTCAACGCTCGCTATCAGGACATCGAAGCGCGTCTTTCCGACCTGCATGCGCAGTTCAATCGCGACAGCCTGACCGCTCGCGATGCCAACGGCAAGGAAGTCGAAATCGGCCTGGGCAAAGTGGTTCATGCTTATCAGCCGAACGCCATGGGGACTTTCACCAAGGTCGGTTTCTACTTCAGCAAGGTCTGGGAGTTCCTGAGCGACGACCCGCGTGAAGCGAACACTGAAGGCGGTATCTTCCCGGCGATCTTCGGCACCGTGATGATGACCCTGATCATGGCGATGATCGTGACCCCGTTCGGCGTGCTGGCGGCGGTGTACCTGCGTGAATACGCCAAGCAGAACGCGCTGACCCGGGTGATCCGCATTGCGGTAAACAACCTGGCAGGCGTTCCGGCCATCGTTTACGGCGTGTTCGGTCTGGGCTTCTTCGTCTACGTGCTGGGCGGCTCGCTCGACCGTCTGTTCTTCCCTGAAGCCTTGCCGGCGCCGACTTTCGGTACGCCGGGTCTGCTGTGGGCCTCGTTGACCCTGGCGCTGCTGGCGGTGCCGGTGGTGATCGTGGCCACCGAAGAAGGCCTGGCGCGGATTCCTCGCACCGTGCGTGAGGGTTCCCTGGCCCTGGGCGCAACCAAGGCCGAAACCCTGTGGAAGATCGTGCTGCCGATGGCCAGCCCGGCGATGATGACCGGGATGATTCTCGCCGTGGCCCGCGCCGCCGGTGAAGTGGCGCCGCTGATGCTGGTGGGTGTGGTGAAACTGGCGCCGTCGCTGCCGGTGGATGGCAACTACCCGTACCTGCACCTGGACCAGAAGATCATGCACCTGGGCTTCCACATTTATGACGTCGGCTTCCAGAGCCCGAACGTCGAAGCCGCGCGACCGCTGGTGTACGCCACCGCGCTGCTGCTGGTGCTGGTGATCGCGGTACTGAACCTGTCGGCGGTGTGGATTCGTAACCACCTGCGCGAAAAGTACAAAGCGCTGGATAGCTAATTGATAAGTCACAAGCGGCAAGCTACAAGCGGCAAGAAAATGCTGCTGGCCGCTTTTGCTCAAAACTTGCAGCTTGCAGCTTGAAGCTTGCAGCTACGAACGGAGTGAGACCCCATGCAGCACGAAACACATACCCACGGCATCAACATGTCGGCCCTGGGTCGCGACAAGCAGAGCCTGAACCTCGCGCAGGAAACCGTGGCCATCGAAGTGCCGGGCCTGAGCCTGTTCTACGGCGAGAAACAAGCGCTGTACGACGTCAGCATGAACATTCCGAAACAGCGCGTGACCGCCTTCATCGGCCCGTCAGGCTGCGGCAAGTCGACCCTGCTGCGTACCTTCAACCGCATGAACGACCTGGTCGACGGCTGCCGCGTCGAAGGCGCGATCAACCTGTACGGCAACAACATCTATCGCAAGGGCGAAGACGTGGCCGAGCTGCGCCGTCGCGTCGGCATGGTGTTCCAGAAGCCGAACCCGTTCCCGAAAACCATCTACGAGAACGTGGTCTACGGCCTGCGCATCCAGGGCATCAACAAGAAGCGCGTACTCGACGAAGCCGTTGAGTGGGCGTTGAAAGGCGCGGCGCTGTGGGACGAAGTGAAGGATCGCCTGCATGACTCGGCACTGGGCCTGTCCGGTGGTCAGCAGCAGCGTCTGGTGATCGCGCGTACCATCGCCGTCGAACCGGAAGTCCTGCTGCTCGACGAACCGTGCTCGGCACTCGACCCGATCTCCACGCTGAAAGTCGAAGAGCTGATCTACGAACTGAAATCCAAGTTCACCATCGTCATCGTGACCCACAACATGCAGCAGGCCGCGCGGGTTTCCGACTACACGGCGTTCATGTACATGGGCAAGCTGGTGGAGTTCGGCGACACCGATACCCTGTTCACCAACCCGGCGAAGAAGCAGACCGAAGACTACATCACCGGTCGGTATGGCTAGGAGCAGATGCGAGCCGCAAGCTTCAAGCGGCAAGTAAGAGCGGTTCGGGTAGGACATTAAACAGCTTGCAGCTTGTAGCTTGCAGCTCACAGCTTTTGCGGAGCAAACCCATGATTTCTAAGGAAGGCTTGACCCACCACATCTCCCAGCAATTCAACGCCGAGCTCGAGGAAGTGCGTAGCCACCTCCTGGCCATGGGCGGGCTGGTCGAGAAGCAGGTCAACGACGCGGTCACCGCGCTGATCGAAGCCGACTCGGGTCTGGCGCAGCAGGTGCGCGAGATCGACGACCAGATCAACCAGATGGAACGCAACATCGACGAAGAGTGCCTGCGCATTCTGGCCCGTCGTCAGCCGGCGGCGTCGGACTTGCGTCTGATCATCAGCATCTCCAAGTCGGTGATCGACCTGGAGCGCATCGGTGATGAAGCGACCAAGATCGCCCGTCGCGCCATCCAGCTGTGTGAAGAAGGCGAAGCGCCGCGTGGTTACGTCGAGGTTCGCCACATCGGCGATCAGGTGCGCAACATGGTCCGCGACGCCCTGGATGCTTTTGCCCGTTTCGACGCAGACCTGGCGTTGTCGGTGGCGCAGTACGACAAGATCATCGACCGCGAATACAAGACCGCCCTGCGCGAGCTGGCGACCTACATGATGGAAGATCCGCGCTCTATCTCGCGGGTCTTGAGCATCATCTGGGTACTGCGTTCGCTGGAGCGTATCGGTGACCACGCGCGCAACATCTCCGAGCTGGTGATTTACCTGGTCCGCGGCACCGACGTGCGCCACATGGGCCTCAAGCGCATGAAGGAAGAAGTTGAAGGAACAAGCGGCGAAACCGCTAATGTTCCGGGCGAAGCTGACGATAAGTAAGGTTGCCCCAGAGAAGCGCCCGGCCCTTTGGCCGGGCGTTTTCATTTGTGGCTCACGAATTCGAAAAGCAGCACCCGCGAACGAAAAGTCCCGGCGTGACTGAAGGTTTTTTGGCAAAGTGCCATCAGTAAAGCGGTATGCTGGCCGGGATTTTTTAAAGGGGTGTGGGATGAGTAAGGTCAGTGTGTTGGTCGTGGACGATGCCTCGTTCATTCGTGACCTGGTGAAAAAATGCCTGCGTAACTATTTTCCGGGCATGCGCATCGAAGATGCGGTCAACGGCAGAAAGGCTCAGGCCCTGCTGGCGCGTGAGGCGTTCGATCTGGTCCTGTGCGACTGGGAAATGCCGGAGATGTCGGGTCTGGAACTGCTGACCTGGTGCCGTGAGCAAGAAAGCCTCAAGGGCATGCCGTTCGTCATGGTGACCAGCCGTGGCGACAAGGAAAACGTGGTGCAGGCGATCCAGGCCGGGGTGTCCGGTTATGTGAGCAAGCCGTTCACCAACGAGCAACTGATCACCAAGGTCAAGCAGGCGCTGCACAAGGTCGGCAAGCTCGACGTCCTGGTGAACACCGCCAGTACCAAGACTGTCTCGGCGTATGCCAACGATTCGCTCAATGCGTTGACCGGTGGCAAGGCGCCGGTGGCGGCTGCGACTGTCGCTGCACCTGCCGCACCAGCACCCGCTGCCGCCGCACCTTCGCGTGGCCTGCTCAACAACCCACCGGTCAAGGCGCCGACTCCCGCTGCCGCTGCCGGAGGAGGGCGTGGCCAGGGTCAACTGCGTTTGCCGAACGGCATCCAGCAATGCGTGATCAAGGCCCTGAGCCTCAAGGAAGCGCTGCTGGTGATCAAGCGCGCCGACACCCTGCCGCAGGTGCTCGACAGCGCCGTGCTGGACCTGGAGCAGGGCGAGAGCGCCGAGACGGCGCGTCTGAACGGCTACCTGCACGCCATCGTCGCCCACGAGCCCAAACCTGACAGCGAATGGCTGCAACTGACCTTCCGCTTCGTCGATCAGGACGCGCAGAAGCTCGATTACATCTCCCGCCTGATTGCCCGGGGTACGGCGCAGAAGCATTTTGTTCCGGGTGCCTGAGACCGCGTCGCCTGAAATTCCTTTATCGCGAGCAGGCTCGCTCCCACATTGAACGCGTTCCTGTGTGGGAGCGAGCCTGCTCGCGATGGGTCCGGAACTGTCACCACCCATCTCCCACCCGTGTCGTTTTTGAAACATCTGTCGATCACGCAGGTCAATTCCGACTGCTAGGCTCAATCCCAGGCCTTACTCGACAGACTCCTGCCCATGCTCGCGCGCCTGCTGTTTTTCTGTGGTCTTTTCATGGCCTCCACCTCGACTGTGGCCATGACTATCTACACGTCCACCGACGCCAATGGCGTGGTCTCCTACAGTGATCGTCCCTCCAGGGGCGCCAAGGTCTTCGTTTTTCGCGATCGCATGGTCGAGCACCTGGAGCGTCAGGTGTACCTCGACATAAAGAAACTCAAGGGCATGGACAGCGTGTTCGTGCGCAACGACCTGTACGCCCCGGTGCAGATCGAATTGAGTTTTGCCGGCCTGAACAATGTCAGCGGTGCGCCGAGCAGGCCCATCCGCCGGGTGATGCCGGCGCGCAGCAGCATTCGCCTGGCGCTGCTCAAGGCGACGCGGCCCGGACAGCCGCTGGCCTACACCCCAAGCTTCCAATACTTCCTCGGTGATCCCTCAGGTGCCGCCTTGGCCTATCAATACCCGTACCCCTGGCGTGGCGGGCCGTTTCGCCTGAGCCAGGGCGCCAACGGCCAATACAGCCACTACGGGCCGAAGAACCGCTACGCCATGGACATCGCCATGCCCGAAGGCACGCCGATCATTGCCGCCCGGGGCGGGGTGGTGGTGAAGACCGAAAACAGCCAGACCGGCCGCGGCAACGACCCGGCGGGCAACTTCGTGCGGGTGCTGCACGATGACGGGACCATGGGCGTGTACCTGCACCTGAAAAAGGGTTCGGTCAGCGTGCGCGAGGGGCAAAGGGTTTCGGTGGGCAGCGCATTGGCGCTGTCGGGCAATACCGGCAACAGCAGCGGGCCGCACCTGCATTTCGTGGTGCAGCGCAATACGGGGATGGGGTTGGTCTCGATTCCGTATCGGTTCAAACAACCGATGGGGACATTGCCCAACTTTGCGTTGGGCAAGCAGTGACGGGGTGACTGGTCTGGCACCTTCGCGGGCAAGCCCGCTCCCACAGGCACGGTGGTGTCCTTGTGGGAGCGGGCTTGCCCGCGACGGGATCGACTCGGTTTAACGCCGGGAAACTCAGTCCAGCATCAACACCTTGGCCAGAATAATCTTCGGCCCTTTCATCTTCTTGATGATGATCCGCAAGCCTTCGACTTCCAGCACTTCTTCCTCTTCCGGCACGCGCTTGAGGCTCTCGTAGACCAGACCCGCCAGCGTTTCCGCTTCAACGTGGTCCAGATCGATCCCCAGCAGCCGTTCGACCTTGAACAGCGGCGTATCGCCACGCACCAGCAGTTTGCCCGGCTGGTACGCGAGGATGCCGCGTTCGGCCTTGCGGTGTTCGTCCTGGATGTCGCCGACCAGCACTTCCAGCACGTCTTCCATGGTCAGGTAGCCGATGATGTTGCCGTCGGCCTCTTCAACCACGGCGAAGTGCGAGCCACCCTTGCGGAACTGCTCCAGCAATTGCGACAGCGGCATGTGCCGGGACACGCGCTCCAGCGGGCGGGTCAGCTCGGCCAGGTTGAACGACTCCGGAATATGGTCCAGGGCCGCCAGTTCCAGCAGCAGGTCCTTGATGTGCAGCAGGCCGACGAACTCCTGGCGCTCGCTGTCGTACACCGGATAACGGCTGAACTTGTGGCGACGGAACATCGCCAGGATTTCCTTGAGCGGTGCGTTGAACTCCAGGGTCACCAGGTCTTCGCGAGAGTTGGCCCAGTCGACCACTTCCAGCTCGCCCATTTCCACCGCCGAGGCCAGTACGCGCATGCCCTGGTCGCTCGGGTCCTGACCACGGCTGGAGTGCAGGATCAGCTTCAGTTCTTCGCGGCTGTAGTGGTGCTCATGGTGCGGGCCGGGCTCGCCTTGACCGGCGATGCGCAGGATCTGGTTGGCGCTGGCGTTGAGCAGGTAGATGGCCGGGTACATGGCCCAGTAGAACAGGTACAGCGGCACCGCGGTCCACAGCGACAGCAGCTCGGGTTTGCGGATCGCCCAGGATTTTGGCGCGAGTTCGCCGACCACGATGTGCAGGTACGAAATGATGAAGAACGCGGTGAAGAACGATACCGCCTTGACCAGTTCCGCCGATTGCACGCCGGCCGCTTCGAGCACGGGGCCGAGCAGGTGGGCGAAGGCGGGCTCACCGACCCAACCCAGGCCCAGGGAGGCGAGGGTGATACCCAATTGGCACGCCGACAGGTAGGCATCGAGCTGGCTGTGCACGGTGCGCAGGATGTGTCCGCGCCAACCGTGCTGCTCGGCGATGGCCTCGACGCGGGTCGAGCGCAACTTGACCATGGCAAATTCCGCCGCAACGAAAAAGCCGTTGAGCAAAACCAGGATCAGAGCAAAAAGAATCATGCCGAAGTCGGCGAATATTGTTGCGAGGGTCAAACCAGGGGAAGGGTCCATGATGGAGTTTTGCGGGTTCCGTGTATTCGAAGGATAAGAAAAAAGTGCGCCTGAAAAGGCAGGCGCAAGTCAGCCAATGTAGCGGCTGACTTGGCAATTGCCTAGTGGCCAGTGCTGGCCGGTATCAGTCGGCGGTGCTGATGACCCGGGATTTGCTGACCTGGGCGGGAGCGAAATGGCAGGTAAAGGTACTGCCGTGGCCCGGGACGCTGCTGATTTCCATACGGGCGCGGTGGCGCAGCAGAACGTGTTTGACGATCGCCAGCCCCAGACCGGTGCCGCCGGTGTTGGAATTGCGGCTGGAGTCGACGCGGTAGAAGCGTTCGGTCAGGCGCGGCAGGTGTTTGCTGTCGATGCCGATCCCCGAGTCCTGCACGCTCAGGTGCGCGCCTTGCTCGTCACCCCACCAGCGAATGCGGATGTTGCCTTCGGCCTGGGTGTACTTCACGGCGTTGAACACCAGATTGGAAAACGCGCTGCGCAGTTCCCCTTCGCTGCCCTTGAGCAGGATGGTCGGATCGGCTTCCAGGGTGATGCGCTGGTTTTTCTGTCCGGACAGTTGCTGCGCATCACTCTTGATCGATTGCAGCAGGCCGTCGATGGCCACCGGCTGGTTGTCCGAGGGGTAATCCGTGGCCTCGAGCTTGGCCAACAACAGC
The DNA here is from genome assembly GCF_013359595.1 of Pseudomonas sp. C1C7. Lineage (GTDB taxonomy): Bacteria > Pseudomonadota > Gammaproteobacteria > Pseudomonadales > Pseudomonadaceae > Aquipseudomonas. The sequence continues at coordinate 18,464 of NZ_JABFMP010000003.1, read as the reverse complement.
AAGTCGTTGAGCAGGGTCTGCATGCGTCCGCCCTGTTGCTGCATCTGCTGCAAGGCGCGACCCCAGCGCGGGTTCACTTCCTCGACGTTGTCGAGCAGGGTTTCCAGGTAGCCACAGATCACCGTCAGCGGCGTACGCAGCTCATGGGATACGTTGGCGATGAAGTCTTTGCGCATCTGTTCCAGCTGATGGATGCGTGTCACATCGCGCACCAGCATCAGGTGTTCGTTGTTGCCGTAGCGGGTGATGTACAGCTGAATGCGCATCCGATCGTTGGTCGGCGAGGGGATTTCCAGCGGTTCGGCGTAGTTGTCCTGCTCGAAGTATTCCTTGAAGCGCGGATGGCGCACCAGGTTGGTCACCGGCTGGCCGCTGTCCTGTGGCGTCTTGAGACCCAGCAGGGTTTCGGCGGCGCGGTTCCACCATTCCAGGTTGCCGTCGGTGTCGAGCATGACGACGGCATCTTTCAACGCCGCGGTGGATTCCTGGACCCGGTCGATCACCGCTTGCAGGCGTCCGCGAACGCGTTGGTCGCGGCGTTGCAGGTGGTAGATGCTGTCGAACACTTCGCCCCACAGACCGTAGCCATCGGGCGGCGCTTCATCGGGTTTGTGCAGACGCAGCCATTCATGCAGGCGCAGCAGCTGCTTGAGGGTCCAGGCCAGGTAAATGCCCAGTCCCGCAGCGAGGCTCCAGCCGTAGTAGCCAGTGATCAGGCCGATCACCAGGCAGGCGGTGACCAGCAGCAGCATGTGGCGAATCAGGGTGCCATGCCAGTTTTGGTTCACTTGAACGCGCGTCCTTGAAAGAAAAGCAGCTTCTAGCTTCAAGCCTCAAGCTGCAAGTTCGATGCGGACTGACTTTAGCTTGCCGCTTGAAGCTTGCAGCTCGTAACAGCGGTCAGGCTTTCGTCGAAAAGCGATAGCCGGTGCCGCGCACGGTTTGTACCAGATTCTCGTAGGCATCGCCGAGGGCTTTGCGCAGGCGACGGATGTGCACGTCGACGGTGCGCTCCTCGACATAGACGTTGCCGCCCCAGACCTGATCCAGCAGCTGGCCGCGAGTATAGGCACGCTCCTGGTGGGTCATGAAAAACTGCAGCAGACGGTATTCGGTCGGTCCCATTTCCGCAGGCTTGCCGTCGATGGTCACGCGATGGCCGATCGGGTCGAGCAGCAGGCCGCCGACTTCAATCGGCGCTTCGCCATCGGTCGGGCCGGCGCGGCGCAGTACGGCCTTCAGGCGCGCAACCAGCTCGCGAGGGGAGAACGGTTTGGTGATGTAATCGTCGGCGCCGACTTCCAGGCCCTGGATCTTGTTGTCCTCTTCGCCCTTGGCGGTGAGCATGATGATCGGGATATCCCCGGTCAGCTCATCGCGCTTGAGGCGTCGGGCCAGCTCGATGCCGGACGTGCCGGGCAGCATCCAGTCGAGCAGGATCAGGTCCGGTTTGCGGTCGACGATAATGGCGTGGGCCTGCTGGGAGTTCTCGGCCTCCAGGCAGTCATAGCCGGCCATTTCCAATGCAACGGCGATCATTTCGCGAATAGGCGCTTCGTCGTCGACGATCAGAATGCTCCTGCCAACCATGCCTTAATCCTCTTGTCATTTAACTGTCTTGCGCCGCATTAGATAACGGAAATATTGCAGTCGTGTGACAGTATTTTAGTCGGCCTGCGATTGTGGCGAACCTGAACTAAGCTCTAAGTCCGAACCCTGACAACCACAAACGGAAGGTTTCCATGAATCACATTGCTCAATCCTGGAAGGCTCTGCTGGTCACTGCCGCGATAACGCTGCCGACACTGGCGTTCGCTGCTGAACCGGCGATGATGAAAGACGGGATGATGGTCGATCACAAAGGCATGACGCTGTACACGTTCGACAAAGACTCGGGCGGCAAGTCGATGTGCAACGACGAGTGCGCCAAGAACTGGCCACCGATGATGGCTCCTGCGGGCGCCAAGGCTGAAGGCAAGTGGACCGTCATCAAGCGTGACGATGGGCATATGCAATACGCCTACGACGGCAAGCCGCTGTACACCTTCATCAAGGACAAGGCGCCTGGAGACATGACGGGCGACAAAATGAAGGACGTCTGGCACGTCGTTCACGAGTCGCAGAAGTAACGTAAATCGCAAAAAAAGATCGCAGCCTTCGGCAGCTCCTACAGGACGTACACGATCCCAATGTAGGAGCTGCCGCAGGCTGCGATCTTTTCTTTTTTCAACGCAACGCGTAATCCAGCACGATCCCGACAAAAATCGCCAATCCCGCCCAGTGGTTGTGCAGAAACGCCTTGAAGCAACGCATCCGGTCCTTGCCCCGGGTGTACCAGAACTCCCAGGCAAAACAGCCCGCGGCCACCGCCAGCCCGAGGTGGAACCAGCCACCCAGCTCGAACTTCGATCCGGCCAGCAGCAGGCAACCCAATGCCATGCATTGCAGGGTCAGGATGATCACCCGATCCGCCTCGCCGAACAGAATCGCCGTGGATTTCACGCCAATCTTCAGATCGTCATCGCGGTCGGTCATCGCGTAGTAGGTGTCGTAGCCCACCGTCCACATCAGATTGGCGATGTACAACAGCCACGCCGCTGCCGGCAATTCACCGGTTTCGGCGGTGAACGCCATCGGCATCCCCCAGGAAAACGCCGCCCCCAGCACCACTTGCGGGTAATAGGTGTAGCGCTTCATGAACGGGTAGCTGAACGCCAGCGCCAGGCCGCCGAGCGACAGCAGGATCGTGGTGGCGTTGGTGCACAGGACCAGCAGGAAACTCACGCCCATCAGCAGGGCAAAGAACACCAGTGCCTCTTTCGAGCTGATCTTGCCGCTGACCAGCGGACGCTGTTCGGTGCGCTTCACATGACCGTCGACCTTGCGGTCCGCCCAATCGTTGATCACGCAGCCACCGGCGCGGGTCAGTACGACGCCTAGGACGAAAATCACGATGTTGGCCAGCGACGGCGAGCCCTTGCCGGCGATCCACAGCGCCCAGAGCGTGGGCCACAGCAGCAGATAGATGCCGATCGGCTTGTCCATCCGCGTCAGCTGAATGAAGTCCCAGGCCCGAGGATTCACGCGATTCAGGGACTTGAGCAGGCTCTGGTACATCAGCAGTTCTCCGGTTGGGCGCGAGCGGCGCTCCACAGGGTCGGCAGGAAGATTTCGGCCACCAGTACGCTCAAGGTTCCGCGGTCGAAGCGTGAACGGCGGCCCCAGAGTTCAGCCGCGCTGACTTCGCTGGGCAGCCATGCTTGAGGATAGTGGCAAACCTCGATGACGCGGCGCTGGAAGGCGTGATCGCAAAACAGCAGTTCGCCCAGCGAGCGGCTGCCCAGTTCGTCCATGTGCAAGCCGTCGCCCTGCAGCGCGCTGCGTGCCGCCACGCTGCGGGCAAACACCCAGGCCTCGCCATGCCCACGCAGATACACCTCGCGCACCCAGCCTTCGCTGCTTTCGGCCAGATCCAGCGCGGCGCATTCATCCTCGCGCAGGGTTTGCCAGCCTTCGAACAGCGGCGTGACGCTGAAGCCGTCATTCGACAGGCGGGTCAGGCGTCGGGTCAGCGATCCTTCGTCGAACAGCCAGTCGAGGGTAAAGGTGTCGGGGAGGGGCGTGAGCAGGCTTTGGGGAAGCCAGAGCGGGGATTCTGAGTGGTGCACAATGAGTCAGTATTGGCAGCAAATGAGGCGGCGAGCTTACCATGTCGGCCCATCATATCGAGTGATAAGGCCAGCCGTTGCGCCGAACAGGCTTGCATCTGCGTTGGCCCATCAGTACAAAACGCCCTGAGCCGAGCAACAGCGCTGCAATCATGGACCGTTCGCGCCGGTGCAAGTCTGAATCCTGAGGAAAAGAAAGAATGAAAAAGTGGCAATGTGTGGTCTGCGGCCTGATCTACAACGAAGCCGACGGCTGGCCGGATGACGGCATTGCGCCGGGCACCCTGTGGCAGGACGTGCCGGAAGACTGGCTGTGCCCGGATTGCGGCGTCGGCAAAATGGATTTCGAAATGATCGAAATCAACTAAGACAACTAAAGGAGTAGGCAATGAACGCACCTGTCGTGATCGTCGGCACCGGCCTTGCGGGTTACAACCTGGCCCGGGAGCTTCGCAAACTCGATGGCGAAACCCCGCTGCTGCTGATTACCGCCGATGACGGGCGCTCCTACTCCAAGCCGATGCTGTCCACCGGTTTCGGCAAAAACAAGGACGCCGATGGCCTGAGCATGGCCGAGCCCGGTGCGATGGCCGAGCAGCTGAAGGCCGAAGTCCGCACCCATACCCGCATCAGCGGCATCGATCCTGGCCACAAGCGCCTGTGGATCGGTGAGGAAGCGGTCATTTACCGTGACCTGATCCTGGCTTGGGGCGCGGAAACCGTGCGCGTGCCCATTGAAGGTGACGCGGGGGACTGCGTATTCCCGATCAACGACCTGGAAGACTATGCACGCTTTCGTGCGGCCGCCGCCGGCAAGCGTCGGGTGCTGCTGCTCGGCGCCGGCCTGATCGGCTGCGAGTTCGCCAACGATCTGAGCCTGGGCGGCTATGAAGTGGATCTGGTTGCACCCTGCGAGCAGGTCATGCCGACGCTTCTGCACCCGGCGGCGGCCGCTGCGGTTCAGGCGGGGCTGGAAAGCCTCGGTGCGCGCTTCCACCTCGGCCCGGTGCTCAATCGTCTGCAACGGGTTGCGGATGGGCTGGAAGCGCATCTTTCCGACGGCCAGATCATTGCCTGCGACGTGGTGGTTTCGGCCATTGGCCTGCGCCCGCGCATCGACTTGGCCGCCGCAGCCGGTCTGCAGGTCAATCGCGGTGTGATGGTCAACCGTCACCTGCAAACCTCCCACGCCAACATCTACGCCCTGGGTGATTGTGCCGAGGTCGACGGGCTGAATCTGCTGTACGTGATGCCGCTGATGAGCTGCGCACGCGCGCTGGCCCAAACCCTCGCCGGCAACCCGACGGCGGTCAACTACGGCCCGATGCCAATCACCGTCAAAACCCCGGTGTGCCCGCTGGTGGTGTCCCCGCCACCACGGGGCCTGGAAGGCAGCTGGACGGTCGAAGGGCAAGGCGCTGATATCAAGGCGCTGTGCCGCGATACCGGTGGCAAGCTGCTCGGTTATGCGCTGACCGGCACGGCGGTGATGGAAAAACTGGCCCTGAACAAAGAGCTTCCGGCACTGCTGGCGTAAATGCCGGTCGTTCTGTCGCAATCACCCTCAAAATGCCCTGAGAAAGGCCGTATCGATACTGGCGCGGCTGTGCGGTGCGTGCCATCCTCACACCCGTCTGCCGCAGAGTAGAGCATCTGCGGCGCCTTGGGCGCTGCTCCAGAGAGAGCAGCACGGACATAACAACAACAAACCGTCAAAGGGGCTTCACTAATATGCGTAAACCAGAACTCGCCGCAGCCATTGCGGAAAAAGCAGACCTCACCAAAGAGCAGGCCAACCGCGTTCTCAACGCCGTTCTCGAAGAAATCACCGGCGCCCTGCATCGCAAAGACAGCGTGACGCTGGTAGGTTTCGGCACCTTCCTGCAACGCCACCGCGGCGCCCGCACCGGCAAAAACCCGCAAACCGGTGAACCGGTCAAGATCAAGGCCAGCAACACCGTTGCGTTTAAGCCAGGCAAGTCGTTGAAAGACAGCGTCAATCCGTAATTTTTACCCCCGACCCAAGTAGCGGGGGGCGCGGAATGAAAAATGGGCACGCCAACTTGGTTGGGTGCCCATTTTTTGTGCAGGCCTTTAAGGTCCTCACGGCAACTCGATCCCGCCCGATGCCTTGTGCAATTTGCGCAGATGTTCGCCGATCTGCTTCACGTTGGCTTCGTTGGCCGCCATTTCCGCGGCACGCTCAGGCTCGAGCAGGGCCCGCACTTCCTTGTCCAGTTCACCGCTGAGCACCTGTAGCTGTTTCTGGCGCTCGCTGCTTTCCGATTCCAGATTTTTCCATTCATTGGGTTGCGGCAATCCGTAGCCGCCACTGTCGAGCAGTTCCGCCGGACGGCTCAAGAAGCCGCTGCTGGCGAGAATGTCCTTCAAGGTCTTGTTGGCTTTGTCCATGCCACCGTTTTTCAGCTCCCGGGCGCCCAGGTAGCGTTGTTTCACTTCGTCCTGGGCCAGCAGCAACTGCTGGCGGAAGCTGGCCTGTTCCAGCAGGAGCAAGGCGGCGCTGGCGCGCAGGTCAGCCTGGTCGAACCACTGGCGACGCTCCACGGCTTTGAGTTCCAGCCATTGCTCGACCGTGTCCTGCTTGATCGGCAGGCGTTTTTTCAATACCTCGAACATCGCCTGGTAGCGCTCGCGGAAGGAGTCGAAGCGATAACCCAGGCGCAGCGCTTCGCGAGGATCGTCCAGCACGCTGGTATCGGCCAGACCGCGGCCCTTGAGCACTTCGAGCAGGCCGTTGGGCATGATGTTGTCCAGGGTGACCAGCTTCGAATTGTTGGTGCCACCGCGCAGCAGCTTGAGTTCCTCGACCGCGCAATTGTTGGACAGGAAGAAGTAGTTGCCGTCGTAGCTCCAGTGCATCTCGGCGGCGCGTTCCACCGTGTCCTCAATTTCGCTGCGCGACAGGTTCAGCGGTACCGAGGCCAGGCTGCGCAGTTCGGTCTTGGTGTATTCATCGATGACTTGCGCCAAAGGCAACACGAACAGGCGAGAAGGGTACTTGCCCACCAGCCCGTCCCAGCTCGACAGCTGCACGTCACCGACGAAAGCGCGGTAGGACAGCACCAAGTGCTGGTCCAGATCGAGCCGGCAATCCGGGCCTCGCGGACGCCCCGGTTTGCAGATCACCAGCCGCAACATGCTGTGACCCCAACGGCTGACCCAGTTCTGGTTGGCCTCGGCCAGCAGATAGTCGACGGCATACACCCGTTCCGGGTCGACCTGGCCCAGCGGCGTCTTGGCGAAATCATTGCCTGCATTGAGGAATGCGTAGGTCTTGCTGCAGGTGTCCTTGGCGGCAGGTGCCCAGCCGAAGTGTTCCTTGTAATAACGATACAGCGAGGGCCGGCGGCAGGCGTAGCTCGGATCGAGGAGGAAGTACTCCATGTTCACCGCGACGAATTCCTTGGGGCTGCTCGTCTCGTAGATGTCCGGGCTGCGCGCGATCTGGCGGTTGTGCTGTTCGCGCTCGCCGCGACGGCCGACGTATTGCTGCCAGCCGGCGAGGTCCAGCAGGCGCGGATCGTCGCTGAGGGTGAAGCGCCGACCGGACTGGCCGCGGCATTCATCGGCAATGCCCACCAGCCCCGAGTTGCTTTCCTGGCGGGTGCAGCGTTGGATCAATGTGCGCTGTGCCTTGGGCCAAAGGCGTGAACGGTCGTAGATGTGGGTCAGCTCGTGCAGAACCGTGGCGAGCATTTCCCGGCGCACGGTGCCGTGAGGGCGATAGGTCTTCTTGGTCGCCGCCGTGCCATCCGTGAGGCTGGCCAGCAGCTTGCGGTTCAGATCGAGTTCAGACACCAGCGACGCCTGGCCATAGGCGTTGGCGGGCATGTCGTCGGTCCAGCCGACGTCGATGCGCCGGTCGAGTTGCTCGATGAAGCGCGGCGGCAACGCTTGCATGGCTTCATCGAGCAGCGCCTGGCTGGCTTGCTGTTGGGAAGGGGTCAGGCCGTCAGTCTTGAGATGCAGCTCAAGGCCGGCGTGGGCGCTGCTGCCGATCAGCAACAGCGTCCCGGCCAGCAGCCAGGCGAATGCAGGCCTCACAGTGCGAGGATGGCTTCGGCGAGATCCTGATCACTGGCGTCGCGGGCTTCCGGTACGCGGGTGCGCAACATGTCCAGGGCGGCTTCCAGGTGAGCGCCGCGGATGTCGCCATTGGTTGCGACGAAGCTGGCGGCATCGTCCTGGGCTTCACGAACCAGTTTCGAATCGCGGATCGACGTGGTGGTATCGGACGTGAAATCGAGCGTGCGCTGGGTGGCACGGATCAGCATGTTACTGGTGGCAACCAGGGTATGGGCCTGGGCCACGTCGGCCAACAGCAGCAGGCCGAGGGTGGCGGCAATCAGCGGATTACGCATGGAACAACTCCGGAAGAATCTTGAATAACTATTGGACGAGAATTGCCTGCGCCAGTTCAAGGTCGCTGGCATGAAGTTTTGACTGGGTCTGGCGCAGATAACGCAGGGCCGACTCCAGTTGTGCGCCTCTCAGTTGGCCGTTGCTGGCGATGAACGCCGCGGCGTCATCCCGGGCGGCGAGCAGCATTTTATGGTCGAAGGGCGCGGCGGTCACCATGCTGGTGGCATATCCGCTGACCACGGTGCCTTGGGTCGACAGGTTGAAGGCGTCGAAGGCGTGGGCGGGGCCGGAACAGATGGCTGCCAGAAGGGCAGTGGTGCGAAGCAGATTCGAGGGCGAACGCATAAGACTCACAACTGTAGGAGCGAGTTTGCTCGCGATGGTCGTTAACGATTACGCGGGGTGAATGAATGCCCGCGGTGTCTGGTCGTCCATCGCGAGCAAGCTCGCTCCTACAAGGTTTGGGGGAATGGCTTAGATCGTCAGGATCGCCTGGGCCAGCTGTGCATCGGTGGCGTTAAGTTGAGGAGCCTGGTGGCGGATGTGGTCCAGTGCGCTTTCGAGTTTCACCCCACGAATGGCGCCTTCGCTGGCGACGAAGCTGGCAGCGTCGTCACGGGCCGCGAGCACGATCTTGTCATCGTGGAACGAGGAGGTGACATCGGAAGTGGCATCGGAGCTGGATTTGAGTGCACCGACGACGGCATCGGTGGTCACGATGAAGCTGGTGGCGTTGGCATTGGCAGCCACGGCAAGCAGAGCAGCAGCGCTGAGCAGACGAAGACGGGACATGGGTGTAACTCCTCTGTAAAGCCGACGGTAAGGGTGGCGCAATGTCTGGGACAGGCTTCGCCACAGTCCTGGGTTGATAGTAGGCCCGTGGACGAGTTCCCGACAATCCGCTGATGTGAATCAGCGTCAAGACGCAATCAGTCTAGCGGTATAACTGTTCAGGTGTAATTGAATTTATATGAAACTGTACTGGTGCTGATTTTTTGAACTCTGAAACGACAAAGCCCGTCGTGGTTTCCCACGACGGGCTTTGTTTTTTCAATTCGGTTGCTGGCGGTGGACCTTGAGGTCAGGGCCAGCGACGCTTACTTAGCGCCAGAACGGCTTGCTCAGCTCTTCGTAGCGCTGTGCTTCGCTGATACCGGCGTCAGCCAGCAGACGCGAATCCAGACGAGCCAGTTGGTGGCGGCTGGAGATGCGGCGTTGCCACAGCATCAGGTTGGCGATTACGCGCAGAGGCAGGGAAGCCTGGGTTTTTGCAGCAGTGTCTTGAAAGAACAGATCGGAACTGAGTGTACGTTCCATGGTTTTCATCCTTCCGCTTATGGCGGGATTAGGTAGTGGCTTAACTGGTGCCCATGATCCTCTTGTTTGCCTAGCCTCTGTAGATACAGTTCATCTGTATTGTGAGGGCTCAGTTAACTGTTTATAGGGGGTGTACTGGTCCAAATTGAGGCAACTGTACCTGTCTGCATCATTATGGTGCTATTTTTCAGTTTTTGTCGGTGAGTGTGGGGATTTTCTGTAGGAAAACACCAGTACAGCAGTACAGTTTTCTTCAAGAATGACTCTGAGAAGTGAAAGCTGGCGAAACTGTGTTTGCGCCAGCTGTTCCCTTGTCTCCTTATACGGCGAGCATGCGACCGGTTTCTTCCAGGTTCATGTGCCAACTCAGGGCGTCGCGCAGGATGTGCGGCGTGTGTCCACCCAGGGCGCAGGCGGCGGTGAAGTAGTCATTGAGCGCCTGGCGGAAATCCGGGTGCACACAGTTGTCGATGATCGCCCGGGCGCGCTCGCGAGGGGCCAGGCCGCGCAGGTCCGCCAGGCCGACTTCGGTCACCAGAATGTCGACGTCATGCTCGGTATGGTCGACGTGGCTGACCATTGGCACCACGCTGGAAATCGCGCCGCCCTTGGCGATCGACTTGGTCACGAAGATTGCCAGGTGTGCGTTGCGCGCAAAATCACCCGAGCCGCCGATGCCGTTCATCATCCGCGTGCCGCAAACGTGGGTGGAGTTCACGTTGCCGTAGATGTCGAACTCAAGCGCCGTGTTGATGCCGATGATGCCAAGGCGACGTACGACTTCGGGGTGGTTGGAGATTTCCTGCGGACGCAGCACCAGTTTGTCCTTGTAGCGTTCCAGATTGCCGAACACTTCAGCGGTGCGCCGGCCCGACAGGGTGATCGAGCTGCCCGAAGCAAAGCTCAGCTTGCCGGCGTCGATCAGGTCGAAGGTCGAGTCCTGCAACACTTCGGAGTACATCGTCAGATCTTCAAAAGGCGAATCGATCAGTCCGCACATCACCGCGTTTGCGATGGTGCCAATGCCGGCCTGCAGTGGCCCGAGCTTGTTGGTCATGCGCCCAGCGTCCACTTCCTGCTTGAAGAAGCCGATCAGATGATCAGCGATGGCCTGGGTGTCGACGTCCGGTGGCAAGACAGTGGAAGGCGAGTCGGCCTGGTGGGTGACCACAATCGCGACAATCTTTTCCGGCGGGATCGGAATCGCGGTGCTACCGATGCGATCGTCAACCTTGACCAGTGGAATCGGAGTGCGGGTCGGACGATAGGTTGGGATATAGATGTCGTGCAGACCTTCCAGGTTCGGGTTGTGCGCCATGTTGATCTCGACGATCACGTGTTTGGCGAAAATCGCGAAGCTGGCGGAGTTGCCCACGGAAGTGGTCGGCACAATATGACCCTGCTCGGTAATGGCCACGGCTTCGATGACCGCGATGTCCGGCAGCTTCAGTTGCTGGTTGCGCAGTTGCTCCACGGTTTCCGAGAGGTGCTGGTCGATGAACATCACTTCACCGGCATTGATCGCCTTGCGCAGGGTGTTGTCGACCTGGAAGGGCATGCGTCGCGACAGTACGCCGGCTTCGGTGAGTTGCTTGTCCAGGTCGTTGCCCAGGCTGGCGCCGGTCATCAGGCTGATCTTCAGCGGCGTGACCTTGGCTCGCTCGGCCAATGCGTGGGGGACGGCCTTGGCTTCGCCGGCACGGGTAAAGCCGCTCATGCCGACGGTCATGCCGTCTTCAATCAGAGCGGCAGCCTCGGCGGCGCTCATCACTTTATCCAACAACGAAGGCAGGCGAATACGGTCACGGTACATGGATTGTTATCTCGGGTAACGGGTAGCAGGAAGCGCAGTCTATTGAATTTCGCGCAGGCCTGTCCCGCTACCAAGGTCGCAAAAGAGCCGTCTATTCCGGGTCTTTCAAGCAAAACACCATTACCGGATCAGTAACAAAGCGCTGGTTTGTCCGACGATTTGCGCAAACAAAAACGCCCCGACGGGTCGGGGCGTTTTCGCAAGGCATCGAGGGTTACTCGACAGCTTTCACCATGTCTTCGATGACCTTTTTAGCGTCGCCGAACACCATCATGGTTTTGTCCAGGTAGAACAATTCGTTGTCCAGACCGGCATAGCCGCTGGCCATCGAGCGCTTGTTGACGATGATGGTCTTGGCCTTGAACGCTTCGAGAATCGGCATGCCGGCAATCGGCGATTTCGGATCGTTCTTGGCGGCCGGGTTGACCACGTCGTTGGCGCCGAGCACCAGTACCACGTCGGCCTGGCCGAACTCGGAGTTGATGTCTTCCATCTCGAACACCTGGTCGTAAGGCACTTCGGCCTCGGCCAGCAATACGTTCATGTGGCCCGGCATACGGCCAGCAACCGGGTGGATCGCGTACTTCACGGTCACGCCGCGATGGGTCAGCTTCTCGGTCAGTTCCTTCAACGCGTGCTGTGCACGGGCCACCGCCAGGCCGTAGCCCGGAACGATGACGACGCTGTCGGCGTTGGTCAGCAGGAATGTTGCGTCGTCGGCCGAACCGGATTTCACCGGACGGGCTTCTTTCGAACCGCCAGCATCCCCCGCATCGGCGCTGTTGCCGAAACCGCCGAGGAGTACATTAAAGAAGGAGCGGTTCATCGCCTTGCACATGATGTACGAGAGGATCGCACCGGAAGAACCTACCAGCGAGCCCGCGATGATCAGCATCGAGTTGTTCAACGAGAAGCCGATACCTGCCGCCGCCCAGCCGGAGTAGCTGTTGAGCATCGACACCACGACCGGCATGTCGGCGCCGCCGATCGGGATGATGATCAGCACGCCCATGACGAAGGCCAGGGCCAGCATCAGTGCGAAAGCGGTGAGGCTGCCGGTGACCATGAAGGTCACGCCCAAAGCCAGGGTCGCCAGACCCAGCAGCAGGTTCAGTTTGTGCTGGCCGCCGAACTGTACCGGAGCTCCCTGGAACAGGCGGAACTTGTACTTGCCCGACAGTTTGCCGAAGGCGATCACGGAACCGGAGAAAGTGATTGCACCAATGGCCGCGCCGAGGAACAGCTCCAGACGGTTGCCCGCCGGAATCGAATCGCCCAGATGTTTGACGATGCCCAGCGATTGCGGCTCGACCACGGCAGCGATGGCAATGAACACCGCCGCCATACCGATCATGCTGTGCATGAAGGCGACCAGTTCCGGCATCTTGGTCATTTCAACGCGCTTGGCCATGATCGAACCGGCGGTACCGCCGATCAGCAGGCCGACGATCACGTAGCCGATGCCGGCTGTAGCCAGCTCTGCGCCCAGCTTATAGATGAGGCCGATGGTGGTGAGGATCGCCAGCGCCATGCCGAGCATGCCGAACAGGTTGCCGCGACGCGACGTAGTCGGGTGCGACAAGCCCTTGAGGGCCTGGATGAAACAGATCGACGCGATCAGGTAAAGCGTCGTTACGAGGTTCATGCTCATTACTTCGGCGCCTCTTCTTTTGCGGCTTTCGGGGCTTTTTTCTTGAACATCTCAAGCATGCGGCGGGTGACCAGGAAGCCACCGAACACGTTGACCGCTGCCAGTGCCACGGCCAGGGTGCCCATGATCTTGCCCAGCGGCGTCACGGTCAGGGCGGCCGCCAGCATGGCGCCGACGATCACGATTGCAGAGATTGCGTTGGTCACCGCCATCAAAGGCGTGTGCAGCGCGGGCGTAACGTTCCAGACCACGTGGTAACCGACATAAATCGCCAGCACGAAGATGATCAGGTTGTAGATACCGGGGGAGATAAGCTCTTCCATCGTCTGAATCCCTGCTTAGGCGTTTTTGCGGATGACTTGGCCATCGCGGCACATCAGGCACGCGGCGACGATGTCGTCTTCGAGGTTGATCTCGAACTGGCCTTCCTTGGTGAAGACCAGTTTCAGGAAGTCCAGCAGGTTGCGGGCGTACAGCGCCGAAGCATCGGCGGCCACCGCACCGGCCAGGTTGGTCGGGCCAACGATGGTCACGCCATTTTCGACGACCACCTGATCCGCCACCGTCAGCGGGCAGTTGCCGCCTTGGGCTGCGGCGAGGTCGATGACCACCGAACCAGGCTTCATCTGCGCCACGGTTTCGGCGCTCAACAGCGTCGGTGCCTTGCGGCCCGGGATCAGTGCGGTGGTGATGACGACGTCAGCCTGCTTGGCGCGCTCGTGCACGGCCACGGCCTGACGCTGCATCCAGCTTGCCGGCATGGGGCGCGCGTAACCGCCGACACCGACGGCGCATTCACGCTCTTCATCGGTCTCGTAAGGCACGTCGACGAACTTGGCGCCGAGGGATTCGATCTGCTCTTTTACCGCAGGACGCACGTCGGACGCTTCGATCACTGCACCCAGGCGTTTGGCCGTGGCGATCGCCTGCAGGCCAGCCACGCCGGCACCGAGAATCAGCACGCGCGCCGCTTTCACGGTGCCCGCGGCCGTCATCAGCATCGGCATGAAGCGAGGGTAGTAGTGAGCGGCCAGCAGCACGGCTTTGTAGCCGGCGATGTTGGCCTGGGAAGACAGTACGTCCAGACTCTGGGCGCGGGAGGTACGTGGGGCCGCCTCCAGCGCGAACGCGGTAATGCCGCATTCGGCCATTTTGGCGATGGTTTCATTGCTGAACGGGTTGAGCATCCCCACCACAACGGTGCCGCGCTTGATCAGCGCCAGTTCGTTGTCGTTGGGTGCAACCACTTTGAGAATCAGCTCGGCCCCAAACGCATCATTGGCGCTGCCAATGGTTGCGCCCGCCGTTTCATAGGCACTGTCGACAACGCTGGCGTTAATGCCGGCGCCGCTTTGTACAGTGACCTTATGGCCCTGGCTGATCAGCTTCTTAATGGTTTCCGGGGTAGCAGCAACCCGTGTTTCACCCGTTTGGGTCTCAAGAGGAACACCAATGTGCACGTCAAATCTCCTGCGTGATCTTATTAAGTAAACCCATGCACTACGGATGGTGCGGCTGGGGCGGCCGATCAGCACGATCCCGCCGAATCTGGGCGGGGCGCGGCATTTTGCAGGCGAACTTTGTGCCCTTTCAAGGGATTATGGCGCGTGACGCAAAATTAACTACAAGTCATCCCGTGACCGAATGTCGCACCGATTCGGTTCTAGCCCTTACGGGGCGTGCCTTTCGAGCATTTTTGCCAGAAATAAAGTTTTTTCGCATCGGCCATATGAATGATGCTGCATCGCTCCTGAATACAGGCTCAAAGCCATGTAATCAGGCGCTTGTGGGACGTTTGTACTGCTTGGGAATACAGTCTTCGAATATGCGACAAATACTTATATCTGTAGGGTTTTTATTTTGCTGACTACGAGGTCAGCAAACGCCTGAAGCCCTTTATTCTTCGATGCTGTAGCTGTGCGCCTGGTTGACCAGCCAATCCCGAAAAGCCCGCAAAGACGCCGATTCGACCTTTCGCTCGGGAATCATCAGGTAATACGCCTTGATGCTGGAGAGCGCCTGGGGGTTGGCAATTACCAGTCTTTTCTCGGCCAATTCACGCTGAATCAGGAACGGTGGGATCAAGGCGATGCCCATGTCGTGCATGGCCGCCTGGGCGAGCATGGAGAATAGCTCGTAGCGTGGTCCTGTCATGTCGCGAGGGACACTCAGTCGCTGGGAGTTAAACCAATGTCGCCAGGCATAGGGGCGGGTGGTTTGCTGCAATAGAGGTAATTCAGCGATTTCATCGGCGGTCAGATGAGTGTTTTTCCCCAACAGGTTTGGGCTGCAAACGGGAAGCGGGTGTTCATCCATTAACCGATGGGACTGTGTACCTGACCAGTCTGCATCGCCGAAGTAAATCGCAGCATCGAAGTCAGTGTCGGCAAACAGGAAAGGGCGAGTACGGTTGGTCAGGTTGACCGTCACTTCCGGGTGTTTTTGCTGGAAGTCTTTAAGTCGGGGCAGCAGCCATTGAGTGCCGAACGTCGGAACCACAGCCAGTTCGATCACATTGGCACCTTGCTGACCCATGACTGACAGGGTGTCCCGCTCGACCGCATCAAGTTGGGTCGCCACCCGGCGGCTGTAGGAGAGGCCGGCTTCCGTCAGTTTCACTCCGCGCCGTGAGCGTCGGAACAGCTCTACGTTGAGAAACTCCTCTAGGCTGGCGATCTGTCGGCAAATCGCTCCCTGGGTCAGGGACAACTCCTGCGCCGCCTTGGTGAAGCTCTCGTGGCGCGCGGCCGCTTCGAAGCTGATCAGGGCGGTCGTGCTGGGGATCTTTCTGCGCATGTACGTCAACCTCACTAATACATCGCACAATTTGCGGTTTGCGACGTTTCGGAGTGAGAAATTAGCACAACAGTATGCGAAATCCTCGTTTGCCCGGATGGCGAACCCGGCCTAGGATCAATCCCACGTAATTTGACCCGTTTCGAGAGGACACACTCATGGCCGGTAAAGCTAGCTTCAACTGGATCGATCCCCTGCTGCTGGATCAACAGCTCACCGAAGAAGAGCGCATGATCCGCGACACCGCCGCTCAGTTCGCCCAGCAAAGCCTCGCGCCGCGCATTCTCGAAGCGTTCCGTCACGAAAAGACCGACCCTGCGATCTTCCGCGAAATGGGCGAAGTGGGCCTGTTGGGCGCGACCATTCCCGAGCAGTACGGCGGCAGTGGCCTGAACTACGTCAGCTATGGCCTGATCGCCCGTGAGGTCGAGCGTATCGACTCCGGCTACCGCTCGATGATGAGCGTGCAGTCCTCGCTGGTGATGGTGCCCATCAACGAATTCGGTACCGAAGCGCAGAAGCAGAAATACCTGCCGAAGCTGGCGTCGGGTGAGTGGATCGGTTGCTTTGGTCTGACCGAGCCTAACCACGGTTCCGATCCGGGCGCGATGATTACCCGTGCACGCAAAGTGGAAGGCGGCTACAGCCTGACCGGCAGCAAAATGTGGATCACCAACAGCCCGATCGCCGATGTGTTCGTGGTCTGGGGCAAGGACGACGCGGGCGACATCCGTGGTTTCGTTCTGGAGAAAGGCTGGAAAGGCCTGAGCGCTCCGGCGATTCACGGCAAGGTCGGCCTTCGTGCGTCGATCACCGGCGAGATCGTCATGGATAACGTGTTTGTGCCTGAAGAGAACATCTTCCCGGATGTTCGCGGCCTGAAAGGTCCATTCACCTGCCTCAACTCGGCACGTTACGGCATTTCCTGGGGCGCGCTGGGTGCTGCCGAGTTCTGCTGGCACACCGCTCGCCAGTACACCCTGGATCGTCAGCAGTTCGGCCGTCCATTGGCTGCCACCCAGCTGATCCAGAAGAAACTGGCCGATATGCAGACCGAGATCACCATGGCGCTGCAAGGCTGCCTGCGTCTGGGTCGCATGAAAGACGAAGGTACTGCTGCGGTTGAAATCACTTCGATGATGAAGCGCAACTCCTGCGGCAAGTCCCTGGATATCGCGCGCATGGCCCGTGACATGCTGGGCGGTAACGGTATCTCGGACGAGTTCGGCGTTGCTCGCCACCTGGTCAACCTGGAGGTGGTCAATACCTATGAAGGTACCCATGACGTCCACGCGTTGATCCTCGGTCGCGCGCAGACCGGCCTTCAGGCGTTCTACTAACAGGAGAACGCCATGGGCGCGCTTTCGCATCTGCGGGTACTGGATTTATCGCGGGTACTGGCCGGGCCGTGGTCCGGACAGATTCTTGCGGACCTTGGCGCTGAAGTGATCAAGGTCGAGCGTCCGGGCAATGGCGATGACACGCGCGCCTGGGGTCCGCCTTTCCTTAAAGACGCCTATGGCGAAAACACCAGCGAGGCCGCCTATTACCTGTCGGCCAATCGCAACAAGCAATCGGTGACCATCGACTTCACGCGCCCGGAAGGGCAGAAGCTGGTGCGTGATCTGGCGGCCAAGTCCGATATCCTGATCGAGAACTTCAAGGTCGGCGGGCTGGCGGCTTATGGGCTGGACTACGAGTCGCTGAAGGCAATCAATCCGGATCTGATCTACTGCTCGATCACCGGATTCGGCCAGACCGGTCCTTATGCCAAGCGCGCGGGTTATGACTTCATGATCCAGGGGCTGGGCGGCCTCATGAGCCTCACCGGGCGGCCTGAGGGCGATGAGGGCGCGGGGCCGGTGAAGGTCGGGGTGGCGCTGACCGACATTCTGACGGGGCTGTATTCGACCGTCGCGATCCTGGCCGCGCTTGCGCATCGCAATCAGGTGGGTGGTGGGCAACATATAGATATGGCATTGCTGGATGTTCAGGTGGCGTGCCTGGCTAACCAGGCGATGAACTACCTGACCACGGGCAATGCTCCCAAGCGTCTGGGCAATGCTCATCCGAATATCGTGCCTTATCAGGATTTTCCTACGGCCGATGGCGACTTCATCCTTACTGTGGGTAATGACGGGCAGTTCCGCAAGTTCGCGGAAGTCGCCGGGCAGCCTCAGTGGGCGGACGATCCGCGGTTTGTGACCAATAAGCTGCGGGTGGCGAACAGGGCGGTGCTGATTCCGCTGATCCGTCAGGCGACGGTTTTCAAGACCACGGCTGAGTGGGTGGCACAGCTGGAACAGGCGGGTGTGCCGTGCGGCCCTATCAATGACCTGGCGCAGATGTTTGCCGATCCTCAGGTCAAGGCGCGTGGTTTGGCGATCGAGTTGCCGCATGCTTTGGCTGGGGCGGTGCCTCAGGTGGCGAGTCCGATTCGATTGTCCGAGACGCCGGTTGAGTACCGTCGTGCTCCTCCGCTGTTGGGCGAGCATACGCTGGAGATTCTGCAGCGGGTGCTGGGGCTGGATGCTGGGGCGGTCGCGGCGTTCAAAGAGTCTGGCGTGCTCTGAGGTTTCCCTTCTATATAGAAAGACTGAGTTTGCTCCTCCTTATTGAAGGAGGAGCAGGCTGTTTTCTACCGCCTGTAACTTATTGAAAGAAAACTGAAATTAACTGTTGACGGCAGATTTCAGATCTCTATAATTCGCCCCACTTCCGGCGCAGTCGAAACGGAAAACTCCTTGGTAATCAACGAGTTAAGTAAGTTTCGACGGTGACGGCTTCAGTTCATCGAAGCCCGCAGGGAGTTGAAAAAGAGGTGTTGACAGCAGCG
>NZ_JABFMP010000039.1 GCF_013359595.1 Pseudomonas sp. C1C7 | reverse complement strand
GGGCTATATAGAGGGTTATAAACCTGCAGGAGCTGCCGCAGGCTGCGATCTTTTGATTTTCAAATACATAGATCAAAAGATCGCAGCCTGCGGCAGCTCCTACAGGGGCAGGGTCAGGATCTTGGGGCGTAGGCGAAGACGTCGGCGCGCATCTGGTGGGCGTCCATCCCTGCTTCCACCAGCGCATCCAGCGTGCCATAGACCATCGCCGGCGAGCCGCTGGCGTAGACATGCAACGCCTTCAGATCAGGGAAATCTTCACAGACCGCTTCATGCAACATGCCGCAACGCCCCTGCCAGCCGCATTGATCGCTGACAACTTTGTGCAGGAACAGATTCGGCAGTTTCAGCCACTCATCCCAGTGTTCGACTTCATAAAAGTCTTCCGGACGACGCACGCCCCAATACAGGTGCACCGGATGCTTGAAACCCTCGGCGCGGCAATGTTCGATCAGGCCGTGAATCTGACCCATGCCGGTGCCCGCAGCGATCAGCACCAAGGGGCCGTCCGGCAGCTCGGCCAGGTGCGCATCGCCAAAGGGCATGTCGATCCGCACCATCGAGTCGCGCTGCAGTTGTTTGATCAGATTTTGCGCACTGGGCTCACGCGCCAGCACGTGGATTTCCAGATCCCGCCCGCCCGATGGCGCCGAGGCCAGGGAAAAGGATGACTTGTCGCCGTTGTCCCGATGGATCATCAGGTACTGGCCGGCGTGGTAACGCGGTGGCTTGCCGGCCGGCGTGCGCAGTCTCACGCGCCAGGTATCACCACCGACTTCGGTGCAACTGGTGACCTGACACGACAGGGTGCGCACCGGCAACTCTCCCAGCGCGAGCACGCCATCCCACAGCACGATGCAGTCTTCCAGCGGCTCTGCTATGCAAGTGTAGAACTCGCCATGGTCACGCACGAGGCCGGCCAGTTCGACCCGACCTTCCACGAGCAACGCCGCGCACACATGGCAATTGCCATTGCGGCAGCTTTGCGGGCATTCATAGCCGAGACGGCGTGCGCCATCGAGAATCCGCTCGCCGGGCTGAATCTCCAGCACTGCTCCGGAGGGCTGCAAGGTTACACGCATCAATCTATTCCTAACTGATTCCAGATGGCATCGATCCGCTGGGTCACGGCATCGTCCTTGACGATCACCCGGCCCCATTCGCGCGTGGTTTCCCCTGGCCATTTATGGGTGGCGTCCAGGCCCATCTTCGAGCCCAGGCCAGACACCGGCGAAGCGAAGTCCAGATAGTCGATCGGCGTGTTTTCGATCATCACCGTGTCGCGCTTGGGGTCCATGCGCGTGGTGATGGCCCAGATCACGTCGTTCCAGTCCCGCGCATTGATGTCGTCGTCGGTGACGATAACGAACTTGGTGTACATGAACTGTCGCAAAAACGACCAGACACCGAGCATTACCCGCTTGGCGTGGCCCGGATACGACTTCTTCATGGTCACCACGGCCATGCGGTACGAACAGCCTTCGGGCGGCAGGTAGAAGTCGGTGATTTCCGGGAACTGCTTCTGCAGGATCGGCACGAACACTTCGTTGAGCGCCACGCCGAGAATCGCCGGCTCATCCGGCGGACGGCCGGTGTAGGTGCTGTGATAGATCGGCTTGGTGCGGTGGGTGATGCGCTCGACGGTGAACACCGGGAAGCTGTCGACTTCGTTGTAGTAGCCGGTGTGGTCGCCGTAGGGACCTTCATCGGCCATCTCGCCCGGATGGATCACGCCTTCGAGGATGATCTCGGCGGTGGCCGGCACTTGCAGGTCGTTGCCGCGGCATTTCACCAGTTCGGTACGGTTGCCGCGCAACAGGCCGGCGAAGGCGTATTCGGACAGGGTGTCCGGCACCGGTGTCACGGCGCCGAGGATGGTCGCAGGGTCGGCACCCAGGGCCACCGAGACCGGGAACGGCTGGCCCGGATGTTTCTCGCACCACTCGCGATAATCCAGTGCGCCGCCACGGTGGCTCAGCCAGCGCATGATGACTTTGTTGCGGCCAATCACCTGCTGACGGTAGATGCCGAGGTTCTGGCGATCCTTGTTCGGGCCTTTGGTGACGGTCAGACCCCAGGTGATCAGGGGCGCGACGTCGCCCGGCCAGCAGGTCTGCACCGGCAACTTGCCGAGGTCGACGTCATCGCCTTCGATGACCACTTCCTGGCAGATCGCGTCTTTGACGACCTTGGGCGCCATCGAGATGATCTTGCGGAAGATCGGCAGCTTGGACCAGGCGTCTTTCAGCCCCTTCGGCGGCTCGGGCTCCTTTAGGAACGCCAGCAGCTTGCCGATCTCGCGCAGTTCGCTGACTGCTTCGGCGCCCATGCCCAACGCGACGCGCTCGGGGGTGCCGAACAGGTTGCCGAGGACGGGAATGTCAAAACCGGTAGGCTTTTCGAAGAGCAGGGCCGGGCCCTTGGCGCGCAAGGTGCGGTCGCAGACCTCGGTCATTTCGAGCACTGGGGACACCGGAACCTGGATGCGCTTGAGTTCGCCGCGCTGTTCCAGACCGCTGATAAAGTCGCGCAAGTCGCGATACTGCATGCGTGAGCCTCGTGTTGGCCGTGGCGTTCGGGGGCTGGCAGTTTAGCGCCGAACCAGACGCTTCAGAACCTGTTGAGCGAAAATCGGATAGCAAAAAGCCGGGTTTCCCCGGCTTTTTGCAGAGCTGTCGACTTACTTGCGCTTCATCGACAGGAAGAACTCATCGTTGGTCTTGGTCGTTTTCAGCTTGTCGACCAGGAACTCGATGGCAGCCACTTCATCCATCGGATGCAGCAGCTTGCGCAGAATCCACATGCGCTGCAGCTCATCGTCAGCCGTCAGCAACTCTTCGCGGCGAGTACCGGAACGGTTGATGTTGATGGCCGGGAAGACGCGCTTTTCAGCGATACGGCGGTCCAGAGGCAGCTCCATGTTGCCGGTACCCTTGAACTCCTCGTAGATCACTTCGTCCATCTTCGAGCCGGTTTCAACCAGCGCGGTGGCGATGATGGTCAGCGAGCCGCCTTCTTCGATGTTCCGTGCGGCACCGAAGAAACGCTTCGGTTTTTCCAGGGCGTGGGCATCGACACCACCGGTCAGCACCTTGCCGGAGCTCGGGATCACGGTGTTGTAGGCACGGGCCAGACGGGTGATGGAGTCGAGCAGGATCACCACGTCCTTCTTGTGTTCGACCAGGCGCTTGGCCTTCTCGATCACCATTTCGGCAACCTGCACGTGACGGGTTGGCGGCTCGTCGAACGTCGAGGCAACCACTTCGCCGCGCACGGTGCGCTGCATTTCGGTCACTTCTTCCGGACGCTCGTCGATCAGCAGCACGATCAGGTGAACTTCAGGGTTGTTACGCGCGATGTTCGCGGCGATGTTCTGCAGCATGATCGTCTTGCCCGCTTTCGGCGGAGCAACGATCAGACCACGCTGGCCTTTGCCGATCGGGGCGCACAGGTCGATCACACGACCGGTGAGGTCCTCGGTGGAACCGTTGCCGGCTTCCATCTTCATGCGCACGGTCGGGAACAGCGGGGTCAGGTTCTCGAAGAGAATCTTGTTCTTGGCGTTTTCCGGACGGTCGAAGTTGATGGTGTCGACCTTGAGCAGCGCGAAATAACGCTCACCTTCCTTTGGAGGGCGGATCTTGCCAACGATGGTGTCACCGGTGCGCAAGTTGAAGCGACGGATCTGGCTCGGCGAGACGTAGATATCGTCCGGGCCGGCGAGATAGGAGGCGTCTGCAGAGCGGAGGAAGCCGAAGCCGTCCTGGAGAATCTCCAGCACGCCATCACCGGAGATTTCCTCACCGCTTTTCGCGTGCTTCTTGAGCAGGGAGAAAATCACGTCCTGCTTGCGCGAACGGGCCATATTTTCTATGCCCATCTGTTCGGCCAATTCGAGCAGTTCGGTAATCGGCTTTTGCTTGAGTTCAGTCAGATTCATATAGGAATGACGTAATCATTTATGGAGGGGGGAAATTAAGCTTTTGGCTTAATGAGGCCGCGCCGCGGAGAAGGCGACAGGATCGCGTACTTATTCGAAAAGGAGAGCGTCGGCGACGGCTAGCAGGGGGCAATGGAGAAACCAGTGCGGGGCCGAATGTATCACTTGAGTTTGGGAGCCGTCTAGCCCTGCATAACGAAAAGGCCCCGCGATTTGCGGGGCCTTTGGCAGACTGGCTACAACGACGCTTAGATGTTGGCGTCGAGGAAAGCGGCCAGTTGCGATTTCGACAGGGCGCCGACCTTGGTCGCTTCAACGTTGCCGTTCTTGAACAGCATCAGGGTCGGGATACCACGTACGCCGTGCTTGGCAGGGGTTTCCTGGTTTTCGTCGATGTTCAGTTTGGCAACGGTCAGCTTGCCTTTGTAAGTCTCTGCAATTTCGTCCAGAACAGGAGCGATCATTTTGCAAGGGCCGCACCACTCAGCCCAGTAGTCGACCAGTACAGCGCCTTCAGCCTTGAGTACATCGGCCTCGAAGCTAGCGTCGCTAACGTGTTTGATAAGATCGCTGCTCATGGAATTCTCCAGGGTTGTAAGCAAAAAAACGTGGCCCATCATAGCCGCCCTTCCCTCGTTCAGGAAGCCGCAGTTGATTGAGTCTCGCTATGGTGTTTCATGAGTCTGTGTATAGCCCAGGTCCAGCAATGTGGCGCTTTGGCAGATCTTCATGACCATCCGGTCCGGATGAACGGTCTTTTGCGTTTCCAGCCCCAAAGGCGCTCGCAGCGCATCGACAATGCGCCATTGCGGTGCATGTCGCCTGACTATCAATAGCCCGATGGCCCGCGTGCCGCGCCCGGACACAGGCTGGCATGGCACGTGCTGTATCGAATCGCAGAACTCACTGGCGGCCGATTCGAGGACACACCATGGCTTATCCGTCCGATTTCCTGCCAATGGTGGGCAACACCGAACTGCTGTTGCGCGGCGCGCTGTTCACTTTGGAGCTGACGGCCATCGGCGCGGTACTCGGGCTGAGCATCGGTGCCCTTGGTGCATGGGTGCGAGCGCGGAACGTCCGACCGTTCGCGGCGATTTTCGGCGTCTATGTCGAGGTGATCCGCAATACGCCGTTCCTGATGCAACTGCTGTGCATCTTCTTTGGCCTGCCGGCCCTTGGCGTTCCGATTTCCCCTTGGCAGGCCGCGGCATTGGCGATGGTGATCAACCTGGGTGCGCACGCCACGGACATCATCCGCGACAGTCTCCAGACCGTCCCCCGGCCTCGCATCGAAGCCCTGCGTCCCGCCCTGAGCAACGCCTGGCCGGCGTTGAGCAACCAGATCATCGTCGTCATGCTCGGCTCGTCGGTGTGTTCCCTGATCGCGACCCAGGAGCTGAGCTTCGTCGCCGACGTCCTTCAATCGCGCAATGCACGCGCCTTCGAAACCTACGCCCTGACCGCACTGATGTACCTGTGCATGGCCTTGATGATCCGCCAGTTGTTGAACTGGATCGGCCAGCACTTGTTCGCCGAAAACACCGAAGCCCAATGTGGGAGCGAGCCTGCTCGCGATTAACTGCCCAGGATCAAGGCTTTGAACACTGCGCGTTGGCGCCAGCCGTTGATCGTGGCACGATGTCGGGGTTATCGACCGAGACCCTGACCATGCCCCATTCCCAAGCCAAGAATCTGTCCCTGATCGCCGCGATCGACCTGGGCTCCAACAGTTTCCATATGGTCGTGGCCAAGGCCCAGAACGGCGAAATCCGCATTCTCGAACGTCTCGGGGAAAAGGTTCAGCTGGCCGCCGGCATCGACGAAGAACGTCGTCTGAGCGAAGAATCCATGCAGCGCGGGCTCGATTGCCTCAAGCGCTTCGCCCAGCTGATCAACGGTATGCCGCTGGGCGCCGTGCGGATCGTGGGCACCAACGCCTTGCGTGAGGCCCGCAACCGCGCCGAATTCATCCATCGCGCCGAAGAAATTCTCGGCCACCCGGTGGAAGTCATCTCCGGTCGTGAGGAAGCGCGTCTGATCTATCTCGGCGTGTCCCACACCCTCGCCGACACGCCGGGCAAGCGCCTGGTCGCCGACATCGGCGGCGGCAGTACCGAATTCATCATCGGCCAGCGCTTCGAACCGCTGCTGCGCGAAAGCCTGCAGATGGGCTGCGTGAGCTTCACCCAGCGCTACTTCAAGGACGGCAAGATCACCCCGGCCCGCTACGCCCAGGCGTACACGGCGGCGCGGCTGGAGATCATGAGCATCGAACACGCCCTGCACCGCCTGACCTGGGATGAAGCCATCGGCTCCTCGGGGACCATCCGCGCCATCGGCCTGGCGCTGAAGGCCGGCGGACACGGTTCCGGTGAAGTCAACGCAGAAGGCCTGGCCTGGCTCAAGCGCAAGCTGATCAAGCTGGGCGATGTCGAGAAGATCGACTTCGAAGGCATCAAGCCGGATCGCCGGGCGATTTTCCCTGCGGGCCTGGCGATTCTCGAAGCCATCTTCGACTCCCTCGAACTCGAACGCATGGACCACTGCGAAGGTGCCCTGCGTGAAGGCGTGCTCTACGACCTGCTGGGTCGCCATCATCATGAGGACGTGCGCGAACGCACCCTGACCTCGCTGATGGAGCGCTACCACGTCGACCTGGAACAGGCCGCGCGGGTCGAGCGCAAGGCCCTGCATGCGTTCGATCAGGTGGCCAAGGACTGGGATCTGGAAGACGGCGTCTGGCGCGAGCTGCTCAGCTGGGCGGCCAAGGTCCATGAAGTGGGCCTGGACATCGCCCACTATCAGTACCACAAACACGGCTCCTACCTGATCGAGCACTCGGACCTCGCCGGCTTCTCCCGCGAAGACCAGTTGATGCTCGCGCTGCTGGTGCGCGGCCACCGCCGTAACATTCCAAAAGACCGCTTCGCCGACTTCGAGGAAGACGGCATCAAGCTGATTCGCCTGTGCGTACTGCTGCGCTTTGCGATCCTGTTCCACCACATCCGCGGCACCCAGCAGATGCCTCAAGTGGAACTGAACGCCAATGGCAACAACCTGGAAGTGGTGTTCCCGGAGAAATGGCTGGAAGACAACCAGCTGACCCAGGCTGATTTCGAGATCGAAGCTGAATGGCTGACGCGGGTGGATATCGTCCTGACCGTGCGCTAACCCCCCGACCTGCCCCCTTTAGGAGCTGTCGAGTGAAACGAGGCTGCGATCTTTTGATTTTAGAGAAGCAAGATCAAAAGATCGCAACCTGCGGCAGCTCCTACAGGGAGTGATTTCAGTGCAATAAAAAAAGGCGATCCTTTCGGGATCGCCTTTTTTGTTAGCTACTCACCGGCAGGATCGGGCTGCCAAGGCGCTCCAGCAACGTCGCCTGCGCGCTACGCGGGTTCTGGTTGCCGGTCGGCGTGTTGCGGATGTAACGACCATCCGACTGCAGACTCCAGCTGTGGGTGTTGTCGGTCAGATACAGCTCCAGCTCCTTCTTCACCCGCATGATCAGCTTCTTGCCTTCCACCGGGAAGCAGGTCTCGACGCGCTTGTCGAGGTTGCGCTCCATCCAGTCGGCACTGGAGAGGAACATCTGCTCTTCGCCGCCGTTGAGGAAGTAGAAAACCCGGGTGTGTTCCAGGAAGCGGCCGATGATCGAGCGCACGTGGATGTTGTGGGAAACCCCGGCGATACCCGGACGCAGGCAGCACATGCCGCGCACCACCAGGTCGATGCGCACGCCTGACTGGCTGGCCTTGTAAAGCGCGCGAATGATCTTCGGATCGGTCAGCGAGTTGAACTTGGCGATGATGTGCGCCGGTTTGCCGTCGAGGGCGAACTGGGTTTCCCGGGCGATCATGTCGAGCATGCCCTTCTTCAGGGTGAACGGCGCATGCAGCAGCTTCTTCATGCGCAACGTTTTACCCATGCCGATCAGCTGGCTGAACAGCTTGCCGACGTCTTCGCACAGCGCGTCGTCGGAGGTCAGCAGGCTGTAGTCGGTGTACAGACGAGCGTTGCCGGCGTGGTAGTTACCGGTACCCAGGTGCGCGTAACGCACGATTTCACCGGCTTCGCGGCGCAGGATCAGCATCATCTTGGCGTGAGTCTTGAAGCCGACCACGCCGTAGATCACCACCGCACCGGCCGCTTGCAGGCGGCTGGCCAGTTGCAGGTTGGATTCTTCGTCGAACCGCGCCCGCAGTTCGATCACCGCGGTGACTTCCTTGCCGTTACGCGCGGCGTCCACCAACGCATCGACGATTTCCGAGTTGGCGCCGGAACGGTACAGGGTCTGACGCACCGCCAGTACGTGCGGGTCCTTGGCGGCCTGGCGCAGCAGATCGACCACCGGGGTGAAGGATTCGAACGGGTGCAGCAGCAGGATGTCCTGCTTGCTGATCACGCTGAAAATGTTCTCGCTGTTCTGCAAAAGCTTCGGAATCTGCGGAGTGAACGGCGCGTTCTGCAGATCGCGCTGGCTGTCCAGGCCAGTGATGCTGAACAGACGGGTCAGGTTCACCGGACCGTTGACCTGATACAGCTCGGTCTCGCTCAGGTTGAACTGCTTGAGCAGGTAGTCGGACAGGTGTTTCGGGCAGGTGTCGGCCACTTCCAGACGCACCGCGTCACCATAGCGACGGGAGAACAGCTCGCCGCGCAGGGCGCGGGCCAGATCTTCCACGTCTTCGGAGTCCAGCGCCAGGTCGGCGTTTCGGGTCAGGCGGAACTGGTAGCAGCCCTTCACCTTCATGCCCTGGAACAGGTCATCGGCGTGGGCGTGGATCATCGACGACAGGAACACATAGTTGTCGCCGGCGCCGCCGACCTCTTCCGGCACCTTGATGATCCGCGGCAACAGGCGCGGGGCCGGGATGATCGCCAGACCGGAGTCGCGACCGAAGGCATCGATACCCTCGAGCTCGACGATGAAGTTCAGGCTCTTGTTCACCAGCAAGGGGAACGGGTGGGTCGGGTCGAGGCCGATCGGTGTGATGATCGGGGCGATTTCGTCGCGGAAGTAGCGGCGCACCCAGGTTTTCAGCTTGGTCGTCCAGTGACGGCGACGGATGAAGCGGACCTGATGTTTTTCCAGCTCCGGCAACAGAATGTCGTTGAGGATCGCGTACTGGCGGTCGACGTGACCGTGGACCAGTTCGCTGATGCGCGCCAGGGCCTGGTGCGGTTGCAGGCCGTCGGCACCGGCCTGTTCACGGGCGAAGGTGATCTGCTTCTTGAGGCCCGCGACACGAATTTCGAAGAACTCGTCCAGGTTGCTGGAGAAGATCAGCAGGAACTTCAGTCGCTCCAGCAACGGATAGGACTCGTCCAGCGCCTGTTCCAGCACACGGATGTTGAACTGCAGTTGGGACAGCTCGCGGTGGATGTACAGACTGCTGTCATCCAGGCCGGGAATGGCAATCGCCGCCGGTGCCGCCGCAGCGGCCTCGGTTACCGCGGCCGGGGGAGCAGGCTCCAGCTCCGGCGGGGTTTCGGCGATTTGCTCGACCACGGGTTGAGCGTCTTGTACGGCAACTTCACTGAGTCCTTCGGTATTCATCGAGTGTTCCTGGGAGGGCTATTTTTGCTCTCGTAACAATTGAGCTGCGCGAACGGCAAAGTACGTCAGAATGCCATCAGCGCCTGCGCGTTTAAAAGCGGTCAGGGATTCGAGAATCACCCCTTCGCTCAACCAGCCATTCTGGATCGCCGCCATGTGCATGGCGTATTCGCCGCTGACTTGATAAACGAAAGTCGGCACTTTGAATTCTTCTTTGACCCGGCAAAGGATGTCCAGATACGGCATGCCTGGCTTGACCATGACCATGTCTGCACCTTCAGACAAGTCCGCCGCCACTTCGTGCAGGGCTTCGTTACTGTTGGCCGGGTCCATCTGATAGGAGGCCTTGTTGGCCTTGCCCAGGTTCGACGCCGAACCGACCGCATCGCGGAACGGGCCATAGTAGGCGCTGGCGTATTTGGCCGAGTAGGCCATGATCCGCACGTTGACGTGACCGGCCACTTCAAGGGCCTCGCGGATCGCCTGGATGCGACCGTCCATCATGTCCGACGGCGCCACCACCTGCGCACCGGCTTCAGCATGGGACAGGGCCTGGCGGACCAGTGCATCGACCGTGATGTCGTTCTGCACATAGCCTTCTTCGTCGAGAATGCCGTCCTGGCCGTGGGTGGTGAACGGGTCCAGCGCGACGTCGGTGATCACACCCAGCTCAGGGAATTGCGCGCGCAGGGCACGGGTGGCGCGCTGGGCGATGCCGTCCGGGTTCCAGGCTTCGGCGGCGTCCAGTGACTTGAGCTCAGGCGGCGTTACCGGGAACAGCGCCAGCGCCGCAATCCCCAGCTCGACCCACTTGGCCGCTTCTTCCAGCAACAGATCGATGGTCAGGCGCTCCACGCCCGGCATCGAGGCCACCGCTTCGCGACGGTTTTCACCGTCCAGCACGAACACCGGCAGAATCAGGTCATCGACGGTCAGGACGTTTTCACGGACCAGTCGACGCGAGAAATCGTCACGACGGTTGCGGCGCAGGCGGGTTGCGGGGAACAGACGGTTGGCGGGGGTAAAGCTCACGGCAGACTCCTGAGCCCGCGCGTACGGGCGAGCGTGACAGTTATAAGCGCCTATTATGACGGACGTATTACAGTTGTGCGCACGCTGTGACGCGTAGCCGCATTCCATTGTCCTTGTAGGAAATGTTCACGTCGAGACACATTTGGACACTTTCCTGAATGTGTTCGAAGGGTTAGGCTGCGCGTTCATTTCGCCAGCACCCAGACAATGCTCCAACAATTTCTGCATGACTTCGGCTACTTTGCCCTGTTTCTCGGCACGTTCTTCGAAGGCGAAACCATCCTGGTGCTCGCAGGCTTCCTCGCGTTCCGTGGATACATGGACATCAACCTGGTGGTGGTCGTGGCGTTCTGCGGCAGCTATGCCGGCGATCAGCTGTGGTACTTCCTGGGACGCAAGCACGGGCGCAAGCTGCTGGCGCGCAAACCGCGCTGGCAGATGATGGGCGACCGGGCGCTGGAGCATATCCGCAAGCACCCGGACATCTGGGTGTTGAGCTTCCGCTTCGTCTACGGCCTGCGCACGGTGATGCCGGTGGCGATCGGCCTGTCCGGTTATCCGCCGGGACGTTACCTGCTGCTCAACGGCATTGGTGCGGCGATCTGGGCCGCCGCGCTGGCAGCGGCCGCGTACCACTTCGGTGCGGTGCTGGAAGGCATGCTCGGCAGCATCAAGAAATACGAGCTGTGGGTATTGGGTGCGCTGCTGGTCCTCGGCGTCGGCCTGTGGCTGCGTCGACGCTTCAAGAATGCCCGTCTGGCCAGACAGGTCTATGCCGACGAGCAAGCCCTGAAGGCCAAACAGGCCATTTCCGGTGAACCTAAGACGCCAGCCGAGTGAAACGGTTTCTGCAACAGTAGAGACCGATCCCGCTGAGCAGGCTGTAACTGAGCAGGCCGACCCAGCCCACCGCGCTGGCCGGCCATAGCCCCACCAGCGGCGCCAGCCAGACCAGCGGCACGTTGAATGCCAGGCGCAGCAGCTCCAGCTTCAACGCCCACGGGCGATTCTCCAGGGCCACGCCCAGCACGAACAACCCCAGCGCCACCGCTCCCCAGCCCAGCACCAGGGCCGCGGCCGGCAGTTGCGGCTCCAGGTTCATCAGGTAACTGCCCAAAGCGATGTACACGCAGAACTGCAGCAGCACGTAAATCTGCTGACGGGTGTCCAGTGGCACTTCGAATTTGTGGAACTGGCTCAGGTCCGGTTTGTGGATCGGATATTTCGCCGCCACATCCGCCGGCCGCCAGCCGGTGCGCATGAACCAGATCCGCAACTTGTCCCAGGTGCTCTCGGTGCGCCGCGCATCGGCCCACAGCTGCGCATAGAACTGCACATTGGCCCAGATCGGGTTCCAGCTCGCCAGCGGCGTGGTCACGCCGAAAATCACCGGTTCGTTGTCGTCTTCTTCCTGAAACGAGCCGAACAGACGGTCCCAAATAATGAACACGCCGCCGTAGTTGCGATCCATGTAGAGAGCGTTCTGCGCATGGTGGGCCCGATGATTGGACGGCGTAACGAAGAACCACTCGAACCAGCCGAGTTTGGGAATGTGCCGGGTGTGCACCCAGAACTGGTACAGCAGGTTCAGCGCGGCAACGCTGATGAACACGAAAAGCGGCACGCCGGCCACCGCCATCGGCAGGTAGAAAATCCAGCTCAGCAGAAACCCGGTACTGGTCTGGCGCAGGGCCGTGGAGAGGTTGTAGTCCTCGCTCTGGTGATGCACCGAATGCGCCGCCCAGAGTATGTTGCGCTCGTGGCCCATGCGGTGAAGCCAGTAGTAGCAGAAGTCATAGAAGACGAAGGCGAAGATCCACACCCAGACGCTGTTCGCGGAAAGCTCGAACAGCGCCAGATGCTTGAGCGCGAATGCGTAAGTCACCAGCCCCACGCCCTTGGTCAGAAGGCCCGTGGTGGTCGACAGCACGCCGGTGCTGATGCTGTTGACGGCGTCCGCCACCCGATAGTTGCTGACCCCGCGCCAGCGGTCGGCCAGCAGTTCGACGGCGATCAGCACAAAGAAAAACGGCACCGCGTACAGAATGAAGTCCATAAGGCGTCCTGAACGGAATTTTTTAAGGACAGATGCTAGGTGTAGCCGCGAAATAACCCTATGGCAACGAGTGACAAATTAGTGGACATTTAACGCCATGAATCTGGAGAAAAGCCCATGAGCAAAAAAGTTGCAGTGATCCTTTCCGGTTGTGGCGTGTACGACGGCGCCGAGATCTACGAGAGTGTGATAACCCTGCTGCGCCTGGACCAGCGTGGCGCGCAGGTGCAGTGCTTCGCACCGAACATCGCGCAGCTGCATGTGATCAATCACCTGACCGGCGAGGAAATGCCCGAGTCGCGCAATGTACTGGTGGAATCGGCGCGCATTGCCCGCGGTCAGGTACGGGACATTCGCGAAGCCGATGCCGAAGAGTTCGATGCGCTGATCATTCCCGGCGGTTTCGGATCGGCCAAGAACCTGTCCAACTTTGCCATCGAAGGCACGGGCTGCACCGTGCAACCGGAAGTCCTGGCCCTGACCGAAGCCTTCGCCGAAGCCGGCAAGCCGGTCGGCCTGATCTGCATCTCCCCGGCCCTGGCGGCGAAGATCTACGGCCCGGGCGTGACCTGCACCATCGGCAACGACGCCGACACCGCCGCCGCGCTGAACAAGATGGGCGCCACCCACAAGGATTGCGCCGTAAGCGACATCGTCGAAGACAAGGCCCGCAAACTGGTCAGCACCCCGGCTTACATGCTGGCCGGGAGCATCAGCGAAGCGGCGTCGGGCATCAACAAACTGGTCGACCGCGTGCTCGAACTGACCCACGAAAACGACGCGTAAAAAGCAAAATCAAAAGATCGCAGCCTTCGGCAGCTCCTACACAGACACCTGTAGGAGCTGCCGAAGGCTGCGATCTTTTCAGGCTGTTGATCACTGTGAGCGGGCGAGACGGGTCAGGATCCGATCCAGCGCATTGGCAAACGCCTGCTTCTCACGATCGCCAAACGGCGCCGGGCCGCCGCTGACCTGGCCTTGCTCGCGCAAATCGGCGAACAGGTTGCGCACCGCCAGCCGATCGCCCATGTTGCGCTCATCGAACTCCTTGCCCCGAGGGTCCAGCGCCGCGACGCCCTTCTTCAACAGCCGGTCGGCCAGGGGAATGTCGCTGCAGATCACCAGCTCACCGGGCACCGCATGCTCCACCAGGTAATCGTCGGCCGCATCCGGGCCGCTGGGCACCACGATCAGCTTGACCAGCGCCAGCGCCGGCTTGCTCTGCGGCTGGCCGGCGACCATCACCACTTCGAACTGGCGCTTGAGGGCGAACTTCACCACCAGATCCCGGGCTGCCCGGGGGCAGGCGTCGGCATCGATCCATACGCGCATGTTTTTACCTCTTCAAAAGCAAAAGATCGCAGCCTTCGGCAGCGCCTACAGGATTAACGTACACCTGCAGGCGCTGCCGAAGGCTGCGATCTTTTAAAGGATCACTCGATCAGGAGACCTGCACCCGCCGCTTCTCAGCCACCCAACTGCGACCATACAGCACCACAATCGCAACGATCGCCACGGCCTGCGCGCTCAGCGAATACGCATCGGCATGAATCCCCAGCCAGTCGAACTCGAAGAACGGCACCGGCCGCGTGCCGAAGATGCCCGCTTCCTGCAATGCCTTCACGCCATGCCCGGCGAACACCACCGACAAGGCGCACAACAGAGCGGCGTTGATGCTGAAGAACAGCGCCAGCGGCAGTTTCGCCGAGCCGCGCAGGATCACCCAGGCCAGGCCGACCAGCAGCACCAGCGCCGTCCCACCGCCGGCCAATACCGCGTCATGGCCCGCAGGACCCGCCTGCAGCCACAGGGTTTCGTAGAACAGGATCACTTCGAACAGCTCGCGATACACCGAGAAAAACGCCAGGATCGCAAAACCGAAACGCCCGCCGCCGCCCACCAGGCTGCTCTTGATGTAGTCCTGCCAGGCCGCCGCATGGCGACGGTCGTGCATCCACACGCCCAGCCACAGCACCATGACACTGGCGAACAACGCCGTCGCGCCTTCCAGCAATTCGCGCTGCGAACCGCTGACATCGATCACATAAGCCGCCAGCGCCCAGGTACCCAGCCCGGCCAACAGCGCCAGACCCCAGCCGACGTTGACGCTGCGCACCGCCGACTGCTGGCCGGTGTTGCGCAGGAACGCCAGGATCGCCGCCAGCACCAGAATCGCTTCCAGGCCTTCGCGCAACAGAATCAACAGGCCGGAAATGTAGCTCAGCGACCAGCTCAAGCCATCGCTGCCGAGCAGGCCGGCGGCAGTCTTCAAACCGGCCTTGGCCGCGTCCAGGCGCTGCTCGACCTGCTCCAGCGGCAGACCGTCCTGCAACGACTGACGGAAGGCCATCAGCGATTTTTCCGTGTCCTTGCGCACGTTGGCGTCGACGTTATCCAGGGAGCTTTCCACCAGCTCGAAGCCTTCCAGGTACGCCGCCACCGACAGGTCATAGGCCTGATCGTGGTCGCCGGCACGGTAGGCCGCGAGGCTCTTGTCCAGGGTCGCGGCGGTGTAATCGAGCAACTGCGCCGGGCCACGCTTGACCTGCGGCGGTTGCGCCCTCTGCGCGCGGAACACCGCGGCCGCCTGCGGACCATCGACCGCCTGCACTTCGGCCGGGGTCTGACGGGCCAGGTCGGCGATGTTGTAGACCTTGTCGCCGCCGGCAGCCGCCGCGTCGGCACTGAAGCTGGCGATATAGGTCGCCAGGTCCCAGCGCTGACGCTCGTCCAGCTGATCGGCGAAAGCTGGCATGTCGGTCCCTTCAACACCCAGCCCCAGGGTGTTGTAGATCGCATAAAGGCTCAGGTGATCCAGACGCGCGTTGTCGCGCAGATTGGCCGGTGGCGGCGTCATTCCGACACCCGCCGGGCCATCGCCCGCACCGGCATCGCCGTGACACACCGAACAGTGCTGAGCATACAGCGGCGCGCCACGGGTAGGGTCCGGAGTAATGATCGGCGCCTGGCTGACTTCATAGGCCACCGCCAGTTTCGCACCCAATTGCCGCGCCTGACGGGCGACATCCGCGCCGTCCTGACGGTCAGTGATCGCCGCGCGAAGGGTGGTGATGCCCTGCTCCAGAGCGGCCTTTTCCGGCTTGGCCGGCATGGCGCTCACCAGGCCTTGCAACGCCTGGACGAACTCCAGTTGCTCACGGTACTCGGACTCGTTGACGACCTCGCCTGCCTGCACCGCTTGCGGGTAGTCCGCACCGATGTAGTCGAGCAGATGCAGGGCTTGCGGCGCGCCTTCCACCGTGTCGGCCAGCAGATTGAAACTGCATAGGGCAAACACCGGCGCGACCAGCCAGGCCAGGAAACGGGAGGGGGCAATCATGAATGAATCTCATTTGGAAACACGAAGTAACATATTGTTCCCTCTCAATGATTTTCACTCAAGCTTTGTTGGCACTTGCGACGTTCACCCTGTACATTTTGCGGCAGTTTGCCATCACCGAATGGCTCGTTTCAGGGAAGAAATCTCGCCATGCGTTCACGCGTCCGCTGTTTGCTGTTCATCGCCTTCGCCCTGCAACTGAGCGGTTGTGCCGCCTATCGCGACTACGACCTGGAACTGCAGCAAACCACCGATCAGCTCAAATCCGGCAACCCTGCCGGCGCGCTCTCGTTGCTTGAACAGCACAACCCTGACGAGAAAAAGGACCTGCTCTACTACTTCGAGAAGGGCGCGGTACTGAGCGCTGAAGGCGACCTGCCGCAAAGTCAGGTGGCCTGGCGCAGTGCCGAGCAAATGGTGATCGAACGTCAGGACACCATCGAGACCACCAGTGACAAGCTGCTGGCTGCGATGGGCAATCAGTGGGGCAGCATCATCAACGACAAACTGCGCCGCTACGATGGCTATGACTACGAAAAGGTCATGCTGACCACCCAGATGGCCCTCAATCAGCTGGCGCTCAATGACTTCGACGGCGCGCGAGCCGACATCAAGAAAACCCATGAACGCGAAGCACTGATCGCCCGCCAGCGGGAACGGGAATATGAGCGGGTCGAAGACGAAGCCAAAGCCAGTGGCGTTCGTGTGCGCTACAAGGATCTTCAGGGCTATCCGGTGACGACGCTTGACGCTGCGGCAGTGATTGCGCTGAAAAACGGCTATCAGAGTGCGTTCAGTCACTACCTCGCCGGCTTCACCTATGAAGCCCTGGGTGAAAAAGACCTGGCCGCGCCGGGTTATCGCCAGGCCATCGAGTTGCGACCTGACATGCCGTTCTTCGAGCAGGCCCTGCGCGAACTCGAAAAGCCCACTGCCAAGGCCGATGAAAGCGATGTACTGATCATTGTGCAAAGCGGCCTGGCGCCGGCGCGCAGTTCGGTGCGCGTCCCCTATCCGGTGCACCTGGAGGACGGACAGGTGATTGTCGCCAACGTGTCGTTTCCGGTGATGGTGCCCGACACCTCGACGCCGGCCTTCAGCCAGATGAGCATCGACGGGCGCAAACAAAAGCTGATTGCCGTCAACAGCATCACCGATATGTCCCTGCGCACGTTGCGTGACGACATGCCCGGCATCATTCAACGCACGACCTATCGCGCCTTTCTGGCCGCGTCCGTCCAGGGCACCGACAACCGACGCGACCCGAGCAAAGCCTCCTACGTCACTCAGCATGATGGCTTCGAACACGCCGATACGCGCACCTGGCGCACCCTGCCCAACCTCACCCTCGCTGCACGCCTGCGCCTGAAAAAGGGCGAGCATCTGATCAGCCTGCCCACTGCGCCGGGCGCGAAGCCGCTGAAGATCCGCATTGACCAGAAGCATCAGGTCATCGGCTTGCGGGTGCTGGGTGATCGCATCTACAGCCACGGCGTCGCCTTCGACGCCGTCTCCGCCCCTGACG
Source organism: Pseudomonas sp. C1C7 (assembly GCF_013359595.1). GTDB lineage: Bacteria > Pseudomonadota > Gammaproteobacteria > Pseudomonadales > Pseudomonadaceae > Aquipseudomonas. The sequence goes on along the minus strand of NZ_JABFMP010000039.1, from coordinate 35,596 downwards.
GACGCGCGGTATCGACGTTGAGCAAGTGATATCACGAACACTCAAATCAAAGTCAAAAAGCCATTACATAGCCACCATCCCTGTCTATAATGCGCCGCCCTCGTTCTGACGACGCGGCATCCAAGCTCCTCTTTCACGAGGAACTGGCAGGAAGCCGAACCACTTGCCAGTAGGTCCCAACAGCCCGACCAGCGACTGCGGCTGCATTCATTCAGGGAAGAAGCACCGTTATGGCCTCCCGCGCCCTTACCGCGATCGCGCTCAGCGCCGTCACTTTGATTTCCGGCTGTTCGGCCTTTCGCAACTACGATTCCGAGCTGGCCCAGACCAACCAGCAACTGGCCTCCGGCAACGTCGATGCCGCCCTGTCCCTGCTGGAAAAGAACAACACCGGCGAAAACAAAGACCTGCTCTATTACTTCGAGAAAGGTGAGTTGCTGCGCGCCAAGGGCGACCTGTCCGGCAGCCAGAACGCCTGGACCAGCGCCGATCAGGTGGTGGGTCAGTGGGAAGATTCGGTCAAGCTCGATACCGACAAGTACCTGGCCCAGTTCGGCAGCTTCCTGGTCAACGACAAGGTTCGCCGTTACGAAGGCTACGACTACGAAAAAGTCATGCTGACCACGCAGATGGCCCTCAATCTGCTGGCGCTGAATGACTTCGACGGCGCCCGTACCGCCATCAAGAGAACCCACGAGCGCGAAGCGGTGATCGCCGAGCTGCGCGACAAGGAATACCTCAAGAGTGAGGAAGAGGCCGAGAAAGAAGGCATCACCACCCAGTACAAGGACCTGCAGGGTTACCCGGTCGCCAGCCTCGATGCGCCGGAAGTGGTGAGCCTGAAGAACAGCTACCAGAGTGCGTTCAGCCATTACCTGGCCGGTTTCGTCTATGAAGCCCTGGGTGAGAAAGACCTGGCCGCACCGGGCTATCGCAAGGCCGCCGAACTGCGCCCGAACACGCCGTTGCTGGAGCAGGCGTTGAAGGATCTGGACAAGAAAAGCGCCAAGGATGAAGACAGCGACATCCTGATCGTCGTGCAAAGCGGCCTGGCGCCGACCCGTGACTCGATCCGGGTGCCGTTGCCCCTGCCGATCAGCGGCAACGTCGTGATCACCCCGCTGTCGTTCCCGATCATCAAGCCTGACACCTCCACCGCGACCTTCGCCCAGATCGGCGTGGACGGTCAGCAACTGAACCTGACCCAGCTCAACAGCACCACCGCCATGTCCCAGCGCGCCCTGCGTGACGACATGCCGGGCATCATCGTGCGCACCACCGTGCGCGCGGTCAGCCGTGGCGTGGCGCAGAAGAAGATCAACGAAACCAACCCGCTGGCGGGTCTGGCGGTCGGTATCACTTCAGCGGTGCTCGAAGGTGCCGATACCCGTACGTGGCGCACGCTGCCGGACAACACCCAGGTGGTGCGCCTGCGCCTGAAGAAGGGCGAGCACCAGATCGCGCTGCCGAACGCCGTCGGTGGCACGACGGTGAAAGTCACTGTCGATCAACGCTACCAGGTCATCAGCCTGCGCGCCGTGGGCAATCAGGTATTCGCCAGCGGCGTCGCCGCCCATGTGATCCCGAGCGCCAGCCCGATCGCCGTGGCCAGCCTCGCCAAACCTTAAGAACGGAGTCTTTGCATGCGTTTGAAATTCATCGCGGTCCTGGGCCTGGCCCTGTTGACCGGCTGCGCCACCCCACCGCCACCGGAGCCGGGCAGCGCCGCCAGCAAGGTCGTGGCCATGGGCAAACTGAAGAACATCGTGGTCGGCGCCATGCGCGTGGCCCGGGAAAACGGCTTCATGACGGTCAATGCGCAGCTGAGCAACACCAGCTACAACAACAAGACCTTCTACTACCGCTTTGCCTGGCTCGGCCCTGAAGGCTTCCCGGTGGCCGAAGAAGAAGTCTGGAAAAGCCAGATGATGTACGGCGAACAGACCAGCTTCATCCAGGCGATTGCGCCGACTGCCAAAGCCGTGGACTTCCGCCTGGAAATCAAGACGCCTTGAGCCCAACCTCCCTATTCGTTTCAGAGAGCATTCCCATGTTTGCACGCTTTTCCTGCATCGCCGTCCTCGCCCTGCTCGCCAGCGGTTGCGCCAACACCTCGCCGACCCTGGGCAGCAAGAACATCAGCTACGGCGACACCAAGGCCGTTGAAACCGTCACCAACGAGTTCGGTTCGACCGACCTGCAAATGATCGCCGAGTCCATGACCCGCTCCCTGGCCCAGTCGGGCACGCTGCAGGGGCGTCCGGTGGTTCAGGTCTATGACGTGAAGAACAAGACCAGCGAGTACATCGACACCCGCGAAATCACCACCAGCATCAAGACCCAGCTGATGAAGTCCGGCACCGCCCGCTTCGCCAGCGACAACACCCAGATGCAGAGCCAGGTCGACCAGCTGAAGCTGCAGAACCAGAGCGGCCTGTACAAGAAGAGCACCGTGGCCAAGACCGGCAACATGATCGCCGCCAAGTACCGCCTGGAAGGCTCGATCAGCTCGATCGTCAAGCGCAGCAGCGACTACAAGGACGTCTTCTACAAATTCAGCCTGCAATTGATCGACGTCGAAAGCGGTCTGGCCGAGTGGATGGACGAGAAAGAGATCCGCAAAACCACGGAGCGTTAATCGATGCGCACATGGATTGGCATGATGGCCCTGGCTTGCGCGTTCAGCGCGCAGGCGGCCCCGAAAGTCGCGGTGACCGACCTGGCGTACCAGGAGCGCGTGGAGCAGTACATTCACGTCGTCTCGGCCCAGAACAACTTCCAGGCGAGTCACTACAGCGCCAGCGGTTCTTCGAGCTACAACGAAATCGAAGCCACCAGCAGCTACATCGAACAGGGTGAACTGCGTAAATTCACCGGCGACATCAAGGGTGAAATGCTGCGCACCGGCATGTTCCAGCTGGTGCAGGGCACGCCTTACACCGCCTCATCCAAGGGTGACGTCTACGACGTGATCAAGCGGATCAAGGCCGGCAACTTCAAGGGCGCCGACTACGTGCTGTTCGGCACCGTCTCGGACATCGACTTCACCCGCGACGTGACCGAACTGGCCAACACCGACAGCCATTCGGCGGTGCTGGCGTTGACCCTCGTGGCCGATTTCAGCCTGATCAACACCCGGACCTATGAAATCACCTCGGCCTTCACGGCGATGGGCGAAGGCCAGGACACCAAACTGGTGAACGGTCGTGATATCAAGGTTTCGCTGAACCGCCCACGGGTGGTTCGCGAGGTGTCCAAGGCGTTGGGTGAGGATGTGGCGGCGCAACTGAGCCAGCAGCTTGGCGGCGGCTACGAGCAGCCGGGGCAGGCGCCGTTGCGTAACAACCTGCCGCAGGATACGGCGCCGGTCATCCTGCGCTAGCCAAGCCAGCGCAGGACCTGTTGCAGCTGGCGCAGCCTGCGTCCGGCTGCGAAGCAGTCGTGAAATCAGCCAACGCGGTGTGCCAGGAAAATCGCGCACTCAGGTTTTGCGACTACTGCGCAGCCGGACGCAGGCTTCGCCAGCTGCTACAGGTTTCGTGATCCTTGAAATGAAAAAGGCGACCTGAAAAGGTCGCCTTTTTTTGTGCCCGCCGCTTCAGACCGCCGCTTTGCGCAACGTCGCCATGAACGCCGCCGCGCCAATGAACAGCCCGGCAAAGGTACGGTTCATGCGTTTCTGCTGCTTCGGCGTGCGCAGCATGCGCAGCACCTTGGAGGCCAGCCCGGTGTAGCCGGCCATGACGATCAGGTCGACGCAGATCATGGTCACGCCGATGATCAGGTACTGGATCAGCAGCGGTGCGTGCGGGTCGATGAACTGCGGCAGTACCGCCAGCATGAACACCAGGGCCTTGGGGTTGCTGACGTTGACCAGGAAGCCACGGAACACCAGGGCCATTGGCTTGCCGATCTGGCGGACGGCCGCGTCATCGCTCATGTCGCTGGGCAGCGCGCGCCATTGCTTGATGGCAAGGTAGACCAGGTAGGCCACACCGAACCATTTGATCGCGTAGAAAGCGGTGGCCGAGGCAGTGAGGATCGCGCCCACACCGGCGCCGACGATGGCAATTTGCAGCGCCAGGCCCAGTTGCAGGCCCAGGGCGTTCCAGTAGCCGCGCCAGAAACCGTATTGCAGACCGCTGGACATCGACGCAATGGCGCCGGCACCGGGAGAAAGGCTGATCACCCAGCAGGCGGCAAAAAACGCCAGCCATGTTTGAAGCTCCAATGCACACCTCGACTCAGACTCGTAACAAACGTCTAAGCTAATGCGGCTTTGGGCTGGTGACTACTGATTTTTTGCAGGATGTGTCGAGCGCCGACGGGCGTGGGCGGCCTTCAGGGCCCTATCGCGAGCAGGCTCGCGATAGCAATAGTTCAGACAACAGAAGGCTTACTTCTCAAACCCGCTGGAGGGGAACACATCAGTCCCCCGCCAACGCCGAACCGACCGTTGAAAGAACAGACTGTTAGGCACCTGCACCATCGCACTCCCCGTCCCCAGCTCTTCAGCCTCGATCAACGTGGTGTACAGCAGATTGATCGCCACCACCCGCCCCTTCACACCAGGCTTGTCGGTGGTGTCCACCAGCTCCACCACGTCCCCCAGGCGGAACGGGCCAACGGTGAAGATCAGCACCGAGCACAGCAGGTTCGACAGCACGCTCCACATGGCGAAAAACGCCACCGCAGCGACCGCGACAAAGCCGGACAGCGCCGTCCACAGTACCGTGGCCGACACCCCGAGGCGTTCGAGGACGAAGATCAGCGCGCTGCCCATGATCAGCCAGCGCAGGCCGCCACGCAGCGGCATCAGCAATTGCGGCGGGAACGGATAACGCTCGCCCAGCCGGGTCAGGACCTTGGCCACGAAACGCTGGGTCAGGTAGCCGGCCAGCAGGATCAGCAGGATTTGCACGCCGAGCCAGATCGGCTCGACCCACATCGCCGGCAGCGGCAGCTTGAACGCGTCCATCAGGACAGCGACTCCAGCTCCGCCTGCATGCTTTCCAGCAGTTCCAGGGCTGCCATCCAGGCTTCTTCCAGTTCCGCTTCACGCACCTTCAGCTTGGCCTGTTCGGCCAGCAGGTCGCGCAGTTCGTGCTTGCGCAACGGCTCGTAGATATCGCTGTCGCCGAGACTGGCATCGATCTTCGCCAGCTTCTCGTGGAGCTTGCCCAGCTCGGCCTCGAGCTTGTCCGCCTCACGCTTGTGCGGTGCCAGCTGCTGACGCAGAGCGGCCGCCGCCTGACGCTGAGCCTTCTTGTCGGTCTTGTCCGGATTGACCGGTGTGCTGCTGACCGGCGCGTTGCGCTGACGGTAATCCACCAGCCAACGGGTGTAGTCGTCCAGGTCGCCATCGAACTCTTCGACCTTGCCGTCGGCCACCAGGAAGAAGTTGTCGGTGGTGCTCTTGAGCAGGTGACGGTCGTGGGAAACCACCAACACCGCACCGCTGAATTCCTGCAGGGCCATGGTCAGCGCCAGGCGCATTTCCAGGTCCAGGTGGTTGGTCGGTTCGTCGAGCAGCAACAGGTTCGGCCGATCCCAGGCAATCAACGCCAGGGCCAGACGGGCTTTCTCGCCACCGGAGAAATTCAGCACCGGCTCGTCGATCCGCGCGCCACGGAAGTCGAAGCCGCCGAGGAAGTCACGCAGGGTCTGTTCGCGTTCGGTCGGCGCCAGGCGCTGCAAGTGCAGCAACGGGCTGGCCTTGGAATCCAGGGAGTCGAGCTGATGCTGGGCGAAGTAACCGACGACGGTGTTTTCGCCCCGGGTCATGCGCCCGGCCAGCGGCGACAGTTCACCCGCGAGGTTCTTGATCAGGGTCGACTTGCCCGCGCCGTTCGGGCCAAGCAGACCGATCCGCGCACCCGGAGTGAGTTGCAGCTTGACCTTCTCCAGCACGGTCTTCTCGCCGTAACCCAGGCGGGCATCCGACAGGTCGATCAGCGGGCTGGAGATTTTCTGCGACTCGCGGAAGACGAAGTCGAACGGCGAATCGACGTGGGCCGCGGTCAGCTCTTCCATCCGCTCCAGCGCCTTGATCCGGCTCTGGGCCTGACGGGCCTTGGTGGCCTGGGCCTTGAAGCGGGCGATGTAGCTTTCCATGTGCGCGCGCTGCGCCTGCTGCTTCTCGTAGGCCTGTTGCTGCTGGGCCAGACGCTCGGCACGGGCACGCTCGAAGGCGCTGTAGCCACCGCGGTAGAGGGTGATCTTGCGTTGATCGACGTGAGCCACGTGATCGACCACGGCATCGAGGAAGTCGCGGTCGTGGGAGATCAGCATCAAGGTGCCGGGATAGCCCTTGAGCCACTCTTCGAGCCAGATGATGGCGTCGAGGTCCAGGTGGTTGGTCGGCTCGTCGAGCAGCAGCAGGTCCGACGGGCACATCAGCGCCTGCGCCAGGTTCAGGCGCATCCGCCAGCCACCGGAGAAGTCGCCGACCTGGCGATCCATCTGCTCGTTGGTGAAGCCAAGACCGGCCAGCAACTTGCGCGCCCGGGCGTCGGCGGTATAGCCGTCGGCGCTGTCGAGCTCCGAGTGCAGGCGAGCCAGCGCGGCACCGTCATGGGCCGCTTCGGCCGCCGCCAGCTCTCGCTGCACCTGGCGCAGGCGCAGGTCGCCGTCGAGCACATAGTCGACCGCCAGGCGTTCGAGGGTGTCGACCTCCTGGCGCATGTGAGCGATACGCCAGTCGGCCGGCAGGAAGCAGTCGCCCGAATCCGGGTGCAGTTCACCGCGCAGCAAGGCGAACAGGCTCGATTTGCCGGCGCCGTTGGCACCGATGAGGCCGGCTTTCTGGCCGGCGTGCAGGGTCAGCTCGGCGTCTTCTAGCAGACGCTGCGGGCCACGCTGTAAAGTCAGGTTCTGAAGTCGAATCATAATGGCGGCGGAGTCTACCAGCTTCGCTCGCAACTGGCGCGAGTAGCACTATGTCCTCTGACCTGTGGAGCTTTTCCCTGAGCGTTTACGCCCGACCGGGCGTTGAACAGGCCTGCCTGCGATTGCAGTCGGCGGGGCTCAACGTGTGCCTGCTGCTGTGTGCGGCGTGGCTGGGACAGCGCGGTGTTGCCTGCAATACACAACGCTTGCGCGAGCTACGCAGCGTGACATCACCTTGGGACGCCGATGTTGTGCAACCGCTGCGGGCACTGCGCATGCAATGGAAATCCGCCGCTACGGGCGATGCCGATCTGCATGAATTGCGCGAGCGAGTGAAGGCACTGGAACTTGAAGCCGAACGGCGTCTGATCTTGAAACTGGAGCGATCGGCACAAGACTGGCCGCAGGGTGAGGCGACCGATTCAACGGCCTGGCTTGAAGGTGTGGCGGCAGGCGCCGCCCACCTGGACCGCGACGCGCTGCATCAGCTGCGCGTCGCGGCAACCGGCGCTTAGGAAGCGCTGGTTGGGGTGCTGGTGGTGCTCGACGGTGCCGCTGGCGTTGGCGCAGTGGTGGCGGTCGAAGAGGTGACGGCTGACGCTGGTGCGGCTGCAGCAGACGGTGCTGGAGTCGCAGGAGTTGCCGGCTTGGCAGCGGCTGTCGGAGCCGCTGTGGAAGCGGAAGCCGGCTTGGCGGCAGCAACCGGTTTTTTCACTGCAGGCTTGGCTGCGGGTTTTGCCGCGGCTGGTTTCGCTGCTGGTTTCGCTGCTGGCTTGGCAGCAGGTTTGGCTGCCGGTTTTGCAGCGGCGGGTTTAGCCGCAGCAGCTGGTTTGGCTGCCGGTTTCGCCGCAGCAGGTTTTGCTGCAGTGGCTGGCTTGGCGGCTGCAGGTTTCGCAGCAGCGGTTTTAGCAGCCGGTTTAGCGGCGGGTTTTGCAGCGGCAGTTTTGGCAGCTGGCTTGGCAGCGGTTTTAGCCGCGACAGGTTTTGCGGCAGGCTTGGCAGCCGGTTTCGCGGCAGCTGTTTTAGCGGCAGGTTTTGCCGCCGGCTTGGCGGCTGGTTTTGCTGCGGCGGTTTTCGCTGCGGCAGGTTTTGCAGCGGCGGTACGCGCCGCAGGTTTGGCAGCGGCGGTGCGAGCGGCGGCTGGCTTGGCAGCGGTGGTGCGAGCTGCAGGTTTGGCAGCAGCGGTACGCGCGGCGGCTGGCTTGGCAGCCGGTTTTGCTGCTGCGGTTTTAGCGGCTGGTTTGGCAGCGCTGGCAGCGGCAGGTTTTGCTGCGGCTTTCACCGGTGCTTTGGCAACCGGTTTGACGGCAGACTTGGCCGGTGCTTTTGCGGCAGCCGGTTTGGCAGCGGCTTTCTTGGCAGGTGCCGCAGCAGGTTTGGCCGCACGCAGGGACAACGCCTTGCCGACAGCCTCTTGAACACGACCAACGCCCTGAGCCAGTTTCAGGCTTTCCTGAGCGTCACGCTTGAGTTGCAGGATGTAGCCGCGAGTGTCCGACTGACGATCTTTCAGAGCATCGAGCAGGTCCTCGAGTTGCTGCACGGCGTCCTTGGCTTTGGCTTGTGCCTTGGCCTTGCCGGCCGCTGCGGCGTCCTGCAGTTTGGTGCGGGATTTGTGCAGTTTTTCCTGTGCTTTGCCGCGTTGTTTTTCCAGCTTGGCGAGCAGTTTTTCAGCATCAGCCAAGGCTTCCGAACAGGCAGTTTCTAGGTGCTCGAGCAAGCTGCCCGACAGTTGTTGGAGAAGATGCAACGGAGTGTTTACTGGCTTCTTGGTGGCCGACATGATTTACCTCCTGGCTGAAGTGAGTGCGGCTCATACTAGACCTCTGCTGCAACCGCCGCTAGGGCATGTTGACACTATCGAAAGCGTCGTGTTGCAAAGGAGCGAAAAACTTCTTCGCTTGCGCAAAAGCAGTTCACCGAAAAGCACATTCACACTGGCATAATCGCCCGCATTTCAGGTCGGAGAGTGCCCATGTCGCGCTACCTTTTTTTATCGCTGTGCGTGATTTTTTCCGTGGCTCAGGCCGCCGAAAAAACCCAGGAAAATGACGCGCACGATCTCGCCTACAGCCTGGGTGCGAGCCTGGGCGAACGCCTTCGCCAGGAGGTCCCGGATCTGGAGCTGAAGGCTCTGGTCGAAGGGTTGCAGCAAGCCTATCAAGGCAAGCCACTGGCATTGAAAGACGAGCAGATCGAACAGATCCTGTCCGAGCACGAAGCCCGGGTGGCGATGCAGACACCGGCACCGGAAAACCAACTGGCGGTGGAAAACGAAAAACGTTTTCTCGCCGAAGAAAAAGCCAAGCCTGGCGTTCGCGAACTGGCCGATGGAATTCTGCTGACGGAACTGACACCGGGTAACGGCGCCAAGGCCGGACCGAACGCAAAGGTGCAGGTGTTGTACGTCGGTCGCCTGCCTGACGGCACCGTGTTCGACCAGAACAATCAGCCGCAGTGGTTCAGTCTCGACAGCGTGATCAGTGGCTGGCGCAGTGCGTTGCAACAGATGCCGGTCGGGGCGAAATGGCGTCTGGTGATTCCTTCGGCGCAGGCCTATGGCGCCGACGGTGCGGGCGACCTGATCGCACCGTTCACGCCACTGGTGTTCGAAGTCGAATTGCGCGGTGCGACCGGCTGATTGCACAAATGAAAAACGGTGCGCCGTGGCGCACCGTTTTCGTGTCTCGCAAAACGCGGTTCAGACCTGAACCGAGTCTTCTGCCTTGTGAGCGGTGTGCAGCACTTCGATCAGGCAATCTTCCAGTTCGAAGCGTTCGTGCAACAGGCCGCCGAGCTCCTTGAATTTCTCCGCGACGCATTTGCCTTCATCACACAGATCGTTGAAAGCCAGGAGCTTCTCGGTGATGACGTCGATGCGTGGGTAGAGGGTTTCGGCGAGTTCCAGGCCGCGCTTGTCGTTGAAGGCCTTGGCCTCCCCGGTCAGCTGTTCGTAGATTTCGAAGTGGCCGGCCGACACGTAATCGACCAGAACGCCGCAGAACTCCTGCAAGGGTTTGCGACTTTCACTCAGCGCTGCGGGCTCTGCGCCAAGCGCATCATAGGCCCCGATCAGTTCTCGACGCTCCTGCAACCAGCGATCGATCAGCAGGTGCACTCCACCCCAGCGTTCCTGAGCATTCTGACAACTTTCGAGCATGGTGATCTCTCTTCCCTTTTGGGTCAGCTGCTCTATGCCCGTTCGCCTCTTGTATTGGGCGTTCGGGGCAGAGCGTCATCGAGCAAGACAAAATTCCAATGACACGTGCGGGCCAGATTATGCCCGCAGGACTGAGGCTTCAAGGTACGCAGGCGATAAAGTTCATACAAGTGTTTAATCATTCAACAGGGCTTGCTGCGACGACTCGCCGCCGAGCGGTCGCCTGATGGCGAGCCAGACAAGTCGCAGGAGCTGGTAAACGGCCAGAATCGACATCGCGACGAAGAACAGCAGGCTCCACTCGGGGATGCTCAGATCCAGCAGCGTCCAGGAGCGCTGGGTGCAGTCGAAGGCACCTTTGAATAGTTGCTGCACGACACACAGCCACGGCTCGGCAGCGAACAGCTCTGAGAGGTTTGAAGCACACCCCGCCAATGGCTGCGCCGGATTGCCTTGCAGCAGCACCTGCCGCCCGGCCGTGAGCGTACCCGCGAGGCTGCTGAGAAGACCGAGCAGCCAATAGAGAGAGGAGCCGACGCGACCGGGGCCCTGCACCGCCGCCATCAGGCAGATGCCCGTCAGCAGTGCCAGGCAAATCCGTTGCAACAGGCACAGGCCGCAGGGGTTCAGGCCGATGGAATATTCCAGGTAGTAGGACACGCCCAGGACCAGGGCGCCCGCAACGAAGACCGTGAAAAACAAGGAGCGTGTGCAGGCCAAAGACATGGCTTTTCCGTAACAGTTGGGACCGACGGCTACGGTAGAGGAAAGCGCTTTGGCGTTTCAAGGCGGGTTGCTTGGGACAGTTCAGCAGGGATGTAGGGAAATCCCAACACGAGACAGAGGAATAGGCGAAACCCTCTGTAGGACTTTGCTGATGAGACTGTAGGAAGGCAAAAACAGGGCAAATTTCACCCCTCAGAACCACACAATTCCTGTAGCAGCTGGCGCAGCCTGCATCCGGCTGCGAAGCAGACACTTTAAGGTTTGGAACCGGTGTTGAATGGTCTACGACTGCTGCGCAGCCGGACGCAGGCTGCGCCAGCTGCTACATGTACCGCGGCGTACGCAGAACCTGTAGCAGCTGCCGAAGGCTGCGTCCGGCGGCTACAGGATCATGCGCGAGCAGGTACGGGCAGCGGTGCGGCGAGCAGGCGCTCGTCCAGCAACCCAAGACCTTCCTGGAACAGCTGGTTGCTGCGTTCGGTATCACCCATCTGCGCCAGCAGCCGTGCCAGTTCGGCACAGGCTTCCGGGTTGCGCTCCATGTGCAGACTGCGCTCCAGATAGTCCCGGGCCTTGCCCCACAGGCTGCTTTGCAGGCACAGGCGACCCAGGGTCAGCAGCAGACCGGAATCGGCGGGATGCTCCTTGAGCCAGCCCTCGGCAAGGTGCAGTTGACGCGCCGGATCGCTACCGCGAACCAGCCCGTAGAGACGCGCCAGGTGACTGTCGTAGTGACGTTTGAGCGCGTTGCGCAAGACCTCTTCAGCCTCCACCTGCGCCCCCAGTTGCCGCAGTTGCTCGGCGTAGGCGAGTACCAGCTGCGGTTCCTGCCGTTGTGGCGAGGTCAGCTGCTCCCAGGCGCTCTTGAGTGATTGCAGGCCGACAGCCCCTTCGCCTTCACGCTGAGCCGCCAGGGAAAGATTCTTGCCCCAGGCACGACGCTCCAGATCTGCCAGCTCGGCTGCGGACAGGACCTTGTCCTTGCGCAGTTCCGGCAGCAGACGAATCACCGCCGACCACTCGCCTCGCAGCTGATGCAGGCGCTGCAACTGACGCAGCACCTGCGCGTTATGCGGATGACGCTCACGCATCGCCTGCAGGGTCGTCAGGGCGCCTTCGGTATCGCCACGGTCGGTCTGCAATTGCGCGTGGTTCAACGCAATCGCAAGCTCAGCCTGAGGCTGGCGCTCCAGAGCGCGTTCGAGCAGGTTGTCGCTCTCTTCGTAATTGCCCTGCTCGTTCGCCGCACGGGCCGCGCCGAGGTAATACAGCAGCGGCTGGCGTTCGGCTTCCGCGGCCCGATGCAGATGACGTTGCGCACTGGCCCAGCGACCTTCGGCCAGGTCCATCTGACCATGCTCGATCGCCACCTGCACCCGGCGACTGCGGTTGCGCCGCGACCAGGGATTGACCACGCCGCCGGACGTCAGCACCAGTTCGATCAACGCCTTGATGCCCCAGATGACCAGCCACAGGACCGCTACCAAAGCCAGGGTCGCCCACAGGCTCGACTCGTAACGAAAGCTCTTATAAGCGATCAGCACGTAACCGGAATGCTCGGCAATCGCCAACCCCAGCGCCGCCGCGGCGGCGATGACCAGAAACAGGATCACATACAGGCGCTTCATGGCGTGGTCTCCTGCGCAGTGCTTGCGGCAGGCTTGGGCAGAGGTTTGATCGCGTCCTCGGCATTGACGTTGCGACGCTCCAGATAGCCTTGCACGGCGCTCAGCGTGCCGGTCAGGTCCGGGGTGACCACGGTGACCGGTTGCTTGCTCAGCTCCGCCACCTGATCGAGCATCACTTTGCTCTGCGCGTTGTCCGGGTTGAAGTTGCCCTTGAGCACGTCACGCGCCTCGTCCAGCGCCTGGGTGTAAACCGCCGCCTGGCCGTTGAGCGCAGCCCACTGCGCCTGCTCCAGCGCCAGACTCAGCGCCAGACGCACCTGACTCAGGCTCTGCCCGGCAAGCAACGGACGGACGTTTTTGTCGGCATTGAAATCGATGCGGATGTAACGCGAGATCTGATCCCACCATTGCGCCCAGCGACTGGCGCCGTCACCGTCGGCGGTCAGACCGAGCAGGGACTCGCCACGGTCCTTGTATTCGGGCGCCAGTTCGGTGAGACCGGTCACCTGTTCGCGCAGGGCGCCCAGGCGCAGGAACAGGCCGGTGCGATCCGGCTGATCGGTGCTGCGCAAGGCCACCAGGGTCTTGGCCACCTGTTCGCGGGCGGCGAAGGAACCCGGATCGTTTTGCTCGCGCAGAATGTCGTCGGCGCCCTGGACCAGGGCCTGGGCGCTGCTGATGTCCTGCAACGCGGACAGACGCAGGCTGGCCAGTCTCAGCAAGTGCTCGGCCTCGGCCAGGCGCCAGTCCTTGCGGCTGGCGCCGAGGACGGTTTCCAGACGCTGATTGAGTCGCTGCTGATCGCCCTGCAACTGCACCACCAGACGGCTGCGCTCTTCCAGCACGTCGGCGCCGGGCAGTTGCTCCAGACGCGCGCTCAGGCGCTGCTCATTGAGCTTCAGGCTCTGCGCCTCATCGCTCAAAGCCTGCACCTGGCTCAACTGCTGCTGGTTGGTCGCCTGCAAGTGGCGCACCTGCCAGACTCCCCAGCCGCCCACCGCAACACCGGCGGCGCCGAGCAAGAGCGCGACGACGGCCAGGCCATTGCCTCGGCGCGGCTCTGTGGCAGGAGGTGGAGTTTCAATCGGCGCATCCAGTACTGGCCGGACGTCTTCTTTAGGCAAGGCTGTTTCGCTCACGTATCCATCCTTTGCATTAGTAAACGGGTACGGGATGCTCCCGTAGCGCCGTCAGCAAAGCCGCGGCACTGGCGCCACGACAATCCACAACTGTCAGGGCGCCGGCGGCACGTGCCAGCTCGGCAACCCTGGGACTTGGTACAAACAACGGCAACCGCGCCAATTGCGGCCAGGCATCGCCAGCCAATTGATGCAGGTGCTCAAAACCCTGTCCACTGCTGACCACCAGTGCATTCAGGCGTTCCGCACGGATCCGTTCCGGCAGCGCCGCAGGTAAGTATTGCGGCAGCTCGCGGCGGTACAACTCCAGATAATCGACACTAGCACCTAGCTCGCGCAAGCGCTCAGCCAGCAGCTCGCGACCGCCCTCGCCGCGCATGATCAGCACCCGTGGATCGGGCCGGGCAATGGCCTCGCGCAGGTTCGCCAGTTCGAGCAAGGCTTCGCTGTCATCGCCGTCTTGCGGGAAGCTCACATCCAGGCTGCGATCCTGGAGAATCTGCGCGGTCGCAGAGCCGACGCTGAACCACTTCACAGATGGCGTCTGCGGGTAAAAGCGATCGAGCAATTCGATGCCCATCCGCGCGGCCGGCTTGCTGACCACGATCACCGCACAATAGCGATCCAGCCCCTGGATCACCTCGCGCATTGTGTCAGAGGCAGGGATCGGCACGATGTCCAAAAGCGGCAAGCTGCTGCTGAAAATCCCCTGCGCGGCCAGCACTTCGCTCAGCGCCGCCGACTCATCCGCCGGACGCGTCAGCAGCAGGCGCCAGTCGGTCACTCGTGACCTGCCTCGCCATAGACCGCCTTGAGAATGTCGGCGGCGCCCTGGTTCAGCAGGTCTTCGGCCACTTTCACACCCAGGGATTCGGCATCGCCACGGGGCGCACGCGCCTGGGCGCTGAGCAGCAGGCCGCCATTGGGATCGCCCACCAGCCCGCGCAACCAGACCTGCTCGCCTTCGAGCACGGCGTAGCAGGCGATCGGCACCTGGCAGCCGCCATTGAGGTGTTTGTTGAGGGCACGTTCGGCGGTCACGCGGGTCGCGGTGTCATGGTGATGCAGCGGCGCCAGCAGCGCGTGGATTTCGCTGTCACCGCTGCGGCACTCGATGCCGACCGCGCCTTGGCCACCGGCCGGCAGGCTGTCGTCGACACTGATGGCCGAGGTGATGCGATCTTCGAAACCCAGGCGGATCAAGCCGGCGGACGCCAGGATGATCGCGTCGTAATCGCCGGCATCCAGCTTGGCCAGTCGCGTGTTGACGTTGCCACGCAGGAAGCGGATTTCCAGATCCGGGCGACGGGTCAGCAGTTGCGCCTGGCGACGCAGGCTCGAGGTGCCGACGATGCTGCCTGGCGGCAAGGCATCGAGGCTGGCATAGGTATTGGAGACGAACGCGTCACGCGGGTCTTCGCGCTCGCAGATACAGAACAGGCCCAGGCCTTGGGGGAAGTCCATCGGCACGTCCTTCATGGAGTGCACGGCGATGTCGGCTTCGTCTTCCAGCAGCGCGGTTTCCAGCTCCTTGACGAACAGGCCCTTGCCACCGATTTTCGACAACGGCGAGTCGAGCAGCTTGTCGCCGCGACTGACCATCGGAACCAGGGTCACGAGCAGGCCCGGATGGGCCTCTTCCAGACGGGCTTTAACGTATTCGGCCTGCCACAGGGCAAGAGCGCTTTTACGGGTGGCGATGCGGATTTGGCGAGTGGACATGGATCAATCCGTACTGAATAGATACGGCGGATGATAACAGCTCAGCCAAATCCACTTTGACTTGTATCAGAAACTACTTGGCCTCCCTGGCCCCGGATGTCCGGAAATCGGGTGAGAAATTTGCCTGCGGCCCCGCGGATCACAGCTGCTGCATCATTTTCCGTACGCCAGCCACGTGACGCCGGCTGACGATCAGTGCATCGCCGTTCAAGCCCTTGAGGAACAGCTGGAAATGTCCCAGAGGCGTGCGTTGCAGACGTTCGATGCGATCGCGAGCGACCAGGGCATTGCGGTGAATGCGCACGAAACGTTCGCCGAATTCGTCCTCCAGGGCCTTGAGCGGTTCATCGAGCAGCACTTCACCGGCCTCGTGGCGCAAGGTCACGTATTTGTGATCGGCTATGAAGTAGACCACCTGGTCGATGGGAATCAGCTCGATCCCCTTGCGGGTGCGCGCACTGATATGGCTGCGAGGGCCACTGCCGCTGTCGGCCGCTGGCCGGGTCAGGGCGGAGAGTTGAACGCGGTTGGGGCGTTCGGCTTTTTTCAACGCGTCATGTAAATGTTCAGTTCTCACCGGTTTCACCAGATAGCCTACGGCGCTGGCCTGTAAGGCTCCCTCGGAATATTCATCGGGTCCTGCGCAGAACACCACGGCGGGCGGGGTCTCGCGCTCGCACAATCGGGCGGCCACCTGCAGGCCATCAAGGCCGGGCATGCGGATATCGAGCAGCACGATATCCGGCTTGTGGCTGTCGATCAGTGCCAACGCTTCCTCGCCATTCGTGGCGCTGGGCTCCAGGACACTGTATCCCTCGAGTTCGCCAACCATTCGGCTCAGGCGCTCGCGGGCAGTAGGGTCGTCATCAACGATCAGGACATTCATATTGCGCTGGATTCCTGCGTGAGTCTCGCACAAGGATAGCGTAGACAGGTGAAGTGACGTCCGTCACCGCGATCCACGCTAAGACTAGCGCGAGCGTCAAAAAGTGCCGCTCGTCCGACAGCAAAATTTTCATCTGCCGGACAATTGACGGACCAGGCACGCATTGGCGACAGACCGCCACAGGGTTTGCTGTTACGCAATATGAACACCCCCTCTACTTATAGTCAGCGTCTGCACCGAGAAGTGCGCTGCTCCTACTGTCCAACTGTAGACGGTTGGCGGAGCGATATTGCTCAATCGGAAAATATCGTTGTATTTACAACTGACTGTGGGAGCGAGCCTGCTCGCGATGGTCGTTAACGATGAGGCGGGTTGCCTGATATCCCGTGGTGTTCTTTCGTGTATCGCGAGCGAGCTCGGCTCCTACAGGTTCCGTGTGTATCCGGTGTAAAAGCAGTCGACCAGCGTCAGCGCCAGCCCCGGCAACCCTGTTATCATCCGCCGCAGCTTTCAACGCCATCTTTATCCAGCCGATACGAGCGAATTCATGAGCACTGACAAGACCAATCAGTCCTGGGGCGGCCGCTTCAGTGAACCCGTCGACGCCTTCGTCGCCCGCTTCACCGCCTCCGTCACCTTCGACCAGCGCCTGTATCGCCACGACATCATGGGCTCGATCGCCCACGCCACCATGCTGGCCAAGGTCGGCGTGCTGACCGATGCCGAGCGCGACAGCATCATCGACGGCCTGAAGACCATTCAGGGCGAAATCGAGGCCGGCCAGTTCGACTGGCGCATCGACCTCGAAGACGTGCACATGAACATCGAGGCGCGCCTGACCGACCGCATCGGCGTGACCGGTAAGAAACTGCACACCGGCCGCAGCCGCAACGACCAGGTCGCCACCGACATCCGCCTGTGGCTGCGTGACGAGATCGACCTGATCCTGGGCGAAATCACCCGCCTGCAAAAAGGCCTGCTGGAGCAGGCCGAGCGCGAAGCCGGCAGCATCATGCCGGGCTTCACTCACCTGCAAACCGCGCAGCCGGTGACCTTCGGGCACCACATGCTGGCCTGGTTCGAAATGCTCAGCCGTGACTACGAGCGTCTGGTCGACTGCCGCAAGCGCGCCAACCGCATGCCGCTGGGCAGCGCCGCGCTGGCCGGCACGACCTACCCGATCGACCGCGAGTACACCGCCCAGCTGCTGGGCTTCGAGGCCGTGGGCGGCAACTCCCTGGACAACGTGTCCGATCGTGACTTCGCTATCGAATTCTGCTCGGCCGCCAGCATCGCGATGATGCACCTGTCGCGCTTCTCCGAAGAGCTGGTGCTGTGGACGAGCGCGCAGTTCCAGTTCATCGATCTGCCGGATCGTTTCTGCACCGGCAGCTCGATCATGCCGCAAAAGAAAAACCCGGACGTGCCGGAGCTGGTGCGCGGCAAGACCGGTCGTGTGTTCGGCGCGGTGATGGGCCTGCTGACCCTGATGAAAGGCCAGCCTTTGGCCTACAACAAGGACAATCAGGAAGACAAGGAACCGCTGTTCGACGCCGCCGACACCCTGCGCGACTCGCTGCGCGCCTTTGCCGACATGATCCCGGCGATCAAGCCCAAGCATGCGATCATGCGCGAAGCGGCCCTGCGCGGCTTCTCCACCGCCACTGACTTGGCCGACTACCTGGTGCGCCGTGGCCTGCCGTTCCGTGACTGCCACGAGATCGTTGGCCATGCGGTGAAATACGGCGTGGAAAGCGGCAAGGACCTGGCGGAGATGAGCCTGGAAGAGCTGCGCAAGTTCAGCGATCAGATCGATCAGGACGTGTTCGCCGTTCTGACCCTGGAAGGTTCGGTCAACGCCCGTGACCACATCGGCGGCACTGCACCGGCTCAGGTGAAAGCTGCTGTTGCGCGGGGTCAGGCGCTGCTCGCCAGCCGCTGATTCCTCGGCAAGTAACACAGCGTGAAAAAAGAGCCCGATGGTCGTGACCATCGGGCTCTTTGTTTTAGCGGCCTGGACTTCCCACCGCTCGCACCCGCGCCAGAAACGCCGGCGCTTCGGCCTCTCTGTCAGCGGCGACTTTCTGTACGTTCGGATTTTCGGCCAGACGCTGCAATAGCGCAGTGGCGCCAGGCATCCCCATCAGATAGTCGATTCCGAACAAGCGTTTGCCGACGTCCACGGCCAGATCGACGCTGTACAGAAAGTACAGGTCGGCCAACGTGAACTGCTCTCCCGCCACGAAGGGCGAGAACCGCGCCCGCTGCTTCAGCGCCTTGAAACCTTTGAGCAGATCCCGTTCGGCCTTGTCCCGCAAGGCTTGCGGGGTTGGCCTACCGCCAAAGAACACCTCGACGTAACAGACCCGCGCCGGCAGTTCGATGTACAGCTCGATTTCCTTGGCCAATGCCCGAACCCGCGCCCGCTCGAACGGATCGGTCGGCAGCAGGGCGACGCCCTCTTGGGTCTCTTCGATGAAGTCGAGAATGGCGTCGGTTTCGCTTAGAAAACCTTTTGCGGTCTCCAGCACCGGCACCTTGCCCCGAGGGCTGACGGCGAGAATCTGCGGATTCTGGCAGCCATAAAACGGCACGGTCTCAAAGGCCACGCCCTTTTCCAGCAGCGCCAGCTTGACCATGTTGAAGTAATTACTGGCCGCGAAGCCATAGAGTTTGAGCATGAGCAGGTCTCCTTGACCGTCTGGTTTCCATTACGAAAACAATCCAGCGCTCAAGGTAGGCATCGCTCGGGGAAGAGGTGGTTTTGGGCTATTGCCGCATATGACAAAAACGCCTGAAAAGGCTGCCAAGCAGGCGTGAAGGCCATATGGGACAAAAGATTGCGAGTCTTCTGCAGCACAGGCCTTCCTCGTTCCAACCCTGACGATTACTTCTTGGCCGCGACCATCGCCATGAACGCCGGCATCGCCGCTTCCTTGTCCGCGGCAATGCGCTGAACGTTCGGGTTCTGCTCAAGACGCTGCAGCAACGCCTTGGCTGCCGGCAGCTCGGCCAGCAGGTCGATCTCGAACAGCTTCTTCGCCACTGCGCAGGCCAGCGGCACGCTGTAGAGGAAGTACAGATCCGCCACGCTCAGGCTGTCGCCCGCCACATAAGGGCTGAACTTGCCGTGGCGTGCCAGTGAGGCAATGCCCAGAAGCAGTTCGGCCTTGGTCTTTTCCTTGATCGCCTCCGGCAGCTTGGCGCCGAAGAACGCTTCGCCGTAACAGGCGCGCGCGGGTAATTCGATATACAGCTCGATTTCCTTGGCCAGCGCCAGCACCTGGGCGCGCTCGAACGGATCGCCAGGCAACAGCGGCGTGCCTT
Organism: Pseudomonas sp. C1C7; assembly: GCF_013359595.1. Lineage (GTDB taxonomy): Bacteria > Pseudomonadota > Gammaproteobacteria > Pseudomonadales > Pseudomonadaceae > Aquipseudomonas. The sequence goes on along the minus strand of NZ_JABFMP010000039.1, from coordinate 16,120 downwards.
TCTGACTCTGCTCGATGTAGTCGAGGATCACCATGGTTTCGTTGATGAAGCCCTGCTCCGTCTTCAGCACCGGCACCTTCCCGCGAGGGCTGATGGCCAGGGCCTCGGGGGTCTGGCCGGCGTAGAACGGCACTTCTTCGAAGGGGAGTCCTTTTTCCAGCAGCGCCAGCTTGACCATGTTGTAGTAGTTGCTGACGGAGAATCCATAAAGCTCAATCATCACAAAGCCTCCAGGCCGTGCGGGGTGGGCGGTGTCTGTTTATAGAACGGCGCGCGGATTCTTGCCAGCAGCATCACCGGGCTGAATGCGGGTAAACTGGCCGCCATTTCCCGAGGAGCCAGCCATGAGCGAGCCAACCGATATCGACAACGACGACGAAGAGTTCGCCGAAAGCACCCTGATCCAGGCCATCGAAAACCAGATCGAAAGCGAAAACCCGCCGGCGGCCAAGGCGACGTACAACAAGCTGACCCTGGTGGGCTACGAGCGCGAGGACATCCTCAACCTGATGGCTCACGTTCTGGCGGTGGAAATCGACGCGATCCTCGAAGAAGACCGCCCGTTCAACACCGAATGGTACGAAGCGGCGCTGCGGGCGCTGCCGGAACTGCCCCCGGAAAAGCAATAACCCCGCCCCCTTGCAGGAGCGAGGCTTGCCCGCGAACGCCCCAACACGGTTTGCCAGACAAACCGCGTCATCGTTCTTCGCGGGCAAGCCTCGCTCCTACAAGAGATTCCGATTTGTTGTGTTGGCACTGGACATGCCGCACCGGCAGGTTCACCTTAAGGGCGCTGTTGTCCCATTCCTAGAAAGTATGGAGTCCTTATGTCGTTTACCCCTGAGTTGGTTGCCGAACTGGAAATCCTTGCACTCTACAACCTGGACAGTTCCCAGGAAGGTCTGAAAATTCATCACACCGCTGCCCCTCAAGCCATTGCCGCTGCCAAACGCCTGCACGAAAAAGAACTGATTACCCAGCCCGATGGCGGTTACCTGACCAGCCTGGGGCGCGATGCCGCCGAACACGCTCAATCCCTTCTGACCATCCTGACGACTCAGGAAACGGCCTGACCGTACCGTATCGCCCACGGAAAACCCGAAACGGGACATCCGTGGGCCTGTTCGGCTGACTGACCTTTTCCAACGTTATAAATCTGACGTCAAAAAAACAAAATCAGCTTAAATGTCCAAGGGACGAGACGCTAAACTGCGCTCACCCCAAAGCCCCACGTCCGAGCCCTGCGAGCCGGTTTGAGCTGACATGACCCGCAACCATGAAATCCGCCCCGATCTGGACGAGGGCATCGACCGCAAGGTGCTGAGCCAGCTGCGCGCGCGCTTTCTGAAGCTCAACGAAGGTCGCATGGCCCGCGCCATGGAGGGGTTGTCGACCCGCCAGCAAGGCGTGCTGAGCCTGTTGCCGCTGTTTTTCCACGTCAATCATCCGCTGTTGCCAGGGTATGTCTCGAGCAGCACCCCGGCCGGGCTGTCGAACTACGAGCCCGACGCCAACCTGCTGGCCGAAGCCCAGCGCCTGACCCGTTCGTTTACCTATAAACCGCGCCACGGCAGCAATCCGCCACGACCGATTCACGGCCTGTTCCTGATGGGCAGCCTCGGCACCCTGGCCCAGGCCGACCAGAGCGATATGGACCTGTGGGTCTGTCACAGCCCGGACCTGAGCGAGAGCGAACTCAACGAGCTGCGCAAGAAATGCCAGTTGCTCGAAGCCTGGGCCGCCAGCCAGGGCGCCGAGGCGCACTTCTTCCTGATCGATCCGGAGCGGTTCGTGCGGGGCGAGCGCGACAATCAGCTCAGCTCCGAGAATTGCGGCACCACCCAGCACTACCTGCTGCTCGACGAGTTCTATCGCACCGCGATCTGGCTGGCCGGGCGCACGCCGATCTGGTGGCTGGTGCCGGTCTACGAAGAGTCCAGCTACGATCGCTACACCCATACGTTGCTGTCCAAGCGCTTCATCCGGGCCGACGAAACCCTCGACCTGGGCAACCTCGCCTTCATCCCGCCCGGCGAGTTCATTGGCGCCGGGCTGTGGCAGTTGTTCAAGGGCATCGAGTCGCCCTACAAGTCGGTGCTCAAGCTGCTGCTGACCGAGGTGTACGCCAGCGAACACCCGCGGGTCCAGTGCCTGAGCCTGCGCTACAAACAGGCGGTGTTCGCCAACCGCCTCGATCTGGATGAGTTGGACCCGTATGTCGTGGTGTACCGGCGCATCGAGGAATACCTGATTGCCCGCAACGAGCCGGAGCGCCTGGAACTGGTGCGACGCGCGCTGTACCTGAAGGTCAATCGCAAACTCACCGGCAACAGCCGCACTCAGAGCTGGCAGCGCTCGCTGCTGGAACGCCTGGCCCACGAATGGCACTGGGATCATCGGCAATTGGCGCTGCTCGACAGCCGCAGTCAGTGGAAAGTCCGCCAGGTCAGCTCCGAGCGCCGGGCGCTGGTCAACGAGCTCAATTACAGCTACCGCTTCCTGACCCAGTTCGCCCGTCAGGAACAGACCGTCAGCCTGATCAACAAGCGCGACCTCAGCGTGCTCGGCCGGCGTCTGTACGCAGCGTTCGAGCGCAAGGCGGACAAGGTCGAGTTCATCAACCCGGGCATCGCCCCGGACCTGGCCGAGGACACCCTGACGCTGGTGCACGCGCCCAACAAAAAGGAAGCCGGGCAATCCCAATGGGGCCTGTACAACGGCAGCCTGACCGCGCTTGAGTGGGAGCACTTCGCGCCGATCAAGCGCAGCCGCCAGTTGCTCGAACTGCTGACCTGGTGCCACCGCAACGGCGTGATCGACAGCAGCACCCGCCTGGCCCTGCACCCCGGCAGCAGCGACCTGAGCGAATTCGAACTGTTCAACCTGCTCGGCAGCCTGCAGCAGACCATTCCCCTGCCGATGCCGACCGTCGACGAAGAACCTCTGCTGCGGGCCAGCGTGCCCGGCGAAGTGCTGATTCTGGTGAACGTCGGCGTCGACCCGCTCAAGCACCACCGCGACCTGAACATCCTGATGACCACCGAACGCACCGACTCCCTGAGTTATGCGGGGGTCCGGGAAAATCTGGTGCTGACCCTGGATCAGGTCACGCTCAACAGCTGGAACGAAGTACTGGTGAGTCGCTTCGACGGCCCCCACGCCCTGCTCGACTGCGTGCGCGATTACCTCAACGACCTGCCCGACGGCCCGAATCAGCCCCGGCTGCGGGTGCGCTGCTTCTGCCACAACCGCGCGCAATTCATCGCGCAGCGCGTGGAGGGCATCCTCGACACGGCGCAGAACCTGTTGCTGAGCAAGCTCAATCACCGCTACCTGATTCAGGTTCAGCAGCACTATCACGTGCTGGAGCTGGTGCCGGGCCAGGTCAATCATGTCGCCTTGCCGACGCTGACGGCGCTGGTCGATTACCTGAGCGAGGAACTGGTCAGCTACAGCCCGCTGCACCTGGATTCGATGGCCCTGGAAGACCACGACCTCGCCCTGCTGCTGCCCATGGGCCAGCCCGACTGCATTCAGGTGTTCTACCGGGTCAATGAGGATCACGCCGAGCTGTACGTGCTCGATGAATTCAATGCGCTGTGGCAGCAGCGCCTGCCGTGGCACGACGAGCAGAGCCTGCTGGTGCCGCTGCAACGTTTCCTGCAATCGATCCAGTACCGGCGCGACGCCTCATTGCCGATGACCGCCCAGCCTCGCAGCCTGGACATCCTGTATTACCAGCTCCTGCCGTCGGGCACTGGGCGCGCGCGCCGCGTCGAAGCCCGGCCGGCGCCGGACACGCCGGCCAACAAACCCTTCTATGACGTGCAGGCAATCGTCGGCAAAGCCGCACCGGGCGAGGTGCAGGTGACCCTGTATTGCAATCAGCGGGAGTTTTCAGAGTTGGAGCATGGCGACCAGCTGTTCAGCGTGGTCGCCCGGGAAATCGTCGAGCAGCGCCGCGAGACCCAACGCTACCGCTGCTACATCACCGACCTGGACCTTTCGGGCCTGCTCGGTGACGGTCAGGGTTCCAGCAATCTGTATCTGCGCTACAAGGCGGACCTGGAGCGCGCATTGAACGAGGCGCTCGATCAGGTGTGAGGCGGGGTCAGACGTTGTAGTCGCCGCCATTGGACGGTTGCGATTCGACTTCCAGCAACGTCAGCTTCAGGGTCTTGCCGCCGGGTGCCGGCCAGTCGATGTGCTGGCCGACTTTCAGGCCCAGCAGTGCGCTGCCCACCGGTGCCAGGATCGAGACCTTGCCTTCGTCGGCGTTGGCGTCCTTAGGGTAAACCAGGGTCAGGTGGTAGTCCTTGCCGCTGCTTTCTTCACGGCAATGAACGCGCGAATTCATGGTCACGACATCAGGCGGCACTTCATCGTGGCCCACCAGCGTGTCGGCTCGGTCCAGCTCGGTTTGCAACGCAATAACGCCCGGCAGGTTTTCATCCAGGCTGTCGATCAGACGCTCCAGACGCTGAACGTCCAGACGGGTAAGGGTGATGGAAGGTGCGGTCATGATCAGGGCAGACTCCTTTCTTCTGCACAAAAAAGCAAAACCCCGCCAGAAACAAGGCGGGGTTTTCACAAGCCTCGATGGGTTGAGGCGTATTCGGACACTATCACAGCTCAAAAAATATACAAGCCAGTGACGCCGCCCGCAGGAGCGAGGCTTGCCCGCGAAGAACGATTACCGGTTCTATCTGATAGACCGCATCGCCTGGTTCGCGAGCAAGCTTCGCTCCTACAGGGAGGTGGCGGTGCTTTTGCGCACTTTGGCCTGCTGGCAGATGACGCGCCGGCGCTCGTCATCCGCCGACCGCCACTCGCGGATGTCTTCGACATGACGGAAACATCCTGTGCAGACTTTTTGCTCATCCAGCCGGCACACATTGCAGCAGGGCGAGGGCACCGCCGGGCTGACGTTGCTGTAGAGCGGCTTGGGCGGACGGACCGGAGCAGGTTGTGTCACGGTGTTACAGACCTTCGAAATCGAATTCGACACCGGCCTGCTGGCGGACGATGCGCTCGAGCATTTCGCCCAGCTGCTCTTCGCTCTTGTCGCACATCCAGCGCTCGCTCTCTTCGTCGTAATCGAAGTGGAAACCGCCGGACACCGCCGCCAGCCACAGCTGACGCAGCGGCTCCTGGCGGCTGAAGATCAGCTGGGTGCCGTTTTCGAACTTGACGGTCAGCACACCGGCCGAGCTCTCCAGATCGATATCCAGGTCGCTGTCCTCGAAGATGTCTTCCAGGGTTTGCTGGGTGGCATCGACCAGATCATGGAAACGCGCTTCGGACAAACTCATTACGGCAACCTCAAAAAGTGTCTGATCAGGCTCAAGCGCCGCAAGATACGGCCGAGTCTCGTCGATTGCAAAGATTAAAGCCCGGGAACCCTATCCTTTGGAAACCAAAAACTGTGGGAGCGGGCCTGATCAGTCAGGCCGCCGCAGGACCTGTAGGGAATGCGGTGCCCGGACTGCCCACAGGGAATGCAGTATAGCGACCTGCATGCGCCAAGCCCCGCCGGACGGGAGCCCCCTCGCATAGGCAAGCCGTCGGGTGGCCGGTATACTCCGGCCCAATTAATGCATTTTCAAGGATTTCGCCATGAAGCGCCTGATCTCTTCCCTTGCTGCGCTCCTCGCGATCGCCTGCCTCGTCTCGGCCTGCGGTCAAAAAGGCCCGCTGTACCTGCCCGACGATGACCAGGACCCGGCCGAGCAAGCCCAGTCCTCGCAGAAGCAATCGTCCAAGCACAAGCACGACGTCTACCAATAAGGGAGCATCATGGACGCTTTTAACTACCGTGACGGTGAACTGTTCGCGGAAGGTGTTGCCCTGTCTGCTATCGCTGATCGCTTTGGTACACCGACCTACGTTTATTCCCGTGCCCACATCGAAGCCCAGTATCTGGCCTACGCCGATGCGCTGGCCGGCATGCCGCACCTGGTCTGCTTCGCCGTCAAGGCCAACTCCAACCTGGGCGTACTGAATGTCCTGGCCCGTCTTGGCGCCGGTTTCGACATCGTTTCCCGTGGCGAGCTCGAACGCGTGCTGGCCGCCGGCGGCAGCGCCGACAAGATCGTGTTCTCCGGCGTCGGCAAGACCCGTGACGACATGCGCCGCGCCCTGGAAGTGGGCGTGCACTGCTTCAACGTCGAGTCCACCGACGAGCTGGAGCGCCTGCAAGTGGTGGCCGCGGAGCTCGGCGTTCGCGCCCCGATCTCCCTGCGCGTGAACCCGGACGTCGACGCCGGCACCCACCCGTACATATCCACCGGTCTCAAAGAGAACAAGTTCGGCATCGCCATCGCCGACGCGGAAGACGTGTACGTGCGCGCCGCGCAGCTGCCGAACCTGGAAGTGGTCGGCGTCGACTGCCACATCGGTTCGCAACTGACCACCCTGCCGCCATTCATCGATGCCCTCGACCGCCTGCTGGGCCTGGTCGACCGCCTGAGCGACTGCGGAATTTACCTGCGCCACATCGACCTCGGTGGTGGCCTGGGCGTGCGTTATCGCGATGAAGAGCCGCCACTGGCCGGCGATTACATCAAGGCCGTGCGCGAGCGTCTCGACGGTCGCGACCTGGCGCTGGTGTTCGAACCGGGCCGCTTCATCGTCGCCAACGCCGGCGTGCTGCTGACCCAGGTCGAGTACCTCAAGCACACCGAACACAAAGACTTCGCCATCGTCGATGCGGCCATGAACGACCTGATCCGCCCGGCGCTGTATCAGGCCTGGATGGACGTCACCGCCGTGCGCCCACGCGATACCGCCGCCCGCACCTACGACATCGTCGGCCCGATCTGCGAGACCGGCGACTTCCTGGCCAAGGAGCGTGAGCTGGCCCTGGAAGAAGGCGATCTGCTGGCCGTGCATTCGGCGGGCGCCTACGGCTTTGTCATGAGCTCCAACTACAACACCCGCGGCCGCGCCGCCGAGGTGCTGGTGGACGGTGATCAGGCATTTGAAGTGCGTCGCCGTGAAACGGTAGCCGAGTTGTTCGCTGGCGAAAGCCTGCTGCCGGAGTAAAACCATGCTGCTGCGTTTTACCAAGATGCACGGCCTGGGCAACGACTTCATGGTTCTCGACCTGGTCAGCCAGCACGCGCACATCCTGCCCAAGCACGCCAAGCTGTGGGGCGACCGGCATACCGGCATCGGTTTCGACCAGCTGTTGATCGTTGAAGCACCGAGCAACCCGGACGTGGATTTCCGTTATCGGATCTTCAACTCCGACGGCTCCGAAGTGGAACAGTGCGGCAACGGTGCCCGCTGTTTCGCCCGCTTCGTGCTCGACAAGCGCCTGACCGCCAAGAAGAAGATCCGCGTCGAAACCAAGAGCGGGATCATCGAACTGGATGTGCGCAACGATGGGCAGATCGGCGTCGACATGGGCGCACCGCGCCTGGTGCCGGCCGATATTCCGTTCCAGGCCGAGGAACAGGCCCTGAGTTATCAGGTTGACGTCGACGGCAAGTCGGTGGAGCTGGCCGCGGTGTCGATGGGCAACCCCCATGCCGTGCTGCGGGTCAGCGACATCAACGGTGCGCCGGTGCACGAGCTGGGACCGAAAATCGAACATCACCCGCGCTTCCCGTCGCGGGTCAATGTCGGTTTCATCCAGGTCATCGACCGCAATCGCGCGCAATTGCGCGTCTGGGAACGCGGTGCCGGGGAAACCCAGGCCTGCGGAACCGGCGCCTGCGCTGCCGCGGTGGCCGCGATCAGCCAGGGGTGGATGGATTCGCCGCTGTTGATCGACCTGCCTGGCGGGCGTCTGTCCATTGAATGGGCAGGCCCTGGCCAACCGGTTCTGATGACCGGCCCGGCAGTTCGCGTATACGAAGGACAAGTGCGTCTTTGAGTGAGCCAAAGCCATGACCGATAAGCCACAGGTACCCGCCCGACAGTCCGACGAATCAGCGTCCGAAAGCCTGGAGGCGGCGGCGATTGCCGCGTACCTGGAGGCTCATCCGGACTTCTTCGTCGAGCACGAAGAACTGCTGCCGGCCTTGCGCATTCCCCACCGACGCGGCGATACCGTGTCGCTGGTGGAACGGCAGATGACCATTCTGCGTGACCGCAACATCGAGTTGCGCCACCGTCTTTCCCATCTGATGGACGTCGCCCGCGACAACGATCGTCTGTTCGAGAAAACCCGCCGCCTGATCCTCGCCCTGATGGACGCCAGCACCCTGGAAGACGTGGTGATGAGCGTCGAGGACAGTCTGCGCCAGGACTTCCAGGTGCCCTTCGTCAGCCTCATCCTGCTTGGCGACAACCCCATGCCGGTCGGTCGCTGGGTCACCCACGCCGATGCCCAGGTGGCCATCGGCGGCCTGTTGCAGGAAGACAAGAGCGTCAGCGGCAGCCTGCGCGAGCACGAACTGGACTTCCTGTTCGGCGAAGAACAGCGCAAGCAGATCGGCTCCACCGCCGTCGTCGCCATCTCCCATCAGGGCATCCACGGCATCCTGGCCATCGCCAGCCGTGATCCCCAGCACTACAAGAGCTCGGTGGGCACCCTGTTCCTGAGCTACATCGCCGAAGTCATGGGCCGCGTGCTGCCACGGATCAACAGCTCCCTGCGCTCGGTACGCTGATCATGGAACGGCAACTGGACGCTTACTGCGAACACCTGCGCAGTGAGCGGCAGGTGTCGCCGCACACCCTGTCGGCCTACCGCCGCGACCTCGATAAAGTGCTGCTCTGGTGCACCAGGCAAAACATCGGCAGCTGGGCGGCGCTGGACATCCAGCGCCTGCGCAGCCTGATCGCCCGCCTGCATGCCCAGGGTCAATCCTCCCGCAGCCTGGCGCGACTGCTGTCGGCAGTGCGCGGGTTGTATCACTATCTGAACCGCGAAGGCCTGTGCGATCACGACCCGGCCAACGGCCTGGCGCCACCCAAAGGCGAGCGTCGCCTGCCCAAGACCCTCGACACCGACCGCGCGCTGCAGCTGCTGGAGGGCGGCGTCGAAGACGATTTCCTCGCGCGCCGCGATCAGGCGATTCTCGAGCTGTTCTACTCCTCCGGCCTGCGCCTCTCGGAGCTGACCGGGCTGAACCTCGATCAGCTGGATCTGGCCGACGGCATGGTCCAGGTACTCGGCAAGGGCAGCAAGACCCGCCTGCTGCCGGTGGGCACCAAGGCCCGCGAAGCGCTGGAACAGTGGTTGCCTTTGCGCGCCCTGGCCAACCCGGCGGACAACGCGGTGTTCATCAGCCAGCAAGGCCGGCGCCTCGGTCCACGGGCGATCCAGGTTCGGGTCAAGGCCGCCGGCGAGCGCGAACTGGGGCAGAACCTGCACCCGCACATGCTGCGGCACTCCTTTGCCAGTCATTTGCTGGAGTCCTCCCAGGACCTGCGGGCGGTGCAGGAACTGCTCGGCCACTCGGACATCAAGACCACGCAGATCTACACCCACCTGGACTTCCAGCACCTGGCTTCGGTCTACGACAGCGCCCATCCACGGGCCAAACGCATTAAAGGCGACGATTCATGACGATCCAACTGATCACCTTCGACCTCGATGACACCCTGTGGGACACCGCCCCGGTGATCGTCAGCGCCGAAGCCGTACTGCGTGAATGGCTGACCGAGCATGCGCCCAAGCTGGGCGCGGTTGCGGTGGAACACCTGTGGGCCATTCGCGAGCGCATCATCAATAGCGAACCGGGCCTGAAGTACCGCATCAGCGCACTGCGTCGGCGCGTGCTGTTCCAGGCTCTGGAAGAAGCCGGTTATGCCCGGGCCGAAGCCACGGACCTTGCCGAACGCAGCTTCGAAGTGTTCCTGCATGCGCGGCACCAACTGGAGATCTTCCCGGAGGTGCAACCGACCCTGGAAGTGCTGGCCAACCACTATGCCCTGGGCGTGGTCACCAACGGCAACGCCGACGTGCGCCGGCTGGGTCTGGCGGACTACTTCAAGTTCGCCCTGTGCGCCGAAGACATCGGCATCGCCAAGCCCGACGCGCGCCTGTTCCACGAAGCCCTGCAGCGCGGGGGCGTCACCGCCAGGGCGGCGGTGCATATCGGCGATCATCCGGGTGACGACATTGCAGGCGCCCAGCAAGCGGGTCTGCGGGCCATCTGGTTCAACCCGGCGGGCAAGATCTGGGAAGCCGAACGCCTGCCGGATGCCGAAATCCGCAGCCTGACCGAGTTGCCGGCGTTGTTGGCGTTGTGGAATTCCAACAGCATTTGAGGTGAATCCCAAAAGATCGCAGCCTTCGGCAGCTCCTACATTGGAATGTGTTCCCCTGTAGGAGCTGCCGAAGGCTGCGATCTTTTGCTTTTATCCAGGCATGAAAAAGCCCGCAGCGACGGCGGGCTTTTTCAATAAGCGTGGAGCAGGCTCAGATAGGCCGGCTGCCATACTTGTTGTCAGGCTTCTTGGGCGGATCGGCGACCACGTTGGCCTCCACTTCCTGCACCTTGCCACCACGGGCCAGAAACTCTTCCATGGCCTTGGCCAGAGCATCACGCTCTTTGTTCTTGGCTTCGACACTCGGCAGCTCATCGACCGATACCGCAGCCTTGGACTTGCCTTTGGCGGTCGGGGCCGGTGCGTCATCACCGCTGTCTTCAGCGACGTCTTCGGCCGCTGCTTCCAGGCCGTCTTCAGCCTCGTCTTCGTCGCCTACTTCGAGGTCGTCGTTTTCCAGATCATCGTCGCTCATGTTCTACCTCATGACTTGCGAAAAGCAGGTTAGTTATAGACCAGCTTAGCCCTCTGTCGAAGGCTGCCGGAAAAATTCAATAGTCGCTGGTGACCAGCGGCTCATGCCTCTTCACCATGCAAGGTGGCGAGGACTTTGCGAGCACCGCCAAAATCACGGTGCTCGCCCAGATAAACACCTTGCCAGTTCCCTAGCGCCAGTCGACCCGCCGAAACCGGCAGACTGAGCTGACAGCCAAGCACGCTGGCCTTGAAGTGCGCCGGGAGGTCGTCCAGGCCTTCGTCGTTATGCTCATAGCCGTCTGTTCCTTGTGGGATCAGACGATTGAAAAATCGTTCGAAGTCGCGGCGTACTGCCGGATCGGCGTTCTCGTTGATGGTCAACGACGCCGAGGTATGCTGCAGCCACAAATGCAACAGACCGACCCGACACGCCTTGAGTTCAGGCAGGCCGGCGAGTAACTCGTCCGTTACCAGATGAAAGCCCCTGGGCCGCGCCCGCAGGGTTATCAGAGTCTGTTGCCACATACAGTTCTCCGCTCGTTCGGGGCGCATTCTAGCGCGGTCTGGGAAAAAACAAAGGCCCTTGTTTTTCTTGGAACGCGCGTGCCTCTGACCGTAGAAAACCACCTCGCCCAAACGTTCAAAAAGCTGTCGGAAAAAACCTTTCAGCCGCGCCCCTGATGACAAATCCTGGACAAAAAAATGCCCGGCAAGCCGGGCAAGTTTTTTGCGTGCGCGTGCTTACAAGTTGTAGCCGCGTTCGTTGTGAAGCGCCAGATCGATACCGACGGCCTCTTCTTCTTCAGTGACGCGCAGACCCATCACCGCATCCAGCACCTTGAGGATGATGTAGGTGACGATCGCGGTGTAGATCACGGTGAAGCCAACGCCTTTGCACTGGATCCACACTTGTGCGGCGATGTCGGTCACGGTGCCGAAGCCACCCAGGGACGGGGCTGCGAAAACACCAGTCAGGATCGCACCGAGGATACCGCCGATACCGTGGACGCCGAAGGCATCCAGGGAGTCGTCGTAGCCCATTTTGCGTTTCAGCGTGGTGGCGCAGAAGAAGCACACCACGCCTGCCGCCAGACCGATCACCAAAGCGCCCATCGGGCCTACGGTGCCAGCCGCCGGAGTGATGGCGACCAGGCCGGCCACCACACCCGAAGCGATACCCAGTGCGCTTGGTTTGCCGTGGGTGATCCACTCGGCGAACATCCAGCCCAATGCGGCAGCGGCGGTTGCGATCTGGGTCACCAGCATCGCCATGCCGGCGGTGCCGTTGGCGGCTGCGGCGGAACCGGCGTTGAAACCGAACCAGCCGATCCACAGCATCGCGGCGCCCATCAGGGTGTAACCCAGGTTGTGCGGAGCCATCGGGGTGGTCGGGAAGCCTTTACGCTTGCCCAGCACCAGGCACGCCACCAGGCCTGCGATACCGGCGTTGATGTGCACCACGGTGCCGCCGGCGAAATCCAGCACGCCCCAGTCCCACATCAGGCCGCCGTTGCCGGACCAGACCATGTGCGCGATCGGTGCATAGACCACGGTGAACCAGATGCCCATGAACACCAGCATCGCGGAGAACTTCATGCGCTCGGCGAAGGCACCGACGATCAGCGCCGGGGTGATGATGGCGAAGGTCATCTGGAAGGTGATGAACACCGCTTCAGGGAACAGCGCCGCAGGACCGGTCAGGCTGGCTGGCGTGACGCCGGCGAGGAAGGCCTTGCCCATGCCCCCGAAGAAGGAATTGAAGTTGACGACACCCTGCTCCATGCCGGTGGTGTCGAACGCAATGCTGTAGCCATAAATGACCCACAGAATGCTGATCAGACCGGTAATGGCAAAGCACTGCATCATCACGGAAAGAATGTTTTTCGACCGAACCATGCCGCCGTAGAACAGCGCAAGGCCGGGAATGGTCATGAACAGCACCAGGGCTGTCGAGGTCAGCATCCAGGCGGTGTCGCCGGAATTGAGGACTGGGGCCGCCGCTTCGTCCGCCGCCATTGCAAGGCTTGGCATTACGATGGACAACAGGGCTCCTAGCCCTGCGAATTTACGCAGAGTCATTTTGTTTTCTCCTGGGGCGTTGGGTTTGGGCGGCTTAGATTGCGTCGGTATCGGTTTCGCCGGTACGGATGCGAATCGCCTGTTCCAGATTGACCACGAAAATCTTGCCGTCACCGATCTTGCCGGTGTTGGCCGCCTTGGTTATCGCCTCGATAACCCGGTCGAGATCCTTGTCGTCAATGGCGACATCAATCTTCACCTTTGGCAGGAAATCGACCACGTATTCCGCGCCGCGGTACAGCTCGGTGTGGCCCTTCTGCCGACCGAAGCCTTTGACTTCAGTGACGGTAATGCCCTGCACGCCGATCTCGGACAGCGACTCGCGCACGTCGTCCAACTTGAACGGCTTGATGATGGCAGTGACTAGCTTCATGAAAACTCTCTCCCGAATTGGTGGACTTGCCCCAGGAAAACAAACCCGTCTCAAGTCTAAGCGCAGTGCCTGGCTTTGTAACGCTTCGTCGGCCTTACCCGCCCATCCGACGCCGCTGACCGTTCCTTGCAGAACACTCCCCGTGTTCCGCCTGGCGCACTGCATTCGTCGCAGCGACTGCATCAGTGCATGGGTTAATGGTGTCTTTGCAGAAAGCTTGCCATCTCCACAAAATTCACGGTTTTCAAGTGCTTGCCAGCGGATGCCCGCCACTTCGCGGCAACACCCGGCAAGATACGCACAACAACGGTGCGATGCCGTCCATCCCCATGCGCGAAAAGCGTGCATGCACTGCCCGGGAAAATGACTGCCAATGGTGCGTGATACACTGCCCGCCATCGTTATCAGGACACTCACCATGCTCGCGCCCAAAGACTTCCTCGACGCCCTGAGCGGCACCGCCTCCCGCCTCTTCAGCGGCGACACCCCGTTGCCGAAAGCCGAAATCGAAAGCCAGTTCAAAATGCTGCTGCAAAGCGCCTTCAGCAAACTGGACCTGGTGAGCCGCGAAGAATTCGACAGCCAGATGGTCGTCCTCGCCCGCACCCGCGCCCGCCTCGAAAGCCTGGAAGCCAAAGTCGCCGAACTGGAAGCGAAGCTCACCCCGCCCACGGAATAACGCTCGCCCCTCTGTGGGAGCGAGCCTGCTCGCGATAGAAGGCCGGAACGGCCTTCAGCTTCACCTGTAGGAGCTGCCGCAGGATGCGATTTTTCGATCTTTTGCCCTACAACATTCTCGGCAACGTCCTACAAAAAACAAAACCGCGATCAAGCGCAATGCGCAAGCCGCTCAACCTGATCCCGAATCGCAGATCCACGCTCAATCTCGGCTTTGCGCAAGTCTTCATTGCTCACCTCAGTGATAATCGACGATTTCGACATTCTCTGGTCCGTTTGGCCCCCAAACAAAGCAAATTCGCCATTGCGCATTCACACGGATGCTGTGTTGACCTTTTCGGTTTCCATCCAACGCTTCCAAACGATTACCCGGAGGAGATCGCAGGTCTTTCAGCATGTAAATGCAAAAACTGCGAATCTTGGTTATCCCTTCAGAACTTTAGGAAAAGGCCTACAAAGGTGCTTTCAGGACGCAGTCCGATTCCAACCATTTCCTATAAGAAATGCGCGCCAGCTCTTACCGCATAACCAACCTGCGACGTGAACGCGCAACATCCTGCGAAGGTTTGCTCTCGCCATCGCCCCGCGAAATTCCCGCCTTGTGTCTACCCTTGAAAAACCCGCAGGAAGCGGCCCCACACCATTTCAAGGAACGATCATGGCTCTCTCCATTGTCCACAGCCGCGCCCAGGTTGGCGTGGATGCTCCCGCCGTTACTGTTGAAGTCCATTTGGCCAATGGCTTGCCGTCGCTGACCATGGTCGGTTTGCCCGAGGCGGCGGTGAAGGAGAGCAAGGATCGGGTGCGCAGCGCGATCATCAATTCGGGGCTGCAGTTTCCGGCGCGGCGGATTACGTTGAATCTGGCGCCGGCGGATTTGCCCAAGGACGGTGGGCGGTTCGATCTGGCGATTGCCCTGGGGATTCTGTCGGCGAGTGTGCAGGTACCGACGCTGACCCTCGACGATGTGGAATGCCTGGGCGAGTTGGCGCTGTCTGGCGAAGTGCGGCCGGTGCGCGGGGTGTTGCCGGCGGCGCTCGCCGCACGCAAGGCTGGGCGGACGCTGGTGGTGCCGCGGGCGAATGCCGAGGAGGCGTGTCTGGCGTCGGGGCTGAAGGTGATTGCGGTGGATCATCTGCTGCAGGCAGTGGCGCATTTCAACGGGCATACGCCGGTTGAGCCTTATGTCTCCGACGGGCTGTTCCACGCTGCCAAACCCTATCCCGATCTCAATGAAGTCCAGGGCCAGATGGCCGCCAAACGTGCGTTGCTGATTGCCGCGGCGGGGGCACATAACCTGCTTTTCAGCGGGCCGCCGGGAACAGGCAAGACGTTGCTGGCCAGTCGACTGCCCGGATTGCTACCACCGCTGACCGAGAGTGAAGCCCTGGAAGTGGCGGCGATTCAATCGGTTTCCAGTGGTGCACCGCTGACCCATTGGCCGCAGCGACCGTTCCGCCAACCGCACCACTCGGCATCGGGTCCGGCGCTGGTCGGTGGCAGCTCAAAACCGCAACCCGGCGAGATCACGTTGGCCCATCACGGTGTTCTGTTTTTGGACGAGCTCCCGGAATTTGATCGCAAGGTGCTGGAGGTTCTCAGGGAGCCGCTGGAGTCAGGGCATATCGTGATTTCCCGAGCCAAGGAACGCGTACGTTTTCCAGCGCGATTTCAACTGGTGGCCGCGATGAATCCGTGCCCCTGTGGATATCTTGGCGAGCCCACTGGCCGCTGCTCATGTACACCGGACATGGTGCAGCGCTACCGCAACAAACTGTCGGGGCCGTTGCTGGATCGTATCGATCTGCACCTGACGGTGGCCCGGGAAGCCACGACGCTGAACCCCGTCACAAAGCCCGGTGATGACAGCGGCAGCGCATCGGCACTGGTCGCCGATGCCCGGGAACGTCAGCAGAAGCGCCAGCGTTGTGCGAATGCCTTTCTCGATTTGCCGGGGTTGAAGCGGTACTGCAAGTTATCCACAGCGGATGAGCATTGGCTGGAGAGTGCCTGTGAGCGGTTGACCCTGTCGCTGCGCTCGGCGCATCGGTTGCTCAAGGTGGCGCGGACGTTGGCGGATCTGGAGCGGGTGGAGGAGATCAGCCGGGAACATCTGGCCGAGGCGCTGCAGTATCGGCCGGCGACTCAATAGATGGACCGAGTCGCCCCCATCGCGAGCAGGCTCGCACACAGTCTCCGTGGCAGACGCTGGATCTGTGGCTGACCCGAATCGATGTAGGAGCTGCCGAAGGCTGCGATCTTTTGATCTTGAAAAACAAAATCAAAAGA
>NZ_JABFMP010000038.1 GCF_013359595.1 Pseudomonas sp. C1C7 | reverse complement strand
CCGGAAGTGGGGCGAATTATAGAGATCTGAAATCTGCCGTCAAGCACTGATTTGATATTTCTATAAAGAATTCCCGAAATACCGAAAACAGCCCCTTTCCTCTTATATAGAGAAGGCCATAACAGGCAAATGGAGGCGCCTGAGCAACAAGGGATGCAAGAGAGGGAAATCGGAGACCGCGAAGGAGATGGTGTCCCAGGGCAGGTTCGAACTGCCAACCTTCCCCTTAGGAGGGGGATGCTCTATCCAATTGAGCTACTGAGACACTGATTGCCTGCAAGGCATGCAGAGCGAGACGGCGAGCATGTTAACGGGCAACCCCGCCTTTGTCATGTCGTCCGTAGGCTTTTTAAGTGTAGGAAATGTCGACACGATCGCGAGGTGTGACATCCCTGCCAATTACGCCAACATCAACGAGATCACATGAGCGCCTCTACCCCAACGCGGAAGCCACCCATCTTAAATCCCCCTCTCAACACCCCTCCTCTAGCAAATCGGCAAATTGCCACTATCCTATAAAGGTAAGGAACACCGATTGATCCAAGCTTGGCGCACCTCGGATACCGAGACGCCTGCCAAGCAAAGGGCGATCAGTGACACGAAACTGGACCCGCTTTCCAAACCAGTCCGCATTTCTGATAATTGGTGCTGGCAGAACGCCTTTATCCAGTTCAATATTTGTCACAGAATTGACGCCAATGATCTGGCTACTTTGAGGCATGATGCGGGCCTTGATCAATTCAGGTTGAACATTTGGCCATAGCGCTTGTCCTACCAGACATCCTGCGGCCAATCCCGAGAACCGCTTCCCTGAACTAACCGGTTAAATATATGCGCCCAATGAAACAGGCAGTTTATTCCAGCCGAACGGCTGACAAGTTTGTCGTACGGCTGCCAGACGGAATGCGTGAGCGCATTGCCGAGGTGGCTCGTAATCATCACCGCAGCATGAACTCCGAAATCATCGCGCGCCTGGAGCAGAGCCTCATTCAGGAAGGTGCGCTAGGCGAAGAACTAAGCATGCGCCTGGACAGCCCAGAGCTTTCACTGCACGAACGCGAATTGTTGCAACGCTTCCGTCAACTCTCTCACCGCCAGCAAAACGCTCTCGTTTCGCTCATTGCTCATGATGCTGAAATGGCCGCTGACGCGTCCTGATTCGTACCGAAAGCTCAAGCCAGCCTAATCGCTGGCTTTTTTTTGCCTGAAATTCGGGCATAAAAAACCCGCCGATTGGCGGGTTTTTCAAGCAGGAGACCTAGAGCAGGAAGATCGTCGCCAGCCCGAGGAAGATAAAGAAGCCACCGCTATCGGTCATGGCCGTGATCATGACACTCGCCCCCATCGCCGGGTCACGCCCCAGTCGCGCAAGCGTCATTGGAATCAAGACTCCCATCAACGCTGCAAGCAACAAGTTGAGTGTCATGGCTGCCGTCATCACCACGCCCAAAGACCAGCTGCCATACAACAGATAGGCAACCACACCGATCACCCCACCCCAGATCACGCCATTGATCAGCGCTACCGCCAATTCCTTGCGCATGAGCCGCGAGGTATTGCCGGTACTCACCTGGTCCAGGGCCATGGCACGAACGATCATGGTGATCGTCTGGTTACCCGAGTTACCCCCGATACCCGCCACGATCGGCATCAGTGCCGCAAGCGCCACCAGCTTTTCGATGGAGCCTTCAAACAGACCGATCACCCGGGATGCAACGAAAGCGGTGATCAGGTTGATCGCCAGCCACGCCCAACGGTTACGCAGCGATTTCCAGACCGACGCAAAGATGTCTTCCTCTTCACGCAGACCCGCCATGTTGAGAACTTCGCTTTCGCTCTCTTCACGAATCAGGTCGACCATCTCGTCGATGGTCAGACGGCCAATCAGTTTGCCGTTCTTGTCCACCACGGGGGCGGAAATCAGGTCGTAACGCTCGAACGCCTGGGCAGCGTCATAGGCCTCTTCGTCCGGGTGAAAGCTCACCGGATCGCTGGCCATGACTTCAGAAACCTGTTTATCCGGATCGTTGACCAGCAAACGCTTGATCGGCAACACGCCCTTGAGGACGCCGTCGTAATCGACCACGAACAATTTGTCGGTGTGACCAGGAAGCTCCTTGAGGCGACGCAAATAACGCAGCACCACTTCGAGACTGACATCCTCACGGATTGTCACCATCTCGAAGTCCATCAGCGCACCGACCTGCTCCTCGTCATAGGACAGCGCCGAACGCACACGCTCACGTTGCTGCTGGTCCAGCGTTTCCATCAACTCGTGGACGACGTCTCGCGGCAGCTCGGAAGCCAGGTCAGCGAGTTCGTCGGCATCCATGTCCTTGGCCGCAGCCAGGAGCTCGTGATCGTCCATGTCGGCGATCAGGGTTTCACGGACCGCGTCGGATACTTCGAGAAGAATGTCGCCGTCGCGATCGGCCTTGACCAATTGCCAGAGCGTCAGACGATCGTCCAGCGGCAAGGCTTCAAGGATGTAGGCGACGTCGGCGGAGTGCAGATCATCGAGCTTGCGTTGCAACTCGACGAGGTTCTGCCGGTGAACCAGGTTCTCGACCCGATCGAGATTCGGGCCTTCCTGGCGGTGAGTCAGGTCTTCGACAACTCGCTGACGCTGCAACAGCTCAATGACTTGAGCCAGGCGGTCCTGCAAGCTTTCCTGCGTTTTTTTTACTTCGATTTCAGACATAGGCGAACTCCACTCCCAGCAGAGGAGCACGCCGGAAGGATCAATCAGTCAATTCGTGATTGGTAAAACTGTTTACTGAGTAACTACTGGGTAAGTCCATGGAGGTATTCCACAAGCCCCGGCGGGGCTGACGGGCGCAATGATACACCGCCTGACGGTTTTAAATGTTAAAAAATCGCGGATGAAACAAGCGCTTGCAGGACAAACCTGAGCATCGTCCTGATCCTTGAAACTGCGACGACTCATTCTGAAAGGAAAGCACAGCGACGGCGAAAATACGTCAGCGACGCTTGAGAAGAATCCACCAAAGGACATGAGCCGATTGTCACCGGCCAGATCGAAGACAGGCCTTATCGCAACGCGCAGACTGAATTCGAAGAGAGAGGATGCACGAAAGAAAAAGCCAAATCCCAGACGGCAAAAAGCCCGCATAAATGCGGGCTTTCTGTTGTATGGTGCACTCGACAGGATTCGAACCTGTGACCGCTCGGTTCGTAGCCGAGTACTCTATCCAGCTGAGCTACGAGTGCATTTTGTGTTTTTAGACCAGACCACAACTGGTTGAAGCCGAGTTATTCATATTGCTACAAACAACTCTTAAATGGTGCACTCGACAGGATTCGAACCTGTGACCGCTCGGTTCGTAGCCGAGTACTCTATCCAGCTGAGCTACGAGTGCATTTGTTGCCGCGCATTATAGGCCGTTAAATCTGTTTGTAAAGCGCTTTTTTCTAGTAATTTCAACAACTTACCGAAGAAGCCAGATTACAACGTACTACGAAAATAATGGCGGAGAACGGGGGATTCGAACCCCCGACACCCTTTTGAGGTGTACTCCCTTAGCAGGGGAGCGCCTTCGGCCACTCGGCCAGCTCTCCGCAACACGGGGCGTATATTAACCAGCTTCTTCCCCGTTTGCAAACATAAAAATCGATAAAAATTAATGGCTTGGTTCTTCGTCCTTCTCTTTCTTGATGCGCTGGTAGATTTCCTCACGATGGACAGCTACCTCTTTCGGGGCGTTGACCCCTATACGCACTTGATTTCCTTTGACGCCGAGCACGGTTACGGTGATTTCGCCATCACCAATAATCAGGCTTTCTGCGCAGCGACGAGTCAGAATCAGCATACCTTTCACCTCACGCATTTCATTTCAGGGACAGCAGTCTGCAAAAAAGAAGGCAAAAGCCTACAGCCAATTCGGCTGAGGCCTACATGCCAGAGTATTGACTAACGCGAGCAAAAGAACAGCTTGGGAGGATCCCGCCATTCAAAAAAACAAAAGGCGCGGTCAGACCGCGCCTTTTGGCAAACGCATCACTCGCCCTGGCGGGCCGGTGCGTCCAGATCGAAAGCCGTGTGCAGGGCGCGCACGGCCAGTTCCAGGTACTTCTCTTCGATCACTACGGAGACTTTGATTTCCGAAGTCGAGATCATCTGGATGTTGATGCTTTCCTTGGCCAGGGCTTCGAACATGCGGCTGGCGACGCCTGCGTGAGAGCGCATGCCAACGCCGACGATCGATACCTTGGCGATCTTGGTGTCGCCAACGACTTCACGGGCACCGATCTCGCGAGCGGTGTTTTCCAGGACGCCCTGAGCGGCCTGGTAGTCGTTGCGGTGCACGGTGAAGGTGAAGTCGGTGGTGTTATCGTGCGAAACGTTCTGCACGATCATGTCGACTTCGATGTTCGCGGCGCTGATAGGGCCGAGAATCTTGAATGCAACGCCCGGGGTGTCTGGCACGCCACGGATGGTCAGCTTGGCTTCATCGCGGTTGAAGGCGATGCCGGAAATGATCGGCTGTTCCATGGTTTCCTCTTCATCGATAGTAATGAGGGTGCCCGGACCCTCCTTGAAGCTGTGCAGTACGCGCAGCGGGACGTTGTACTTGCCGGCGAACTCCACCGCGCGGATCTGCAGCACCTTGGAACCGAGGCTGGCCATTTCCAGCATCTCTTCGAAGGTGATCTTGTCCAGGCGCTGAGCCACGGACACCACACGCGGGTCGGTGGTGTAGACGCCGTCGACGTCGGTGTAGATCTGGCACTCGTCAGCCTTCAGGGCTGCCGCCAGCGCCACACCGGTGGTGTCGGAACCGCCACGACCGAGAGTGGTGATGTTGCCGTGTTCGTCGACACCCTGGAAACCGGCGACGACTACGACGCGACCGGCCTTCAGGTCGCCGCGAATCTTCTGGTCATCAATCTGCAAGATACGCGCTTTATTGTGCGCACTGTCCGTCAGAATCCGTACCTGGTTGCCGGTGTAGGACACCGCTGGCACACCGCGCTTCATCAGCGCCATGGCCAACAGGGCAATCGTCACCTGCTCACCGGTGGACACGATCACATCCAGCTCGCGCGGAACCGGTTGGCCGTCGCCACTGATTTGCTTGGCCAGATCGATCAGACGGTTGGTTTCGCCGCTCATTGCAGACAGCACAACCACCAGGTCATCGCCAGCATCGCGGAATTTCTTAACCTTGTCGGCGACCTGCTCGATTCTCTCGACAGTGCCGACCGAGGTGCCTCCAAATTTCTGTACGATCAAAGCCATTTCAAAGCCGCCTCTGCCCATGAAGGGCGCCCAAATAATCACTCAAACAGCGTTGCGGCCCGCCACTAGACTGCGGACCGCAGGCGCTGCCTTATAAACCCTGCTCTACAAATGGAACGGTCAGCGCCAGCGCCGCGTCCAGAGCGCCAGCGTCGGTACCGCCGCCTTGCGCCATGTCCGGACGACCACCGCCCTTCCCGCCCACTGCCGCAGCAGCCTGTTTCATCAAATCACCGGCTTTGAGTTGGCCAGTCAGGTCCTTGGTTACGCCTGCAACCAGAACGACCTTATCCTCATGGACACTGCCGAGCAGGATCACTGCGCGACCGAGTTTGTTTTTCAGCTGATCGACCAGCGCCAGCAGCGCCTTGCCATCCTGGCCATCGAGGCGTGCAGCCAGCACTTTGGCGCCTTTGACGTCCAGAGCGGAAGCCGACAGATCGTCGCCCGCCGCGCTGGCCGCCTTGGCTTGCAACTGCTCGAGTTGCTTCTCCAGCAGACGGTTGCGCTCCAGCACAGCCGACAGCTTGTCGATCAGGTTGTCGCGGCTGCCCTTGACCAGGCTGGCCGCTTCCTTGAGTTGTTCTTCCGCGCCGTTCAAGTAGGCCAGTGCCGCGGCACCGGTGACTGCCTCGATACGACGTACGCCGGCAGCCACACCGCCTTCGCTGATGATTTTCAGCAGGCCGATGTCGCCGGTGCGCTTGGCGTGGATACCGCCGCACAGCTCGACGGAGAAATCGCCGCCCATGCTCAGCACACGCACGCTGTCGCCGTACTTCTCGCCGAACAGCGCCATCGCGCCTTTCTTCTTGGCGGTATCGATGTCGGTTTCTTCGGTTTCAACGGCGGAGTTCTTGCGGATTTCGGCGTTGACGATGTCTTCCAGCGCCTTGATCTGCTCAGGCTTGATCGCCTCGAAGTGGCTGAAGTCGAAGCGCAGGCGCTGACTGTCCACCAGAGAGCCCTTCTGCTGCACGTGATCGCCCAGCACCTTGCGCAATGCCGCGTGCAGCAAGTGGGTGGCCGAGTGGTTCAGCGAAGTGGCGTGACGCACGTCGGCTTCGACGTGGGTTTCCACTGGCGAGCCGATCAACAGGCTGCCCGACGCCAGCACACCGTGGTGCAAGAACGCGCCGCCGGTCTTGGTGGTGTCGCGAACGTCAAAGCGCGCAGCACCGGCCTGCAGATAACCGCAGTCGCCGACCTGGCCGCCGGATTCGGCGTAGAACGGCGTCTGGTTCAGCACCACGACGCCCTCTTCGCCTTCATTCAATACGTCGACCGACTGACCATCTTTATAGATAGCCACAACTTTCGCCGAACCGCTGGTGGCGTGGTAACCGGTGAACTCGGTGTCGACGTCCACCTTGACCAGGCTGTTGTAGTCCATGCCGAAGGAGCTGGCCGAACGGGCACGGACGCGCTGGGCTTCCATTTCACGCTCGAAACCTTCTTCGTCGATGGTCAGGCTGCGTTCGCGAGCGATGTCGCCGGTCAGGTCCATCGGGAAACCGTAGGTGTCGTAGAGTTTGAACACGACGTCGCCCGGGACCACGTCGCCCTTGAGCTCGGCCAGATCCTGCTCGAGGATCTTCAGGCCCTGCTCCAGGGTCTTGGCGAACTGCTCTTCTTCGGCTTTGAGCACGCGCTCGATGTGCGCCTGCTGGGATTTCAGCTCAGGGAAGGCTTCGCCCATCTCGGCGACCAGGGCCGCGACGATCTGGTAGAAGAAGCTGCCCTTGGCGCCCAGCTTGTTGCCGTGACGGCAGGCGCGACGAATGATGCGGCGCAGCACGTAGCCACGGCCTTCGTTGGACGGCAGGACGCCGTCGGCGATCAGGAAACCGCAGGAACGGATGTGGTCGGCCACGACTTTCAGCGAAGCCTGGGCGTCGTTGGTGCAACCGATGGCCTTGGCCGATGCGTTCAGCAGGCTCTGGAACAGGTCGATTTCATAGTTCGAGTGAACGTGCTGCAGCACGGCACTGATCCGCTCCAGGCCCATGCCGGTGTCCACCGACGGCGCTGGCAGCGGGTGCAACACGCCATCGGCGGTGCGGTTGAACTGCATGAACACGTTGTTCCAGATTTCGATGTAGCGGTCGCCGTCTTCTTCCGGCGAGCCCGGTGGGCCACCCCAGATGTCGGCGCCGTGATCGTAGAAAATCTCGGTGCAAGGACCGCACGGGCCGGTATCGCCCATGGTCCAGAAGTTGTCGGAAGCGTACGGTGCGCCCTTGTTGTCGCCGATACGGACCATGCGCTCGGCCGGAACGCCGATGTCCTTGGTCCAGATGTCGTACGCCTCGTCATCGCTGGCGTAGACGGTGACCCACAGCTTTTCCTTCGGCAGGTTCAGCCACTTGTCGGAGGTCAGGAAGGTCCAGGCGTAGGTGATGGCATCACGCTTGAAGTAATCGCCGAAGCTGAAGTTACCCAGCATTTCGAAGAAAGTGTGGTGACGAGCGGTATAGCCGACGTTTTCCAGGTCGTTGTGCTTGCCGCCTGCGCGCACGCATTTCTGGCTGCTGACGGCGCGGGTGTACGCGCGTTTTTCCTGGCCCAGGAAGCAGTCCTTGAACTGGTTCATCCCCGCGTTGGTGAACAGCAGGGTTGGGTCGTTGCCCGGAATCAAAGAGCTGGAGGCTACACGGGTGTGGCCTTGCTCTTCGAAGAAGCGAAGGAAGGCTTCACGGATTTCTGCGCTTTTCATTAGGTTCTTCCACGGAGGCTGCGGCCAAAGGCCTGTTCGAAACGTCACCAGACGAAACGACGGCAAAGGGCCGCATTATATCGGCCCTGCGCGCGGGGTACAGCGTGTTTATACGATAGAAACGGTCAATTGGCGTGCTAACGCTATCACTTACGCGAAAAGTCGACGAATGTCGCGACGACCTGCTCGATTTGATCACGGCTGACGTCCATGTGCGTCACCATCCGCAGACGGGCGGCAGCGCTGAGGGTGATGCCACGCTCGGCGGCAAACGCCTTGAGCGCCTGGGCCTTGTCGCCGATGTTCACGTACACCATGTTGGTCTGCACCGGCTCGACTTCATAACCCGCCGCGCGCAGGCCTTCGGCCAGGCGCTGGGCATTGGCGTGGTCGTCGGCCAGGCGCTGTACGTTGTGATCCAAGGCATACAGGCCTGCCGCCGCGAGAATCCCGGCCTGGCGCATGCCGCCACCGACCATCTTGCGCAGGCGCCGCGCCTTGGCGATCAACGCTGGCGAACCGCACAGCACCGAGCCGACCGGCGCGCCGAGGCCCTTGGACAGGCACACCGAGACCGAGTCGAAGTGTTGGGTGATCTCCCGGGCATCGACACCCAGTTTGACCGCCGCGTTATACAGCCGCGCGCCATCCAGGTGAAGTTGCAGCCCGTGTTCGCGGGTAAAGCGGCGTGCCTGCGCCAGATACTCCAGGGGCAACACCTTGCCCTGCATGGTGTTTTCCAGCGCCAGCAGGCGGGTGCGGGCGAAGTGGAAGTCGTCGGGCTTGATCGCCGCGGCAACGTGCGCAAGGTCCAGCGAACCATCGGCCTGCACTTCCAGCGGTTGCGGCTGGATGGAACCGAGCACCGCCGCGCCACCGCCTTCATATTTATAGGTATGCGCCTGCTGGCCGACGATGTATTCGTCGCCGCGCTCGCAATGGGCCATCAAGCCGAGCAGGTTGCTCATGGTGCCGCTGGGAACAAACAGCGCGGCGGCAAACCCCAGGCGCTTGGCCAGCTCGGCTTCCAGTCGATTGACCGTCGGATCTTCGCCATAGACATCATCGCCGGTGGCCGCGGTGGCCATCGCGTCGAGCATGCCGGCGGACGGTTGGGTGACGGTGTCGCTGCGAAGATCGATAACACTCATGAGTCTGGCCTCGGTAAGCAGGGGAAATCCCTTTCAGACGGGAATTACTGCGGTCATGCCGTTGATTAATCAACCCTTGGGCGAGGAAAAGGCGGATTAATGCAGCGAAAAAGTCGATGGCAATCATCAGAAAGCATCAATGCGCCTGTCGGAAATATGTGTTACAAACTCTGCGCCGCCAAACAGTCTGGCGGCAAAAACGTTCTCAGGGCGGGGTGCAACTCCCCACCGGCGGTAATTGCGCGCAAGGCGCATAGCCCGCGAGCGCTTGGTGACGGCACCGCTTTCGGTGCTTGGCAGCAAGGTCAGCAGACCCGGTGTGATTCCGGGGCCGACGGTCATAGTCCGGATGAAGAGAGAACGGGATTGTTGCCGATGGGCCGTGCGCAGCATTGCTGCGAGCGTGCGTACCCTGAAATCCCCTTCGATTCATAACGCCCTGTTTTTCACACAAACAGGAGTCAGAACATGCAACCCACCGCAATCGACAGCAAAAGCAAACACCATCAGGGCGAGCGCGTCGCGTTCATTCAGGCCTGCTGGCACAAGGATATTGTCGATCAGAGCCGTAAAGGCTTCGTCGCCGAAATGATTGCCCAGGGTTATCAGGAATCCGACATCGACTTCTTCGAGGTCGGTGGTGCATTTGAAATGCCTCTGCACGCCAAATTGCTGGCCAAGACCGGTCGTTATGCTGGCATCGTCGCGGCAGCTCTGGTGGTGGACGGCGGGATCTACCGTCACGAGTTCGTCGCGCAGTCAGTGGTCAGCGGCCTGATGCAGGTTCAGCTGGAAACCGAAGTACCGGTGTTCTCGGTGTCCCTGACCCCGCACCACTTCCATGCCGGCGAAGAACACCACAAGTTCTTCTTCGAGCATTTCCTGCACAAAGGTCAGGAAGCGGCGAAGACCTGTGCCGATACGCTGAAGAAGGTGCGGGCGTTGCAGCGCACTGAGCCGCGCGCAGTAGCCGTCTAAAACACAAAACCTGTGGATTGGGTGATCTGCCTGATTTCACTCAATCCCATTGTGGGAGCAAGCCCGCTCCCACATTTGTTCTGTGTTGTTCTTAAGCCAGGTTTTCGCCGTCGGTCGGCACGACCAGGATGCCCGCGCGCAGGCCATTCTTCACTTTGGGGTTCGGGAAGATGATCCGGGCGCCCTCTTCTTCGATGATCCAGCGGGTGTTGGCAATGTCTTCGGCCAGCAGGTAACCCACGTCCAGTTCCGAAAAGTTCTCGATATCGGCCGGCAGGTTCAGGCGGAAGCTGTCGCTGTGCTTGATGATTTCCCGCGCCACGCTGAACAGCTGCAAACCGTCCAGCCCCGCTTCGGCCATGTCCGGCTCGGTGCCTTCGATGATCTGCTTCAGGCGGTTTTCCAGCAGCGAGACGTTGACCCCGTCGTTCTGTCCGAACGGCCGCGCCTTGCCCAGTTCGAGGGTGAAGGACTCGGCACCCAGCTTGTCGTAGGTGTAAGAGCTGAACACGATGGACGGCTTGTTCTGCAGCAGAACCGCCTCCATGCCAGCGGCGCGCAGGCGGGCCAGTTCCTGGCGTGAATGGTGGCGCCCCTCTTTCCAGGGGTACAAGGCGAACTGCTCGATTTTCGAACCACGGATCGCCGTGTGCAGGTCGTAGTGCAGACGCTGGCGATCCGGCAGGCTGAAGAAACTGGCGGCCAGGCGCTCCAGCTCACAGGCGCGCAGAGCTTCGCTGCCGCTGCTTTGTTCGTGACGGCCATTGAATAGCCGATTGACGTCCTGCTCGACGAAACGCTCGCCGCGACGAATGGCGTCGGGGTTACCGAACAGGAACAGAATGCGTGCACGCGGCTTGAGATCGCCGCGAGCGATGTCGTGCAACAGCCGGTCGAGCAACTCGATCGGAGCTGTTTCGTTGCCGTGGATCCCCGCCGACAGCAGAAGATCCAGGCCAATGTCACGGGCTTCGGGTGGCCGGACTTCCAGCGCACCCTCGCTCAACCAGCGCATGCGCACGCCTTCGACAGTCAGTTGAGTCTTCTCCGCCGGTTCACGGCCGGCGAGGGTCAGTTCAAGCAGTTTGCCGAGGGCGAGCATAGAGCGGTTTCCTTAGTGGTCGTGATTGCAATCCGGGCCGTGAACGTGACCATCGTCGTCGCCGAGGTCAGCCGGTTCCATCTCCAGCTGCAGACTTACCAGATTAGTCGCCAATGGGCGCAACAGCAGGTTGGCGTATTCTTCGTCGTCTTCTTCGACGTCCACGCCGATCAACAGTTGGCCGCGGCCGTCCTGTTGGATCCACAGCTCTTTGCCTTGCCACATGACCGCGACGCGGGTGCAGGAAGTTTGCAGTTGCGTGCCGTCGGTGTCTTCAAGGATCAGCTGCAGGGAATCGCTCATATCTTTACGCTCTCATTGGAGTTGAACCGGTGCGCGCCCGGGCCCGGGCGCGCGCCGTCGATCAATTGATCTGGAATGGATAAACCGCGCCCAGTTTAAGGATTTGCGTCAGTTCATCCAGTGCCGTCCGGCACTCAAGCAGCAATTGCGGGTCCGCCAGATCGCTTTCGGTCATGCGGTCGCGATAGTGCTTGTTAACCCATTCGGTCAGGGTGCCGTACAACGGTGCGGTCATGATAACGCCTGGGTTGACCGCCGCCAGTTCAGTTTCATTGAGCGCCACACGCAGGCGCAGGCAAGCCGGGCCACCGCCGTTCTGCATGCTCTGCTTGAGATCGAATACCTTCACCTCGCGGATCAGACCGCCGGAGCCGGTCAGGCCCTGCAGGTATTGCCAGACGCGCTCGTTGGCGCGGCACTCTTCCGGCACGATCAACAGCATGGAGCCGTCAGGACGCGACAGCAATTGGCTGTTGAACAGGTAGGAGCGGACCGCATCTTCGACGCTGACCGCCGAACGTGGCACGCACACCGACTGGAAGTTGCCGCCGACCTTGCCCAGCTTGCTCGCCAGTTCAGCCAGCATCTTGTCGGTCTCGAGGAACGCGTCCTCGTGATAGAACAGTACTTCGCCATTACCCACGGCGATCACGTCGTTGTGGAACACGCCCTGATCGATCACTGACGGGTTCTGCTGAGCGTAGACCACGCCGTCTTCCTTCAGGCCGTGCAGACGGGCTACCGCCTGGGACGCTTCGAGGGTCTGGCGGGCCGGGTACTTCTGCGGCGCCGGGTAACGGGTGTCGAACGCGCTGCGACCGAATACGAAGAACTCGACGCCGGCTTCGCCGTACTCGCGGCAGAAACGGGTGTGGTTGGCCGCGCCTTCGTCACCGAACTGCGCCACGGCCGGCAAGGCGGCGTGATGGGCGAAGTGTTTCTGGTCGGCAAACATCGCCCCCAGCACGCGGCTGGTGGTCGGGTGCTCGATGCTGCGGTGGTATTTGCAGTTGAGGTTGGCGGCGGTGAAGTGCACGCGGCCGTCCACGGTGTCGGCGCTCGGGCTGACGGTGGCGGCGTTGGCGACCCACATGCTTGATGCCGAGCAGTTGGCGACCAGTAGCGGCATCGCGTCTTTGGCGGCCTGCTCGATCACTTGTGCGTCGGTGCCGGCGAAGCCCAGGCGGCGCAGTGCGGCCACATCCGGGCGCTCTTGCGGCGCCAGCACGCCCTGCTGAAAGCCCATGTCCATCAGCGCCTTCATCTTGGACAGGCCTTGCAGCGCCGCCTCCTTGGGGTTGGACGCCTGCTGGCTGTTGCTCTGGGACGCGACGTTGCCGTAGGACAAACCGCCGTAGTTATGGGTCGGCCCCACCAGACCGTCGAAATTGACTTCATAGGATTTCATTAGCGAGGCTCCACGAGAATCTGTTTGTTATAGGCATCGAGTAACTGTTCAGTGCGACCGCGGCGCGACCATCGCTGGCAAGCCAGCTCCCACAGGTTTAGTGGTGTCCACACATTTTGTGTACGACTCAAATCCTGTGGGAGCGGGCTTGCCCGCGATCGGGCATCACGCCATCTTCACGCCCGGCGTAAGGGCAGCCGGCAACACCAGGCTCGGCGTTTCCAGCGAGGCCACCGGATACGCGCAGTAATCGGCCGCGTAGTAAGCGCTGGCGCGATGGTTGCCCGAGGCGCCGACCCCGCCGAACGGCGCGCTGCTGGCGGCGCCGGTCAGTTGCTTGTTCCAGTTGACGATACCGGCGCGGCTTTCCAGCCAGAATTGCTGGTAACGCGCTTCGGAGTCCGACAGCAGGCCGGCGGCCAGGCCGTAGGCGGTGTCGTTGGCCTCGGCGATCGCCGCTTCGAAATCAGCGTAGCGGATCACTTGCAGCAGCGGCCCGAACAGCTCTTCGTCCGGGCGCTCGGCCACGGCGGTCACATCGATAATGCCCGGGGTCAGCAACGCGGCCTGAGCCTGGGGCTGAGTCATTTCCAACAGCGCCACCGCGCCGTTGGCCAGCAGATGCTCCTGGGCGTCCATCAGTGCCTTGGCCGCGCCAAGGGAAATCACCGACCCCATGAATGGCGCAGGCTGTTGATCGAACGCACCGACGTCGATGGTCGCGCTGACCGCCACCAGTCGCGCCAGCAACGCATCGCCCCAGGCGCCTTGCGGCACCAGCAAGCGGCGTGCGCAGGTGCAGCGCTGACCGGCGGAAATGAATGCCGACTGGATGATGGTGTAGACAGCGGCATCCACGTCGGCGACCTGATCGACCACCAGCGGGTTGTTGCCGCCCATCTCCAGCGCGAGGATCTTGTCCGGACGACCGGCGAATTGGTTGTGCAGGTGATTACCGGTGCGGCTGGAGCCGGTGAAGAACAGGCCGTCGATACCAGGGTTGGCCGCCAGGGCGATACCGGTTTCGCGAGCGCCTTGCAGCAGGTTCAGCACGCCTGCCGGCAAGCCGGCTTCAATCCAGCACTTGACCGTCAGCTCGGCGACTTTCGGCGTCAGTTCGCTTGGCTTGAACAGCACGCTGTTGCCCGCCAGCAGCGCCGGGACGATATGACCGTTGGGTAAGTGCCCCGGGAAGTTGTAAGGGCCGAACACGGCCACCACGCCGTGAGGCTTGTGGCGCAACACGGCAGTGGCGTCACCCAGCGGGCCGCTCTTCTCGCCGGTGCGTTCGCGGTAGCTCTGCACCGAAATCGCAATCTTGTTGACCATGCTGGTGACTTCGGTCGCCGCTTCCCACAGGGGTTTGCCGGTTTCCTCACCGATGGCGCGGGCCAGTTCGTCCGCGTGACTTTTCAGGGTCGCGGCAAAGGCTTCCAGCACCGAGATACGCTCTTCCAGGGTGCGACGGGCCCAGCCCGCAAACGCCTGGCGTGCGGCCTGCACGGCCGATTCAACCTGAGCGGCGGTGGCGCCGTTGCCGGACCACAGCGCTTGCTGGGTCACCGGGTTCAGCGACTCAAAGGCTTCGCCCTGGCCTTCCAGCCATTCACCTGCGATGTAAAGCGACTTCATTATTTCGACTCCCGAGCGGACAACGGAACGGCGCGCACCTGATCGCCGGCGTTGAGTTGAAGACGTTTGGCGGTCAGCGGATCGACCACCAGCGTGCCCGCGGCGAAGCGTGCGGGTGCGGCAGTGATGCGGCAGTCTTCGCGCTTGCGGTTATGAATAATGAAAGGCGTGGCGTCGTCGCCCGGCGTACCGATGGCCAGTACCAGCGCCTGGCTGTCGCGCACGGCACGGATCTTGGTGGTTTCGCACTCGATGGCTGGGCCTGCGTCGAAAATGTCGACGTAACCCTGGTAGCTGAACCCTTCGCTCTTGAGCATCGACAACGCCGGCTCGGTGTCCGGGTGGACCTGACCGATCACGTTGCGCGCATCCGGCGAGAGGAAGCAGGTGTACAGCGGGAATTTCGGCATCAGTTCGGCGATGAACGCCTTGTTGCCCACGCCGGTCAGGTAGTCGGCCTGGCTGAATTCCATCTTGAAGAAGTGTCGGCCCAGGCTTTCCCAGAACGGCGAGCGCCCGGCTTCGTCGGAGACGCCGCGCATCTCGGCGATGATCTTGTTGCCGAACAGTTGCGGGAATTCGGCGATGAACAGCATCCGCGCCTTGGACAGCATGCGACCGTTCAGGCCGGTGCGGTAGTCGGCGTGCAGGAACAATGAGCACAACTCGGAATTGCCGGTCAGGTCATTGGCCAAAAACAGCGTCGGGATTTCACGGTAGATGTTCAGTTCCTGGGAGGCGCTGACAGTCAGGCCGACCCGGAAGTTGTACCAGGGCTCACGCAGGCCGACGGCACCGGCGATCGCGGAAATGCCCACTACACGGCCGTTGTCGTCTTCGAGTACGAACAGGTAGTCCGCATCGCCCCGTCCGGCTTCGCCGCGAAAGGTCTTCTCGGCCCAGCCGACGCGATGAGTCAGACGCTCTTCGTTGGCCGGCAAGGTGGTCAGGCCAGTGCCGGTGCTGCGGGCCAGGTCGATCAGAGCGGGTAAATCGCTGCTGCGTACGGGACGAACGATCATGCTATCTCCTCAAACGGGCCGCCAACGCCACCCGCGAAACTTCGCTGCTTTGCAGAATGCTTTCAGACCGGCCTTAGACCGCCACCAGGCGCACGCTGGCACCTTCGCCGACACCCAGAGCCTCGGCAGCTTCCAGGTCCAGGGTCACGGGTTTGCCCGGCGCGTAGTCGAGTTCGAGCAACACGGCGCGGTAATCCTGCAACTGGGCATTGGCCACCAGGTACTGACGACCGACACCTTTGGCCGGCTCGCCGATCTTCACCGGCACCACGCGGCTCTGGGCGATCGAACGGATCCCCGAAACGCGAGCGTGCAGGGTCGGACCGCCGTCGAAGATGTCGATGTAATGATCGGTCTCGAAGCCTTCGCGCATCAGGATGTCGAAGGTGATCTGCGCCCGCGGGTGCACCTGGCCCATGGCTTCCTGAGCGGAGTCCGGCAGCAGTGGCACGTAGATCGGGTAGTGCGGCATCAACTCGGCCAGGAACGTGCGGCTCTTCAGACCGCACAGACGCTCGGCTTCAGCGTAGTTGAGGTCGAAGAAGTTGCGGCCGATGGCATCCCAGAATGGCGAGTCGCCGTTTTCATCGCTATAACCGACGATCTCAGTGACCACGGCATCGGCGAAGCGCTCCGGATGGCTGGCCACGAACAGCAGGCGTCCACGGGAATTGAGCTCGGACCATGGCGAACCCACCAGCTCGCGCTGCACGTAGAAACTGGTCAACAAGCTGTTGCCAGTCAGGTCGTGGCACTGGGAGAGCACGTGAATCTTGTTGTGAATCTTCAGCTCGCGGGAGGCGTGCACGAAGGTTTCGTTACGAAAGCTGTAGAACGGCTCGGAATAACCGGCCGACGCCACGATGGCCGAGCAACCGACGAGTTTGCCGGTGTCGGTGTCTTCGAGGACGAAGAAATAGCTTTCTTCACCGTTGAAGCTGACTTCGGCGGCGAACGAGGCTTCGCTCGCGGCGATCTTGTCGCTCAGGCGTTCAACGTCATCCGGCAAGGAAGTGACACCAATCGGACTGTCCGCAGCCAGACGCTGTACCTCGCCCAGATCAGCCATTTGCGCGGGGCGCATCACCAGCATGGTGTCACTCCTTTTCAAAACTCTTTCAGGAAAATAAGCCGGCCCTTGCGCCCCACTGTGGGAGCGGGCTTGCCCCGCGATAGCGGTGTAACAGTCACATCAATGTCGGATGTGCCATCGCCATCGCGGGCAAGCCCGCTCCCACATGGGATTCTCGGTCCGGCATAAAAATTGGGTTCGACGCCTGAATCCTCAGACGCCGAAGGGTCTATCAGGCTTGCGTCAGTTTTGCCGCGGCGCGCTCGAAACGATCGAGGCCGGCATCGATATCGGCGTCTTCGACCACCAGGCTTGGCGCAAAACGCACCACGTCGGGACCGGCCTGCAACACCATCAAGCCTTCTTTCTCAGCGGCGTTGAAGATGTCCTTGGCCTTGCCTTTCCAGGCATCGCTGAGCACGCAACCGATCAACAGGCCAAGACCACGCACCTGGGTGAACAGGCCGTACTTCTCGCCGATCTGCTCCAGGCGCGCCTTGAACTTGTCGTGCTTGGCATTCACGCCCGCCAGCACTTCAGGGGTGTTGATCACGTCCATGACCGCGCCAGCTACAGCGCACGCCAGCGGGTTGCCGCCGTAGGTGGTGCCGTGGGTGCCGACGACCAGGTGCTTGGCCAGGTCTTCGGTGGTCAGCATGGCCGCGATCGGGAAACCGCCGCCCAGGCTCTTGGCACTGGTCAGGATGTCCGGGATCACGCCGTAGTGCTGGTAGGCGAACAGTTTGCCGGTACGGCCCATGCCGGTTTGCACTTCGTCGAAGATCAGCAGCGCGTTGTGCGCGGTGCACAGATCACGGGCGCCTTGCAGGTACTCGAGTTCAGCCGGGATCACACCGCTTTCGCCCTGGATCGGCTCCAGCACCACCGCGCAGGTCTTGTCGGAAATGGCGGCTTTGAGCGCGGCCAGATCGTTGTACGGCACGTGGGTGATGCCGGTGATTTTCGGGCCGAAGCCGTCGGAGTACTTCGACTGGCCACCGACGTTCACGGTGAACAGGGTACGGCCGTGGAAGCTGTTGAGCGCGGCGATGATTTCGTACTTCTCGCTGCCGAAACGGTCGAACCCGACACGACGGGCCAGCTTGAAGGCAGCCTCATTGGCTTCGGCGCCGGAGTTGCAGAAGAAGGCACGCTCGGCAAAGGTGGCATCAACCAGCTTGTGGGCCAGGCGCAGGGCCGGCTCGTTGGTGAACACGTTGGACACGTGCCACAGCTTGTTGGCCTGCTCGGTCAAGGCACCGACCAGCGCCGGATGTGCATGGCCCAGTACGTTTACGGCAATCCCGCCGGCGAAGTCGATCAGCTCGCGGCCGGACTGGTCCCAGACGCGGGAACCTTCGCCACGTACCGGAATGAAAGCGGCAGGCGCGTAGTTGGGAACCATTACCTGGTCGAAATCGGCGCGTTCTACCGCAGCGTGCTCAACGGACATCGGAGTCTCCTGAAGAGAAAACACCCGCCTGAAACTGGCGAGCGATGGGGGGATTGTAAGGACAGTTTTCAGCCCGGCCTTGTCGCCAAGCGACAACTTCTTATAGCGCAAACCCCGGTTTTTCCCGGGTTTACGGCAATGCGACATATAGGGTCGCAAAGGCGCAGTTTAACTGCCCCATGCAGATAGCGGCAGGGCCGCCGGGATTTGATTTGCGCAAAACCTCAACACAATCCCTGTAGCAGCTGGCGAAGCCTGCGTCCGGCTGCAAAGCAGTCGCGAAATCAGAAGGCGCGGTCCTTCAGGAAGATCTCGTATTCAGGTTTTACGACTGCTGCGCAGCCGGACGCAGGCTTCGCCAGCTGCTACATGGAGCGTGTTCTGCGGCGCTCTACTAACTATGCACCGCATCTCTATTGCTACCTGCTGATCTGCTTGAGCGCTCTATAACGCCCAAGGAATGGCACGATGAAACGAAAGCAAGCTTCACACTCCGCGGCCCCGCAACATCCCGATAGCCACTATCAACACCTGAAAAACGCGATCCCCGATTGGCTAGGCCAGGCCTCACCGGCCCGCCACCAAGCCTTGAAGAGCGCTCAACCTCTGCTCACCGATCGGCTCAAGGCCGTGCCAGCCGAACATCACCAGCAAATGAAGGCGCTCAATGCTGCACACTGGAGCGCACAAAATGAGGTCGACCAACAACTGGCGCACTTGCAAGACGCCAACGCCTTCGCCGAACCGTTGCTCAAAGCGGCGTTAAAAAGCCGCTTCGGTCTGGACCTGGACGTCAGAACCACCTTTATTCAACTTTACGTACCCGCGACCGTCCCCTGGTTTCCAATCAAGACCGGTGCCCGTGCCTGGACGGTGTCGTTGCTGGACGCTGCGCTGCATAACTTCGAAGCGCACGAAGCCGAAGATGACGCCTATGAAGCCCACTCGACCTTTATTACCGCCCCCACCGAAACATGCCAGTTCGACACCCTGCCCGCCATCAAGCAAAAAATCAGCATCCCGACGTTCATCCGACTGTGCAGGGAGCTGGACATCGGCGCCCAATACGCAAGCCATCTCAACGAAAATCTGGGCATCGGCGAACCGGTCGCCGCCGCGGTCTTGCAACTCAAAGTCACCGAGAGTCAAAAAGCCGCAATGAAGGCAGCCCTGCAATGGGCGCGAATGAACGGTGATATCAGCGAAGAGTGTTTGCGCCTGATTGGCGGGCAGCTCGATGAATTGCAAGGTATGCGCATCGATGGGCAGGCATTGCTGTGCCAGGAACTGAGGATGCTGTCCGCCAGCCTCACCGGCATCATGGTATTTGCCCCCGACCTTGAACAGAGTCGGCAGACAACTCGTGTGGTGGTGTATGTGCCGGATGACCCCGAGCACCCGTTCAAGGAATACGCCTCGTCGAAAGAGATGATCGTCGAGCTGATCCGCCAGTTGCGCTCGAAGGACTACCAAACGTTTTTCAGCCGCTTCGTCGACCACGAGAAACGCGGTATTTTCTTCGCCAACCTGAATCATCGCCTGAGCAAAATAGCCTGGCATGAGCCCATTCCAGGTAGCGGCCTGCCCGCCTGGCAGGAAACGCCCATCGACATTCCGAACCTGCAGTTTGCGATCACGCCGATCGACACGACACTCTGGCAACACCTCTATCAATCAAAACTGAACAAGATCCTCAACGACGGCCGGGTCATTGCAGTCTCGACAGCAAGCGCCGATCAGAAATCGCGTTGGGCGCTGTGGGATTCATTCGTCGCCATCGCGTCCGGCATTCTCCAGACCGTCGCGCTCATCGTGGCGCCGTTTGTGCCGGTTCTGGGTGAGGCGATGATGGCCTACATGGCCTATCAATTACTCGACGAGACCTTCGAGTGGATCATCGATTGGGCAGAGGGCCTGACCAGCGAAGCCTTTGAACACTTTATGAATGTCTTGGAATCGTTGGTTGAGCTGGGCATCTTTGCGGCAGGTGGCGCCATTGGCGCGGGCGAGTTGCGCAAAGTCCTTCCCAAAGAGGTGGTGGCATTCATCGATCGGTTCAAATTGGTCGAACGCCCCGACGGGAAAAACCGCTATTGGAAACCCGACCTTGCGAACTACGAACAAAAAACCCTTCCCGCACCGGATGCACTGCCTGACAAACTGGGACTGTACCCGCATCAGCAAAAACAATTGCTGCCTGTCGAAGGGGCGCACTACGCCGTAAGCGAAGGCCCTGTCGCCGGCCAATATCGCATCGACCATCCGAGCCGGGCCGACGCCTATAAACCGGTGTTGCGGCATAACGGCGAAGGCGCATGGCACACTGAACTTGAGCAACCGCTGGAATGGGACACCGCCACCGCCTTGCGACGCATAGGCCCGGCTGTCGACGGGTTTTCTCCCGCCCGGCGCGAGCAGATCCTCAATGTCAGCGGCTGCACCGAAGATGCACTGCGCAAAATGCACGTCAACCAGGAGCCTCTTCCTCCACTGCTGGCCGATAGCATCAAGCGCTTTCGGATCGATCAGGACTTGGAGCAATTCATCGAACAATTGGACAGCGAGGTGCCGGAACAGTACCTCAAGGCCGATCCCCTGACTCAACTGCAACTTCTGGCAGAGCATGACCGCTGGCCGCCCCGAAAAAGGCTGCGTTGGGTGGATGAAAACGGTGACATTGCCTGGACGTCTTCGAACGATGAAACCCTGCCCCTGACAGTCCTTCGCCAGGACAAATTGTTAAAAGGCGACCCGCTAAAAACGTTGCTGCAATCCTTTGACGAAGGTGACGTCAAAAGCCTCTTGGGAGAAGAGCCCAACGGCCCTGAGCTCGCGCTGGAAGTGCGAGCACGAGCGCTGCGCAAACAATTGGTGAACGTTGCGCGACAACGACGAACGTCAATGTTCGAATCCCGCTACGCAGCGCTGGAGTCAACCGACGACCCTCTGGCACATAAACTGGCGCAACACGATCCCCAACTGCCTGCCAGCCTCACCCGGGAGCTGATCAACACCGCCTCGACTACAGAACTTCTGCAGATCAACGAAGGCGTGCTGCCCGAACGCCAGCAAACGCTGATGCAACTGGCGAACCAGGAAGTGCGCGTCACCCGCGCCTTTGAAGGGCTTGAGTTGGACTCCCTCAATAACCCGGATACCGACACCCTCGCCTTGCATAGTCTTCAACGTCTGCCCGGCTGGAGCGGCGAGGTACGCATCGAGCTTCGCGACGGTGATTACGAGGGACAGATGCTCGATAGCACCGGCCGGGCAGACGCTCCCGAACAGAAAGTGCTGGTTCGACAGCCCAATGGAAAATGGCAACCCTACAACGATCGAGGTGAGGCCTTAAGTTCATCCGCCGATTTTTACACCAGCATCCTGCAAGCCCTGCCCGATTCAGAGCGTCGCGCGCTGGACATTCATGTGGGTCAAGGCACCAGGCTCAAAGACGCCATTCGCGCGCGACCCATGGAGCGCAGCGAACTTCGCGTGGCGATATCGCCCCGGCCCATACCCGTCCCGGTCGTGGACACCCTGCGTCTGGTGGGTACGGATGGATATCCAAGGATCGTCAATTCACCAGGTCTCACCTTGCAAGAGCGCGCAAGAGAGATATATCCGGGGCATTCCCCCGAAGAAATCCAGACACTGATTGCAGAACTGCAGAACCACCCTGCCGGTGTTCGCGCAGAACTTTCGCGCCTCAATAGCGAATACACCCGACTCGCCTACGATTTGCACCGTTGGGCCAACGACATACCGGACAATGACCCCATCACCGGACTTGCGTTGACACCAGCCCAACGCCAGATCGTCCTGCGCAATCGCGCGAATTTCAAGGACGCCATTGAGCGATGCTGGCGCAAGGAAACCCGCACACCGACTGGCCATGTATTGCAAGTCGAGGGGCCGCTGTTCGGTGACTTCCCGGTATTGAATGCCGACCTCAGCCACGTTTCCACGCTGTCGGTAGCCGGTGGGTCCAGCCCTGCAACCCTGGAGTCGTTTCTGCAGAGTTTCCCTCGGTTGCAGCATCTGCGTATCGAGCACTTCCCCCTGCCGAACCTGCCAAGCGCGATCCGATCGATGCCGACACTGCGCCAATTGATCGTACGCAATAGCGGCATCACGCTCTCCGCCACTGATCAGCAAACGCTGGCGGCCTTGCGTGAACTTTCGCTGCTGGATCTACAGGGCAATCCGCTGGCGTTGACTCCCAATATCCACACCCTGCCCTCGTTGCGCTATTTGGACCTGAGCCACACAGGCATTACCGCGCCTCCCGCCAGGCTGATGGATCACCCTCA
This sequence comes from Pseudomonas sp. C1C7, assembly GCF_013359595.1. Lineage (GTDB taxonomy): Bacteria > Pseudomonadota > Gammaproteobacteria > Pseudomonadales > Pseudomonadaceae > Aquipseudomonas. The sequence continues at coordinate 34,914 of NZ_JABFMP010000038.1, read as the reverse complement.
GCTCACCAGGGGCTTGTTTACTGACAACCAGATTAGCGAGCTCCCCCCTGAACTCTTCACCCTTGATTCGGACCTCGCCGACGGGTTTGACTTCGGGAACAACCCGCTCACTTCCGCCATGCGTGAGCGCGTGAAGATTTACTACGCCCGCACCGCAAAACATTTCGGGATTCTTCCCGAACAGGCGGACATAGATCGAGTGATCGCCCTGTTTCCGGATCGTGATATCGGCCATGCGACTGATTTGCTCTATCGCATGCCCGGCACCCTGGCTCAGGGTCGAGCACGACTCACCGAATGGGAGGCCGAAATCACCCGTTTGACTAGCGACCTTTCGCGCTGGAGTGCCGATGTTCCGCAGCGCCACCCTGGCACCGGTAACCCGCTTAACCTTAATGAAACCATTTCCGAGCAGATCGCCAGAGAAACCTTCAGCCAACAACTGCAACAGTTCTGGCGCAACAGACTGGTCAACCATCCGGACCGCTTTAAATCGAATCTGAATTTCATGGGCGACATGCCGGTACTCACGGCTGACTTCAGCCACGTCCAAAGCTTGACCCTGACAGGCAACACCAATGTCAGCGCAACCACACCATTGCTGCAGAGTTTTTCCGGCCTGCGCAGTCTGAATATGAAAAATTTTTCCCTGGAACAGATACCCCAGGCGATCACGCGGATGCCGGAGCTTGAGACCCTGACTCTGGAAAACTGCGGCGTAGTACTGAATGCCGAGAGCCAGGCAGCATTGGCCTCCCTGCAAAAACTGGAAGTACTGGACCTGTCTCATAACCCGTTGGGAACGCCCCCCGATCTGACAACACTACCCAAACAACTGACGCATCTGGACCTGTCCCATACCGGCATTAGCGACATTCCCGTCGGGCTGGCCGAACATCCCCCGCAGTCCGCTATTTTCAATAACAACCTGCTGTCGGAATTGCCGCAAACGCTGTTCAATCTTCCACCCAATCACCTCGATGGCTTTGATTTCTCCGACAACCCGCTTTCGCTGGCAAGCCGGGAACGGATCAAAAACCTCTTCCGTTGGACCGGACAGGACTTGTGCGTATGGGCTGACAAGGCCGATATCGATCTGGCGCGAGAGTTGTTCCCTGCCCTGGACGCACAAGACGCCAGCGATATGATTTATGACTTGCCCGGCACACTGGAAGATGGGCGGATCCAGCTCAGGCATTGGAAAGCCGAGTTCACTCAATTGCATAACGATCTCACCGCCTGGGCACGCGATGTGTCGCCGTATGATCCGCTCACCGGACAACCGCGCGATGCCAACCAAATGTATGCCGACTACGTCTCCAGGACCGAGTTCCAACAAGCGCTGGAGCGCTTCTGGCGTCGCCGCTCAGATTCAACTCGCGCACGCGAAACGGTATTGGAGGCGAACCTGACCTTCTCGGGGGATATGCCCCGGCTTACAACGGATTTTCGCCATGTTTCCAGCGTGACCTTGAACGGCAATGCCACGATCGGTGACCCCCACTCATTCCTTGAGCTGTTCCCGAATGTGCACACCCTCCAGCTGTACAACTTCTCACTCAATCAAGTACCTGCAGCCATCACCCGCATGCCGGGGCTCAAGGCATTGACGCTGCGCAGCTGCCAGATGCCTCTCACGACTGAGGGCCAGGCGATGCTTTCGTCGCTCGGCAACCTCGAGTCGCTGGATCTGAGCGGCAATCCGCTGGGGAGCTTGCCTGACCTGAGCGCCCTGCGTTTATTGAACGATCTGCGATTGTCCAATACCGGCATTGCCAGCCTGCCGCATGGATTCACCACGCTTGAACATTTGAGTTGCGCCTTGCTGGACGGAAACCTGATTTCCCATCTCCCCGACACGCTCTTCAGTCTTGACGCGGACTTCATCGAGCAACTCGATCTAGCCAACAACCCGTTGTCCGAATCCAGCCGTAACAAGATCAAAACCCACTATTCCGAGAGCAACTCCGACTTCCTCGTACTCGCCGATCAGAACGATATCAATCGGTTACAAGCCTTGTTTCCACAACTTGACACTGAAGATGCCAGTCACGTCATCTACAAACTGCCAGGGTCGCTGGAAGACGGTCGCACTCAATTGACGCAATGGGAGGGGGAAGTTGCCCGTTTGACTCACGATCTCAGTGCCTGGGCCGATGACGTTCCAGCGCAACACCCCACGACCGCCCAACCGCTGAGCGACATGGAGCTGACAGCTGAACGTAACGCCAGAAATACGTTTGCCGACAACCTCGTGCAATTCTGGCGAGAGAGGGAAATCGAGAAACCGGAACAGAGAGCGCAGACGTTCACAGCGGACCTGAGCTTTATCGGTGAAATGCCCGAACTGACCGCAGACTTCAGCCATGTCAGTGAACTGTCCCTTAATGGCAACAGTGCCTTGGGAACCTCTGCCAGCTTTCTTGAGTGTTTTACCGGCCTGCAGCATCTGGAAATGCGCGACATCAACCTGGGTCGCGTACCGCAGGCGATCTCTCGTATGCCTTCGCTGCAAAGACTGGTATTGAGCCGATGCGGCGTAGTGCTGGACGCCGAGGGGCAGGCAGCGCTTGCTTCAAGCCCCCATCTGAGCCAGCTGGATCTGTTTGACAATCCACTGCAGCGTGTCCCGGATCTGGCCAGCCTTCCGACACTGAGGTTCATTGATCTTTCCAGTACGGGCATTGATCGCGTCCCCCCGGGCTTGCTCAACCATCCACTCCTTGAAACCGCCATACTGAGTCATAACCAGATCACTGAACTGCCCGAAGAACTTTTCAACCTGCCCGCCGAGGCCAGCGACGGTTTTGACTTCAGCCACAACCCACTGTCCACGCCGACCCGCGAGCGGATAAAAATCTACTTCCGCCAGACGGACGATGAATTTGGCGTTCAGGCGCCCCTGGCTGACATCGATCAAACCATTGAGCTCTATCCTGAACTGGACGTAGAGCAGGCGAGCAAATTCATCTATCGCCTGCCAGGCACTCTGGCCGATGGCCGCACTGAACTGGCGCGCAAGAAAGCCGAACTCACCGACTTGATCAGTGACCTGGAGGTATGGACGACGAATATTCCCGACCACCCCATCACCGGCCAACCCTTGAGCGGCGAAGAGTTGCTGCAGGAGCAACTCAAAAGAAGAACCTTCAAGGAAAACCTCGAGCTTTGCTGGCGCCGGGCACCCACAGAAAACGCCTCAACCCGTGATTTCTCTTTCACATCCAACCTTTCAATCACGGGTGATCTGCCCGTGCTGACAGCCGATTTCGGGCATGTCCTGGAGCTTTTCCTGACGACCACCGGGGACATTGCGCCAAGTGCGAGCACATTTCTGGAGTACTTCCCCAACCTGACCAGCCTGGGTATGCGGGGTTACCAACTTGACGACATTCCCCAGGCGGTCTTCAAGATGAACAGCTTGACCGCGTTGAGCCTGCCGGAATGCCGCATCACGCTGTCGCGCAACAGTCGCGATGCGCTGGCCGGCATGAGCAATCTCGACACCCTCGACCTCAGCGGCAACCCGCTGCGCCGCACGCCTGAGCTGCGCAACTTGCAGCAATTGAGCATGTTGAACCTGAGCAACACCGGGATCAGGGATGTGCCCAAGGGATTGTTCGATATTCCCAACCTGACACAGGTCGATCTTTCCGGTAACGCCATCACCGAGATGCCGTCCGAACTGATGGAAGCCAATCCCGACCTCACCATGGACTACGACTTCAGCGGTAACCCGTTTACCGCACAGAGCCTGCAGCGTATTGCCGCTTATTTTCATGAAACGGGAAATACGTTGGGTATCGACGCTGTGGCAGGCATGCCGAGGCCTGGCAACCTGCCGCCTGACGTAGAGATGGAGAGCTGACAGAGCGCTTGAACGTACAAGGCCATGGAAGCGATTCCATGGCCTTTTTCATTGCAATCAACCGCGTTCGGACGGCACCGAAGACAATTCGAACGGGCTGCTGCTACGCCGCTGGTTGCGATCTTCCCGCGGCGTGGCGCCGAAGAAGTTGCGGTAGGCGCTGGAGAAGTGCGGCCCCGAAGAGAAGCCACAAGACAGGCCGATCTGGATGATCGACTTGCTGGTCTGCATCAGCATCTGCCGGGCCTTGTTCAGGCGCAACTCCAGGTAGTACTGGCTCGGCACACGATTGAGGTATTGCTTGAAGATCCGCTCCAACTGGCGACGGGACACGCACACATGCTGGGCGATTTCGTCGGTGGTCAGCGGCTCTTCGATGTTGGCCTCCATCAACAGCACGGCTTGAGTCAGCTTCGGATGACTGGAGCCCAGGCGATTCTGCAACGGAATGCGCTGACGCTCGCCACCTTCACGAATACGCTCGACCACCAATTCTTCCGACACCGCACCGGCCAGTTCCGCGCCGTGATCGCGGGCCAATACCGCCAGCAGCAGATCCAGCACCGACATGCCGCCACAAGCGGTCAGGCGATCGCGGTCCCAGTCGAACAGATGGCTGGTGGCGATGACCTTGGGAAAACGCTCGGCGAAATCGTCCTGCCAGCGCCAATGCACCGCGGCGCGATAACCGTCGAGCAAGCCCAGTTGTGCCAGCGGATAGACGCCGGCAGACAACCCGCCGATCACACAACCGGCACGCACCAGTTGCTTGAGCGCACTGCTGAGCGCCGGCGTCATGGTGGTCGGCGGCTCGTCGGCGAGCAGGAACAGTTTCTGGAAATTCTCGAGCTTGCCGGTCCAGGCCTCGCCCGGCAGTTGCCAGGCGCCGTCGACCGGAGCCTCGGCTTGCAGGAAGGACAGTTCGTAAACCACTTCCGGATGCACACGCTGGGCAACACGCAAGGCCTCCTCAGCCAGCGCAAGCGTCAGGGCTTTAGTGCTGGGCCAAATCAGGAAACCAATTCGATGGGCAGTCATGGCGGGCAATCCGAAACGATGAACAGTGGTGAAGGCGATGGGCCAATGCTAGCCCGTAAATGAACGCAAATCTCAAAACTGGCGCAGATCTACTGTAGGAGCTGTCGAGTGAAACGAGGCTGCGATCTTTTGACTTTTACAAGCAAGATCAAAAGATCGCAGCCTTCGGCAGCTCCTACAGGGGGCCGGCCTTGAGATCGCGAAGCATGCACCATCTGGGTGCACAAAGCAGCCCTGATTACTTGAGGCTACCCGAAAGGAATTGCTGCAGACGCTCCGATTGCGGGTTGACCAGCACTTCGCGCGGGTTGCCGCTTTCTTCGACCACGCCTTTGTGCAGGAACACCAGCTGGTTCGACACTTCACGGGCGAAGCCCATTTCGTGGGTCACCACCACCATGGTCCGGCCTTCCTGAGCCAGGGCCTGCATCACTTTGAGCACGTCGCCCACCAGCTCCGGGTCCAGCGCCGAGGTCGGTTCGTCGAACAGCATCACCTCCGGCTCCATGGCCAGGGCACGGGCAATCGCCACGCGCTGCTGCTCACCACCGGACATGTGCCCAGGGTAAGCGTCCTTGCGATGGGCCACACCGACCTTGTTCAGGTACAGCTCAGCCTTCTCGCGGGCTTCAGCCTTGGACACGCCCAGCACGTGAACCGGCGCTTCCATGATGTTTTCCATCGCGGTCATGTGCGACCACAGATTGAAATGCTGGAACACCATCGACAGGCGCGAACGCATGCGTTGCAGCTGTTTCGGGTCGGCGGCCTTGAGCCCGCCGTCCTTGTTCGCCACCAGTTTCAGCTCTTCGTTGTTGAGCAGGATCTTGCCCGCGTGCGGCTGCTCCAGCAGGTTGATGCAGCGCAGGAAGGTACTTTTGCCGGAGCCACTGGAGCCGATGATGCTGATCACATCGCCAGCTGCCGCTTTCAGGGACACGCCCTTGAGCACTTCGTGACTGCCATAGCGTTTATGCAGGTCTTGGACTTCAAGTTTGTACATGCGGTCGGTTCTCACAAAAAGCAGTCAGTCAGTCGTTGAGCAAGCGCCCGTGACGCAGCGCTTCGCGCCCCGCCACCTTGGCCAGCCAGAAACCGGGTTGGGCGTAACGCAGCCGTTCAATGGCAAACAGCACCCCGGACGTACCAGCACACACCGTGCTGACCCGATCCGCCAGCGGATCGATCACTTCAAAAATCTCATCGCCTGCCTCGATCCACTCGCCGGGCTGACGCAGGTAACTGATCACGCCCGGGTGCGGCGCGAACAGCAATTCGGTGCCTTCGAACGGCATGCCTTCGCAAGCTTCTTGCGCAGGTTTTGGCCACTCGCCGCTGATCAATCCTTGCTCGGCCAGGAACGCCAGGATGCCTTCGGCATAAGCTTCGGTCTCGTTACGACCGGTATCGGCCTGACCGCCCAACTCAAGGGTGGTGGCCAGACACGCCAGTGGAATCTGCGCATCCGGGAACAGACGCGACAGGCGCAGCCACGGCAGCGAGCAGGCTTCGTCGAAGGAGCTGCCGCCGGAATCTTCCGCCAGCAAGCCCACTTTCACGTCCAGGTGCGCAGCCAGCGAACGCCACTGCGGCCAGTGCTGCGGCAGCGCGTACATGTGCAGCGCCGCTTCGGCATCGCAATGCAGGTCGAGCACCACGTCGGCGGTGCAGGCGTGGCTCAGCAGGATGCGCTGCATGCCCTGCAGCTGACTGCTGGCCGGTGGCAGTGCAGCCAGATGCTCGCTCATGGCCTGGCGGATCAAGCGGATGTTGGCGTGCGGATCGTCACCCAGATGCCCGTCGAGCTGCGCGGCCACCGGGGCGCTCAGTTCAACGAAATCACGGTTGAAGTTCTTGCCGCTGCCCGCCTCGAAACGCCCTTGATGATTGCCCTGCAGCAATTGACCCAGCCCCAGTGGATTGGCCACCGGCACCAGTTCAATCACGCCGTTGAGCAAGCCCTGGGCTTCGAGTTCGGCCAGACGCTGTTTCAGCGCCCAGGCGGTGCGCATGCCCGGCAGTTCATCGGCGTGCAGGCTGGCCTGGATATAGGCCTTGCGCTCGCCACTACCAAAGCGGAACACCGAAATATGGCGTTCGCTGCCCAGATGGCTCCACGGCAATGCGTGATCGATACGTTCCATATCAGTGCTTCCGCGGGGCCAGGTAGCCCAGCCAGCGGCGCTCGGCCAGCTTGAACAGCTTCACCAGAATGAAGGTCAGGCACAGGTAGAACACGCCGGCGGTGATGTACGCCTCGAACGGCAGGTAGAACTGGGCGTTGACCGTGCGCGCGGCGCCGGTGATGTCGATCAGGGTCACGATGGACGCAAGACTGGTGGTCTGCAGCATCATGATCACTTCGTTGCTGTACTGCGGCAGCGCCCGACGCAGGGCCGACGGCAGCAGGATGCGCTTGTACATCTTGAAGCGCGACATACCCATGGCCTTGGCCGCTTCGATCTCGCCGTTGGGCGTGGCACGCAGGCTGCCGGCGATGATTTCGGCGGTGTAGGCGCTGGTGTTGATCGCAAAGGCCAGGCACGCGCAGAAGGTCGCGCTGGACAGCCACGGCCAGAGGAAGCTTTCGCGTACGGTTTCGAATTGCGCCAGACCGTAGTAGATCAAGAACAGCTGCACCAGCATCGGCGTGCCGCGGATCACGTAGGTGTATACCCACGCGGTCATGTTGACCACAGCGTTTTTCGAGACGCGCATCAAGCCCAGCGGCAACGCACACAGCAGGCCGAAGAACAGCGACAGCGCGAGCAGTTTGAGGGTGGTGACCAGGCCGCCGAGGTACAGCGGCAAGGCCTCCCAGATGACGTTGTAGTCGAAGATCATAGCTCAGCCGCCCTTACGCCTACCGAGTAGCGCTTCTCGAGTTGACGCAATGCCAGCAACGAAACACTGGTGATCACCAGGTACAGCGCCGCCACTGCGAGGAAGAAGGTGAATGGCTCGCGGGTGGCGTCGGCCGCCTGCTTGGCCTTGAACATCATGTCTTGCAGACCCACCACCGAAATCAGCGCGGTGGCCTTGGTCAGTACCAGCCAGTTGTTGGTGAAACCCGGGATCGCCAGACGGATCATCTGCGGAACCATTACCCGGAAGAACACCTGGAACCGGCTCATGCCGTACGCCATGCCCGCTTCGGCCTGGCCCTTGGGAATCGCCATGAACGCGCCGCGGAAGGTTTCCGACAGGTACGCACCGAAGATGAAGCCCAGGGTGCCGATGCCGGCGGCCAGCGGGTTCAAGTCGATGTATTCGTCATAGCCGAGCATCGGCGCGACACGGTTGAGCAGGTCCTGACCGCCGTAGAAGATCAGCAGGATCAGCACCAGGTCGGGAATACCGCGAATCACGGTGGAATACAGATCGCCCAGCCAGGCCAGCCAGCGAACCGGCGACAGACGCAGTGCCACGCCGATCAGGCCCAGCACGATGGCCAGGGCCATGGACGACAAGGCGAGCTGAAGCGTCAGCCAAACGCCATCGAGGATGACAGCCCCGTAGCCTTTCAACATGATTCAGGTCCTCGAAAGTTGGGATGAAAAAATGGCGCAAACCTCAGTGATCCTGCTGCTTGCGCCATTTCGGACTTGTCGCCGGAGCGTGTTACTTGCCGTAGATATCGAAGGCGAAGTACTTGTCCTGGATTTGCTTGTACTTGCCGTTTTCGCGGATGGCCGCGATGGCAGCGTTGAGCTTGTCCAGCTCGGCCTTGTCGCCTTTACGCACGGCGATACCTACGCCGTCGCCGAAGTATTTGACGTCGGTGAAGGCCGGGCCCACGAACGCGAAGCCTTTGCCGGCGTCGGTTTTCAGGAAGCCGTCTTCCAGCAGCGTAGCGTCTGCCACGGTGCCATCGAGGCGGCCAGCGGCCACGTCCAGGTAAATTTCGTTCTGCGAGCCGTATGGCTTGATCTCGGCGCCCAGTGGAGCCAGGACTTCGCGGGCGAAACGCTCGTGGATCGAACCACGCTGCACGCCGATGTTCTTGCCCTTGAGCTCAGTCAGGCCTTCGCTGACCTGAGTGCCCTGCTTCATGACCAGGCGGGCCGGGGTGTTGTAGTACTTGTTGGTGAAGTCCACGGACTTCTTGCGATCTTCAGTGATCGACATGGACGACAGGATCGCGTCGATCTTGCGCACCTTCAGTGCCGGGATCAGGCCGTCGAACTCTTGCTCGACCCACACGCACTTGACCTTCATCTCTTCGCACAGGGCGTTGCCGATGTCGTAGTCGAAACCGACGATGCTGCCGTCCGGTGCCTTGGAGGCGAATGGAGGGTAGGCCGCTTCGATACCGATTTTCAGAGGTTTTTCATCAGCGAAGGTTGGCAGCGACAGCACGGACAGTGCCAGGGCGCCAAGCAGCACGAGTTTCTTCATCTTGGGACTCCATCGGTAATGGGCTAAAACGGCAGAGTGAGCGAGAGCCCAATATGCGAATGAGTGGAACCGGAAATTGGTTGCTCCGTCCTGGGAAGCCTGTGCGTTTTTTAAACACAGACAACGACGAGCGAGTGATCGGCATTCTAACGACAGGCCCGAGGCCGATATTTCTTCAATGCGACAACTAGTTACAGAAGCATCGAGAAAGCCGCTTGAGCGCGTTGACAGCCCTGCAAAATCATGCAAAGGCAAAAGAGGGTAAACCGATCTATGTAGCAAATAGCGGGCCTATTATTGGCAAACCCTTCTAATCCGGCAAGCTTGGCGTGGGGTGTTATTTTTTTGGGGCGCTTTTGTGGCCCACTGGTGCCTTATCGCGTTTCCCTATGCCCCGGGCGGGTGTGGAGCGGTTACACATTCAATAAAACGAAAAATCACGGGTAACAGTAGGAAAGGTCCCACAAGGCTCTCGATAATTATTGGCTGTTGGTTATGTGGCGCCCATACCTGTAGCGACGGGGCTTGCCCTCGTGCCGATCAGTTAAGGCGAAACCGGATCCCTGCGGCGCCTTCACTGACGGGATTTAGATTTGCCCACAAAAAAGCCCCACCAGGCACCAAGCCGGGCGGGGCTTCAATAACACCAAACCCTACTTAAGCAACATTCATAGTCCGGTGCGTATCAATCAAATGCTGCACCACACCCGGATCCGCCAGGGTCGAGATATCCCCCAACCCCTCATACTCCGCCGTCGCAATCTTGCGCAGAATCCGGCGCATGATCTTGCCCGAACGGGTCTTCGGCAGTCCCGGTGCCCACTGGATCACATCCGGCGAAGCGATCGGCCCGATCTCCTTGCGCACCCAGTTCTTCAGCTCCAGGCGCAGCTGCTCGCTCGGATCTTCACCGGCATTCAAGGTCACATAGACATAAATCCCCTGCCCCTTGATGTCATGCGGTACACCCACCACCGCCGCCTCGGCGACTTTCGGGTGAGCGACCATCGCCGATTCAATCTCGGCCGTCCCCATACGGTGGCCGGACACGTTCAGCACGTCGTCCACACGCCCGGTGATCCAGTAGTAACCATCGGCATCACGACGGGCACCGTCACCGGTGAAGTACATGCCGCGGAAGGTCTTGAAGTAGGTATCGACGAAACGATCGTGATCGCCGTACAGGGTACGCGCCTGGCCTGGCCACGAATCGAGAATCACCAGGTTGCCCTCGGCCTCGCCTTCGATGATGTTGCCCAGGTTGTCCACCAGCGCCGGCACCACGCCAAAGAACGGACGCGCCGCGGAACCCGGCTTCATCGCATGGGCACCCGGCAGCGGGCTCATCATGTTGCCGCCGGTTTCGGTCTGCCACCAGGTATCGACGATCGGGCAACGGGACTTGCCGACGTTCTTGTAGTACCAGTCCCAGGCCTCAGGGTTGATCGGCTCGCCCACCGAACCCAGCAGACGCAGGCTGCTGCCATCGGCGCCTTCGACGGCGGCGGTGCCGGCGGCCATCATCGCGCGGATCGCGGTCGGTGCGGTGTAGAGGATGTTGACCTTGTGCTTGTCGACGATCTTCGCCACCCGGGTGATGTCCGGATAGTTCGGCACGCCTTCGAACAGCAGCGTGGTCGCGCCGTTGGCCAGCGGGCCGTAGACGATGTAGCTGTGGCCGGTGACCCAACCCACGTCAGCGGTGCACCAGTAGATTTCGCCCGGACGGTAGTCGAACACGCGCTCATGGGTCATGGCCGCGTACAACAGATAGCCGCCGGTGGTGTGCTGCACACCCTTCGGTTTGCCGGTGGAACCGGAGGTGTAGAGGATGAACAGCGCTTCTTCGGCGCCCATCTCTTTCGGCGCGCAAACGGTGCCGGCCACTTTCATCAGGTCTTCGAACCAGATGTCGCGATGCTGGTTCCACTTGATGTCGCCACCGGTGCGCTTGCACACGATGACCTTCTGGATGCTGTTGGTTTCCGGGTTGGTCAGGGCGTCGTCGACGTTGGCCTTGAGCGAGATCTTCTTGCCGGCACGAATGCCTTCGTCGGCAGTGATCACCACTTTCGAGCGGCAGTCGATGATGCGACCGGCCAGGGCTTCCGGCGAGAAGCCGCCGAAGACTACCGAGTGAATCGCGCCGATCCGGGTACAGGCCAGCATGGCGACCACAGCTTCAGGGATCATCGGCATATAGATAGTCACCACGTCGCCGCGGTGCACGTCCTGGCCACGCAGGGCGTTGGCGAACTTGCAGACTTGTTCGTGCAGTTCGCGGTAGGTGATGTTGCGGCTTTCGGAAGGGTCATCGCCTTCCCAGATGATGGCGACCTGATCGCCACGCTCGGCCAGGTGACGGTCCAGGCAGTTGTAGGAAACGTTCAGGGTGCCATCGGCGAACCACTTGATATCGACATGGTGATCGTCGAAAGAGGTTTGCTTGACCGTGGTGAAAGGCTTGATCCAGTCGAGACGCTTGGCTTGCTCGCGCCAGAAACCGTCCGGGTTGACGACCGACTGCTGGTACATGGCCTTGTAGGTCGCCTCGTCAGTCAGCGTATTGGCCAGAACCTCGGGACGAACGGGATACAGAGAAGCCGCACTCATCTTTCTTACCTCGGTGGAATAGTTGTTTTTGTATGGCACCCGTTTTATCCGGGCGGGGCCTATAGAACCATTCGACGATGGTAGTAACAAGCCCATACAAAATGTCCTGAATAGCCCCCACCTTCCCACACCAGAGCCCCCGCGTCGTACCCCAAATGGGCTATACACCCCAGCCTCCACCACCTGTAGGAGCTGCCGAAGGCTGCGATCTTTTGATCTTGCTCTTCCCTCTACCCCCCAAATCAAAATCAAAAGATCGCGGCCTCCGGCAGCTCCTACACCCCACCCCGCGAAGGATTGTTACAAAATCCATCAAAGGTGTTTATCAAAACCCCACCTATATGAATCCCACCCCCATCCCTAAAATTCACCTCGCCAACCCGGCAACCGAGTTAACACGTTACAGCCCCCACGAAGGCAGTTAACCCAAACCCAAGTAGTGCAGTTACACACGCAACCCCAAAAAGGTTGCGTGACCCCTTTCGCCCTCAAAAAGGTAAAAATCAGATGAAAGCTTTATTGGTTCTGGCCCTCTCAAGCCTGTGCGCAACCGCCATGGCAGACGAGATCCAGACTGATGTCGCGCAGCAACAACCGGCCATCGAGCAATACACTTACTCCATGAACCTGGACATCGCCAAAGTTATCTCCATGAGCGAAGTGCCCAATGTTTGTGAAGTTATCCCGGCCAAAATGGAATATGACGACTCCAAGGGCCAACGCCATATTCTGCGTTACAGCGTCATGGGTAACGGCTGCTCCGGCGGCTGATCCAACTGCACTTTGCCCCCACACCAAACCCGCTTTTATGCAGCAGCTGGCGAAGCCTGCGTCCGGCTGCGCAGCAGTCGCAAAACCTGCGCACGCGGTCTACCTGAAAACCGCATTTGCCGACTTTGCGACTGCTTCGCAGCCGGACGCAGGCTTCGCCAGCTGCTACAGGGTCGCGCGTAGCCTTCAAGAGGGTCGAATTCACGCATTTTCAGTCGAACGCAGTAGTGTCTGGAGCGGTGAAAAGCCAAGAAAAAACACAACATGTAGTAAAAAACTGCTTTTTCTGCTCATTTTTTAAGCAAAACCTGAGTCAAGCGATTTTTCCGAAAAAAATTCTTCTCCCGGCAAAGCCCCATAAACCCTCGCTCTGGCCGAAAAACCTGCCCTCTCGGCCGCTCCATGCGCGGATTCGCCCCACCACGGCCGAAAAAATTTCCCTATAATGCCGCCCTATACGGGTCTGCAATATTCCCTTACAGGGACGGCAGCCAGTCTGAAGCCCACGCCGAAGCCTTCATCGACTTCAGCGCCCCTCAGAGGCTCTCGGAACCCGGACGAAATCATGTTTGTTTGCTCGCGCACAACGCGACAAAGAACGCTATCCAACGCGGCCAGTACGGCGTGTGAAAAACAGACCATCCAATTCACACGGGCAACTGGCCCTCACGCAGGAGACGACACGTCATGCTGAGCTGGGACGAATTCGACAAAGAAGACACGGAAGTAGCGGCCAAGAGCACCAACGCAGGCCAAGCCGCCGAAGCCACCATGGACCGTCTCGACAGCGCTGGCGGTGCCGCGGCCCTGGAAGCCCGTGCCGTGACCGCCGCTGACTCCGCCGCCGTCGCCCGCGCCAAAGCCGCCCTGGACTCCCTCGACGTCGCCGAAGGCCTCGCTGAACTCGAAGGCGCCTCCGCCCGTGTTGCCGTCGACGAAAAGCGCATGATCAACTGCCGCGCCGACCTCAACCAACTCGTACCCTTCAAGTACGACTGGGCCTGGCAGAAGTACCTGGACGGCTGCGCAAACCACTGGATGCCGCAAGAAGTCAACATGACCGCCGACATCGCCCTCTGGAAAAACCCGGAAGGCCTGACCGACGACGAGCGCCGCATCGTGATGCGCAACCTCGGCTTCTTCTCCACCGCCGACTCCCTGGTGGCCAACAACCTGGCCCTGGCCGTGTACCGCCTGATCACCAACCCGGAATGCCGCCAGTACATCCTGCGCCAGGCGTTCGAAGAGGCGATCCACACCCACGCCTACCAGTACTGCATCGAATCGCTGGCCATGGATGAAGGCGAGATCTTCAACATGTACCACGAGATCCCATCGGTCGCGAAAAAAGCCACCTGGGGCCTCAAGTACACCCGCTCGATCTCCGACCCGCAGTTCAACACCGGCACCGTCGAAACCGACAAAGAGCTGCTGCGCAACCTGATCGCCTACTACTGCGTTCTGGAAGGCATCTTCTTCTACTGCGGCTTCACCCAAATCCTCTCCATGGGCCGCCGCAACAAAATGACCGGCGTCGCCGAGCAGTTCCAATACATCCTGCGCGACGAATCCATGCACCTGAACTTCGGTATCGACGTGATCAACCAGATCAAAATCGAAAACCCGCACCTGTGGGATGCCGAAATGAAGGAAGAAGCCTCGCAGATGATTCTGCAGGGTACTCAGCTGGAGATCGAATACGCGCGTGACACCATGCCTCGCGGTGTGCTGGGCATGAACGCGGCGATGATGGAGGACTACCTGAAGTTCATCGCTAACCGTCGGTTGTCGCAGATTGGTTTGAAGGAAGAGTATCCAGGGACTACTAACCCGTTCCCTTGGATGAGCGAGATTATGGACTTGAAGAAAGAGAAGAATTTCTTTGAGACGAGGGTGATTGAGTATCAGACTGGTGGGGCGTTGAGCTGGGATTGATTCCTGAGTTCACTGCGATTTGGCGACTTAAATCGCCAAATCAAGCCTTCAAAAGCCCCGATCTGATCGGGGCTTTTTTATTGCGTAAGAAATTTCCTACCCACAAACGCGCCATTAGCCAAATCTCCTACAGAAACTCCAGCACGGTCCGTATTGAGAGCCAACTCAGGTAGCTCTAATCTCTGTGCAGGTGCCTAAGAAACGCCCAACGTAGAAACTGACTTCATCACATCGAGCGCATGCTGGTATCAGCCATGAATGCGCTATGTGTAGAAGGGATGGTTTGTTGGGATTTCTTACATCCTCTACGTCGGGTTCCGGCCCTTTTCAACTTTGCACGTAGAGGTAATGGATATGCCTGCAAAAACACCACAACCTTCGGTCTTGCCTGAGCCATACCGCTCGACAGTATTCACCCGCCATAACCTCCCCCTCCATGCCCTCCTTCTTGAAAACCAACCATGGTTTTGTGCCCGCGATATCGGTCGGTTGATGGGCGTTCATCTGAGTGATCGCATGGTCAGCAAGCTGGATAAGGATCAGCGTCGTATTTTGTGCATCGAGTATTTTCGCAAGCCAGAAAATCAGTTGATGCTTAGCGAGTCTGGGGTGTACGCGTTGCTGGTCTATCACTACGTGCCGGGGAATCGCTTATTGCGTGAGTGGTTGACCCATCAGGTGGTGCCGGCCTTGCGTGATGCAAAATCCTCGGAAGACTCGGATCGACCGAAGTTAAGTATGTTGGGTTGGCCGGAGATGTCGCTGCCCCTGTTGCATTGGCAGGATGAGGGCTGGATTAGGTTGCGAGACATGCCGTATTGGTTGAACGATCAGACGCAGCGACAGGCAACTGTGGCTAAGCCTTGGTGGCGGAAAGTAGCTCAGGTGTTTCGGTCGTCGAATCATTTGATGGGTTGAATGTAAATATAGGGACGATCCCAATCCAACTCGCTAATTCTGTGAAAACCACTCTGTATCGTCCGAGGGTCCGACCCTCGGCGATCTTATGAGCAGCAACCGATTAGCACTTCTGAGATCAAACGGGTTTAGCCGACCTGCTACAGCACGCAGCTCAATCAGGCTCAATTGCTAATAACCGTTGTTTCAGACTCTCATTCAGCAACGCTCCGTGCACTCCAGAATGGATTTCACGATGGCAACTTGGGCAGATAGCCCCCACATAACGAGGGTGGTCTAAACCACCATCTGAGAGGCGATTTACGTGATGCGGCTCTAGGTACGGGGTCCCATCTTTTTTGGTAAAAGGAGCCGGCTTTTCACAGCTTTCGCACTGCCCCTTGGCACGCATCAACACATAGTGCGAAACCTTTCGGCTGCGCTGATAGATCTTGCGCGGAGCAGACTTACCTAAATCATCGTTGCTTGGTTTACAAGCAGCCAGAGCTGCCGAACGTGCGGTAACTAGAGAATCGGAAAGGTCAGCCTCTTCCTCATCCGGTTCTTCAGGCTGAATTTCTTCAGCAGGAACTCCGACAGGGACTAACCGAAAAACAATCGCCGTCCGATCCTGGCCCTTCAGATCCGGCTGCGTCCGTTCAAACATGTCGGCGCAAGAAAACTCACCCATGTATTCGTTGCCCTTGCCTTTACCGAGGGATCTAAACAAGTGCAGCGCTCGGCCATCTACGGCATGTTCAGCGATGGCCCGGTTGCCTCGGATCAATGTCATAGGCCCGAGTTGTCCTTCACCGGTATACAGATAAGCGCCGTTATCCCAATCGTCGGCATACCCGTACTGCTCACCACTATCGCCAGTGAACAAAAATATCGCAGGGTAGGATGCGGACGCTGCGATGCCGCTTTGCAAGCTGCCTCCGAATGGCCCATTGATCTCAGTTTTTCGGTCGTAAACAGCGCCCGGCGTGAACTGCAATACAGGCTCACCCTCCCCTCGCGGCAACTCCACAATTGTGAAGCCTCGCTTTTTTAAGTAACTGTTGGTCGGATGGCCTCCTGAAAATTTTCCTACGGCAATGCCGGTAGCCAAAGAGACGATTTTCTTTGCCGGGTAGATCTGACCGCCCTCATGGACAGCGTAACGGTGAGCTAGGTTAGCTTCCCAGCCTTGCCACTCACTCCTAATCCGAAATTTACGATCAAACTCCTGCAAGGCTTTGTCTATTCGTTCCTTCGAAACCGCTTTGATCATCACCACGGGAGCTGCCCTTTATCGTCAATGGCTGTAGGAATTTTCCTATCCTGAGCCAAAGTTCAAAAGGGTTTCAATACGTAACACGGCGAAAAGCCACTATTTCTTAGCGCTATCGCTAAATAGCGTTTACTTAGGTCACAACCCCGCCACCAGCAATGGTTCGTCAAGTTCGGCAAGCGAGCGAAAATGATAAATGTCAGATGCCTAGCGGTGTCCTTAATTTTTCGCGAGCAAGCTCGATCCTACAGGTGGGTAGGACCGGTGATGTGTCTTCGTTTTCGAAATTTATTGAAACAGTGAGTGCAGTCAACGTCACCGACGGCTATTAATACCCTTCCCTCCTCACGGACCGAGCCCCATGAAATTCGACCTCGCCTACTGCCAAAGCCTCGACACCAAACTGTCGATCTACGACGTACGCGATCTCAATTTCGACGAGACCATCGCCTTCGATTCCACCAAGGAACACTTCCAGTGCCCCAACGACGCCTGTCGTTCGGCGTTCGATGTGGCGAATGTGCTGACGACGTTTAACGCCAAGAACGTGAATTACGTTCGCACCCCGCACTTCAAGAACACGCCCAGTACGCGGCATGTGGCGGATTGTCCTTATGTCAGTCTCAAGGCACCGGCGTCGGGGGTGGAGGGGGAAACGGATGACGGGCGTGAGGAGCATTTTCCGTCGGAGTTGTTGCTGACTCGGCGTCAGTATGTGCGCAAGCCGCCGAGCCCTGCGGGGGTGGCGCAGGATGTTTCAGAGGCACCGAAGGCTGCTTCTGTGGCTGACAACACGGAGCACCCGAGCCGCGAATCGGCGCCGGACAAGACCAGTGTGTTTGCCCATCCTGTGGAGTGTTTTGTTTCCAATTTCGAGGACAAGGAGCTGCTCAAGCGCATGCCGTTGAAGATCGGTGAGCACACGGCCAGTTACGCCTCGTTCTTCAAGAAGATCGAGTATCTGCAGGACAACAAGGGGTTGGTTTACTGGGGCCGGATCAAGGAGATCAAGGATTACACCCAGAGCTTTCGCATCGATTTCGAGAGGAAAGCGTGGTTCGAGAAGAAGCCGTATTCGGTCAATGTTTACCTGAGCAAGAAGCTGATCGAGGGCTACCGCAAGCGCAAGGCGTTTCTGGAGGAGATCAAGCATGCCATCGAGAGTGAGGCCGAGTTGTATTGCTTCTTTTATGGCGTGACGCCGGCGTTGAAGCAGGTGCCGAGCAAGAAAAACCCAGAGCAGACGTTCGGGGTGTTCAGTGCCGATATTGAGAACCTGGATCACTTTATTGTGCGGGAGGCGCCGGGGTTGGAGGGGTAACCGGGTTCGTCGACTGAGCAGGTCCCTGTAGCAGCTGGCGAAGCCTGCGCCCGGCTGCGAAGCAGTCGTGAAGTCGGTTGGTGCGGTGTGTCAGGTGAACCTCGTCATCAGGTTTTGCGACTGCTTCGCAGCCGGACGCAGGCTTCGCCAGCTGCTACAGGGACGGTAGTGGCTTTTAGAAAAATTCGAACCGTTCTTCTCTCACGTCCCGCGAGTCCAGGCCGATCATCACGCTGAACGCTCCCGCCTCCGCCGCGTATTCCAGTTTTGCGTTGTAGAACTTGAGGTCCTGTTCGCTCAGGTTGAAGTACACGGTCTTTTCTTCCCCCGGTTGCAGCATGATTTTTCGATAGCGCTTGAGCTCTTTGACGGGGCGGCTGATGGTGGCGCTGATGTCGCGGATGTAGAGCTGGACCACGGTGGCGCCGGCGCGGGGGCCGGTGTTTTTCACCGCGACGCTGGCGCCCAGGACTTCGCCGCGCTTGAGGCTGCGTCGGGTCAGGGTGATGGGCGAGACGCTGAATTGGGTGTAGCTCAGGCCGAAGCCGAATGGATAGAGCGGGCCGTTTTCTTCATCGAAATAGCGTGAGTCTTGCGCTCGTGGTTCATCGAGTCGGATGGGGCGGTTGGTGTTCAGGTGGTTGTAGTACGTAGGAACCTGCCCCACCGAGCGTGGGAAAGTGATGGGCAGCTTGCCGGACGGGTTGTAGTCGCCGAACAGGACGTCGGCGATGGCGTTGCCGCCTTCGGTGCCGCTGTACCAGGTTTCGAGCACAGCGTCGGCCATGTCGTGTTCCTTGCCGATGGACAGCGGGCGGCCGTTCATCAAGACCAGTACTAACGGTTTACCGGTGGCCTTGAGCGCCTGGACCAATCGCGCCTGGTAACCCGGCAGGCCGAGGCTTGAGCGACTGGCGCCTTCGTAGGACATGCCGCGCGACTCGCCCACGACGGCCACGACCACGTCGGCCCGGCGTGCGATGTCCACGGCTTCCTGCAGCATGCTGGTGGGTGAGCGCGGGTCGACTTCCACGTCGGCGGGGTTGGCGCCGGGGGCGTTGAGGTAGCCGAGGATTCGTGGGTCGTCGGTGACGTCCGCGCCTCGTGCGTACAGCAGGTGGTCGGGGCCGCCGAGGGCGTTGGCGATGCCGTCGTACACCGACACCGCCTGCGACGAGGTCGCGATGGAACTCCAGTTGCCCAGCATGTCGAGCCGGCTTTTGGCCAGCGGCCCGACGACGGCGATCGTCGTGGATTTGTCGAGGGGCAGGACGTTGCACTGGTTTTTCAGTAGCACGAGGCTTTTTCGCGCGACGTCCCGGGCTTCGGCGCGGTGCAGTCGGCTTTCGGCGAGGATGTCTTCGGGGTCGCCGCTGGCCGTGCCGATGCGCAGGTAGGGATCGGCGAACAGGCCCATGTCGTACTTGGCGCCGAGGACTTCTCTGACAGCAGAGTCGACCTCTTCCTGCGAGACCGCGCCGGATTGCAACAGGCCGGGCAGTTCGTCGCGGAACAGTGTGTCGGACATACTCATGTTGAGCCCGGCCTTGATCGCCAGCATCGCCGCCTCGCGCCCGGTGCTGGCCACGCCATGGCTGACCAGATCGGCCACGGCGTTGAAGTCGCTGATGATCAAGCCTTTGAAGCGCCATTGCTGGCGCAGCAGATCGCGGATCAGCCAGGTGTTAGAGGTGGCCGGGATGCCGTTGATGGCGATGTAGGTCAGCATCATGGCGCCGACGCCGGCCCGCACCGCCGCGCGATACGGCGGCAGGTAGTCCTGATACATGCGCGGCAGGCTCATATCGACCGAGTTGTAGTCCCGCCCGCCCTCGGCGGCGCCGTACAGCGCGAAGTGTTTGGCGCTGGCCATGACGTTGCCGGCCACACTCAGGTTGCTGCCCTGCAACGCCTCGACCATGGTTGCGGTGTAGCGCCCGGAGAGCCAGGCGTCTTCGCCCCAGCCTTCGGATGCCCGACCCCAGCGCGGGTCACGGGTAATGTCGACCATGGGCGAAAACACCATGTCCAGGCCGTCGTCGCTGGCCTCTTGCGCGGCGGTGCGGCCAGCGAGGGCGATGGCGTCGGTGTCCCAGGTGGAAGCCAGGCCGATGCCGATCGGAAAAATCGTACGGTGGCCGTGGATAACGTCGTAGGCAAAAAACAGCGGGATCTTCAGGCGGCTGCGCATGGCGGCGTCCTGAAATTCGCGCAAGTCCGCGCGACCCACCGCGTAGAAGATGCCACCGACTTGGGATTTGGCCGCCTCTTGCAGCAGTTGTTCGCGCGGGGATTGCACCCCGATGCAGTTCAGCCGCAACTGGCCGATTTTTTCTTCCGGCGTCATTTGCTTGAGCAGGTTTTCGATGAAGTGGACTTTGGCGGACGCCGACGTCTGCTCTGCGTTTCCTTGCGCCAGAACCAGCTCGCTCGCCAGGAGCGTCATGAGGATCAGCCAGGCAGTTTTGCGCATCGTCTTCCGTCCCGAGGGGCCTGCCTGTTCAGCGTCCCTCATCCGCAAGACAGCGTCTACTGTCATTTGTGACAGGTGTGAATGACTTTTTTCGGTGGCTGCGGGCGCTTACCGTCCGTCTGGTGAGAGGGCGTGATCTGAAAAATCAATTTGCTCCGGACTCAAAACAACTGTACAAAAACACAGTATATTTTTTCCGACACCCCCGAGCCCGGAGAACACCATGGCCTCTCAAGCGATGAAAATCACCCTGGAACGTATCGCCCTTTTCCAATTCACCCCCACCCACTGCGCCCAAGCCCGAGCGATGCTGGGCTGGAGTGTGGAAGAGCTGTCCCGGGAAGCCGGGGTTTCGGTGGAGGCCATCGAGCGGTTCGAGGCCAAGCGTGAAGTGCTGGATGTTACGCGGCTGACGTTGGCGTATCGGTTTGAGGCGGAAGGGTTGGTGTTCTTCCCCGGGTTTGCGCCGGGACGTGGGATGAATGTGAAGGGCTCGACGCCGAATCCGATGGCGCGGGCGGATTTTGCGATGGTTGAGTGAGGTGGTTCATCGATTGACGCAGATCGTCGTCAAGTCGGCCCCCCGATCAAGAAAAGGGGGCCGGATTGAGGTGGTGTTCAGTTGAGAAGTCAGGGTTTGAAGGCAGGTGTCCGTCGCGCATTGGCCAGCTGTTCATACCCATACGCCAATGCCAGCAACCGGGCCTCACTCCACCTAGGACCGAAGAAGAAGATCGAGGTGGGCACGCCTTCTTCGTCGATTCCCGAAGGCACCATGATGCCGGGGTAGCCTGCCAGCGGCACGACGTTCATGGCAGCGGAACCGACGTCGGAGACGAGGGCGTCCAGTTGATGGGTGGTCAGCAATTCATCGATGGCCGCCGCATTTTCACCCTGGATTTTCCGCCAAAGCTGGTTGTAGGTTTTCTCGTCAAATACGACCTCCTTCGCGGCGAGCAATGTGCTTTGCCCACGGCCTTCGGTGTTGGCGGCGTTGAACAGCAAAAGGTCTTCCATCGTCTGGGCAGGTATACACATTCGAGTCGCGAGGTAACGAGGCAGGTCGCGTTTGATGCCCATGAAGAACGCCTCGTCTACGCGCTCGGAGCGTGGGTCGGTCAGGTCCACGGGGATCAAGGTCGCGCCGGCGGACTGCATGAGTTCCAGGGCTTTGGAGAATTGAGGGTCGATCAGCAGCGGCAGGTTGCCGCGGTCGAATTTGGCGGGGTAGCCGATGCGTTTGCCAACCAGTGAGCCTGGGCGCAACAGGGCGGTGTAATCCACGCCTTTGAGTTCACGGGGCTTTTGTATCGGGTCGGCGGGATCGTCTACCGCCATGGCATTCAACAACAAGGCTGCGTCGCGCACGGTGCGTGCCATGGGGCCGGGTGTGTCGAGCTTCTGGGTGACAGGGATGATGCCGCTGCGGCTCAACAGGCCGACCGTGGGTTTGATGCCCACCACGCCGTTGAAAGACGCCGGGCAGATGATCGAGCCGGCGGTTTCGGTGCCGACGGTCAAAGGCGCAAAACCTGCTGCGACTGCCGCAGCTGAGCCCGAACTGGAACCGCAGGGATCACCGCTCAACAGATGCGGATTTTTGGTTTGCCCACCGCGCCCGCTCCAACCGCTGGGAATGGCCGGGTCACGAAAATTGGCCCACTCGCTGAGATTGGTTTTACCGAGAATCACCGCGCCGGCCGCCCTGAGGCGTTGCACGATGAAGGCGTCCTGCGCGGCGGGTTGCCCGACCATGGCCAGTGAACCGGCGCTGGTCTGCATCTCATCGGAGGTGTCGATGTTGTCCTTGAGCAATACCGGGATGCCATGCAGCGGTCCACGGATGTAACCGCCCTTTCGCTCCTGGTCCATTGCCTCGGCCATGGCCAGGGCATCGGGATTGAGTTCGATCACCGCGTTGATCTTCGGACCGTTCCTGTCCAGTTTTTCCACGCGCTCAAGCAGGTGCTGCACCAGTGTGGCGGAGGTCAGTTGACCGCGATCCATCCACTGATTGATTTCATCGACGCTCAAATACTCGAGCCTGGTTTCAGGGGCGGCGGTCGCTGTATTCATGAGCATCGACAGCAGCGCAACTCCGGTCAGCCGCTTCATGCGGCCATTCAACTTTACGTCCATGTGAACATCCTTGATGACTGATAACGGGCGAGTGATTTCACCCGGTTTTCAGCCTACCGAAGCGGCGGGAATTGTCCGTCATCCCCGCCCGCAACCGCTCGTACGAATGCTCAGCCCAGTCTGTAGTCGCCTTAGCCGACGCTCTGTTGATCCTCATAAACATGCTGCTCAACCGCCAGCCACCAGGCCTCGCCCCGCCGTGGGTGCATCAGGTTGAAAGCCTCGCCCATTTGCGGCGTGGTGATCGACACGCTGCGCTCCCAGGCCAGGGCGAGGATGCGGTCGAAAGGCTCGTACCAGGCATGCATCGACAGATCGAACGTGCCGTTGTGGATCGGCAAGAGCCAGCGGCCTTTGAGGTCGATGTGAGCCTGCAGGGTTTGCTCAGGCTGCATGTGCACGTGTGGCCAATCGACGTTGTAGGCGCCGGTTTCCATCAGGGTCAGGTCGAACGGGCCGTACTGTTCGCCGATGCGCTTGAAGCCGTCGAAGTAGCCGCTGTCGCCGCTGAAGAAGATCCGCGTGTCGCCGTCGATCATCACCCACGAAGCCCAGAGGGTGCTGTTGCCATCGAACAGGCCACGGCCGGAAAAGTGTTGCGACGGCGTGGCGACAAAACGCAGGCCATCGACGTCGGTGCCCTGCCACCAATCCAGTTGCCGCACCTTGCTGGCGTCGATTCCCCATTTGATCAGGGTGTCGCCCACACCCAGCGGCGTCAGGAAGTATTTAGTCTTGTCGGCAAGTCGCAGCACCGCCTGATGGTCCAGGTGGTCGTAGTGATCGTGGGAAAGGATCACCGCTTCGATAGGCGGCAATTGCTCAAGGCTGATGGGCGGCTGGTGAAAGCGCTTGGGACCGGCCCATTGCACGGGCGAGGCGCGCTCGGCGAACACCGGGTCGGTGATCCAGAACTTGTCGCGCAGTTTGAGCAGCACCGTGGAATGACCGAGGCGATAGACGCTGTGGTTCGGCGCGGCGATCAGCGCGGCCTGGGTCAGGGGCTGCACCGGCACCGGCGCGCTGGGACGGGTGTCGCTGGGTTTGTGGAAAATCACGTTCCACATGATGCGCAGGGTTTTGCGAAAGCCTTCGCGCTTGACCGGCGCGTGGTTGCGGTATTGCCCTTCTGTGTGACGGGAAGCTTCAGGTGTGGCAGCGATGTCCGCTGGGGAATTGGGATGGGCCATGACTGAATGACTCCAGAAAAGCCGCAAGTCTGGCGACTTTCCGTTAGGGACTGTAAATGGCCAAGGCACGCACGCATCAGCCGAACGCTCTATTTTTTCTGTGCAGGATTAACAAAACATTACACTACACAGTGTACTTTCAAGGTTGCATCAAAGCCGCCGACAAGTAAACTGCTGAGTGTAATTTTCCGAAAAACCCTGCCGAAGCGTATTTATGACAGCTCCACAGCGCCTCACCGACCGTAAACGCGAAGCGATCATTCAGGCCGCGATCGCCGAATTCCGTACCAACGGTTTCGACATCACCAGCATGGACAGGATCGCCGCCACCGCCGGCGTGTCGAAGCGCACGGTGTACAACCATTTCCCCAGCAAGGAAGAGTTGTTCGCCGAGATCCTCAATCAGTTATGGGCTCGCATCAAAGCTGAACAGGAACCGCCCTACCACCCCGATCAGCCGCTACGTAAACAGATGCGTCCGCTGTTGCTGGCCAAACTGCAGATGCTGGGCGATGAAAACTTCCTGAACCTGGCGCGGGTGGCCATCGGCGCGGCCATTCACTCCCCCGAGCGAGCGCAGAGCATGGTGGCGCGCATGGGTGAGCACGAAGAAAGCCTGACCGCATGGATTCGCGCCGCCCAGGCCGATGGAAGGCTCAAGCCGGTCGCCCCCGATTTCGCCGCCCAGCAGATCCACGGCCTGCTCAAGTCCTTCGCCTTCTGGCCGCAGATTTCCATGGGCATGCCAGGGTTGTCGGCGCCGGAGCGGGAGACGGTGGTGGAGTCGGCGCTGGATATGTTCCTGGCCTGTTATCAAGTGCAATAAATGACATGGTTTCGAAGATGATTGGCCGCGCGGGTCACTGAAAATCCAGCGCGGCCAATGTGTTTCAGGATGAAACTGGCGTCGGACTATAGTGAATCTCAGTCCCCCGCGACCTTCAGAGATCATCATGAGCCACGAACCCAACGACAACGCCCCTGTCGATCACCTGCGTTTCCTTCATCCCCATGCCCACCTGGGCCCCACCTTCGGCACCGACAAATTTGCCCTGCGGGCCGAAGCCTTCGCCCGGTTCTTCGGCACCCCGACCTTCCTCGGCGCGCAGACCATTGTCGTGGTGGTGTGGGTGTGCCTGAACCTGTTCGGCGTCACTCACTTCGACGTCTATCCGTTCATCCTCCTGAATCTGGCATTCAGCCTGCAATCGGCCTATGCCGCGCCGCTGATCTTGCTGGCCCAGACCCGTCAGGCGGCGCGGGACAAGGCCCAGTCGGAAGCCGATGCGAAACACCGCGAAGAGTTGGCGGTCATCAACAGTCAGCGTCAGGTGCAAGCGGCGCAGAACACCGCGCAGTTGCTGCAACTGCTTGAGCAGAACACCCTCCTGACGCAAATGACCAAGGAACTGACCGAGCGCATCGAAAGCCTGACCTCGGAGATGCATCAGCATTTCGTGCGCAAGGATGAGCTCAAATAGCCTCAGGGCAACTTCAACGCCCGCCCCAGTTCGTCGAACAGCGTCACCACCGAACGCAAGGCGCGGCAATCCGGGCGGGTCAGCAGCCACAGCGCGGTGTCGTACCCGTCCAGCGGATCGCTGAGCGCCTGCAAATCCTCGCCGATCAGGAAGTCCGGCAGCGCCGCCACGCCCAATCCCGCCCGCACCAGTTCAGTCACCGAGAGCATGCTGTTGCAGCGATAACCCGGCATCACGCCCGGCAACGCCTGACGACGCCAGGCCACGGTCGGATGATCAGGAAGAAAGTCATCCGGGGCGATCCAGGTCAATGCGGCCAGGTCCGTGGCGTCGACCGATTGCAGATAACCCTTGCTGGCACACACCCGATAGGAAATGTCCGCCAGACGCCGCCCCACCAGATGTTCCGGCGGCGTGCGGGTCAGACGCAGGGCGATGTCGGCATCGCGGCGGCTGAGGTTGGCGAAATCGTTGGACGTGCTGAGTTCGATGGTCAGCGCCGGATAGTTGGGCATGAACTGCGCCAGCGCCGGCAACAGCAAGCCTTGCAGGACCGAATCGGTACAGGTCAGGCGCACGGTGCCGCTGATGACTTCACCGCCCTGCTCCACACCAATGCGCGCCGCTTCCAGTGCCTGTTCGGCCCGCTCCGCCTGCTCGGCCAAGGCCTGCGCCAAGGTGGTCGGCAGGTAACCGGCACGGCTCTTTTCGAACAGTTGCTGGCCCAGGGCGCCTTCCAGCCGGCGCACGGCGCGAAAGACCGTCGACACATCCACTTTCATCAGCTGTGAGGCCCGGGCCAGAGACCCGCCACGCACAAGCGCGAGGATCAGGGCGAGGTCGGGGTAGTCCAGCCGATAGTGCGTCGGTGCATTGATCACTTGGGAAATCGCCCATATTGAGTGCGTCAACGCCAATTTATAGTGGGCCTCGGCAATCAACAAGCGCAGAGGTCTCTCATGGAAAATCGCGTCATTCGTATCGCGCTGATCGGCGACTACGATCCGCAAGTCACCGCCCACCAGGCTATCCCCGTGGCCCTCGGCCTGGCCGCTGAACACAGTGGCCGCAAAGTGCAGGGAGAGTGGCTGGGCACCGACAGCATTCATGCAGACACCGCGCTCGATGAATACGATGGATTCTGGTGCGTGCCGGCCAGCCCCTATCGCAGCATGGACGGCGCGTTACGGGCGATTCGCTTTGCCCGTGAACAGAGGCGGCCTTTTCTGGGGACCTGCGGTGGGTTTCAGCATGCGGTGTTGGAATATGCGCGCAATGTGTTGGGCTGGGCGGATGCCGAGCATGGCGAGACGACGCCCGATGCCGAACGGGTGGTGATTGCGCCGCTCACCTGTTCGTTGGTGGAAGCGGTGGATGGCATTCGGTTACGGGAAGGTTCGTTGATCCAGAGGGCGTATGAAACGTCCGAGATTCGTGAAGGATATCGCTGTCGATACGGCGTGAATCCGGCGTTTGAGCAGGCGTTGCTGGGAGATGACCTACAGGCTGTGGGGCACGATTCCGAGCAGGAGTTGCGCGCGGTGGAACTCAAGGGGCATCCGTTTTTTGTTGCCACGCTGTTCCAGCCGGAGCGTGCGGCGCTCGAGGGTACGCTGCCGCCGTTGGTTCGGGCGCTGGTCGAGGCTTGTGCGGAGCGCAGATCATGATGGCCAATACGCCGCCAGCGCCTTACTACGCGGTGATCTTTACCTCGCTGCGCACCGAGGGGGATCAGGGGTATGCCGAAGCTGCCGCGAGGATGGTGGAGCTGGCGCGAGAGCAGCCGGGGATTCTGGGGGTGGAGTCGGCGCGGGGGGAGGATGGGTTGGGGATTACGG
Source organism: Pseudomonas sp. C1C7 (assembly GCF_013359595.1). GTDB lineage: Bacteria > Pseudomonadota > Gammaproteobacteria > Pseudomonadales > Pseudomonadaceae > Aquipseudomonas. The sequence continues at coordinate 7,679 of NZ_JABFMP010000038.1, read as the reverse complement.
TGTCGTATTGGGACAGTGAGGCGGCGATTCTGGCGTGGAAGCATCATCCGGAGCACAGTGCGATTCGCGAGCGCGGGCGGTTGACCTGGTATGCGCGGTGTCATACCCGGGTGTGTCGGGTTGAGCGGGCTTACGAGTTCAGTCTGTAGGTTTTTTAGTGGTCTTGAGGCCGTTTTCGCGAGCAAGCCCGCTCACACAGTGGACCGCGCTCGACAGAACAACTCGGTCAACTGTGGAGCGGGCCTGCTCGCGAAGAGGCCAGCAGCATCACCGCAAACTTTCAGCCTTGCACTAGCTGACGAACCGCGGAAATCTCCGGCACTTCCCGCCGATTCATGTACACCCGCAACGGCTCGGTGATGTTGATCCGCTCATCGATGTTCTGATCCAGCAACAACTGAATCAACGCCCGCTTGAGGGTCATGGTGGAATCGGGCCCGGCGCCCCAGACAAATTCACTGGCCGCAATGATGCCGTCATCGGCCACATCCATCCCGAACGAATCCTCACTGAAACGCACGATGTAGTGCCCGGTCTTGCGATTAAGGCCCACAAAACCCTGGAGCTGGTCGGCGGCCTGGCAGATGAGTTGGGAAGTGATGCGCATGGTCAACCTCCCGAAAAAGTGATCTTCGGTTAACACGCAAAGTCAGCGGCTTTTCCCTCTGCCGGGGAAATGTCCGGGGACCAGATTACGGCAAACGAACGCACGAAAGCTGTGATCAACATCAGCTTTATGTCGGTTTCGCGATAGCGCCCGACACGCTCAGTTGTTAAAAGGGACGTCTTTGAACGCTTCGCGAAAGGATCTCGACCATGCCTGCAACCTTCACCAAAAGCACTTTGCTGCTGAGCCTGTTGCTCGGCCTGACTCAGTTTCAAGCCCAGGCCGCCACCGCGCCCAGCCCCGCCGCTCTGGCCACGCGCCTGGGCATTCCCAACCCGGCGGTGATCGCCCACCGGGGCGCGTCCTTCGATGCGCCGGAGTCCACCGCCGCCGCTTACAAAACCGCCCGCGACCTGGGCGCCGATTACCTGGAGCTCGACCTGCAACGCAGCAAGGACGGCGTGCTCTTCGCCCTGCACGACAACAACCTGCAACGCACCACCGACGTCGCCACCAAATTCCCCGAGCGCAAGGACAGCCCGGCCAATGCCTTCACCATGGCCGAGCTGAAAACCCTGGACGCCGGGAGCTGGTTCAACACTGCCTACCCCGATCGCGCGCGGCCTTCGTTTGCGGGGCTGAAGATCCTGACCCTCGATGAAATCATCGACATCGCCCAGGGCAATCCGCTGCACCAGCCGGGGCTGTACATCGAGACCAAGGAGCCGAAGCAGTTTCCCGGGATCGAGCATGATCTGAAGATGAAACTCCAGGACCGTGGCTGGCTGAGCCCGGCAGGTTCCAAGCTGGGCAAGAGCGAACTGGCGGTCGGTCAAGGCAAAGGCAAGGTGGTGTTGCAGACCTTCGAGAAGAGCAGCCTGGAGCTGCTGCAAAAGGAAATGCCGAAGGTGCCGAAGATCCTGTTGCTGTGGGTTGGCGAAGGCAATATCGAGCCGGCGTCGAAGGTTGCCTTTGCCGAGTCCGGCGAGAAGGACAAGGCGGCTTACTACGCCAAACAGCAGCCCAAGGACAAGGCGGAATTCCATCGTTGGGTGGATTACGCCAAGGCGCAGGGCGCGATCGGTACCGGGCCATCGGCGGCGCTGACCAAGGGGGGCGATCAGAGCTATGCGGATCTGGTGCAGCCGTGGATGAACCAGTACACCCATGACCAGGGGATGCTGGTGCATGTCTATACCGTGGATGATGCGGTGGATTATCAGAAGGTGATGGACGCCGGGGTCGACGGGATCTTCACCAACCGCGCGGCGGAGTTGTTGAAGTTCTACAAGCGGCCGGCTGCGGCGAGTGTGGGGCAGGTGTTGCAGAACAACGGTTACTGATCCGGGACCGCGGTGACTGCATCGCGAGCAGGCTCGCACACAATGACCGCACCCTTCTGTGTAGGAGCTGTCGAGTGAAACGAGGCTGCGATCTTTTGATTTTAAAAATCAAGATCAAAAGACCGCAGCCTGCGGCAGCGCCTACAGAGGACGGATTTAAGGGTGGATTAAGTTACGCGAGCTAATCTGATCTCACCTAAACAAATCACCAAGGAAAGACGCTCATGAAGACTTTGACCGCCCTGTTCGCCGCTGCAACCCTGACCCTCGGCGCCGGTTTTGCCCAGGCCGCCGATGTGCCTGTCGACCAGATCCCTCAACTGGTCAAGGCCGGCACGATCAAGCCACTGGAAGAGTTGAACCAGATCATTATGAAGCTGCACCCGAACTCGACCATCACCGACAGCGACCTGGACAAGCACACCGATCGCTATGAGTACGAAACCGAACTCACCGATGCCCAAGGTGTTAAATGGGAAGTCGAACTGAACGCTGCCACCGGTGAAGTCCTGAAAAACAAAAAGGACTGACACGATCCCTTGTAGCAGCTGGCGAAGCCTGCGTTCGGCTGCGAAGCAGTCGTAAAACCGGTATGCGGTGTCTACCTGATACACCGCGCGCACTGACTTTACGACTGCTACGCAGCCGGACGCAGGCTTCGCCAGCTGCTACAAAAAGCGTGTTCATCGACGCGTAAAAAAGCCGCACGACTTTGAAATCGTGCGGCTTTTTTACGCGTCTGAAAAACCAATCAGGCCGTGGTACTGACCATCGATCCCGACGTGCTGGAACCGGTGTCCTGCAACGCCTGCAACAACGCCGCCGCAGCGCTCTGCAACGACGCGGCAGTGGCCGAGATCTGCGACTGTATCGCGGCGACTTCAGCGGTCTTGGCCGACTCATCTTCGCGCTTGGCCTGGGCCGCTTGCAGTTGCTGCTGTTGTTCCTGCATCTGCTTTTGCAGCTCGGCGATCTGCTTGCGCAGCTCTTTCACCGCATCGGATTCTTCGCTGCTGGAGCTGCTGTCACCCGATGCCGGCGCACCGCCTGCCGGGCCGGCCTTGGTGCTGTCGGTGGAGGCACCGGAAGCAGCGGCGGCAGTCGTTGCAGTAGTGTCTTCGGTGTCGGTGCTGCTGGCGACGCTGGTCGATGTGCTCAACGTAGTTTGTGGGATGCTGATGTTGGTGATGCTGACCATGGTGGTGCTCCGCTATGGGTTCAGGTTCACCGGATCATCGACACGCGCGGCGCGCATTTGAGATCGACTGTGTACCGACTCGGTAAGCAAGTCGGTACACAGCGGTTTTCATCAGGCGCTCAAGCGCGCCGTCACCTCGTTCAGTTCCCCTGACAGGCCATGCAGGTTGTTGCTCGCCGCTTCCGTGCGCTGCACGTTGTCCAGGTTGGTGCTGGCGATGCTGGTGATCTCGGTGAGGTTGCGCGAGATGTCTTCGGCCACCGAGGTCTGCTCCTCGGCGGCGGTAGCGATCTGGCGGTTCATGTCGCGGATGGCTTCGACGGCCAGGGTGATGCGCTCGAGCATGGCGCCGGCTTCGGTCACCTGCTGCACGCTTTCCTCGCTGCGCGACTGGCCGCTTTCGATCGCCTGGGCGGCGTCCACCGCGCCGGTCTGCACGGTCTGGATGATCTGGTTGATCTCGATGATCGACGCCGCCGTGCGCTGGGCCAGGCTGCGCACTTCATCGGCCACCACCGCAAAACCGCGCCCGGCTTCACCGGCACGGGCCGCTTCGATGGCGGCGTTGAGTGCCAGCAGGTTGGTCTGCTCGGCGATGCCACGAATCACTTCAAGCACTTTGCCGATGCGCCCGCTGTCGGTTTCCAGCTGGCGAATCACTGCGGCGGTGTTGGCGATTTCACCGCTCATGCGGGTGATGATGTGGATGGTGCCCTGCATGACTTTTTCGCCCTGCTGCGCCGACTGATCGGCATCGTCGGCGGCACGCGCGGCATCGGCGGCATGACGGGCGACTTCCTGCGCGGTGGCGGACATTTCGTTCATCGCCGTGGCCACCTGATCGGTGCGGTTGAACTGCTCGCTGGTGCCGTTGGCCATGACCGTGGCGATGGCGTTCAACTCGCCGCTGGCGCTGTCCAGATTCGACGCGCTGCGCTGCAGGCGATTGAAGGTTTCGGCGAGGAAATCGCGCAAGGTGTTGGCGGCCATCGCCAGTTTGCCCAGTTCGTCCTGACGGTTGCTGCTGACGCGATCGGCAAACTTGCCCTGGCTCAGCTGCGCCACGTATTCGATCAGACGGCGGATCGGCTCGACCAGGTTGCGGTTGACCAGCCACAGGCTCAACAGGCCGATCAACAGCCCCGACACCAGCATCACGATGATCCCCAGCAGCACGGTGCGGTCGGCACTGGCGCTGATCAGCGTCGATTGTTCAGCGCCCTGCTTGCGCAACTCGCTGACCAGCTCGCTCATCTGCTCGCTGGCGGCGCGGTCCACGCCCTTGACCGCCGTGTCGCCCGCCGTCGGATCGCCACCGGCGGCCACGTAGGCATCGCGACCCCTGCGATAGGCGTCGCCCAACTGGCGATGTTCGTCACGCAGGCGCTCGATGCGGGTCTTGAGCGACAGCTCGATCCCCTTCTGCCCCGCCAGTTCACCGAGGATGCGCTGCACATCGGCCTGACGCTCCTCGAACTGCTTCCAGTACTTATCCAGGTCCGCCGGTTGCTTACCGCGCAACAGGACGTTTTTCCACTCTTGCACCTGCACCTTGAATTGCAGGTTGGCTTCATCGATCAATTGTGAGGTGTGCAGCGGCCCTTCGATCAGCCTGGCGTAGCTCTGCACGCCGTTGGACAGAAAGTGAAAACAGGCCAGGGCGATCAACAGCATCGCGATCAGGCTGCCGCTCAACAGGGCGAGAATTTGCGCTCTCAAGGACTTTTGCAAAAACATCGGAATGTACTCATGGCGGGAATGAGACACGCCCGGTGAAGGCGTGAAAAGTGTCCGGACATCCGTGTCTGCGACGTCGGCCAAAGGCCGTGGGCGCGCAATGTAACCTTCGCGTAATCGGCGTGCCAGAGCGGTTCTTGAGCCTATCCTGACGACCGGTATGGCAATCGTTTGCATTCACTTTCTCGTCACAAAACCGTCATCAAGCCTTGCGATGATCTGGCTTACGTGAACCCGAAAATCAGCGGCAGGCATCCTCCCTTGCGAGCCCTCATGAACCACAGCTTCGATCAAATTCATCGCGATCCGGATCTGTTCGGCCTGTTGTACGGTTTCAGTTTTCGCCCCGGTGAGCGCGGGCGGGAAATCGATTCGGCCGAGGCCTTGCGGTGCTTGCAACAACCTGAGGAAAGCGAAGACTTTCTCTGGCTGCACCTGAACCTCGCCCACGCTGCGTGCGAGCGCTGGATGAAGAGCCATCTGGAATTGCCCGACGAGTTTTTCGAAGCCCTGCACGAAGGTTCGCGCTCGACGCGGATCGAGCATGTGGATTCGGCGCTGCTGGCGGTGGTCAACGACGTGGTGTTCAACCTCAGCAGCATGGTCTCGTCGGATGTCTCGACGCTGTGGGTGTGCGTGCGCAGCAAGCTGATCATCAGCGCGCGCCTGCAACCGCTGCATTCGGTGGACAAGTTGCGTTCGTCGGTGAAGGCTGGCGAGCGCTTTCGCTCGCCGCTGGAATTGCTGGTGCACCTGCTACGCGACCAGGGCGAAGTGCTGACCCAGATCGTGCGCAAGACCAGCCTGAGCGTCGATCAGGTGGAGGACGAATTGCTGTCTTCGCGCCTGTCGACCAACCGCGCCGAGCTGGGCGCCAACCGTCGGGTGTTGGTGCGCCTGCAACGCCTGCTGGCACTGGAGCCGGGTTCGCTGCTGCGCCTGCTCAACCGGCCGCCACCGTGGCTGCAAAAGGACGACGTCAAGGAGTTGCGCAAATCCACCGAAGAGTTCGCGCTGATCATCAACGACCTGACGGCCCTCGGTGAGCGGATCAAATTGCTCCAGGAAGAAATCGCCGCCAACGTCAATGAGCAAAGTAACCGCACCCTGTTCACCCTGACGGTGGTCACGGTGCTGGCGCTGCCGATCAACATCATTGCCGGCTTCTTCGGCATGAACGTGGGCGGCGTGCCGCTGGCGCAGGATCCGGAAGGGTTCTGGATTCTGGTGGCGCTGGTGGCGACCTTTACGGTGCTGGCGGGGCGTTGGGCGTTTCGCAAGTGGCAGGATTATTAAGATCAAAAGATCGCAGCCTGCGGCAGCTCCTGCAGAGAGAGGGGGTTATGCGCTGCGCATCACCATCCGAGCCCGCATCACGTCGTACGCCAAGTGGTAGATGTAGGTGTACGGCAGAAAAAACAGCAACACGCCGATATCCAGCAAGAACGCCTGCCACAGGCTGATGTTCAGCCACCAAGCAATCAGCGGCACGCCCAGCGCCACCAAGCCTCCCTCGAACAGCAGCGCATGCACCACCCGCGTCCAGGCGTTGTGGGTGATGGAAAAGCGCTTGAGCACACGGTCGAAGTAGCCGTTGAACACGACGTTCCACGCCAGCGCCAGCGCGGCCATGGCGATGGTCACCACGCCCATGTCGAGCATCGGCTTGTCCATGATCCACGCCAGCAACGGGGTACAGATCAGGATCGCGAGCAGTTCGAAACCGATGGCCTGGAAAATACGTTCAGTGATGGATTTGTTGGCAGTCATGACCGACTCCCTCAAGTGGGTATGGTTGCCATGGTCCGACATCACACCGATACTTCATAACCAATAACCATCGATCAAGGCGATAGTTCATGGCTTCCCAGGAAGTGTTGCAGGCGTTCGTCCAAGCGGCGACCCAGGGCTCGTTTTCCGCGGCGGCGCGCAAATTGGGCCGCAGTCAGTCCACCGTCAGCGCGGCGGTGGCGAGCCTTGAGATCGATCTGAACCTGACGCTGTTCGACCGCAGCAGCCGCAAACCCACCCTCACCCCCGCCGGGCACGTGATGCTGCAACGGGCCGAAGAGATCCTTGCCGCCACCAGTCGTCTGGAAATGACGGCCAGCCAGCTGTCCCAAGGGGTCGAGGCGAAGCTGACGGTGGCGTTGTCCGATACCTATCAGTCCGACCGCTTCGAAGCGGCGCTCAGTGCGTTCGAGCAGCGTTATCCGGACCTGGAGTTGGAGTGCCTGATCGCTGAATGCGATGACCTGGTGGCATTGGTGCAGAGCGGTCGGGCGAATGTGGCGTTTGCCGAGATGCAGGAGAGTTATCCGCCGGATCTGGTGAACTCGACGGTGGACGAGCGCACGGAAATCGCCCTGTTCGTCTCGCCTGCACATCCGTTGGCGGCGACGGCCGATATCGATCAGGACGTGTTGCAACAGCACCGGGAATTGCGCCTGGCGACCATCGTCAATCCCTATGAAAGCCGCGCCAGGGGCCGGGTCTGGTCGGCGCCGAGTTACCTGATGCTGCTGGAAATGGCTCAGGGCGGATTCGGCTGGGCGCCGCTGCCGCGCTGGCTGGTGGAGCGGTTTGGGCCGGGGACGTTGCAGGAGCTTGAGGTGCGCGGGTGGCCGAAGACGGTGTATGTGGATGCGCTGTGGTCGCGGCTCAATCCGCCGGGGCCGGCGGGGAGTTGGTTGCTGGGGAAGATGCTGGAGTGAAGATCAAAAGATCGCAGCCTTCGGCGGGACTGTCAGATTTTTTGTGTGCGGGCCGGTAACGGCCTGCCGTCTGGCAGGCC
>NZ_JABFMP010000037.1 GCF_013359595.1 Pseudomonas sp. C1C7 | reverse complement strand
ATTCCGAAACCCCAATTGCGAAAGCAGTTGGGGTTTTGTTTTTGCGCGCGGAAAAATTCGCAGGCAACGCCGAACAGCTCACCCGCTGTCACCGCCCCCCGACAATGCTAAGGTTCGGCCCTAGCATTCGTATTTTCCAAGGAAGCCTTTATGCCGGACGCAACGTCCCTCAGTGCTGGTTTTATGGTGGTTCACGGCAACCGCCTGGACGAGTTGCGCAGCCTGATAGTGAGCTGGATGCGCCGCTACCCGCTGGCTCCCCTGGAAAATGAGATTGCCCTGGTGCAGAGCAACGGCATTGCGCAGTGGCTCAAACTGGCGTTGGCCGAAGACGCTGAGGACGATGACATGGGCGGCTGCGGAATCGCCGCCGCCATTGATGTCCAACTGCCCGGCAGCTTCATGTGGCAGCTCTATCGCATGGTCCTGGGACGTGACGAAATCCCGGCCAAATCCTTGCTTGATAAAGCCCCGCTGACTTGGCGCCTGATGCGCCTGCTGCCGCAATTGATCAATCAACCGCACTTCGAGCCCCTGCAACGTTTTCTGACCCACGACACCGATCTGCGCAAGCGTTACCAGTTGGCTGAACGACTGGCTGACTTGTTCGACCAATATCAGGTGTACCGCGCAGACTGGCTCGAAGACTGGGCCGAAGGACGCCATCAATTGCGCAGCGGCCGCGGCGAAGCCAAACCGCTGTCTCCCGCCAACTGCTGGCAGGCAGAGTTGTGGCGTGCATTGCTGGTGGATGTCGGCGAGGAAGGCATGGCACAGAGCCGTGCCGGCGTTCACCAGCGCTTCATCGAACGCATCAACAAGCTGGAAACCGCGCCCCAAGGGCTACCCTCCCGAGTGATCGTTTTCGGTATTTCCTCGTTGCCCGCCCAAGCTCTGGAAGCCCTCGCCGGACTGGCCCGCTTCAGCCAGGTGCTGCTGTGCGTACACAACCCGTGTCGTCATCACTGGGCAGACATCGTCGCCGATAAAGACCTTCTGCGACATCAATACAAACGCCAGGCCCGCAAGAGCGGCATGCCGGTGGTGCTCGACTCGCAAACCCTGCATCAGCACGCTCATCCGCTGCTGGCCGCCTGGGGCAAGCAGGGTCGCGACTACATCAACCTGCTCGACAGCTACGACGATCCCAACAGCTACCGCGCTGCGTTCCGTGACGGTCGCATCGATCTGTTCAGCGACAGCAAGCCCCTGAACATGCTCAATCAGCTGCAAGACGACATCCTCGAACTGCGCCCTCTGAACGAGACCCGCGAGCGCTGGCCGGCCATTGATCCACAGCACGATCAGTCGATCCGTTTTCACATCGCCCACAGTGCCCAGCGTGAAGTGGAGATCCTCCACGACCAGCTGCTCGCACGCTTCAGCGCCGACCCTCATTTACGCCCCCGGGATGTGATCGTGATGGTCCCGGACATCGACAGTTATGCACCGCATATTCGCGCGGTATTCGGCCAGCTCGATCGTCACGACCCACGCTTCATCCCTTTCACGCTGGCCGACCAGGGCCAGCGCGGTCGCGACCCGTTGCTGATCGCCGTCGAACATCTGCTCAAACTGCCCGACAGTCGATTCCCCGTCAGTGAGATTCTCGATCTGCTGGACGTGCCCGCATTGCGCGCGTGCTTCGGTGTCGAGGAGCGCGATCTGCCGACCCTGCACAGCTGGATCGAAGGCGCGGGCATTCGTTGGGGCATGAACGCCGAGCAACGTGCAGGCCTGGGTTTGCCAGAGGCTCTTGAGCAAAACAGTTGGCGTTTCGGCCTGCGTCGCATGCTGCTTGGTTATGCCGTCGGCAGTGGCAACATGTACGGCGGCATCGAGCCTTACAACGAAATCGGCGGGCTGGATGCGGCACTCATCGGTCCGCTGGTCTCGCTGCTGGACGCGCTGGAAATCGCCCATCGGGAACTCACGCAACCGGCATCACCCAGCCAATGGAGCCTGCGTTTGCAGGCACTGACGTCGCTGTTCTTTCAGGCCACCAACGAGCATGACGACTTCTTGCTGACGCAACTGGAAGAGCTGCGCGAAGCGTGGCTGGAGAATTGTGAATCGGTCGGCCTGCAGGACGAACTGCCGCTGACCGTCGTGCGCGAAGCCTGGCTGGCCGGCCTGGATCAGGGCCGCTTGTCCCAACGCTTCCTCGCCGGCGCGGTGAACTTCTGCACCCTGATGCCGATGCGTGCGATTCCTTTCAAACTGGTGTGTTTGCTGGGCATGAATGACGGCGACTACCCGCGCGCGCAACCGCCGCTGGACTTCGACCTCATGGGCAGCGACTACCGCCCGGGCGATCGTTCACGTCGCGAAGACGACCGATACCTGTTGCTCGAAGCGCTGCTGTCGGCACGCGATCAACTGTACATCAGCTGGGTCGGCCGCAGCATTCGCGACAACAGCGAGCGCCCCGCGTCGGTACTGATCGGTCAGTTGCGCGATCACCTGGCCAGCGGCTGGAAATCAAGCGACGCCGAAGAAGACGTGCTTGAAGCGCTGACCCAGGAACACCCGTTGCAACCCTTCAGCGCGCGCTATTTCCATGAAGGCGATGACCTGTTCAGCTACGCCAACGAGTGGCAGGTGCTTCATCACGCACCGAGCCAGACAACCGATAACGATATCCTCGCGCCTCACGTTCAGGAGGAGCCGCTGGGCATCGGTCAGCTCCAGGATTTCCTGCGCAACCCGGTGCGACATTTCTTCAGCCAACGATTGAAGGTGTTCTTCGAAGCCGCCGAAGTGCCTCTGGCGGATGAGGAGCCCTTCGTTCTCGACGCACTGCAACGCTACAACCTCAGTGATAACCTGCTGAAGGCCGCGCTCAATGACGTGGATAACCCCGACCAGGCTCTCGAGGCACAAGCGCGGCGCCTGCAAAACAGCGGCCTGCTGCCCATGGCCGGATTTGGCGAGTGCCTCCAGCGAGAGTTGATCGAACCGCTGCCGGATCTGGTGCAGCGCTACCAGCAGTTGTTGGCTCTATGGCCAACGCCGTTAACCAGCGCGCTACCGGTGAATCTGGAACTGCATGATCTGCGCATCGAAGGCTGGCTCAGTGGCCTGCATCAGCGGGCCGATGGTGGATTGCTGTCCGTGACTACGATCCCCAACAGCATCGGTTCGATCAAGTCGCGCAAATGGCATCGCCTGACGCGGCCCTGGGTCGACCATCTGATCGCATGCGCCAATGGCCTTGAGATGACCACCGCGTTGGTAGCCAGCGATGACAGCTTGATGCTCGCTCCGATGGAAACCCAATCAGCGAAACGGATATTGGGAGATCTGCTGCTGGCCTGGAAAGCCGGCATGCGCCAGCCGCTGCCGATCGCAGTCAAGACAGCGTTCGCCTGGCTGGGCCAGACCGATCCGGTCAAGGCCGAAGCGGCTGCCCGCAAGGCCTATGAAGGCGACGGCCTGACCACCGACGGTGAGCGCCGCGAAAGCGTGGCGCTGGCCCGTCAATTTGCCGATTACGATGCACTGGTTGCCGACGAAACCTTCGCGGACTGGTGCGAAGCGCTGTACAAACCGATGCTCGAGGCCCCTTGGCATTCGATGGCCAGCGAGGAGGCACGCCCATGACCACCAAGACACCTCTGGCCCTGGCGTTCCCGCTGCGTGGCAGCCAACTGATCGAAGCCAGTGCCGGCACCGGCAAGACCTTCACAATTTCCGCGTTGTACCTGCGTCTGGTTCTCGGTCATGGCGGCGAGGCCAATGGTTTCGGGCGCGAATTGTTGCCGCCGCAAATCCTCGTCGTGACCTTCACCGATGCGGCCACCAAAGAACTGCGTGAGCGAATCCGCACGCGTCTGGCGCAAGCCGCGCGATTCTTCCGCGATGAAACCCCAGCCCCTGATGGCTTGATCGCCGAACTGCGTGATTCCTGGTTGCCTGAGCAGTGGGCAGGCTGCGCCAACCGCCTGGACATCGCCGCGCAGTGGATGGATGAAGCCGCGGTTTCGACGATCCACAGTTGGTGCCAGCGCATGTTGCGTGAGCACGCCTTCGACAGCGGCAGCCTGTTCACCCAGACCCTGGAAACCGATCACAGCGACCTGCTAGGCGAAGTCCTGCGCGACTACTGGCGCCTGTTCTGCTACCCGATGCATGGCGATGCCCTGAACTGGGTGCGGACCAATTGGGGTGGGCCGGCGGCGCTGTTGCCGCGGGTGCGCGGGCTGTTTGCCAGCGAGCGGGACAAGGTTGAAAACCGCGAGCCCGCCGAGCTGATCATGGAGTGCCTGCAGGAGCGCCGCGCCGCCTTGCTGGAGCTCAAGATGCCGTGGCGTCAGTGGGCCGATGAATTGCTCGCCATCTGTCACGAAGGTGTCGCCAGCAAAAGCGTCGACGGGCGCAAGATGCAGGCGCGCTACTTCGAACCCTGGTTCGAGAAGATCAAGGCCTGGGCCGAAGACGAAGTCCTCGAGCAACTGGACATCGGCACCGGTTTCACGCGGTTGACCCCTGAGGGTATGGCTGAAGCCTGGAAGAAGGGCCCGGCTCCCGACCATCCGGGCCTCGATGCCATGCACGGCTTGAAAGTGTGCCTGGATGGTTTGCCGACACCCGATGCTGCCGTTCTGCAGCATGCCGCCCATTGGGTCGGTGCGCGCTTCGAGGAAGAAAAACGTCGCCGCGCGGAAATGGGCTTCGACGACATGCTGTTGCGTCTGGACGCCGCCTTGCAGGCCGAAGGCGGCGAGCGCCTGGCGACCTTGATCCGCGAGCAGTTCCCGGTCGCGCTGATCGACGAATTCCAGGACACCGACCCGGTGCAGTACCGAATCTTCGAGAGCATCTACCGCATCGAAGACAACAATTCCGAGAGCGGCCTGTTCCTGATCGGCGACCCGAAGCAGGCGATCTACGCCTTCCGCGGTGCCGACATCTACACCTACCTGCGCGCCCGCCAGGCAACCACGGGGCGCCTGCATACCCTGGGCACCAACTTCCGCTCCAGCCATGGCATGGTCAGTGCCGTGAATCACGTCTTCGAACGCGCCGAGACACGCGAGGCCGGGCGTGGTGCATTCCTGTTCCGTGAGCGCGATGGCGAAAACCCGGTGCCGTTCTTGCCGGTCCAGTCCCAAGGGCGCAAAGAAGTTCTGCAGATCGATGGCCAGGCCGTGCCGGCACTGAACGTCTGGCACCTGCCTTCCGAGCAGCCGTTATCCGGTGCGGTGTACCGGCAACAGCTGGCTGCCGCCTGTGCCAGCCAGATCACCGCGTTGCTCAACGGCGGGCAACAAAACCAGGCCGGGTTCACGCGCGACGGCGAGGATTTCAAAGGCCTGCGGCCCGCCGACATCGCCATCCTCGTGCGCGACGGCAAAGAAGCCCAGGCCGTGCGCGCCGAGCTTTCCGCTCGCGGCGTGCGCAGCGTTTATCTGTCGGACAAGGATTCGGTGTTCGCCGCCCAGGAAGCTCACGACATGCTGACCTGGCTCAAGGCCTGCGCCGAGCCGGATGTCGAGCGACCGCTACGAGCCGCCCTGGCCTGCATCACGCTCAACCTGTCGCTGGTGGAACTGGAGCAACTCAATCAGGACGAAATGGCCTGGGAATCCCGGGTCATGCAGTTCCGTCGTTATCGCGAGATCTGGCGCAAGCAGGGCGTGTTGCCGATGCTGCGTTGCCTGCTGCATGACTTCCAATTGCCCCAGACTTTGATTGCCCGCAGCGATGGCGAGCGAGTGCTGACCAACCTGCTGCATCTGTGCGAATTGCTGCAACAGGCCGCCGCCGAACTGGATGGCGAGCAGGCGCTGATCCGGCATTTGTCCGAGCATCTGGCGTTGTCCGGCCAGGCAGGTGAAGAGCAGATTCTGCGCCTGGAAAGTGATGAGCAACTGGTCAAGGTGGTGACCATCCACAAGTCCAAGGGGCTTGAATATCCACTGGTGTTCCTGCCGTTCATTTGCTCGGCGAAACCTGTGGATGGCAGCCGTTTGCCGCTGCATTACCACGATGCCGACGGCAAGGCCCAGGTGACGCTGAACCCGACCGCCGAATTGATCGCCCTGGCTGACGACGAGCGACTGGCCGAAGATCTGCGCCTGCTTTATGTGGCCCTGACCCGGGCGCAGCATGCCTGCTGGCTGGGGGTGACCGACCTCAAGCGCGGGAACAACAACAGCTCGGTGCTGCACCTGTCGGCGCTGGGTTACCTGCTGGGTGGCGGCGCTATCCTGAGCGAGTCGCAGGAACTCAACCGCTGGCTGCAAGACTTGCAGCAGGATTGTCCGTCCCTGGGTCACGGCGAAATGCCGCAAGCCACCACCGAGCACTACCATCCACCGCAAAACAACGCCGCTTTGCGCGCTCCGCTGATGCCGGCACGCAAGGCCAGCGAAAACTGGTGGATCGCTTCCTACAGCGCCTTGCGCCTGAGCGATGTGCTGAGCGAAGGCAGTGACGAGTCGCCGGAAAGCCCGCAGGCGCAGAAGCTCTTCGACGACGAGCGTCTCGATCCGCAAGCGCCCCGGGAGATGCTTGCCGGCGGTGCGGATATTCACCGTTTCCCTCGCGGTCCGAACCCGGGCACCTTTCTCCATGGCTTGCTCGAGTGGGCCGGCGACGAAGGTTTCGCCGTCAAGCCGCAAGACGTGGAAGACGCCATCGCCCGGCGCTGCAATCGCCGTGGCTGGGAAGGCTGGATCACCACCTTGAGCGACTGGCTGCAGCATCTGCTCAAGTCGCCGCTACCGGTGGGCGCGGGGCAGGCGCCTGTGGTATTCGAGCAGCTGACCCAGTATCAGGTCGAAATGGAATTCTGGTTCGCCAGCCATAAAGTCGACGTGCTCAAACTCGATGCGCTGGTGCGCCAGTACACCCACAACGGCATGCCGCGGCTGGCCGCCGAGCCAGTGCTGCTCAACGGCATGTTCAAGGGCTTTGTCGACCTGACCTTCGAGCACGACGGTCGCTATTACGTCGCCGATTACAAATCCAACTGGTTGGGCGCTGATGACTCGGCGTACACCGAGCAGGCCATGGAGCAGTCGATTCTGGATAACCGTTACGACCTGCAATACGTGCTGTACCTGCTGGCCCTGCATCGCCAGCTCAAGGCGCGCCTGGCCGATTACGACTACGACCGGCAGGTCGGTGGCGCGCTGTATCTGTTCCTGCGCGGCACCCGTGCGCCGACACAAGGGGTGTATTTCGCCCGTCCGCCCAGAGAGCTGATCGAGCGCCTGGACCGCATGTTCCAGGGTAAAGCCGAGCCCAAGGCTGAACCGGCGTGGGAACAGGGAGTATTGCTATGAATCGCACCTTCGCCGATGTGCTGCCGAGCTCGTCGGCAACCGGCCACCTCGCCGAACTCGCCCCCTTGAACCGCGCCGACGACCTGCTGGTGTTGCTCACCCGCTGGGTCGAGCGTGGCTGGCTGCGGGCGCTGGATAAAGCCTTCGTCGCCTTCCTGCATGAACTGGCGCCGAACGATGATCCGCTGGTGCTGCTGGCCGCTGCGTTGACCAGTCATCAACTGGGTCATGGGCATGTCTGCCTGGATCTGTTCGAAACCTTGAAGGAACCGGATTTCGCCCTGTCGCTGCCGCCGGAAGGCGATGTGCACGGCGGCGCGATGCTGCCGTCACAGTTGCTGGCATCGCTCGACGGTGCGCATTGGTGCAAGGTACTGGCCGCCGGAAGTCTGGTCGCGCTGGCGGTCGACACCAGTGAAGCCGCGCAGCAGCGTCCGCTGGTGCTGTCGGGCAAACGTCTTTATCTGCGTCGCTACTGGGCCTACGAGCGGCAGATCGATCATGCGTTGCGCCAACGCCTTGAGGTGCACGAAGCCGCGCCGAGCGACCTGCCTCAGCGCCTGACCGGTCTGTTCGGTACGGCTGGATCCGGTGACGTGATCGACTGGCAGAAGCTCGCCTGTGCCCTCGCGACTCGTGGTGCCTTCAGTATCGTCACCGGCGGACCGGGCACCGGCAAGACCACCACCGTGGTGCGTTTGCTGGCCTTGCTCCAGGCGCCCGCGGTCGAAGCGGGCCAACCGCTGAGAATCCGTCTGGCGGCGCCCACCGGCAAGGCCGCCGCGCGCCTGACCGAATCCATCAGCCAGCAGGTGCGTACGCTGAAAGTCAGCGAAGACATCCGCAACAAGATTCCCTGCGACGTCACCACCGTCCACCGCTTGCTCGGCAGTCGTCCGGGTACCCGGCACTTCCGCCACCACGGGGGCAATCGCCTGCCGCTGGATGTGCTGGTGGTGGACGAAGCTTCGATGATCGACCTGGAAATGATGGCTAATCTGCTGGACGCCTTGCCGCCCCATGCCCGTTTGGTGTTGTTGGGTGACAAGGACCAGTTGGCCTCGGTGGAGGCGGGGGCGGTGCTGGGGGATTTGTGTCGCGATGCCGAGGCCGGTTGGTACAGCCCGCAAACGCGTCAGTGGCTGGAGTCGGTCAGCGGCGAAAGCCTGGCAGCCAGCGGCTTGCAGGAAGATACCCAAGGCAGTCATCCGCTGGCGCAGCAGGTGGTGATGTTGCGTCATTCGCGGCGTTTCGGCGAAGGCAGCGGCATCGGTCAGTTGGCCCGTTGGGTCAATCAGCAGCAGCCCGACGAGGCGCGCAAACTGCTGGCGGCACGCAGTCACGGCGACGTGTTCAGCGTGTCGCTCAAGAGTGAACAGGATCGTGCCCTGGAGCGCTTGCTGCTCGAAGGACATGGCGGAGGACCCCAGGGCTATCGGCATTACCTGAGCGTGCTGCGCAACCAGCGCCCGGCTTCCGATACCGCGCTGGACGATGTGCGCTGGATGGACTGGGCGCGCCAGGTCCTGCAAGCCTTCGATGCCTTCCAGTTGCTGTGCGCGGTGCGCAAGGGGCCGTGGGGTGTGGAGGGGCTCAATGTGCGGGTCACCGAGGCGTTGCTCAGGGCGCGGCTGATCGACAGCGACCAGCAGTGGTATGAAGGACGTCCCGTGTTGATGACCCGCAATGACTACGGCCTGGGCTTGATGAACGGCGATATCGGTATCGCCCTCAAGCTCCCCGAGCGCGACGGCCCCGAGGCGGGCAAGCAGGTGCTGCGCGTGGCGTTCCCGCGCAATGACGGGCAGGGCGGAGTGCGATTCGTCCTTCCGAGTCGGCTCAATGATGTCGAGACCGTGTACGCCATGACCGTGCATAAATCCCAGGGCTCGGAGTTCGCCCATACCGCGCTGATCCTGCCGGATGCCCTGAACCCGGTGCTCACCAAGGAACTGATCTACACCGGGATCACCCGGGCCAAGGACTGGTTCACCTTGATCGAGCCCCGTGGCGGCGTCTTCGAAGAGGCGGTCAAGCGCAAGGTCAAACGCCTGAGCGGCTTGATGCTCGAACTCAAGGGCGATTCAGACCTGGCTGATTGAAAAAGCATCGGGCATGAGGGGCGCTGCTTCGCTGGCGTCCCGTCGCTATGCTATCGTTGCGGCATCATTTGGTTACGGTTGAAGAGAATCCCTGCATGAAGGTGGCTGTCAGGACGACAGGGCATGTCATGGGCTGCAAACAGGCACTGCTCGCCGGCCTTCTGTGTTTGCTGTCGGGGATCGTCTGCGCACAACCGCAAGCGCCTGCGAGCCTGGCCGAGCAACGCGCCAAGGCCGTCACCGAAGTTGTCCTCGGCATTCTCAGTTATGCCCGCTGGCCGGTTGAACCCGACCGGCTTCGCCTGTGCGTGATCGGCCCCACCGAATACACCGATGACCTGCTCAAAGGCACGACCCAGGCGACGGGCCGGCCCGTGACGGTGCGTCGCCTGCTGGCCAGCAACCCGACCATCGCCGGTGAATGCGATGCGGCGTACATCGGCAAGTTGACCGTTGAGGAGCGCAACCACCTGTTCGCCGCGCTGACCGGCCGCCCGGTGTTGAGCATCAGCGAAAGCGACGATCAATGCACCGTCGGCAGCCTGTTCTGTCTGCGGGTCAGCGATGAGCAGGTGTCCTTCGAGGTCAATCTCGATTCCGTCGCCCGCAGTGGTGTGCGCATCCATCCGAGCGTACTGCAACTGTCCCGTCGCAAGCCGGCGGCCACATGAGTGTGCTCAAGCCGCGTAATCGCCCGTCCCTGCGTTCGGTCATCGGCCGCGGTCATCTGATCGTGGCGCTGGTGGCCGTGGCCATGGCCAGCGTGTCCCTGACCTTGTTGGGCATTCTGGCGTTGCGGGTGTATGCCGATCACAACCTGCACCTGATCGCCCGCTCGATCAATTACACCGTGGAAGCGGCCGTGGTGTTCAACGACAAGGCCGCCGCTTCCGAAGCGTTGGCGTTGATCGCCTCCACCGAAGAAGTGGCCGATGCCCAGGTTTTGAATGCCAAAGGCCAGGTGCTGGCGCGCTGGCAACGACCGGAAACCGGATTGCTGACCCGGCTCGAAATGCAGATGGCGAAGGCCTTTCTGGAGAAGCCCATCAGCATGCCGATCCTGCATCAGGACCGCGAGATCGGCAGCATTCGGCTGACCGGCCACGGTGGCAGCCTGATGCGTTTTCTGCTCAGTGGTCTGGTGGGGATTCTGCTGTGCACGGCGATCAGTGCCTGGGTCGCGCTTTATCTGGCGCGCCGACAATTGCGCGGCATCACCGGCCCCTTGCGTCGGCTGGCCGCGGTGGCTCACGCCGCACGCAGCGAGCGGGCCCTGGACCGACGCGTGCCGCCGGCGACCATCGCCGAACTCGACAACCTGGGCAACGACTTCAATGCGCTGCTCGACGAACTCGAATCCAGGCAGATCCACCTGCGCAGCGAGAACGAGTCCCTTGCGCACCAGGCCAATCACGACAGCCTCACGGGGCTGCCGAACCGGGCGTTTTTCGAAGGCCGCCTGATGCGGGCACTGCGTAACGCCAACAAGCTCAACGAGCGAGTGGCCGTACTGTTCCTCGACAGCGATCGGTTCAAGGACATCAACGACAGCTTCGGGCATGCCGCCGGCGACGCCGTGCTGATGGCCGTGGCCAGTCGGGTCAAGGCGCAACTGCGTGAGGAAGATCTGGTGGCGCGCCTGGGCGGCGATGAATTCGCGGTGCTGCTGACACCGCTGCACAAGACCGAAGACGCCGAGCGGATCGCCGACAAGATCCTCGCCAGTATGGAGGTCCCCATCGAACTGCCGGGGGCGCACGAGGTAATGACCTCGCTGAGCATCGGCATCGCCGTGTACCCCGATCACGGGGGCACGCCCAGCGCACTGCTCGATGCCGCCGATGGTGCGATGTATCAAGCCAAGCGCCTCACCCGGGGCGCGCAACACACCGCAGGGTCGGAGCACCCTGTCGCCGATGTTTAATCAAGGAGCTGAATGTCCGTGTACTCACTCACCCAGCATACCCTGCGACTGTTCTCGATCACCCTGTTGATGGCCGTGCTGAGCCTGGCCGGTTGTCAGTCGGTGCCGCCAAAAGGCCTGACCCCGGCGCAGATCGCCGTGCTGAAACAGCAAGGCTTCGAGTTGACCGACGAAGGCTGGGCATTCGGCCTGTCCGGCAAAGTGCTGTTTGGCAGCGACGTCGACAGCCTCAATGCGCAGAGCAGTGAAATCGTCCAGCGCATAGGCAAGTCGTTGCTGAGCGTCGGGATCGAGCGGGTCAGGGTCGATGGGCATACCGACGCGTCGGGCAAGGAGGCCTACAACGAACAGCTCTCCCTGCGCCGCGCCAAGAGCGTCGCCATCGTCCTGGCTGACGCCGGCATGAAGCAGGAGAACATCCAGTTGCAGGGTTTCGGCAGCAGCAAGCCGGTGGCGAGCAATGACACGGCGTCCGGCCGCACGGAAAATCGCCGGGTTGCCATTGTGGTGAGCGCCGACTGATCGACGCTATGCTTTGTGTCCTGCCCGGTCCGAGCCGGGCATCTGATTTTTTGCATGAGCGCTTCAGGCTCGAACAACAAGAAACAAGCGTTGATTAAGCAGATGAAAAAATTACTGAGTTTTTACCGAAACCGTTTTTGGAAGCGATGGCTTCGAGAGCACAAGTGCAAGTTCGCGGGCGGGGTGTCATCACTCGGTAAAAAAACGACGCTGGTGATTGAAGAAGGTGTCTCGCTGGGGCATGTGATCATGGATGCCAGACATCTGACTATCGGCGCCCATACCTACATTCGCAGTGACAGCAAGTTGTCGACGGTTTCGTCCATCGGGCGTTTTTGTTCCATTGGCAATAACTGTTACATCGGTCAGGAAAAAAACACTCACCCTTCAGACTGGGTCAGTTCCCACCCTTTCCAGTACACCGACACGGCGCTCACGTATGAACCTGTCATTGCCGACGTGACGATTGGCGATGATGTGTGGATCGGCCACAGCGCCATGATCATGGAAGGCGTCAAAGTCGGCACCGGCGCCATTGTCGCCACCCGTGCGGTGGTGGCTCATGACGTGCCGCCCTACGCCATCGTCGCGGGCGTGCCGGCGAAAGTGGTCAAGTATCGGCATTCCCCGGAGGTCATTTCGCGTTTGCTGGAAAGCAAATGGTGGGAGCGCGATATCGAGTTCCTTCAAGGTTTGCGCCTGGATGATCCCGAGGCGGCGTTGCCGCAGTTGATGAGCCTGGGTGACGAAAATCGGGCAAGCTACCAGCGGCTGGAGCTCACTCGCAAGGGCTGCCGCGTTCTGCCTGGCTGAACACGCCGCCCCCCTGTAGGAGCTGCCGAAGGCTGCGATCTTTTGATCCTGCTTTTAAAAACAGGATCAAAAGATCGCAGCCTCGTTTCACTCGACAGCTCCTGCACGTGGATGGTGTTGTCAGGGGCTTAGTCGGTGAAACGCAACTCCCGCGTCTGGCCCAGCAACAACGGCCCATTGAGCTCCGTCACCTCCCTGATGTAATCCCACAACAGGGTGATCCGCTTGAGCTTGCGCAGGTCTTCGCGGCAGTACATCCAGAATTGCCGGGTGATGTTGATCTCCTCCGGCAACACCGGCAGCAACCGCGGATCCTGTGCTGCGAGAAAGCAGGGCAGGATCGCCAGAGAGCGTCCCTGCTGCGCCGCGACGAATTGTGCGATCACGCTGGTGCTGCGCAGGTTGGCGCTGGCGCTGGGCAGGACGTTGGCCAGATAGAGCAGCTCCGAGCTGAAGGCCAGGTCGTCGACATAACTGATGAATGAATGCTTGCCCAGGTCTGCCGCGCGGCGGATGGGCGGGTGTTTGTCGAGGTATTCCTGGGTCGCGTAGAGCTGCAGGCGGTAGTCGCAGAGTTTGCAGCACACGTACGGCCCGTGTTCCGGGCGTTCCAGGGCGATGACGATGTCGGCCTCGCGCTTGGACAGGCTGATGAAGTGCGGCAGGGGCAGGATGTCCACCGAGATGGCCGGGTAGGCGTCGACGAAGTGGCTCAGCTGCGGGGTGATGAAGAAGCTGCCGAAGCCTTCGGTGCAGCCCATGCGTACATGCCCGGACAGCGCCACGCCGGACCCCGATACCTGTTCACAGGCCATGTGCAGCGTGCTTTCGATCGATTCGGCATAACCCATCAGGCGCTGACCTTCGGCGGTCAGGACAAAGCCGCTGGTCCGCGACTTCTCGAACAACAGCGTACCCAACGAAGCTTCCAGCGAACTGATGCGCCGCGACACGGTGGTGTAGTCCACCGCCAGGCGTTTGGCGGCGGTACTGGCCTTGCGGGTGCGGGCCACTTCGAGGAAAAACTTGAGGTCGTCCCAGTTCAGCGACCCCAGGGACGTGATGTTTTTTTGCATGTTGGACCGGCTTTTATGTGCGTTCTTGTTGGAAGTTTGCACATCTATACTCCAAAAACAGCGCGAAACCTATTCGCGGCACAGGACTTCTCTCAAGGCGACCTGCTCGCCTTGACTCGACTGATAGCTCTCTGAATAAGAACAACGTCCAGGAGATCGACATGAACGCATCGCTCACGCCCAACGAAACCACCGTGCAGAAGGTCAAGCTGTTGATCGACGGTGAGTGGGTCGAATCCAAGACCACCGAATGGCACGACATCGTCAACCCGGCGACCCAGCAAGTGCTGGCCAAGGTTCCGTTCGCCACCACCGAGGAAGTCGACGCGGCGATCAGCGCGGCCCATCGCGCCTTCCAGACCTGGAAGCTGACCCCGATCGGCGCGCGGATGCGCATCATGCTCAAACTCCAGGCGTTGATTCGCGAGCATTCCAAGCGCATCGCCGCGGTGCTGAGCGCCGAGCAGGGCAAAACCATTGCCGACGCCGAAGGCGATATTTTCCGTGGCCTGGAAGTGGTCGAGCACGCCTGCTCCATCGGTTCCCTGCAGATGGGCGAGTTCGCTGAAAACGTCGCCGGTGGCGTCGACACCTACACCCTGCGCCAGCCGATCGGCGTGTGTGCCGGCATCACCCCTTTCAACTTCCCGGCGATGATTCCGCTGTGGATGTTCCCGATGGCCATCGCCTGCGGCAACACCTTCGTCCTCAAACCATCCGAGCAGGACCCGATGTCGACCATGTTGCTGGTAGAACTGGCCATCGAAGCGGGTATTCCGGCCGGTGTGCTGAACGTCGTGCACGGCGGCAAGGACGTGGTGGACGGGCTCTGCACCCACAAGGACATCAAGGCGGTGTCCTTCGTCGGTTCGACCGCGGTCGGTACTCACGTCTACGACCTGGCCGGCAAACACGGCAAGCGCGTGCAATCGATGATGGGCGCCAAGAACCACGCCGTGGTGCTGCCGGACGCCAATCGTGAACAAGCGCTCAATGCCCTGGTCGGTGCCGGTTTCGGCGCAGCCGGTCAGCGTTGCATGGCCACCTCGGTGGTGGTGCTGGTGGGCGCGGCCAAGCAATGGCTGCCGGATCTCAAGGCGCTGGCGCAGAAGCTCAAGGTCAATGCCGGCAGCGAGCCGGGCACCGACGTCGGCCCGGTGATTTCGAAAAAGGCCAAGGCGCGGATTCTCGATCTGATCGAGAGCGGCATCAAGGAAGGCGCCAAGCTGGAGCTGGACGGTCGCGAGATCAGTGTTCCGGGTTACGAGAAGGGCAACTTTGTCGGCCCGACCCTGTTCTCCGGCGTGACCACCGACATGCAGATCTACACCCAGGAAATCTTCGGCCCGGTGCTGGTGGTGCTGGAAGTCGCCACTCTCGATGAGGCGATTGCCCTGGTCAACGCCAACCCGTTCGGCAACGGCACGGGCCTGTTCACCCAGAGCGGTGCGGCGGCGCGTAAATTCCAGGCCGAAATCGACGTTGGCCAGGTTGGTATCAACATCCCGATTCCGGTGCCGGTCCCGTTCTTCAGCTTCACCGGTTCCCGTGGTTCCAAGCTGGGCGACCTCGGTCCGTATGGCAAGCAAGTGGTGCAGTTCTACACTCAGACCAAGACGGTCACTGCCCGTTGGTTCGATGACGACAGCATCAACGACGGCGTGAACACCACCATCAACCTGCGATAAGGAGCCGGGCATGAAAATCGCTTTTATCGGTCTGGGCAACATGGGCGCGCCGATGGCACGCAACCTGATCAAGGCCGGCCATTCGCTGCGCATGGTGGATCTGAACAAAACCGTGCTGGCGGAGCTGGAACAACTGGGCGGCAGCATCTGCGCCTCGGCTCGCGAGGCGGCGCAGGGTGCGGAACTGGTGATCACCATGCTGCCGGCCGCGGTGCATGTACGCAGTGTCTGGCTGGGTGAAGACGGCGTGCTCGCCGGTATCGGCAAAGGCGTGCCGGCGGTGGATTGCAGCACCATCGATCCACAGACCGCCCGTGACGTGGCCGCCGCCGCTGCCAAACAAGGCGTGGCCATGGCCGATGCGCCGGTCTCCGGCGGCACCGGTGGTGCGGCGGCGGGCACGCTGACCTTCATGGTCGGCGGTACCGCGGAATTGTTCGCGACCCTGCAACCGGTACTGGCGCAAATGGGCCGCAACATCGTCCATTGTGGTGAGGTCGGCACCGGGCAAATCGCTAAAATCTGCAACAACCTGCTGTTGGGCATTTCCATGGTCGGCGTCAGCGAAGCCATGGCCCTGGGTGATGCCCTGGGCATCGACACCAAAGTGCTGGCGGGCATCATCAACAGCTCCACCGGTCGTTGCTGGAGTTCGGAGATGTACAACCCCTGGCCCGGCATCGTCGAAACGGCGCCAGCCTCGCGCGGCTACACCGGTGGTTTCGGTGCCGAGCTGATGCTCAAGGACCTGGGCCTGGCCACTGAAGCGGCGCGCCAGGCACACCAGCCGGTCGTTCTCGGTGCGGTGGCCCAGCAGTTGTACCAGGCGATGAGTCTGCGTGGAGAGGGCGGCAACGACTTCTCGGCGATCATCAACAGCTATCGCAAGCCTGCGTAAGGCTGTTTCCGGGGATCCGCGTCGGGCGGGTCCCCGGTTTTTTATTCTTGAAAAGATCGCAGCCTTCGGCAGCTCCTACATGGGAATGCGTTACCTGTAGGAGCCGCCAAAGGCTGCGATCTTTTGCTTTTCAAGGCAGAAACATCAACCAACAGCTCTGCGTGGTTCTTTTGATCCTGGTAGCGGTCCACGTAGGCGCGGTGATCAAGCATGAGTTGTGCGGTCGACGGGGTCTGAAAAACATGTCGATTCAGAAGAATGACTGCTACCGGGAATGATCGCTCATCCGCACGCTGGCAAAGGTTGACTCATTTCTGGCCTGATCCAGCACCGTCACCGGCCTGGTGGAAGGCTGTTGTGCCACCACCAATGTCGCCGGCTTGCGGCTCATTTCCGATCCCGCCCGCTCATCGCTCGGCGGCACGCCGAAGTACTCGCGATAGCATTTGGAAAAGTGCGGCGTGGACACAAACCCGCAGACCGTCGCCAGCTCAATGAGCGACATCGACGTCTGCTTGAGCAACTGCCGTGCGCGGATCAGGCGCAATCGCAAGTAGTACCGCGACGGCGTGCAGTTCAGGTATTTCTGGAACAGTCTCTCCAGCTGTCGACGCGACAGCTCCACGTAATCGGCCAGGTTATCCAGGTCGATGGGCTCCTCGAGGTTGGCCTCCATCAACGCGACGATTTC
Source organism: Pseudomonas sp. C1C7 (assembly GCF_013359595.1). Lineage (GTDB taxonomy): Bacteria > Pseudomonadota > Gammaproteobacteria > Pseudomonadales > Pseudomonadaceae > Aquipseudomonas. Next base: position 42,322 of record NZ_JABFMP010000037.1, on the reverse strand, counting down.
CTGCAGCTTGGGCTGATGGGTGCCCAGCACATGCTTGAGTGGTACGCGCTGATGGTCCTGCTCATTGCGAATGCGCTCGTAGACGAACATCTCCGAAATCGCCGCCGACAATTCCCGGCCATGATCGCGGCCGATCAGGTGCAGCATCATGTCCATGGGCGCGGTTCCGCCGGAACTGGTGAAGCGGTTGCGGTCGAGGGTGAACAGGCTCGCGCTCATGCTGACCCGCGGAAACGCTTCCTGCATCGCCGCCAGAAACTCCCAATGCACGCTGCACTCGTAGCCGTCGAGCAGCCCGGCCCTGGCCAATGCCCAACTGCCGGTGCAGATCCCGCCCAGGCGCCGGGATTGACGCGCCAGGGCCTTGAGCCAGGAGATGTGCTCGCGGGTGACCACGCTCTGGATGCCGACGCCGCCACAGACGATCACCGTATCCACCACCCAGGGAGCGTCCCAGGACGCATCCGGGGTGATCGGCACGCCGTCACTGGCCCAGACTTGCTGGCCACCGGGGCTGAACGTGTGCCAGCGATACAGCTCCTGCCCCGACAACTGATTGGCCATGCGCAAGGGTTCCACGGCGGAGGCCAGGGAAATCAGGGTGAATTGATCGAGCAGAAGGAAACCGACGACCTGGGTTGGTTTGCCGTCGGGCAGGGTGGACCTGGATGACATCGTGGTCATGACCTCGGAGGGAGCGATGACGGCCAGAGGCACGGTCGCGCCGTGCCTCTGGTGTGTGGAACCGGTATCTCTATTGCGTTATCCCACGGAGGTCGCTCTTGCAGGCTGTGCGGATTGACGCGAGGTGATCAGGCCGATGAAGGAAATCGCCAGCGCCAGGCCAATGGTCGTCGTCACTTCGGTGCGGTGTTGCGGGGACACCATCATCACTGCCAGCGCCGCGCAAATGAACACGATCACCAGCCACGTCAGCCATGGAAACAGCCACATGCGAAAGGTCAGTTCGACGTTCTGCCGACGCAGCATCCGGCGCATGCGCAACTGCGAGACGGCAATGGCCAGGTACACCAGCAAGGCAATCGCACCGGAGCTGGCCAGCAGGAATTCGAACAGTCCGGCGGGCATGAAGTAGCTCCACACGGTGATCGCCGCGCCCAGTACGGTGCTGGCGATGACCGCTGCCCGAGGCACGCCTTCGGAGGAGGTCACCTTCAAGGCCCTTGGCGCATCGCCACGACGGCCCAGCGAGTAGAGCATGCGCGAGGCGATGTAGATCGAGGAGTTCATGCAGCTGGCCACGGCGATCAGCACCACCACGTCCACCATGAACTTGGCGTGGGGGATGTTCATGATCTCCAGGGCGCGCTGGTAGGAGCCCACCTCGGCCAGCAGCGGATCGTTCCACGGCACCACGGAGATGACCACGAAGATCGACAACAGGTAGAACACGCCGATACGCCAGATCACCGAGCGGGTGGCCTTGGCGATGTTCTGCGACGGGTTGTCGGATTCGGCGGCGGCGATGGTCACGGCCTCGGTGCCGATGAAGCTGAACATGATGGTGATGAAGGCGCCCACCACCGCCGACAGACCATTGGGTGCGAACCCGCCGTGTTCGGCCATCAGCCCGCTCAAGCCGCTGACCTGGCGATCGGGAATCCAGCCCATCAGCACCGCGAAACCCACGCCGATGAAACCGATGATCGCCACGACCTTGGCCATGGCGAACCAGAATTCGAACTCACCGTATTTGGAGACACTGAACAGGTTGGTGATCACCAGCGCGATGATCGACACCAGGGCGAACAGCCAGGCATCGATCTGCGGGAACCACTGGTTCAGCACATGGCCGGCGGCGAGTGCCTCGATGGGAATCACCAGCACCCAGAACCACCAGTAGAGCCAGCCGATGGTGAAGCCCGCCCAGCGACCGATGGCCTGGTCGGCGTAGGTGGAAAACGAACCGGTGTCGGGATTGGCCACCGCCATTTCCCCGAGCATGCGCATGACCAGAACCACCAGCAGGCCCGAGAACAGATAAGCCAGCAATACCGCCGGGCCGGCCGCTGCAATGGCATGCCCGGAGCCTACGAACAATCCGGCGCCGATGATCCCGGCGATCGACAACATGGTGACGTGACGAGGCTTGAAGCCCTGCGCCAATTGGCCACTGGAATCCTTGGAGCTCGGGCTAATCATTATTTTTCTTCTCTGGTGAGCGACATTTGTGCGTACTGATGGGGGGCAAGTGAATGTCACGGTTGCCTGATGCCCTTTCTGAACGCGACGCCCTCCAGACGTTGCCGTTCTTGTCCGACCCATCATCGCGATGTGGTGTATCGGTAAAAAACAGCGCCACCTTACCCGCCTTGTCCGACGCGTCCTTTACCTGATCGCGCCACCTTCGTATCTGAAATCGACACGTGCAGGCTTTGCGTTCACGAAGAAAACCCAGCGGTCACTGGGTGGCAAAAAGCGATCATCGGGTTTTTCAAAGGATCGGCCAAAACTGCGCCGAGGCGTTTGGCACGGACATTTCAGATGTAAGGCGGGAAAGGTGGGGGTGTAACGGAGGAGGTGTGCCGCATCGAGTCGTTACCTGAGTAACCACCCGAGCGGCGGATGTCGCTTTTGTAACCGGGTGTCGTTTTGCTGGGGATCAGGCGAAGACGAAATACTTGCGCACGGTTTCCACCACTTCCCAGGTGCCTTTCATGCCCGGCTCGATGACGAAGATGTCGCCGGCGCGCAGGTGAATCGGCTCTTTGCCTTCAGGGGTGATGATGCAGTAGCCCTCGCGGAAGTCGCAGTATTCCCACTTCACGTATTCCACGTACCACTTGCCCGGCGTGCAGATCCAGGTGCCCATGATCTTGTTGCCGTCTTCGCTGGTGTAGGCGTTGAGGTTGACGGTGTGCGGATCGCCTTCGAGTTTTTCCCACTTGCAGGCGTCGAGGACGGGCAGCGGATGGGTGTCGCGAAGTACGGTGATCGGTGAATTAGCGGTCATGATGACTCCGGGCCAGGCATGGATGGATAAGGTTGCAAGCGCCCATCCTGACGGGCTTGCCGGGGCCTGAGTTGTCTGTGTTCGACATTGGGCTATCCAGAAGCGCAATGACGACTTACGGGGGCTGTTGAAATTTCCTGCGGGGCATCGTCGAATTTCTCGCATTTTTTGCGACATGGAGGGCGGTTGTCGCAGATCTTTGCAAGAATCTATACAGACATCACTCGTATCATTTACCTCGGAAAATTCCGGAAAGCGCTGCAATGAAAAAAACAATGTGGGACATAAGCCCGCCCTTGAGTACCGCCACACCGACCTGGCCCGGGGATACGCCGTTTCAGGAAGAGCGCGTCTGGAGCTACGGCCCCGAATGCCCAGTGAATGTCGGGCGCATTACCCTGTCGCCCCACACTGGCGCCCACGTCGATGCGCCGCTGCACTACAGCCCTGATGGCGCCGCCATTGGCGAGGTGCCGCTGGATGTCTATATCGGGCCATGTCGCGTCCTGCATTGCCTGGACAGCGGCGCGCTGGTTCAGCCCGAACAGCTCACAGGAAAGCTGGAAAACCTGCCCGAGCGGGTTCTTTTGCGCACCTATCGTCAGGCGCCGCTGAGCACCTGGGACCCGGACTTCACGGCAATCGCCAAGGAAACCATCGAACTGCTGGCGAGCCATGGCGTGCGCCTGGTCGGCATCGACACGCCCTCGCTGGACCCGCAGCAATCGAAAACCATGGACTCGCACAACGCGGTGGCACGTCACGGCATGGCCATTCTGGAGGGCATCGTGCTGGATGAAGTCCCGGAAGGGGATTACGAGCTGATCGCTCTGCCGCTGCGTTTTGCCCATCTCGACGCCAGCCCGGTGCGGGCTATTCTGCGTCAACTGAATTCGCCTCAAACCGAGGAAGCTTGCCAATGAGCCAATGCCCTTATTCTTCTGCCACCCCTCCCGAGGGTTGGCATAACGCCGAGCTGAATTTCTCCGACTCCATGAGCTACGGCGATTATCTGGATCTGGGGCGCATCCTCACGGCCCAGCACCCCTTGTCGCCGGATCACAACGAGATGCTGTTCATCATTCAGCACCAGACGTCCGAGTTGTGGATGAAGCTGATGCTGCATGAGCTCAAGGCCGCCCGCGAACACGTGCGTTTGGGCGAGTTGCCGCCGGCGTTCAAGATGCTGGCGCGGGTCTCGCGGATCTTCGATCAACTGGTGCATGCCTGGACCGTGCTGGCGACCATGACGCCCACCGAGTACCACGCGATCCGGCCGTTTCTGGGTCAGTCCTCGGGCTTCCAGTCGTTCCAGTATCGGGAGATCGAATTCATCCTGGGCAACAAGAGCGCGACCCTGTTGCAGCCCCATGCCCATCGTCCGGAATTGCTGGCGGAGCTGGAAAAGGAAATCGCCACGCCTTCGCTGTACGACGAAGCGATTCGCCTGCTGGTCAATGCCGGCCTCGAGATCGACCCGCAGCGTTTCCAGCGTGATCCGAAGCAGCCGACGGTGCATGACAGCTCGGTCGAGGCCGCCTGGCGTGAGGTCTACACCGATCCGTCGCGTTACTGGGACCTTTATCAACTGGCGGAAAAATTCATCGATCTGGAAGACTCGTTCCGCCAGTGGCGCTTCCGGCATGTGACCACCGTTGAGCGGATCATCGGGTTCCAGCCGGGCACCGGCGGTACGGAAGGGGTGGGCTATCTGCGCAAGATGCTCGATACCGTGCTGTTCCCCGAGCTGTGGAGACTGCGTTCGACTCTCTGAGTACGGACGAAAAAAAGCCCCGGCATTCACTGAATACCGGGGCTTTTCATTGTGCGGTTACTGCGCGATTGGCAGGTCGCGGTGGGCGGCCATGCGAATGCGGTAGAACACGTAGATGATCGCGATCCAGATCGGCACGGCGATTACCGAGGCGCGGATGCCGGGGATCATCCACATCACGTAAATGATCACGGCCATGAACGCCAGGCACAGATAGTTGGTGAACGGCGACCAGAAGGCCTTGAAGCCCGGCACCACGCCGCGCTCGGCCATGGCCTTGCGGAACTTCAGGTGCGTCAGGCTGATCAGCGCCCAGTTGATCATCAGGGACGCGACCACCAGGGCGAACAGCAACTCCAGCGCTTCGTGCGGCGCCACATAGTTGACCAGCACCACCAGCATGGTGACCAGCGCCGATACGCCGAGCGCCAGCAACGGCACGCCTTGCTTGTTCAGCTTCATCAGCGACTTGGGCGCATCGCCCTGTTCAGCCAGGCCGAACAGCATGCGGCTGTTGCAGTAGACGCCGCTGTTGTAGACCGACAAGGCCGCGGTGAGCACGACGAAGTTGAGAATCTGTGCGGCGGTGTCGCTGCCGATCAGGGAGAAGATCTGTACGAAAGGACTGCCACCGTAGGCATCGCCGGACGCGCCCAGGGTTTGCAGCAGTTGGTCCCATGGGTACAGCGACAGCAGCACGGTGAGGGCGCCGACGTAGAAAATCAGCACCCGGTAAACCACCTGGTTGATGGCCTTGGGAATGACTTTGCGCGGTTCGCTGGCTTCGGCGGCGGTGATGCCGACCAGTTCCAGGCCGCCGAAGGCGAACATGATGAACGCCATTGACATCAGCAGGCCGCTGTAGCCGTTGGGGAAGAAGCCGTTGTGACTCCACAGGTTGCTCACCGAGGCCTGCGGGCCGCCTGTGCCGCTGAACAGCATGTAGCAGCCCAGGGCAATCATGCCGATGATCGCCACGACCTTGATGATTGCGAACCAGAACTCCATCTCGCCGAAGATTTTCACGTTCAGGGTGTTGATCAGGTTGACCAGCACGAAGAACACCGCGGCGCTGACCCAGGTCGGCACTTCCGGCCACCAGAACTGGATGTATTTGCCGACCGCCGTCAGCTCGGCCATGCCCACCAGCACATACAGCACCCAGTAGTTCCAGCCCGACAGAAAGCCGGCAAAGCTGCCCCAGTAATTGTGGGCAAAGTGACTGAAGGAACCGGCGACCGGCTCCTCGACGATCATCTCGCCCAACTGGCGCATGATCAGGAAGGCGATGAAACCGGCGATTGCATAGCCGAGGATCATCGATGGACCGGCGGACTTCAGTACCCCGGCAGAACCCAGGAACAACCCGGTACCAATGGCGCCACCCAATGCGATCAGTTGAATATGTCGATTCTTCAACCCCCGCTTGAGTGTGCCGGTTTGCAACATTTCGTCCGCCATCGCGTTCCCTTCTGAATTTTTGTAGTCAGGCTGTTTTTGAAAGGGCAGATATTACTCTTAGTGACCTTTTCGATACACATTTGCGGACATTGTGCGGTCATACCGATCATTCCCTGTGGCGAGGGGGCTTGTCGTTTGTTTGATCGGTTATTTGCGGATCACCAGATCCAGCAACTCCTCCCGCTCCTTGATCTTCTGCAAAACGATTTCCGAACGAATGTCGGTCACGCCCGCCGTGCGGTTGAGGTGGTTGACGATGAAATCGGAGAAGTGCTTGAGGTTGCGGGCCTGGATGCGCAGCACGTAATTGCTCGCCCCGGTGATCACGTAGGCGGTGGCCACTTCTGGCCAGGACTGGACCTTCTTGATGAAGGTCTCGTGCCAGTCTTCGACGTCCTGTCGCAACGACACGTGGACGATGGCTTCCAGTTCGATGCCCAGCTGTTCGGCATTGAGCACCGCGCGATAACCGGTGATCACGCCTTCGCTTTCCAGCAGGCGCAGGCGGCGCAGGCAGGCCGACGGCGAGAGGGCGACCTTCTCCGCCAGTTCCTGATTGCTGATACGTCCATCCTGTTGCAGTTGATGCAGGATTCGCAGGTCTGTCGCGTCGAGATTCATGATTGAAATAAATCCACGGTTATTGGCGGGTCAGTCGAATTTTCTGCGAGATAACTACGCGATGGCTGCGCACTTTGCACGAAAATTCTTCAATGCTTCGTTCATTATCTTTCCACCGATACAGGCGATTTACACTGCGCCTGGCGACTTTCACGACCTGCCCGAAACAGGACTCACCATGACAACAAGAAACGATTGCCTGGCCCTCGATGCCCAGGACGCCCTGGCGCCGTTGCGCCAACAGTTCGCGCTGCCCGAAGGCGTGATTTATCTCGATGGCAACTCCCTGGGCGCGCGGCCTGTCGCGGCGCTGGCACGGGCCCAGGCGGTGATCGCCGAAGAGTGGGGCAATGGCCTGATTCGCAGCTGGAACACCGCCGGCTGGCGCGATCTGAGCGAGCGCCTGGGCAACCGCCTGGCCGGCCTGATCGGCGCCGGTGACGGCGAAGTGGTGATCACCGATACCACCTCGGTCAACCTGTTCAAGGTGCTCAGCGCCGCATTGCGCGTGCAGGCAAGCCGTTCACCGACACGCCGGGTGATCGTCACCGAGAGCAGCAACTTCCCCACCGACCTGTACATCGCCGAAGGCCTGGCCGAGATGCTGCAGCAGGGCTACAGCCTGCGTCTGGTGGACAGCCCCGAAGAGCTGCCGCGGGCGATCGACCAGGACACGGCAGTGGTGATGCTCACTCACGTCAACTACAAGACCGGCTACATGCACGACATGCAGGCCCTGACCGAACTGGCCCACGAGTGCGGCGCGCTGACCATCTGGGACCTGGCGCACTCCGCTGGCGCAGTGCCGGTGGACCTGCATCGGGCGGGCGCCGACTACGCCATTGGCTGCACCTACAAATACCTCAATGGCGGCCCCGGCTCCCAGGCGTTCGTCTGGGTCTCGCCGCCATTGTGCGATCTGGTGCCGCAGCCGCTGTCCGGCTGGTTCGGCCATTCGCGGCAGTTCGCCATGGAGTCCCGTTACGAGCCGAGCCAGGGCATCGCCCGTTATCTGTGCGGCACCCAGCCGATCACGTCACTGGCGATGGTCGAGTGCGGCCTGGATGTCTTCGCCCAGACCGACATCGCCAGCCTGCGCCGTAAATCCCTGGCCCTGACCGACCTGTTCATCGAGCTGGTCGAGCAACGCTGCGCCGGCCATGAGCTGACCCTGGTCACGCCGCGCGAGCATGCGAAGCGCGGCAGCCACGTCAGCTTCGAACACCCCGAAGGCTACGCGGTGATCCAGGCCCTGATCGCCCGTGGCGTGATCGGTGACTACCGCGAGCCGCGGATCATGCGCTTTGGCTTCACTCCGTTGTACACGAGCTTCACCGAGGTCTGGGACGCGGTGCAGGTCCTCGGCGAAATTCTCGATCAGAAAACCTGGGCGCAAGCGCAGTTCCAGGTTCGCCACAGCGTCACCTGATGGATCATGCGTACGTACCGCCGGGGTTATTCCCGGCGGCATTCGTTTGTGCGCTGATCGGTCCCGCTGTTCATCGGTAAAAAACAACAACGTGCCCTTCAAGAAAGACAAAATCCAAAGGCCATAGAAATGACCGAAAACTCTGGTTTTGAAACGATATCCAACCGTGAAAACGGCTTGCGGCGCCAGCTGACGTCGGGGCAGATGAGCATGATCGCCATCGGCGGCGCGATCGGCACTGGGCTGTTCATGGGCAGCGCCTACGCCATCGGTTATGCAGGGCCGAGTGTGCTGGTCAGCTACGCCATTGGCGCGATCATCACCCTGCTGCTGATGGGTTGCCTGGCGGAAATGACCGTGGCCCATTCGACCTCCGGCTCGTTCGGCGCCTATGCCGAGTTTTATATCAGCCCGCTGGCGGGTTTCCTGGTGCGCTATGCCTACTGGGCGGCCATCGTGCTGGCGGTCGGCACCGAGGTGACGGCGGTGGCGATGTACATGAAGTACTGGTTCGCCAACGTGCCGGAGTGGGTGTGGATCCTGTCGTTCTCCAGTGTGCTGATCGTGCTCAACGCCATCAGCGTGAAGACCTTCGGCACCTTCGAGTACTGGTTCTCGACCATCAAGATCGGCGCCATCGTCGGCTTCATCATTCTGGCGGTGTACCTGGTGTTCGGCTCCGCCAACCCCGAGTACGGCGTTCACAACTACACCGCCCATGGCGGGTTTTTCCCCAATGGCGTGCAGGGCATGTGGATCGCCGTGATCGTGTCGATCTTCAGCTACCTGAGCGTGGAGATGATCGCGGTGGCGGCCGGTGAAGCCAAGGACCCGGAACAGGCGGTGAAGAAAGCCTTTCGCGGGACCATCGTGCGGCTGGTGGTGTTCTACCTGCTGACCCTGGCGCTGATGCTGGCGATCGTACCGTGGGACCGCTCCGGCCAGACCCAGAGCCCGTTCGTCACGGTGATGCAGGCGATTGGAATTCCCGGTGCGACCGGGGTGATGAACTTCGTGATCCTGATTGCGGCGCTGTCGGCGATGAACAGCCAGTTGTACATCACCACGCGCATGATGTTCAGCCTGTCCCGTGGCGGCTACGCGCCCAAGGCCATGGGCAAGTTGAGCCCGTCGGGGATTCCGTTGAACGCATTGTTGCTATCCAGTTCGGGCATCGCTTTGGCGACCCTGCTCAACATCTTGTATCCGGAAAGTTCGTTCACCCTGATGATGGCGATTTCCATGTTCGGCGCCATCTTCACCTGGTTCATGATCTTCCTGACGCACTACTGCTTCCGGCGTTATCACCAGCGCCACGGCGAACGCAAACTGTCGTTCCGCATGCGCCTGTTTCCCTACACCACCTGGCTGGGTCTGCTGCTGATGGGGGCGGTGATGATCACCACTTATTTCACCGCCGACTTCAAGATGACCCTGGTGTTCGGCGTGCCGTTTCTGCTGTTGCTCAGCTGTGTTTACGGCCTGTTTTTCCGCAAGGGCAAACCGGTTTCAGTCGGCGCGCAGGGCGTCGAGCAGGGTTCGGGCGTAGCCGGGCAGGCCGGTGAATGAACGGGCGCACAGCAGCAGTTTGCGCTGTGCCCAGGGTTCTTCAAGGATGAAGCTTTTCAGCGCCTGGTCGGCTGTATATCGCTGCAGGGCGGCGGCCGGCACGATGCCCACGCCGGCGCCGTGAGCGACCATGCGCATCACACCGTCGAAGCCTTCGGCGCGGATGCGGATCTGCAGGCGGGAGCCGGCGTGCAAGGCCTGTTCTTCGAGGTACACCGCCAGGGCGCTGTCGGCGGCCAGCCCGACGTAGTCGTGGCGCAGGGTATCGCTGAAGCGCGGTGTCGTGTTCCCGGCCAACGGATGGTCGGGGGGCATGATCAGGGCCAGCGGATCGTCACGGAAGGGCAGGATTTGCAGTTCGTGGGTGTCGACGGCATCGGAGACGATGCCCAGATCCGCCGCACCCTGGCGCAGGGCGTGGACGATGCGCAGGCTGGGCATTTCCTGCAGGTCGATGTCGAGGTTCGGATGACGGCAGAGGAAGTCCGCCAACAGTTCCGGCAGGTGTTCGGCGATTGCCGTGGTGTTGCAGAGCAGGCGGACCTGACCTTTGACGCCCTTGGCATATTCGGCGAGGTCCTGCTGCATGCGCTCGGCCTGTTGCAGCAGCAGGCGAGCGTGCTGTGCCAGGGCCTTTCCAGCCGGTGTCGGCGTGACTCCACGGCGGCCGCGTTCGAGGAAATCCACGCCCAATGAAGATTCCATCGCCCGGATTCTTGCGCTGGCGGCTGCCAGGGACAGATGACTGCGCGCGGCGCCGGCGGTGATGTTGCCGGTGTCGAGGATGTGCAGGTAGAGGCGCAGGTCGGTGAGGTCGAAGTGCATGGGGGGCCTTGGGAGGTGTGGTGTCTGTCAGGGCCTCTTCGCGGGCAAGCCTCGCTCCTACAAAGAGATCGAGGTGCCCTGTAGGAGCGAGGCTTGCCCGCGAAGGCGTCGGTAGCCATCGCAAAAAATCCAGCCTCTTGCCAGGCAAGAGGCACCCTCAGTATATGGCAGATTTTCAACCACCCGCGCCAGGCGCAGGATAGCGCCATGAATACTCTCGCCGCGTTCTACCAAAACCTCGGTCTGGCCTTGTCTGTGCTGGTCATTGCCACCTTCCTGCTCGCCGGCACCATCAAGGGTGTGATCGGCCTTGGTCTGCCGACCATCTCCATGGGCCTGCTCGGTCTGGCTATGGCGCCGTCGCAGGCTGCGGCGCTGTTGATCATTCCGGCCACGCTGACCAATGTCTGGCAACTGGCGTTCGGCGGTCATCTGCGGGGGCTGATCAGGCGGCTGTGGCCGATGCTGCTGGCGATCTTCATTGGCACCGGCGCGGGCACGCTGTGGATCGGCATGGTCGGTGGGCATTGGGTGGTGCGCGGTCTGGGGGCGGCGTTGTTGCTCTATGCGCTCAGTGGGCTGTTTTTGCCGACCTTGCGCGTCGGCGAACAGAGCGAGGGCTGGCTCGGTCCGTTGTGCGGGCTGATCACCGGTGTCATCACCTCGGCCACCGGCGTGTTCGTGATTCCGGCGGTGCCTTATCTGCAAGCGCTGGGCCTGAGCAAGGACGAACTGGTGCAGGCGCTGGGGCTGTCGTTCACCGTCTCGACCCTGGCCCTGGCCGCCGGGCTGTCATGGCGCGGCGCCCTGGGCGGGGGCGAGTTGAGCGCCTCGCTGCTGGCGCTGATCCCGGCGGTGCTCGGCATGTGGCTGGGGCAGTGGCTGCGTCAGCGGATCAGCGCGGTGTTGTTCAAGCGGGTGTTCTTCATTGGCCTGGGGTTGCTCGGCGGCCATCTGTTGATCAGCGGCTAGCGGAAGACGAACTGATCATCTCGATGGCGCGAATCTCGAAGTCCCGTTCCAGGTACTCGTCGCGCTGAGCCAGAAACTGCTTCATGTGCGGCAGGTTCGAATGCACGTCCAGGTGGGCCTGGGATTGCCAGATCTCGTAGAAGATAAACAGGGTCGGGTCCTGCTTGTCGCGCAGCATGTGGTACTCGATGCAGCCGGGTTCGGCGCGACTCGCTTCCACGTAACCGCTGAAAAACGCTTCGAAGGCGTCGGATTTTTCCGGGCGGGTCTTGGCGTGCAGGATGAAGCCTTGCATTTCACTCACTGAAAACTCTCCTCAAGTCAGAATCGGCGCCATTCTAAGGCAACAATCTCCTGCTGATTCTTGCGTTTGAGTCAAATGAGTTTTGCGAAAACGCCGCTTTTTTCGCGCGAGGCGCATCGGTAAGGTGCCGCTCCTCAAATTTCCAAACCCCTCCGAGTTCCTGATGAAAAAAGTCCTGTTGCTCAACGGCGGCAAACAATTCGCCCACTCCGACGGCCGCTACAACGCCACCCTGCACGACGCCGCGCTGGCCGTGCTGGACCGGGGTGGCCTGGACGTCAAAACCACCTTCATCGACGGCGGCTACGACATCGCCGAAGAAGTGGCCAAGTTCCTCTGGGCCGACGTGATCATTTACCAGATGCCCGGCTGGTGGATGGGCGCGCCGTGGACCGTGAAAAAGTACATCGACGAAGTCTTCACCGAAGGCCACGGCAGCCTCTATGCCAGTGACGGCCGCACCCGCGCCGACTCGTCGCAGAAGTACGGCAGCGGCGGCCTGATCCAGGGCAAGCAGTACATGCTGTCGCTGACCTGGAACGCACCGCAGCAGGCCTTCGACGATCCGACCGATTTCTTCGAAGGCAAGGGTGTGGACGCGGTGTACTTCCCGTTCCACAAGGCCAACGAATTCCTGGGCATGACCGGCCTGCCGACCTTCCTGGCGGTGGACGTGATGAAGCGTCCGGACATCGAAGGGCATGTGGCGCAGTACGAGCGGCATCTGGCTGAGGTGTTTGGCCTCAAGGCGTGATGCTCGACTACTATCGAAAGTCAGAGCTGTAGCATCTGGGCCAAGGTTCAGCGCATTGGCCCTCGGACTATCGACAAGGAACACACGTGAAAGCCAGATCCGATGAATTGCAGATCTTCGTCTGCGTGATTGAATGCGGATCGATTTCCGCGGCGGCCGAGCAGGTCGGGCAGACGCCGTCGGCGGTGAGCCGCACCTTGTCGCGGCTCGAGGCCAAGCTCGACACCACCCTGATCAACCGCACGACAAGACGCATGGACCTGACCGAGGAGGGCAAGTACTTCTTCGAGCACGCCAAGCTGATTCTCGACCAGATGGACGAACTCGAAGAGCGCCTGTCATCGCGTCAGCAGATGCCGTCCGGACGCCTGCGGATCAACGCCGCATCACCCTTCATGCTGCACGCCATCGTGCCCTACATCGATGAGTTCCGCCGTCTCTACCCGCAGATCCAGCTTGAACTCAACAGCAACGACCTGATCATCGACCTGCTCGAACAAAGCACCGACATCGCCATCCGCATCGGCACCCTGGCCGACTCGACCCTGCACGCGCGCTCACTCGGTTGCAGCCCGATTCACATTGTCGCCAGCCCTGCTTATCTGCAGAGGCACGGCACGCCGACGGCCGTCGCCGACCTGTCCGGTCATAGCCTGCTGGGCTTCACCCAGAACGAAGGCCTCAACCAGTGGCCGTTGCGCCACGTGCATGGCGATCGCTGGCCGATCGACGCCGCGCTCAGCGCCTCCAGCGGCGAGACCATTCGCCATCTGGCGCTGGAAGGGCAGGGCATTGCCAGCCTGTCGCACTACATGACCATCGAGGACATTCGTGCCGGGCGCTTGAAAGTGCTGCTGGCCGAGTTCAACAGCGGCTACCGCCAGCCGATCAACGCGGTGTACTACCGCAACTCGCAACTGGCCTTGCGCATTCAATGTTTCCTCGACTTCATCCAGGGCAAGCTGGCGCTCTATGCCAGCTCGGACTTCAAGGACTGATTCGTGATCCCTGCGCAAGAGTGAATTGGGTCAGCGGGGATTTTTCCTCGCCGACCGCTGCCCGATACTCCTTGCATCACTTATCAACGCAGGGAGTTTCTCCATGAACGTATTCGTTACCGGCGCTGCCGGCTTCATCGGCGGTTCCATCGCCACGGGCCTGATCCAGGCGGGCCACAGCGTTACCGGTCTGGTACGCAATGCCGAGCAGGCCGATGAACTCAAGGCACTGGGCATCACTCCGGTGATCGGCACCCTGGATAACCGCGCATTGCTGGCCGAGCAAGCCCGTGCCGCCGACGCGGTGATCAACGCCGCCAGCAGCGACCATCGCGGCGCGGTGGAGGCCTTGCTCGATGCCCTGCGCGGCACGAACAAAGTGTTTCTGCACACCAGCGGTTCGAGCATCGTCGGCGATGCCTCGGGCGGCAAATCCAGCGACGTCATCTACTTCGAAGACAACCTGCCGGAACCGACCGTGGACAAGGCCGCCCGGGTGGCCATCGACAACCTGATCCTGGCGGCGGCGAAGGACGGCGTGAACTCGGCGGTCATCTGTAACACCCTGATCTACGGCCACAGCCTGGGCGTCAATCGCGACAGTGTGCAGTTGCCGCGACTGCTGAAACAGGCGCGCAAAAGCGGCGTGGTGCGCCATGTCGGGACCGGGCAGAACATCTGGTCCAACGTGCATATCGAGGATGTGGTGTCGCTGTATCTGCTGGCGCTGACCAAAAATGTGCCGGGCACTTTCTACTTTGTGGAAAGCGGCGAGGCGTCGTTCGTTGAGATGACTACGGCCATGGCCAAGGCGCTGAACCTGGGTGAACCGCAGGACTGGCCGCTCAAGGACGCGGAGGCCGAGTGGGGGTATGAAATGGCCAACTATGGCCTGGGTTCCAATAGCCGGGTGCGTGGCAAGCATGCCCGGGAACTGTTGGGTTGGGTGCCCAAGCGGACTTCGGTGGTGGAGTGGATTCGTAACGAGATGGTGTGAGTTCGCTTTAGACCGCGTCATCGTTCATCGCGGGCAAGCCCGCTGCCACAGGAATTGAGTCGTTCACAAAATCAACGAACGACTCGGACCTTGTGGGAGCGGGCTTGCCCGCGATGGCGTCCTCAAAATCGCCATAACTGGCCGGGTGGCCCTCAAATCCGTAACATCCGCACATTCTTTTCGCGACTCCTGCATGCGGTCCCCCATGAAACCAAAAAATCTGCGCGCCGATATCCTGGCCGGCCTCACCACGTCTTTTGCCTTACTGCCCGAATGCATCGCCTTTGCGCTGGTGGCTCATCTCAATCCGTTGATGGGCCTGTATGGCGCGTTCTTCATCTGTACGCTGACCGCGCTGTTCGGCGGGCGGCCGGGCATGGTGTCGGGAGCTGCGGGGTCGATGGCGGTGGTGATCGTCGCGCTGGTGGTGCAGCACGGGGTGCAGTATTTGCTGGCCACGGTGTTGCTGGGCGGGTTGATCATGATGGCGTTCGGTCTGCTCAGGCTCGGCAAGCTGGTGCGCATGGTGCCGCACCCGGTGATGCTCGGGTTCGTCAACGGCCTGGCGATCATCATTGCCCTGGCACAGCTGGAGCACTTCAAGGACGGTGAGGCCTGGCTGAGCGGTGCGCCGCTGTACATGATGATCGGGCTGGTCGCGGTGACGATGGCGATCGTCTACGTGTTGCCGCGCCTGACCCGCACGGTGCCGCCGGCGCTGGTGGCGATTCTCGGCGTGGGGCTGGCGGTGTACCTGCTCGGCCTGCCGACCCGCACCCTCGGCGACATGGCGCACATCGCCGGCGGCCTGCCGACCTTCGCCTTGCCGGACATTGCGTGGAACCTCGACACCCTGCGCATCATCGCCCCCTACGCGATCCTGATGGCGCTGGTGGGCCTGCTGGAAACCCTGCTGACCCTGAACCTCACCGACGAAATCACCGAGAGCCGCGGCTACCCGGACCGCGAGTGCGTGGCGCTGGGCGCGGCGAACGTGGTGTCCGGTGCGTTCGGCGGCATGGGCGGTTGCGCGATGATCGGCCAGACCGTGATCAACCTCAGTTCCGGCGGCCGTGGTCGCCTGTCCGGGGTGGTCGCCGGGGTGGCGATCCTGCTGTTCATCCTGTTCCTGTCGCCGCTGATCGAGCGCATTCCGCTGGCGGCGCTGGTGGGGGTGATGTTCGTGGTGTCGCAGCAGACCTTCGCCTGGGCCTCGCTGCGGGTGGTGAACAAGGTGCCGCTCAACGATGTGCTGGTGATTGTCGCGGTGACGGTGATCACGGTATTTACCGATCTGGCCACGGCGGTGCTGTGCGGGATCATCATTGCTGCGCTGAACTTTGCCTGGCAGCAGGCCCGCGAACTGTACGCCGACAGCCATGTGGAAGCCGACGGCAGCAAGCTGTACCTGATGCACGGCACGCTGTTCTTCGCCTCGACCACGCCTTTCCTCAACCAGTTCGATCCGGCCAACGACCCGGCGGTGGTGACCATCGACTGCCGCCACCTGAGCTTCGTCGACTACTCGGCCATCGCCGCCCTCAAGACCTTGCGCGAGCGTTATGCCAAGGCCGGGAAACATCTGCGGGTGCTCCATTTGTCCGAGCGGTGCAAGAAGCTGCTCAAGCGCGCGCATGTCAGTCACGACTGATCAGTAAAAAAGATCGCAGCCTTCGGCAGCTCCTACATTGGAATGCGTTCCCCTGCAGGAGCTGCCGAAGGCTGCGATCTTTTGATCTTCAACATGAAAATCAGCCTGTGCGATTTTCATTAATCGCGACAAGACATATCCAAAAACGACACTCCGTACCTCTGCACGAAAATTACTTTCACCTCGTTTGAGTTTCACGCTTCGAAATGTTTTAAGAGTTTCACAAAACTTTCGACGTGACCCTCTCGAGGAGTACCGCATGACCCTGTCCTTCGGCTATTGGCTGCTGGTGTATGCCGCCGTTGCCATCATCGCCCTGATCGTTCTGATCGCTCGCTACCGGCTCAATCCGTTCATCGTGATCACCCTGATTTCCCTAGGCCTGGCGCTGGTCGCCGGGATGCCGCCGTCCGGTGTGGTGGGGGCGTATGAGGCGGGGGTCGGCAAGACGTTGGGGCACATCGCGCTGGTGGTGGCGCTGGGCACGATGCTCGGCAAGATGATGGCCGAGTCCGGGGGCGCCGAGCAGGTGGCGCGGACCTTGATCGACCGTTTCGGCGAGAAGAACGCCCATTGGGCGATGGTCTGCATCGCGTTCCTGGTGGGGTTGCCGCTGTTCTTCGAAGTCGGTTTCGTATTGTTGGTGCCGATTGCGTTCACCGTGGCGCGGCGGGTTGGCGTGTCGATCCTGATGGTCGGTTTGCCGATGGTCGCCGGTCTTTCGGTAGTGCATGCGCTGGTGCCGCCGCACCCGGCGGCGATGCTTGCGGTGCAGGTCTATCAGGCCTCCGTGGGCCAGACCTTGCTCTACGCGATTGCCATCGGCATTCCCACGGCGATCATCGCCGGTCCCCTGTACGCCAAGTTCATCGTGCCGCGCATCCAGTTGCCGGCGGAAAACCCGCTGGAGCGCCAGTTCCTCGAGCGCGAACCTCGTGACAGCCTGCCGGGTTTCGGTATCACCATGGCGACCATTCTGCTGCCGGTGGTGCTGATGCTGATCGGCGGCTGGGCCAACCTGATCTCCACGCCGGGTACCGGTTTCAACCAGTTCCTGCTGTTTATCGGCAACTCGGTGATCGCGCTGTTGCTGGCGACGCTACTGAGCTTCTGGACCCTCGGCATCGCCCAAGGCTTCAACCGCGAATCGATCCTCAAGTTCACCAACGAATGCCTGGCGCCGACCGCCAGCATTACCCTGCTGGTAGGTGCCGGTGGCGGCCTGAACCGGATCCTGGTGGACGCCGGCGTCACCGACCAGATCGTCGGCCTGGCCCACGAATTCCATCTGTCGCCGCTGTTGATGGGGTGGCTGTTCGCCGCGCTGATGCGCATCGCCACTGGCTCCGCGACCGTGGCCATGACCACAGCCTCCGGCGTTGTCGCGCCGGTGGCCATCGGCCTGGGCTATCCGCATCCGGAATTGCTGGTGCTGGCCACCGGTGCAGGCTCGGTGATCTTCTCCCACGTCAACGACGGCGGCTTCTGGTTGATCAAGGAATACTTCAACATGACGGTGGCCCAGACGTTTAAAACCTGGACCGTGCTTGAGACCCTGATTTCGCTCGTCGCCTTCGGCCTGACCGTCGGCCTTTCCTACCTGATCTAGCCGGAGCCCAGTTGCCATGGACATCCTTTACCAGATTCGCGCCCGCCAGGATTCTTTCAGCGCCGGTGAAGGACGCATCGCCCGCCTGATGCTCGACGACGTCGGGTTCGCCGCCTCCGCCAGCCTCGACGAGCTGGCGCAGCGGGCGGAAGTCAGCACCGCCACCTTGTCGCGTTTCGCCCGCAGCGTGGGTTGTCGTGACTTGCGTGACCTGCGCCTGCAACTGGCCCAGGCCAGCGGCGTTGGCAGCCGTTTTCTGGATCCGGCGGGCACGCCTGAGCAATCGGCGTTCTATGGACAGATCGTCGGCGATATCGAGTCGACCCTGCGCCAGCACCTGTCGGGCTTCGATGAGTCGAGGTTTGCCGACGCGGTGAAACTGCTGGGCAAGGCGCGGATGATTCACGCCTTCGGCATGGGCGGCTGCTCGACCCTGTGCAGCGACGAATTGCAGGTGCGGCTGGTGCGCCTCGGTTACCCGGTTTCGGTGTGCCACGACGCGGTGATGATGCGCGTCACCGCCGCCAGCCTCAGCGCCGAACAGGTGGTGATTGTCTGCTCACTGACCGGCATCACCCCGGAGCTGGTGGAAACCGTGGAGCTTGCGCGCAACTACGGCGCGCGAATCCTGGCCATCACCCGCGAGGACTCGCCGCTGGCGCAACTGGCGGACATCGTGCTGCCGCTGCAAAGCGCCGAAACCTCCTTCATCTATAAACCGACAGCGGCGCGCTACGGCATGCTGCTGGCCATCGATGTGCTTGCCACCGAGCTGGCACTGGCTAATCCTCAAGACAATCAAGAGCGTCTGCGGCGGATCAAACTGGCCCTGGACGATTACCGCGGCGGCGACGATCACTTGCCGCTGGGAGACTGACATGCTGTACGACACGCTGATTCGCAACGCCCTGATCATCGACGGCGGCAACCGCCCCGGTTACCCTGCCGACGTGGCCATTCTCAACGGCCGCATCGAACGCATCGGCGACCTGCGCGAGGCCAGCGCCACCGAGGAAATCGACGCCCAGGGCCATGTGCTGGCGCCGGGTTTCATCGACGTGCACACCCACGACGACACGGTAGTGATCCGCCAGCCGCAGATGCTGCCCAAGCTCAGCCAGGGCGTGACCACGGTGATCGTCGGCAACTGCGGGATCAGCGCCTCGCCCGTGAGCCTGCGCGGCGATCCGCCGGACCCGATGAACCTGCTGGGCAGCGCCGCGGCGTTTGTCTATCCAACCTTCCGGGATTACCGCGCGGCGGTCGAAGCGGCCAATACCACGCTGAACGTGGCCGCATTGGTCGGCCATACCGCGTTGCGCAGCAACCATCTGGATGACCTGTTCCGCACCGCCACGGCCGATGAAATCGCCGGTATGCGTGAGCAATTGCGCGAGAGCCTGGAGGCCGGTGCGCTGGGCCTGTCCACGGGGCTGGCCTACGCTAGCGCGTTCTCGGCCTCCACCGAGGAAGTCATGCAACTGACCGAAGAACTCACGGCCTTCGGCGCGGTGTACACCACCCACTTGCGCAGCGAATTCGAACCGGTGCTGGAGGCCATGGATGAGGCGTACCAGATTGGCCGCCACGCGAAATCCCCGGTGATCATTTCCCACCTCAAGTGTGCCGGCGCCGGTAACTGGGGGCGCAGCCCGCAACTGCTGGCGTCGCTGGAACAGGCGGCGAAAACCCATCCGGTGGGCTGCGACTGTTATCCCTATGCGGCCAGCTCGTCGACCCTGGACCTCAAGCAGGTCACCGATGCCCATCGCATCACCATCACCTGGTCCACGCCGCATCCGGAAATGGGCGGTCGCGACCTGATGGATATCGCCGCCGAGTGGAACCTGTCGCTGCTCGATGCGGCCCGCCAGCTGCAACCGGCTGGCGCGGTGTACTACGGCATGGACGAAAACGACGTGCGCCGGATCCTCGCCCACCCGCTGTCGATGGTCGGCTCCGATGGCCTGCCGGAAGACCCGTTTCCGCACCCACGCCTGTGGGGCGCCTTCCCGCGGGTACTCGGCCATTTCAGCCGCGACGTAGGCCTGTTCCCGCTGCACACCGCCGTGCACAAGATGACCGGCCTGTCGGCGGCGCGATTCGGCCTGAAGGAACGCGGTGAGATTCGTGAAGGGCATTGGGCGGATCTGGTGTTGTTCGACCCGGCGACCATTCGCGATGTGGCGGATTTCAACGATCCGCAGCGGGCGGCCGAAGGCATCGAAGGGGTGTGGGTAAACGGCGTATTGAGCTATCGCGACGGCCAGGCCAATGGCCGCAGGGAAGGGCGCTTTCTGGCGCGACAGGGCGACCTGCGCGAAGGATTTCACTAAAGGTCAACGCGTCCATGTAGCAGCTGGCGAAGCCTGCGTCCGGCTGCGAAGCAGTCGCGAAATCAGGCGACGCGGTGCTTCAGGTAGACCTCGCGCGCAGGTTTTACGACTGCTTCGCAGCCGGACGCAGGCTTCGCCAGCTGCTACAGGGGGCATGCGTACCTTGGTGTTTCGGGGTGATGGCAGATTGAGATTAAAGAATGCCATCCGTAAGCCGATCCGCTGACGTAAAGCCCATCTACACTGCGGGCTACCTCTGTCTGGGAGCAACTTGATGAGCTTCGGCAAAACCACCCCGATCCTGCGGATCTTCGACGAAACCAAAGCGGTTGAGTTCTATGTCGATTTCCTTGGATTCAAGATCGACTGGCAGCACCGTTTCGAAGCCAATTTCCCGCTGTACCTGCAAGTCTCCCGTGGCGACTGTGTGTTGCACCTGTCCGAACACCACGGCGACGCGACACCGGGCTCGGCGCTGCGCATCGAGACCGATGAACTGGAAGCCTTCCAGCAGCAATTGCTGGCCAAGGAATACAAGTTCGCCCATCCACAGATCCAGGCCATGCCGTGGGGCAGCCAGGACATGACCGTTCATGATCCGTTTGGTAATCGGTTGGTGTTTACCAATGCCATCTGTGTCTGAGGTTTAGATCGCTTTCGCGGGCAAGCCTCGCTCCTACGGGTACGCAAATTCCTGTAGGAGCGAGGCTTGCCCGCGAACCGGTGGACCTGACATCAGACCCGGAAGTGGCTGACCATCGTCTGCAACTGATTCCCCAACCGCGCCAGCTCGACACTCGACGCCGCCGTCTCATCACTGGCCGCTGCTGTCTGTTCCGATACATCCCGCACATTGATGATGCTGCGGCTGATCTCCTCGGCCACCGCGCTCTGCTGCTCGGCCGCCGCGGCAATCTGCTGGTTCATCGACTGAATGTTCGACACCGTGCGGGTGATGTTGTCCAGTGACTCGCCGGCCTTGCGGGTCAGGGCCACGCTGCTGTCGGTGAGTACGCGGCTGTTGTTCATCACCGCCGACACCTGTTGCGTGCCGTTCTGCAGTCCGGCCACCAGGCCTTCGATTTCTTCGGTGGATTTCTGCGTGCGCTGGGCCAGGCCACGGACTTCATCGGCCACCACCGCAAAACCACGACCGGCTTCACCGGCACGGGCCGCTTCGATGGCGGCGTTGAGCGCCAGCAGGTTGGTCTGTTCGGCCACGGCCTTGATCACGTCCATGACGCTGCCGATCTTGTCACTTTCCTGTTGCAGCACGCTCATGGCTTCGGTGGAACGCACCACTTCGCTGGCCAGGCGCTCGATCTGGGCGATGGCTTCGTTGACCACCTTGTCGCCTTCACGGGCTTCGCCATCCGCCGCCGCAGCCGCTTGCGAGGCCTGTTCGGCGTTGCGCGCGACTTCCTGAACCGTGGCGGTCATCTCGTGCATGGCGGTGGCGACCTGATCGGTCTCGACCTTCTGGCTGTTGACCCCGGCGCTGGTCTGCTCGGTCACCGCCGACAATTCTTCGGCGGCGCTGGCGATCTGGGTCACGCCGTCGCGGATGCCGCTGATCAGGTCGCGCAGTGTCACGCCCATGCGCGCGATGCCTTGCTGCAACACACCGAGTTCGTCGCGGCGGGTCACCTTGATGTCGTGGGACAGGTCGCCGCTGGCGATGCGATCGACCACCACCAGGGTTTCACGCAGGGGACCGGTGATCTGCCGGGTGATGACCACGGCGGCAATGATGCCCACCAGCAATGCCAGCAGGGTGCTGATCAGCTGCATGGTCTGTGCGCGTGCGCTTTCGGCGTCGCGACGGTCGAGCTGGATCTGATACAGCTGCTCGCTCAGGGAGACGATGGCGGCGCCTTCGTCAGTCATTTCCTTGCGCGCCTGTACCACCTCGCTGTCAGCGGCCTTGTAGGACTGCAGGGCGCTGCGGTAGTTGCCCAGGGCGGTTTCCAGCTGGCGCAGGGCGTCTGGCTGGACATCGGCGAAATGCACGTTCAGGGATTTCACGCTGGCGATGGCCAGGTCCAGTTGCTCGATGGCTTTGCGCTCGGTCTCGGCGTTGGTGGTGGCGGTGTAGCCGCGCACTTCATAACGCGCCAGCACGAAGGCTTCCCGGGCGGCGGTGATGGCCTGGAACTGCTCGAAGCGTTGATCGCTCTGCGGCAGCTTCTGCACGTGGCTGTTGATGTCGTTGATCAGGCCGTTGGCGGCCTCTGCGTTGGTGAGCATCACATCCCGTGCGCCGTTGGCCGCGCGATAGGCACCGCGCATCTTGGCCAGGGACGTTTTGTAGTCGTCGATGACCTTGCCTTGCTCCTTGAGCAACTTGATGTTTTCCGGGCTCTTGAACTTGGTCAGGACGGCCTGGTGTTGAGCGGAAAACCCTTCAAGGGTGTTCTGAACATTCTGCGCGATGGTTTCATCGCCGTTGGCCAGCATGTACTGCAGGCGCACCACGCGCAGCTTGGTCAGGCCGGCGTTGAGCTGGGTGATGTCGCTCATCCAGTTGCTGCGGTCGATTAGGCTGCCCAGGCTGGTCCAGCCCGTCAGGGCGAGGATGCAGGTCAAGGCCAGGACCAGGCCGAATCCCAGGCCCAGTTTCAGGTTCACGCTGATGTTGCCGAACCAGCTATTCATCAAAATTCCTCCAGGAACGTAGTGCTTCTCGATCGTCGGTTGGCTGGAAGATTGTTGTTTTTAGGTGCCAGCAAGGTGTGTAGCAGGCCTGTATCGGCCGCAATCGCGAGAGCTGAAAGGATTTTGTGATGGCGATTTTGTAACAGGGGATTTGTGCGGACGTTGATTCTTTTTTCACATGTGTTTCACCGGTTGCCTACGCCCCTGCCTTTACCCTCGGCGCATCGAATTTGAAGTACGTGCCGGCGAGGCGGCTTGTTGTGGAATTGAGACTGTTTGGCATCACCCGCACGTTCGACCTGAGCCGTCTTGCCCGTTATCGCAATAGCGCCGTGATCGTGGCCTGTGCGCTGCTGGTGATTCCGTTGACCCTGTTTTTATTGCGCCCGGCCGCGGTGCCGGACCTGGCCCATGGCAACGTTGCCGGTGCGCGGGCGTTGCAGGCCGGTTGGGCCAAGGGCGACTTGATCGTGCTGGTCCGTCATGTCGAGCGCTGCGACCATTCCCCCGCGCCCTGCCTGAGCGGCGACGACGGCATTACCGATCGTTCGCGCGCCGTCGCGGTAGCGGTGGGCGCGCAGTTCGAGCGATTGGGTCTGGGAAGGGTCGACATCTACAACAGCCCGATGATGCGTACCTCGCAAACCGCCAGCTACATGTTCAACAAGGTCGATACCGGTGATGAATGGTTGATCAACTGTAAGGGCACCATGCTGCGTGATGCCCTGGCGCACAAGGTGGCCGGCCGCAACCTGATCCTGGTGACCCACAGCGAATGCATGTCGCAAATTGAAAGGGATCTCAAGTTGCCAAGCTCGACCCTGGGTTATGGCGCCTCACTGTTCATCACCGCCGAGTCGCTCAAGGCGCCGCGCATGCTGGGCTTCATCGAGGCGTCGGACTGGCGCTCGGTGGCTGACCAATGAATTCACTCCCGGAATCTGGAAACACCATGCAGACCGCCTCCCGCTCGCGTTTTTACTGGATGAATTTCGGCATACCCCTGGCCTGTGCGGTGGTGGTATTCCTGATGTTCGACCTCACCAAAATCGACATCGCCTTCAACGATCTCTTTTACGACCCGGTGACCAAGAGTTTTCCGCTGGATCATGTGCACCTGTTCGAAAAGATCACCCATAAATGGGCACGGATCATTCCCAACTGGACCGGCGAACTGGCGGTGATCGGTGCCGTGCTGTCTTTTTTCTGGACAGTGTTCAGGATGGACAAGCATCCGAAGCTGCGTGCCTTCCTGGAAAAGATCAAAGTCGCGCCAGTGCTGCGTTTTGCCCACAGACATCGCCGGGATTTTCTCTACGTGGTGTTCGCGTTCTCCATCAGCACCGGGCTGATCCACTACCTCAAGGGCCACACCAGCGTGTATTGCCCGATCGAAACCACGCAGTACGGCGGCAAGATCGAGCACAAGGAGTGGTACGAGAATTTCGATTTGCTGAAGGTGGCCGGTGATGGTCGCTGCTGGCCGGGCGGGCATGCGTCGGGTGGTTTCACGATGCTGGCGCTGTACTTCGTGGCGCGGCGTTATCGCTGGCGTTACTCCAAGGCCCTGATGTACGGCTCGCTGGGACTGGGTTTCGTGTATGGCACGACGCGGGTGTTGCAGGGCTGGCATTACATGTCGCACACGTTCTGGGCCGGGATTGTCGTGTGGCTGGCGTGTCTGCTGACGGCGTTGGCGTTTTATGGAAGGGCGCGGCTTGAGGCGCCGGTGTTGCAGAGGCATGAAAAGGCGGTATCAGGCGTGCAGACTCAGCCTGCAGTCTAAGACTTGACCAACGATCCCTTGTGAAAAGCCGGGATGTTTTCCCTTACCCCAACTGCCTCGACCATTGCCGCTCCGGATCCTCCCAAACCGTGCTCACCAGCGCCGTCATCACATGATCCTGCCAGCGCCCGGCAATGTTCAGGTACGCCTTGGCATACCCCTCACGCTCGAAACCCAGGCGCTCCAGCAACCGCGCACTGCGCTCATTGCCCGGAATGTAGTTGGCCATGATCCGGTGCAGGTTCAGCGTCTCGAACACATACCCGATACCCGCCTCCAGCGCCTCGCGCATCAAGCCCTGGCCCTGGCGGGACTCGCAGATGTGATACCCCAGATAACACGCCTGAAATGCCCCGCGAACGATGCCGCTGAAATTGCACGCGCCAATCATCTGCCCGTCATCACGATCCAGCACCGCGAAATGCACCGCATAGCCCTCATCAAAAGCCATGGCTTGCTGTGACAGGCGCGAGCGAATTCGTTCAGGGCTGTAGTAATCGTCCGCACGAACCGGCGACCACGGCGCAAGATGCGCCTGGTTGCGAAGGTAAAAGTCGCTTTCCAGCGCAGCCTGACTGGGGCTCAGGATCGCCAGCGTCAGCCGCTCGCAGGGCAGGGAGAAGATCGTCATCGGAAACTCCGGGCCATCGGCCCATGGACGCAGAGAATGCCTGGCAATCTACAGGCAAAAAAAAGCCCGCGGGAGGGCGGGCAAACCGTAGTTTCTTGAATGAGCGAGGGAAATGTACAGGTTCTGGTCCTGGGCAGGGGTGAAGAAATGTTCATGTGTGGGGTGGCGTGCGGGCATTCTGTTTAACGTGAAGAGAATTGAATTTTGGTGTCAAGGCTGAGGGCAGGGTGCCAGCTTGCGTCACATTCAATTACACTCGTTTGGATCCGATCATTGTCGTCAAAATAATGACTGTTTTCCCATGGCGTTCACCGCTCGGCAGTGAAATCGACAACCTATTGACAGTAATCGCTGAATCTCCCATCATCGATAGCGTTTTAATGGCTTTGCGCCATAAAGCCGTCGGTTGTGACCGCCTGGTATCACTTGCTCCACATTGGTCTATGCTGGAACCGATCACACACCGTTAGCGGACTAATCAATCTGGTATCCGCTTGAATCTTCAGGAAGAAATTTCATGTTTGTTGAGCGCGTACTGGTCACTGGCGGGGCGGGTTTCATTGGGTCGCATCTTGTGGAAGCCTTGCTGGCCAAGGGATACAAAGTTCGCGTTCTGGACAATCTGTCGACCGGCAAAGTCAGCAATCTGCCGATGGACAAATCCGGCCTGGAACTGATTACCGGTGATGTTGCCGACAGCAGCGTCGTAAATCAGGCCATGCGCGATTGCGGCGCCGTCGTACATTTGGCGGCAGTGGCTTCGGTGCAGGCGTCGGTTGACGACCCTGTTTCGACTCACCAGGCCAATTTCGTCGGCACCCTGAACGTTTGCGAAAGCATGGCGAAAGCCGGCATCAAGCGCGTCGTGTTTGCCTCCAGTGCTGCCATCTATGGCAACAACGGTGAAGGCACCGCCATCGACGAAGACACCCCGAAATCTCCTCTGACGCCTTACGCCAGCGACAAACTGGCGAGCGAGTACTACCTGGACTTCTATCGCCGAGAACACGGCCTGGAGCCGGTAGTCCTGCGTTTCTTCAACATCTTCGGCCCACGCCAGGATCCATCTTCGCCGTACTCCGGCGTGATCAGCATCTTTACCGAGCGTGCGATGAAGAAACTGCCGGTGTCGATTTTCGGCGACGGCAAGCAAACCCGCGACTTCGTCTATGTCCAGGACCTGGTAAAGATTCTGCTCCAGGCCGTGGAGATGAAGGAGCCGCAACCGGGTGCCGTGAACATCGGCTTGAGCCGATCCACCAGCCTCAATGATCTGATCGCCGAATTGGGAACCGCTACCGGCACTCCCTTGACGGTGAACTATCAGGCGCCACGTCAGGGCGATATTCGCCACTCGCGCGCCAACAATACTCGTTTGCTCGAGCGCTTTGACCTTCCGGAGCCGACGTCGATCGGCAACGGATTGGCGCAGTTGATCCGCAGTCTGTAACCCGTTCGGTGTAACTGCTTCGGGTGCAGTGATATTGGTTCATACAATTCAAGAGTGAGTTATGGAAATCGTTTTTCGCAGGACGCGTGTCCGCTCGGTCGCCAAACGACTGTTAGCCGCTCTGGCTTTGTGCGTGAGCGGGCCTGCCGTGCAGGCCGCTGCACTTCCGTCGCCCTCCAGCGTTACCTTCTGGTATGCCGATGAGCCGCCATTGGCTGAATTGGCGCAGTTCGAATGGGCCGTCGTGGAGCCGGGGCACATGACCACGGCTGATGTCAAAAGCCTGCGCACGATGGGCAGTGAGCCGTTCGCTTACCTGTCCGTGGGCGAGTTCGACGGCTCCAAGGCCGAGATCGCTAAAGCCGGCCTGACCAAAGCCGTTTCCCCGATGCGTAATGACTCGTGGAACAGCCAGATCATGGACCTGACGGCTCCCGCCTGGCGTGAACACTTGCTCGGCCGTGCCAAGCAATTGCAAGCCCAGGGTTATGGCGGCCTGTTTCTCGATACCCTCGACAGCTTCACCCTGCTGCCCAAGGCAACGCAGGAAGCCCAGCGTGCCGGCCTTGCCAGTTTCCTGCGTGAACTGCACAAGCAGCAGCCAAAACTGAAGTTGTTCTTCAACCGCGGCTTTGAGGTATTGCCCGAGCTCGATGGGGTGGCGGCTGCCGTAGGATTCGAGTCGCTGTACGCCGGTTGGGATCCGGCCGCCAAGCGCTATCGTCCAGTGCCGGAAGCCGATCGCCAATGGCTGCTGGGTCAGTTGCAGCCGTTGCGTGCCAAAGGCATTCCGCTAGTGGCCATCGACTACCTGCCACCGGAGCGTCGTGAAGAAGCGCGCAAGCTGGCCAAGCGTCTGCGTGATGAAGGCTTCATTCCTTTTATCAGCACCCCTGACCTGAACTCGATGGGCATCAGCAACATCGAAATCCAGCCGCGTCGCGTGGCCCTGGTTTACGACCCACGCGAAGGTGAGCTGGCGGATAACGCCGGTCATACCTATCTCGGCGGTCTGCTCGAATACCTGGGTTATCGCGTCGATTACATCCCGGCCAACAGCTCCATGCCGAAGTATGGCTTCAGTGGCCTGTATGCCGGGGTCATCACCTGGATGACCAGCGGCTCGCCGCAGGACGCGGCGGCTTTCAATCGCTTCGTCGTTGCGCGACTGGACGAGCACGTACCCGTGGTGTTCTTCTCCGGTCTGCCGATCGAAGACCGGGTTCTGCTCAAGCGCATGGGCCTGACACGTGAAGCTCCGCCGGGTACGCAAACCCTGACCGTCACTCATCAAGACAAAGCGCTGGTTGGCGCTTTTGAAGCACCGGTGCAGCCCCGATCCCGCGACCTGACCGCTGTTTCGGTATTGCCCAAGGGGCCGACATCCGCGCTGTCGCTGAAAAACGAAGCTGGCGAAACCTACGACCCGGTCGTCATTGGCGATTGGGGCGGACTGGCATTGGCGCCTTACCTTCTTGAAGTGAACAACGAGCGCAGTCGCTGGATTCTCGATCCGTTCGCCTTCCTCAAGGCCAGCCTGCGCCTGCCTGAGCAGCCACGCCCGGACGTCACCACCGAAAACGGCCGTCGCATCGCGACCGTGCACATCGATGGCGACGGTTTTCCATCCCGTGCCGAAGTGCGTGGCACTCCCTACGCTGGTCGTCACACGCTGGACGACTACATCAAGCCCAACCCTTTCCTGACGTCGGTATCGATCATCGAAGGCGAGATTTCGCCGCACGGCAAGTTCCCGCATCTGGCCCGTGAGCTTGAGCCCATCGCTCGCGAGATTTTTGCAAACCCCAAGGTTGAAGTGGCCACCCACACCTTTAGCCACCCGTTTTTCATGCAGCCGGAAAAGACCAGGAAGCGCGAAAATTTCAAGCCTGAATACGGCATGAACATGGTCATTCCGGGCTACGACAAAATCGACTTCTATCGCGAGGTGGTCGGCTCGCGCGACTACATCAACCAGCAGCTCACCACCCCGGAAAAGCCGGTGAAGATGGTGTTCTGGCCAGGTGACGCCCTGCCTGGCGCGTCGACCCTGAAGATTGCCTACGACGCGGGACTGAAAAACGTCAATGGCGCCGAAACGATGATGACTAAGGCCGATCCTTCGCTGACCGGTCTGAACCCGCTGTTGCGTCCCACCGAAGGCGGCTTGCAGTACTACGCGCCGATCATCAACGAGAACCTCTACACCAACCTGTGGCATGGCCCGTACTACGGCTTTCGCGAGTTGATCGAAACCTTCGAACTGACTGACAGCCCACGCCGCCTGCGCGGCCTGCACCTTTACTACCACTTCTACTCGAGCACCAAACAAGCCTCGATCAAGGCCATGCACGATATCTACAGCTTCATGCGCGAGCAGAAGCCGATCTCGCTGTGGATGAGTGATTACATCGACCGGATGCACGGCTTGTATCAGGCCAGCGTTGCACGAACCGCCGATGGCAACTGGCAGATTCGCGGCATGGATGCATTGCGCACCGTGCGCCTGGACCCGCAAATGGGTTGGCCGGATCTGCTGCGTTCGCAGGGTGTGGCCGGTGTTCGCGATATTCCGCAAGGCCGCTATGTGGCCCTGAGCAGCGACCGTGCGTTGCTGGTCCTGCGCCCGGATCGGGACACCCGGCCGGCGCTGGAGGACGCCAATCTGCCCTTGGTGGACTGGAAGTACCTGGATGATCAACGCGTGAGTTTTTCGTTTGCCGGGCAGTTCGATCTGACGTTCTCGGTACGCTCGGCAAGCGCTTGCCGGGTTGAAGTGGATGGGCAGCGTTTTGCAGGCAAGTCGTCTGCCGGGCTGTGGACTTTTCAATTACCAATGAAGCAGGTGAGTAATGGTCAACTCCTCTGCAACTAAAAACAGTCGTCTGCTCAATCCATGGGCTCTGGCGGTGGTCGCGGTTGCCGTGGGAGGTCTGCTGTGGGCGACCTTCCAGCGTGAAGAAGTATTCCAGCCCGATGGTCGTGAACCGGACGCTGTCTCGGCCAACTATGCCGAACTGCTGCTGGCGGCTCACCCGGACGATGATCACCTGCGCATGCAGCTGATCGATCTGCTGATTCGTCTGGGCGAGTACGAAAAGGCCCGGCGGCATCTTGAGGCCTGGCCCAATCCGACGGCGGATATGCAGGCTTTTTATCGTCTGCAGATTGACGCACTGGTTGCCGAAACCAGCAACGATCTGATTGCACAGCAGGCATTGGTCGAGCGGTTCAAAACCTTCGATCATCGAAAGTTGCCAACGCCGCAATTGCAAACCCTGGCCAAGCTCGCGCTGGAATTGCAGGCCCCGGCTTTCGCCGCCGGCGTCTACGAGGAAATTGCCGACCGTGAGCCGAAGCTGCGTACCGAATCGCTGAAGTCCGCCGCCCACTGGTTCATGGCAGGCGAGCAGCCGGGCCATGCAGCGGACATCTACCAGCAGCTCAAAAGAGAAGCCAAGGACGCCACTGAGCGTCGCGAATTCTCGAAACTGGCTTTCGACAGCCTGTTGTCCGCCGGTCGTGGCGAACAGGCGGCGCAGGTGCTGGCCGACGAATTGCCGCAGCTGACCAATCCACAGACCGATGTTGCCTGGCTGGAGCAAGGCGTCGATGTCGCGGTCGCGAACAAGCGCTTTGATCTGGCGCAGCGAGTGCTCGCGCAGTGGCAGGTCCTGCAGCCGGAGAACCCGCAGATCCCGTTGAAGGCTTTCCATGTTCGCCTGGCCATCGGCGACCTTGCGGGCGCCTGGGAAACCGGTCAGCAACTGGTTATCGATCACCCTGAAGATCAGGCGTTGCTTGAGCAAATGGCCCATTTGGGTGAATGGCGTGGCGATAACGAAGCCGCGCTGACCTACTGGATCAGCCTGCTGCGGCTGCGCGAAGACCCGAAGCTGCGCGAGCACGCATGGCGTCTGGCGAGTCAGCAGTTTGACTTCGATCGTTCGATTCCTTTGCTCGAAGAGATCATGGATCAGCGTGCGCTGACCGATATCGAAATCGACGCGCTGAACTACGGCCATGAATCGCGCGGCACGCCGCAAGAGGCTGAAGCCTGGTTCCACAAATATCTGCGCAAATACCCGTCGCATCGCCTGGCGTGGACGCGTCTGTTGCAGAACCTGGAAAACACCGGGCAGTTCGAGACCAAGGCCAAGGTCTATGAGAGCTATGCCAAGCGCTTCAAGCTCAATACCACCGAGCAGGTCGACTGGGCCAACACCTACTTCAAACTGTTCGATAACGAGTCCGCGTGGAAGGTGGTGCAGGACGATGATCCGACCATCGAGGACGAGAATTACTGGCACACCCGCGCATCCCTGGCCTGGGATCTGGAGCGCGATGAGGATTTGCGGGTTTCCCTGGAAAAATTGCTCTCGATCAATGGCAAGTTGACCAGTGGCGACGAGAGCCAGCTGATCGCGATGTACCGCACGCGCGACCCGAAACGCGCCTTGACGCTGACCATCGGCAGCTGGGAGCGTACCCGCGATCCGCAGCGTCTGGTCGAAGCGCTGCAGCAGGCTCAGGAGCTGGACGACTGGACGCTGGTGGTGTCGCTGCTCAAGGACGCCGAGCAATATCCGGATGCCTATGACCAGGCCCAGGTGCTGGCGATGCGTGGTGCGTTGGCGGCCAAGCAGGGCAATGCCGAAGAGGCCGAGCGTCTGTATCAGGAGGGGCTGGCACGCTACCCGAATGACAACCTGTTCCGTGAGCAACTGGTGTGGTTCTACGTCGATCAGGCCAACACCGCGAAACTCAAGCCGCTGATGACCCAATGGCGCGACATTGCGCGTCAGGACCGTTTGTTGTGGCTGCCGTTCGCCAGTGCCAGCCAGCTGCTGGGGCGCGATGCTGAAGCACTCGCCTGGTATCGCATGTACCTCAAGACCAGTCCGAACGACTGGCTGGTACGTGCGGCCTATGCCGATGCGCTGGAAAACGCCGGCTATGAAGATGCCGCCCAGCGCTTGCGCCTGAAGCTGTTGCGCAGCCCGGAAGGCGAGGACATCAAGCCGTCGTCGCAACGCTATGCGGTCTGGCTTCGTCTGATGACCAGCAGCTATTCGCCGAAGAAGGCGCAGCAGGAATTGCTGAAGTGGAAGGACGGCTCGCCCGCCATGCTTCAGTTGTGGTTCCAACGCCTGTTGGCGCGTCTGGACGCAACCAATTCGGAATCGCAAAAGGATGAATGGCTGGCATGGGCACGTAGCCAGGGCTTGAAGGTCGAGCGCTACGAGCAGATCCAGGAAGCCCTGCGCAGCCGCAACAAGTCGCAGGTCGAAGCCCTGTTGGCCAGCAGCGATCTGAACCCGGCGCAACGGGCTCAGGCGCTCAACCGCCTGGGTCGCTTGAACGAAGCCCTCGATACCAGTCTGTCGGCATTGGGTGACGATCAGCCTGAAGAGGTACGCGAACAGCTGCGCCGTCAGGCTGTGGAGATCCACGAGCGTACGCCGCAAGGCGCGCAAATATCGTGGCAGGACCAGAACTTCGGCGGTGTCGAGTTCAAAGGGCCTCGTCTGGAGATTGCGCACAACCTGGGCGACAAGCTGTACGCCGATCTCCAGGTTGAGCAGGGCGACTACAGTGGCGATGACATCAAGTCTTCGGAAATCGGCACAGAGCACAATGCCGCGCTGACCTTGCAGCACGGCGTCGAGAACGGCAGCTACAAGCTGTTCCTCGACACCAGCCAGCGTAGCGACGACGACCGCAATGGCATTGGCCTGTCGCGGACCTGGCAGCTGGGTGTGAGCAATGAACTGGAGACAGGTCTGGACTGGCATCGCAAGAACGAAGACAGCGGCCTGATGCGCGCTTTCGGCCAGCAGGACCGTGTGTATCTGGGCGGCCGTCACAACCTGACCGGTCGCGATCAGTTCAGCTGGGAAGTTGCCCAGCGCAAGTTCTCCACTCGGGCCGGCGACGATCTGGGTGACGGTCATGCGCTGAAAATGGAGCTCAACCACATCCTGGAATTCGCAGGTCCCAACTGGTCCGTGCGCAGCGGCGTCGATTACCAGAAAAACAAGGTCAAGGACCGCACGCTCAATTACTTGTCCAGCAACTTTGGCGGCCCGGTCATCTCCGCGGCACCACCGGAACCGTTCGTTGACGAGGATGGTGTCGTCGAGCCGATCGACCCGGCGGACATCCCGACCGTACAAGCCAGTGACCTGTTGCAAAGCCGCTATGGCCAGCTGTATTTCGGCAGCACCTGGCGTCGTGGCTTGCCTGGGGATCTGGTACGCACCCATCCGCAATACACCTGGCTGGTGGATTTGACGGCGGGCTGGCAATGGACGGATCAAACCTTCAACTACGGCATCAATACCGGGATCGGTTTTGAAGTGCTGGGTGATGACGAACTGGCCCTGACCTTCGGCTACCAATCCGCGCCACAAGGCGGGGACGGCAAGTCCGGTGGAACAATGGGTGTGAGCTACGGCGTGCGCTTTGGACGCTGATCAAAGAATTTTTACGGGAGAACGACGTATGCAAACAATTCGTAATCTGAGCCTGGCACTGACCGTCCTGTTTGTTGCCGGTTGTGCAAGCTTCACCGATGAAGCAAGCCCGAACCTGCCACGCAACGCGCAATGGGGTGTGGTGCCGATGGTCAACTATTCGCAAACCCCACAAGCGGGTGAGCGCAGCGAGCAGATCCTGATCAGCGTACTCAGCAGCCACGGTCTAAAACCTCGGGTGTACCCGGCCAGCACTCAGGGCGAGCAGGCGTTGATGGACGACAACGAGCGTCTGTCCGGCGCTCTCGACTGGGCTCGTCAGCAGAAGCTCGACTACGTGGTCTCCGGCAGCGTTGAAGAGTGGCAGTACAAGAACGGTCTGGACGGTGAGCCAGCGGTAGGCATCAGCCTGCGCGTACTCGATGCCAGCAACGGTCAGGTGCTGTGGAGCAAGAGCGGCGCACGTGCCGGCTGGTCCCGTGAAAGCCTGGCGGGCACCGCGCAGACTGTGCTCGACAAACTTGTTGGCGCCCTTCGGTTCGAGTGATCGCGATGAATTCTCCACACATGGATTACAGCCTGGCGCCTCGCGCCAGTGGCCCGGTGTCTTGGCTGGAAACGCTTTTGGTGACCGGCCTGGCCATCCTCCTCGGCCTGTGGTTGACCCCGGAAGACCCGTTGCAGATGCACGGTGGTTTTCCTTGGCCGATCCTGGCGCCGCTGCTGTTGGGTGTGCGTTACGGATTTGTTCGCGGCCTGTTCAGCGGCGCGATTCTGGTGCTGGCAGTGTTCGTCCTGCGCTACACCGGTCATGCCGGTTACACGGAGCTCGAGCCGTCGTGGATCGTAGGCATGCTGGTTTGCGGGATGCTGGTCGGTGAGGTTCGCGACCTGTGGGAGCGACGTCTGGAGCGCCTGCAAATGGCCAACGACTACCGTCAGTATCGTCTCGATGAATTCACCCGTTCGCACCAGATTCTGCGGGTCTCCCACGATCTGCTGGAACAGCGTGTGGCGGGCAGCGACCAGAGTCTGCGCAGTTCGTTGCTGGGCCTGCGCGAGAAACTGCGGGTGATGCCGGACGAAAACGATGCGCTGGCGGCATTGGCCGACCCGATCACCGCGGTACTGGGCCAGTATGGTTCCCTGCGAGTGGCCGGCCTCTATCGCGTGGACGCAAACGGTGCGCGGGTGCAGCCTGCGCCACTGGCGACCATTGGCGTCATGGGTGCTCTGGATGTCGACGATGGTCTGGTCAAACTGTGTCTCGAGCGTGGCGAGCTGGTGAGTGTGCGCCAGGAACTGCTCGAAGCCGGTAACGTGGGGAAATTCTCCTCGCTTCAGGCCTGCATTCCGTTGATCGATGCCGAAGGCCGTCTGCTGGCGGTACTGGCTGTGCGGCAGATGCCGTTTTTCGCCTTCCAGGAACGTACCTTGAGCCTGCTGGCGCTGCTGGCCGGGCACATCGCCGACCTGCTGCAGCGCGACACCAAGGTGCTGCACCTGCAGGATTCCGAGGCGCAGCACTTCACGCTGCAACTCAAGCGCTCGGTGGTCGACGTCGAGAAACACAAGTTGTCGGCCGGCCTGTTCGCCTTCGAAATGACCCGCCCCAATGAAGAACTGACGCGCTTGCTCGAACGCAGCCAGCGCGGTCTGGACTTGCACTTGCCGCTGCGTAACAACCGTGACCATCAACTGTTGCTGGTACTGCTGCCGTTGACCAGTCCGCAGGGCACCGAAGGTTACCTGGCGCGGATCAACCTGATGCTGCACGAGCACTTCGGTATTGAAAGCAGCATGGACAGTCTGGGTGTGCGCGTCATGCCCTTCAATCTGGAGCCTGGTGAACCCAACGGGCTGCGTAACTTCCTGTTCAACGAGTGTGGACTGAATGATCAGCAAGTGGCTGTTTAGCGGAGCCCTGTTGTTAGAGGCGGGCAGTTGGACCACCCTGTGGTCCGGCATGCCCGATGTGCATCAGTTGTGGGTGTTCACCCTCAGCCATGGTCTGGCGTGCGTGATGCTGTGCGCGGCGGTCTGGCTGCTGTTGCCGGCGCGTTACCGTTCGCCGCTGCCGTGGAGTCCGCTGTTCATTTTCAGCCTGGCGTTCTTCGTGCCGGTTCTGGGTACCGTGGGTGTGGTCGCGGCGATCTTCCCGGCGCTGTACCTGCCGCGTAAACGCGACAAGCAGGCGTGGCAATCGGTCGGCATTCCGGACCTGCCTTATCGGGCGCAACTGCAAACCCGCTCGCCGATCTTCGCCGATGGCGGTTTGCAGGACGTGCTGCGCCATGCCCCCGATCCGGATCAGCGCCTGGCCGCATTGCTGGCCACCAAGCGCATGCCCGGCAAGGAAGCGGTGCCGATCCTCAAGCTGGCGCTGGGCGACCCGAGCGACGACGTACGACTGCTCGCCTACTCGATGCTCGACAAGCAGGAAAGCGACATCAACCTGCGCATCCAGATTGCCCTCGGCCAACTCAATGGCGCTACCACCAAGGCCGCCGGCAAGTTGCACGGCACCCTGGCGCGCTGGTACTGGGAACTGGCTTATCTGGGCCTGGCGCAGGGCAGCGTGCTGGAGCACGTGCTCAATCAGGCCAACGAGCATGCCGAAGAAGGTTTGAAAGCGGGCGAGGGCGGTGAGCTGTTCCTGCTGGCCGGGCGTATCGCTCTGGAGCGC
Source organism: Pseudomonas sp. C1C7 (assembly GCF_013359595.1). Lineage (GTDB taxonomy): Bacteria > Pseudomonadota > Gammaproteobacteria > Pseudomonadales > Pseudomonadaceae > Aquipseudomonas. Next base: position 6,364 of record NZ_JABFMP010000037.1, on the reverse strand, counting down.
GGCGATGTTCAACGCGCTGAAGTGCTGCTGACCAAGGCCCAGGAAGACGGCATGGACGCGGCGCAGATTCTGCCGTTCCACGCCGAGCTTGCCTTCGAATCCGGTCATTACCATGAAATCCCGGGGTTGCTGGCCAGCCTTCCCGAAAAAACCCGTCAGCGACCTCCCTTCGCTGATCTGGTGAGGAGCTGGACATGAGTCAAAAGGAAGAGGCGCCGATGGCCGACATCTGCCTGCTGCTCGAAGGCACCTGGCCTTACGTGCGTGGCGGTGTGTCGAGCTGGATTCACCAGATGATCCTGGGCCTGCCGGAATTGACCTTCTCGGTGATGTTCATCGGCGGGCAACGCGTGGCCTATGGCGAGCGTCGCTATGAAGTGCCGTCGAACGTGCTGCACATCGAAGAAGTCTTTCTCGAGGATGCGACCCATTCGCCCGCTAATCTGGGTAACCCACGGGAAGCCGATCTGCAGCAACAGCAGGACCTGTATCGCTTCCTGCATCACCCGGACGCGCCGGAGCCGGCCCTGGGTGAAAGAATGCTCGACTGCATCGCTCAAGGCCGCATGACCCTGGACGACGTGCTGCGCAGCCGCGCCAGTTGGGAAGCGTTGAGCGAAGGCTATCGCCTGCACTGCGCGGACCCGTCGTTCATCAACTATTTCTGGACCCTGCGCTCGATGCAGTCGCCGATGCTGATGCTCGCCGAAGCGTCACGCAAGATGCCGCGGGCGCGGGTGCTGCATTCGATTTCCACCGGTTACGCAGGGCTCCTGGGCTGCATCCTCAAGCAGCGTTGGAAGTGCACCTATCTGCTGAGCGAGCACGGTATCTACACCAAGGAGCGCAAGATCGACCTGGCACAGGCCAGCTGGATCGCCGAGAGCTCCGGCGAGGCGCTGAATCGCAGCCTCGATTCAGGCTCCGGTTACATCCGTACCTTGTGGGTGCGCTTCTTCGAGCGTATCGGTCAGCTGACCTACAACAGCGCCGACAGCATCATTTCCCTCTATGACGGTAACCGTCAGCGACAGATCAAGGACGGCGCCGATCCGGTTCGCACGCGGGTCATCCCTAACGGCATCAACCTGCCGCAGTGGACCGCGGCGCTCGAATCCCGCAAACCGGGGATTGCACCGGTGGTCGGGCTGATCGGGCGCGTGGTGCCGATCAAGGACGTGAAAACCTTCCTGCGGGCCATGCGCGGTGTGATCAGCGCCATGCCCGATGCCGAAGGCTGGATTGTCGGTCCGGAAGAGGAAGACCCAGAGTACGTCAGCGAGTGCCGCAGCCTGATGGCCAGCCTGGGGCTGGAGGGCAAGGTGCATTTCCTTGGCTTCCAGCGCATTCAGGAAATCCTGCCGCAACTGGGGCTGATGGTGCTGACCTCGATCAGCGAGGCGCAACCGTTGGTGATCCTCGAAGCCTGGGCCGCCGGTACGCCGGTGGTCAGCAGCGACGTGGGCTCGTGCCGCGAGCTGATCGAAGGCGGCAGCGCCGAAGACCGTGACCTGGGCCTGGCCGGCAAGGTCGTGGCGATCGCCGATCCGCAAGCCACCAGTACCGCCATCCTCGAACTGCTGCGCAACCCGCAACGCTGGGAAGCCGCTCAGGCCAGCGGCCTGCAACGGGTCACCCGTTACTACACCGAAGCCTTGATGCTGCAGCGCTACCGCGATTTGTATCAAGCCGCCATGGAGAACAGTTAAATGGCCGGGATTGGCTTCGAACTCCGCAAGATCCTGTCGCGCGATTCCTACACCGCGACCTTGCACGCTTATGTGTACGCCGGGCTGATCAGCTCCGGTCCCTGGGTGCTGTCGATCATCAGCGTGATGCTGGTGGGTATCATCAGTCTGGGGCTGGTAATCCCCAATACGCTGGTGGGTCAGTTCCTGGTGACGGTGACCTACCTGATGGCCACCTCGCTGATTCTCACCGGCGGCCTGCAGCTGTTCTTCACCCGCTTCGTTTCCGACCGCCTGTTCGAACACAAGTACGAGCAGATCCTGCCCAACCTGTTGGGCGTGTTGCTGATGGTCACCATCAGCGCTGGCGTGCTGGGTATCGTCATCCTGAGCACGCTGTTCGATCAGCCGTTGATCTATCGCTTGCTGGTGCTGGCGAACTTCGTGGTGCTGTGCAACCTGTGGATGGTGATCATCTTCCTGTCGGGGATGAAGGCCTATAACCGCATTCTGCTGACCATGCTGGTGGGCTATACGCTGATGGTGATCAGTGCCTGGCAACTGGCGTTCCTGCAGATCCCGGGGCTGTTGCTGGCTTTGCTGATCGGGCACAGCTCGCTGCTGTTCCTGTTTCTCTACGACATCCTGCGTGAGTACCGCGCCGAGAAGCTGATCGCCTTCGACTTCCTCCAGCGTCGTCAGGTGTTCATGAGCCTGCTGGTGACCGGGTTTTTCTACAACTTCGGCATCTGGATCGACAAGTTCCTGTTCTGGTTCAACCCAGGCACCTCGAACAACGTCATCGGTCCGCTGCGTGCATCGATCCTGTATGACTTGCCTATCTTCCTCGCGTACCTGGCGATCATTCCCGGCATGGCGGTGTTCCTGGTGCGCATCGAGACCGATTTCGCCGAGTGGTACGACCGTCTGTTCCGGGCGATCCGCGAAGGTGAAACCCTGCAGCACATCAACTCGCTGAAAACCGAGATGACCCTGTCGATCCGCCAGGGCCTGCTGGAAATCTGCAAAGTACAAGGGCTGACCGTGGTGCTGTTGTATCTGTTCGCACCACGTCTGCTGGAGTGGCTGGGGATCTCCAGTTACTACCTGCCGCTGTTCTACATCGACCTGATCGGTGTGAGCATCCAGGTGGTGTTCATGGCGCTGCTCAACGTGTTCTTCTACCTGGACAAGCGCAAAGTGGTGCTGGAGTTATGCGTGCTGTTTGCGGTGTTGAACGCCACCCTGACGCTGCTCAGCATGCACCTGGGCCCGAGCTTCTTCGGCTATGGCTTCACCTTGTCGTTGCTGATCTGCGTGTTGCTGGGGCTGCACCGGTTGTCCACGGCGCTGGAAGACCTGGAGTACGACACCTTCATGCTGTCGCGCTGATTGATCCCGAAAAAACTGTAGGAGCGAGCAAGCTCGCTCCTACAGGGTTTAGGGCGTCAGTTACGGCGATCCCGAACGACGGCTTCGCAGGGCAGCAGCCGATGAACCTCGTCCAGCTCCGTGGCGTGATGTGTGCCCCATTCGATCAGCGCATTCAGAATCGGTCGCAAACTTTCCCCAAGCGGCGTGAGCAGGAAAAGACGTCCGTGGACGTCTTTTTTGATGTCGCGTGCGACTGCTAGCCGTCGGTGTTCATCGGTGGCCATCTGCTGAGCACCTTCTGCACATCATCGACCACTGCCTTGCTCATCGACACTACATGATGGGCTGCCCATGCGTGGCGGTCGTTGCCCTTGGAGTAAGCGGCATCGACGGTCAATGACTTGACCAGGTAGAGCAAATCCGACGCTTGCTCCAAGGCATCTGCGAGGGACACGCCGCGGTTGACCCTGAACAGCGGTTGATTGTTGCAGTAGTGAAAGGACGTGAGGCCGATGGTCGTCAGGCGAAGATCTTCGTACGAAGAGGAGGTATCGGTATTTGGTGGGTTCGGCGTTGGCTTGGGCATAGATGGAACTCCGATGCGATTCGAAGGGGCTATCACCCACTCGCTACCAAACGGAAGGTGGCGGCCATACGAAGGTTGGTAGACCGGGCATCGGAACCGGCGCCCCCGGAGGAGCCCTGCGCATGGCCACCATAAAACGCAACCCGCAAGAGGGTTGAACAACGGTGACGCTATGCGTCGATGCGGAGGGTCTACCAAACCCCGATCACTGTTTTGGTCAGCGACCGGAAAACGATAAAACCCACCCCAAAAACGCTCAAGTCGGCGGATTCTCACGTACCTGTAGGCAGCGACGCAAGGTGTTGTAGCTTTCAGGAAAGATTTGTGGGATCGGTTAAACGGCGGTTTTTAAACAACGCGATGCGGCCCATCGGTACCCGAATTTCAGGACAAAAAAAGACGTCCGAGGGGACGTCTTTTTTGTGTCGCGTTTGACTGTTAGCCGCCAGCTTTCATCGGTGGCCATCTGCTGAGCACCTTCTGCACATCATCGACCACTACCTTGCTCATCGACGTCAAATGATGTGCCGCCCAGGCGTGACGGTCGCTGCCCTTGGAGTAAGCGGCATCGACGGTCAATGACTTGACCAGGTAGAGCAAATCCGACGCTTGCTCCAAGGCATCTGCGAGGGGCACGCCGCGGTTGACCCGGAACAGCGGTTGATTGTGGCAGTAATGAAAGGATGTGAGGCCGATGGTCGTCAGACGGGGATCTTCGTGCGAAGAGGATGTATCGGTGTTTGGCGGGTTCGGTGTTGGCTTGGGCATAGGTGAAACTCCAAATCAGAAACGAGGAGCCATCACTCTCGCTACCAAACGAGGGTGGCAGCCATACGCGGGTTGGTAGACCGGTGACTTGGAAACCCGGCGCGCTCGAAAGCGCCCTGCGCATGGCCACCATTAAAGACACAAGCAAGTGCCTGGATCAGGTGATGCTATGCACAAAAGTCAGCCGGGCTACCAAACCCGATCGCTACTTCGCAGCGACCGGAAAACGATAGAACCCGTCTGAAAAGCGCACAAGCCGGCGGATTCTCACGTACCCGTAGGCAAGGGCGCAAGGTGCTGTAGCTTTCAGGAAAGATTTGTGGGATCGGTTAAACGGCGGTTTTTAAACAACGCGATGCGGCCCATCGGTGCAGGGCAGGGGGATATCCCGGACGTTCGATTTCGTCTGCTAACGGCCGGAATCGGGAAGGCCGGTTGTCGCTCTTCCGTGAGATACCAACAGCCCTCAATGGGCGCTAATCCTTGTATTTGCCAAACCTCTGGCACAAAAAAAGACGTCCGTGGACGTCTTTTTTTGATCATTTGGTGGGCCGGGGTAATCTGAAACCAGTCGGTATCTATCTGTTTTGGCGCGTAAATAATTTTTTGGTGAGCTTGCTTGGAATACCATTTGGAACGCTGCGTGGTCTGGATTCCCATGGACGGTGCATTTTGAGGTCTGCCCCAAAAACGAATCGTGGCCAACTCTATCAAGTAAGCGCGATAAAAGGGGATAGATTTATATTTTGCGTTCCGGTATTCAATCAACACCGGAACGTGAGTAGGCATGGGGGCAGGATCAATTCGGCTTGGCTACCGTCGCGGCATCCTTACTTAATACAGGAGCGGCTACATGCACCTTGGCCTCGGACAACGCAATACAGCGATGTGCGTAGCTGTCGATCTCTTTCAAAGCGATATTTCGGTAGCTAGCGGGACAGATCAATAACGTATCGCCGAAGCGGAACTGACGAAACGCCCTGACGCTGTACAAACCATTCGGCCCCTCGTAGCTCTCCAGTTGCCACGGGGCGCTACTGAATACCTCCTTCGGATAATCCTTTTCATTCAACACATAGCTAAGCTCGATATTGTCCCTGATTTTGATCAGATTGGCGGCGGAATAGACCCACAGGTCCAAGAGGGCCGGCAACAGCATGGCGTTGACGAAGATGCACCCGAGCAGCACTAGTGCGGCTCGGCCGGTGCGCTGTATCGCATTGCCGTTTGTCAAATAAAAGACGAGGACTGGCGCTAGGTAGAGGCACATTATCAATAAGCAGAGAGCGATACCCCCGAATGCCTCTTCGTCGCTCTCTCCGCCTCGCCACGTCATGATGGCTAGCTGGGCGGGCATGACTCCACTCACCGAAGTAAACGCTAGCAGCGTACCTAGCCAGCCAACGAGGGCTGTGTAATAGAGTTTGCGATGCAAGGGTTTGCGGGGACCAGGCGGCAGCTCCAGTACTTTGTTGTGCAGGGGCGCATCGCGGCGAAGCAGAACAATCAAGGCACAAGCGGCAGCTACTACGACGATAGGGAAGAAGTAGCCTGGGGCCATAGTGTGATCAAAGAGGGCCCCCAGCAGGTTGAGCGATAGCAGTAGGTAGCCCCCGCCTACGATGAGGCCAAAGCGTAAGGCGAGCCTCTTTTCCAGCTCTCTGTCAACGGTGCATACAGACATGCTCAACGTGAAGACCAAAGACGGCACCGATACGATGAGCAGCAGCGACGCGAGTATCAGCAGGCTGAAGAATAACCAGGCGACGAGGTTCGAAGGGTTCCCTAACGAACTCAGGATCAACTCGGGGTGATGGATTACCCAGAGGTACTTGGTGAGTAGTGAGATTGAGATAAGCGTTGAAACTACCGGCAGCCACCATTTGATCTCGGCGAGGAGTTTGAATAATGCTTGCCCGGGTTGCGCAGGCGGTGAACCGAGGCGATC
>NZ_JABFMP010000036.1 GCF_013359595.1 Pseudomonas sp. C1C7 | reverse complement strand
GGGTGGCGGGAGGGGCGAGGTTGACGTGGACGGTGCCGTCGCTGCTGCGTTGGGAAGTGAAGTTGACGCGGTCCCAGTTGCCGATCGGGGCGAAGCTCACGCCTTTGACTTCGGCGGGCGGCAGGGGTGGGTAGTTGAGGTTCAGGCCGCTCACTCCCGGCAGGCCGAGAATGTTCAAGTCACACTGCTTTTTGTGGCTGGCACAGGCCTTGCGCGCTTGTGCGCCGACCTGGGTCGCCCGCTCGATGACGTTCACCGCGAACCGCGCCGTATCGTCCATGGCGCCCAGGGTCTTGCGATAGCCGGCCTGCTGATCGCGGATGATCAGGTCCATGTCGATGGCCGTGGACACCGCCACCGCCGGTATCCCCTTGAACATCGCCCGCACCGCCGCATTGAGCGTGCCGGACATCTGCGTCAGTGGCCCGACGTTCTCGCCGAAGTTGCTCCCCGACACCACCAGGTCCGGCGGCGAGTCCTTGAGAATCACATCCAGCCCGACGTTGACCGCATCCACCGGCGTACCGATGGCCGACGTCTTGCCGGCCGGCGCGACATACCCTTGCGGCGGCCCGACGCAGAACCTGCCCGGCGCCAGTTCCGTCACCGCCAACGCCTGACCCGGCACCACCACGCTGGCCGCACTGATACCACTGCTGTCATTCAATGGCCCGACCAGCATCACCTTGTGCCCGGCCGCCGTTAACGCGCGGTACATCGCATCGATACCCGGCGCGCGGCAGCCATCGTCGTTGGTCAGCAGAATGGTCAGAGCATTGGCCTGCAGCGACAGGCCGACGCTGGCCACGGCGATGGCGGCGGTAAGCAGTTTGTTCATAAAAAAGTCCCTCGAGTCTTCAGAAAAAATCAGGCCAAACCGAGAACCCTGTAGCCGCTGGCGAAGCCTATGTCCGGCTGCGAAGCAGTCGTAAACCCTGCCTGCTCGGTGTGTCTGACGCACCGGATGCACTTATTTTACGACTGCTGCGCAGCCGGACGCAGGCTTCGCCAGCTGCTACAAGGACCGCGGGGGGGCAAAGCACAACGCCCCGACCGAAATGCATCGGTCGGGGCGTTGCGGTGTTCAGCGGGTGCCCAGTTTGCGCAGGTTGCCCGGGGTGAACTCGTCATCGGTGAAGTTGGAGGCATTCAACTTCGCCGGTTTCTGATCGATCAGCATCCGGTCGACCAGGTACGAGCCTGCGATCAAGTCGTGGTAGATGCCCAGGCGAGCGTGGTAGCGCTGCATCTCGTAGGCGTAGATCGAGGTCTGCATGTTGGTGCGCCACAGTTGCCCGCGACTGTCGTAGTTGTCCGCCAGGGTGGCGGCCCAGGTGTCTTCGTCCAGGTACAACACCCGCTTGGCGTAGACATGACGGGCGCCTTCCTTGAGGGTTGCCTGCAACACCCAGACCCGGTGTTTTTCATACCGCATGTACTGCGGGTCGACGTGGCCGGTGGTGTCGAGGATCTGGTCGGTGCTCACGCTCGGATCGTCGATCTTGTAGTTGTGGTACGGGATGTAGATTTCCTTCTTGCCAACGATGGTCCAGTTGTAGCGATCCGGCGCGCCGTTGAACAGGCGGTCCTCGTCGTACACGCGGAAACCGCCGGCGCCGGTCGGCGAGTCGTAACCCACGGTTGGCGCGCGACGCACGCGGCGCTGGCCTGGGCTGTACTGCCAGGCCTGGCGCGGCGAGGCGGTGGGGTTGATGAACTCGTGACCTACCACGATCTCGCCCTTCTTGCGCACCGGTTCCAGGGTGGTGATCAGGAAGTTGGTGAGAATGCCGTTGGACGACTCCAGGGTTTTATCCGGGTTGGACCAGATGGAAAAGATCTTGTAGTTGACCTCCTCGATCACCCGCTCCTTGTTCGAATAGACCACGGCCTGACGGTAGTTGGCCTCTTCGGCGGCGGCGCGGCCGGCGAGGGTGTGGTTGAACATCAGCTCGCTGCCGTTTTTCGGGATCGGGAAGGGCGAGCCGGCCCAGGCGTTCCTGGTGTCGTTGTTGTCGTTGTCCAGTTCGGCGCTGACGGCGTTTTTCTTCACCGCCTCCACCAGTTTCGGATCGACGCGGAAGTCGCGATGGCTCGGGTACACCGGAATCTTGAAGGTATCGGGGTAACGCTTGAGCAGCGCCTTCTGGCCGTCGGTGAGGTTGGCGGCGTACTTGTCCATGTTCTTGGCGTCGATCACGAACAGCGGTTTTTCCGAGGCATACGGATCCGGGTACGGCGAGCCCGGGCCGTCGAACTTCAGGCCCGGCGGCAGGCCGAGCCATTTGCCGCTCCAGGCCGGGATGCTGCCGTCGGCGTTGCCGGCCTTTTCGGCGCCCATCGGGGTCAGGTCCTGGCCCAGGCGCGCGGCTTCTTCGTTGCTGACCTTGGCGTGGGCCAGGCCGCTGCCGAGCAGGCCGACGGTCAGCGCCGTGGACAATAAGGTTTGGGTAAATCTGGACATGCTGTGCTCCTCCGACAGGGGAATCAGAATCGGTACTTGAAGTTGAGCGCGACGTTGTCGCGGTCGGCCAGCGGGCTGTTGTTGGCGTTGCCCAGGTAGGCGTTGTAGCGCGCCTCGACGGTGAAGTTGCCCAGGTAGCGCCAGGAGCTGCCGATGCTCGCGCGATCGTCGCCCTGGCCCGCGTTGATAGAGCCCACCAGGGCGCTGTCGTGTTGCGCGGCGGTGCTGTAGGTCACCGGGACCGACATGTCCCAGCCGCTGAACACGTTGTTGTAATCGAGGTTGACCTGCACCGTGTAACCCCAGGCATCGCGGTCGTAGACCAGGCTGTCGGTGCCCGGCAGCGTCACGCCGGGGGCCACGGTGACCGGGGTGGATTTGTCGTTGTCGAGCACGGTGTTGTAGACCAGCTCGCCGGTCAGGGTGGTGTTGTCGGCCCAGGAGGTCGGGCCCACGACGTAGATCGCCGAGGTTTGCGCCTGCATCACTTTGCCGCGCACGGGGCTGGAGAATCCGTTGTCGACCATCACCGGCGCGCCGTCGCGGTAGCTGACCTCACCGGCCCAGCTCACGTCGCCCAGCACCGTGGAGAAGCTGGCGCCGTACTGGTCGATCTTGTCGAAGTACACCGCGCGGTAGTGACCCAGGTCGCTCTGGAAATCCAGGGACGGCGTCTTGTCGTGGTAACGCGAGTAATAGAGGCCGAACTCGGTGTTGTTCAGCGACTCGGCGGCGTAGGTGAAGGCCACGCCGTACTGGCCGCTGTTGCTCGGTTTCTCGTCGCCCAGGCGGGTCAGGAACCCGGTGGCGTCGTTGAAACCGCCCTCGTCGATGAAGTCGGTGGTGGAGAAGTAGCTGCCCACGCCGAACAGCTCGGTCTTTTCCCACTTGTATTGGTAGTAGGCCTGGATATCCAGGCTGTCGGTCAGGCTGAACTGGGTGAACAGTTGGCCGACCGGCAACAGAATCTCCTTGACCTCCACGCCCGGGGTGGTGGCCTTGGTCGCGTCCACCGGGCTTTGCGCGGCGGAAATGCCCGGATAGAACAGGCTTTCACCCCAGCTCACCACCTGGTTGCCCAGGCGCGCATTGAGGTTGTGGCCGCCCAGGTCCCAGGTGCCGTAGGCGTAGTAGTCGAGCATGCGCAGCTCGTCGCGGTGCTGGTCGATGGTGTCCTGGGAGAAGCGGTCGGGACGGCTGCAATGCCCGCCGGCGAAGCAGTTGGACGTCCCGGTGTCGTTGTCGTTGCCGCGGTCGTAGACGTTGTCGTAGAAACCGGTGCCGCGCAGGAACACGCCGTAATCGTCACGCCATTGAATGTTGGCCTCGGTCAGGAAACCGGCGCGGTTGTTGATCAGGCTGTTGCGGTCGAAGGCGTTGTCGCCGTCGTTGCCGTTGGCATTGGCCACCAGCTTGTGATCGCGCGATTCGGTGCGCCACGCCAGGCTGTAGGTCAGCGTGGTGTCCCAGTCGACGCTCAGGTCATCGCTGGGCTGGAACTTCATGGCGTTGACCTGCGTGCTCAACCCGCCCGCCAGCAACAGCAGAGCCAGCCGGGTGCGCGGGTGCAGCGATTGTGGGGCGATTATTGTTTTTATCATGTCGTCCTCATGCCCAGGCCGGGCCTTTCCCGACCTGCATTTCTGGGGTGATGGGTGTTGTGGGCGACTATGGGGTCATGACTTGCGGGGAACATCGTCCGAGCGGACTAAGCGATTTGGGCAGGGCTTTTTTTGGGAGCGAGCCTGCTCGCGGAGGCTCTTTTGATCGTGTACATATCCATTGCCAGCCTGCCGAAGGGGCGGGTGGATCAAGATCAAAAGCCGCCGAGGCGAGCTAACGCTCGGCCTGCGCTGTCCCCTGTGGGAGCTGGCTTGCCAGCGATGACGGCCTGACAGCCGACCTGATTCTTGCGGATGTACACCGCTCCCAGAGAAATCCCCGAGCCTAAGCGAGGGGCCGTACGTCAGGGGATCAAGCGTTTGGTTACTTTGCGCTCTCCAAAGTAACCCGCCGTCAGGCGGAACCATAAGCCGCCGTTACCGCAGCAATGGATATGCCCCCAATCAAAAGAACAGCCGTAAGGGCAGAACCCCACGCCGCCGTTACCGAAGAAACGGATATGCCCCCGGCCTTAGTCCCATCGGACGATGAACACACAGCGTACGCCACGAACAATCCCGAGACCGACCGCCTCCCGCCAAAGCTTGGGCAGCGGCGGTTTCTGCCCGATGGGCGCTGAACAAGGGTGATCGCATGAACACTGCCGGGATCAAGTGGGACGAATGTTGTGATGTGCTGGTGGCCGGCTCGGGAGCAGGGGGCATGACCGCTGCGTTGCGTGCCCATGACCTGGGCCTGAATGCGCTGCTGATCGAAAAAAGCGGCGAATACGGCGGCACCTCGGCGGTGTCCGGCGGCGGTATCTGGATCCCCGGCAATCACCGAATCGAGGCCCTGGGTGGCAGCGATTCGGCCGCCGAAGCGATTGCCTACATCCGCGCCGTGACCCATGGCGAAATCGACGACGGGCGCATCGAGGCTTACGTCGAGCACGGCCGGGAAATGGTCGAGTACCTGGAGCGCCAGACCCGCGTGCGCTTCGAGGCGCAACCGCGTTACGCCGACTACTACCCGGAAGTCGAAGGCGGCAAACCGGGCTATCGCTCCATGGACCCGCTGCCGTTCGATGCCGCCGAACTGGGCGAAGAATTCTTGCGCATGCGTGCGCCATCCCCCGGCACCCTGATGATGGGGCGCATGGCGATGACCATGAAGGAGGCGCAGGTGCTGCTGTGCCGTGGTCCCGGCTGGCTGCGCCTGACCCTGCGGGTGATGTGGCGCTACTGGCGCGATCGCGAGGGGCGGCGATTGTCCAGGCGGGATCGTTACCTGACCCTGGGCAACGCGCTGATCGGCGCCTTGCGTTGTTCGTTGCAGGATCGCGGCAAGTCGCTGTGGCTGAACTGTGCCCTGGAAGAGCTGCTGCTGGTCGGTGACCGGGTCGGCGGTGCGCGGGTCAGTCGCAACGGGCAGTTGCTCAACGTCAAGGCGCGCTACGGGGTGATCATCGCCGCCGGTGGTTTCGAGCGTAATCAGGCGATGCGCGAACAGTACCTGCCGCAGCCCTCGCAGGCCGGCTGGAGCGCCACACCGCCGAACAATACCGGCGACGGCATTCGCGCGGGCCTTGCCATCGGCGCGCAGACCGCGTTGATGGAGCACAGCTGGTGGGCGCCGACCACCCATGTGCGCGGCGAAGAGAAACAGCGGGCGCTGTTCGTCGAACGGACTCTGCCGGGCTGCGTGATGGTCAACGCGGCGGGCGAGCGATTCGTCAACGAGGCCGCGCCCTACACCGATATCGTCTACGCGATGTACGCCAACAACCGTGACGGCGCCGCGAGCGTGCCGTGCTGGATGGTGTTCGACGCTGAGTTCCGCCGCAAATACCCCTGCGGCGCGTTGTTGCCGGGTTACGCCCAGCGCGACTGGCAACTGCCCGAACACCTGCGCGAATACTTCCACAAGGCGCCGAGTCTTGAAGAACTGGCGGCGCAGATCGGCGTCGATGCGGCGGGCCTGGCGCGCACCGTGCAGCGTTTCAACGGCATGGCGGTGCGGGGCGTCGACGAAGATTTCCACAAGGGCGAGTCGCTGTTCGACCGCTACTACGGGGATCCGAACGTGAAGCCCAACCCGTGCCTGGCGCCGCTGCTCAAGGGGCCGTTCTATGCCGTGCGCATCGATGCCGGCGACATCGGCACCAAGGGCGGTCTGCTCACCGACGTGCATGCGCGTGTGCTTCACGAAGACGGCCAGCCGATCGAAGGCCTGTACGCCATCGGCAACAGCGCCGCCTCGATGATGGGCCGCACCTATCCGGGCGCCGGCTCGACCATCGGCCCGGCCATGACCTTCGGTTATCTGGCGGCCAATCACATCAAGTGCCAGAGCGAAACCGCCTCGGCGAAAACCTTGTTCGGGAGCGTCGAATGAACAATCGGATTGCCGTGGTGACCGGTGCCAGTCGCGGCGTGGGTCGGGGCATTGCCCTGGCCCTGGGCGCGGCGGGGATGACGGTGTACGTCACCGGCCGCGCGCCGGATCAGGGCGGGTCGAATTTGTATGGGCACGCCCTGCGGGGTTCGCTTGAGGACACCGCCGCGGCGATTACGGCGGCGGGTGGGCGGGGTATCGCGGTGGTCTGTGATCATGCCAGCGATGGGCAGGTGCGTGCCTTGTTCGAGCGTGTCGAGCGCGAATGCGGGCGCCTGGATCTGCTGGTGAACAATGCGGCGTTCATCCACGACCAGTTGATCGAGCCGGGGCCGTTCTGGGCCAAGCCGCTGGAGCTGGTGCGGATACTCGACGTCGGCCTGCGCTCGGCGTACATCGCCAGTTATTACGCGGCGCCGTTGTTGCTGCGCAGTGCCCAGGGACTGATCTGTTTTACCTCCTCGTTCGGCGCCGGGTGCTACATGCACGGGCCGGCGTACGGCGCGCAGAAGGCCGGTGTCGACAAACTGGCGGCGGACATGGCGGTGGATTTCGAAGGGCAGCGCGTGGTGGCGTTGTCGCTGTGGCTGGGACCGCAATTGACCGAGCGCACGAAGATTGCAGGCGAGCAGCATGGCGAGCAGTACCAGGCGTTTCTCGCCAATGCCGAAACCCCGCAGTTCAATGGCCGGGTGATTCATGCGTTGCTCAATGATCCGCAGTTGATGGCGCTGTCGGGGCAGACCCTGATCACCGCGGAAATCGCTGCCGGTTATGGCATCAGCGAAGACCAGGGCCGCCAGCCGCCGTCGCACCGCGCGATGCTGGGCGAGCCGCGCAGACAGCATCCGGCGCGGGTTGTCTGATCCAACGTCAAAAGATCGCAGCCTTCGGCAGCTCCTACACAATCGGGTTCACACACGACCCCTGCAGGAGCTGCCGAAGGCTGCGATCTTTTTTGGACGACTCAATACCTGTAGGAGCATGGCTTGCCCGCGAAGGCGGTGTGGCAGGCACCATCCATGTTGGATGTGCTGGCCTCTTCGCGGGCAAGCCTCGCTCCTGCATAGGTGGTGATTAGCCCGCTACCTGCAACGCCCACTCCCGCAACACATTCTTGGTCACTTTCCCCGCCGCATTCAGCGGCATGCTGTCCAGCACCCGCACCCGCCGCGGCACTTTGTAGTTGGCCATCTGCTCCCGGCACCAGGCGAGGAAGCGAGTCTGTTCGATTTCAATCCCCGGCGCCGGCAGCAGGAAGGCCATGGCCACTTCGCCCATGCGCTCGTCGGGAATGCCGATCACCGCCGCCTGGGCCACCCCGGGGTAGGTCAGCAGGCATTGTTCGATTTCCGCCGGATAGACGTTGAAGCCACCGGTGATGAACATGTCCTTGAGCCGATCGGTGATGCGCAGGTAACCCTGTTCATCGAGCATGCCGATGTCACCGGTCTGCAACCAGCCGTCGGCGTCGAGCACTTCCTGGCTGGCCTGGGGATTGTTGAAATAGCCCTGCATCAGGTTGTAGCCGCGTACCTGAATTTCACCGGGAACATTGGCCGGCTGGCTGCGACCGGTGCTACCTACGCAGCGTACCTCCACCCCCGGCATCGCCCGGCCGCTGGTGTTGGCGACCGTTTCTGCAGAGTCGCCGGAACGGCAGATGGTCGCAAAACCGCAGACTTCGGTCAGGCCATAAGCGGTGACGATGGTGGCGAACCCCAGGTCGCTGCCCATGCGCTGAATCATCTCCACCGGAATCGCCGCCGCCCCGGTCACCGCCACGCGCAACGAACTCAAATCGAATTCGTCCCGCTGCGGATGGGCCAGCAGCGACTGATATAGCGTCGGCGGCCCGGGCAACACGGTGACGCGCTCGCGCTGCACGCATTCGAGCACCGCCTGCACGTCGAACACCTGCTGCGGCAGGATCGTGCAGCCGCGCATCAGCGCCGCCAGCCAGCCGGCCTTGTAGCCGAAGGAGTGGAAGAACGGATTGACGATCAGGTAGCGGTCGCCTTCGCGCAGGCCGACGATGTCGCTCCAGTCCCGCACGATTCGCAGGTTCTGGCCGTGGCTGGTCATCACGCCCTTGGGTTTGCCGGTGGTGCCGGAGGTGAACAGCACATCGGACAGGGTCTGCGGGCCGATCATTTGTTCGCGGCTGCGCAGGGCCAGTTGCGGCACGTCGGCCGCCAGGTCCATGAACCGCTCCCAAGCCAGGGTGCCCGATCCTGCGCTGCGCAGGCTGACGATGTGGCGCAGCTGCGGCAGGTCTTCGCCGACCAGCATGCCCGGATAGTCGGCGCCGAGGAATTCACCGATGGCGAACAGCACGCAGGCGCCGCTCTCGCGCAGGATGAACCCGGCCTCGCTGCCTTTCATGCGGGTGTTGAGCGGCACCAGCGCGGCGCCGACGCTTTGCAGGGCGCCGGCGGCGACGATCCATTCCCATACATTGGGCGCCCAGATCGCCACCCGGTCGCCGACCTGGACGTCCAGAGCCAGCAGGGCGCGGGCGGCCTGGCGGCGCAACTGGTCGAGTTCCCGGTAACTGATGACGCGCCCGGCGTCCTCGATGGCCGGGCGGTCGCCATAGGCCTGGGCCGTGTTGGCGAACAGTTGAGCGAAGGTCAGAGCGGTAGCGACAGGCGGCATGGGGCCTCCCCGGTTAGAAGACAAGAACGGAAAAGGGAGTGGGCCGGGCAGGGCGCCCGGCCGGATGGGGTGTTACGCGGCGGGCGGGGCGAAACGGCGGCCGGCGGAGAAACCGCCGTCCACGGCGATCATCTGGCCGCTGACGAAGGACGCTTCGTCGGATGCCAGAAACAGCGCGACGTTGGCCACTTCTTCCGGTTGCCCGGAGCGGCTGAGCATGTGCTGCGAGGCGAAGAAGGCGTGGAACGCGTCGTTGTCGCGGACCATGCTGGTCATCGGCGTTTCGATCAGGCCGGGGCACAGGCCGTTGACGCGGATGTTGGCGTAGCCGAAGTCGATGGCCATCGAGCGGGTCAGCTGGTTGATGCCGCCCTTGGACACATTGTACGCCACGTTGCCGTCGCAACCCTGCAGGCCGAAGATCGAACCGACGTTGATGATCGATCCGCTGCGTTGCTCGACCATCGGCGCCAGGGCGTATTTGCTGGTGAGCATGCTGCCGGTCAGGTTGATGTCCATCACCCGTTGCCAGTTGGCGGTGGTGGTCTGGGTCACGCTGCCCTGGTCCGCCACGCCCGCGGCGTTGACCAGCACGTCGATGCGGCCGAAACGGCTGACGACTTCCTGCATGACCTGCTGCACCAGCGCTTCGTCGCGCACATCCAGGGTCATGAACAGGCCGGGGAAATCCGCCGGCGCGCTGCCGATGTCCAGACCGACCACCTGCGCGCCTTCAGCGGCGAAGCGGCGCACGCAAGCCAGACCAATCCCGGAAGCGCCGCCGGTAACCACCGCGACCTTGTTCTGCAAACGAGCCATAACTGCACCTCTTTATTGTTGTAGGGCTAAAGCTTTGAGCCGAGTCTAACCGCAGACAGGGGCTGCATGATCGTCCATTGAGACTAGGGCGACGGGGTGCCCATGAACGCATTCCCCCGTGTAGGAGCTGCCGCGGGCTGCGATCTTTTGATCTTGTATTTGAACAATCAAAAGATCGCAGCCTCGTTGCACTCGACAGCTCCTACAGGGGTTTTGTGTTGTTCGCGGATTTTGTGTTTGACATTGGCCCCTGTGGATCAATCAGGGAATTTCAGGCGCACCCGCGCTCCGGTCGGGCGGCTCTGGCAGGCCAGGGTCCAGCCTTGTTCGAGTTCCTTGGGGGTGAGGACGTCGTTGCGGGCCAGTTGGGTCTGGCCTTCTTCGACCACGCACATGCAGGCGCCGCAGAAACCTTCTTCACACGAGGACGGCACGTCCAGTCCGGCGGCCTTGCAGCTTTGCAGCAAGGTGTCGCCGGGGCGGCAGGGAATTTCGTGTTGCTGGCCGTCGAGTTCGACGATCAGCGCTTCGCAGTGCGAAGCCATGGCCGCGGCCCGCGCCGCGGTTTCTTCGGCCAACAGCTCATCGGGATCGGGCGGTGAAACGAAACGTTCGACATGAATGCTTTCGGCCGCTTCGCCCAACGCCAGCAAGGTGCGCTCCACGGTGTCCATGAACGGCCCCGGCCCGCAAATGAAGTACTCACCGCCGGCCAGGCCGCGCAACAGATGACGCACCTGGGCATCGCCGAGGAATCCCTGCACCGAATCGAGCACATGAACCACGTGCAGTTGATCAGGATGCGCCTTGATCAACTGCCGCAGTTCCTCCCGGAAAATCACCGAGCTTTCATCGCGGTTGGCGTAGATCAGGGTGATCGGCCGCCGGCTTTCATGCAGCACCGATTTGAGAATGGAAAACACCGGCGTGATACCCGAGCCGCCACCGAACAACACCAGCGGCTTGCCAGTATCGACCGACTGCCGCTCGCCCAGACAGAAATGCCCGGCCGGTGGCAGCACGTCCAGCCAGTCGCCGACCTGCACCTCGTTCATCCAGTTCGACACGCGGCCGCCGTCGACCCGCTTCACCGTGACCTTGGGCAGCGCATCCGCAAGCGGCGAGCTGGCCATGGAGTAACAGCGGGTCAACAGCTTGCCGCCCACGGGCACGCGAAAACTCAGGAACTGGCCCGGTTTGTAGCGAAAACGCTCACGCAGGGCCGGCGGAACATCCAGCACCAGCGAGCGCGCATCGGGGGTCTCGTCGATCACCGCGCACACTTGCAAGCGGATACTTGCGGTTGTGTGCTCGGCCGGGGTCAGGTTCTGTTGTTGCGTGCCCATGTTCACCTCGACCTCAGAGCCCGCTGATCAGCTGGGCGTTGTCGACGCGGATCTCGGCGCCGTTGACGAAGCGTGACTCGTCGGTGGCCAGAAACAGCACCACGTTGGCAATGTCCCGTGGCGCGGCCATGCGGTTCATCGGGTCCTGGTCGAGGGCTTCCTGGGGGATCGCCTGACCGCCGGCCAGGGCCTGGGTCATCGGCGTGTTGACGCCATCGGGGTGCACGCTGTTGCAGCGGATGCGGTAGCCCTGTTGCTTGCAGTGCAGGGCAATCGAACGGGTCATCGCCGCCACCGCGCCCTTGGACGCCGAGTAGGCGCAGAACATCGGCATCGCGCCCAGCGCCGCCACCGACGACATGTTGATGATCGAGCCGCCACCGGTTTCCTTCATCGCCTGGATCGCGTACTTGCAGCCCAGGAAATAGCCGTCGCCGTTGATCTTCTGCACCTTCTGCCACAGCTCCAGGTTGGTGTCTTCGATGCTGCCCAGGGCGAGGATCGCGGCGTTGTTGACCAGCACATCGAGGCGGCCGAAGTGTTCGACGGTGGTTTTGACCACGTGCTGCCAGTCGCTTTCGCTGGCGATGTCGTGGCGGATGAACAGCGCGTTGGCGCCGATCTCGGCGGCCACCTGGCGACCGGCTTCTTCATTGAGATCGGTCAGCACGACCCTGGCGCCTTCGCTGGCCAGCAGCAGGGCGTCTTCGCGACCGATGCCGCTGGCGGCGCCGGTGATGATGCAGACTTTGCCTTCTACACGTTGCATTGTTGTTCTCCTGAGCGTGTGGTTTGAAGTGCGGCTTGATCGGCCACGTGGGCCGCAGCCCGGCGACCGGAATAAATGCAGTCGGCCAGGGACAGGCCGGAGACATACAGGTTGGAAGCGACCCCGACGGCGTTGCGTCCGGCGCTGTACAGGCCTTGTACCGGTTGGCCTGCGTGATCGAGCACGCGGCCGCTGGCTTCGCAGACTTTCAGCCCGCCCAGGGTGATCACCGGGCAGGGGAACAGGCGACTGGCGAAGGACAGGTCAAGGGCGTACCACGGACCCTGGTCCAGGTTGGCGAGCATCGCCGCGGACTTGCCGAACTCATCGGCGACTTCGCCGCGAGCGGCGCGGCTGTAGCGTTCGACGCTCTGGCGCAGCCGTTCCGGCGGCAGGTTGCAGCGTTTGGCCAGGCCGCCGAGATCGTTGCTGCGTCTGGCGTTGAACAGCAGGTTGAGCAGGACCGGCAGGCGCTGGAAATTCCACACCTTGCCCGGCCCGACCTGACGCACGGCTTCGCGCACCAGCGCCCGGTTGAGGATCAGGATTGCGCGGCCATCCTGTTCTTCGACCATGGCGTGGCCGAGGGTCGCGCCGTAGATTTCCTCGTTGGCGTAACGCTCGCCCCGACCGTTGACGATCAGCCCGCGGGCCCAGGCCAGCGGCGGGTTGATGAAACGCCAGGCGCTGATTTTGTCCATCCGCGCCACACTGCCCCCGGCGCTCTGGCCCAGGGCGATGCCGCTGCCATTGCAGCCGGTGGCGCCCAGCGGCAGGCCGGCCAGGTATTGCGGTGCGTGCAGGCTGACCAGTTCGCGGTTGAAGATGAAGCCGCCGCTGCTCAGCAGCACGGCGTGCCTGGCGCGGATCAGCAGACGCTCGGCGCTGTGCTGTTCGATGCGACGCTGGCGGGCGCGCAAGCGGTCGGCCAGTGCCGGAGCGTACATGTGCAGGGCGCTGGCCCAGCGTGACAGGCGTGCATGCTGTTTCGCCGCGGGGCTGCCCGCTGGCAGTTGCCAGGCTTCGACGCCGATCACCCGATCATTCGCATCGAGCACCAGACGCCGCACTTCGCACTGGCTGCGCAGGCGTACGCCGTGACGCAGGGCGCTGGCCTTGAGCGGGGCGAACAGGCTGGCCCCGGACATGCCCGGGCCTTTGGTGCGATGACCGCGGGGCGCCGGTTTGGCCTGGGCGGCATAGGCCGGCACGGCTTCGTTGCCCGAGTAATAGAGGTAGTACCGGTCGCTCGGGTAGGAGGTTTTGTGCGGCGGCACGCTGGCTTCGAACGCTGCGCCCTGGCGTTCGAGCCAGGCCAGTTGTTCGGTGCTGCCTTCGCAGAAATCCTTAAGGGTCTGCGGGCTGACGGCGTCGCCCACTTCCTGGCGCAGGTAATCGAACATGGCCTGGTCGGTGTCGTCGTAACCGGCCTGGCGCTGATAAGGCGTGCCACCGCCGGCATACACCACGCCGCCGCTGAGCGCCGTGGCGCCGCCGCCGGCGAAGCGATCCACGGCCAGCACCGCCAGCCCGCGACTGGCTGCCTCGATGGCGGCGCAGACACCGGCGCCGCCGAAACCGACCACCAGCAGATCGCAGCGCTCGTCCCATGGCAGCTGGTCGGCGTTGTTGACTCGCAGCGGCGTCAACCCGGTCACTCCCTTCATCCCGTTCATATCGGGTCAGCCTCAGCCGGCGACAGCGAAGGAAGGGGTGGGTTTGGCGGTGGTGGTGTAGTTGCCGTCGAGGTAGACCAGCGGGGTGATTTCGTCGCTGGTGTGGATCTGCAGGATGCGGCCGATGAACACGGTGTGGGTGCCGTAGCTGAAGTGGCCGTCCTGGCGGCAGAGGATCGCCGACTGCGCGTCGCCCAGGTAAGGGATGCCGCCGGCGCTGGTCAGCCAGTTGCCGCGATCGAAACGGGCTTCACCCTTGATCGCGCCGCTGCACAGGTGGGCGAGGTCCTGTTGTTCGACGCCGAGGATGTTGACGCAGAAGTCCGCGCCGGTGGCCAGGGCGGCGTGGGGCGAGGCGGTTTTGTTGACGCAGATGAGCAGCGACGGCGGTTCGGTGCTCAGGGAGTCCACGGCGGTGGCGGCCATGGCGAAGCGCTCGGAGCCGTTGCTGGTGCTGATGATGGTGACGGACTTGGCCAGGCGGCGCATGGCCTGGAGCATGTCGGCTTTGAGGTTGATCTCGTTCATCGCGCTGGGCCTTTTGGTTGGGGCGGGGAGTGCGATGGATTTTTGCGCTGGTGCGGGGGTTGGGCATCGTCCGAGGGGACTAGGCCTCGGCGGCCTCTGGGCCGACCGGGCTGTTGGTGATGGGCCTGGTTTTGAATTGTGGGAGCGAGCCTGCCCGCGAAGGCGTCCCGCCAGTCACCATAAATGCCGCCTGATTCACCGCTTTCGCGAGCAAGCCCGCTCCCACAACTACCGCACTGTCACCCCCCGCATGGTCCGTTTGAGGGATGCCTGCTCTTTTTTCCATTGTTTGAATGCCAGCGTGGGGGCGCTGTTGGGCCCTGTTGCACGCGCGCCCCGGCGGATGGGGTGGACAGAGGAGAAGAATAAAAATGCTCAACCAAGACCTGATTCGCCAGCGTCTGAGCCAACGGGCCCGTGAGTTGGTGCCGATCCTGCGTGAACGCGCTTTGAGTGCCGCTCAGGCCGGTCAGTTGCCTGAAGAGACCTTGAAGGATTTCCACGATGCCGGTTTCTTCCGCATTCTCCAGCCCGCGCGCTGGGAGGGGTATGAGCTGGAGCCCAAGGACTTTTTCGATGTGCAGATGACCCTGGCCGAAGGCTGCATGTCGTCGGCCTGGGTGCTGGGGGTGGTGGCGATTCATAACTGGCAGCTGGCGCTGTTCGATGACCGGGCCGCGCAGGATGTCTGGGGCAGTGATTCCAGTGTGCTGATCTCGTCGTCCTATATGCCGGTGGGCAAGGTCGAGCGGGTCGAGGGCGGGTTCAGGTTGAGCGGGCGCTGGGGTTTTTCTTCCGGAAGCAAGCATTGCGACTGGGCGTTTCTCGGGGCACTGGTGCCGCCGGAAGAGGCCGGTGGCGCGCCGGACTATCGGACGTTCCTGGTGCCGCGCAGCGACTACCAGATCCTCGACAACTGGAATGTCATGGGCCTTGAGGCCACCGGATCCCACGATGTCCTGGTGGAGAACGCCTTCGTTCCCGAGTACCGCATCCATCGCGCCCTCGACGGTTTCATGCAGAACAGCCCGGGCAACGCGGTCAACACCGCGCCGTTGTTCCGCCTGCCGTTCGGGCAGATTTTCGTGCGCGCGGTTTCGTCGTCCGCCATCGGCGCCCTGCAGGGTGCGGTGGATCAGTTCGTCGAGCACAACCGCGCCCGGGTCGGGGTCAATGACGGACGCAAGATGGTCCAGGACCCGGCCGCGCAGTCGGCGCTGGCCAATGCCATGGTCTGCGTCGACGAGTGCAAGACCGTCCTGCATCGCAACTTCGCGCTGATGCTGGAGCGGGCGCGCAAAGGCGAGCCGTTGAGCATGCCCGAGCGGGTGAAGATGCGTTACGACTCGGCGCTGGTTGCCGACAAGTGCGCCAAGGCCGCGGGCGATCTGATGTTCAACAGCGGCGCGTCGACGATCTTTCGCAGCCATCCGATCAACCGTGCGTTCCGCGATATCCACACCGGTCGTGCCCACGTCGCCAACAGCCCGGCCAAGTACGCCTGGAACCTCGGCGGGGTGAGCATGGGCCAGGACAGCAGCGACTTTTTCCTCTGAAACGGCTAGTCCGTTTGCGTGATTCAGGCGCGACGCCAATGCCCGAGCATTGGCGTCAAGGCACAGGTTCCTGGCGCCGATTGCGCATCCAATAAGCACAAGGATCAACCATGAAATTTTCCCTGATTTACGAAGCCCAGACGGTGGACTCCAGCCGCGAAGGCGACCGCAAGATTTTCGAAGACACCGTCGAGCAGGCCGTGCTCGCCGACAAGCTGGGCTTCGACACGTTCTGGTGCGTCGAGCACACCGCGCTGAGCAACTACTCGCACATGTCGGCCCCGGAAACCATGCTCGCGTTCGTGGCCGGCAAGACCGAGCGTATCGGCATCGGCCACGGCGTGGTCTGTCTGCCGCCGGCGATGAACCACCCGGTCAAGGTGGCGGAGCGCATCGCCACCCTCGACCTGCTGTCCAAGGGCCGTGTGCATTTCGGCGTGGGCAAGGGCGGCACCCAGCAGGAGGCCGGCACCTTCGGTTATGACCTGTCGACCCTGCAGCCGCAGATCGACGAGATGATGTACCTGATCCCGAAAATGTTCGTGTATGACGAGATCGAGCATCACGGCGATTTTGTGCAGATCCCGAAACGCCCGATCCATCCCAAGCCTTATCAGGACCCGCACCCGCCGATGTACCTGGCGTGCACCAACACCGAATCGCTGAAGAATGCCGGCAGCCGTGGCATGGGTTCGCTGGTGCTGGGCTTCGGTGGCCCGGAGGAAATCGCCAAGAAGGTCCAGGTGTACCACCAGGCCTGGGACAACCGGGATGTGAAGCATCAGGTGGGTTTCCGTCCGAACCGCCACATCGCGGCCCTGTGCCCGGCGATCGTGCTGGATGACAACGAAGAAGCACGCCGCATCGGTATCCGGGGCCAGCGTTACTTCATGGAGTCCTTGGGTTACTGGTACGGCGGTGGCGAACGTCCGGATCCGGAGAAGTGGAAGGACGACACCTTCGTCGATGGCAACGGCCAGGCGGTGATCAAGTCGCGCTTCGCCTCCGAGGAAGTCAGCGTTGATTTCTCCGACCCGACCATGGCCATGATGAACCCCAACCACGCCTACGGCACCGTCGAGGATTGCATTGGCTACGTGCAGCGCCTGATCGACGCCGGCGCCGACGAAATCCTCTTCATCTGCCAGATGGGCACCGTGCCGCAGTGGGCGCAGCTGGAAACCCTGAAGAACATTGGCGAGAAAGTGATTCCGCATTTCCGCAAGGGCTGAGTTGATCCGGCATTGACCTGTAGGAGCTGCCGAAGGCTGCTACATAGGTGTGTTGAACCTCAGATGTTTTACCGGCCCGGCACGGATGTCAGGCCAACTTTCCAACGGGTCCCCAAGGCCCGTTTTTTTATGCCCGCCATCATCGGGTGCGCTAGTCCCATTGGACGATGTTGCCCCTCGCCGATCCCGCTTGAATAGGCCCTACATAAAGTCTCCCCCGGCAGCCGCCGAAGGGCGGCAGGGCCTTAGAAAAACGAGGAGTGCATCCATGGATATCCGTGGTCTGGGTTACGTCACCCTGTTGTCCAGCGACCTGGCGCAATGGCGTCACTATGCAAGCCAGGTGCTGGGCATGATGGTGGTCGACTGTGCTGACGCCGAACACCTGTACCTGAAGATGGACGAACGCCACTACCGCGTGCTGGTGCACAAGAGCGCCGAGAACGGTTTTGGTGCCTGCGGCTGGGAAGTGGCCGGCAAGGCCGCGCTGGAGCAGGCGGTCAGCGAGCTGCAGCAGGCTGACGTGCAAGTGACCCGTGGCACGGCGGCCGAGGCCGAGCTGCGCAAGGTCCAGGAACTGGTGCACTTCAGCGACCCGGATGGCAATCGTCATGAGCTGTTCTGGGGCCCGTTGCAGGACTTCGCCCGTTTCGTCTCGCCGGTCGGAGTCCAGGGTTTCGTCACCCACGATCTGGGCATGGGCCACGTGGTGCTGCCGGCACCGAGCTTCGAGCGTTGCCGTGACTTCTACGAACAGGTGCTCGGTTTCGGCCTGTCGGACCTGATGAAAGTGCGCTTCACCCCGGACCCGGCCGAGCCGCAGAAACGCATTCATTTCTTGCACTGCAACAACGGTCGCCACCACTCCCTGGCGATTTTCGAGTGCCCGATGCCCCACGGCTGCGTGCACATGATGGTCGAGGTCAACGCGCTGGACGAAGTCGGCCGCGCCCTGGACCGCGTGCACGCCAACGGCGTGAAGCTGTCGGCGACCCTCGGCCAGCACACCAACGACCAGATGATCTCTTTCTACATCAAGACCCCGTCCGGCTTTGACCTGGAGTACGGCTGCGATGGCCTGGTGGTCGACTGGGACCGCCACACCCCGTTCGAAAGCACCGTGGTCAGCCACTGGGGCCACGACTTCAGTGTCGGCCGCCAATGAGGAACATGACGATGGACAAGCAAATGACCACCGCCGAGATCGTCGGCCAACTGCGTGACGGCATGATCATCGGCATCGGTGGCTGGGGCCCGCGGCGCAAGCCCATGGCGCTGGTGCGCGAGATCCTGCGCTCGGACCTCAAGGACCTGACTGTGGTCGCCTACGGCGGCGCCGATGTCGGCATGCTCTGCGCCGCCGGCAAGATCAAGAAGCTGATCTTCGCCTTCGTCTCGCTGGATTTCATTGCGCTGGAACCGTATTTCCGCAAGGCCCGCCAGGAAGCGGTGCTGGACGTGATGGAGATCGACGAAGGGATGCTCCTGCTCGGCTTGCGCGCCGCAGCGATGCAGGTGCCGTTCATTCCGACGGCGGTGGGGCTGGGCACCGATGTGTTGCGCCACAACCCGCAGATCAAGCTGATCGCCTCGCCCTATGCCGACGGCAAGGACTGGGTGGCGATGCCGGCGCTCAAGCTCGATGCCGCCTTGGTCCATGTCGACCGCGCCGACGCCCGGGGCGTGTGCCAGATCTCGGGGCCGGACCACTACATGGACGATCTGTTCGTGCGCGCCGCGACCCACAGCTACGTGACCTGCGACGAACTGGTCGACAGCGACTGGTTCCACGCGCAGCCCGAGCGCGCCCATCAGGTGTTCTGGGAACGCAACCTGACCACCGCCGTGGCCCACGTGCCGGGCGGTGCGCATCCGTCTTCCTGCGCGCCGCTCTACGGTTTCGACGTCGCCCACTTCAAGGCCTACAACGCCACGGTCCAGGCGGCCGATGGCTGGCAGGGCTATGTGCGCGACTACGTCGACTGCACCCACGAACAGTACCTGGACAAGGTCGGCGGCCTGGCTGCGATCCGCCAACTGCCGTTGCCGATTTTCTGAGGGAGCCTTGCGATGAGCACTACCACTTACAGCCTCGCCGAACTGATGATCTGCGCCGCCTCCGAGGCCTGGCGCGACGATGGCGAGGTGTTGGCCAGCGGCATCGGGGTGATCCCGCGCCTGGCCGCTTCCCTGAGCATGCTGACCGGTAACCCCCGGTTGCTGATGACCGATTCGGAAGCCTACATGGTCGCCGAGCCGGTGCCGCTGGGCGCGCGCAACGGCTATGAACCCAAGCGCGACAGCTGGATGGGCTTCTCGCGGATTTTCGACAACGTCTGGGGCGGCAAGCGCCATGCGCTGGTGGGCCCGACCCAGATCGACCGTTTTGGCCAGGCGAACATTTCCTGCATCGGCGACTACGCCAGACCCAAGGCGCAAATGCTCGGGGTGCGCGGATTTCCCGGCAACTCCATCAGCCACGCCAACTCCTTCTGCGTGCCCAGCCACAACCGCCGGGTGTTCGTCGAAGGCGAGGTCGATATGGTCGCCTCGGTTGGCTACAACCCGGCCCGCCTGGCCCGGGGCTGGTCGCTGGACGAGATCGACATCCGCCTGATCATCACTGACCTGTGTGTCCTGGATTTCCAGGGCCCCGAGCGGCAGATGCGGATTCGCTCGCTGCACCCCGGCGTGACCGTGGAGCAGGTTCAGGACAACACCGGTTTCCAGCTGTTTGTGCCGGCCGACTGCCCGACCACCGCCGCGCCCACCGACGCGCAATTACAGCTGATCCAGCGCCTGGACCCGCACAACCTGCGTGCCCTGCAACTTAAAGACAATCCGCCAGGCCAACGCTGAGCGCCGCCGTTCCGGAGACAAGTGATGGCTGAAAACAACCACAACAATCAGGCCGATGCGGTGCTGTACGACGTGCGTGGCGCGGTGGCCCTGGTCACCATGAACCGCCCCGAATACCACAACGCGCAGAACTCGCAGATGACCTATGCGCTGGACGCGGCGTTTCGCCGGGCCTGTGATGACGACGACGTGAAGGTCATCGTCCTGCGCGGCGCCGGCAAGCATTTTTCCGCCGGGCATGACATCGGCACCCCGGGTCGCGACGTCGACAAGAGCTTCGACCGCGCCAGCCTGTGGTACGACCACGTGAACAAGCCGGGCGGCGAGTTTCTCTACGCCCGGGAGCAGGAGGTCTACCTGGGCATGTGCCGGCGCTGGCGCGACATGCCCAAGCCGACCATCGCCATGGTCCAGGGCGCGTGCATCGCCGGCGGGCTGATGCTGGCCTGGGTCTGCGACCTGATCGTCGCCAGTGAAGACGCCTATTTCGCCGATCCGGTGGTGCGCATGGGCATTCCGGGTGTCGAGTATTTCGCCCATGTGCATGAACTCAATCCGCGCATCGCCAAGGAATTCCTGTTCCTCGGCGAGCGTATGCCGGCGCCGCGCGCCTACCAGATGGGCATGCTCAACCGGGTGGTGACCCGCGACGAACTGGAGCAGCAGACCCTCGACATCGCCGCTCGCATCGCGCAGATGCCGCGCCTGGGCCTGCAACTGAGCAAGCAGGCGGTGAACAACGCCGAGGACCTGATGGGCAAGCGCGCGACCATGGACATGGTGTTCGGCCTGCATCACTTCGCCCATGCCCACAACGAACTGGTGTCCGGCGATCGCCTCGGCGGTTACGACGCCCGGGCCATGGCCAGTTCCCAACGCAAGTCGGGCGAGGCATGAGCATGGCAATCTCGTTGAATACTCGCCTGACTGCACTGCTCGGTTGCCGTTATCCGATCATCCAGACCGCCATGGGTTGGGTCGCCGATCCGAAACTGGTGGCGGCCACCGGCAATGCCGGCGGCTTCGGTTTTCTTGCCGGGGCGACCATCGAACCGCAGGAGATGGAAGCGGCCATCGTCGAAACTCGTCGGCTGACCGATCAGCCGTTTGGCGTGAATTTCCACATGTACCAGGCCAACGCCGGCGAAATTGTCGAGCTGGTGTTGCGCCACAGGGTCCGGGCGGTCAGCTACAGCCGTTCGCCCGGCAAGCAGATGATCAGTCGTCTCAAGAATGCCGGAGTGGTGTGCATCCCCACGGTCGGCGCGCTCAAGCATGCGCAGAAGGCCGTGGAAATGGGCGCCGACGCGGTGACCGTGCAGGGCGGCGAGGGGGGCGGGCATACCGGTTCGGTGCCGACCTCGATGCTGCTCGATCAGGTGGTCAACGCGGTGTCGGTGCCGGTGGTGGCGGCCGGCGGTTTCAAGGACGGCAAGGGGCTGGTCTCGGCCCTGGCCTATGGCGCCGAAGGGATTGCCATGGGCACGCGCTTCTTGATGAGCGCCGACAGCCCGGTGCCGTCGGCGACCCTGGCCCGCTACCTGGCGGTCAAGGACCCGGCGGCGATCATCATCAGCCGCGCCATCGACGGCATGCCGCAACGGATGATCCGCAACGAATTGCTCACCCAACTGGAAAACAGTGGCGGGCTCAAGCGCCTGCTGCTGGCGGTGCGCAGCGGCCTGGCCTATCGCAGGCACACCGGCACCAGCGTCCTGCAACTGCTGAGCAGCGCACTGAAGATGCGCGGCAGCGGTGAGCTGAGCGCGGCACAAAGCATCATGGCCGCCAACGCGCCGATGGTGATCCAGAAAGCTATGGTCGACGGGCAACCGGCGGCCGGCGTGCTGCCCGCCGGACAGATCGCCGCCGCCATCGACAGCCTGCCCAGCTGCGCCCAATTGATTGAACAGATCGTCCGCGACGCCGAAGCGCGTCTGGGCGAACTGTGCCGCCGTGTGTCGTGAGGAAACAACAGCATGAAACCATTTAGCGTCAGTCTCGATAACGGCATTGCCGAACTGGTGTTCGACCGCCCGCCGGTCAACGCCTTCAACAGCCAGGGCTGGGCCGACATCGCCAGCGAAATCCAAAGCCTGGGCCGCAACAGCGAAGTGCGGGTGATCGTGATCCGCGCCGAAGGCCGCGGTTTCTGCGCAGGCGTCGACATCAAGGAACTGGCCGCCGACGGCAACCTGATCGTCGCGGTGAACAAGGGCAACTACGACAGCTTCAAGGCCATCCACCGCAACCCGAAACCGGTGATCGTCGCCGTGCACGGCTTCGTGCTCGGTGGCGGCATCGGCATCTGCGGCGCCGCTGACATTCTGGTGGCGTCCGAGTGCGCGACCTTCGGCGTGCCGGAAGTGGATCGCGGCGCCATGGGCGGCGGTGCGCATCTGCAGCGCCTGTTCCCGGTGCAGAAAGTCCGTCACATGTACTTCACTGGCGAGCCGATCAGTGCCGCCGAGGCCTGGCGCCTGGGCGCGGTGGAGCGGGTGGTCAGGCGCGAGGACCTGCGCGAAGCCGCCTTGCAGATCGCCCGCAGCATCGCTGCCAAGAGCCCGGCCATGATCAGCCTGGCCAAGGAAGCGCTGAGCGGCATCGAGGACGGCAATCTGGAAGACAAATACCGCTGGGAGCAGGGCTTCACCCTCGAAGCCTATCGCTCGCTGGACTCTCAGGAAGCACGCGACTCGTTCGTCGAGAAACGCGATGCCCGATTCAACGGCTGAAGGCACCTCCATGGACCTGACCTATACCCCGGCCCAGCTGGCCTTTCGCGCCGAGGCGCGGACCTGGCTGGCGGCCAATGTACCGAGTGAACCGCTGCAATCGTTCGACACCGAACAAGGCTTTGCCCAGCACCGCGCCTGGGAAGCCAGACTCAATGAAGGCCGTTGGGGCATGGTCACCTGGCCAAAGGAACTCGGCGGGCGTGGTTGCGACCTGATCGAGTGGCTGATTTTCGAAGAGGAGTACTACCGCTCCGGGGCCCCGGCGCGGGTCAATCAGAACGGCATCTTCCTGCTCGGCCCGACCTTGATGGAGTACGGCAGCGACGAGCAGAAAGCGCGCTTCCTGCCGCGCATGGCCACCGGTGAAGACATCTGGGCCCAGGCCTGGTCCGAGCCCGGTGCCGGTTCCGACATGGCGGCGATCCGCTCCCGGGCCGAGCGGGTCGGCGACCACTACGTGATCAACGGCCAGAAAACCTGGTCGACGCGAGCGGTGTGGGCCGACTGGGCGTTCGGCATCTTCCGCACCGATGCGCAGTCCCAGCGCCATCACGGCCTGACCTTCATCCTGCTGCCGTTGGACACGCCGGGCATCACCGTGCGGCCGATCCCGCAGCTCAACGGCCTGCCGGGTTTCGCCGAGATCTTCTTCGACGACGTCAAGGTCCCGGTGGAAAACGCCCTGGGCGGCGAGGGCATGGGCTGGCACGTGGCGATGTCCACCGCCGGTTTCGAACGCGGCCTGTTGCTGCGCTCGCCGGCACGTTTCCAGGAAACCGCCCGGCGTCTGGTGGAACTGTACCAGGCCAACCGTGAAGATGCGGACCGCGACCCGGTCATCGGCGAGGCGGTGATGCGCGCCTGGCTGGACGCCGAGGCCTACACCCTCAACACCTACATGACCGCCTCGCAACTGGTGCAGGGCGGCAAGATCGGCCCGGAATCCTCGACCAACAAGATCTTCTGGTCGGAGCTGGACCAGCGCATGCACGACACCGCCATGAGCATCCTGGGCCTGCGCGGCGAGTTGCAGCCCGAGGCGCCGGCGGCCGGCGATGTCGGCCACTGGCTGGACGGTTTCCTGTTTGCCCAGGCGGGGCCGATCTACGCCGGCACCAACGAGATCCAGCGCAACATCATTGCCGAACGCATGCTCGGCATGCCGCGGGCCTGAGGAATAGACCATGGACTTTAGTTTCAGCCGCGATCAATTGCTGTTCCAGGACAACGTGCGCAGCTTTCTGATCAACGAAGTCACTCCCGAGCGCATCCGCGAGTTGTGGCAGAGCGACAACGGCCGCAGCGATTCGCTGTGGGCGCAACTGGTGGAGCTGGGCCTGACCGCCCTGACCGTGCCCGAGGCGCAGGACGGCATGGGCATGAACGAACTGGACTTCATCCTGATCGCCCAGGAATGCGGTTACGCCGGTCTGCCCGAACCTTTGGTGGACACCCTGTTGGTGGGCGTGCCGCTGCTGGCCGCCCTCGATGAACAGCAGGCGGCGCTCAAGCAGGACTGGTTGACCCGAGTCGCCGAGGGCCGCGCACGGCTGGCGATTGGCGAGCCGGGCAACCCGCTGGTCAGCGATGCCCATGTCGCCGATTTGCTGCTGCTCGGCCATGGCGACGAGGTGCATGCCGTGGAGCGCAGTGAGGTGCAACTGATCCGCAATGAATCGGTGGACCCCAGCCGCCAACTGTTCCAGGTGCAATGGACTCCGACGGCGGCCACCTGCGTCGCCAGTGGCGAGCAGGGCCGACGCCTGTGGGCGGATGCCTTCAACCGCGGCGCGTTGGCCAGTGCCGCGCAATTGCTGGGCCTGGCCAAGCGCATGGTCGACCTGGCGGTGGACTACACCTTCGAACGCAAGCAGTTCGGCAAACCGGTGGGTTCGTTCCAGGCGGTCAAGCACCTGATGGCCAATGTCGCGGTGCAGATCGAGTTCGCCAAGGGGCCGCTGTATCGCGCCGCCTATGCCGTCGCGCAGCAGCAACCGGGGCAGGACGTGCTGGTGTCCCACGCCAAGCTCGCGACGGCGGAAGCGGCGTTGCTCGCGGCGAAGAACAGCATCCAGGCCCACGGCGCCATGGGGTACACCTGGGAAGTGGATCTGCATCTGTTCATGAAACGCGCCTGGGCGCTGGACAAGGTCTGGGGCGATCGGGCGCTGCACAAGGGGCGCATCCGTAGCGCCTTGTTCGACGGCCAGTCCGCAATAGGCGCCGGCAGCACTTTCTGACGGTGGGAGCGAGCCTGCTCGCGATAGCGGTGACTCAGGCAATGGAGATGTTGAATGTGCCGGCCTCATCGCGAGCAGGCTCGCTCCCACAGGTTGCTGATTACAAATTTCATACCGAGGTAGACCATGCCTGAAGCTTATATTGTCGACGCCCTGCGCACCCCCACCGGGCGGCGCAAGGGTGGTCTGAGCCATATTCACGCCGCCGACCTGGGCGCCCACGTGCTGCGTGCGCTGGTCGAGCGCAACGACATTCCCGATGACGATTACGACGATGTGATCTTCGGCTGCGTCGACACCATCGGCCCGCTGGCCGGGGACATCGCCCGCACCAGTTGGCTGGCCGCGGGCCTCTCGCAATCGGTGCCCGGCACCACCATCGACCGCCAGTGCGGTTCGTCCCAGCAGGCGGTGCATTTCGCTGCCCAGGCGGTGATGAGCGGCACCCAGGACGTGGTGATCGCCGGTGGCGTGCAGACCATGACCCAGATCCCGATTTCCTCGGCGATGATCGCCGCCGAACCGCTGGGCTTCACCGACCCGTTCAGCGGCTCCGAAGGTTGGGTCCGGCGTTATGGCGCGCAGCCGCCGACGCAGTTCCGTTCGGCGCAGATGATTGCCGAGAAGTGGGATTTGTCCCGGGCGCAGCTTGAGGCCTATTCGCTGGAGTCCCATCAGCGGGCCTTGCGCGCCATCGCCCAAGGCAACTTCAACCGCGAGATCGTGCCGCTGGCCGGCTTGCGCCATGACGAAACCCCGCGCGAGACCAGCCTGGAAAAAATGGCCGAGCTGGACTTTCTGTTCGGTTGCGATCGGGTGACGGCGGCGGTGTCCAGCCAGACCTGCGATGCGGCCAGCGCGATGCTGATCGTCTCCGAGGCGGCGCTCAAACGCTACGGCCTGACGCCACGGGCGCGGATCCACCACATCAGCGTGCGCGCCGAAGACCCTGTCTGGATGCTCACCGCGCCGATCCCGGCCACGGCCTACGCGCTCAAGCGCGCCGGCATGAAGCTGGACGACATCGACCGGGTGGAAATCAACGAAGCCTTCGCCTCGGTGGCGATGGCCTGGCTGAAAGAGACCGGCTACCCCCATGAGCGCACCAACGTCAACGGCGGCGCCATCGCCCTCGGCCATCCCCTGGGCGCCACCGGCACCCGCCTGATGTGCAGCCTGTTGCATGAACTGGAACGCAGCGGCGGACGCTTCGGTTTGCAGACCATGTGCGAAGGCGGCGGTCAGGCCAACGTGACGATTATCGAGCGTTTGTAATTTCAGAATGCCGCTACAGGGGGCCGTGTCGGCCAGTGAAAAAAAATTGAGGATGTAGAACATGAAAATCTGTGAAAACCGCGTGGTCATCATCACCGGTGCCGGCGGCGGTCTCGGCCGGGCCTACGCCCTGGCGTTCGCCGCCGAAGGCGCGAAAGTGGTGGTCAACGACATCAATCGCGAAGCGGCGCTGGCGGTGGTCGGGGAAATTCTTGGCCAGGGCGGCAGTGCCGTGGCCAACAGCGACGACATCACCGGCTATGACTCGGCGGGGCTGATCGTGCGTCAGGCGATCGAAACCTTCGGTGGCCTGAACGTGGTGGTCAACAACGCCGGCATCTGCCGCGACCGCATGTTTGCCAGCCTCACCGAGGCCGATTGGGACGCGGTGGTGGCGGTGCACCTCAAGGGGCATTTCTGCATAGCCAGCCATGCCAGCAAATACTGGCGCGAACAGGCCAAGGGCGGTGCGAAGGTCGATGCGCGAATCATCAACACCAGTTCCGGTGCGGGTCTGCAAGGCTCCATTGGCCAGTCCAACTACGCGGCGGCCAAGGGCGGCATCGCCGCGCTGACCCTGGTGCAGGCTGCCGAACTGCGACGCTACGGCATCACCGTCAACGCCCTGGCCCCGGCCGCCCGCACCGGCATGACGGAGCAGGTGTTCGCCGAGACCATGAAGAAACCGGAAGAGGGCTTCGACTATTTCGCCCCGGAAAACGTTGCGCCGCTGGTGGTATGGCTCGGATCCGAGGCCTCGGCCGATGTCACCGGGCAGATGTTCGAGGTCGAGGGTGGCAAATTGTCCATCGCCGACGGCTGGCGTCGTGGCCCTCAGCTGGACCGCAAAGGGCGCTGGGCGGTGGGGGAGATGGGCGAGGCCGTGGCGCAGTTGCTGACCCAGGCCGTTCCGGCGGCGAAGGTGTACGGCAGCTGAACGGATAAAAAAGTCCAGTCTGGTGCGCGCTGCCCATGGCTATAATCGGCGCACCGCAAATCCCACTGTAGGAGCGAGCAGGCTCGCTCCTACAGAAGATCCAGAAGATCAATACGATCACTCATCAGACGAGACCCACCATGACCATTTCCCTCTACGACGCTTCCATCCCGGTCTTCCAGCAAATGCTCAACGCCCTGAGCGATGTGCTGAAAAAGGCCGAAGCCCACGCCAGCGCAAAAAACATCGACCCGAATGCCTTCCTGCAAGCGCGCCTGTACCCGGACATGTTCCCGCTGGTACGTCAGGTGCAGATCGCTGTCGACTTCACCAAGGGCGTGTCCGCGCGTCTGGCCGAGATCGAACTGCCGAAGTACGACGACAGCGAAACCACCTTCGCCGAGCTGCAAGCGTTGATCGCCAAGGTTCTGGCCTTCGTCGGCGAGATCAAGCCGGAGCAGATCAATGGCAAGGAAGGCATCGAGATCGTGACCCGTCCGGGCACCCCTAAAGAGAAGCGCTTCTCTGGCCAGGCCTACTTGCTGACCTACGGCCTGCCGCAGTTCTTCTTCCACGTCACCACCGCCTACGCGCTGCTGCGTCACAACGGTGTGGAAGTGGGCAAGCGTGATTACATGGGCGCGTTCTAAACCGTCCGGATACGAAAAAACCCGCCTAGGCGGGTTTTTTTGCTTTTCGCTTCCTGTAGGAGACGGGGGCGGGTCAGGCCGTGCGTTCTTCGCCCAGGCAAGCCGCCGCCGTGAACAGCACGTCGGTGGAGGAGTTGAGCGCCGTTTCCGCCGAATCCTGCAGCACACCGATGATGAAGCCCACCGCCACCACCTGCATGGCAATCTCGCTCGGGATGCCGAACAGGCTGCACGCCAGCGGGATCAGCAGCAGCGAGCCGCCGGCCACACCGGAAGCGCCACAGGCACAGATTGCCGCGACCAAGCTCAGAAGGATGGCCGTCGGGATGTCCACGGCGATGCCCAGGGTGTGCACGGCCGCCAGTGCCAGCACGGTGATGGTGATCGCCGCACCGGCCATGTTGATGGTTGCGCCCAGTGGAATCGACACCGAATAGGTGTCCTCATGCAGGCCCAGGCGTTTGCTCAGTTCCAGGTTGACCGGAATGTTCGCCGCCGAACTGCGGGTGAAGAACGCGGTGATGCCGCTTTCCCGCAGGCACATCAGCACCAGCGGGAACGGGTTGCGGCGCAGTTTCCAGAACACGATCAGCGGGTTCATCACCAGCGCCACGAACACCATGCAACCGAGCAGCACGGCCAGCAGGTGGGCGTAGCCGATCAGGGCGCCGAAACCGGACGTGGCCAGGGTCGAGGCGACGAGGCCGAAAATCCCCAGCGGCGCGAAGCTGATCACCAGCCGTACGATCACGGTCACGCCGTTGGACAGATCGCCCAGCACCTCGCGGGTGGTGTCGCCAGCATGGCGAATGGCGATGCCCATGCCGATCGCCCAGGCCAGAATGCCGATGAAGTTGGCGTTCATCAGCGCGCTGACCGGGTTGTCGACCACGCTCAGCAGCAGGCTTTGCAGCACTTCGCCGATGCCGCCCGGCGCGGTGACGGCCAGGTTGTCGGTGGACAGCACCAGGTTCGACGGAAACATCATGCTGGCCACCACCGCGACCACGGCGGCGCCGAAGGTGCCCAGCAGATACAGGAACAGGATCGGCCGGATATGGGTTTCCTGGCCATGCTTGTGGTTGGCGATGGACGCCATGACCAGCACGAACACCAGGATCGGCGCAACGGCCTTCAGTGCCGAGACGAACATTTTGCCGATGAAACCGGTGGCCTTGGCGACTTCAGGGGCGAGCAGGGCCAGGGCGATCCCGGCGATCAGGCCGATGATGATCTGCGTGACCAGGCTTGTGCGTTTGAGGCGTTGCAATAGAGAAGGGGATGAAGCTGTCATAAAACGGCATCTCGGATTTTATTAGGTGCGGGTAAACAGGGTGCGGGTAACGCGACATCGAGGCCGAAAAAGGCCGATGTTCAGGGGGTACGTTTCTCGGGGCGCGGACTTTAGCACAGCGCAGGTCCGATCTTCAGACCTGTGACGATCTGCCACCCAAATGTCGGAGGCGATTTGCAGGTTCGTGCAAGCCTGATCGGACACACTCTGTTAAGCTTCGCCATCCTCATTTTCAATCTGCCAGTGGGCCTTCGGGCTAGCGCTGGTGTTGTCGTTTTTCTGGAGTGTGCATGCTGTTTCCCATCCTTCTGCTGTCGGCCGCCGGTTTTACCGTGCTGACAACGGAGTTCGTCATCGTCGGCCTGTTGCCGGCCATCGCCCGTGATCTCGACGTCAGCATTCCCCAGGCCGGGTTGCTGGTGACCCTGTTCGCCTTCACCGTCGCCGCGTTCGGGCCGTTCCTCACCGCGTTCTTCGCCCGCTTCGAGCGGCGCAAGCTGTTCATTTCGATCCTGATCATGTTTGGCCTGGCCAACACCCTGGCAGCATTGGCGCCGAACATCTGGGTGATGGCCTTTGCCCGGCTGGTTCCGGCCCTGGGCCTGCCGGTGTTCTGGGCGCTGGCCAGCGAGACGGCGGTGGACATCGTCGGCCCGGACTACGCCGGCCGCGCCATCGCCAAGATCGGCTTCGGCATCGTCTGCGCCACGGTGTTCGGTATTCCGGTGGGTACGCTTATTTGCGATGCGTTCGGCTGGCGCAGCGCCTTCGCCATTCTGGCTATCGTGGCTTTTGCCAAGGCGTTGCTGCTGTTCATCTACCTGCCGAAAACCAGCCTGCATCAGCATCAGGTCAGCTTCCGCTCGCAATTCAAGATCCTGCACAGCCCGTTGATGGTCGGCCATGTGCTGCTGTCGATCGTGGTGTTCAGCGGCATGTTCACTGCCTACACCTACCTGGCGGACATCCTCGAGCGCTTGGCCGGGTTCGACGGCACGGTGGTCGGCTGGTGCCTGATGGGCTTCGGCGCGGTGGGGCTGATCGGCAACTCGCTGGGCGGACGTGCGGTGGATCGTCATCCGCTGGTGGCTTCGATGATGTTCTGCGCCTTCATGATTGCCGGTCTGGTGGCGCTGGTGCCGAACATCCATTCGCCCTACGGGCTGGCGGCGGCGATGGGCATCTGGGGCATAACCCAGGCGGCGCTGTTTCTGGTCAGCCATGTGCGTCTGATCAAGGCCGCCCCCGAAGCACCGGCATTCGCCGCCTCGCTGAACATCTCCGGGGCCAACCTGGGGATCGGTCTGGGCGCGATGATCGGCGGCCGGGTGATCGACAGCGTCGGCCTGCAGGGCCTGGGTTTTGCCGCCGCCGCATTGATCCTGGCCTCGATCCTGCTGGCCATCGCGCTGATGACCTTCCAGCCTCGGGACGCCGTTACAGCGCCGTAAACAGCTCGCGTCGGGCACCTTCGGTAATGGCGACAATGCCGGGGTGCTTGACCTTGCGATCCACCGAAATGGCGTAGAACGACTCGCTCACCGCGTCGGTCTGGCCAATCACCTCCACGCCCATCTGGCGTTTCACCTCGTCGGCGATCACGCTGGGGCCGATGAAAATCCCGCTGCCGGACTGGCCGAAGGCCTGCATCAAGGCACTGTCATCGAACTCGCCGACGATCTGTGGCTGGATCTGCTGCTCGGCGAACCAGCGCTGCAAGCGGCTGCGCACCACGGTTTCCGCCCCGGGAATCAGCAGCGGTGCGCCGTGCAGGCTGCGGGGGAAGTCCTGGCCGTAACGGGTGGCCAGCTCTGCGGTGGCGAAGAAGCTGATCCCGCATTCGCCGAGTTTCTGGCTGTAGCCCTTGATGTCCAGGTGGGTCGGCATTGGGCTGTCGGAAATCACCAGGTCCAGGCGCTGGATGGCCAGGTCCGCCAGCAATCGCTCGAGCTTGTCTTCGCGGCAGGTGATGCGCAGCGGTTCGGTCAACTCCATGGTCGGCGCGATCAGGCGGTAGACGATGGACTTGGGCACCACATCGGCCACGCCGACCCGAAACAGGATCTGCTGTTCATTGGGTTGCGCCCGCAGCATCAGTTCCAATTCGCCACCCAGCTGAAACATTTGTTCGGCGTAGGGCAGGGTTTGGCGACCGGCTTCGGTCAGCTCCAACTGCCGGCCGACCCGGCGGAACAGCTCGATCCCGTAGGTTTGTTCGAACAGGGAAATCTGCCCGCTGATGGTCTGGGGCGTCAGGTTCAGCTGCTCGCAGGCGCGCACGATACTGCCGGTCTTGGCGACGACCCAGAAGTAGTGCAGTTGGCGGTAGTTCAGCATGTAGATGTAATTCCTCGTACACATCCCCCTGCACAGCTCCTACAGGGAAATAATTCGTAAATATCGAAGTATATACGCCAAAAATACGAATTTTCCTGAAGTGTTCATCTCCCTAGAATGCATCGCTATCAACGGGCCATCGCTGTGGCCCGTTTCGTTCTATCGAGGAAAACATCATGAAGCTTAAAACCACGGCGCTGCTGATTACGTCTTTACTGGTTCTGGCCGGTTGCGATCAGGCCGAAAAGAGCGCCCAGCAACTGATGGGCAAGGCTGCCGAAAGTGCCAAGCAGGCCATCGACGACACCCACAAGGCCGCCGAACAGGCGCTCAGCGAAGCCACTGGCGGCTTGATCAGCAAAAAAGAACCGGCGGAAAAAGACTCGGAAAAAACCGAATCGTCCTCCCAGGAAATCTAAACCGTCTACAGCGAGTCAGGACTGACCCATGGAATACCTTTTACAGCTAGCCGCCAGCCCTACCGCGTGGATCGCGCTGGCCACCCTGGTGGTGATGGAAATCGTGCTCGGCATCGATAACCTGATCTTCATCTCGATCCTGACCAATAAACTGCCCGAGCAGCACCGGCAGAAGGCACGGCGAATCGGTATCGGCATGGCGCTGATCCTGCGTCTGGGCCTGCTGAGTACCATCGCCTTCATCGTCCAGTTGACGGAGCCGGTGATCGATATTCTCGGCCATGCGTTCTCCTGGAAAGACATGATCCTGATCGCCGGCGGCCTGTTCCTGTTGTGGAAAGCCACCACCGAGATCCATCACAGCATGGACCCGGCGCCGGACGATCCGACGTCGAAGACCTCCACCGTGACCCTGGGCTTTGCCGCGGCGATCGGCCAGATCCTGATGCTGGACATGGTGTTCTCCATCGACAGCATCATTACCGCTGTCGGCATGACCGAGCACTTGCCGATCATGATCATCGCGGTGGTGGTGTCGGTACTGGTGATGTTGCTGGCGGCTGATCCGCTGGCCAAGTTCATCAACGACAACCCGACGGTGGTGATGCTGGCCCTGGGGTTCCTGATTATGATCGGCATGACGCTTATCGCCGAAGGCTTCGGCGCCCATGTACCGAAAGGGTACGTCTACGCGGCGATGGCGTTCTCGGCGGCGATTGAAGTGCTGAACATGATGTCCCGCCGGGCCAAGCAGAAGCGTCTGACCGCTGAAGCGTAACCTGGGCTGAAATGAAACGGCCGCCTGCTCTCGAAAGACAGCAGGCGGCCGTTTTTTTATCTGAAGGATTGAAAGGGCACGTCAGTGGGCGGTGGCGTGACGCCTCGTGGTTTTTTCGGGCTGTACCCGTTTGGCCGGTTGAACGGGATGATGGTGGCGACGCGCAATGCGCAGAACGCCCCACAACATGGCGGCGGCAACGGCCAGCCAGCCGGAAATCAACATCACGATCGTCATTGTCAGGCTCATTGATGCCTCCTCTTTGCCCTGCGGCGGGCACACGCACCTTGCAAGTGACAGTCTAGTCGCTACCGTGTTTCAAGCTATTGACCGAAGGTCGACTGTCACCAACCAGTTCGCTCTATCGAAAGCCTTCGACTACCGGTTAAGGCTATACCGACGCCGCCGGGCGTCCTATGATCCACAGCCAAGCCGGGAAGCGGATTGCCTGGCGTCTGAACAAGAGAGTGAGCATGGTGCGGGTAATTTCTCGATTTCTATCAGTGGCGGTCATCGTTGGTTGTGTTGCCGGTCTTGCCGGTTGCGCCGGCAGCGTGTCGCCACAGATCAAGCGTTTGCCGGAGCGGGTAGAGCTCAGCGGCAGGTTCTATCGCGGCGTGGCCAATCAGAGCGGGCCGCAGGTGCTGGCCAGCATGCTGTCCCAGCAAGGCATCGTGATCACGCCGGGGCTGCTCGAGAAATCGTTGCATGTGCCGGGCGGCGAGGCTCAGTTGCAGCAGAACATTCAGAACGTCGCCCGGGAATACGGCATGGTGGTTTATCCCCTGGACAACAATCTGCCGGCCTTGTTGACCCAGGTGGCGGCGGGTTTCCCGGTGATGGTGCGCTTCACCGAAGGCACGGCGCTCTGGTCCGAACCGCGTTATGCCATTCTGTCCGGATATAACCGCCAGAAGCAGACCGTGCTGCTGCGCGCGGGCATGGAGCAGCGGTTGATGATGAGCTTCGGCTCGTTCGAATCGGCGTTCAAGGACGCCGGCGGCTGGGCGGTGCTGATTCAGTCACCGACGCAGATTCCGGCCGAAGTCGACAGGCAGCGCTGGCTCAAGGCGGCCAATGATCTGGCCCAAGCCGGCCGGGAGCAGGCGGCAGCCCAGGCCAGGCAGGCGTTGTCGGCGCACTGAGGCCGTTCGTCATTTGCCGGGCACCGTACTGCATGCAGGCCATCTGAAGGACAAGGCCCGCAAGTTCCGGGCTTCGTTCACAGGAGGTGTCCATGGCACATTCCAATACCCCTTCCGGTCCACACTCATCCGAGCATTCGTCTGGCGATGAGTTGGGGTTCGATCCCGATTCCCCGGACCTCGACGACCCCCAGGTCGATCCCGTCGGGCCCGCCAAGGCACCCAAAGACGTGAAACCGGGTGACAATCCCAAGGCGCCGTCAAAACCCTATGACCCGCTTGGTGATCTGAAACCCTAGCTGCGATGGAGGTGCGTATGTCTACTGACTCGAGTTTCAACGACAAACGTCCGGAAAATGTTCCGACGACGCCTGAAGAAAGTGTCGATCCGGTGATGGATCCGGACAGCCCGTTGCGTGATCCGCTGGCCCGGCCGGCCGTGGCGCCGACGGAACATCCCAAGGGCTGGAACGATCCGAGCAAGGGGGATGGCATTCCGGATGACGATCAGATGCCGTTGCCGAATGATTGATTGGAGCAATAAAAAACCCCGACAAGTCGGGGTTTTTTATTGTCGATTGCGTTGTTACTTCGAAGCCTCGACCACACCGCTCTGGCGCTGCTTGAGGTTCTTGTCCGATTTGTATTGCAGGGCAACGGAAGGCACATCGGCGCTTCTGCCGGTCTCGACCCAATTGCGCAGGCGACTGGCGTCGGCAAAGTGGGTGTACTTGCCGTAGGCATCGAGGATGACCATCGCCACCTTGCGATTGCCCATGTACGTTACCAGCACCAGGCAGTGGCCGGCTTCGTTGGTGAAACCGGTTTTCGTCAGCTCGATGTTCCAGTCCGGCTTGCGCACCAGGTGGTCGGTGTTACGGAAACCCAGGCTGTAGTTGGGCTTGCGGAACGACACGGTCTTTTCCTTGGTGGTGCTCAACTCGGTCAGCAGCGGGTACTTGTGCGCGGCGACCAGCAGCTTGCTCAGGTCGCGAGCGGTCGAGACGTTGCGCGGCGACAGACCGGTCGGCTCGACGAAGTGCGTGTTGGTCATCCCAAGCGCCTTGGCCTTGGCATTCATCGCGGCGATGAACGCGGCGTAACCGCCCGGGTAGTGGTGCGCGAGGCTGGCGGCTGCGCGGTTCTCGGACGACATCAGGGCAATCAGCAGCATTTCCCGGCGCGGCATTTCGCTCTTGAGCTTGACCCGGGAAAACACGCCTTTCATTTCCGGCGTGTTGCTGATGTCGATGTTGATGTACTCATCCATGTTCTGTTTGGCTTCGACCACAACCAGGCCGGTCATGAGTTTGCTGACCGAAGCGATGGGTACAACCACGTCTGGATTGCTGGCGTAGATGACTTTGTTGGTCTGCATATCCAGCAACAGCGAACTGCCGGAAGCGAGCTTGAGTTTCGAGGTGTCTCGAGGTGCGGCGGTGGTTTCGCCGGCGATGGCAAGAGGCGTGATCAAAGTCCCTGTAAGTGCAAAAACTAGGCTCAGGATGGAAAGACGGATTTTCACGCTGGCAGACTCATAAAGTGTTGATACGCCGTTATGTAACGGGCTATTTCGTAAAAGCGCGACATTCTGGAGTATGGCTGAATAACTGTCGATGGTTGTTCGAGGGTGGCGTGAAAGTCGTTGGAAACATGAAAAAAAAGTCACTTTCCGGCGGATGGTCATGCCAGTTCGGCAGGCAAAAAAGAACCCCGCCGTGGCGGGGTTCCTTGTGTCGCTGATTTGCCTGAGCAGTGTGTATCAGCTGTGCAGGGCTTCTGCGGCGTACAGGGTGTTTTCCAGCAGGCAGGCGCGAGTCATCGGGCCTACGCCACCCGGCACCGGAGTGATCCAGCTGGCGCGGGGCAGGGCGGTTTCGTAGACAACGTCGCCGACCAGCTTGCCGTCTTCCTGGCGGTTGATGCCGACGTCGATCACGATCGCGCCTTCCTTGATCCACTCGCCCTTGACCAGGCCAGGCTTGCCGGCGGCAACGACCACCAGGTCGGCACGACCGACGTGACCGGCCAGGTCCTTGGTGAAACGATGGGTGACGGTCACGGTGCAACCGGCCAGCAGCAGTTCCATCGCCATCGGACGGCCGACGATGTTGGAAGCGCCGACGACGACGGCGTCCATCCCGTACAGGTCGGCACCGGTGCTTTCCAGCAGGGTCATGATGCCTTTGGGGGTGCATGGACGCAGCAGCGGGATGCGTTGGGCCAGGCGACCGACGTTATAAGGGTGGAAACCGTCGACGTCTTTGTCCGGACGAATGCGCTCGAGCAGTTTCGAGGCGTCCAGGTGTTCAGGGAGGGGAAGCTGCAACAGGACGCCGTCGATTGCCGGGTCGTCGTTGAGGCGATCGATCAGATCGGTCAAGGCTTCTTGAGTGGTTTCGGAAGGCAGGTCGTAGGCCTGGGACAGGAAGCCGACCTCTTCACAGTCTTTACGCTTGTGCGAGACATAAACCTGAGAGGCAGGATCGCTGCCGACCAGGATCACCGCGAGGCCTGGCGTGCGCAAGCCTTGCTGGCGACGCTCGTTGACGCGTTGGGCGATCTGCTGGCGCAGGCTGGCGGCGATCGATTTGCCGTCGATAAGTTGTGCAGTCATTGCGCGTGATTAACCATCGAGAGGGGAAAAAAAGAGAGCGCATTCTCGCATGTCATGCGGT
Source organism: Pseudomonas sp. C1C7 (assembly GCF_013359595.1). Taxonomy (GTDB): domain Bacteria; phylum Pseudomonadota; class Gammaproteobacteria; order Pseudomonadales; family Pseudomonadaceae; genus Aquipseudomonas. The sequence continues at coordinate 25,798 of NZ_JABFMP010000036.1, read as the reverse complement.
GAGGGCAAAGGCGCTTGGTCTGCAAATTCCCCTAACTCCTTTAATTAAATGAATTTTTTTTAAAAAGGATTTGACGACCTACAGGTGGCTCTATACTATTCGTCGCACTTGTCGGGCACAGCCTAGCACTGGTTAAGAAGGTCAAGCGGAATCGAGGTTCTGCAACGACTGGAAAGCATTTAGTTTGTAGTCCTTCAAGGGTACAGATTAATAAGGCGCCCGTAGCTCAGCTGGATAGAGCATCCGCCTTCTAAGCGGATGGTCGCAGGTTCGAGTCCTGCCGGGTGCGCCATTAGGCTGCATTGGCACAAGTAGCGCGATATGGTGGGCGTAGCTCAGTTGGTAGAGCACGGGATTGTGACTCCCGTTGTCGTGGGTTCGATCCCCATCGTCCACCCCATATTTCGAAAGGCGCCAGATTTAACGGTCTGGCGCCTTTGTTTTAAAGCTTCAAGCCGCGGATGTGGTGGAATTGGTAGACACACTGGATTTAGGTTCCAGCGCCGCGAGGCGTAAGAGTTCGAGTCTCTTCATCCGCACCAAATAAAGCTTCATATGTGCCTTCTGGCATGCTTGGGGCTTAACAAAGAAGTTGTTTGGCTTCTTTGGCACGCAATATGGTGGGCGTAGCTCAGTTGGTAGAGCACGGGATTGTGACTCCCGTTGTCGTGGGTTCGATCCCCATCGTCCACCCCATATTCCGAAAGGCGCCAGATTTAACAGTCTGGCGCCTTTTTTGTTTCAGTGGTTCGGCGACTGCTGGTCCGGGGTCGCAAGGGCAGGGCGTTTCGTCGTATTTATGTTTCTCGATGATGCCGCGCTGCCTGCCGACTTGCTCGCAAGTTCGGCTGTCAGGGAGATGATTGGCGACCTCTTCTATATATAGAAGGGTTGGCGCAGAGCCCTGGCATGTTTGGCTGTATTTGCCACCGGGGCGAGGTGCATCCGTGCATTCGCACCTATAAATTGCCTGCTGCGTTTTTACCCGTTTTCAGTAGGGTGACTTCTTGAGTTTGACCCACTAGAATGCATGCCCTTGATTCTGGGGTCGGAAACGGCCGGCTAACGTCTGTGCAACGAGGAATATCCATGCAAGTTTCTGTTGAAAATACTTCTGCTCTTGAGCGCCGCATGAGCATCACCGTGCCGGCTGAGCGCATCGAGACTCAGGTCAACAAGCGTCTGCAGCAGACTGCCCAAAAGGCCAAGATTGCTGGCTTCCGTCCAGGCAAAGTGCCAATGAGCGAAATCAAGCGTCGTTTCGGCGCCGAAGCTCGCCAGGAAGCTGTAGGCGACGTGATCCAGTCTTCCTTCTACGAAGCAGTGGTTGAGCAAAAGCTGAACCCGGCCGGTTCGCCATCGATCGAGCCAAAATCCCTGGAAGCAGGCAAGGACCTGGAATACGTAGCCGTATTCGAAGTGTTCCCTGAGTTCACCGTTGCCGGTTTCGAAGGTATCAACGTAGAGCGCCTGAGCGCCAACGTTGAAGACGCCGATCTGGACAAGATGCTGGACATCCTGCGCAAGCAGAACACCCGTTTCGAAGTGGCCGAGCGTGCTGCCCAGAACGAAGACCAGCTGAACATCGATTTCGTTGGCAAGGTCGACGGCGAAGTATTCGCTGGCGGTTCCGCCAAGGGCACCCAGCTGGTTCTGGGTTCCGGCCGCATGATCCCTGGCTTCGAAGAAGGCCTGGTGGGCGCCAAGGCGGGTGAAGAGCGCGTTCTGAACCTGACCTTCCCAGAGGACTACCAGAACCTGGATCTGGCTGGCAAAACCGCTGAATTCACCGTGACCGTGAACAGCGTTTCCGCGCCAACCCTGCCAGAACTGAACGAAGAGTTCTTCGCTCAATTCGGCATCAAGGAAAGCGGTCTGGACGGCTTCCGCACCGAAGTTCGCAAGAACATGGAGCGCGAACTGCGTCAGGCGATCAAGTCCAAGGTCAAGAACCAGGTCATGGACGGTCTGCTGGCCACCAACCCGATCGAAGTGCCGAAGGCTCTGCTGTCCAACGAAGTTGACCGTCTGCGCGTGCAGGCTGTTCAGCAGTTCGGTGGCAACATCAAGCCTGACCAACTGCCGGCCGAGCTGTTCGAAGAACAAGCCAAGCGCCGCGTTGTACTGGGTCTGATCGTGGCTGAAGTGGTCAAGCAATTCGACCTCAAGCCAGACGAAACCCGCGTTCGCGAAATGATTCAGGAAATGGCTTCTGCTTACCAAGAGCCTGAGCAAGTAGTGTCCTGGTACTACAAGAACGACCAGCAACTGAACGAAGTTCGTTCGGTTGTGCTGGAAGAGCAAGTTGTGGATACTGTTCTGCAGAAAGCTAGCGTGACCGACAAATCGGTCTCTTACGAAGAAGCGGTCAAGCCGGTAGAAGCTCCAAAAGCCGACTGATTGTACCTGCGTTAAGAAGTACACCCCATAAGCCAGCATTCGTGCTGGCTTATGCGTTTTCAAGACCTAACTATTTTGGGAGTGACTGCAGAGCATGTTCCGTAATTCTTATATTCAGCAGAACTCTGATATCCAGGCCGCAGGCGGCCTGGTCCCGATGGTTGTCGAGCAATCTGCTCGTGGCGAGCGCGCCTATGACATCTACTCGCGTCTTCTCAAGGAGCGAGTGATCTTTCTGGTAGGTCCTGTAGAGGACTACATGGCCAACCTGATCTGTGCGCAATTGCTGTTCCTTGAAGCGGAAAACCCGGACAAGGATATCCATCTCTATATCAACTCTCCGGGCGGTTCGGTGACTGCCGGCATGTCGATCTACGACACCATGCAGTTCATCAAGCCTAACGTGTCGACCACCTGTATCGGTCAGGCGTGCAGCATGGGTGCTTTCCTGCTGACCGCCGGTGCTCCTGGCAAGCGTTTCTGCCTGCCGAACTCCCGAGTGATGATTCACCAGCCGTTGGGCGGTTTCCAGGGCCAGGCTTCGGACATCGAAATCCACGCCAAGGAAATCCTGTTCATTCGCGAGCGCCTCAATACTTTGATGGCCCAGCACAGCGGCCGCACCCTCGAAGAAATCGAGCGCGACACCAACCGCGACAACTTCATGAGCGCCACCGCCGCCCGTGATTACGGCCTGATCGACGAAGTGATCACCCAGCGCCCAGCTTAAAATAAGCAGCTCAAAATAAGGCAGGTCGGCTTTTCCGATCATTTGCGGGCTTGAAAAAGCCCGCAATAGCCTTCATCTTGTGTTGCAAGCCTATCGGATTTGGATCGAACGAATGACTGACACCCGCAACGGCGAGGACAACGGCAAGCTGCTCTATTGCTCCTTCTGTGGCAAAAGCCAGCATGAAGTACGTAAATTGATTGCCGGCCCCTCGGTCTTTATCTGCGACGAGTGCGTCGACCTGTGCAATGACATCATCCGTGAGGAGGTGCAGGAAGCACAGGCCGAGAGCAGCGCGCATAAATTGCCTTCGCCTAAAGAAATCAGCGGCATCCTTGATCAATACGTGATTGGTCAGGAACGTGCCAAAAAGGTTCTGGCCGTAGCGGTGTACAACCACTACAAGCGTCTGAACCAGCGTGACAAAAAGGCTGACGACGTCGAACTCGGCAAGAGCAATATCTTGCTGATCGGCCCGACAGGCTCGGGTAAAACCCTGCTTGCCGAAACGCTGGCCCGCTTGCTGAACGTTCCGTTCACCATCGCCGACGCAACCACCCTCACCGAGGCCGGTTACGTGGGTGAGGACGTCGAGAACATTATTCAGAAGCTGCTGCAGAAATGTGACTACGATGTGGAAAAGGCCCAGATGGGCATCGTCTACATCGACGAGATCGACAAGATCTCGCGCAAGTCCGACAACCCGTCGATCACCCGGGACGTTTCCGGTGAAGGCGTGCAGCAGGCCCTGCTCAAGTTGATCGAAGGCACGGTCGCTTCCGTTCCGCCTCAGGGCGGTCGCAAGCATCCGCAGCAGGAATTCCTTCAGGTCGACACCCGTAACATCCTGTTCATCTGCGGTGGTGCGTTCTCGGGTCTCGAGAAGGTCATCCAGAACCGTTCCACCAAGGGTGGCATCGGCTTCAACGCGGAAGTGCGCAGCAAGGAAGAAGGCAAGAAAGTCGGTGAGTCCCTGCGTGAAGTCGAGCCTGACGATCTGGTCAAGTTCGGTCTGATCCCGGAATTCGTCGGTCGTCTGCCGGTTCTTGCCACGCTGGACGAACTCGATGAAGCGGCTTTGATGCAGATTCTCACCGAGCCGAAAAATGCTCTGACCAAGCAATACGCCAAGCTGTTCGAGATGGAAGGTGTGGACCTGGAATTCCGTTCCGACGCACTGAAAGCCGTCGCCAAGCGCGCGCTGGAACGCAAGACCGGTGCTCGCGGCCTGCGCTCGATTCTCGAAGGTGTGTTGCTCGACACTATGTATGAAATCCCATCGCAATCCGATGTGAGTAAAGTAGTGATCGACGAAAGCGTTATAGAAGGCAAGTCTCAGCCATTGTTCATTTACGAGAACAATGAGAAACCTGCCAAGGCCGCGCCAGACGCTTAAGCGTCACGCAGTCGGTACAAAGAAGGGGCCTTCGGGCCCCTTTGCTTTTTTATGGGCACGAGGTTTGCGTGTGAAGGGCAGGGGCGGGAGCTCAGACAGTTTTCTGACGCGCCACAGGTTCGGGGCGTGACCGGACAATCTTCCAAGTCGTTTTTTTATCCGCTTGTTTTTTTCGAAACTAGCCCCCATCTTGGTTTCACGCTTAATTCCATCTGTTTCCGGCCTTAGGGCCGCCGTAGAGGCGAAATCATGAAGACAACCATCGAATTGCCTCTCTTGCCATTGCGTGATGTCGTGGTTTATCCGCACATGGTTATCCCGCTGTTCGTGGGGCGCGAGAAATCCATCGAAGCCCTCGAGGCCGCGATGACGGGCGACAAGCAGATTCTTCTGCTGGCCCAGAGAAACCCTGCCGACGATGATCCGGGTGAAGATGCACTCTATCGCGTGGGTACGATTGCCACCGTCCTGCAGCTGCTGAAGCTGCCTGATGGCACGGTCAAGGTTCTGGTCGAAGGCGAGCAGCGGGGCACCGTTGAGCGCTTCAGCGAAGTGGACGGCCATTGCCGTGCCGAAGTCTCGCTGATCGACGAAGTCGACGCGCCCGAGCGCGAGTCGGAAGTGTTCGTGCGCAGCCTGTTGTCGCAGTTCGAGCAATATGTGCAGTTGGGCAAGAAAGTCCCGGCTGAGGTTCTGTCGTCGCTCAACAGCATCGACGAGCCTGGGCGCCTGGTAGACACCATGGCCGCACACATGGCGCTGAAGATCGAACAGAAGCAGGAAATCCTCGAAATCATCGATCTGTCGGCCCGTGTCGAGCACGTTCTGGCGTTGCTGGATGCCGAGATCGATCTGCTGCAGGTCGAGAAACGCATTCGCGGCCGCGTCAAAAAGCAAATGGAGCGCAGTCAGCGCGAGTACTACCTGAATGAGCAGATGAAGGCCATTCAGAAAGAGCTCGGCGACAGCGACGAGGGTCACAACGAAGTCGAAGAGCTGAAAAAGCGTATCGACGCCGCCGGCCTGCCAAAAGACGCACTGGCCAAGGCAACGGCAGAGCTGAACAAGCTCAAGCAAATGTCGCCGATGTCCGCCGAAGCCACCGTGGTGCGTTCCTACATCGACTGGCTGGTTCAGGTGCCGTGGAAGGCCCAGAGCAAGGTCCGCCTGGACCTGGCGCGGGCAGAAGACATTCTCGATGCCGACCACTACGGTCTGGAAGAAGTCAAAGAGCGGATCCTCGAATACCTCGCCGTGCAAAAGCGCGTGAAGAAGATTCGTGGTCCGGTGCTGTGCCTGGTAGGCCCTCCAGGGGTGGGTAAAACTTCCCTGGCGGAATCGATCGCCCACGCCACCAACCGCAAGTTCGTGCGCATGGCCCTGGGCGGCGTACGTGATGAAGCGGAAATCCGTGGTCATCGCCGTACCTACATCGGTTCGATGCCGGGAAGATTGATTCAAAAAATGACAAAAGTGGGCGTCCGCAACCCGCTGTTCCTGCTCGATGAAATCGACAAGATGGGCAGCGACATGCGCGGCGATCCTGCGTCCGCGTTGCTGGAAGTGCTCGATCCGGAGCAGAACCACAACTTCAACGATCACTATCTGGAAGTCGACTACGACCTGTCCGATGTGATGTTCCTCTGCACCTCGAACTCCATGAACATTCCGCCGGCGCTGCTGGACCGGATGGAAGTCATTCGTCTGCCTGGCTACACCGAAGACGAGAAGATCAACATTGCCGTCAAATACCTTTCGCCCAAGCAGATCCAGGCCAACGGCCTGAAAAAAGGCGAGCTGGAATTCGACGAGGAAGCGATCCGCGACATCATTCGCTACTACACTCGCGAGGCCGGTGTGCGTGGTCTGGAGCGCCAGATTGCCAAGGTCTGCCGCAAGGCGGTCAAGGAACATGCGCTGGAAAAACGCTTCTCGGTGAAGGTCACCGCGAACGATCTGGAACACTTCCTGGGCGTGCGCAAATTCCGCTACGGCCTGGCCGAGCAACAGGATCAGATCGGTCAGGTGACCGGTCTGGCGTGGACTCAGGTGGGTGGCGAACTGCTGACCATCGAAGCCGCTGTCGTACCGGGCAAGGGCCAGTTGATCAAGACCGGTTCCCTGGGTGACGTGATGGTCGAATCGATCACCGCGGCCCAGACCGTGGTGCGCAGCCGCGCGAAGAGCCTGGGCATTCCCCTGGACTTCCACGAAAAGCGCGACACCCACATCCACATGCCGGAAGGGGCCACCCCGAAAGACGGCCCAAGCGCCGGTGTAGGCATGTGCACGGCGCTGGTGTCGGCATTGACCAGCATCCCTGTACGGGCGGACGTGGCCATGACCGGTGAGATCACTTTGCGTGGTCAGGTATTGGCGATCGGTGGTCTGAAGGAAAAACTGCTCGCGGCTCATCGCGGTGGAATCAAGACCGTGATCATTCCCGAAGAGAATGTTCGCGATTTGAAGGAGATTCCTGACAATATCAAGCAGGATCTCCAGATTAAACCGGTTAAATGGATTGACGAGGTCCTGCAAATTGCGCTGCAATACGCGCCGGAGCCCTTGCCGGATGTGGCTCCGGAGATTGTCGCGAAGGATGAAAAACGCGAGTCCGATTCCAAGGAAAGAATTAGCACGCATTAATACGTATTTGGCTGGGGGGCTTGTTGACAGTTTTTTAGAGCCCTTGTTATAAAGCGGCTCTTAAGTGTCTGTAGGCCATTCAGCACTGTTTTTGCTTTCACCAAAAAAACTTAGAATCATACTCAAATAGATATAAGGGGACTTAGAGTGAACAAGTCGGAACTGATTGATGCTATCGCTGCATCCGCTGATATCCCGAAAGCTGCTGCTGGCCGTGCGCTGGACGCTGTAATCGAATCCGTCACTGGCGCTCTCAAGGCTGGCGACTCCGTTGTTCTGGTTGGTTTCGGTACTTTCTCCGTAACTGATCGTCCAGCTCGCATCGGTCGTAACCCACAGACCGGTAAGACACTGGAAATCGCAGCAGCCAAAAAACCAGGTTTCAAAGCCGGTAAAGCACTGAAAGAAGCTGTCAACTAAGTTCGATTCAGTTTTTTGCCTGTCCGGGTCGGGGTCATGCCTGACCTGGCAGCGGAGCGGTAGTCCAGACGGCAGATCGCCGGTCCGAGACCCCGGGGCTCACAGATTCGAGTCATCGGTCCGCTCCGCCAGTTACGAGAAGGCGCATCCTCGGATGCGCCTTTCTTCTATCCGGATTCTACCCACGCTCCACGGTTGCCTAATTTTTGAAGTTCAACCGTTTTTGGGGGACGCATGCTGCAGAACATCAGGGACAATTCACAAGGCTGGATTGCCAAGACAATTATCGGGGTCATCGTTGTACTGATGGCCCTGACCGGTTTCGACGCCATTTTTCAGGCTACGACGCACAAGAACGAGGCGGCGCAGGTCAATGGCGATGCAATCAGCCAGAACGATCTGAGCCAGGCGGTCGACATGCAACGGCGCCAGCTCATGCAACAGCTGGGCAAGGATTTCGACGCTTCCTTGCTCGACGAGAAGATGCTGCGCGAATCGGCGCTCAAGGGCCTGATCGATCGCAAGCTGCTGCTGCAAGGCGCGCAAGGCTCCAAATTCGCTTTCTCCGAAGCGGCCCTGGATCAGGTCATCCTGCAAACGCCTGAATTCCAGGTGGACGGCAAGTTCAGTCCCGAGCGTTTCGACCAGGTGATTCGTCAGCTCGGCTACAGCCGCATGCAATTCCGCCAGATGCTGGCCCAGGAAATGCTGATCGGCCAACTGCGTGCCGGTCTTGCCGGTAGCGGTTTCGTCACCGATGCGCAGGTTCTGGCCTTCGCCCGTCTGGAAAAGCAGACCCGCGACTTCGCTTCCCTGACCATCAAGGCTGACCCGGCAGCGGTGAAGCTGACCGATGACGAAGTCAAAGCCTATTACGACGAACACGCCAAGGAATTCATGACCCCGGATCAGGTGGTCATCGATTACCTGGAGTTGAAGAAGGCTTCCTTCTTCGATCAGGTCAGCGTCAAGGACGAAGACCTGCAAGCGGCGTATCAGAAGGAAATCGCGAACCTGTCCGAGCAACGCCGGGCTGCGCACATTCTGATCGAAGTGAACGACAAGACCACCGAAGCGCAAGCCAAGGCGAAGATCGAAGACATCCAGGCCCGTCTGGCCAAGGGCGAGACATTCGAGGCCCTGGCCAAGGAGTTCTCCCAGGATCCGGGTTCGGCGAACAATGGCGGTGACCTCGGTTACGCAGGTCCTGGTGTCTATGACCCGGCGTTCGAAAAAGCCCTGTACTCGCTGGCCAAGGACCAGGTTTCCGAGCCGGTTCGCACTGACTTCGGTTTCCACCTGATCAAGCTGCTGGGCGTCGAAGCACCTGAGGTGCCGACCTTCGCCAGCCTGCAAGGCAAGCTGACCCGCGAACTGAAAACCCAGCAGGTTGAACAGCGTTTCGTCGAAGCGACCAAGCAACTGGAAGATGCTTCCTTCGAAGCCTCCGATCTGGCCCAGCCGGCGCAAGACCTGAAGCTGACCGTTCACACCTCCAAGCCGTTCGGTCGTGACGGCGGTGAAGGCATTACCGCCAACCGTGCCGTGATCACCGCGGCGTTCAGCCCGGAAGTGCTGGATGAGGGTGCCAACAGCACCGCCATCGAGCTGGATCCGGAAACCGTTGTGGTACTTCGCGCCAAGGAGCACCTCAAGCCTGCGCAACTGCCGCTGGAAGAGGTTGCGGGTCCGATTCGCGCGCAACTGGCCAAGGAGCACGCCAGTGCTGCCGCCAAGACCAAGGCTGACGAGCTGATCGCCAGCCTGCGCGATGGCAAGACCGCGCTGAACGCTGCGATCGACGGTCAGAACTGGAAGGTCACTGAAGCGGCGACCCGCGCTCAGGAAGGGGTCGACCCAACCGTGCTGCAGGCGCTGTTCCGCATGCCGAAGCCGACTGCCAAGGACAAGCCGACCTTCACCAGCGTGACCTTGCCTGACGGCAGCCTGATGGTCGTTCGTCTGAACGGTGTCAATGACGCCGCCACGCCGACTGAAGAAGAGAAGGCTCAATACCGTCGCTTCCTCGCTTCGCGTGTTGGCCAGCAGGATTTCGCTGCTTACCGCAAGCAGCTGGAGAGCGAAGCCGACATCAAGCGTTACTGATGTCTGTTTGAAATCTCGCGTTACACAAGAACCCCGGCCAAACAGCCGGGGTTTTTTGTTCCCGAGCACCCGACGGACGTGGGGGATGATTGCCAAATAACGGAGTCAACACTCCTGTAACTGTTTTAAGACAGAATCGATGCGACGCTAAGCATCGATCTGTTGCACAATACGCCCCGAACCGTTTTCAGCAGGATGTTCAATGTTTAAATCATTTCCCATGCGGGTTGCCGGGTTGGCGCTGGTGCTGGCCGCTGCCGCCGGTTGCTCGTCCAAGAAAACCGCGATCTACGAGCATGAGAACTTCGACGATTCCGGGACCTTCTCCCGCAATTATCCTGTTACCGATGCGCAGAGCTGTGAAGCCGCTCGCCGGGCGCTGCTGAGCCAGGGCTACATCATCACCAGCAGCGATCCAAAACTGGTCAGCGGGCACAAGAGCTTCCAGCAGACCGGCGAAACCCACATGGAAATCAGTTTCAGTGTGGTCTGTGCCGAAGACGGCAGCGCCGGGCATCACGCCACGGTGTTTGCCAACGCCCTTCAGGACCAGTACGCACTGAAGAAAACCAACAACTCCGCGAGCCTGGGCGTAGGCGTGCTGGGTTCGGTCTCGATGCCGATCGGTTCGTCGGATGATTCGATGGTCAAGGTCGCGAGCGAAACGGTCTCGTCGTCCAAGTTCTACGAGCGTTTCTTTGCGCTGGTGGAAGTGTTCCTGCCCAAGGAAGTCAAAGAAGCGGCGCATATTCCCGATAAGCCGAAAGCCGATCTGGGCATGCCGGAACCACAAGCCGTGCCTGCTCCTGCGTCCCTGGCTCCGGAAACCAAAGCCGAACCTGTTCCCGCCGCACAAGCACCGGCTGCGCCTGCCGAAACCATGCCGACCGCGTCCGAACCGGTAGCGCCACCGCCTGAAGCGGCCCCGATCACCGCAACCCCGCCAACCGAGCCGGCGCCGGCGACGCAAGTCATCACGCCGCCAGCCAACCCCACCGATATTCCGCCTCCATCCGAGCCGATCCAGGCCATGCCCATCACGGGACAGTGATGGCAAAACGGGACCGGTCGAACCCACGACGGTCCCGCACCCCAGGGAAAGTTTGATCCGCATCAAACACTTCGCAGTCCCGCATTCTGTTACGAAAATAACCTTCGATAAATTTCTGACCGCCTGCTACGTTTTAAACAGTAGCGACGAAGTGTCGTGCCGCGTCATTTTTATTTCATGCGGGCACTTTATGCTCAAAGCGTTGGTCAACTATTCGGACTATTTAAACGAGCGGTGGGGGATTCAAAATGGATGATTATCAAGAAGAACTGCTCGAATATCAGGCATTCGAACTGGATCCGCTGGAACCGGCCGAAGACGCCACAGAGCTTTAGAGTTCAAGCTTCAAGCTTCAAGCTTCAAGCCTCAAGCTTGTAGCTGAAAGCTTGCAGCTTCAAACTGCTCCTCTCCGACTGCGGCGAAACTCGCCCGGTGTCTGATCCATCCAGCGCTTGAACGCGCGTTGAAAGGCTTCGGCTGAGGCAAACCCCAGCAGGTAGGCAATTTCACCGAACGCCAATTCCGTATCGCGAATGTAGGTCATGGCCAGGTCGCGACGGGTGTCATTGAGGATCGCGCGAAACTGCGTGCCTTCTTCGGCCAGCTTGCGGCGAAGTGTCCAGACGGGCAGCTTCAGGCGAGCCGCCACTTCTTCCAGGTCGGGTTCCCGGCCACCATTGAGCAATGGCCCCAGCATCTGAGTGATACGTTCACGCAGGCTGCGGGTGCGCGTCAGTTGCTCCAGCTCCCGTTCACACAGTTGCAGCAAGTGCCGCCAGGTACTCGGGCAATGCTCGCTGTTGCGCTGCGCGAGGCTGGCCAGGCTCAGGCGCAGTTGATTGTGCTCGGCGCCAAACTGGATCGGGCAATCGCCCAGCACCTCGTAGGCGTCATGGTAGTCGGGTCGTTCGAATTCGATGTCGATGCGCTCGGCGCGCAACGGGGCAGGGCTCAGGCTGGACAGATGATGCAGCCAGCCGGCGATGATCGAATCCACCACAAAGCGGTTGTAGCTGTTGTAGGGACTGATGGAGTAGAAGCGCAGCCAGGCGCCCTGGGCGTCTTCGTGAAAGCTCGATTGCCCGCGATAGTTGGAGCCATACAGCGCCTCGAAGCGGATCAGGCAGCGCGCCGCCTCGCGCACTGTCGGTGCCTGGGCGGCAGTCACGCCAGCGAGGCCAAGCTGGCTCAGGCGACCGAGTTGGCCCATGCGCAAGCCGAGCGCCGGGTCGCCGGTCAGCTGGATGGCGCTGTGGCCCAGGCGCATGTAACGCGGAATCGACAGTCGCGCCCCGGCTTCACCCAGGCGGGCGGCATCCAGGCCGTATTGTTCCAGCAGCGGTTGCGGGTCGAGATGGTGGCTGCGCACGGCGTCGGCCAGGCTGTGCACGAAGCCCACCGAAAGATCGCCGAGACGCACCGGCAACGGTTTCATGGCTTACAGCCAGAGGTTCAGCAGGCGCGCGCCACGCACGTTGCCGTCGGCGAAGTGCTGGCCGTTGCTGGTGAGAAAGCTTTGCCCGGCACTGGACTGATCCCAGAACTGCCCGCGCAGGAACACGCTCATGCCGGCGACGGCCTGGCTGGACGGGGCCTGGCTGGTCAGGGTCAGGCGATGCCAGGCCTGGCCTTCGCTAAGCTCGCCGGCCTTGAGGCTGACAGAGGCGGGCGCCTGTGAGCCCTTGTAGCCGCGCCACGGTTGATCCCAGATGCCACGCCCCGTCACGAACGCCGGGACCGCGACGATCCGCGCCTGCAGCTCGTCGAGTTTGCGGTAGTTGTCCGGGTACCAGCTGTCGTTGCCGATCAGCACCCCCAGGCGACCGGCCGGGGTATCGACGACGTTGAGGGTGTGCTCGCCATTGGCCTTGATCGCGTCCTGCTGTTCGAAAACCGGGTGCATCTGCCGCTGGGGTTGGCCGATTGGCACGCCGTCGCGACTGAACACGACGCTGCTGTTGTACAGCGCGCCACGGCCGATTTTCAGGGTCCCGTCGATGACGCTGGGCTCGGGCAACACGATGGAGCCCGCCACCAGGGTCACGCGAAATTCTTTCGCCAGGCCGCCGAACAGCGCCTGGTATTCCTTGGCCATGCCCTTGGCCTTCATGCGCAGGTGCGCGTCATCCAGGCGGCTGCCGCCTTCGGCGCTGATCAGTGCGCGCACGAACTTCAACGGATTGCTCACCGCCAGCCAGTTCATGGCTTCCTTGAGGGTGGCGGCCTGGTACAGCTCATCCTTTTCGCCACTGACCATCAGCCAGGTGCCGACGTGTTCGGGCAGCACGACGATGGTTTTCTCGTTGAGCAGACCCTGTTCCTGGGCCTTTTGCAGATACGCCGCCAGCTTGCGATGCAGGCGCTCGGGGCTTTGATAGTCGGTGGGGAACAGTTCGGGCTGGATGCCCAGTAGATTGCCACGGTCGGCAGGGGTGCCCTGGTCGATCGCCAGGTCGATTCGCAGGTCGGACAGGTAATGCCCCGCGGGGCGGTCCGCGGCCCACATGGCGTAGGTCGTGAGGGCGGCGATCAACGCCATGGAGAAAGTCAGGTACAGAAATTTGCGCATGGGAAAGCAGTCAACGGACTCGTGTTCAGCATTTGAATGGAATCGAGGCTACGGGAAAACGACGGCATGGGGCTAGATAAACGTTATTTTTTTGATCTTTTTTAACGTTTTGCACCGAATCGCAGGCACGTCGGCACCGTCATGAAGGCGGTGTGCCGAATTCGTCATCGCACCGGCCTAAAGCGATCAAGCCAGTGCGACGCGAACAAGCCAGTCTGCAGGGTCTGTTCAAGGAGTGGATTATGATCCGACTGACCCTGGCCGAAGCCCGCGAGCTGGCCGAATCGATCTTGCTGCACAACGGTTTCAACCTTGCCCACGCGCAGGCGGTGACCGCCACGGTGATTGCCGGTGAACGCGATGGCTGCGCCTCCCATGGTTTGTACCGGATCCTGGGCTGCGTGAACTCGCTCAGGGCCGGCAAAGTGGCGGCCGATGCTGCGCCGCAGGTGATCGATCAGGCGCCTTCGATCGTGCGTGTCGATGCCGCGGGCGGTTTCTCGCAACTGGCGTTCCAGGCTGGCCTGCCGTTGCTGATGGAGAAAACCCGGGCCAATGGGATTGCCGCGCTGGCGATCAACCGTTGCGTGCATTTCTCCGCGCTGTGGGTGGAGATCGAACAATTGACTGCGGCGGGTCTGGTGGCGCTGGCCTGCAATCCCAGCCACGCCTGGGTCGCGCCCGCGGGCGGCCATCAGCCAGTGTTCGGCACCAACCCCATCGCATTCGGCTGGCCGCGTCCGGGCAAGGACCCGTTCGTGTTCGACTTCGCCACCAGTGCGATTGCCCGTGGCGATATCGAACTGCATCGGCGTGCGGGCAAAGCGATTCCCGAAGGCTGGGGTGTGGACGCGCAGGGACAGCCGAGCACCGATGCCAACGTGGTGCTCGATACGGGTGCGATGCTGACGTTCGGTGGCCACAAGGGTTCGGCGCTGGCGGCGATGGTGGAGTTGATCGCCGGCCCCTTGATCGGCGACCTGACGAGTGCCGAGTCGCTGGCCTTTGATGCCGGTAGCAAGTCGTCGCCGTACCATGGCGAGCTGATCATCGCTTTTGATCCGCAGCGGTTTCTTGGCATTGCCAGCGAGCAGCATCTGGCACGAGCCGAAGTCCTTTTCGACAGCATTCAGGGGCAGGGCGCGCGGTTGCCGTCGCAACGGCGATACGAAGCGCGAGCGAAAAGTGTGGTGGAAGGGGTGCAGATTCCCGAGGCGCTGTACAACGATCTGAAAGCGCTGCTGGGATAAAGGAAGCGCGCCACCGAAAAATCGGTGGCGCTTTTTTACAGTGGGTCGCGTTGACTGACGCCATCCACCAATCGGGCGATGCCCAGAGGATTAGCGTTTTTCAAGGCATCGGGCAGCAGCGCATCGGGACAGTTCTGGTAGCAGACAGGGCGCAGGAAGCGATCGATCGCCAGACTGCCGACCGACGTGCCACGGGCATCGGAGGTCGCCGGATAAGGCCCTCCATGCACCATAGCATCGCAGACCTCGACCCCGGTGGGGTATCCGTTGAACAGCACCCGGCCGACTTTCTGCTCCAGCAGTGGCAGCAACTGCGCGTGCTGTTGCAGATCATCCGCTTCGGCAATCAGCGTCGCCGTGAGTTGTCCGTGCAGGCATTCCAACGCGGCAAAAAGTTCGGCCTCGTCGGCAACTTCCACCAGCACCGTCGCCGGCCCGAACACTTCTTCCTGCAACAGCGGATTGCCCTCGAGCAACAGGCTGACGTCGGCCTTGAACAGTTGCGGTTGGGCCTGCGTTCCTTGTTGCTCGCGCCCCGCCAGATGCTCGATGCCGGCCTCAGCGCGCAAGGCCTGTACGCCCTTGGCATAGCTGGCGAGCGTGCCGCGGTTGAGCATGGTCTGTGCCGGTTGATCGGCCATCGTCGCGGTCAGCGAAGCCATGAAGGCGCTGAACGCAGGCGAGCGAATGCCGATCACCAGACCCGGATTGGTGCAGAACTGGCCGCAGCCGAGCACCACGGAAGCGGCCAGTTCGCCGGCAATTTTTTCGCCCCGCCGCTGCAACGCTTCGGGCAACAGGACCACCGGGTTGATGCTGCTCATTTCGGCGAACACCGGGATCGGTTGGGGACGTGCGGCGGCCATGTCGCACAGCGCGCGGCCACCCTTGAGCGAGCCGGTAAAGCCCACCGCCTGGATCGCCGGATGCTTGACCAGCGCTTCGCCGACACCCGCGCCGTAGATCATGTTGAACACGCCCCTGGGCATGCCGGTCTGCTCGGCGGCGCGAATGATCGCATCAGCCACGTGCTCTGCGGTTGCCATGTGCCCGCTGTGGGCCTTGAACACCACCGGGCAACCGGCGGCCAGCGCGGCGGCGGTGTCGCCACCGGCGGTGGAGAAGGCCAGCGGGAAGTTGCTCGCACCGAACACCGCGACCGGGCCGACGCCGATCCGGTATTGGCGCAGGTCCACCCGTGGCAGCGGCGTGCGCTCTGGCAGGGCGCGGTCGATGCGCGCCCCGTAAAAATCACCACGCCGCAGGACCTGGGAAAACAGGCGCATCTGGTTGGCGGTGCGCGCGCGCTCACCTTGAATACGTGCGGTCGGCAGCGCCGTTTCGCGGGTCACCAGCGCCACGAATTCATCGTCCAGCGCCTCCAGTTGGGTGGCGATGGCTTCGAGAAATTCTGCCCGGCGAACGGCCGAGAGTGCACGAAACAAGGGATAGGCAGCAGCGGCCGCGAGGGCGGCGGCGTCGACTTCGTCAACGGTGGCCTGCATGAAGGAGTAGGGCAGTGCTTCACCGGTGACGGCATCGTGGCTACGCACGCTGATACTGCCGGCGGCACTGCGCGCGCCACCGATGTAGTTGTGGCCGATGATCTCGGACATGAAAGCTCCTGGCGGAATGTGGGAGGGCTGAGGATGTGCGGGAACCGGCAAACCGGCTCCCGCGATAACGCACGTCAGGCCAGCGAATCGCCGCGGCGAGTGGTCGCTGCAGCGGCACTGGTGGTCGCAGCGACGCGGGCGGCCGCTTCGCTGTCGACCTGATGCAGCGACTTGCCACGGGTTTCCCGGGTCAGGCCGACGGCGACGATGGAGATCAGCGATGCGCCGACCAGGTAGAACGCGATGGGGGTCGAGCTGTGGTACTTGTTGAGCAGGGTGATCGCGATCAGCGGCGCCAGCGAGCCGGCGAAGATCGGCGCCACCTGGTAGCACAGCGACAGCGCGGTATAGCGCACGTGGGTCGGGAACATCTCGGCCATCAGCGCCGAGTAGGGCGCGTAGGTCATGGACTCGATGGCCAGGCCCAGGGTGATCGCGGCCATGATCAGCCAGTTGTTGCCGGTGTCCATCATCGGGAAGCCGACGAAACCCCAGAACGCCGTGAGCACCGCGCCCACCAGATACACCGGTTTGCGCCCCACCAGATCCGACAGGTAACCCATCAGTGGGATCAGGAAGAAGTGCAGCAGGTGAGCACCGAACATCAGCAGCAGAATCTGCGACGTGTCTTTGTTCACCACCAGCTTCAAGTAGGTGATCGAGAAGGTCACCACGGTGTAGTAGAGGATGTTTTCGGCGAACCGCGCGCCGATCCCCACCAGCACCGAACGCCAGTGATGACGCAGCACTTCGACCACGCCCAGTTGCTGTTGATGCATCTGCGCCTGACGGGCCTGGGCCTGTTTGAAGATCGGCGCGTCATCGACACTGGTGCGAATCCAGTAGCCGATCAGCACCACCACCGCCGAGAACCAGAATGCCACGCGCCAGCCCCAGGCGAGGAAGGCTTCCTCGGACAGGTTCGACGACAACAGCAGCAAGGCCACGGTGGCCACCAGGTTGCCCGCCGGTACGCCGGCCTGCGGCCAGCTGGCCCAGAAGCCGCGACGATTGTCCGGGCAATGCTCGGACACCAGCAGGATCGCGCCGCCCCATTCGCCGCCGAAGGCGAAACCCTGGATCAGTCGCAGCAGCACCAGCAGCACCGGCGCGGCGTAACCGATCTCGTTGAAGCCAGGCAGGCAGCCCATCAGGAAGGTGGTGATGCCGACCACCACCAGGCTCAATTGCAGCAGGCGCTTGCGCCCGAACTTGTCGCCGTAGTGACCGAACACCAGACCGCCCAGGGGACGTGCGAGAAAGCCCACGGCATACAGGGCGAAGGCGGCGATGATGCCGTCGATGGCGCTGCCGGTCTGGCGGAAAAACAACTGGCCGAAGACCAGGGCGGAGGCGGTGCCATAGAGGAAGAATTCATACCATTCGGCGACGGTGCCGGCCATGGCGGCGGCCACGACACGCTTGAGTCCCGAGGGTGTGGTTGCGCTTTGCGTGTGTTGAGTGTTGGGCATGCTGACGTTTCCTGTAGAGGCGCAAAAACAGGCAGCCGGGCCGGGTCCGCGAAGACCCGCCCGGCAATCACTCAGAGACCGACGTCCGGCAGTTGCGGACGGTTGGCCAGGGCCTTGGCCATGATCTGCTCGACGAACACGCGATCGGCTTCCGGCAGGGCCAGGCGTGGCGGACGGGTCAGGGCGCTGCCGCGACCGGCGATGGCTTCGCACAGCTTGATGCACTGCACCAGGTCCGCACGGGCGTCCAGGTGCAGGATCGGCATCAGCCATTCGTAGATCGGCATGGCTTCGGCAAAGCGTCCGGCCTTGGCCAGGCGGAAGATGGTTTCGCCTTCTTTGGGGAACACGTTGGACATGCCCGACACCCAGCCTTCAGCGCCCACGGCAATGCTTTCGAGAACCACGTCATCGAGGCCGGCGAACAGCACGAAACGGTCGCCCACTTCGTTGCGCACGTCGATGAAACGGCGGGTGTCGCCCGAGGAATCCTTGAAGCACACCACGTTGTCGCAGTCGGCCAGGGAAATCAGGATGTCCGGGGTGACGTCGTTTTTGTAGATCGGCGGGTTGTTGTAGACCATCAGCGGCACGTCAGCGTTTTTCGCCACGTAGCGGTAGTGCTCGGCGGTCTCGAACGGCTTGGAACCGTAGACCAGCGCCGGCATCAGCATCACGCCGTCGACACCGACCTTGCGCACGGCGTTGGCCACCTTGGCCGCCTGCACGCTGGTGAACTCGGCCACACCGCAGATCACCGGCACGCGGCCGCGTGAGGCATCGACCGCGACTTCGGTCACGGCGATTTTTTCTTCGGCGGTCAGCGAGGTGTTTTCGCCGACCGAACCGCACACCACCAGACCCGACACGCCGTCACGGATGACGTTGGAAATCACCTGATGGGTCTTGTCCAGGTTGATAGTGAAGTCATCGTTGAATTGAGTGGTTACCGCGGGGAAGACGCCACTCCAGTTAATGCGCTTGCTCATTGTTGCCTCCGACGTTGTTTATTGTATTTCGTATACGATATTTAAAGTGACAATTTTCAGCCAGTGTTTTTTTCGGTTTTTCCGGGGTTTTTGTAGCCGTTGGTCCGGGCGCTGCAGGGGGCTGCCTCAAGCGCCCGGCCAGGTGTCCGAGAGCCGGTAGCCTTGAGGCCACGGATCGCTCGGGTCCAGCAGCAACTGATGGGTGCCGGTGACCCAGGCACGACCGGAAATGCACGGGTAGATGGCGGGGCGCCCGGCTACCTCGGTGAGGGAGTCGATGCGGCAGTGGAACTCGGAGCCGATGATCGAGCGCCCGATGAATCGCTCGCCCACCTGCATCAATCCCTTGGCCTGCAACACCGCCATGCGCGCCGAGCAGCCAGTGCCGGTGGGCGAGCGGTCGATCTTGCCCGGCTGGATCACCACTGCGTTGGCGCCGGTGGCAATGTCGCTTTCCCGTTCGATGGGCGCGGCGATCTGGCAGAAGGAAATGTGCGACCACTCGGGATTCAGCGGATGGGTAAAGCCCAACTGCTCATTGGCCGCGCGGGTGATTTTCAACCCGACCGCCACCAGGTCGGCGGCTTCATCGGGACGAATGGCGAAGCCCAGGCCCTTGGCGTCGGCGATCACGAAACTGTCGCCACCGTAGGCGGTGTCGACCTTCAGTGAACCGAGGCCTTCGACTTCGAGCCAGGCGTCGAGGCGGTCGGCGAACGACGGCACGTTCTTGACTTCCACCCGCTGGACCTTGCCGTCGCGGCAATCGGCCACGGCTTCGATCAGGCCGCCGGGGGCTTCGAGCACGAGGCGGGTTTGCGGCTCGGTCATGGGCAGGATGCCGGTGTCGAGCAGCACGGTGGCCACGCACAGGGAGTTGGAGCCGGACATTGGCGGTGTGTCCGCCGGTTCCATGATGATCCAGGCCATCTGCGCCCGCGGGTCCTTGGCCGGTACCAGCAGGTTGACGTGACGGAACACCCCGCCGCGGGGCTCGTTGAGCACGAAGTTGCGCAGGGTTTCATCCCGGGCGATCCAGCGCGATTGTTCCCACACCGTGGCGCCGGGCGGAGGGGCGACGCCGCCGACGATCACATCGCCGACTTCACCTTCGGCGTGGCAGCTGACTACATGAACTACTTTCGATGAGCGCATTGTCCTCTCCTTGTGTTGTCTGTGCGGGCCTCTTCGCGGGCAAGCCCGCTCCCACAGAGATCTCGGTTGCATGGTGATTGTGTGTACACCACCAGACCCTGTGGGAGCGGGCTTGCCCGCGATGGGGCCATCAGTTATTTCACCGACTTCAGAAACGCCGCAGTCTCGGCATGCAGCGGATTGCCGATCACCTGATCCGGCGAGCCGATCTCATGCACCAGCCCATTGCGAAAGAACGCCACGCGATCGGACACGTCCCGGGCAAAGCGGATCTCGTGGGTCACCAGCACCATGGTCATGCCGTCCTCGGCGAGCATGCGCATGGTGTCCAGCACTTCGCCCACCAGCTGCGGATCGAGGGCCGAGGTGGCCTCGTCGAACAGCATGTAGTCCGGCGACATGGCCAGGGCGCGGGCAATCGCCATGCGCTGTTGCTGACCGCCGGAGAGCTTGCCGGGGAACACCTTGAGCTTCTCGCCCAGGCCGACGTGGGTCAGCTGTTTCACTGCCAGTTCCTCGGCCTCGGCCTTGCTCTTGCCCAGCACCTTGCGCGGCGCGAGCATCACGTTTTCCAGCACGGTCAGGTGCGGGAAGGCGTTCCATTGCTGGAACACGATGCCGATCTTCTGCCGCAGGCGATTGAGGTCGGTGCCGCGCTGATGCACCTCGACGCCATCGACACGGATGTTGCCTTTCTGGATCGGCTCCAGGCCGTTGATGCACATCAGCAGGGTCGACTTGCCCGAGCCGGAGCCGCCGATGATGGAGACCACTTCGCCCTTGTCCACCGTCAGGCTGACACCCTTGACCACATCCAGGTCGCCGAAGGATTTGTGTACGTTTTCGATCTCAATCATTTTCTTGCCACCTTCTTTCCAGACGAGCGCCGAGGCGTGCGACCACCAGGCTCATGACGTAGTAGATGAGGCCCGCAATGCACAGCACCAGCAGCGGTTCCTGAATGCGGGTCACGATGGTTTGCGAAGCGCGGAGCAATTCGACGATGCCGATCCACATCACCAGCGCGGTGTCTTTCATGACCCCCAGCACCAGGTTCAGCCAGCCGGGGAAGGCCACGCGCGCGGCCATCGGCAGGACGACCCAGCGCAGGTCCTGGAAGAAACTCATGCCCAGCGAGCGACTGGCCCGGCGCAGGCTCAGCGAGACCGACAGCACGCCGCCGCGCACGATCTCGGTGAAGTACGCCGCGGCGTAAACCCCCAGCACGATGCAGCCGACACTGAAGGCGCTGATGTTCAGGCCGACGATGCTCTTGAGCGAGTTGAACAGCACGAACTGGATCAACAGCGGCACGCTGCGAAACACGTCGAGTACCCAGGCCAGCGGCAGGGTGGCCCGTGGCAGCAGGGCGCGCAGCAAGCCGAAAATCAGCCCGACGAAGGTGCCCAGCAGGATCGCCCAGCAGGTCAGTTGCAGGGTGACCCAGGCGCCGTTGAGCAGGAACATCAGGTCGTTCCAGGTAAAACTCGTGGATAACATGGTCACCTCCTCAGTAACGGAACAGCCGCCAGGCCATCAGCCGGGCCGTCGCGACGATTGCCTTGGCGATCAGGTAATACAGCACCGCCGCGATGGTGAAATATTCGAAGGAGCGGAACGTGCGGACGTTGTAGTCCTGGGTCACGCCGGTGAGGTCGTTGTTGAGCCCGACGATCACCCCGAGCGATGTCATCAGCACCGCCCAGACCATCTGGTTGCTCAAGGGGTAGAACACGATCCGCAACAGCTGCGGAACCACGATCATCCGGTAGGCCTGGAAAGCGCTCATGCCCAGCGAGCGTGCGGCTCGCACTTGCGTTCCCGGCACCGCCTTGAGTCCGCCGCGAAAGTTTTCCGCCAGATAGCCGGCGTTGTTGAAGGTGATCCCCGCCAGCAAGGCGATCCAGGAGCTGACGTGCAGCCCCATCGAACCCAGGCCGAAGTACAGGATGTAGATCTGGAACAGCGAGGGCGTATTGCGGGCGATCGACACCCAGCCGTTGCCGATGCCGCGCAGCAACGGGTTCTTCGTTTCGCGCATGACCGTCAGGGCCAGGGCGATCAGCACGCCGAAAATCATCGACAGCGCCGCGGTCTCGAACGTGACCCAGGCGCCGGCGAGCATGTCCGGCAAGGCACGCAGGGTCGCGCGCCACTGGAAGGTGTAATCAAACATGCGCAGGGCTCTCCATCGGCAGGGCAGGTTGCAACCAGGTCGGCAGGCGCTCGCTGGCGGTGCCAGTGCAGGCGGCTTCGACGCATTCGGCAAGGCTGGCGAAGTGCACCGTGCGCCCCACCAGACCCGGTGCGTAATGGGCGTATTTGCCCGAGTTGGTCATCAGGGTGGTGGCGGCCGGCGGGATCACCGGCTCGCCGAGCATGCACCAGCAGGTGTCGGTCACCAGGGTGACGCCGAAGGCTTCGATGTCGGCGATGTGGCCGGCTGCGCGCGCCTGTTCCAGCACGGCGCGACCGCAGGTGACGGCCAGCACGGTTCCGGCGTGTTTACGGCGGCCACGGCACAGGCGTGCGAGATGAGCGAACTCGCCGAGCGAGAAGTGCGGATTGCCCAGGGAGACGATGTCCACCCGTGGGTCCCTGGCGCTGTTGAGTTCGCGCCAGCTGCGCAACAGGTCCTGCAACGCGATCTTCTCCACGGGCAGCTCAGCGTTCGGTTCCCGCACCCGTGTCGGGTCGAGCGCTTCCGGCGTGACCCCGGCGATATGAAACAGCGGTGCGGCGGAGGTGGTGGCGAACGCCGCGCCGAAGGCTTTCAGGTCGTCGGTGTCTGGCCCGCGTTGTTCCAGGCCCAGCACCAGCGGAATGCGGGTGCCGGCGAGGGCACCGATGTGGTAGCCGAGCAAGGGGTAGAACGCATCGTCCAGTTCACCCAACGGCGGCAGCTCGATCAGCAGCTGCGCCTTGCGCTGTGCGTCCAGATGACAGCCGATCAGGGGCGCGCGGCCGGTCAGGGCGATGCAGATGTCGAGGTAGTCCGGGTACTTGAGCGTGCGTGCGCCGAGCACGCTGTTGGCGTAGACCACGGCGTTGGATTCGGCCCAGACGATCTGCTCGCCGGCTTTCGGTGCGCTGTCGAGCAGATAGGGCGCGCAGGTGAAACTCAGCTGTGCGCCCATCGCCATGTAGGCATCGCCCAATGCGCTGGCAGGATTACCCAGCGCCGGATCGACGCCCAGCTCGCGCCAGCGACGCTGGTCCACGGAAATCGAATTGAGGGTGGTGGGGACGCGCACCTTCGCGCCCCACTGCACCAGTTGTTCGGCAAAGCGCAGGCTCGCGGGGCCGGTGTAGATGCACCCGTCGATGTGCGCCTGGGTAACATCCACCAGACGCGGTGCGCCTTGTATTTCAGCCATGCGCAGGACGATCTGCATCGCCATCTGCGCGGCCTTGCCATGTTGGCCTTCGATGAGTTCATGGTCGAACCCGGTAAGTTCGATCCGCTGGCTGGTTTCGCGGGTTGGCAATGGCGCGTCGGCGGCCTGCCAGGTATCGGCAGGCGCTTGATCCAACAGCCACAGCCCATCGTTGTCGACCCGGGCGAAGGCCACGCCGCGCAAGGCGGCGAAGGCCTCCCGGCCGATGCACAGCACCGGCAGGGAACGCTCGAAAATGGTCTGTGCCACCAGCACACCCAGGGTCAGGATCTCATCGGCTTCGGCCAGTACCAATGCGGCCGGTGCATGACCGTTGCTGATCAGTTCCATCAGCACACTGCTGCCGGTGCACGAGCCGCGCCCGCTGGGAATGGCCAGTACGCGACCGGCCAGGTATTCGCCGCTCAGGGAGTGATGCCGGTCGATGACCTCGCCACTGCGCGAATCGACACCGCCCCAGAAACTCAACCCGACATCGGCGAACAGCAGTTCGCCCTGGGCCCGGCCGGGCACCAGGCTACGACCGTTGAGAACGGTAGCCCCAGGCATGCCGGACATCTCAGTAGTAAACCTTCGGCACGGTCAGGTCGGTTGGCGGGATTTCGGTGCCGACCCATTTGGTGAACAGCTCGTTGTAGCGACCGCTGCGCACCTGCTGGTTGACGAACAGGTTGAGGTAGTTGAGCAGGCCGTACTCGCTGCGCTTGGCGCCCAGGGACACATAGTCGATGGTGTACGGCGCGTTGCCGGCGACTTTCAGGTTTTTGTATTTGCCCGATTTGATCGTTGCCGCGGCGACAGTGTTGGTGACCACCGTGGCATCGATGTGACCCTGAGCGACCGCCAGCAGGGTGTCGTTCTGCGACTGG
Organism: Pseudomonas sp. C1C7; assembly: GCF_013359595.1. Lineage (GTDB taxonomy): Bacteria > Pseudomonadota > Gammaproteobacteria > Pseudomonadales > Pseudomonadaceae > Aquipseudomonas. The sequence continues at coordinate 1,731 of NZ_JABFMP010000036.1, read as the reverse complement.
TAGGCGCGGAACGAACCGCTGCCCCATTTCTTCACATCGCCTTCCAGGGCGATGGCTTCAAAGGTGCCGCTGGTGTTACCCAGGGCCTTGCCCTTGAGGTCGTTGAAACTGTTGATGCCGGTGTTGTCGCGGGTCAGCACGACCATCTGGAAGGCGAAGTAGGGCCCGGTAAGGCCGACGGTCTTGGCCCGTTCCAGGGTGTCGGAGGTGGAAGCGACGATCACGTCGGCCCGCCCGGAGATCAGCGCCGGAATGCGGTCGGGGAACGGCGTTTCTACCACTTCGGCTTCGACTCCGAGGATCTTCGCCAGGTCGTTGCAATAGTCCACGTCGAAACCGGCCGGGCTATTGCTCGCATCACGGAAGCCCATGGGCGGGAAGTCCAGGGTCACGGCGCAGCGCAGCTTGCCGGAACCGATGATGTCGTCGAGCTTGTCGGCCTGGGCGGTGGCGATGAAAGAGGTACTGAGAACAGCGCTGAGGGCTACGGCAAATGCGGGGTTTTTCATAGAGGCCTCGTGATCGGAATGTGCTGTTAGATATCGTATTGGGGATTTCGTATACGATATTAAATGTTAGCAATGAGCGTGCCGGAATTGCCGTTTTCGGGCGAAATGCCAGCAGACCGCTAGACAGCGCGGTTTACGCGAAAGAGCCAGGTGCGCGATTGCGAAGAGGGAGAGCGGGAGGTGTTACGTAAGGGAGCAGGGCGAGTGGGTAGCGCCCCCTAACGGAACATTTCAGCGACGGCCTTCCCGATACTGGGTGGGCGAGAGGCTGGTCAGGGCGCGGAACTGACGGCTGAAGGCACTGTGGTCGGTGTAACCGCAGCGCAGGGCGATTTCGGTGATGGGCAGGTCGGTGTCCAGCAACAGCCGCGTGCCTTCTTCCAGGCGCGACTTGTGGATCATCTGCCGTGGGGTGAGCTGGAACACCCGTTTGCAGTGACGTTCGAGTTGCGCCACGGAAAACCCGGCGATGGCGGTCAGTTCGGCGAGGCTGATGGGGCGGGCGAAATGCTGCCGGATGTAGGCGTCGACCGCGGCGAGTTTCTGGAAGGCCGGGTGATTGGACTGGGGCAGTTGCAGGTCGCGGGAGATGCCGGCGAGGCCGACGATCCGTCCCTGTTCATCCTGCAGGGCGAGTTTGTGGGTCAGGCACCAGACCGGTTGGTTGCCGTAATAAAGATGCAGTTCCAGCTGATCGGCCAGCTCGCGGCCGGTGGACAGCACCCGCCGATCCTGCTCGGTGTACAGCGGCCCGAAGCGCGCCGGGAAGACCTGGTCGGCGGTCAGGCCCAGCAGTTGCTCGCTGTTCTTGAAGCCGCAGCGCAGGGCCAGGGTCTGGTTGACGAAGACGTAGCGGGCGTCGCCATCCTTGATGAAAAACACCACGTCCGACAGGGTGTCGAGCAGGGTGGCGATGGGCTGCAGGCTGTTGAGCAGGGTTGGCAGGTTGCAGGGTTTGAAGGTGGTGAGTGAGGGGAACATGGCGGTGGCGGGGCCTGGGGGGATGGCGGGATCATAAAGATTCGCCGGCTTGGCCGGAACCCCGGGGGTGGTGTTTGTGCGGGTCTAGTGGGAGCGAGCCTGCTCGCGGTGCTCTTCTTGTGCACATATCCATTTCTGCGGTAACGGCCACTTATGGTTCCGCTCTTACAGCGGGTCACTTGGAAAAGCGCCAAGTAACCAAGCGCTTTTATCCCCTGACGTACGGCCCTTCGCTTAGGCT
>NZ_JABFMP010000035.1 GCF_013359595.1 Pseudomonas sp. C1C7 | reverse complement strand
ATCTTTTGATCTTGATCTTGAAAAGCAAAATCAAAAGATCGCAGCCTTCGGCAGCTCCTACAGGGGATGTGGTTCAAGCAATGATTAACCGAAACAACAGAATTCAGGTGATGCAATGATGAAGGTGAAGATCGAAAGGATCGTCGACGAAGCGCTGGATATCCGTTCCTTTCGCCTCGTGCGCAGTGACGGCCAGCCGCTCGACACCTATGAGCCGGGCGCCCACGTGGACCTCACGGGGCCGACCGGCGTGACCCGCCAATATTCCCTGTGCAGCCCGCCCGAGGATCGCCGCGCCTACCTGGTGGCAGTGAAGAAGGAAGCGCAGTCGCGTGGTGGCTCGCTGGCGCTGCACGAGCAGGTGGAAGAGGGCATGGAGCTGGAAATGGGGGCGCCGCGCAACCTGTTCCGCCTCGATGCCGGTGCCACCGAACACGTATTGTTCGCCGCCGGTATCGGCGTCACGCCGCTGCTGAGCATGGCCTATCGCCTGGCCGAGAGCGGTCAGCCGTACCGCCTGCATTACTTCGCCCGTGCGGCGCAGTACGCGGCCTTTACCGAGCTGCTGTCGACTCAGTTCGCCGACAACGTGGAGTTCCACTACGGCGTGGAGCCTTCGGACCTGGACGGCGCCCTGAGCGAATGCCTGGCCCGCGCTGGCGACGATGCCCACGTCTACACCTGCGGTCCGGCGCCGTTCATGAACAAGGTCGTGGAAGTGGCTTCGCGCAGCCGTTCCGACGACGCCATCCACCTCGAACACTTCGCCGCCGACCCGGCCGCCAACAGCGCGCCGACCGGCAGTTTCGAAGTGGAACTGGCCAGCTCCGGCGTGGTGCTGCAGGTACCGGCCGACAGCAGCCTGGTGGATGTGCTACAGGCCCACGGTTGCGACATCGACACCGAGTGCCGCGAAGGCATCTGCGGCACCTGCATCGTCGAGGTATTGGACGGTTTGCCGGAGCACCGCGACAACTGCCTGTCGAACAAGGAAAAGGCGTCCAACAAGCAGATCTGCGCCTGCGTATCCCGGGCACTTTCCGCTCGTCTGGTCCTGGACATTTAAGCGCTGCACGGCTGGAAAACCGACGCCGGAGCCTGTTGAATGGGCGCCCGGCGGCCCTCAGGGAGGAGAGGTCGGAACATGAAAGATTTTTAACGAACCGCTCGACGAAGCGGTCGAAGAATAACAACAAAAACACGTGAGGCTCTGCGGACATGATTACTGCATCGGCGGTGCGCAATGAGGCATTCGAAAGCTGGCTCAGCCAGGTCAACCAGGCCTGCGGGCGTTTCGACGCCCGCGCGCTGGACACCGATTTTTATGGCGAGCTGGCGGAATTTCGCAGCGGCGCCATCAAACTCAGTGTGGTCGACATGGCGCACGTGCACCTGTATCGCTCCGACAAGGACGTCAGCATCAGCAGCGACGGCCATTACTACGCGGTGTTCCAGATGCGCGGCAGTTCGCAGCTGGAGCAGGGCGACAACCGTGCGCAGCTGGGTTGCGGCGACATCGCCCTGATCGACGCCAGCCGCCCCAGCGACATGACCTACAACCACGATTCCCGTCAGTTGTCGCTGATCCTGCCGCGCCAGGTGGTGGAGCGTGGTTCGCATTTCTCGGCGGTCAACTGCGCCACCCGCATCGGCGCCAACAACCCGCTGGCGGCCATGGCCAACAAGCTGGTGCTGGAAACCCGCCAGCAGGAAGGGCTGGACATGCAGGAAAGCGAGGCGGTGCTCGACGCCCTGGTCAGCCTGCTGCTGCCCGGCGTCAGCGCCCGCGACATCGCCGGCGATGCCCATGAACGGCAGTTCCGCAAGATCATCGCCTTCATCGACGAACACATCAGCAACGAAGAGCTCTGCCCCGAACTGATCGCCCGTGAGGTGGGGGTTTCGGTGCGCGGGCTGTACCGGATGTTCTCCAAGCGCGGGCTGGTGGTGGCGCAATACATCAAGCACCGGCGCCTGGATTTCTGCGCCGAAAACCTGCGCCGCTCGGATGTGGAGCAGAAGCTTTCGGCGCTGTGTTATGCCTGGGGTTTCTCCGATTCCAGCTACTTCTCCTCGGCGTTCAAATCGCGCTTCGGCGTATCTCCGGGCGCCTATCGCAAGCGCTACAGCCAGAACTGACACCCCACAACATCCCTGTAGGAGCTGCCGAAGGCTGCGATCTTTTAAAGCAAAATCAAAAGATCGCAGCCTTTGGCAGCTCCTACAGGTTTGATGGTGTCAGATGAAAGGGATGTTGGATTTGCCGGCCTCTTCGCGAGCAAGCCCGCTCCCACATTGGTTCTGCTGTGAACACAATTTTTGTGTATGACAGAGATCCAATGTGGGAGCGGGCTTGCTCGCGAAGGCGGCCTTGCGGCCACCGCAATGGTCAGGGCAAGGTGAGCCTCAGTGCCGCACCGGCTCCTCACCCGGCAAATGCAGCACTTCGCGCACCAGCATCGCGATGCTGCTCACGCCCATCTTTTCCTTGATCTTGGTGCGGTGCACATCGACGGTCTTGACGCTGATGTTCAGCTCCCGGGCGATCACCTTGCTGGCCTTGCCATCGATCACCAGCATCAGCACTTCACGCTCGCGGCTGGTCAGCAGGGCGAGCTTGCCTTGCAGGTTCTGGCGCTGCTGCTGGTCGGCCTGGGCGTGCACGGCGGCCTTCAGCGCGGCCTGGATGCGGTCGATCATCTGCTGCGGGTTGTAGGGCTTCTCGACGAAGTCCAGGGCGCCGTTCTTCATCGCCGTGACCGACATCGGGATATCGCCATGGGCCGAGACGAAGATCGTCGGCAGGGTGCTGCCGCGCTGGTTGAGGATCTCCTGCAACTGGAAACCGCTGGTCTCCGGCATGCGCACGTCCAGCACCAGGCAGGCGGGCTGCTGGGGGTCGTACTGGCTGAGGAATTCATCGGCGCCGGCAAAGCACTGCGCCTGGACACTGACGGACTCCAGCAACCACGCCAGCGAGGTGCGCAGGTCCTTGTCGTCGTCAACGATGTAAACAATCGGTTTGCGGGTTTCCATCGGGGCTGCCACGAAATTTCTAATTATTGTTTTCGCGCGCGAACGCGCGGCACGCATCGGCTCATTTTTTTGGAGCCAGTGTGCAGGATAGCCATTGTGACCAGCCCTTGCGATAAAGAAACCACCTAGTCGACTAGCGGAAAGCCTACCTCGGCGTGGGGATCGTCAGAATGGTTGCGCGCGGCCTTGAGCCTTAGTCTTGTTCCATCACCTACGGGCCGCAAACCAGCGGTCCTCCTGAAGGAAGGGGCACCGACATGGCCGACCTGAGCCAGCAGCAAATCGACTTTCGCAACGCCATGGCGCAGTTGCCGGCGGCAGTGAACATCATCACCACCAATGGCCCTGGCGGCCGTTGCGGCATCACCGCCAGCGCGGTGTGCTCGGTGACCGACTCGCCACCCACCGTGCTGGTGTGCGTCAACCGCAACAGCGCCACCCACGACGTGTTCCGCACCAACGGCCATCTGTGCGTGAACGTGCTGTGCGGTGAACAGGAAGAACTGGCCAAGCACTTCGCCGGCATGACCAAAGTGCCGATGGAAGAACGTTTCGCCTGGGACCTGTGGGACGACGGCGCGGCCGAAGTGCCGGTACTGCGCGATGCGCTGGTGCAGCTGGAAGGGCGAATCAGCGAGTGCAAGGAAGTGGGCTCGCACTCGGTGATGTTCGTGGAGCTTACCAAAGTGGGCGTGCGCGAACCGCGGGACAGCCTGGTGTACTTCAACCGCCTGTTCCATCGTCTGGATCATGCTGCGGCCTGATATGCATTGCTTTGTGTAAGCGCTGCCGAAGGCTGCGATCTTTTGACCTTGATTTTCAGGATCAAGATCAAAAGATCGCAGCCTCGTTGCACTCGACAGCTCCTACAGGGGCCGGCGGTGGGCACCGGCCATTGTGGGTCAGGCTTGCAGATACTCCCGGGCCAACCCGCAGGCCCGCTCGATCAGCATCGGCGCCATTTCGATCGCGGTCTGCGTGCCCTGGCGGGTGTGAATCCAGCCCAGGTAAGTCGTGCCGCGCAGCAGCAGGAACAACGCCAGCGTCTGCCGATCCGCCTCGGTCAACGGTTTGACCGCGTGATACCCCGCCAGCAACGCCGCCTTGATGTGCTCATAACGCGGATCATCCAGACAGAAATACAGCGCAGTCGCCAACTCAAACATATGCCAGCCAAACCCGGCATCATCGAAGTCGATCAAGCGCAAACGCGGGCCTTCGATCAGCAGGTTTTCCGGCACCAGATCGGCGTGAATCATGCCGAAATTACCCAGGTGCCGGCCATACTGACGCAAGTCCCGACGCGCCCGACGCCGCGCCTGTTGCAGCAGGTCCCGCTGCTCATCACTCAACTGCTCCAGCTCCCAGAACCGCCCCCAGAACGGATTGGCGCCGATCAAACCTTCCTCATCCCAGGCATGCCGGACAAACTCGTCCGGCTGCTGCCAATCCGCCGAATGCAGATGAATCCGTGCGGCAATCGCACCGGCTTCGGCAAACAGAAAATCAATCTCGGTATCGGCCTGCACCCCGGCCTCGGACGTGCCTGCGGTCGCGCCGGGCAGCCAGGCAAGCATGTCGACATGCCGCTCGCCGACCTCCGCGTGGCTCACCTCGATCAAATGCCGCTGATCCTGCGATCGAATGATCTGCGGCACGGTGATCCCGGCGCTTTCCAGCGCCTCCATCCATTGCAGTTCCGAACGCAGCGCCGCTTCGCAGTGATAGCCGTTGCGGTGGATGCGCAGGGCCACGCGCTGGCCGTCGTGGCGGCGGGCGGAGAACACCGCGTTCTCGCGGTATTTCACCAGTTCGATGTCGGCGAAATCGCCTTCCCAGTGCTGCAGGGCGTGGCGCGCCAGATCGTGCAGGCGAGCCACCTGCTGGTCGTGGCTCAAAGTGTGGAATTCAGTCATGGCAGGCCTCAAATCGCGCTCAGGGCGTGGTCCAGGGTGTCGACGAAGATATCTGCGTGTTCGCGGTTGAACACCAGCGGCGGGCGCAGCTTGAGGATGTTGTCGCCGGCGCCGATCTTGCTGATCAGCACGCCGTTGTCGCGCATGTCATTGACCACCTTGCGCGCCTCCAGGCCCGCCGGTTCCTTGCTGGCGTGATCGCGCACCAGTTCCATGGCGAAGAACAGGCCCTTGCCGCGTACATCGCCGATGATCGAATGCTTGACGGCCAGCGCCTGCAAACGCTGCTGCACGTAGGCGCCGACGGTCTGCGCATTGAGCAGCAGTTGTTTCTCTTCAATCTCGTCCAGCACTGCCATGCCCACCGCCGCCGCCACGGGCGAACCGCCGAAGGTGTTGAAGTACATGGCGTTGCGCCCGAACGATTCGACCAGCGCCTTGTAGGTAATCAGCCCGGCCAGCGGATAGCCGTTGCCCATGGGTTTGCCGAGGGTGACGATGTCCGGGGTCACGCCGTGGGCCTGATGGCCCCACAGGTGATCGCCGGTACGACCGAAACCGGACTGCACTTCATCGGCGATGAACAAGCCGCCCGCCGCACGGATCAGCTCCGCGGCCCTGGCGACGAACCTGGCCGGCACCCGAGGCAATCCTTCGTTGGCGAACAGGGTGTCGATCAACAGCGCCGCCGGGCGAATGCCCTGGGCCTGCATCGAGGCAATCGCGGCGGCGATGTTGGCCGCGTATTCATCCGCCAGTTGCGCCTCGGTGGTGCCGGCCGGTGCGCGGTACAGGCACGGGATCGGCACGGCGCGGGCATGGGCGGCGAAGGGTTCGGGCGAGGGCAGGGCGGTGGTCACTTCGGCCAGGGACGCCGAGTTACCGTGGTAGTTGTAGTCGCTGATGATGATCCCGGTACCGCCGCTGGCGTAACGCGCCAGGCGCAGCGCCAGTTCATTGGCCTCGGTGCCGGTGCAGGTAAACATCGCGGTGTCCAGCGGCTGGGCGAAGGTGGCGGTCAGGCGCTCGGCGTAACGCACCACTTGCTCGTCCAGATAGCGGGTGTGGATGTTCAGGGTGCTCGCCTGGCGATGCATCGCCTCGACCACGCGCGGGTTGCAGTGACCGACGCAAGGCACGTTGTTGTAGACGTCCAGGTAGCGGCGACCGTCGATGTCGTACAGCCAAACGCCTTCGCCACGAACAAGATGCAGCGGTTTGTCGTAGAACAGCGGCGATGCGCTGCCCAGTACGCGGTGGCGGCGTTGCAGGAGAGTGTCAGGCATGGTCTGGAACCTCGATTGCGGTGCTGCGGCGAGTGCGCAGCAGGAAGTTGAAAATGCACAGCACGAAGGTCGCGCCGAGGGCGATCAGCATCTTGAGATCGAGCTGGAAGCAGGCGGCGATCACCACCAGCGTCAGGGCCAGGCCCAGCCAGGCCACCAGCTTGCCGCCGATCAGGCTGAACGGGCGTGGCAGGTCGGGCTGGCTGCTCTTGATGCGCAGGTAGGCGCCGAAAATGAACAGGTAGCAAACATTGAGCAGCAGCACGACCGCGAGCATCACGGTGGCCGGATCGACCTCGGACAAAGGCAGGCCGATGGCGCCGATCAGCAACAGCGCCGGGTAAGGCGTGCCGCGCTTGCCGGTCTTGCCCAGCCACTGCGGGAACAGGCCGTCGCGGGCCATGGCGAACAGCTGCCGGGACGCGGCGTAGACCAGGGAGAAGAAGGTGGCGATCAGGCCGAACACGCCGCCGCAGCCGATGACCTTGGCCAGCCAGGAGTTTTCACCGAAGGCGCTGTTGCTGGACATCGCCGCGTACAGCGGATCGCCCGCCGAACCCACCAGCTCGACGCCACCGGCACCCGGTGCGCAGACCAGTACCACCAACGCCGTAACGAGCAGGGTGCCGACCGCCGCGAGAATGCCGCGGGGCATGGTGCGGCCAGGGTTGTGCGCTTCTTCCGCCGCCGAGCCGGTCTGCTCGACCGTAATGAACAGCCAGATGGCGAACGGCACACAGGCGAAGATCCCGCCCAGGCTGACCGGGGTGCTGACATTGGCCGGCAACACCAGCAGGTTGGCGAGTTCCACGTGGGGTGCCATGGCGACACCGAAGGTCAGCAGCGCGACGACCGCGATGATGCCGGCAATGAACGTCAGGCCCATGGCCTCGCCGACGCCGCGCAGGTGAATCCCGATGATCACCGCGAAAAGGGCGATCTTCACCGGCCAGCCGCCGATGCCGAAGATCGACTCGGTGTAGGCGCAGATGAAGGTCGCGGCGGCGCCGGTGCCGATGGTCAACGCTAGCGCGCAAGCGACACCGACCAGGTAACCCACGAACGGCCCGAAGGCGGTTTGCGCGTAGACGAACACGCCGCCCGCGCTGGGCAGGGCGGTGGACAGCTCCGCCACACACAACGCCAGGCCACCACACAGCAGCGCCATCAACAGCGTGGCAATCAGCATGTTCAACCAGCCACCGGCCGCCAACCCGAAGTTCCAGCCGGAAAACTGCCCGGCCACCACCAACGCAATTCCGAGGCCGGCAATCTTTGGCCAGCCCAGCGCACTTTTCTTGAGCACAGAAGTCTCCCGCGGCCAGAAGGCCGATTTATTGTTTTAGTGAGAAATGGAGGGGGTAGAGCGTTGCTTGCGCTTCGATACTACGCGCGGGGTGTGTGGCGGCATGTTTGCGTGCATGCCATGTGGTTGATTGTGGGTGCCAGATTGGGTGAATTCAGCAAGGACCCTGCGGGAGCGGGCTTGCCCGCGAGGGCGGAGTGTCAGGCGACATCGATGTTGAATCTAATGGCCTCATCGCGGGCAAGCCCGCTCCCACAGGGATCTTCGGTGAACACAGGATTTGTGTACGGCCGAGATCCATTGTGGGAGCTTGCTCGCGATGGCGGCATTTCAGGCGACATCAATCTTAAATGCGAAAACTCCCCACCAACTGATTCAACCGCGCCGCCTGCTGCTCAAGCTCGGTGCATGCGCGCAGGGTCGATTGCAGGTTTTCCACGCCTTGCTGGTTGAGGGTGTTGATCTGGGTGATGTCGACGTTCAGGGCTTCGACCACGGCGGTCTGTTCTTCGGTGGCGGCGGCGACGGACTGGTTGACGTTGTCGATCTCGCCGATGCGCTGGGTCACGCTGCCCAGGCGGGTGCCGGCGAGGTTGGCGATGTTGACGCTTTCCTCGCTGTGCTGCTGGCTTTCGGTCATGGTGGTCACCGAATCCCGGGCGCCGACTTGCAGTTCCTCGATCATTTGCTGGATCTCCAGCGCCGAGGTCTGGGTGCGTCCGGCCAGGCTGCGCACTTCATCGGCGACCACCGCAAAGCCACGCCCGGCTTCGCCGGCCCGCGCCGCTTCGATCGCCGCGTTGAGCGCCAGCAGGTTGGTCTGCTGGGAGATGCCCTTGATCACTTCGAGGATCTGCCCGATGTTCACGGTCTTGTCGTTGAGCACCTCGATGTTGGCGCAGGACTCGCTGATCTTGCCCGACAACTCGTTCATCACCTCGATCGTGCGCTGCACAACTTGACGCCCATCCTCCGCCTGCTGCCGGGCGTTGGACGCCTGGTGCGAAGCGTCGCTGGCGTTGTGCGCGATCTCCTGCGCCGCCGCCCCCAGCTGATTGATCGCCGCCGCCACGCTGTTGGTGCGACTCGATTGATCGTCGAAATTGCTCAGCGACGAATTGGACGCCTCCAGCACCCGACGGGCGCCCTCGTTAACGCCGAGCGCCGCCGACGACACTTCGCGAATCGACTGATGAATGCGCTCGACAAAGCGGTTGAACGCCGTCGCCAGCTGGCCGATTTCATCCCGCGACTGCACTTGCAGGCGCCGCGTCAGGTCGCCTTCGCCGAGGGAAATGTCTTCCATGACCCGCGTCAGCACCTGCAACGGCCGGGTGATGCGTTGCGCCGTGTACCAGATCAGCAGCAGGCCGAGCAGGGCCGAGCCACCGCCGAGCAGCAGGGCCAGCGCGGTGCTTTTCGCGCCCTGGGCATCGAGTTCGTTCTGCAGGGTGGTGACCGGCGCCAGCAGTACCTCTTGCGGCACGCCCACCAGCACACCCCAGGGCGCGGCGCCGGCAATGGGTGCCAGGGGTTCGAGGACCTTGATCTGCTGCGGGTCGACAAACACTTTCGGCTGACCCTGGCGCAGAGCGTCCATCACGTCCGCGTTGTCCATCGGCGAACCCAGGCGACTGACGTCCTGGCTGTTGGCCGAGATCACCCCGCGAGGGCTGACGATGCTGATCTGCCCGTGGCCGTCGAACAGCTCGCGGGCACTGGCTTCACTGTTGTTCTGCAGGACGGCGAGGTTGATGTCGAGGCCTACCACGGCAATGACTTTGCCGTTTTCCAGCAGGGGGAAGGCGACGCTGGTGACCAGCTTGCGGCTGCCGGACGCTTCGTCGAAGTAGGGCTCCAGCACGCAAGCCTGACGGGTGTCGCGGGCGCAGGTGTAGAAGGCGTTGTACGGCGCGCCGCTCGGCCCTGGCTCGGTGTTGGCCAGCAGGCCTTCGTCGCCGATCACCGCTTGCAGTTCACCGGGTTTGCTTTGCACCCAGTACAACGAGAAGCGGCCTTTCTCGTTGCTGCCAAGCTCTGCCTTGTCGGCGAAACTGCTGTCCTGGCCGTCGAGCGCATCAGGTTCAAAAATGACGTAAAGCCCGAGCAGGTCGGGCTTGTCTTTGAGGGCCTGTTGAAGCTGGCTACTCAGCTCCTGGCGCAGTTGTGGGCGGGTCAATGTGCCCTGATGCTGAAGTTGTCGCAGATAGAGCAGGTATCGCGATAACCCCTGGCCGAATTCATGGGTCTGCATGAAGGTGCGCTGCACCTGCATGGCCTGCACCTTGCCCAGCGCCTGCATGTGTTCCTTGGCCGCATCGGCGAGCATTTCACTGCTGGCCTGGTCCACCTGCTGGCTGCTTTGCCGGGTCTGGTACAGCGACAACCCCATCAGCAGGCCCACCACCAGCAACAGGCAGAGGCCGGCGAGCAGGGCGATCTTGCTCTGGATCGTGTGAAATCGTTTGTGCATAGGAAATACCTTTTTCCCTGAAGCCGTAACACCCGGCCCCCTGTAGCAGCTGGCGAAGCTTGCGTGCGACTGCGCAGCAGTCGCAAAACCTGTGCACTGGATCTGCCTGACAGACCGCAGTGCCTGAATTTACGACTGCTTCGCAGCCGGACGCAGGCTGCGCCAGCTGCTACAAAGGGCAGGGCGTGCTCTGTTTGAGGTTAGAAAGTGGACGCGAAAATCACTTGGCTGTAGACGTTCCTGTCGTTGTTGCCCAGCTGGGTGCCGCCCTGTTCGGCGCTCTTGTCCGGCTGGAAAATGCCGATCAGCGGCATGATGCTCAGGTGGTCGTTGACGTGCCATTCGGCATAGATATCGGTTTCATGACCGTCGTTGTTGCCCAGGTTGCGGTCGATGGTGTCGAAGTTGAAGTACATCGCGCCGACAGTCAGGTTCTCCAGTGGCGAGACGGTGAACTTCAGTTGCTGGATGCGCGCGTTGCTGTTGAACGGGCCGGCATAGTTGCCCGCCACTTCGCCCTGGAACCAGGTACCGAAACCACGGCTGAAACCGTAGAACAGGGTGTCGTAGTTTTCCGAGAAGCGGCTGTAGCGATAGCTGGCGTACGGTGTCCAGAGCGCGTCGGAGAAGGTCCAGCCGGCTTCCAGATACCAACCGTCTTCGCTGGAGGTATGAGGTTTGTCCTGCTTGGCGTATTCGCCGGAGAGAAACAGGTCCTTGACCCCGGCGTTGCCGGTGGCGCGCAGGCTCCAGGTCTTCATGCCGTCGCGTTCGAGCTGGATCGGCGAGGCGTATTGTTCGTCGATGTCGGTGGTGTCGATGTAGGTCAGGCCCACGGTGCCGGCCTCGGACACGTGCTCCAGGGTGCCGACATACATTTCGGTCATGGCCTGGGCGCGGTTGTTGGATTTGAGCCACATCAGGTCGCCACGCCAGCCTTCCTTGCCACCGATGCGCAGCACGGCGGTCTCGTCGAACGCCTTGCGCGCGGCCAGCCAGTAGGCACCGCCACGGTTGAACTCGCCATCGGCCAGACCCTTGCCCATGTTCAGCGCGTCACCGTCGATCAGGAAGCCGTCGCCGACCACGATGTTCTGGCGGCCGAAGGACAGGTCGATACCGTCCGCACCCAGTACCGGGAACAGATCGGCCGAGCGCCAGCCCAGATAGGCGTCTTCGAACTTGGTGGTGCGTTCCGAGCCATCGCTGAACCCGGCGGCATCGCCGTCACCCCAGGTGCCGGAGCTCAGCAGGTTGGCGGCGCCATAGGTGGTGCCGGCGCCACTGAAACCCTTGTCGAAGGCCAGGCCGTACTTGATGTAACCCTCGCGCCACGACGACGAACCTTCATCGAGACGACCCGACAGGGCGTAGTTTTCCTGGCTGTGGAAAATGCCGAAAACCGCTTCCAGTGTGGCGTTCAGGTGCGTGTCGCTGTCTGAGTACAGTTCATAGGCTCCGGCCTGCCCGGCACTGATCATCAGCGCGAGCGTGGAAAGGCGGAGCAGGGGAGACTTGAGCATGGCATGACATCCGTTCTTGTTCTAAGGCGCAGGGTTGCGGTCTTTTTAGATACTAAGGGCCGCGTTTTTTTTGGCCTTTTGCCTGTTTGCCAATTAGTTGGTTGTGCATGCCAGATTGCATGGCAGGGTGATGGCACCTCCGCGTTTTCTGCGAATGACGTTTTGTGCAGGCGCTGCCGAAGGCTGCGATCTTTTGATCTTGCTTTTAAAAATCAAAATCAAAAGATCGCAGCCTTCGGCAGCTCCTACAGGGGGGCGGTGGTGTTTGCGGGATTGCCGTTCGTCGGCAGTTTCGTGGGGCAGCGTGCAGGGTTTTGGGGTGGTGAAGGAAAGCTCCTACTGCGTCCTGCAGTGGCCAGATATGTGAAATGGCACGTGTCGTAAATCCGGTTAATTAGAGCTTCCTGTTCTTCTGTGAGAACTCTCCGTTAATGGTGGGCGAAGTTTCCGGAAAGAAGAATCAAGATCACGGGAGTCATCCCTGTTGATGGCAATCAATGAACTGAAAGATCCAACTTTGTCGAAAGAGGAAGTTGACGAGATTTTAGTGTTCTACGGCTTAAAATCAGACGAAGACCTGTAGGAGCGAGCTTGCTCGCTCCTACAGGAATGATGCAAGCGCAACGATCTGGCAGCCCCGCCAACACAACTGGCACGCAGGGCAAACCCTGTGCTTCGCCGAGCGCCGACAATCCCTTCCAACCTGCCGGGGCTCCGTTGCCTTGGCACTTTCAGTGTTGGCGTTCGTCTGCAAGACGGGCGCGTGGATTTTCAAGGTCGTTCCTTATGTTTACCGCCCTGCGTTTTTCCCTTTTTGGTTTGTTGTCCTTCACCCTGGCCCAGGCGGCGGTCGCTGCTGATTGCGCGCCGGTGCAGGCGCGTGGCGAACAGGTATTCGCCAATGAATGCGGCGTCTGCCATTCGGTGTCCAAAGGTGCGGTCGGGATGATGGGGCCGAATCTTTCGGGCGTGGTCGGACGCAAGTCCGGTTCGCTGGAAGGCTTCAACTACTCCCAGGCCATGCGCAGCAAGAACATCGACTGGCAGGCCGAGAACATCGATCAGCTGATCACTCAACCCCAGGCCTTCGTGCCGGGCACCTACATGCCTTACATGGGGCTGGCCTCCGCCGACGATCGTCAGGCGGTCGTGTGCTACCTCAAAGAACAACACTAAGCGGCCGGATATCTGGCTTATCAAACCCTGTAGGAACTGGCTTGCTTGAGCCTTGCATCGCCCTTGAGGGCGCTATCGCGAGCAAGCTCGCTCCCACTTTTGAATGAAGGTGATTTATGAGCAACGTTGAAATTCTGCCGCAGGTGGCTGCCTTCCTCGAACGCCGTCATGGCTGCTTTATCGATGGTCAATGGGTGTTCGCCGAAGGCGAGAGCATTGCCGTGGTCAACCCGGCCACTGGCCAGACCCTGTGCGAAACCATGGACGCGCCACTGGCAATCGTCGAGCAAGCCGTGCAGTCGTCGCACAAGGCTTTCAAGTCCGGTGTCTGGTCTGCGCTGCGTCCGGCCGATCGTGAACGCATCCTGCTCAACTTCACCCGCCTGGTAGAAGAGCACGCCGAAGAACTGGCACAACTGGAAACCCTGAGCCAGGGCAAGTCGATCAACATGGCCCGCGCGCTGGACCTGAACGCCACCGTCGAGTTCATGCGCTACATGTCCGGCTGGGCGACCAAGATCGAAGGCCAGACCTTCGACGTGTCGATCCCGCTGCCGCCAGGCGCCAAATTCACCGCCTTCACCAAGCGTGAACCGGTGGGCGTGGTGGTCGGTATCGTGCCGTGGAACTTCCCGCTGCTGATCGCCGCCTGGAAGCTGATGCCGGCATTGGCCACCGGTTGCACCGTGATCATCAAGCCGGCAATGGAAACCCCGCTGACTGCCATGCGTCTGGCCGAGCTGGCGCTGGAAGCCGGTATTCCGGCGGGTGTGTTCAACGTGGTCACCGGTGGTGGCGCCAACGTGGGCGGCGTGCTGACTTCGCATCCTTTGGTGAGCAAGGTGTCGTTCACCGGCTCCACCGCCGTGGGCAAGAGCGTGGGTGTGGCGTGCATGGAAAACATGACGCGCTTCTCCCTGGAGCTGGGCGGCAAGAACCCGATGATCGTGCTCGCCGATGCCGACATCGAAAAAGCCGTGCAGGGTGCGATCCTCGGCGGTCTGCTGAACAACGGCCAGGTGTGCGCTGCGGCCTCGCGTTTCTACGTGCACCGTTCGATCCACGACAAGTTCGTCGAGGCCCTGGCCGCGGCCGTCTCGGCGATGCCGATCGGCGCGGGCATGAACTGTGACGCGGCGATCAACCCGCTGGTGTCGCGCAAGCAGCAGCAAAGCGTGCTCAAGCACATCGAACTGGCTCGCCGCGAAGGCGCGCGGGTGGTGACCGGTGGCGAGTTGCTCGAAGGCGACGGCTTCTTCGTCCAGCCGACCATCCTGGCCGACATCGACCACGGCATGGCCGTGGCCCGCGAAGAAGTGTTCGGCCCGGTGCTGGGTGTGATGCCGTTCGATGACGAAGACGCCGTGATCGCGCTGGCCAACGACAACCGCTACGGCCTGGCCGCCAGCCTGTGGACTAACGACCTGAGCAAGGCGATGAACCTGGTGCCACGCATCGAAGCCGGCACGGTCTGGGTCAATGCCCACGTCCTGCTCGACCCGGCCATGCCGTTCGGTGGCGTCAAGCAATCGGGCATGGGCCGCGAGTTCGGTCGTGCGGTGATCGAGGCTTACACCGAGTTGAAGTCGGTTTGTATTGCGCATTGATCCAGTGATATCCGCCGAACCTGAGTTCGGCGATTTCCTGTAGCAGCTGCCGAAGGCTGCGTCCGGCTGCGAAGCAGTCGTAGAACCTGAGTGCGAGGTCTTACTGATACACCGCGTGCACAGGTTTCGCGACTGCTTCGCCGCCGGACGCAGGCTGCGCCAGCTGCTACAGGGTTATGTGGTGGCCCGCTAGGACGCAGGCGGTTTCGCCAGCTCTATCCCGGCGGTCCCCAGCCGCTTGAGAATTTCGAACAGCAGCTCGCTCTTGATCGCACCGACCGTGCGCGGGCTGTTGACGTAGCCGGTGACGGTCAAGGTGAGGCCTTCGGGTTTCAGCTGGCTGAAGCGCACGAACGGCGCCGGTTTGTCGAGAATCGATTCGTGTTCGATGTAGGTGTCGTACAGCAGGTTGCGCACTTGTTCCGGGTCGATGTCCAGCGGGAACATCAGCTCCAGTGTCGCCACCCCCTGGGCGCTGCCGCCGAGAGTGACGTTGCGCAGGTTCTGCGAGATCAGCTGCGAGTTGGGCACGATGACGATCGAGCGGTCGGCCAGCTGGATTTCCGTGGCCCGTACGTTGATCCGGCGGATGTCGCCTTCGACCCCGCTGATGCTGATCAGGTCTCCCACTTTCACCGGGCGCTCGGTCAGCAGGATCAGGCCGGAGACGAAGTTCTTGACGATTTCCTGCAGGCCGAAACCGATCCCCACCGACAAGGCGCTGACGATCCAGGCCAGGTTGGTCCATTGCACTCCCAGCGATGACAGGGTGAGCAGAAACACCAACACGTAGCCGATATTGGAAAACAGTGTGCTGAGGGAGGCACACATGCCGGGGTCCATTTCGGTTTTCGGCAGGAATTCGTTATCCAGCCAGCGGCGCAGCGTGCGGGTCAGGTAGATGCCGATGAACAGCGCCAGCACGGCATGCAGCAGGTTGGCCGGGACAATGTTCAGTTTGCGCAGTCCGTCGCCGCCGAGTATCGCCAGGGTATTGGTCGCCAGTTGGCCCAGCGTCGACCCAACCCCGCCCACCACCAATGAGATAAAGGCGATCAGTACCAGCGCGGCCCGTCCGATTCCGGACAGAACGATGGAAATCTGCTCCAGGCGCGGATCGCCGATTCCCAACAACTGTTTAAGAGCCTTGCCGCTGGAGTGCTTGGGTGAGAACAGGTACTCGCAGCCGTCGTTGAACAACTGGAACAGCAAGTAGAAGCCGGAAAAAATGATGAACAGCCAGACCAGTTCGTAAGTGATGAAGCGCGACAGGGAGATGTAGCCGAGCAACAAAGCCAGCAGGGAAACCACCACCGCAATGCTGGCGAAGGCATAAATCACCCCGGCCAGCGTCCGGCCCGCTTCGGGGGTTTCCCCGGCCACGACCAGCGCGCGGCGTGTTCTGTTGATGTGCAACAGCAGGGATCCGATCATCACTGAAATGACCAGTGCCACGAATCCCCGCACCGAGATCACCACTGCGGAGCTCATGTTGGTGACATTGGTCATTTGCGCCATCGCCACCAGAATCAGCAGGGTCCAGGCCAGGCGAATGGGGAAGGGTTTGATCGCCAGCGCCACCGGATTGGAAATGGCCGGCAGTCTCCACGAAGGATGTTTGGTCGACAGCAAGGCGCGGCTCAGGCCGGTGATCAGCACGCAGGTGTAGACGATTTTTTCGAAATCCTGGGAAAACCCTGCCAGTTGTGGCGTCAGCGGCAATAGCCGGGTGAGGGCATAAAACAGCAGTTGCAAGGCAAACCAGGCCGCCAGCACGGTGGCGAATACCGACGATAGCGCCAGGGCGCTGCGCCGCAATCGGCCTTCGGGCATGCGATGAATGCACAGCCATGTCAGTCCCTGGTCGGTCAGCCTGTGGCCGAAAAACCACAGGGCGAGGGCCAGCGCGAGCAGTACGCTGGTGTAGAAACGTTCGCCCGGTTGCCAGGCGGCATCGAGGGTGGCGCTAACCTGTCGCAGGAAATCACTCAGGCGCTGGCGGTCTTCGGCCGGAGGATTGAGCAGCGGTGCCCAGAACCATGGGTTGAGAATGCTATGGGTCTGCTGGGTCACTTCGGTTTCCAGCAGGCCGCGACGGATGGCGGCAATTTGCGTCAGCAGTTCGGTGGCGCTGGCCTTGAGCGCTGCCAACGCATTGAGCTTGCTGTCTACCTGGTTTTTTTGCCCGGTGAGGTCAGCCCTTTGCCGGGTAATGTCGGGCTTCTCAAGCCCGGCTTCATCAATCGGTGGCGGTCCCAGCACGCTCAACTGCGATTGCAATTGGGTCTGCACGGGATGCAGTAGTGCCGACAGCCGGGTGATTTCCTGGATCAACGCCTGAAGCAGATCCTGCGGGGCCTCCAGCTGACTGTAATTGCTGGCCTGGGACACCTGCTGCTTGAGGTTGCCGAGCCGCTGTTGCAGCTCCTGAAGCTCGCTGTCGGAAATGCTCGCGGAAATCGCCGTTGCACTGGCGGCAGGTGCGTCGGAGAGTGCCGCCACCGCCAGCATGGCGCCGCTGGCCCCGAACAGCGCGAAAGCCGCGACGATCATCCACTTCAATGTATGGCGCATAGGCGTGCCCGGCTGGTTGTTTGTCACCCAGCGTATGAGGTTAGGTCATGACGGGCTTTGTTGAGGGATTATTGGTCGATTGGGGGGTAAAAGAGGCAGCTTGCCGTAGGAAAAAGGCACTTCCATTTGACGAAACTTCCTAATCGTTCGGACGGCCCTGCTGGAGTGGTCGCGACGCTGTTAGCGTCCGCCGCATTATTTCCGCGCGCCATTCCCGGAAGAAGGTTTCTCAAATGAATGCACACTTGCCCCCCTCGTATGCCAACGAAATCCCTCCTGAGCCTCTCCACCGTCTTGATGTCTCGCCATCCATCGAGGGGGAGCAGTGCCAATGACCGCAGGCAATCACAATGGCTGCGATTTTTTCATCTATTCCCCCGACCGTCGCGCCGGGAAGAACAGCTCGAAACAGGTCACCCCATCGGCACTGCTGACGCTGTACTGCCCGTTATGCAGCTGCATGATCGTCGCCACGATCGACAGACCCAGGCCGTTGGACTGCGTCGAACGCTCGCGGGACGGGTCGACGCGGTAGAAGCGTTCGAACAGCCGGGGCAGATGCTCGGCGGGGATGGTCTGGCCGTGGTTGCTGACCTGTAGCCGGATGCCGTCGGCCGAGGGGGTGGCGAGAATCTGCAATGGGGTATCGGGCGCTCCGTACTTGATCGCGTTGGCGCACAGATTGGCCATGGCCCGGCGCAACAGCATCGGTTCGGCCCAGATCTGTCCGCTGCCCCGGGCATCGATATGGATGCCGGCTTCCGCCGCGAGCCCCTCGAAATAATCGGCCATGCGCTCCATTTCCTCGGCCGCGTCCAGCTCCTGGCGTTGGCTCAAGGCGCTGACGGGGTCGGTGCGGGCCAGGAACAGCATGTTGTCGAGCATCCTCGCCAGGCGCTCCAGCTCCTCGACGTTGGAGGCGAGCAGCTGTTGATAGGCCTCGATGCTGCGGTTCTGCTGCAAGGCGACCTGGGTTTCGCCCAGCAGGTTGTTGATCGGCGTGCGCAGTTCATGGGCCATGTCGGTCGACACCTGGCCCAATTGCACGAAGCCCTTGCCCAGGCGATCGAGCATGGCATTGAAGGCGTCGATCATCGGCAGCAGCTCTCGGGGTGCGCCTTGGCTGTCGAGGCGTTCGTTGAGATTGCCGACGTCGATGCCTTGCGCATGCCGGGCCAGACGGCGCACGGGCAATAGACCGCGATCGACCAGCACATAACCGGACAACGCCAGCAGGACCGCCGCTACGCTGGCGAACAGGTAAACGTTGAACCGGTAACGGGCGAGCACGGCGGTGCGCTCGGTCATCAGGCGCCCGGTGACCACTTCCAGGCTGCCCTGGTCGTCGGATTCGATAACGGCCGCCAACGCGGAAAAGGGTACACCGTCGACACTGGGCAAGTGCTGCACGTCGCCAAGGCCCAGCGGGTGATCCATGGGCATGGGGGCCAGGGCCGGCATGTGAAGGTTGCCCGGATTGACCACCAACAATGGCGGTTGCCCCGGTACGCCGATACTCAGCAGCGCTTCGCGGTTACCCAGCATGTTCTGGAATAGCGCCGGTTTGCTGCGGATCAGCTCCAGGGTGTTGCTGTCGTTGAGAAAGGTGCGCAGCTGATCGATGCGCGTCACCAGCGCCGCGTCGTCGCGGCGGATCAACTCGTGTTCCAGGTCGTGATAGAGCGCCACGCCGAGTGCCGTCAGCGAGACAAACGCCAGAAACGCGAACACCAGCGCCAGGCGCAGCGTCAGGGAGTGGTGCAACCGCGACAGGGTGCTCATGGTTGCGTATCGAAGCGGTAGCCGATGCCGCGCACGCTGTGGATCAGCTTGAGCGCGAACGGGTCGTCGATCTTCAGCCGCAGGCGGCGCACCGCGACATCCACCACGTTGGTGTCACTGTCGAAATTCATGTCCCAGACCCGTGACGCGATCATCGAACGCGACAGCACCTCGCCTTGATGGTTGGCGAACAGTTGCAGCAGGGCGAACTCCTTGTTGGTCAGGGTGATACGCAAGCCTGCGCGGGTGACGCGGCGTTTGAGCACGTCGATTTGCAGGTCTTCGATTTGTAGTTGCTCTTCTTCGCGGGTGGGACCACGGCGGGTCAGGGTCCGCAGGCGCGCCACCAGTTCGGCGAAGGAAAACGGCTTGATCAGGTAATCGTCTGCACCCAGTTCCAGTCCCTTGACGCGGTCGGCGATGTCATCGCGGGCGGTGAGGAACAGCACCGGGGTATCGGCTTCCTTGCGCAGGCGGCGCAAGACTTCCCAGCCATCCATTTTCGGCATCATCACGTCCAGCACGATCACGTCGAAGTCATGCTCCAGCGCCAGGTGCAGGCCGTCGACCCCGTCGCGAGCCAGGCTCACGGTATAGCCCAGCTCTTGCAAGCCATTGAGCAGGTAGTTGCCGGCCTTGGGTTCGTCTTCGACTACGAGGATGTTCATGGGATTTACCGGGTTCAGGGTCTACACGCTTGATGGATGGGCAGGCGGGCTACGGCGGCCTGCCCGTGCCGCCAGTGTAGCCCGATCACCCGGCGATACACCGGGATGACGATCAATGCTCATTGGTGCAACCGCTGCCTTGCACCAGGTAGTCCAGCTCATGCTGACGACCCTGGTGATCGAGGTAGTTCAACTGGGCGGGAATGATGCCGCATTGCTGGGAAATGTCGGTTTCGCCGACGACTTTGGCCACGTCCAGGTGAACGAAGGCGCCGTCCTTGTCGTGGATGACAGGCGCGCTGCTTTGGGTGTCGGCAAACGCCGAGCCGGTGGCGAGGAGGGCGGCAAAGGCGAGGAGATACAGTTTCATGATGAGTCTCTCTGTTGAGGTGTCGGGCTGTCGGCGAGGTGCCTGGCAGTGAGTTCAGGTTACTCAGGCAATCCGGACAGCCGACCAACAAGTCGATTACAAAGTTGTCATTAATGGACGCCGGTTACGGCTGGCGACCGGCGGCAGCGAGGATCAGGTCAGCAATCTCTTCGGAGTGGGAGACCAGCGACAAGTGGCTCGACGGCAGCTCGATCGTGGTCGCGCCCATGCGCTTGGCGAGGAAGCGTTCGAGGTCCGGGTTGATGGTCTGGTCCAGGCTGGACACGGCGTACCACGAAGGTTTGGTGTGCCAGGCGGCTGCCGTGGTGCGGTCGCTGAACAGGGTCTTGGCGATCGGTTGTTGCTCGGCGAACAATTGCATGGCCTTGTCATGGGGCACGTCGCTGGCGAAATACTTGAGGAAGGCGTCCTGCTTGAGACTGACAAACCCGTCGTGTTCTTCGGTGCCCGCGCGCACCGGCATGGTCGGGTATTTGGCCGAGAGGGCGACGAAGTCTTCCCCGGCATCCGGCGCGCGCGCGGCCACATACACCAGCGAACTGACCTTCGGATCGACCCCGGCTTCACTGACCACGGTACCGGCGTAGGAGTGGCCGACCAGTACCGTCGGGCCGTCTTGCTGATCGAGTACCCGCTTGGTGGCGGCCACATCGTCGGCCACCGAAGTCAGCGGGTTTTGCACGGCCGTGACATGCAGACCGGCTGCCTGCAAGCGAGCGATCACGTCCGACCAGCTGGAGCCATCGGCCCAGGAACCGTGCACCAGCACGACATTGTTGGCCTTGACCGGCGCGGTCGTTGTGGCGGCCATGGCCGAACCTGTGCCAAACATCATCAGGCTGGCGGCGATCAGGCAGAGTTTGCTCAATGGTTTCATGGTGTCGACCCTTGTCTTCATCAGTGGGAGGAGTGTCAGTCCGGGGTGGGTGACTGATGGGCTCACTGTAGGGAGGGAGGGGGTGGGTTTCGCTGACATATCAATGACAAGTTTGTCATTTAGGCGCGGTTGTATTTGGTCTTTCTTTGGGCGGCGCTGTATCGGTTGTCCTTGGTGATGCCTGACGACACACCCGAGAGTGTAGTGAGCGCGGTTGCGACGCTGGGAGGAGCCCACGCCCTGAGTCAAACTCAGCCGGAGGAGGTGGCGACGCGGATTTTGCAGGAAGCTCACGCTGCATTTACAGGAGGCGTGATGATGACCAGCGCAATTGTGACTGGCTTCATTGTGCTGTTTGCGTTCGTTGCATACCGTTATTTGCGAGTACGAGAACCTATCGAGAATCGCTGAAATGCCATCGGCAAGCAGCATCCCTCGCTCAGGTATAAGCCAACAAACGCCCACAAAAGATCACGCTGACCCAAATCACCATGGAAAACACCGCCTGCAATCTGGCCGTGCCCGGCGCCGGGGTGTCGGTGTTCCAGGCGGCCACGGAGCGGTACACACCCACATGAAACAGCAGCGCATTCAACCCTGCCGTGGCGATCAGGCATAGCTTGAGGATGAAGATGTCGTTGGAGGCGAAGTCGTGAGGGTGGGCGGTGAACATCATCAGCCCGGCCGGTACGATCAACAGCAGGGCCGCGATGGCCCAGGTCAGCAGATGGCGGGCGAGGGCGGTGACTTGTATGTTGCGCGATAGCCCCAGCACCCGCAGATCGAACATCAGCACCGCGCCGACCAGTATCGTAAAGCCGACGATGTGCATCACCTCCACCAGCGGGTACAGCCACAGGTCACCGCGCATGGCTTGCCCCAGCGGCGAATCGTTGAGCCAGTCCATCCAGTTCGGCGAGGCCTGCATCAGCGCAGCTCGGTGGTTTTGTCGCCGATGGTGATGCGCTCCGCGCGCATCTCATCGGGCTTGTTGCGGTTTGGGTAACCTGCCACGGTCGCTTGGGTGCCGACCGCCAGCATTTCCTTGGTCAGCCCGCGATTTTCCATGCGCGATGGAGGCGCGAGGACCACGTTCCAGGTCTTGTCTGCGGTTTTCAGGGTCACGGAGCCGTGGGGATGGGAGTAGCCGGAGGCTTCAATGGTGCCGCTCAGGTTCAAGGGTTTGCCTGTGTCGTATTCGCTCCAGCCGTGATGAGCGAATACCGCTGTGGCCACCAGCAGCAATGACACTCCGATGCCTTTGTGCGCAAGGTGCATGGCACGTTCTCCTGTTTAAATCGTTGAAGGAAGTCCAACGACTCGTTTATCGCTGTTTTTCAGCGTAGTCGGCGGGTCTGGCGGCCTTACACCGCCGGACCAAAGGAATGTTTCCATCTGTGACGCAGTATTGAAGGGGCCTGGTGGACGCGGGATTGAAAGAACTTCAATAAACCCGGGCATGTCCTACGCTTATGCGCAGGCCGATGCCTGTCGAGCAGGGTCAGCCGCCGGTCGACGGGATGATGCACCCATAACAACAACGTACCAGGGAGATGCGCCATGTCTGCTTTGCTTAGCCGCTTCAATCGTTACCTCGCTGTAGGCCTCACCGCCGCCGCACTCACCACCCCCGCGCTCGCTCTGGACACCGTCAAGTTCATGGCCCCCGGCTCCGTCGGTGGCGGTTATGACCAGACCGCGCGGGTCCTGGGCAAGGCGCTGATCGAGGCCAATGTGGCCAAGTCCACCACCTTCGAAAACAAGGGCGGCGCAGGCGGAACCCTGGGGCTGGCGCAGTTCGCCAACAGCACCAAGGGCGATCCGAATGCACTGTTGGTGGTCGGCGCGATCATGGTCGCGGGCATCGAACAGAACAAACCGCAAATTACCCTTAAGGACGTGACGCCCATTGCCCGGCTGTTCACTGAATACAACGTGATTGCCGTGCGCAAGGACTCGCCGTACAAGACCCTCGATGACCTGGTCAAGGACTTCAAGGCCAAGCCCACCAGCGTCACCTTTGGCGGAGGCTCCAAGGGCTCGATCGATCACATCGGCATCGCCGAGCTGGCGGGCAAACTGGATGTGCCGGTCAACAAGGTCAATTACATCGCCACCGGTGGCGGCGGCGAAATCGTGGCGCAGACCCTGGGTGGCCAGATCAAGGTGCTCACCGGGGGCTATGCCGAGCTGGGTCAATACATCAAGAACGGCCAGATCCGCGTGTTGGCCATCGGTGCGCCCGAGCGTGTTCCGGGGATCGATGCCCCGACTCTCAAGGAAAGCGGCTACGACGTGATCATCGGCAACTGGCGTGGCGTGTACGGTGCCGCCGGCCTCACCCCCGAGCAGCGCAAGGAGGTGACCGACGCGGTGGTGGCCGCCAGCAACAGCAAGGTCTGGCAGGACAACATTCAAACCAATGCCTGGACGCCGAGCGTGCTGACGGGCGATGACTTCGGCAAATTCGTCGACGAAGAGCATGTGCGCTTGCGGGCGATGCTGGTCAAGGTCGGGCTGCTTTGAGATGAGCGGTGCGCGCGCAATCGTGCCGACGCAACTGGCGATCGGCCTTGGTTTGATTGCCCTCAGCGTGGTGTTGGCCGTGGGTGCCTGGCGCTTTCCACCGGAAATGGGCTTCGTGATTCTGCCGGCGTACGTCTATCCCTACCTCGTCGCCGGGTTTCTTGGCGTGGTGGGGGTATTGCTGGGGTATCAGGCGCTCACCGGTGGTTTTCGCGAACTGGACAGTGGCAACGGCACGCTGCCTGATGGCAAAGCCGGCGCAGCCTGGGTGACGGGCGGGCTGGTGGGCGTGGCGTTGCTGATCAACCTGATCGGTTTTGTACTGGCCGCCGGGCTGCTGTTCGCCTGTTCCGCCCGGGGTTTCGGCAGTCGTCATCCGTTGCGTGACCTGGCCATCGGCATCGCCCTGACCCTGCCGATCTACTGGCTGTTCAACGCCGGGCTGGGGGTTTCCCTGCCGCCGCTGGTCAATGCCTGGATCTGATCCGGGCTCAAGGAGATCGACAGCGTGGACATTCTCTCAAGCCTGCTGATGGGCTTTTCCGCGGCGCTGACACCTATCAACCTGATGTGGGGTTTTATCGGTTGCCTGCTCGGCACCGCCATCGGCGTCCTGCCCGGCATCGGGCCGGCGCTGACGGTGGCCCTGCTGCTGCCGATCACCGCCAAGGTCGACCCCACCGGGGCCTTGATCATGTTCGCCGGGATTTACTACGGCGCGCAGTTCGGCGGCTCTACCACTTCGATTTTGCTCAACACCCCCGGTGAGTCGTCCTCCATGGTCACGGCTCTGGAAGGCAACCGGATGGCCCGCAACGGACGCGCCGGACCTGCGTTGGCAACGGCGGCCATCGGCTCTTTCGTGGCCGGGACCATAGCGACCATTTTGCTGACCCTGTTCGCGCCGGTCGTGGCCAGGCTGGCGCTCAACTTCGGCCCGGCGGAGTACTTCGCGATCCTGGTGCTGTCCTTCACCACGGTGTCGGCGGTGCTGGGGGCGTCCATGCTGCGCGGGTTCGCATCGCTGGGGATCGGCTTGATCATTGGCCTGATCGGCCTGGACTCGACCTCGGGGATTGCCCGCTACACCCTGGGTGTTCCCGAGTTGGTGGACGGCATTGAAGTGGTGCTGGTGGCGGTGGGGCTGTTTGCCGTCGGCGAAGCGCTTTACAGCCTGCTTTATCAACAGGAACAGGCTGAAGGTCGGCATCGCCTGACGTCATTGTGGATGACCCGCGCCGATTGGAAACGCTCGGTTCCGGCCTGGTTGCGCGGCACGCTGATCGGTTTTCCGTTCGGTTCGATTCCGGCCGGTGGCGCGGAAATCCCGACCTTTCTGTCTTATTCCACCGAGCGCAAGCTCAGCAAATACCCGAAAGAGTTTTCCGCCAATAAAGGCGAGGGCGCCATTGAAGGTGTCGCCGGTCCGGAAGCGGCCAATAACGCGAGTGCGACCGGCTCACTGGTGCCCTTGCTGACCCTGGGCATACCGACATCGGCCACCGCGGCGATTCTGTTGGCGGCGTTCCAGAACTACAACCTGCAACCGGGGCCGCTGTTGTTTGAAACCTCCGCCGATCTGGTCTGGACGCTGGTGGCCTCGCTGTACATCGGCAACGTCATCCTGCTGGTGCTGAACCTGCCGCTGGTGGGGTTGTGGGTCAAGCTGCTGCAAATCCCCAGGCCGTACCTCAATGCCGGGATCCTGGTGTTCGCCACCATCGGCGTGTACGGCATGCGTCATTCATCGTTCGACCTGCTATTGATGTTGGCCATTGGCTGGTTCGGCGTGATGATGCGCCGTTTCGATTTCCCGGTCGCGCCGGTGATCGTGGGCATGCTGTTGGGGCCGATGGCCGAGAAACAATTGCGCAATGCCCTGTCCATCAGCGAGGGCGACTGGATGATCTTCCTCACCCAACCGATTTCCGCTTTCTTCATGGCCCTGACGCTGCTGGTGCTGGTGGTGCCGCCGCTGTTGCATGCGCGGGGGATCAAGTTGCATGAAGACGATTGAGCGACACGTCAGGCCAGCATCGACATCAACCCACCCTGGCGATCGAGTTTGGCCAGATCGTCGAAGCCGCCAATGTGCGTGTCGCCAATGAAAATCTGCGGCACGGTGCGTCGCCCGCTGCGTTCGAGCATTTCCTCAAGCTTGCCCGGCGTGCGCTGGACGTTGATTTCCTGCATCGCAATGCCTTTGCTGGCCAGCAGGGATTTGGCGCTGCGGCAGTAGGGGCAGGTGTCGGTGGTGTACAGGGTCACGGTGTTCATATTCAGTCTCCAAACGGAATTTATGCCCTACATCCCCTGTAGGAGCTGCCGCAGGCTGCGATCTTTTGCTTTTGAAAAGCAGGGTCAAAAGATCGCAGCCTGCGGCAGCTCCTACAGAAAGCGGTTAATCAGGCGTCGATGGCCGGGAAATCGATATCGGTCAGCGCCACGTTGTTCAGGTAGTTGGTCAAAGTCTGCGAGGCCACGTGAGCAACCACTTCAACGATTTTCGCGTCATTGATCCCGGCGGCGCGGGCGGCGGCGATCTGGTCGCTGGTCAGGTGGCCGCGGCTTTCGGTGATCTGACGGGCGAGCAGGGCGAAGGCGTCGAGCTTGCCTTCACGGGCACTGAGAATCTCCTGGCCCGACAGCCCGGCCTTGCCGGCGAACAGCGTGTGCGCCGCCAGGCAATAGTCGCAGCCGTTGACCTGGGAGGTGGCGAGGAAGATCGATTCCTTCTCGGTGGCGCTCAGGGACGTCTTGCCCAGTGCCGCAGAGTTTTGCAGGTACGAGGCCAGCACCGCCGGGGCATGGGCCAGTACGCGGAATACGTTGGGCAGGAAGCCGATTTTCTTCTGCACGCCTTCCAGGAATGGGCGGGTGGCGTCGGTAGCTTGTTCAACAGGGACAATGCGAGTCATGGTGATTCTCCGGTCAGAAGCGCGATGTGCGCTGGGTACGGAGGTCATGCTATGGATTCGGGCTGGTCAATTGGATGCAAATCGTCGACGATATGCGACAGATCGTCCAGAACTACTCCGGGGAGCCTCTCCATGGATCGCTTGTCCACCTTGCTTGCGCATTTCGGCGTCAACGCCGGCACCTTTCACAGCGGCGCGTTCTGCGGCGTGACGGCCTTCGATGGCAGCCAGACCGGCGGCCACGTGCACCTGCTGCAGACCGGCGAGGTCAGCCTGAAGCTCGCCGATGAGCGCGAATTGCACCTGACCGAACCGACCCTGATCTTTTTCCCCAGACCTTATCGCCATCGCCTATTCGCCACTGAAGCGTCGGGCACGCAACTGGTGTGCGCCTCGCTGAACTTCGACGGCGGCTCGGGCAATGCCCTGGCCATGGCGCTGCCGGATTACCTGGTGCTCAAGCTCGATGAAATCCCGACCCTGGCCAGCACCCTGGAGTGGTTGTTCAACGAGGCGTTCGACGGCACCTGTGGTCGCGAAGCGGTGATGGATCGCCTGTTCGAACTGCTGGTGATTCTGTTGCTGCGGCACATCCTGATGACGCGTAATCAGCAGCCGGGGATGATGGCCGGGTTGGCGGATGCGCGTCTGGCCCGGCCCCTGAGCCAGATGCACGAAGCACCGGCCAAGGCCTGGAGCGTTGCCGAACTATCGGCCTTGGCGAACATGTCCCGGGCCAGTTTCGCCGAACACTTCAAAAGGGTGGTCGGGCAGGCGCCGGTGGATTATCTGGTGAGCTGGCGCATCAGCCTGGCGCAGAAGCGTTTGCGCGAGGGCAAGCCGATTGCCTTGATCGCCGAAGAGGTGGGCTATGAAAGCCCGTCGGCGCTGGCCCGGGCGTTCCGTCGCAAGACCGGCGTCAGCCCGCGCGAATGGAGGGGCTGAACGATGACCACGGACCTTGTAGCAGCTGCCGAAGGCTGCGTCCGGCTGCGAAGCAGACGCCAATACGGATTTTTCGGTCTGTCAGGCAGATCGCGTGCGCAGGTCCTGCGACTGCTGCGCAGCCGGACGCAGCCTTCGGCAGCTGCTACAAAAGCGACCACAGCAGCGACCACAAAAGCGGCATGGCTACCGGAGGATCTGGAGGAAGAGCGCGAGTACAGCTCGCCGGTGTGTTACCTCGAGCAGTTTCCCGATTACTGATCTGCGAAGTTGATCAATGACTTTCTGGCTGCACAAACGGTAATCTCGCCGGCTCGCATAAAACAATAATCAGGAGTCACCGATGCATCCGATCCGTCTCGGTCTGGTGGGTTACGGCAAGATTGCCCAGGATCAACACGTCCCCGCCATCAGCGCCAACCCGGCATTCCAGTTGGTGGCTGTCGCCACTCAGGGTCAGCCTTGCCCTGGCGTGGAGAACTTCAAGTCTCTGGGCGAATTGCTGGAAAGCGGTCTGCAGGTCGATGCGATTGCGTTTTGCACCCCCCCGCAAGGACGATTTGCGCTGGTGCAACAGGCACTGGCGGCGGGCAAGCATGTGCTGGTGGAAAAGCCGCCTTGCGGCACCCTGGGTGAAGCGATGGCGTTGGCGAGCCAGGCCGGGGAGCAAGGCGTCAGCGGCTTGTTCGCCTGGCATTCACGCTACGCGCCGGGCATCGAAGCCGCCCGCGACTGGCTGGCCGGCCGTACCCTGCAAAGCGTGCAGATCGACTGGAAGGAAGACGTGCGAAAATGGCACCCCGGCCAGGCGTGGATCTGGCAACCCGGTGGCCTGGGCGTGTTCGATCCGGGCATCAATGCCCTGTCGATTGCAACGCATCTGCTGCCGCGAGCATTGTTCGTCGAGTCCGCCGAACTGCGTGTCCCGAGCAACTGCCAGTCGCCGATTGCCGCCTCCATCAAGATGTCCGACGCGAACCAGCTGGATGTGCGCGCGGAGTTCGATTTCGATCACGGTCATGACGAACTCTGGAGCATCGAGATTCGCTGCGCCGAAGGCGTCCTGCGTCTGGACAACGGTGGCGCACTGTTGAGTATCGATGGCGTGCGCCAGAGCGTGTCGCAGGAGGGCGAGTACGCAGCGGTGTACCGGCATTTCCAAGCACTGATCCGGGACAAGGCCAGCGATCTGGACCTGCAGCCGTTGCGGCTGGTGGCGGACAGCTTCTTTGTCGGCAGCCGGGCGTTGGTTGAACCGTTCTACGATTAATGAGCGCGATACAGGAGCGAGTTCGTTTGCGAACTTTGCTCCTGTTTCTTTTTGGTAGGCCAACTTCGAAGCTGTCAGTAATGCGGCAATGTCTGATCGTGAACGGAACTTGTGAGTGACAACCCAACTCTTGCATAAGACCAAATCCGAGTTGGCTGAGGATCTTCTTAGATAAAAATAAACTAATTTGGCCGACAGGCTGCTGAAACTTTTTGCGCAATAGCCATCATAATGGCCGCCCCGTGAATCACGCGAACAGGCCGTGGTCCGGGGAAAAACCCGATCAATGCCACAAGGATAATGTGTGCTATCCGTGAACTAATGGCGCGGCGGACGCTGACGCTCTTTATTTGTCGGTATCAAGCGTGTCAGCAATTTAACTTAATGGCTCGTGTTCCCTTGCGTATTACAACTAAGTCTCTGTGTGTAACTGTAGTGGAACACCCAGGAAGAGATTTATGCAGACCATTCGCAATACTCTGGTGGTCGTGGATTCGCAGCAATCCGGAGATCTGATTCTGGACCGAGCCAGGATGATCGCGAACTCCACACAATCACATCTGCATCTGCTGGCGTGTGAAAAGGGCAATCATCATGCTTCGTGGCTGAGTGAGTTGCAGGACCGTCTGGTGAAGGAAGGTTTCAGCGTCAGTGCCCAGCACGACTGGCAGGGCAGTGCGCACAAGACCATCATCGCCGCGCAACAGGCTGAGGGCTGCGGTCTGGTGATCAAGCAGCACCTGCCCGACAATCCGCTGATCAAGGCCTTTCTCACCCCCGATGACTGGAAGCTGCTGCGGTATTGCCCCAGCCCCGTACTGATGGTGAAAACCGCCCGGCCGTGGATGGGCGGCATCGTTCTGGTGGCCGTGGATGTCGGCAGCAGCGACGTGGAGCATCACGTGTTGCACTCCGGCGTCGTCAGCCATGGCTACGACATCGCCAAACTGGCCGGTGGCACGCTGCACATGATGAGCGCCCATCCCTATCCCATGCTGTCGTCCAGCGATCCGATTTTTCAGCTCAAGGAAAGCATCCATACCTATTACCGCGAGCTGTGCCTGAGGTTTCAGGCCGAGTTCAACATCAGCGACTCGCGCCTGCACATCGAGGAAGGCCCGGCCGAGGTGTTGATTCCCTTTCTGGCGCACAAGCTTGAAGCGGCTGTCACGGTGATTGGCAGTGTGGGACGTACCGGGCTGAGCGGCACGCTGGTCGGCAACACCGCCGAGATGGTGCTGGATGCGCTGGACAGTGATGTGCTGGTGCTCAAGCCGGATGACATCATCCTGCACCTGGAAGAACTGGCCGCTCCACCGTCGAGCCCGGACATCGACACCGGCCTGACCACCTGGCCGTATACCCACCACAACCATCACCCGTTCGTGCAGGCCCATGACCACCTGGCACCCGACGTCGCGACACCTGCCAGCAATGCGGAGAAATTCAAACTGACGGGGCGTTGAAGGCATTGCGGTTATCACAGAGACCTGCGGGCTTGCCCGCGAAGAGGGCGGCACATCCAACATTGATGTTGACTGCCCTGACGCCTTCGCGGGCAAGCCACGCTCCCACAGGGTTTTGTGTGGTTCGCGGGTTTTGTGATCGACCAAAGAACCTGTGGGAGCGGGCTTGCCCGCGAAGAGGGCGGCACATCCAACATTGATGTTGACTGCCCTGACGCCTTCGCGGGCAAGCCACGCTCCTACAGGGTTTTGTGTGGTTCGCGGGTTTTGTGATCGACCAAAGAACCTGTGGGAGCGGGCTTGCCCGCGAAGGGGACGGCACATCCAACATCGATCTGGCTGACCTGAAGAATGTTTTACTTCAGCAACGAAAGCGCCTTGAGCAATTCGTGCAGGCCTTCAGGCACCAGCGGGGAAGTGGGACTGAAGTCCGTGCTGTCGCACCATTTGGCATGGAAGGGTGCGCCGTTGCTTTCATGACCCACAATCTGCCGGATTTCGTAGACACCCTCGTTGTCGAACTTGGCGTCGTAGACCTGGACGATTTCATGCCCCGGCTTTCCCGCGTAGGTGAACAGACTTTCCAGCGTGCCCAGCAAGCGAAGGCCGTGAATCGACTGGCCCAGCTCTTCCTGCACTTCCCTGACAACTGCATCGGCGCTTCGCTCGCCAAACTCGATGCCGCCACCGATGGGGCGGTAGAGGGGCAGCTGTTTGTCTTCATCGTAAAACTCGTTGACCAGGATTTTTCCGCGATGGTGAAAAATGCACAGGGCGAGGGCGCGGATGCGGGGTTCGGACATCGGTAAAACTCCATGGGGAAAGCGGTTTGGGGCAAGTCCATTTTTGGGATCAACGAATGGAAGTCTTCGAGCGAAAAACATGACAGGATCGACGGCTGAAATGGAACCTCTCCACACAAGGAAGCAGCACCAATGGACACTCCCTTTTCGCAAGTCCGCGAACGTTTGAACAACCGCCGATTCACTGTCGCGGGCAACCCTCAGGGGCTGTCCGGGGCAGGCACGGTATTCCATTATCGTGTCGAAGCAAATGCCATTTCGAGTTCATACGAGGCACTCTGGGGCGATGACTCCTACAATTGGGGCGCCGGCATGCACCGGATCAACACCGCTGCGCAATTTATCTTCGAGAACATGCCGCTGGGCAAATCCGTCCAGCTCGAACCGCAGCAGGCCTGGGACGTAGCCGCCTGGATCAACAGCCAGCAGCGTCCACAGGATCCGCGGTTCAACGGCAATCTGGCCAGCACGGCCACTGCGTTTCATCACGGGGAACAGTGCTTCTATGGGCAAACGGTGGATGGCGCGGTCGTGGGCAATTCCAGCCCTGTCAGCGCCCGATAGCGCGCAAACCGCCGGTGCTATGATCGATGCCTCTCCACCTCGCCAAGGGAATGCCATGGATCGCCTGTCCACGTTGCTGTCGCAGTTCGGTGTGCGCGCAAGCCTGTTCTACAACGACAGGCTGTGCGGCAAGGCGTCGTACGGCGGGGCGGACCAGCGTGGGCATATTCATCTGCTGCAGGCCGGTTCCGTCACCTTGCGGGGAGCCGATCGCAAGGAAATTGTGCTGACTCGGCCCAGTCTGATCTTTCTTCCAAGGCCCAGCCGCCATCACCTGTTGGGTGGCAGCCCCGAGGGCGCTCAACTGTTGTGTGCGTCCATGGAATTCGAGGGCGGTGTCGATAACCCGTTGACGGCTTCGCTGCCCGATTGCCTGGTGTTGGCGCTGGACGAGTTGCCGCTGCTGGCCGACGTGTTGAAGTGGATGTTCGCCGAGGCAGCCCAAGCGCACTGCGGCAGGGAGGTCGCGCTCAATCGCCTGTTCGAGCTGTTGATCGTCCTGCTGTTTCGCCATCTGCTCGATCACCACCAGTTGCACACCGGCATGATGGCCGGGCTCGCCGATGCGCGGCTGGCGCGTTCGCTGATGCAGATCCACAACACGCCTGAACATGGCTGGTCGATCGAAGAGCTGGCCCGTGCGTCGAACATGTCGCGCGCGGCCTATGCCGTGCATTTCCGCACGGTGATCGGGCAGACGCCTGCCGATTATCTGTTGAGCTGGCGGATCAGCCTGGCGCAGAAACGCTTGCGTGAAGGACGGCCGATTGCGCTGATCGCCACTGAGGTCGGTTATGAAAGTCCATCGGCGCTTTCTCGTGCGTTCAGGCGAAAGACCGGTTACAGCCCGCGGGACTGGATGAAGGAAAGGGATATGGCCTGAGTGACATCGACTTTGTCAGGCCATATCCACAGCATTGCCTCAACGGTTTTCCAGTGCGGCCAGCGAGTGACCTGCAACAAAGACCGAAGCGGCCAGCAATCCGATGTCCTTGAGCAGGAACTGGCCCGGCGCCACGGAAATCCCCGGGAAACCAAGGCCAGGCTCGATCACCCCGGGCGTCGAGAACATGAAGCTCAAGGTGGTGAAAAACAACCCGGCGGACAGCGCGCCACCGATCAGGGAGAGTTTGGGCGACAGCAGGCGCGCGGCGATCAGCAACCCGATCGAGACTTCCAGAACACCCAGCAGGGCCGAGAAGGTATCGACGCTGAACAGGTCATACACCCAACCCAGCAAAGGACTGTTGCTCACCAGCGGCACCAGGCCCGTGGCTTCGTAGTGGGTAAACTTCATGCCGCCGAACCAGAAGTAGATAACGGCCAGGGCCAGGTAGATACCGTAGGTGCCCAGCGCGGTGATTTGGCTACCGAGGGTCGAGCGGTCGACGAGCTTGTGGGTTGCGTGGTTTTCGAGGTTCAGGGTTTTCATTATCAAGGCTTCCAATGATGTGAGGACAAAGGTTATTGAGCAGCCCCGTTGGTTGTTTGGGGGTGACGTCATTGTTGTCTTTGCCTGCACGGCACTGGCTGCCGAGCGTATTGCGTTTAATGCAGATCGTCTTGACAGAGGAGCAGCCGCGAGACGCTCCATGTAGCAGCTGGCGAAGCCTGCGTTCGGCTGCGCAGCAGTCGTAAAACCTGAGTGCGAGATATTCCTGATACACCGCGTACTCTGATTCCACGACTGCTTCGCAGCCGGACGCAGGCTGCGCCAGCTGCTACAAGGATCCTGTGTTGGCTGAGGGATCTTATTGATCCAACGGCATCAACGCCTTCCCACTCTGTTTCAGCCACAGGCCAAACTCCTGCATGACGCTGACCACAGGCCGGCCGCCGGTTTTTACTCGGCGACACCTTCACGGTGGCTGACGCCTATCTGTTTGCGTTGACGGGATGGGGGCAGGCGGATTGACTGGCGTCCGTCTACAAGGCCGGCATTCATTTCGACGGACTGGAAAATCTCAAGGCCTGGTGTGGCCGGGTGCTCGAGCGCCCTGCGGTGCAACGGGCGCTCAAGGCGCAAGGGCTTCAATCCGTTTGAAGTCGCCCGCCCTCAGTGATGTTTGACCGCCCTGATCCGCATCAGCACCTTCAGCAACACCAATGCCGCGACAGGCGCCATGACCATCACCGCCGTCCTCTGCGACACGTCCACGCCCAGCACATGAATGCCCGAGTACAGCAGCTTGAACAGGCTCAGCACGTAGTAGGTGATGGCGATGATGGAGAGGCCTTCAACCGCCCGCTGGATCTTGATCTGCGCATCGGCCCGGGCATTCAGGCTGTTGAGGATTTCGGCGTTCTGTTCTTCCATCTCCACCTGCACGCGGGCCTGCAGCAGTTCGCCCAGGTTGGCCACGCTCTTGGCCAGCACGTCGAGGCGCTGTTCGGTCACGGCGCAATACCGGACCGTCGGTTTGAAACGGCGCTCGATGAAGATGCCCATGCGCTGGCAATCACCCGCGTGGTTTTCCCGCAGTTCCGCCAGGCGTTCGAAGACCAGCTGCGCGTAGGCCTGGGTGGCGCTGAAGCGATGACGGTGCTTGGCCGAGAGGCTGACGACTTCTGCCGACAAGCCTGCGATTTCCGTCAGCAGCTCCTTTGCATTGCTCGAATCGGGAGCCGCATTACGCTCCGACAGCTCGGCCAGTTTCTTATCGAAAACGTTGAGCTGCGAGCTCAACTGCTTGGCCGCGGGCAGCGAGAGCGAGGCCATCATGCGATAGGTTTCGATCT
Source organism: Pseudomonas sp. C1C7 (assembly GCF_013359595.1). Taxonomy (GTDB): domain Bacteria; phylum Pseudomonadota; class Gammaproteobacteria; order Pseudomonadales; family Pseudomonadaceae; genus Aquipseudomonas. The sequence continues at coordinate 29,004 of NZ_JABFMP010000035.1, read as the reverse complement.
CGAGCAGCCGACGAATCATGCGTCCCTGGCGGTAGGCGTTCAGGTGATTGTTGATGAACAGAAACCGGCTTTCGCCGTCTTCATGCAACCGGAAATCGCTCCAGACCGCCGCATCGCCACCACCGATGGAAGAACCGCAAGGGTCCTTGAACCCGTACTCGGCGTGATCCCCATCCCAGGATGCCTTGTTGCGCACCACGATTTGCACGCGGTTGATCAGCAGTTGGGTGTAGGGGCTGATCTTCGCCGCCAGAGCCTGGGGCAAGGCAATCCAGTTCGGGTTTTGCGCCGAGGTGGGCACGACATAGGTGAGGGTGAAGAACTCGGCATGTCGCTCCCATTTCAACCAGTGCCCGTCCAGCTTGATGATGCCCTGGGGCAGGTCATCGGCGACCGGCTCGCTGTAGAGACTGTCGAGCAGTGCCTGGCGTTCGCTGTCACTGCCCAGGATGGCCAGGTGAAACACATGGGCCGGCTCGCTGAAGTACAGGGACGGGCGGGCGTGGAGTTCGTTGTGCAGGGTATGTCTTAGCGGGTGCATGGTGGGCGATGCCTTGAGCGCTGAATGCTTGTCGCGCAGGTTTTTGTTCTGTGGGATCCATGTTTTGCCGGAGGGGATGACCGTGGTGCAGGTGATCAGGCCCGTATGGTCAGTGATGGAGTGGCGGGGGAATTCGTCACATTCAGCGTGACTGAGTGGTGGTCTGGCTACCCATCACCCGCAACCACACGATTGCATTTGGGGTGGGGCACCTGTCACTCGGTCACTGCCGGGCCGCTACCTCCCGATAAAGTACAGGCACACCGACAGGGTGATCAGCGAGCCCAGCGTCGAGAACAAAATCGTCCGGGACACCAGCGCCCCGTCACGGCGATAAAACTCGGCGAGCATGAAAGGCCCCGTGCCGGTCGGCAGTGCGCTCAACAGCAGCGCGGCTTGTGCCCACATCAACGGCAGGCGGAACACGTAGGAGGCCAGTACCCAGGTAACCAGCGGGTGGGCGATCAGCTTGATGAACACCAGCCCTGTGCTGCGCTCGCTTTTTCCCTTGTGTCGATGGGCGAGGAACAGCCCGAGCGAGATCAGGGCACACGGCCCGGTGGCGGCGGACAGCATTTTGAGCAGTTGATGCAGCGCAGTTGGCAGGGGTTGCGCGGTCGTCGTCCACAGCGCTCCCAATATCGGTGCGACCACAATCGGATTTTTGACCAGGGCCAGACCGACCTTGCCGATGGCTTTGACCAGGCTCTTCTCGTTCTGCAGGCTGACTTCAATGCAGACCACCGAGATTGAAAACAGCACGCAGACCACGATCAGACAGGCGATCAGCGCCGGTTCCATGCCGGCTTCTCCGAACACCAGCAGGCACAGCGGAATGCCCATGTACCCGGCGTTGGCATAGGACGCGCTCAGTCCCTGGACGCTGGCGTCGGCCAGATTGCCGGATCGGCGCAGGCGCCAGATCAGCGTCAGGCAGAACAGACCGATGGTGGACAGTCCGTACGTGGCGATGAAGCCGGGCTGCCGGATCTGCTCCCACACGACCGTGGCCATGGCTTCGAAGAGCAGGGCGGGCAGGCACAGCCAGACCACCATTCGATTGATTTCCGTCGCTGCATTCGGGCCGAGAAGCCCCAGGCGCCGACAGGCGAAGCCACTGAAAATCAGTGCAAACACGGGGAGAATGATGTTCAGAACAGAGGCCATTGGCCGGATAACTCGCGAGTGTAGGGATAGGGAATCAACGGGAGGGGCGTGCCGGGACGCGTTGAACGCTGTATGTCAGGGGAAGATCGCATGGCACCGCGGGACCTGTAGCAGCCGGACGCAGGCTTCGCCAGCTGCTACAGGGGATCGTGTTTTGCTTGCGGTCACTGGGATTGATCGCTCTGTCCCAGGTACTCATCCAGACGGGAAGCCAGATACTCGCGCGCCTTGGTGGTGTGCAGGTCGGACAGCTCGCCGGCCTTCACCGCATCACCTTCAGCAATGGCCTTGGCGATCGCTTCATGTTCGTCCCAGATCGACTGACGCTGGGAAGCGGAAGACTGCAGCACGGTGCCCATCGCGCGGCGCAGGTGCACCCAATAAACCTGGGCGCTCTCGGCGATCAGCGGGTTTCCGGAAGCGGCGTAGATGTCGTGGTGGAAGGCGACGTCGGCATCGACCATTGCCTTGACGTCCTTGCCGCGGGATACGCGGCGACCCGTTTCAATGATTTTCGGGTCCATCTGATGGCGATTTTCAGCGGCCATTTTCGCCGCCAGGTTATCCAGCGCGCCCCGGATCAGGTAGAGGTTTCTGATGGAGGCCACGGTCAAAGGCGTCACCAGTACGCCTTTGCCGGGCGCGTCCTGGACCAGACCGTCTTTTTTCAGCAAGCGTATGGCCTGCAGGACAGGGGAGCGCGAGACATTCATCTGCTCGGCAATCTCTTCCTGGGTAAAGCGCACACCCGGCGCCATGGTTCCATCACTGATTGCGTCGAGCAGCGCCTTGTAGACCTCGTCCACGTAGTCGGGGCGCGCCTGGATTCTCTGCAGCTTCGTTGTCATAGCGGTCAGTGGTGCCTTCGGTGGCTTGATTGCGACGCTCATTGTCCACGTTCTCCAAAATGATTCCAACGGGGTGTATTGACATTCTCTTGAGCCAGGCCAAGAATGAATTATCTGTATACAGAACACAGAATGTTGAATTCAGAATATAGAAGACAATAGAGGATTACCAATGAAAGTGTTCTACGACAAAGACACCGACCTGGCATTGCTGGAGAGCCGGCGGGTAGCTGTCATCGGTTACGGATCGCAAGGGCACGCCCAGGCATTGAATCTGCGCGACAGTGGCATGGACGTTGTGGTCGGGTTGCGGGCAGGCGGTAGCACCTGGAACAAGGCGGAAAAGGCCGGCCTGCCGGTCATGGAAGTCGGGGAGGCCGTACGCGGTGCGGACCTGGTGGTGATGCTGATCCCGGACGAGTCGATTGCCGAGGTCTACACCCGGGAAGTGCAACCTTTCATTCGCGAAGGCGCAGCACTGGTCTTCGCCCATGGTTTCAACATTCATTACGGGCAAGTGGCGCCGCGCAGCGATCTGGATGTGTTCATGGTGGCGCCCAAGGCGCCCGGCCACACCGTGCGTTCGACCTATGCCGCCGGTGGCGGTGTTCCGGCGCTGATCGCGGTGTCGCAGAACGTTTCCGGCGTGGCGAAGGACCTCGCTCTGGCCTATGCCTCGGCGATCGGGTGCGGCAAGGCCGGCATTATCGAAACCGATTTTCGCGAGGAGACCGAGACCGATCTTTTCGGCGAGCAGGCGGTGTTGTGTGGCGGTGCAGTGGAACTGATCAAGGGTGGTTTCGAGGTGCTGGTGGAGGCGGGCTACTCGCCTGAACTCGCCTATTTCGAATGCCTGCACGAACTGAAGCTGATCGTCGATCTGCTCTATGAAGGCGGCATTTCCAACATGAACTACAGCATTTCCAACAACGCGGAATTCGGTGAATACATCTCCGGGCCGAAGATCGTGACCCCGCAGACCAAGCAGGCCATGCGCGAAGTGCTGGCTTTCATTCAGGACGGTTCCTACGCCAGGCAGTTCATTCTTGAGAGCAAGGCCGGAAACTCGCTGTTGACCGCTCGCAGGAATCAACTCAAGCGCCATCCAATCGAAATCGTCGGCGAGCAGCTGCGCGCCATGATGCCCTGGATCAAGGCGTCCGCCTTGGTTGATCAAACACATAACTGATTGATTGAAGAGGAAATACCTGACGGTAAAGAGCAGTTCGTTTCGCGCCATTGCGTTCAAAATATCTGTATACAGAGTTCCGTAGCCTGAGCTCAAAAGATAAAACAAAAACGGAGACAAGGTCATGACCGAGAAATTCGAGCAGCACGAAGCCAAACAATCGAGCGGTGCAGGTGCACCCATTGCCAAGAAACTCATTGCTTATGGTGGGTATCACACCAACAACGTGCCGGGCCACGATCCCGAGCTGACCGAGACCGGGCCGGGGACGCCAATGGGCGAATACCTGCGTCGCTTCTGGCACCCGGTCTGTATGGCACTTGAACTGACCGACACCCCGCGCTTCCTGAAAATCCTCGGCGAAGAGTTGGTGGCATTCCGTGACGGCAGCGGCCAGATCGGCGTGCTGCATGCGCACTGCGTCCACCGTGGGGCGTCACTGGAGTACGGCTCCATCCAGGAGCGCGGCATCAAATGCTGCTACCACGGCATGGTCTTCGACGTGGATGGCGCGTGTCTGCATGTGCCTTTCCCGGCCGGTGAGGAAAAAGAGGCGGAAAAATACGCCTGCTCAGTGCGGCAGGGCGCTTACAAGGCGTTCGAGCGCCATGGCCTGGTGTTCGCCTACATGGGGCCGCCGGATGAGGAACCGCCGTTCCCCGAGTGGGAGGAAAATTTCACCGTCGCCGAAGGTGACGAACTGGTGCCCTACAGCAACTTCCAGCACTGCAACTGGATGCAGGTGCAGGACAACGCGGCCGACAACTTCCACCCCACCGCCTTGCACGCCGCCAAGAACGTGGTGAACGAGAACTTCCAGGGCACCACCTTCGATGAGGTGGGAGCCGCTTCCATGGAAGTCGCGCCGGACATGCAGTTCATTCCGGTGCATCAAGGCCGCAGCCTGGCTTGCGCCGGCGCACGACGGGTCAACGACGACAAGATGTTCCTGCGCATCCAGCATCAGGTTCTGCCCAACCTGAGTCTGCACGCTTACACCTCGGAAGACGGATCGGCGAAGAAACTCTTCAGCCGCTTCCACATCGTGCGCTGGACGGTGCCGGTGGATGACGAGAACAGCAAAATGATCGGCTGGCGGGTGATGGGACCGGGCATCGATACCCGTGGCGTTGGCGACAAGAGCATGGTCGGTTACGAGACCATCGACTTTCTCGAAGGGCAGGTGGCGATGCGCAGGCCTGAACGCTTCGGCAAGTACAAGCTGGACGAACTGCCACCGATTCCTGCCAATCACCGTGAGCGCCACAACTACAAGGAAGCGCAGTACGCACCGGGCGACTACGAGGCGATCATCTCCCAGCGTCCCATTGCGATACACAAACTGGAGAACCCGACCAAGTTCGATGCTGGCGTCTTTGCCTTCCGCAAAATGCTTCGAGACGCCGTGCGCGGTACCAACCCGGCGGCCGGTGCGCATGGCTTCGCCGAGTGGTTGCGCTCCATGGCCGGCGCGCCGAACAGCTATTGCTCGGGCAACGTTTTCGAAATGCGTATCGCCGACACAGTCGAAGAAGAGGTCGCCAACCGCCGTCGTCTGGCCAGAGAGGCTGTCGCCATTCTGACTGAAGCCGATCAGCTCAAAGGAAATGATCGCAAGACCTTCGTCAAGGAACGGCTCGAGCAACTTGAGCAAAGCTTCAGAAAATAACAACAAGGCCCATATCAGCGCCCGGGATACGTCGTATTCCGGGCGCTGTCAGTGCAATGCCGAGGTGAGGTATGAACGCAGTCGTCGAGAATACTGGCGCAACGCAGTTGGAGCTGGTGGTCAAACAAATCAGGATGGAAGCGAACGGCATCAACTCTTATGAGTTTGTCGCGCCGGACGGTTCCAGCCTGCCTCCTTTCACAGCCGGTGCGCACATCGATGTTTACGCAGGTCCTGGGGTCATTCGTCAGTACTCGCTGTGCAATGCGCCGTCGGAACGTCATCGCTATGTGATCGCGGTGTTGAAAGATCCCAACGGTCGCGGGGGATCCGCGGCCGTGCATGACACCATTAAGGTCGGTGACAGGGTGCGGGTGAGTACGCCCAGGAACAACTTCGAACTGCATCCACGTTCAAGCAAGGTGGTGTTGCTGGCGGGTGGAATCGGGGTGACGCCGATGAAGTCGATGGCTCATCAACTGGAAGCGTTGAACATCGAATATGAGATGTACTACTGCGCCAAAGGGCCGGAGTACGCGGCGTTTCAAGCGGAGCTCGAAGGCCTGGCGAAATCCGGGCGCATCAGTTTCCATTTCGACGGGGGCGACCCTGCCAACAAGCTGGATATCCCTTCGATCCTCAAGAACCCCGAGGGTGCTTGCGAACTTTACTACTGCGGGCCGGGCGGCTTCATGCAGGCTTGCAAGGATGCCTCCGAGCATTGGCCGAGCGGCACGGTGCACTGCGAACACTTCAAGGCGCCGGTCCGGCAGGACACTGCGCAATCTTCCGTGGTCGGAGGGTTCATCGCTGAAATCGCCAGCAGCGGCGAGCAGCTCGAAGTGGCGCCCGGTCAGAGCCTGGCGGATGTGCTGCAGAACGCCGGTTATCCGGTGGAAACCTCCTGCCAGTCCGGGCTGTGCGGCACTTGCAAGGTGCGGTACCTGGCGGGTGAAGTCGACCACCAGGATTTTATTCTGGATGACAGCGAAAGGCCTGAGTTCCTGACCGTGTGCGTGTCCCGGGCCGCCTGTGGCACGTTGTTGCTCGATCTCTAGAACACAACCTCCTTTCCCCAGGCTGGGTGCCCTGATCGGTTCCCGGCCTTTTCTTTGTCTGCCGCATAAGCAGGTGAGGAATCTGCGGGAGCGGGCTTGCTCGCGAAGAGGCCGGTAGATTCAGCATGGATGGTGGCTGACCTGACACCTTCGCGGGCAAGCCATAATGCCAGTCAGTTAAGGTAAAACGCGGTCCATTTAGCAGCTGGCGAAGCCTGCGTTCGGCTGCGCAGCAGTCGTGAAATCAGGCAGTGCGGTGTTTCAGGCAAACCTTGCATTCAGGTTTTGCGACTGCTTCGCAGCCCAACGCAGGCTTCGCCAGCTGCTACATGTCCTGCGGCGGCTTAACTGACTGGCGTTAGAGCAAGCCATGCTCCTACAGGTTTTCGTTTCGTTCGCAGGATTTTTGGTGGGCCGATAAAACTGTAGGAGCGAGCTTGCTCGCGATGAACGCCAGGACAACGCGGGCATTCAGGCAGCCCGCGTTATCGTCGACGTCCATCGCGAGCAAGCTCGCTCCTACAGTGGGTCGGACTTATTTGTAGGTCAGCAACCGTTTCGGCACCAGGAACACCAGCAGGCATCCGCACAACAGAACGCCCGACAGCAGGACGATGCCCATGGTCGTACTGTGCGTCGCCGAGTTGACGCTGCCCATCACGATCGGGCTGATGAAGCCCGAAGCGCTGCCGATCGAGTTGGCCAAGGCGATACCCGTGGCCGCCGCTGCACCCGTCAGAATGGCCGGAGGCAAGGTCCAGTATTGCGAGATCGTCGTCATGACGCCCATGGTCGCCAGGCACAGCGCCGGCAGGCTGATCATCAGATTCGACTGGAAGTACGCACTGAGCAGGAAACCCACCGCCGCCAGAGCCCCTGGAACGGCCAGGTGCCAGCGCCGCTCCCTGAACCGGTCAGAGCTTTTGCCCACCACGATCATGGTCACGGTTGCCAGGGCGTAAGGGATCGAAGTCAGCAAGCCCAACTGCATCGAGTCTTGAACGCCAGATGCCTGAATCAGCGTGGGCAACCAGAAGCTGACGCCATACAGGCCCATGGTGAAGAACAGATAGATGAAGCTCAGCAACCAGATCTTTGGATTGGCCAAGCCATCCATCAGGCGATGCAGGTGTTTTCCGCTCGACTCCTTGTCGATGTTGTGGCGCAACACCTTCTTGTCTTCTTCACTCAGCCATTTGGCATCTTCAATGCGATCGGTCAGGTAGAAATACGCAAAGGCACCCACCAGAACCGTCGGCACACCTTCAATGATGAACAACCACTGCCAGCCGGCCAGGTTCTGCGCGCCGCTCAACGAGTGCATGATCCAGCCGGAGAGCGGGGCGCCGATCACACCGGACATGGGGATCGCGGCCATGAACAATGCGGTGACTTTTGCACCTCGGGAAGAGGGAAACCACTGGGAGATGTACAACAGGATGGCGGGGAAGAAACCGGCCTCGGCCACCCCCAGCAGGAAGCGCATCACATAGAACTGCATCGGTGTGTGCACGAACATCATCCCGGCGGAAATAATGCCCCAGGTCACCATGATCCTGGCGATCCAGCGCCGGGCGCCTACCCGGTACATGATGATGTTGCTCGGAATCTCGAAGGCGAAATAGCCGATGAAAAACATCCCGGCCCCGAGGCCATAGACGGCGTCACTCCAGGCAAGGTCCTGGACCATCTGCAGCTTGGCGAAACTGACGTTGATGCGGTTGAGGTAAGAGCAGACATAACACAGGAACAGAAACGGGATCAGCCGTATCACCACTTTCCTGTAGATCAAGTCTTCGGTGTTTATGGACGGTTCAGCCAGTGGCTGGGCACGGTCGGCAAGGGTGTTCATGAGGACGCCTCCAAGCATTGTTAAATTTATAAGGCTCGCGTCTCACCCCTTGCCGGTCTCGTGAACACTGCAAGGGGTGCAATCGTCAATACGTTGAGTTATCGACGTTTCAATCCAGCATGTCTGGCTGGGTTTCCAGCAGTTGTCCCCAGATGGGTTGGAAGTGCAGCCAGCCAATGTAGTCGCTGCCGACGTTTTCACGGCTGAAGCGCGCACGCTCATCGGTGACCAGTTTCGGCTTGATGCCGGTCGCCGCCACCATCAGTTGTTGCTGGCAGCAGCGCTCCAGCGCGATGAACCAGAACGCGGCACTTTCGATGCTGTGGGTGCTGGCGGTGAGCAGGCCGTGGTTCTGATGGAGGATGGCTTTGTGTTTGCCGAACAGCGAGGCGATGGATTTGCCGGAGTCGGTCTTGACCGCCACGGCACCCGCTTCGGCGGTAATCACCAACTGATCTTCAAAGAAGGCCGCCGCGTCCTGGGTGATCGGCTCCAGCGGCAAACCGGTGCTGGCCCAGGCGCCGCCGTAGACGGTGTGGGCGTGACACATCGCAACGATGTGCGGATGGGCTTCGTGGACATTGGCGTGGAGCACGAAGCCTGCGCGGTTGATGGCGTAATCGCCCTCGACGATCTTGCCGTTGTGGTCGGCGAGGATCAGGTTGGAAACCTTGACCTGCGAGAAGTGCACGCACATCGGGTTGGTCCAGTACAGCTCCGGAAACTCGGGATCGCGCACCGTGAGGTGGCCGGCGAAACCGTAGTCGTAACCCTGCAGGGCAAAGGCGCGGCAAGCGGCGACCAGACGCTCCTTGAGGTGCTTGCGTTGCTCGGCGAAAGTTTCGAATTCAGGCACTTCCGGATAGATCAGGCCTTCCTGTTCCGGCTGATAAATCGAGATGCGGTTTTTGGCCTTGGTCAAAGTGCTGTCTGGTTGTTTGACGCTGATGTTCATGTGGGCAACCCCCAGTGTTGTCGTTGGAGGCTCTACCTTTACAAAGCTTGAAAAGGGCAACAAACGATGCTATTTCACTGCGCTGTGAAATAATTTCACAGGATAAAAATAATGAGTAATCGCCCCAGCCTGGTTGCCCTGAGAGCCTTTGAAGCTGCCGCCCGACACGGCAACTTCAGCGTCGCCGCCGCCGAACTGCACCAGACGCCATCTGCCGTCAGCCATCAAATCAAAAGCCTCGAAAGTTACTTCGGTTTCCCGTTGTTCATCCGTCACAGCAGGCATCTGGAACTCAATAACCAGGGCCGACGTTTGTTCAGCGTCATCAAGCCGGCCTTCGACTCGATCGATCAGATCTGCACCGAACTTCGGCCCTTTGCCGAGACCGAGAAACTGGCCGTCCATTGTTCTCCCAGTTTTGCCAGCAAATGGCTGGGGCCGCGATTGACGGATTTCTTCGCCAGATACCCTCAGTTCACACTCAACCTTTCTTCCAGCGCCACACCGATCGATCTGCACAAACATCCCGAACTGGACATGGTGATCGCCTACGGTGCTGCGCTAAAAAGCTCGGATATCTGCGTACAGAGCCTGGGGCTCGAAGACTGTTGCCCGCTGGGCGCGCCGGGGCTTTTGGGCGGCAGGACGCAGATCGCCTTCGACGAGCTTTCATCCATTCCACTGATCGAGTCGCAACTCAATCCACTCTCCTGGCACGACTACTTCCGACAGCATGGAAAGCCCATACCGGAAATCATGCACCGGCCTTCCTTTGACCGTGGTGCACTGGCGCTGGCGGCAGCAGTGGATGGCTTGGGGTTGGCGCTGGAAAGCGTACGGTTCGCTCAGCAGGAACTGGCCAAGGGCACGCTGGTCAGGTACAGCATCGAGGGTTGCCAGCCGGTCATGCGTGAGGTGCATTTCCTCTGCTATCGGCACACGCAGAGGAACTCGCCGAAGATCGTGGCGTTTCGCGAGTGGCTGATGGAGGCCTGTCGGGGCGAGGGGAGTGTTTGACCCAAGGCTTACTGCAATCCTGCAGGAGAGAGCATGCTCGCGTTGGCTTTGTGTCAGGCACCATTGATGTTGGACGTGCCGGCCTCTTCGCGGGCAAGCCCGCTCCCACAGTGATTGAGGTAGTTCGCGGAAAATCAACCAGCATTGACCACACCGCCTGATCTGTAGGAGCGAGGCTCGCCCGCGAAGGCGCAGTATCTGATGACATCAATGTTGGGTGTGCCGGCCTCTTCGCGGGCAAGCCTCGCTTCTACAGTGGCTGAGGTTGCTCACGAATTTTGTGAACACCCACAACACCTGTCGAAGGCTGGGATCTTTGCTCTATTGATCCGCTGCCGGGTAATCGAAACAGGCAAATTGCTTGCCGCTGTAATCGTTATCTTGCCGGCGACAAGTTCCGGGCTGGGCCTCACAGGCCTTGATCGATTTCGCGTCCTCCGAAGGCACCACCACGCGGACGCTTGGCAGGCCTTGTTCGTAGCCGTGGGCGATCAGCTTTTCGGCGATTCGGGCCAGCAAACCCGGATCGGTCTGGTCTTCGGCAAGGTTGGCACAGGCGTGCCCGACATCGGCCACCTGCGCGGAGTCTGGCTCCAGGACCAGGCTGGCGATGCCGACACGTTCCGGGCCGTCGGTCAGGACGTCATAGAGGTAGACCGGAGCGCCTGTGGGCTTGAACACCTTGACCGCTCGCGGCTGCAAGGTGAATCCGTCACCGTTGAGGATTTGTGGCGGGGCGATGTCTTCGTCCGCAAGTTTTTCTCTTAGATCCGTGCCTCTGACGACAGTCATGTGGGTGCGCTCCGGTTGTGTGCAACGCTTATGAGGTGCAGCAAGCATAGTGGCCGATGGAAGAGTCTGCGTAGCGCATGTTCTGAAATGCGGGGGGGGGGGTACAGAAAAAGATCGCAGCCTGCGGCAGCGCCTGCAGGGATTGCGTTGCGTCCCGCCAACTAAAGAAATCCCCAGTACGAATGGGAGATTTGCTTGCACCGCCGGCTGTTCATCTTGATACCACCCCGGCATCCACTGACTTACCTTACCTGCAGCGATGCGCATCGTCGCTGTGGTCTGCTTCATCCGTACGCCTTGCAGTCAAACCATAACAACAAGAGAACCGACAATGTCCAAGCCCACTGTCCCTCCTGAAATCTGCCCTCCATCCCCCGGCACACAGCGTGCATGACCGGTGGCCCGGTCACGCATCCGAACGGATTCCAAGAGGAGCAAACACCAGTGAATATCCAGGTCGATAACGCGGTCCTGCAGAAGAAGAAAACCTACATCTACGAATGGTATGTGGTGGGCCTGTGCATGGTGGCCTACATCTTTTCATTCGTGGACCGGCAGATCCTCGCGCTGATGATCGAACCGATCAAAGCCGATTTGCAGCTCAGCGACACCCAGTTCAGCCTGCTTCACGGGCTGGCCTTTTCCCTGTTCTACGCCTTCATGGGCATGCCCATCGCCTATCTGGCCGACCGTTTTTCCCGGCCGAAGATCATCGCGGTCGGCGTGGTGTTCTGGAGCCTGACCACGGCCGCCTGCGGCTTGAGCAAGAACTTCCTGCAGATGTTCCTCGCCCGGATCGGCGTGGGCATTGGTGAAGCGGCATTGTCGCCGTCGGCCTATTCGATGTTCAGCGACATGTTCCCCAAGGAAAAGCTCGGTCGCGCCGTGGGCATCTACTCGATCGGCTCGTTCGTCGGGGGTGGCCTGGCGTTTCTGGTGGGCGGTTATGTGATCGCGCTGCTCAAGGACATGAACACCATCGAAGTGGCGGTGCTGGGTGCGATGAAGGCCTGGCAGTTGGCGTTTTTCATTGTCGGTCTGCCGGGCATTCTGGTCGGTATTCTGATCTGGCTGACCGTGCGCGACCCCGCGCGCAAAGGCTTGCAGGTGGATGAGCAGGGTCGGCCGAAGAAGGTTGCGCTGAGCGATGGCTTCCGCTTCCTGGGGCGTCACCGCGCCACCTTCACCTGCCACTACCTGGGCTTTTCGTTCTACGCCATGGTGCTGTTCTGCCTGATGAGCTGGAGCCCGGCGCTGTATATCCGCAAGTTCGGCCTGACGCCGGTCGAAGCGGGCTACATGCTCGGCACGGTGCTGTTGCTCGCCAACACCACCGGCGTGCTGTTCGGTGGCTGGCTCACCGATCTTCTGGCCAAGCGCGGTCATTCGGACGCCGCGATGCGCACCGGAGTGATCGGTGCCCTCGGCATGGCGGTTCCAGCGGTATTGTTCCCGCAGGTCGACCAACTGTGGTTGTCCGTGGCGTTGCTGGTGCCAGCGATGTTCTTCGCCTCGTTCCCGATGCCGGCCTCGACCGCCGCCATGCAGATCCTCGCCCCGAATCAGGTGCGCGCCCAGGTCTCGGCGGTGTTCCTGCTGATCAGCAATCTGCTGGGCCTGGGGCTGGGCACCACGCTGGTGGCGCTGCTGACCGACCGTTACTTCGGCTCGCCAGCCGCCGTGGGTTCGTCGATGTCGCTGGTGATCGTCGGCGCCTCGGCGCTGACCGTGCTCCTGCTGTGGCGCGGCTGCCGCTGCTTCCGTGAAAGCCATGCCCGGGAGTATCCGACCCAGGCCTGATCCACGTTGCCCATGATCCGCGTCTCGGCCTCGCCCTGTCTGAACGGGGCGGGGCCGAGGCGCGCCTGATCAGGAGAACCCTCGATGCTCAATGACGTACACCTGCTGGAACGGCACAGCCTGCTGAGCTCGGCCGATTACCGCGAGATCAAGGACAAGGTCAGCCATTACCTGTGTCCGCACAGCTTCAACGTGCTGCGCGACGAGCCCATCCACACCCGGCTCAACGGTGTGTTCTTCGGCGACGCGGCGCTGCTCGACCTGAGCTACGGCGCGCCGGTGGAAATCACCATCGGCGACATCGCCGACCAGTACCTGTTTCGCATCACCCTACGCGGCAATTGCGAAGTGGCCCACGGGCAGCGCAGCGCGGCGATGCAGACCGGTTGCCTGAGCGTGTCCTCGCCGTTCGCGCAAAGCCGCATCGTCACCGACGGCGAATGCCGCAACCTGATCCTGCGCATCGACCGCGACGCCCTGGAAACCCAGCTGCAACGCCTGCTCGACCGCAGCCTGCAACAGTCGGTGATCTTCGATGTCAGTGTCGATCATCAGGGCGCCGGCGCCGTCAGTCTCTATCACACCCTGGACTACATCTGCCGCCTGTACGGCAGCGGTGTCGACGGCTCGCGCCTGGCCGGCAACCTGTCGGAGTACCTGATGCAATTGCTGCTCACCCAGCTGCCGCACAACTACTCCGCGGACCTGTTGAACGACACCCGCGCACCGCTGCCGCACCACGTCAAGAAGGCTCGTGACTACATCGAGGCGCACCTCGATGAGCCGATCAGCCTGACCACCCTGAGCGAACTGTGCGGCGTTTCGGTACGCACCCTGCAGAACGGCTTCAACCAATTCCTCCAGCAGGCGCCGCTCAACTACATCCGCGACCGCCGCCTGGCCGTGATCCATGAGTCCCTGAAGCAGGGCAGGGCCGGCGAGACCGTCACCGACATTCTGCTGCGTCACGGGATCAACAGTTTCGGGCATTTCTCCAGTGCCTACCGGCAGCGTTATGGCTGCCTGCCGTCGGACACCCTGCGCCGACAGAAGCATTGAGGCATGTGCGCAATCGGTGAGTCGGTTGCGCAATCGGGAGAGTCGCAAGGGGTGGCGCTCGATAGGATCGAGTCACTGACAAGAGGAGCTTTCCCATGAAGATTACCGTGCTGGGTGGTGGTCACGGCTGCTACGCCGCTGCCGCAGAAATGGCTGAAAAGGGGCACGCGACCCGCCTGTGGCGTCGTGACAGTGCAGCGCTCAAGGAACTGCTGGACATCGGCAGCCTGACCATCCGTGACTACCGTGGCACGCGCCAGCTGTCCGTTGGCAAGCCTGGCGATCAGCTGTCACTGACCGACGATCTGGCCGAAGCCCTGGGCGACGCGCAGCTGGTGATCATCCCGCTGCCCTCGACCTCTCACGAAGACCTGGCCAAACAGGTCGCGCCGCACCTGCGCGACGGTCAGGTGGTGTTCCTGCCGCCGGGCACTTTCGGCAGCTACGTGTTTGCCAAGGCCATGGTCGATGCCGGCAACCCGAGCCGCGTCGCCTTCGCCGAAACCGGCACGCTGCCGTATCTGGTGCGCAAGCACGGCGCCAGCGACCTGGTAATCAGCTGCTACGCGACCCGCCTGCCAACCGGCGTGTTCCCAAGTAACCTGTCCGAGCATGCCTTTGCGGTACTGCGCGAGGCCTATCCAAGTGTCGAGCCGATCGAAGACGCCCTGAGCGGCGCGCTGATGAACGCCGGCCCGGTCATTCACCCGCCGCTGATCATGATGAACGCCGGTCCCCTGGAGCACTTCGAGACCTGGGACATTCACAACGAAGGCACCCAGCCGTCGATCCGCCGCGTGACTAACCAGCTCGATGCCGAGCGCATGGCCGTGCGTGAAGCCCTGACCTACGGCGCGCCGCACTTTCCGCTGGCCGATCACTACAACACCACCGAAGGCGAGGAGTGGATGTATGGGCGCGGCGCCCACGGCAAGCTGACCGACAGCGGCGACTGGCGCGAAGACATCGACCTGCAGAAACACCGCTACATGCTGGAAGACACCCGCCTGGGCTTGTCCTTTCTGGTGTCGGTCGGACGCTGGGCCGGCGTGCCGACGCCGGTGGCGCAGGGCTTGCTGAGCATTGCCTCGGCGGTTGCCGCCCGTGACCTCTACGCCGAGGGCCGCACCCTGGAAAACCTTGGTCTGGCCGGGTTGAACCGGGCGCAGATGACCGAGCTGCTGACCCGGGGTTTCAACTGATGAACGCCGCGCTGCCTAACGTCAGCGTGGTCGGTGCCGGGCGGATGGGCGAGGGCATTGCCCTGGCGTTCATCCACGCGGGCCTGCCCGTCACCCTGATCGACATCAAGGAGCGCGCCGAGCAAGAGCGGCGCGATTATTTCGAGCGCGTGCGCGCCAATGTGCGTGGCGAACTGCAGACGCTGGTGCGCCTGGGCATGCTGTTGCCGGAGCAGGCGGACATTGCGTTGTCCCGGCTGACGCTGCAATCCCGATCCGCCGCCACGGCGACCTTGCGCGAGTGCGAACTGGTATTCGAAGCGGTACCGGAAGTCATCGCGGTCAAGCAGGAAACCTTCGCCTGGGTCAGCGAGCACGTTCCGGCATCAAGCATCATCGCCTCGACGACCTCGACCTTCCTGGTCACCGAGCTGGCGGAAATGGTCAGCGAGCCCAAACGCTTCGTGAACGCCCACTGGCTCAATCCCGCCTACCTGATGCCGCTGGTGGAGGTCAGCCGCAGCGAAGCGACCTGCCCGCAAGTGGTCGAGCGCCTGCTGCAACTGCTCAAGCTGATCGGCAAGGTGCCGGTGGTGTGCAATCCGGTGGCCGGCTACATCGTTCCGCGCATCCAGGCGCTGGCGATGAACGAAGCGGCGCGGATGGTCGAGGAAGGTGTGGCCAGTGCCGAGGATATCGACACCGCGGTACGCGTCGGATTCGGCCTGCGGTTCTCGGTGCTGGGCCTGCTCGAGTTCATCGACTGGGGCGGCGGCGACATTCTGTATTACGCCTCGCGTTATCTGAGTGGCGCGCTGGCGCCGCGTTTCGAGTCGCCCCAGGTGATCAGCGACAACATGCAGAACGGCCGCAACGGCTTGCGCGATGGCCAGGGCTTCTACGATTACCGGGGCCAGGACGTGGACGCCTACAAGCAGCAGCGCCTCGGCGACTTCGTGCGCAAGCTCGAGCTGTCCGGCCTGACGCCCGCGTTCGAGGGGGCCTTGAAGCGCCCCTGATCCCGACCTCCTTTTATTGACCTCCTATAAGCACAGTGCCCCGGCACATACAAACGTGGAGATGTGAGATGGTTCATGGAAACCGGCTTTGCCGTGGGCTGGGTATCGCCAGCTTGATGGGTTTGACCTGTTCGACGTTGACGGCACAGGCCGATGTGATCGATGACAGTCACTTCAAGCTCGACACTCGCAACTTCTACCTGCATCGCAACTACACCAACACCAATGCGCCGGTGTCCGAAGTGCACAGCTGGTCCCAGGGTTTCGATGCGCAGTTCACCTCCGGCTACACCGACACGGCCCTGGCCATCGGCCTGGATGTGGATGCGCAATACGCCGTGCGCCTGGACTCGTCGGGCAATGACGGTTCGTTGCCCTACAGCGTCAGCAAGCAGCAGACCGCCGACGACTACAGCCGCGCCGGCGCGACCCTGAAGATGCGCTACAGCAAGACCGAGCTGAAGGTCGGCGACATGCGCCCGCAATTGCCGGTGGCGTTCGATGACACCAGCCGCCAGCTGGACACCATCTACCAGGGCGCGGTGGTCGAGTCCAAGGAGGTCGATGGCCTGACCCTGACCGGTGGGCGCTTCTGGTCCGCCGTCACCCGTGAGTCGTCCAATCACGAAAAACTCTACAAGTGGGGCACCACCGACAATCTCGACAGTGACGGCCTGGACTTTGGCGGCGCCACCTACGACATCACCAGGAACCTGCAGGCCAGCTACTTCTACGGCGTGCTGCACGACATTTACCAGCAGCACTATTTCGGCCTGACGCACATGGCCGATCTGGGCGGCGGGTACAAGCTCAAGAGCGATTTGCGCTACTTCAACAACAACGAAGATGGCAATGCGGTGGCCGGTGAAATCGATAACCGTGCCTATGGCGCGTTGTTCACCCTGCTCAAGGGCGCGCACATGTTCGGTGTCAGTTACCAGCGCATGCTCGGTGACAGCATCTTCCCGACCATGAATGGCTACATCCCGCAGCCTTACCTGGTGAACTGGTCGTCACTGGCGTTCATCCGCCCGGACGAAAAATCCTGGTCGGCGCGTTATGGCTATGACTTTGCGGGGCTGGGCGTGCCGGGGCTGAAGTTCTACAGCCGCTACACCAAGGGCACTAACTGGGATCGCGGGGGCAATTTGAGCGACAACGAGGAGAGCGAACGCAACCTGACGCTGAGCTATGTGGTGCAGAGCGGGGCGCTGCAAGGGCTGGCGTTCGATTTGCGCAATATCGATGTGAAGCAGAAGTATGGGTATGACTACAACGAGTATCGGTTTGCGACGACCTATACCTGGAAGTTCTGGTAAGCCAGAACCCCACCCCTGTAGCAGCCGGACGCAGGCTTCGCCAGCTGCTACAGGTTTGGGGCCTGCCTCCGGATGGAGGCAGGCCTGCACAATCAACGAACCATACACGGCCGCTTGTTGTTGAACTCCCAACCCGGCACCAGATAACGCATCGCCGTTGCATCATCCCGCGCGCCCAGGCCCATGCCCTTGTAAAGCTCATGCGCCTTCATCAACTCATCCCAATCCAGCTCCACCCCCAGCCCCGGTTTATTCGGCACCTCGACCATCCCGCCCTTGATCTGCAGCGGCTCTTTGGTCAGGCGCTGGCCGTCCTGCCAGATCCAGTGGGTGTCGATGGCGGTGATGGTGCCCGGTGCGGCGGCGGCCACGTGGGTGAACATCGCCAGGGAAATGTCGAAGTGGTTGTTGGAGTGCGAGCCCCAGGTCAGGCCCCAGTCGTCGCACATCTGTGCCACGCGCACCGAGCCTTGCATGGTCCAGAAGTGCGGGTCGGCCAGCGGAATGTCGACCGACTGCGACTGGATCGCATGGCCCATCTGCCGCCAGTCGGTGGCGATCATGTTGGTGGCCGTGCGCAGGCCGGTGGCGCGACGGAACTCGGCCATGACTTCGCGACCGGAGTAGCCGTTTTCCGCGCCGCAAGGATCTTCCGCGTAAGCCAGCACGTTGTGCTGATCGCGGCACAGCGCCACGGCTTCCTTCAGCGACCAGGCACCGTTCGGATCGAGGGTGATGCGCGCATCCGGGAAGCGCTCCGACAAGGCGGTGACCGCCTCGATCTCCTGCTCGCCGCGCAGCACGCCGCCCTTGAGTTTGAAGTCCTTGAAACCGTAGCGATCGTAGGCCGCCTCGGCCAGGGCGACCACCGTCTCCGGCGTCAGTGCCTCTTCGTTGCGCAGGCGGAACCAGGCGTTGTCGGCGTCCGGTTCCGAGCGATAGGCCAGGTCGGTTTTCTTGCGGTCACCGACGTAGAACAGGTAGCCGAGCATTTCCACGGCATCGCGCTGCTGGCCCTGGCCGAGCAGGGCTGCCACCGGCACGTCCAGGTGCTGGCCCAACAGGTCGAGCAGGGCCGATTCCACGGCGGTCACCGCGTGAATGGTGATGCGCAGGTCGAAGGTCTGCAGACCACGACCGCCGGCATCGCGATCGGCGAAGGTGCTGCGCACGGTGTTCAGCAGGCTCTGGTAGTTGCCGATGGACTGGCCGATGAGCAGGTCGCGGGCGTCTTCCAGGGTCTTGCGGATGCCTTCGCCGCCCGGCACTTCACCGACCCCGGTGTGACCGGCGCTGTCCTTGAGGATCAGCACGTTGCGGGTGAAAAACGGGCTGTGGGCGCCGCTCAGGTTGAGCAGCATGCTGTCGTGACCGGCAACCGGAACCACTTTCAGTTCGGTGATGACAGGGGCACCAGTGTGGCGTTGGATCAGAGTTTCCATGGATTCATACCTTTCTTGTAGTGGTGTGCATTGCGCCTGCTGGCACCGAAGTGGGGTGGGCGGTGTGGTTCGGTTCCGCGGACACGCCCTTGAGTTCGATACGCTTGATGTCGCCAACGATGAACAGGTAGCTGATCGCGGCCAGAAGGGCGTTGGCGCCCACGAAGACCAGCGCCATCTTGAAAGAGCCGGTGGCGGCGATGATGTAGCCGATCACGATCGGGGTAGAGATCGAGGACAGGTTGCCAAAGGTGTTGAACAGGCCGCCGGAGAGGCCCGCGATCTGTTTCGGCGAGGTGTCCGACACCACGGCCCAGCCCAGTGCGCCAATGCCTTTGCCGAAAAACGCCAGGGCCATGAAGCACACCACCATCCAGTCGGCGTCGACGTAGTTGCAGATGATCATGCTCATCGACAGCATCATGCCGCCCACGATCGGCGTCTTGCGCGCCACGCTCAGGGAGTGGCCGCGACGCAACAACATGTCAGACAACACGCCGCCGAGAACGCCACCGAGGAACCCGCAGATCGCCGGCAAGGAGGCGATCATGCCGGCCTTGAGAATGGTCATGCCGCGTTCCTGCACCAGATAGACCGGGAACCAGGTCAGGAAGAAGTAGGTGAGGGCGTTGATGCAGAACTGGCCCAGGTAGATGCCGGCCATCATGCGGTTGGTCAGCAACTGACGGATGTAATCCCATTTCGGGCCACCGTCCTTCTTCTTGCTCTTGTCATCCAGGTCAACCAGACCGCCGTTTTCAGCGATGTATTGAATCTCCGCGGCGTTGGCGCGTGGATGATCCTTGGGGCTGTAGATGGTCTTCATCCAGATCATCGAGAACACGATGCCCAAAGCGCCCATCACGATGAACACGTGCTGCCAGCCGAAGGTGTAGACGATCCAGCCCATCAGCGGCGCGAACAGCGCGGTGGCGAAATACTGTGCGGAGTTGAAGATCGCCGAGGCCGTGCCGCGTTCCTTGGTCGGGAACCACGAGGCGACGATCCGCGCATTGCCCGGGAACGACGGCGCTTCGGCCAGGCCCACGGTGAAGCGCAGCAGGAACAGCAGCACCACGGCGGTCGAGATGCCGAATTCGCCGATGTAGCCCTGCAAGAGGGTGAAGAACGACCAGGTGAAAATGCTCCCGGCGTAGACCTTCTTCGAGCCGAAGCGGTCCAGCAGCCAGCCACCCGGAATCTGCCCCAGAACGTAGGCCCAACCGAAAGCGGAGAAGATGTAACCGAGGGTCACGGCGTCCAGGCCCAGGTCTTTCTGGATACTGGAGCCGGCGATGGAGATGGTGGCGCGGTCGGCATAGTTGATCGTCGTCACCAGGAACAGCATGAGCAGGATCAAATAGCGGACGCGGGTTTTCTTGGGTTCTTGCATGTTTGACGCTCCCACGAATTATTTTTGTGCGGGTAGACCTGTCAGGACGACGTGAGTCGCCGTGTGTCGTTGTAGGTTGTCGTACAACGATAGCGCTATCATAAACAGATAGCGCTATCATTCAAGCGCCGTTTGGCGACTTTTCGAAAACCGCGATCAGGTGCTGGCGCGTTCGATCAGCTCGAAGCCTGTATCCATCTGGCTTACAGACAAATCGGCAGTGCCGGAAAATCTTTTGAGCAGGGCTTCGGCGATTTCTCGCCCCATGCTCGCGGCATTGACACTGACGGTAGACAGCGCGGGGTGGGCAAATTTCGCATTGGTGATATCGCCGAATCCGAGTACGGCGATGTCCTGGGGAACCCGCAGCCCCTGAAGGGCGGCTTCAGCGAGCACGCCGAAGGCCAGGGTGTCGGAGCTGCAGAAGATCAGCTCCGGCGGTGTTTCCCGTTGCTGGAGGCGTTTCAAACCCTCCCGGCCGACTTCCCAGGTCGCCGGCAACGGCAGGATTTCAACGGGGACCTGATCCAGCCCGTAGGTCTTCAGGCGCGCGATCAGGCTGTCGCAGCGGCGAATGGCACGCGGGTCGTCCACCGAGACCACGGAGAATCGACGATACCCCTTGGCAAAGAAGTGATCGGCGACCACCTCGCCGACTTTCTCGTGGGAAAAGCCCACCTGCATGTCCAGCGCCGTTTCACTCAAATCCCAGGCTTCCACCACCGGAATTCCCGCTGAGGCCAACCGACTGCGACTGGCTTCGGTGTGCAGGGTGCCGGTCAGGACGATGCCGTCCGGACGCCGGCCGAGAATGGCTTCCAGCAGCGCTTCTTCCTTTTCCGGGGAGTAACCGGTGGGACCGAGCAGCGACTGATAACCGGCCTCGGTCAGCCGATCCATGATGGCTTGCACGGCGCCTGCGAAAATCGAGTTGGCAATGGTCGGCAGCAGAATCGCCACCAGCCGGCTTTTGCTGGAAGCCAGGCTGCCGGCCAGGAGGTTGGGCACGTAACCCATCTCGCGCACCACTTCCAGCACGTGCTGGCGTGTTGCATCGCTTACCAGTTCGGGGCGATTCAAGGCGCGGGAAACGGTAATGGGCGAAACGCCTGCCTTCACGGCCACGTCGGCCACCGTGAGGGGAGAGTTTGAACTGCCTGTGGTCAGGGCAATTTCGCGTTTCGACTTTTTGGCCACATGGCACCTGGCGGGACTGAGATAGACAGGCGAAATGTTAACGGTCTTTTCAGTGTGGTTCCATGAGGTAAGTCCAGTCAGTCAACCCACCGCAAAACCTGTAGCAGCTGCCGCCGCCGGACGCAGCCTGCGGCAGCTGCTACAGGATCGCGGCGTTCACACACCCTGTAGCAGCCGACCTTTACAACGGATCGCGCGTGGTCACACCGTCCACCAAGCGTGCGATAGACAGCGGGTTGGCGTTTTTCAACGCTGGCGGCAGCAGCGCATCCGGGTAGTTCTGGTAGCACACCGGGCGCAGGAAGCGATCGATGGCCAGGGTGCCGACCGACGTGCCACGGGCATCGGACGTCGCTGGGTACGGCCCGCCGTGGACCATCGCATCGCTGACTTCCACACCGGTCGGGTAGCCGTTGAGCAACAGGCGACCGGCCTTGCGTTCCAGCAGCGGAACCAGGGCGGCGAAGGCTTGCAGGTCGGCAGGTTCGGCAATCAGGGTCGCGGTGAGCTGACCGTGCAGGCTGGCCAGTACCTGTTGCAGTTCAGCTGCGTCGGCCACCTCGACCACCACGGTGGTTGGGCCAAACACTTCTTCCTGCAGCAGCGGATCGCCAGTCAGCAACAGACGCGCTTGGGCCTTGAACAGCTGCGGCGCGGCCTGGTTGCCTTGCTGTGGCTGGCCGGCCAGATGGCTGATGCCATCGTGGGCATGCAGACGTTCCACGCCTTTGGTGTAGGACTTCAAGGTGCCGGCGTTGAGCATGGTCTGGGATGCCTGATCGGCCATGCGCGCGGCCAGCGAGGTCAGGAAGCCTTCGAACTCGGGCGAACGAATGCCGATCACCAGGCCCGGATTGGTGCAGAACTGGCCGCAACCCTGAACCACCGAGGCGGCCAACTGGCTGGCGATGTCGTCCGAACGGGTCTTGAGTGCTTCGGGCAGCATGACCACCGGGTTGATGCTGCTCATCTCGGCGAAGACCGGGATCGGCTGCGCACGCGCCGCGGCCATGTCGCACAGGGCGCGACCGCCGTGCAGCGAACCGGTGAAGCCCACGGCCTGGATCGCCGGATGCTTGACCAGCGCGGCGCCGACGCCGTTGCCGTGGATCAGGTTGAATACGCCGGCGGGCATGCCGGTCTTCTCGGCGGCGCGCAGGATGGCCGAGGCCACGAAGTCAGCGGTCACCATGTGGCCGCTGTGAGCCTTGAAGACCACCGGGCAACCGGCGGCCAGCGCCGATGCGGTATCGCCGCCGGCGGTGGAGAAGGCCAGCGGGAAGTTGCTGGCGCCGAAGACGGCGACCGGGCCGACGCCGACGCGGTACTGGCGCAGGTCCGGACGCGGCAGCGGGGTGCGCTCCGGCAAAGCAGTGTCAATTCGCGCGCCGAGGAAGTCGCCGCGACGCAGCACTTGGGCGAACAAGCGCAGCTGACCGCTGGTGCGGGCACGCTCACCGATGATGCGGCCTTGCGGCAGGGCGGTCTCGCGGCATACGTTGGCAATGAAATCTTCACCCAGCGCATCGAGCTCGCCGGCAATCGCGTCGAGAAACGCTGCGCGCTGCTCGGGCAGGAAATGGCGATAGGTCACAAAGGCGGATTCGGCGGCCAGTGCGGCGGCGTTCACTTCCGCCTCGGTAGCCTGGTAAAAAGCGTAGGGCAGTGCCTCTGCGGTGGTTGCGTCGAGGCTGTGCAGCAGGACGTCGCCTTCACCGCTGGTGCGGCCGCCAATGTAATTCAAGCGGTGTTCAATCGACATCTTCGTCTCCTGTTTCGTCAGAACGAAGAGGTATAGCCAATTGAAGCGATTACGCCTAATGAGATGTTTTGATTATTCGATAACCATAGGGAATCGGTCCGATCAGCTCTCAGTGGAACTGCTCGTGTCATCAATGGCCTCGGCCGCCAGCTTCAGGCGGTCGGCCTTGCTGATGTACTTGGGCTTGTTCTTCGGTGCCAGCTTGGCGCTGGCCTTCTTGGCGTGGGCTTCGAGCAACTGCTTGATTTTTTTGCGGCGGTTCATGGGGGCTTCTCGGTCTGTAACTTTTTGAATGATATCAGATCGAAAAAATCGGCCAGTCCTCGACTGGCCGAAATCCTGAGCGAATACCAGCCGAATTTAAGGCTGCAGGGTTCCCCTGCAACATAGAATCTCCCACAGGGTTTTGTGCTGATGCGGGATCTATCGAATCCCCGTCCCCGCCATCGCCTCCGGCACCCACTGCGCGGTGGACAGCGGCTGGATATAGCGAATCCCGCCGTGAGGCCCGACCACGCCGTTGATGTTGTAGGTGCCCCGCGACAGGTCGTAGGTCATGAACGGGGTGGCGTCCGGCACCTGCTGGTCGTAGCTCTGGCTGAAGAAGGCGAAGGAGCCGCGGTAGAGTTGGCCGCTGGTGTCGTATTGGTCGGAGGCCAGGGCGGCCCAGGTGTCTTCGTCCAGGTAGAAGCGGCGCTTCTGGTAGATGTGTTTGGCCCCCGGCTTGAGATTGCCTTCCACCACATAGACCCGGTGTTTTTCCCAGCGCACGAAGTCCGGGGAGATGAAGTTGGGCGTGGTCAGCGACTTGGCGTCGTGCACGTAGGTCAGTTTGTAGGTGTTGTAGGGCACGATCATTTCCCGCTTGCCCACCAGGGTCCAGTCGTACAGTTCCAGCGCCCGGGCAGTGCCGGGGTTGGGGGTGTCGTAGGCCAGGATCGAGATCTGTTTGACCCGGCGCTGACCCGGCAGGTATTGCCAGGCGCGGCCCGGGTACTGCACCGGGTTGCTGGCGTTCTTGAGCATGATCGACTCGCCGGCCCGACGCGCGGGGCCGGTGTAGGACAGCTTCAACTGGTGATAGATATCGGAGTTGTTGAAGGGCTTGGACAGGTTCTCGTAGATCGGAAAGGAAACGAACGCCTCGCCGCTCACCGCCAGGCTCGGCACGCCCGCCGCGTCGACGTTCCAGGAATCGTACTTGGAGTGGATGTTCACGCCCTGATAGCGCAACAGGAAATTCCACATCGCCTCGGCGCCGGATTGCGGGATTGGGAAGGGCACGCCGGGCAGCACGTTGTCGATGGCGACGCCACCGTCCAGAGACTTGGCGGCGGTGGCATTGCGGCGGCTGTTGTTCAGCACCGCCTGTGGCAACGATGCCGTGCGGTGGGTCGGATAGACGTCGATGCGGTAACCGGGATAGCGCCTGGCCAACTCCACGGTGGTGGCGGTCAACAGGCCTTTGTACTGATCGACGTTCCTGCCATTGATCACCAGCAGCGGCTTTTCGTTGGCAAACGGGTCGGGACGCATGCTGTCGCCGGTCTTGAAGCCGGCGGGGGCGCTGGTCAGGCCACCGTTATAGGGGGGAATCGAGCCGTCGGCGTTGCCGGCTTGTTCGGCGCCGACCAGGGTCAGGCTGGTGCCCAGTCGGGCGGCTTCCTGACTCGATACGACCGCATGGGCATTACAGCCGAGCACTACCAGGGGCAGGGCTGCCAGCAGACTTTTCACGAATGTCATCTTGTTATTTCTCCTGCCGGGCGTACCTGGCAACTCGTGACTGAAGTGGAGCAGTCGCGTACGGCGATCGAGCGCCGGAGGTTTTTTGTTGCTGACATTAAAAAGCCCCCAGGAAGGGGGCGCTTTTCATTTGACGACAGTCAGTTGGCTTTTGATGACAAGCCCGAGGCGGGGGTGGTGGCGGCCGGAGTCAGACCATGCCGATGAACGACAGGATAAACAGCACGATCACAACGGCACCGACGAGGTAAATGATGTTGTTCATGACTTCACCGCTCCATTCAGTTGGGATGTGAAACAGGCGTGGAAATACAGAGATGTCTAAACAGCTGACATCTCTGTTCACCGTTCCGTTCCCCCGAATGCGGCGTCTATCGGTTGAAGCGCTCCGCCAGGCTGTGCAGGTAATCGGCCATCGCTTCCAGATCCCGACTGATCGCCGCCCCTTGCTCGGCCTGCCCGGCACTGTGTTCACAGAGCTGGGCAATGCGGGTGATCTGCTGATTGATGTCTTCGGTCACGTGGCTTTGTTCTTCCGAGGCCGAGGCCATCTGCTGGCTCATGTCGGTGATCCGGCTGACGGCCTGACTGATGCCCACCAGCGCCGACTGCACCGCCTCCACACGTTGCATGCTTTCCCGGGAAATCTGCTCGCCGCGGCTGGCCGTCGACACGGCGCGGTCGGCTCCCACATGCAATGAGGTGATGATGCCGTGGATCTGCTCGGTGGAGGTGCGGGTGCGTTGGGCCAGGGAGCGCACCTCGTCCGCCACCACGGCAAACCCCCGACCCTGTTCGCCGGCACGCGCCGCTTCGATGGCGGCATTGAGCGCCAGCAGGTTGGTCTGTTCGGCGATGGCGGTGATGACATCCAACACGCTGGCGATCGATTGCGTCTCGCTGGCCAGGGTGTTGACCGCCTGACCGATCTCGTTGACGGCCTCGTTCATGGTTTGCATGGCGTGCAGGCTTTGCTGGGCCAGTTCCTTGCCTTCGCGGGTCAGCTGGTCGGCTTCGGAGGCGGCGTGGGCGGTGCTGAGGACGTTCTGCGTGACCTGTTGATTGGTGGCCGCCATCTGCGAAATGGCGGCGGCGGACTGGTCGGTCTCGCTGCGCTGGCGATCCAGCGATTGCGCTTGCGAGCCGGACAGCTCGGACGATTGCGCCGCCTTGGCCTTCACATTGACCCCGGCATCGAACAGCCGTGACAACGCCGTCTGCAGGCGGGCTTCTTCGCTGAGCATGGCCATGTCCAGCCGGCCCTGAGGGCCGTGGTTGTCGCTGAAGGTGAGCGCCACCAGGGGATCGGAAAAGGCTTTGGGGTGTTCGGCGAGGGTGTGCTCGATGGCCTTGCGATGACGGGCGTTGATCAAGTACCAGGCAATCCCCAGGCTCGCCAGCATCACGCCCTGGGCCGCCGCGTTGGCCAGCCACTGATCGGCGAGCAATGAAGCCGCGCCGGCCAGCAGAATCGGCCAGCCGTGCTGCAACGGCCGAAGGATCCGCGCACTTAGCGAAACGACCGGCTTGCCGGCGCGCATCCTGGCGTAAAGCGCCGAAGCGCGACGGATCTGCTCACGGGTCGGCACCGAGCGCACCGACTCGTAGCCGCTCAGACGGCCGTTTTCATGGATGGGCGTGACGTAGGCACTGACCCAATAGAAATCACCGTTTTTCGCGCGGTTTTTCACGATTCCCATCCAGGGCTTGCCCTGCTTGATGGTGTGCCACATGTGGATGAACACCCCCGGCGGCATGTCGGGGTGGCGAACCAGATTGTGGGGCTGGCCGACGAGTTCGTCGTAGGTGAAACCGCTGATGGCGACGAAGGCGTCGTTGCAGTAGGTGATGCGGCTATCCAGATCGGTCGTGGAGATCAGGCGCTGGTCGGCGGGGAACAGTCTTTCATGCTCGGTTATTGGCAAATTCACACGCATGGGGGCGCGATTCCTCTTCGGATTATTAGTATGAACGCAGCCTGTGAACCGGAATGCGGGGCACGCCGATATGCCCGGTCCGGATTCGGCTGGGGGTTTGTTCTACGTGGAATTTGCCGATATGGACCGCGCATTGGACGACACTGGCTTTTCATTTCATGACAGCAGAGGCGCGGGCGATGAGTGACCTGTAGGCGCTGCCGAAGGCTGCGATCCTTTGATGTTGCCTTTCAAAAGATCGCAGCCTCGTTTCACTCGACAGCTCCTGCACGATTTCCGTGGCGTTCATCGATTTTGCGCCCGACCCCGGATCCTGTGGGCTTGCTCGCGAACCGGCAAATCCATGACCCCGGTCGCATAAATTTGAAATGCACCGCAATGCCCGACAGAATCGCCCCCCGATCCGGCCCTGGGCGCCGGACGTTGGTGGTGGGAAGGGGTTGCAGTTGAACGAACAGACATTGTCCATGCGCCTGGAACGGGTGGCGGCGCATGTGCCGGTGGGGGCACGGTTGGCGGATATCGGCTCGGATCATGGGTATCTGCCGGTGGCGCTGATGCACCGTGGCGTCATCTCGATGGCGATCGCGGGGGAGGTGGCGATGACGCCGTTCCATGCCGCCACGCGCACGGTGCGCGAGAACGGTCTGGAACAGGAAATCACCGTACGTCTGGCCAACGGTCTGGCGGCCATCGAGCCAGGCGATGGCATCACGGCGATCAGCCTGTGCGGCATGGGCGGCGAGACGATTCGCGACATTCTCGACAGTGGCAAGGCGCGTCTGAATGGCCGGGAACGCCTGGTCCTGCAACCCAACGGCGGGGAGCAACCGTTGCGTCAATGGCTGATGGACAACAGTTATCGCATCCTCTGCGAAGAAGTGCTGCGGGAAAACCGCTTCGACTACGAAATCATCGTCGCCGAACGCACCGGCCCGGTCACCTACACCGCACAAGAACTCTACTTCGGCCCGCTGCAGCTGCAGGCCCGCACCCCGGCGTTCCTGGCCAAATGGCAACGCCGACTGCGCCAGAAGCAAAAGACCCTCACCAGCTTCAACAAGGCCCAGGCCGTCCCCGAGGAAACGGTGCAGGACATCGCCCGACAAATTCAGTGGATCAACCACCTGCTGAACACCCCCCCAATCCCTGTAGGAGCTGTCGAGTGAAACGAGGCTGCGATCTTTTGATTGTTTGAAAGCAAGATCAAAAGATCGCAGCCTTCGGCAGCGCCTACAGCTGCATTTCTGGTCGTCAGTGAAGACGCGGCAAGCCTGGTTCCCCGTGGTGTTCGGGGTTCAGCGATCTCCTAGCGGGAGGTTTCAACCTTCAGCACTTCGGTTTGAGTGGCTTCCACCGTCTGGCCGGCGCGCAAGTCCTGCAGGTGCGCCACGACCTTCGGGTCGACGACAGTGACGACTTGCTCGTTTCCGTCCGGATGCAGCAGGACCACCTGCTTGTTCGTCACGTCGACGCGGGTGACCTTCAGGGTGACCTTGATCGTGCGATACATCTCGCCGCCCGGCAGGTTGTCGGGGGAGGCGCGGTTGGTCCAGGTGTCGTTGCTCACCGCAGGCTTGCCACCGATGTCGGTGTCCAGCACGTAATCGATGGAGCGGGTGACGCGAATATCGACCTTGTCGCCGACTTTCAGGTTGTGCAGTGCCTTGGCCTGGTCGGTGAGCTGGAAGGGGACCGGGCGCTTGTCCAGGCCTTCGATGGTGACCTGGTGCTTGGGCGAATCCACCGCCAGTACCCGGGTCTGGAAGTGTTCGGTGGAGGCTTCGCTGTTCAGCGGGATTTCTTCTGCATGGGCTGCAAGGCTGGCAGTGGTCAGCAGGGATGCCAGGGCGAGCAAGTGAAGTCGTTTCATAGGCCAGCGTTCCATGTGATGGGTGACAGAGCGGCGCGCAGGGTATCACTCTGGCGCGCGGTGCCCGTGGGCCGAAGCATAGTCAGTGAATGGCGAATTCGTTGCACGAAGTGTCAAGCCGCCAAACCCGACACCTGTAGCAGCTGGCGAAGCCTGCGTCCGGCTGCGCAGCAGTCGCAAACCCTGAA
>NZ_JABFMP010000034.1 GCF_013359595.1 Pseudomonas sp. C1C7 | reverse complement strand
CGGTCCCTCGCCAAGGCTCGGGATCCCTTCGCTCCGGCATTCATCCGGGGGCATCGCCTCCGGTTTGCTTCGCTGCACCTCACCAACCCAATAAAAAAACCCGGCATAAAAGCCGGGTTTTTCATCTGGCATTCAAGCTTAGGCAGTGAAGGTTTTGCCTTCGAACTGCTCAGCCACGAATTTCCAGTTAACCAGGTTCCAGAATGCTTCGACGTATTTTGGACGCAGGTTGCGGTAGTCGATGTAGTAGGCGTGTTCCCAGACGTCGCAGGTCAGCAGCGGGGTGTCGCCGTTGGTCAGCGGGTTGCCGGCGCCGATGGTGCTGGCCAGGCCCAGGGAGCCGTCAGCTTTCTTCACCAGCCAGCCCCAGCCGGAGCCGAAGGTGCCGATGGAGGTCTTGCTGAATTCTTCCTTGAACTTGTCGAAGGAACCGAAAGCGGCGTTGATGGCTTCAGCCAGTGCGCCGGTTGGTTGACCGCCGGCGTTTGGCGCCAGGCAGTTCCAGTAGAAAGTGTGGTTCCAGACCTGAGCGGCGTTGTTGAAGATACCACCCGAGGAAGTCTTGACGATTTCTTCCAGGGTCTTGCCTTCGAACTCGGTGCCTGGCACCAGGTTGTTCAGGTTCACGACGTAGGTGTTGTGGTGCTTGTCGTGGTGGAATTCCAGAGTTTCCTTGGAAATATGCGGCTGCAGTGCATCGTGAGCGTAAGGCAGTGGCGGCAATTCGAAAGCCATGGTGGATCTCCTAATCAGGTCAGGTGCGGTGAGCGCAAGGCCGATCACGGGCGGCCAGACTAGCGCCGGGGAGTTTTGTACTCTTTGCGGCGCAGGGTCGGATCATAGCACCGGGGGTGCGGCATAACCACGCAACAACTGTGTGGAATAGAGGTTCCAGAGCTGTTTGGAATAAAGAGCCGTTTTGGAATCAAGAGCGGTTTGGAATAAATCAGCCCGCCGTGATCAGCTGCAACGCGACCGCGAACATCATGACCGCCACCAACAGGTCGAGAATGCGCCAGGTGCTCGGCCGGGCCAGCCACGGTGCCAGCCACGCGGCGCCCAGTGCCAAGGTGAAGAACCACAGGAGCGAAGCACTGGCGGCGCCGACCACGTAAGCCCCGGGCACCGACTGTTGCGCCCCGAGAGAGCCGATCAGCAGCACCGTATCCAGATAGACATGCGGGTTGAGCAGGGTCACGGCCAGTGCACTGAGCATCACCGCCCGCAGGGACCGCACCGTCTGGTTTTCACCCTGTTGCAGGCTTTGCCTGGAAAAGGCCCGGCGCAACGCCTGGCTGCCGTACCAGATCAAAAACACCGCGCCCCCCCAACGGGCGACCGCCAGCAGGGTCGGATTCTGCGCTAGCACCGTGGCCAGGCCGAACACCCCGGCGGCCACCAGGATCGCATCGCACATCACGCACAGTGCCGCCACCGGCAAGTGATGTTCACGGCGCAGGCTTTGCGCCAGCACGAAGGCGTTCTGCGTACCGATCGCCATGATCAGGCCGAAGGCCACCAGGAGGCCGTTTACATAGCTTTGCCACATGATGATTACTCCGCGTTCGCTGCCAGGTTGCGCAGCACGTCCATGGCGCGTTCGGCGTCGGCCTGACCGACGAACAGATGATCGTGGTAGTAGCCGGCGATCACGTTGCAACTGATGCCGGCCTGGCCCAGCGCCGTGGCAAATGCGGCGGTCAGGCCCACGGCTTCGAGGGCCGAGTGCACATTCAGGGTGATCCAGGCCGCGACGTAGTCGAAGCTCAAGCCGGCCTGTTCTGCCTGCGAGCGTTCGAGAATGACCGTCAGGCCTTCCCGCTCGCGAAAGCTGCCGATGATTTCCAGACCCGCCGGCAACTGCCCGTCGCACAAGGTGCAGAACACGTATTCGCCGGCATTGAGTTGCGGGCTCATGCTGCGCAGCAGCGTTGCCAATGAAGTTTCGCCAGCCATGGGGGTGTTTCCTGTTCGAGAGTTCTTGCTGGCTATTCTCCGGTACAAGGCTGTATAAGAAAAACCAATACTGCTGATCGCTCATTAGGAAAACTGATGTTCGACTATAAATTGCTGTCCGCCTTGGCCGCCGTGGTCGAGCAGGCGGGTTTCGAACGGGCTGCGCAGGTGCTGGGGTTGTCGCAATCGGCGATATCCCAACGGATCAAATTGCTCGAAGCGCGGGTCGGGCAACCGGTGCTGGTGCGGGGCACGCCGCCGTCGCCGACGGAAATCGGCCGGCGTCTGCTCAACCATGTGCAGCAGGTGCGCCTGCTCGAACGGGATCTGCAAAGCCTGGTGCCGGCGCTGGATGAAGAGGGGCTGCCGGATCGCTTGCGCATCGCGCTGAACGCCGACAGCCTGGCGACCTGGTGGGCGCAAGCCATGGGCGACTTTTGCGCCGATCAGCATGTGTTGCTGGACCTGGTCGTGGAAGACCAGACCGTTGGCCTCAAACGCATGCGCGCCGGCGAAGTGGCCGCGTGCCTGTGTGCCAGCGAGCGCCCGGTGGCCGGCGCGCGCAGTGTATTGCTGGGGGCGATGCGTTACCGTGCACTGGCCAGCCCGGCCTTTATCGAGCGGCATTTCCCCGATGGCGTGCGGGCCGATCAGTTGGCGCGAACACCGGCAGTGGTTTACGGCCCGGATGATTTTCTACAGCATCGCTACCTGGCCTCCCTCGGCGTCGACGGCGGCTTCGAACACCATTTGTGTCCCTCGTCGGAAGGCTTTTTGCGCCTGGCCGAAGCCGGACTCGGCTGGGGTCTGGTGCCCGAATTGCAGGTTCGCGACCAGCTGAAAAGCGGCACCTTGCGCGAGCTTTTGCCAGATAAACCGATCGATGTGCCGCTGTACTGGCATCATTGGCGTAATGGCGGGCAGTTGCTCGGGTCACTCACCGATCAATTGCTGCGTGCGACGAAGCAATGGTTGGTGCCACTAGGGCAGCTTTAAGCCTCAAGCCTCATGCCTCAAGCTGCAAGTGAAGGCCTGCGCATATGTTCTAACTTGCAGCTTGAAGCTGAAAGCTTGCAGCTATTTCCTATTGGTGCCCTATGGGCAGCTGTGAGCGTCAAGCTGCAAGCGGCAAGTGAAGGCCTGCGCATCATTATTCAATCTGCAGCTTGTAGCTGTTTCCGTATTCCAAGGAATCGTCCATGAAAATTCTGGTCACCGGCGCAAGCGGCTTCATCGGCGGACGCTTTGCGCGTTTCGCCCTGGAGCAGGGGCTGGATGTGCGGGTCAACGGGCGCCGGGCCGAAGCGGTGGAGCATCTGGTGCGCCGTGGCGCCGATTTCGTTCAGGGCGACCTGAGCGATCCGCAATTCACCCGCGAGTTGTGTGCCGACGTCGAGGCCGTGGTGCATTGCGCAGGTGCCGTGGGGGTGTGGGGGCGTTATCAGGATTTCCACCAGAGCAATGTCGAGGTCACCGAAAACGTGGTCGAAGCCTGCCTGAAGCAGCGGGTCCGGCGGCTGGTGCATCTGTCCTCTCCGTCGATCTATTTCGACGGTCGCGACCATCTGGGCCTGACCGAAGAACAGGTGCCCAAGCGCTTCAAGCATCCCTATGCCGCGACCAAATACCTGGCCGAGCAGAAGGTCTTCGGTGCCCAGGAATTCGGACTGGAGACCCTCGCCCTGCGTCCGCGCTTCGTCACCGGCGCCGGCGACATGAGCATCTTTCCGCGCTTGCTGAAGATGCAGCGCAAAGGGCGTCTGTCGATCGTCGGCAACGGCCTGAACAAGGTCGATTTCACCAGCGTGCAAAACCTCAACGAAGCCTTGCTCAGCAGCCTGCTGGCCAGCGGCTCGGCCCTGGGCCGCGCCTACAACATCAGCAATGGCACGCCGATTCCGCTGTGGGACGTGGTCAATTACGTGATGCGCGCCATGGAGGTGCCGCAGGTCACGCGCTACCGCTCCTACGGCCTGGCCTACTCGGTTGCGGCGCTCAATGAAGGCGCCTGCAAGCTGTGGCCGGGGCGCCCGGAGCCGACGCTGTCGCGCCTGGGCATGCAGGTGATGAACAAAAATTTCACCCTCGACATCAGCCGCGCCCGGCATTATCTGGACTACGACCCGAAGGTCAGCCTGTGGACTGCCCTGGACGAGTTCTGCGCCTGGTGGAAAGCCCAGGCGCTCCGCTGATCGGCCCGACACTGAACCGACTTGGGGGTTGAGGGTCAATCGTTGCGGCGGTTGCGGGGTATACTCACATCACAACGCCATCACCGATTCATAAAGGTTGACTCAATAGCCATGCGTAATGATGCCAACGACGACTTCGATGTACCGAGCCTGCGTGCCGACAGCCTCGATGACGATGATGATTATCCGGTCACCGCACGCAATTCCGTGCACTCACGGCCGGCACCGGTCGTAAAGGCCAAGGGCGCGAGCACCGGGCCGCTGTGGGCGCTGGTCGGCGCTTTGTTCTTTGCCTTTGCGGGCCTGGCCTGGTGGAGCTTTCAACAGATTTCGCTGATGGAGCAGCAACTGGTCGCGACCCAGGAAAGTTTCGCGCGGATCAGCGAGGAAGCGGCGGGGCGCTTGCAGGACATTTCCGGCAAGGTGGTCGCCAGCCAGACCAACGTCACCACCGACAGCGAAGCGTTCAAGCTGCAGATCAAACAGCTGGAAACCCGACTGCGCGATCAGGGTCAGCAGCAACAGGGTGTGGCCGGTCAGGCTTCGGATCTGGACAAGCGACTGGCGCAGATGAGCGCGCAGACCGGTGAGCTGGACAAGCGCCTGGCCCAGGCTGCCGCGCAGAACGCCGAGCAGCAGGCCGCCAACGCGCAATTGCAGGCTCAGCTCAAAACCGTGACCAGCGAACTGACCGCACTGAAAAATGCCCCGGCGGAGACCGATAAATTCGATGCCCAGCTCAAGAGCCTTGGCGCGGATATCACGGCTTTGAAAAAGCAGGGTAATCCGAGCGCGGCCATCGAGCGCCTGGAGCAGGAAATCGTGGTGCTCAAGAGCGAGCAGGACAACCGCCCGGCGACGCCTCAGGGTTCGACCAACACAGCGGAGTTCGATGCTTTCCGCGGCCAGGTGACCCGCAACATCAACACCCTTCAGGCACAGATTCAGAATCTGCAGCAGCAGCTGCGCGCCCGGCAGTAGGCTGACCTGCTATCAATCGCTTTCGCGAGCAAGCCCGCTCCCACCTTCGACTGCGTTTGCATGTAAGAACGCGGTCAAATGTGGGAGCGGGCTTGCTCGCGAATGCAGGCGACTCGTTTTAACTATCGAACCTTGTCTTCTCGCCCCCGCAACACCCTGTTCGGCATCGCCACCGCCGCCGCCAACCCCAGCAACGCCACCCCGGCACTGACCATCAGCAAATGCCGGAAAGTCAGCAGCAGTTCACCGCGCAAGGCATCCTGCGCATCCCCTGGCGCCGCGTTCAGGCCGTCCAGCAGGACATTGCCCGAGTGCCCTTCGCCGACCAGCGCCGAGCCGGTCAGGTGGGCGAAGCTCGAATCCTGCAACAGCGCCAGCAACAGCGCCGACATCAGCGCCACGCCCACCGCGCCGCCCAGGGAGCGGAACAGGTTGGTGGTGCTGGTCGCGACACCGATGTCCCGTTGATCCACGGAATTCTGCGCACCCACCAGCGATGTCGGGAATTGCATGCCCGAGGCAATACCACTGAGCAACATGAACAGGCTGCTCAACAACAGGGCCTGGGGCGGGCTGAAGGCCATGCCGAGGATCGACAGCGGCATCAGCAGGGCGCCCGTGAGAATCTGCGGCTTATAGCGACCGGTGACCGATGTGCGACGGCCGGCGAAATACGCACCGATCGGCAAGCCCATCGCCAGCGGCAGCAGATGCAGCGCGGCACTGTCGGCACCGGCGCCGGTCACGCTCTGAAAGCGCAACGGCATCAGCACCGTGAGGGAAATCGCCTGGAAACTGGTGATGAAAATCGTGCACCAGCACAGCAGTGCATTGCTGTTGGCGAACAGGTGCATGGGCAGCAACGGCTCCCGGGCGTGGCGCTCGTGCCAGACGAACAGCGCCAGCACCACCACCGCACAGGCAAACAGACCCAACACTTCACGGCTGGCCCATGAATACCCCTGGCCGACCTCGGTGATCCCCAGCAACAGTGCCGTCAGGCCAACGATCATCAGCAAGGTGCCAAGGTAATCGATGATCGGTTTGCGCTGGGGAATCGGCAGGCCCACCAGGTTGCGCCGAGCCACCCAATAGGCGCCGAGCCCCAGCGGCAGGTTGATCAGGAACACCCAGCGCCATGACAGGTACTCGGTCATGTAACCGCCCAGAACCGGACCGGCCACGCTGGCCGCCGCGTACATGCTGCTGAAATATCCCTGATAGCGACCGCGTTCCCGCGGCGGCACGATATCGCCGATGATCGCCTGGCTGACGGAAATCATCCCGCCGGCGCCGATGCCCTGGAAAATCCGCGCCAGCACCAGCTGTTCCATGCTCTGGGCCATGCCGCAGAACAGCGAGGCGAGGGTGAACAGGCCCATGCCGAACAGCATCAACTTGCGCCGCCCGTACAGGTCGCCCAACTTGCCGTAGATCGGCACCGCCACCGTCATCGCCACCATGTAGCCGGAAATCACCCAGGCCAGCAGGCTGACATCCTTGAACTGCGCGGAAATGGCCGGCATCGACACGGCGACGATGGTCTGGTCCAGGGCGCCGAGGAAAATCGCCATCATCAGTGCGATCAACACACTGCGGATGGCGGGCTTGGGCGTTTCGGGGTGGTTAAGATTGGTCACGGGAGAACCTGCGGGCAGTGAAAGTCCCGCACGGGGCACGGGCGAGCGGGGATGCTCGCCAGTGTAAGTCGGTAGCAGGCTATTCGATAGCCTCATAAGGAAGCCCGACGTAATTTTCTGCAATAGTTTTTCGACCGGCTTCGGAGTCGATGAAGTAATCCAGTTCCGACTCGGCGATGCGCTGGCTGAAGGCATCGTGCTCGTCGAAGCGGTGCAACATCGAGGTCATCCACCAGGAAAACCGCTCGGCCTTCCACACTCGGCGCAGGCAGATATGCGAGTACTTTTCCAGCAGATCGACGCGATCTTCGCGGTAAACCTTCAGCAGGATATTGAACAGCGTGCTGACATCGCTCGCCGCCAGGTTCAGGCCCTTGGCGCCGGTGGGCGGAACGATGTGCGCGGCATCGCCAACCAGGAACATGCGCCCGTACTGCATGGGCTCGACCACGAAACTGCGCAACGGCGCGATGCTTTTTTCGATGGACGGTCCGGTCACCAGATTGTCCGCCAGCGGTTGCGGCAGGCGGGTCTTGAGTTCCTCCCAGAAGCGCTGATCGGACCAGTCTTCGGCCTTCTCCTCGGCAGGGACCTGCAGGTAGTAACGGGTGCGCGTGGCCGAACGCATGCTGCACAGGGCGAAACCCCGTTCGTGGCGGGCGTAGACCAGTTCGTCGTGGACCGGCGGTGTGTCAGCCAGAATCCCCAGCCAGCCAAACGGGTAGACCCGCTCGAAGACTTTCAGGCACTCGGCGGGAATCGACTGTCGCGCCACGCCGTGGAAACCGTCGCAGCCGGCGATGTAGTCACAGTCCAGGCGATACAGCTCGCCATCCTGCTCGAAGGTCACGAAAGGTTCTTCGGTTTTCATGCCATGGGGCACGACGTTGGCGGCCTGGTAAATCGTCGTCGCGCCGGCCTCCCGACGAGCGGCCATCAGGTCGCGGGTGACTTCGGTCTGACCGTAGATCATCACGGTCCTGCCGTCGGTGAGTGCTTGCAGATCGATGTGTACGCGACGACCATCGAGGGCCAGTTCGAAGCCGCCGTGGACCAGTCCTTCGGCGTCCATGCGCTGGCTCACACCGGCCTGGCGCAACAGCTCTACCATGCCTTGTTCGAGGACCCCGGCACGGATGCGACCGAGTACATATTCGGGTGTCTGGCGTTCGAGGATCAGGGTGTCGATGCCGGCGTTGTGCAGTAACTGACCGAGCAGAAGACCGGATGGACCGGCGCCGATAATGGCAACTTGGGTTTTCAGCGTTTTCATTATTTTTATGTCTCGCAAGCTTTACACGACCTGGGTCGGTGAGTGTTTTTTGTGGACCGAGTGCTTGCATTTTTCACTTGCGAGTCTGTCAATTGAAGGTGAAAACTGAGCCGATACCTGTACATTCTGCCAATCGGTGCGATTATCGCCCGTCATCAACTCCGAGGCCTGGATTGAAGTGATGAACAAGCCTGACCTGCCTTCGATTCCAGTGTTCAAGCTCTACGGTGAAAGCCTGGATTGGCCGACCCCGGACTTGCTGCACTGTGAAACCATCTCCAAACGCAGCCGCGAACATCAATGGGAAATCAAACCCCACCGCCACGCCGATTTGTGCCAGTTGCTCTTCGTATTCAAAGGTCAGGCAGAGCTTGAAATCGAAGGCAAACGTACGCAACTGACGCAACCGGCGATCCAGATCCTGCCACCGCTGTCGGTGCACGGATTCCGTTTTTCAGAGGACGTCGAAGGTTTCGTGGTGACCCTGGCCGCGCCCCTGATCACCCATCTGCAGGCGCAACTGGGGCATTCGGTGAATGCGCTGGCCCACGCCGAGAGCTACCCGGCAGGGCAGGACGCCGACTACCTCAACAGCCTGTTCGCCGCCCTGCAAACCGAGTACACCAGCCACCAGCCGGCGCGGGACATGCTCATGCATTCGCTGGTCAGCGTGATCATGGTCTGGGTCAGCCGCCAGGTGATCCAGCGCCATAACGCCAGCCAACGACCGCAGCGGGCGAGGGAATACCTCAACGGGTTCATTCAGCTGGTGGAAGAGACTTACCGGCAGCACGTCAAGGTCGAGGACCTGGCCCATCGCCTGGGCATTTCCGTGTCGCACCTCAATGGCACGTGTCGCGAACTGGCGGGGCAGCCGGCGTTGCAGATCATGCACGAGCGGCAATTGCTGGAGGCCAAGCGCCTGCTGACCTACACCAGCATGACGATCTATGAAATGTCCGACCTGTTGGGCTTTTCCGATCCGACCAACTTCACGCGCCTGTTCCGGCGTCGGGTCGGCATCTCGCCCAAAGCGTTTCGCGACCGCTTGAAGGCCGATCAGGACAACCCCAGCTGAACCGATCTTCGAAAGATCGTTCAGCGCAGGGCGTTGAGGGTGGCGTTGTGGGGAATGCAACGCTCGAAATTGCAGCTGGCGTAGTCACGGGGCAGGTTGCGCAACTGCTCGACGCGCCAGGCTGCCGCGCCATAAAGCCCGAGCGTGACCGCACAGGTGATGAAAATGGCGAGGTACCTTCTTGTTCTGATGTTCATGGCGTAGACCTCTGAACGAATACCCTTGGGTATTACCTTGAGCATAGAACAAGATCAAAAGATCGCAGCCTGCGGCAGCTCCTACAGGGGAACGCGTCCCCTTGTAGGAGCTGCCGCAGGCTGCGATCTTTTGCTTTTCAAAGCCCGATATCCCACGCAGGTTTCTCGGGAAACCGCTGCACCAGAAAATCCACCAGGCTGCGCAACGCCGCCGGCATGTGCTTGCGTGAGGCATACACCGCGTACACTTGCATCTGTCGCGGCTCGGCCCCAGGCAGCAGGCGCACCAGCTCACCGCTGTGGATATGCAACCCGGCCTGATAAGTGGGCAGCATCGCCACGCCGGCCCCGGCGATCGCCGCGCGCAGCAGGGTGCTGGCTTCATTGGCGCTGATGTTCCCTTGCACCGGTACCGAGACCGGTTCGCCCTCCTGTTCGAAATGCCACAGGCTCTTGCCGAAATAGGAGTGCGTCAGGCAGTTGTGCCGGCTCAGGTCCTCGACCCTCTGCGGCGCCGGGTGTTCGCGCAGGTAGGCGGGGGAGGCGCAGATCACCGAACGACAGACGGTCAGGCGCCTAGCGATCAGGTTGGGGTCCAGATCGCTGCTGGTGCGAATCGCCAGGTCGATGCGCTCGTCCACCAGGTTCACCGTGCGATCGAGCATCTGCAAATCAATGCTGACGCCGGGGTAGCGCTTGACGTAGGCCGCCACGGCGTCGGCCAGTTGCGCCTGGCCGAACGAGGTGCTGACGCTGATGCGCAGCAGGCCGCGCGGTGCGTCGTCGGGCTCGCTGACGGCAGCCTGCAAGTCGTTGCACAGCTCGAGCATTTGCCGGCACCGGGGCAGGGTTTCACTGCCCGCGGCGGTCAGGCTCAGCTTGCGAGTGGTGCGGTGCATCAGCCGCGCGCCGACCCAATCCTCCAGTTCCGCCAGATAGCGTGAAACCACCGGCCGAGACAGTTCCAGGTGATCAGCAGCAGCCGACTGGCTACCCAGATCCATCACCGTGACGAACACCCGCATTGCTTGTAGACGATCCATGATTTGCCCGATTTCAGAAACAAACTGTGTCCCAGCATCGCATTTTTTGTACTGAGTCAGGCAACTAAGCTCTGTCACATCGCCAAACACGGCATTCGGAAACGGTACAACTAATGATCGGCTTCACCTCTCTCAAACGCATTCTGCTGACCACCGCCCTCGGCTTCGCCACCCACGCCAGCGCATCGACACTGACGCTGGATGTCTACAACCCCGGCGAAAAGGCGATCTTCCCGGTGACCTCGGTGCTGGTCAGCGGTGAAAAAGACGCGATCCTGGTGGACGCGCAATTCGGCAAATCCCAAGCCGAGCAAGTGGTGGAGAAAATCCGCGCCAGCGGCAAGCAACTGACCACCATCTACATCAGCCACGGTGACCCGGATTACT
This sequence comes from Pseudomonas sp. C1C7, assembly GCF_013359595.1. Taxonomy (GTDB): domain Bacteria; phylum Pseudomonadota; class Gammaproteobacteria; order Pseudomonadales; family Pseudomonadaceae; genus Aquipseudomonas. The sequence goes on along the minus strand of NZ_JABFMP010000034.1, from coordinate 62,742 downwards.
ACTTCGGGCTCGACACGCTGACCGCTGCATTTCCCAAGGCCAAGGTGCTCGCTTCGCAGCCGACAGTCGATCACATCAAGCAGACCGTGGCCGGCAAACTCGCGTTCTGGGGGCCGAAGCTGGGTGCCGATGCGCCGGCCAAAACCATCGTGCCTGAGGTGCTCAAGGGCGACAGCCTGATGCTTGAAGGGCAGAAACTGCAGGTCGTCGGCTTGGACGGCAAACAACCTGATCGCAGTTTTGTATGGATTCCGTCGATCAAGGCCGTGGTCGGTGGCGTGGTCGTGGCCGAAAACATTCACGTATGGATGGCCGACACCCAGACGCCCCAGTCCCATGCCGATTGGTTGGCTACGCTGCACGCTATCGAAACCCTGAAACCGAAAACCATCGTGCCCGGCCATTACCTTGGCGAGAGTGAGCGATCCCTGGCTGCCGTGCAGTTCACTGCCGACTACATCAAGGCCTTCGACGAAGAAACCGCCAAGGCCAAGGACTCCACTGCGATGATCGCCGCGATGAAAAAACGCTTCCCGACCCTAGGCGAAGAAAGCTCCCTGGAGCTGAGCGCCAAAGTCGCCAAGGGCGAGATGAAGTGGTGACCCACTAAAAACTCGTACCCCTGTAGGAGCTGCCGAAGGCTGCGATCTTTTGATCTTCCTTTGAACAACCAACGTCAAAAGATCGCAGCCTTCGGCAGCTCCTACAAAAAGCAGTCTTGCAGCAAGACCTATCAAGCCAACTGGAGAACGTCATGAGCAAAATCGCAATCATCGGTGCCACCGGTCGTGCCGGCAGCCAACTGTTGGAAGAGGCCCTGCGTCGCGGTCATAGCGTCACCGCCATCGCCCGCGATCCTTCGAAAATCGGCCAGCGTGTAGGCGTGGTCAGCAAGGCGGTCGATGCTTTGGATGGCGCGGCGTTGCAGGCGGCAATCGCCGGGCATGACGTGGTCATCAGTGCGGCGCATTTCGCGACATTGCCGGCCAGCGCCGTCATCGGGCCGGTGAAGGCGGCCGGGGTCAAGCGCCTGCTGGTGGTGGGTGGTGCCGGTTCGCTGTTGCTGCCCGACGGCACCCGGGTGATCGACAGCGCAGGCTTCCCCGCGGAGTACAAGGCAGAGGCTGGCGCGGGTGCCGAGTTCCTTGCACAACTGCGTCAGGAACAGGATCTGGACTGGACCTTCCTGTCGCCGTCGGTGGAGTTTGTCGAAGGCGAGCGCACCGGTTCGTTCCGCATCGGCAAGGATGATTTGCTGGTGAGCGGGGAAGGGCGCAGCTGGATCACGTTTGCCGATTATGCGATTGCGATACTGGATGAAATCGAAGCGCCGAAGCATTCAAAACTACGGTTCACAGTCGGTTACTGAGTACCCGGATCACCTGTGGGAGCGAGCTTGCTCGCGATAGCGGTCCTTCATTGAACATTGAAGTCGACTGACACATCGCCATCGCGAGCAAGCTCGCTCCCACAGGGGGTATTAACACCCGGATTTTTGCGGTTCACCGGCTCTGCGCCTGCTCCACCAACCACCCCATCAATTCCCGCAACTTCGGCGAAGGCGCGGGTTTTTCCGGGAAGACCAGGTAGTACGCCAACCCGGTCTTCACCTTCAACTCGAAGGGCATGACCAGCCGTCCGGCACTCAGGTCATCGCCGATCAGCGACCAGTCGCCAATCGCCACGCCGGTGCCCTGGGACGCCATCGACATGGCCAGGTCCAGGGTTTCGAAATGCTGGCCCTTGCTGACGTTGGTCAGGTGCACATCCGCCGCCTTGAGCCAGGCCTTCCAGTCCCGTTCATCGCGGGTGGGGTGCAGCAGCAGGTGTTGTTGCAGGTCCGTCGGTGTCTGTAACGCGATCGATCCTTCGAGCATCGGCCGCGAGCACACCGGTGTCAGTTGCTCATCGAACAGCAGTTGCGACTCCAGTGCGCTGTCGGGCGGGGCGCCATACATCACCGCCGCATCGAATTGCTCGCGATGAAAATCGACACCGTGCTTGACCGTGGTGGTCAATTCCACCGGCACGTCCGGCCTCTCCTTTTGCCATTGCAGCAAGCGCGGCAGCAGCCAACGCATGACGCAGGTCGGGGCCTTGAGTTGCAGGGTTTCGCGCTTCTCGCCGACCTGTTCCACGGCCTCGTCGATCAGGCCGAAAATCTGCTGCACCCGCGGCAGCCAATCCTTGCCTTCGGCGGTCAGGTCCAGTCCACGGGCCTGACGAACGAACAATTCATAACCGAGAAAGTCTTCCAGCCCGGCGATCTGTCGGCTCACTGCGCCCTGGGTGATATGCAGCTGTTCGGCGGCCCGGGTGAAATTGCAGCACTGCGCGGTAATCAGGAAGGTGTGCAGCGCCGGCAGGGGAGGCAGTCGTTTCATTGGGATCCAAGGTATGACGTGAGGACATGGCTAGTATGACTTTTTATCCATTGTTAGGGCTACGTGTCGCCCGTTCAATGAGGCCATCCCTGGACCTGCGAATTCATCATAAACACAGCGCAGGCCCGGCGTCTCAAACGAACAAGAAGGGCATACAGATGGCGACGTGCGGCGAAGTATTGGTCAAGTTACTCGAAGGTTACGGAGTCGAGCAGGTGTTCGGCATTCCGGGTGTGCATACCGTCGAGCTGTACCGCGGGCTGGCCCGTTCGAGCATCAACCACGTCACCCCGCGTCACGAGCAGGGCGCCGGCTTCATGGCCGACGGCTACGCCCGTACCAGCGGCAAGCCAGGTGTGTGCTTCATCATCACCGGTCCCGGCATGACCAACATCACCACGGCGATGGGCCAGGCCTACGCTGACTCGATTCCGATGCTGGTGATCTCCAGCGTGCAGACGCGCAATCAGCTGGGCGGCGGTCGCGGCAAGTTGCATGAACTGCCGAACCAGAGCGCACTGTGTGCCGGTGTCGCAGCCTTCTCTCACACCCTGATGTCAGCCTCGGAACTGCCAGGCGTTCTGGCCCGCGCCTTCGCCCTGTTCCAGGCCGGTCGTCCGCGCCCGGTGCACATCGAGATTCCACTGGACGTGCTGGTGGAAGAAGCCGACGACCTGCTGGCCAGCCTGCCGGTCAACATCGACCGCGCCGGTGCCGCGCCATCCGCCGTGAGCCGCATGACCGAGCTGCTGGCCGGCGCCCAGCGTCCGCTGATTCTGGCTGGTGGCGGTGCCATCGATGCCGCCGCCGAGCTGACCGAACTGGCCGAACTGCTGGACGCCCCGGTGGCCCTGACCATCAATGCCAAGGGCATGCTCGAATCCGCTCACCCGCTGCTGATCGGCTCCACCCAGAGCCTGGTGGCGACCCGTGCGCTGGTGGCCGAAGCCGACGTGGTCCTGGCCATCGGCACCGAGCTGGCCGAGACCGATTACGACGTGACCTTCGCCGGTGGTTTCGAGATTCCCGGCAAGCTGCTGCGCATCGACATCGACCCGGACCAGACCGTGCGCAACTACCCGCCGCACGTGGCCCTGGTCGCCGATTCGCGCAACGCCGCCCAGGCCTTGCTCAGCGCCTTGTCGCACAAATCCCTGGCCGAGCGCCGCAACGATTGGGGCCAGGTACGCGCCGCCCGTCTGCGTGAAGAGCTGGCCGCCAACTGGGATGCGCCGACCCTGGCCCAGACCCGTTTCCTGGAAACCGTCCTGCACGAATTGCCGGACGCAGTCTTTGTCGGCGATTCGACTCAACCGGTGTACACCGGCAACCTGACCTTCAACCCGGAGCGTCCGCGTCGCTGGTTCAACTCGTCCACCGGCTACGGCACCCTGGGTTACGCCTTGCCGGCGGCGATCGGCGCCTGGCTCGGTGGCAGCGTTGAAAACGGCGCGCGTCCACCGGTGGTCTGCCTGATCGGTGACGGCGGCCTGCAATTCACCCTGCCGGAACTGGCCAGCGCCGTCGAAGCGCGCACCCCGGTGATCGTCCTGCTGTGGAATAACCAGGGCTACGAAGAGATCAAGAAATACATGGTCAACCGCGCCATCGAGCCGGTGGGCGTCGACATCTACACCCCGGACTTCATCGGTGTGGCCAAGGCCCTGGGCTGTGCGGCCGAAGCCGTCGGCAACGTCGACACGTTGCGCGGCGCCCTGCGTGCCGCCACCGATCGCCAGGGCCCGACCCTGATCGAAATCGACCAGGCGACCTGGACCCAGGCGGTGTCGAAATGAGTTTTCCGACCACGCTGGATGGCCTGTACATCGACGGCAAATGGTCCGCTGGCAGCGAACACCTGCGGGTGATCAACCCGGCCACCGAAGCGCTGTTGACCACCGTCGTCGGCGGTGATGAACACGCGGTCGAGCAGGCCGTCAGCGCGGCGACCCGGGCTTTCGCCGGCTGGTCGAAAACCAGCGGTGCCGAGCGCGGCGCGATCCTGCGCAAGATCGCCGCGGGCGTTGCGGCCAATCGCGAACAGTTGATGCACCTGCAGTCGTGCAACAACGGCAAGCCGCAATTCGAAGCGGCCATCGACGTCGATGACGTGATCGCCACCTTCGAGTACTACGCAGGTCTGGCCGAAGGGCTGGATGCGAAACAGGACAGCAACGTCGAACTGCCCAGCGATGACTTCAGCGCCCGCCTGCGCCGCGAGCCCTGCGGTGTGGTCGGCCTGATCGTGCCGTGGAATTTCCCGATGGTCACCACCGCCTGGAAACTCGCCCCGGCCCTCGCCGCCGGCTGCTGCGTGGTGCTCAAACCGTCGGAAGTGACGCCGCTGCCGGAACTGGAACTGGCAACGATCATCGCGCAAGCCGGCTTGCCGGCCGGTGTCTTCAACCTGGTCTGCGGCACTGGTCTGGCCGTGGGCGCGCCGCTGTCGGCGGACCCGCGCCTGGCCAAGATTTCCTTCACCGGCAGCAATGCGGTGGGCGTGCAGGTCATGCAGCGCGCAGCGGAATCGGTCAAGGGCGTGAGCCTGGAACTGGGCGGCAAATCCTCGCTGCTGGTGCTGGCCGATGCCGACATCGAACTGGCGGTGGAAGTGGCCTGCGGTGGCGGTTTCTTCAACGCCGGGCAGATGTGTTCCGCCACCAGCCGTGTGCTGGTTGCCGATGAGCTGGCCGATGAATTCATGACCCGTCTGAAAGCCCGCGCCGAAGCCATTCGCGTGGCCGACCCGTTCGATCCGAACGTGGAGATGGGCGCGCTGGTGAACCAGGCGCAGTACCAGCGCGTGCTCGGTCACATCGATCGCGGCCTGAGTGCCGGCGCGAAACTGGTGTGCGGCGGCAACCGTCCCGTGGATCTGCCGCGCGGCTATTTCCTGCAGCCGACGGTCTTCACCGACGTGCCTCTGGACAGTGCGCTGTGGTGTGAAGAGATCTTCGGCCCGGTGATTTGCGTGCGCCGTTTCAGCTCCGAAGCCGAGGCGATTGCCCTGGCCAACGACAGCCAGTTCGGTCTGGTCGCCAGTGTGGTCAGCGGCAATGCAGAGACGGCCGATCGCGTCGCCAACGCCTTGCAGGCGGGCCTGGTGTGGATCAACGCACCGCAGGTGATCTTCCCGCAGACCGCCTGGGGTGGTTACAAGCAAAGCAGCATCGGCCGCGAATTGGGGCCGTGGGGCTTGCAGGCGTTCCAGGAGATCAAGCACGTGGTGCGCGCCGTCTGACGGCGCCTCTCACTACTTCAACCTGTGGGAGCGAGCCTGCTCGCGACGGACGTCAACGATGACGCTGGGTGCCTGACACCCCGTGGTGTTCTCAGGTTCATCGCGAGCAGGCTCGCTCCCACAGGTATGCACTGTAGTCATGGCTCCAATGAGTTTTTATCGATAGTCAGGTGTTTTGCACGACCTCAGGATGAACCCGTCGGCTCAGCCAAAACCCCCATGAACAGGGGCCGAAAAGGCTGACCCGACGCACAGATGCACGGTTGCTACCAGTCTCATACTTACAAAAATAATGGGAGTCCGTAATGGGCGAGCACGATCTGAACAGACGTCAATTCATCAAAACCGTAGGCGTCGCCTCGGTTGCCGCGGCCGCCATGAGCATGCCGTTCATCAAGGCCAGCGCCAGCGATACCCGCTTTGCCGGCAAGACCCTGCGTTTGCTGACCTGGTCCGATGACACGGGCCTGGCCGCACTGCGCAACATCGCCGCGACCTTCGAAGACAAGTATGGCTGCAAGGTCGTAGCCGACCGCACCGGCAGTACCTCGGAAATGGTCGCCAAACTCAAGGCCGGCGGTGATCGTCCGCAGTACGACATCATCACCCTGGCCGGTGTCGGCGCCGAAGGTCTGGCCGCCGCCAACCTGCTGGAAAAGCCTGACCTCAACCGCATTCCCAACCTGGTCGACGTTCCGGAGAAGTACCGCACCGGCGCCAATGGCCACGGTATCGGTTACCTGCTCTGGTGCAACAGCCTGGTCTACAGCACCCGCACCATCAAGGAAGCGCCGGACAGCTACGCCGCCCTGTGGGACGCCGAGCTTTCGCCGAACATCTTCCTGCCGCCGCCGAACTGGACCGAGGCCATGGACCTGATCATCATCGCCGCCAAGCTGGCCGGTGGTGACGAGCACAACATCGAGCCGGGCTTCAAGAAGCTCGCCGAGCTCAAGGACCGCGTGGTCACCCTGGGCGAAAACCCGAACCAGATCGCCGAGCTGTTCCGCACCGGTTCGCTGGACATGGGCGGCCTGTACGCACCGGCCTTCTTCCCCAAACAGATTCGCGACCCGAACTACGGCCTGGGCGCCACTTTCGGCATGAAGGAAGGTTTCTACACCGACCTGATGCTCTCGGTGATGCCGAAGAACCGTCCGGGCGACACCGATCTGGCCTATGCCTTCATCAACCACTCCCTGGATCCGCTGGTGCAGGGCAAGATGGCTGAAGACATCTTCAACGGCCCGGTCAACGCCAAGGCGATCATCTCCGCCGAAGCGCGCAAGAGCCCGTACATCCTCACGCCTGAACAGATCTCCGAGAAGGCGATCATGCATGACAACGCCTTCCTGGCGACCGTGCATGACCAATGGATTCGTCGTTACACGGAAATCTTTTCTTCCTGATCCGCGTTAGGCGTCGGGCCTGAATAGCCCCCTGCAGGAGCAGCCTTCGGCAGCTCCTGCAGGGATCGGGGATTCAGGGACTCCTTCGCCAATGATTGTCCATTGACGAGACCCTTGCTATGGAACACCAACCTCTGACCCATCCGGTGAGTGCCGCCCCCGTGCGCGCCGATCGCGGTGTTTCGCCGACGGCCCGTGCCTGGTTTTTCCTCACGCCGTCGATGCTGTTTCTGGGTGTGCTGATTGCCGCGAGCCTTCTGGTACTGCGCATGAGCGTGGGCACCAAGGGCGCGGAATGGTCCGGGTTCAGCCTGGCCAGCTACGCCCAATTGCTCGAACCCTATTACCTCAAGTCCCTGCTGCTGACCCTGCGTCTGGCCGCGATCAGTGCGGTGATCGCCGTGGCGCTGGCCATTCCGGTGGCCTACACCATGTCGCGCCTGACCTCGCCCTTCGTGCGCCGGGTTTTCCTGGCGGCGGTGCTGCTGCCGCTGCTGGTCAACCTGTTGCTGCAAAGCTACGGCTGGCTGGTGATTCTCGGCCCGGGCGGGATGCTCAACCAGGCGCTGATGGGCCTGGGCCTGATCAAGCGCCCGATCATGCTGCTGTACAACCAGAACGGCGTATTGATGGGCCTGGTGCAGACCGCTTTCCCGCTGGCCGTGTTGCCGATTGCCAGCGCCATGCGCGGCGTCGCCCGCAGTTACGAAGAAGCGGCCGCCACCCTCGGCGCCAGTCGCCTGCAGGTGTTTCGCCAGGTGGTGTTGCCCATGAGCCTGCCGGGGATCATCACCGGCGCGACCCTGGTGTTCGCCTACAACGCCAGCAGTTTCGTGGTGCCGCTGCTGCTCGGTGGCCGTCGCGTGCCGATGCTGGCGGTGATGGTGCATGACCAGATCGCCCCGCTGATGAACTGGCCCGCCGCGTCCGCCGCCGGTGTGGTGCTGATCGTCACCACCCTGGTGATCATGACGCTGTCCGAATACATCACTGGCCGTCGTCGGCGCATGCTGGAGGCTTCGCAATGAGTACCCTGATCAAAAAGCGCCAGTCGCTGCTGCCGGGCGAGACCGGAAAGTTCGCCGGGAGCCTCTCGGGCGTCATCCTGTTTCTGGCGGTGCTGCCGATCCTGACCATGATCGTCATGTCGTTCAGCGGCTCGGCCAACCTCGACTTTCCGCCCACCAGCTACAGCCTGCAGTGGTACAAGGCGGCCTGGCATACCTTCGTCTCGCCGGACGCCAGCGATGTGCTGAGCCTCGGCCAAGCCATGGCCACCAGCCTGCTGGTGTCGTGCCTGACCATGATCTTCGCCACGCTGATCGCGGTGCCGGCGGCCTACGCGCTGACCCGTTGCGAGTTCCGCGGCAAGGCCGTGGCGCTGCAACTGATGTCGCTGCCACTGGTGTTCCCGATGGTGGTGCTGGGCCTGGCCCTGCTGCTGGTGTTCGACAGCCTGCCGTTCCACATGACCACCTCGCGCCTGGTGATCGCCCACGTGATTCTCGCCTTGCCCTTCGTGGTGAAGAACTGCACGGCAGCCATGCTCTCCATCGGTACTGAAGTGGAAGAGGCCGCGCAAATGCTTGGTGCCTCTCCCATGCGGGCGATTGTCGATGTGGTGGTGCCGTTGATGAAGTCGGGGATTCTGGCGGGCATGCTGCTGGCGTTCATCGTCTCGTTCAACGAATTCACCGTGACCTATTTCCTCTACACCATCGACGTGATGACCGTGCCGATCTGGATGTACAGCCGCACCGTGTCGTCCCTGGACCCCACCGTATTTTCGTTTGCCGTGCTGATCGTGCTGATCGACTTCGTCCTGATCTGGGCGCTGGAGAAGCTGGTTGGTGAAGGTGGCGTTTCGTTCTGATTTCTTGAGGTAGTTCTTATGTCTGGTCTGATTCTGGAAAACGTCGAGAAACATTACGGCTCGGCCTGCGCGGTAAAGGATGTGAACCTGCATTTGCCCGAGGGCAAGCTGGTGTGTTTCCTCGGGCCTTCGGGCTGTGGCAAGACCACTCTGCTGCGGATGATCGCCGGGCTCGAATCCCTGACCGGCGGCGAGATCCGCCTGGACGGCGAAGACATCGGCCACACCCCGGCGCACCTGCGCAATTTCGGCATGGTCTTTCAATCCCTGGCGTTGTTCCCGCACATGACGGTGGGGGAGAACATCGCCTATCCGCTGAAGCTGCGCGGCGTCAGCAAGGCTGATCAGCACAAGCGGGTGGTGGAGTTGCTGGAGCTGATCCAGCTCAAGCCGATGATCGATCGTCCGGTGGCCAAGCTGTCCGGCGGCCAACGCCAGCGCGTGGCGATTGCCCGGGCGATTGCCTCGCACCCGAAAATTCTCCTGCTCGACGAGCCGCTGTCGGCGCTGGACGCCAAGCTGCGCGAATCGATGCAGGTGGAAATCCGTCAGCTGCAACAACGCCTGAACATCACCACCATCATGGTGACCCACGATCAGCGCGAGGCCATGACCATGGCCGATATCGTGGTGGTGCTGGGTGAGCATCGGGTGCAACAGGTGGGTACGCCGATCGAGATCTACCGGCACCCGGCCAACGAATTCGTCGCCGACTTCATCGGCTCCGGCAACATCTTCCCGGCCACGGCGCTGGGCGACGGCAAGGTCAGCCTGCCGGGCGGCGACGCTCTGCAGGTGCCGATCTGCAGCAGCATTGTGGTGGGGGAGAAGGTGAAGATGCTGATTCGCCCCGAAGACCTGCAACTGTCGGCGCCGCAGGCGTCGGCGGGTAATCGTCTGCTGGGCAAGGTGACGTTCGTGCGCGATATCGGCGCGACCATCGAGACCACGGTGGAGTGTTCCGGGGTGACCTTCACTGCGCTGAGCACGCCGAATCAAGGGATCGGGTTGAACATCGGGCATCCGGTGTCGGTGACCTTGCCGGCTGAGGCTTGTCGGGTGCTGGGGGCGTAATGCTCACCACCTCCCCCTGTAGGAGCGAGGCTTGCCCGCGAAAGCGTCATATCGGCCAGCATCAATGTTGAATCCGAAATAGCCTTCGCGGGCAAGCCTCGCTCCTGCAAGGGGGAGGCAATCCGTTAGACGGACAACCGCAACCGCGCCAAATCCCGCAACGGCGGCGCACCGAACAACCGGCTGTACTCCCGGCTGAACTGCGACGGGCTCTCATACCCGACGCGATACCCCGCCGCCGAAGCCTCCAGCCCTTCGGCCAGCATCAGCCGCCGCGCCTCCTGCAAGCGCAGCTGCTTCTGATACTGCAACGGACTCATCGCCGTCATTGCCTTGAAGCGGTGATGCAGGGTCGACACGCTCAGGTTCACTTCCCTGGCCAGATCATCGATGCGCAACGGCTGCTCGAAGTTGCCGTTGAGCCATTTGATCGCCTGGCTGATGCGGTGGCTTTGGCTGTTGGCAATGGCGATTTCGTACAGCCGATGACCCTGGGGACTGCGCAGCAGGCGATAGAGAATTTCCCGGCGAATCAGCGGCGCGAGCATGGCGATGTCTTTCGGTGTGTCGAGTAATCGTGCCAGGCGCAGCACCGCATCGAGCATCGCGCTGTCCAGGCGTTCCACGTACAGCCCGCGTCCGGTTGGCCGCGCCGGGACGCCCATGGGCCCGGCGTCGGCGATCAGCGCGGTGATTTCCGTAGGGTCGATGTCCAGGCGAACCGCGAGGATCGGTTCTGCGGCCGTGACATTGACCACACGCCCGCTGAGCGGCATCGACACCGACACCACCAGGTAATTGAGCGGATCGTAATTGAAGTACTCGTCCGCCAGCCGCACCTCCTTGCGGCCCTGGGCCATGATGCACAGCGCGGGTTGGGCGAGCACCGGGGCGAATTCGTGGTTCTGGCTGTGGCGCGACATGAACAGCGAATCGATGGCGGTGGCATAACTGCCATCTTCGCCGGTGGTGCGCCGGATGATCGCCGCCAGTTCCGCGCGCTGCTTTTCCATCTCTGCATCCGCGGGGGCTTGAAACTGATCGAATGAAGACATGCCAGGCATCCTCGTTAACGCATCGGTAATGGGCCGAGCATAAGTTTGTGCAAGCGAGAGCGGTAGACACATCCTGCATCATGCTTGCCTGATTCTGCACGGGCTTGTGAATCGGCCCGGACATGGCAGGACGTAGAGGGCGAAACTTGCTTGAAACTCGTGTGACGGAACCGTGACCGGGTTTTACATATTTTTACAGGTTGCCACGGCTCTTTCGCAGGATCGTGCAACGCAGCGGCAGGAATCGACTAACGACGCGGGCGCGGCACCCCTTAACCTTTGATCCTGTCGCAGCCCGTCCCAGGCTGCCACGCCACTCCCCGGGAGGATTGAACATGTCGAAACAGATCCCCGTCAGTCATATGGCTTTTGTCCGGGCACGCGCCGGGCGTTCGCAAGAGCTGGGTGTGCGCCTGAGCGCGCTGATCGAGCCGTCCCGCGCGGCCTCGGGCTGCCTGAGTTTCGCCCTGCAGCATTCGCAAGGCGATCCGGACCTGTGGCTGGTGTCCGGCTTCTGGGCCAATCAACAGGCCATGACCGCGTATTTCAGCACCCCGGCCATGGAGGTGTTTGCCGAGCTGGTGCAGGACCTGGTGGTCAACAGCCTGGATTTCCACACCTTCAAGGAAGTGTCGGAGGCCCAGGCCCTGCGTCAATCCGCAGCGGCGGTACACAAACTGGCGGGTTGAGGGTTTAATGGCGGCTTTCTCAATCAGCCAGGATGTATGACATGGCACGCAAAGCCTTTGAACACTTCGAAGCCGTATCGGCTGTAGTCCCCCGCGAAGGCGGGTATTACGCGGCAATCGCCACCAAAGCCATCGACGGCTCCGGTGCGCCTCGTTTCAACAAGCTGCTGGAAGAGCAGACCTTCAAGACCGCCATGGACGCCGACGAAGCGGCGGCCCGGGAGCTCGCCAATCTCAAGGATGTCAGCGAAGACGGCGAGTTGATCTGGTAGCTATTTGGCAGACTGGGGGTTCTTCGCCCCCGGGCGATACATCTTGAACAACGCCTCGGGCCCCAGCTGGAAGTAATCCGCCGGCCCGCCGCCGCGCAGAATCGGTTCTGCCGCGGCGGTGTCGTAGACCCCGTCCTTCAATAGCCATTTGGCGATATGCACGGCGACCACTTCGCCGAGGATCAGCCAGCTCGGCACCACGTTTGCGTCCGCGCGCTGCAACTGAATGATCTGCGTGACCTTGCACTCGAAGGACACCGGGGTTTCGGCCACCCGTGGCACCGAGATGATTTTCGAGGCCACCGGGGTCAAGCCCGACAGCTCGAACTCGTCGACCTCGGGACCGACGTTGGCACAGCTCTGGTTCATCTGCTCGGCCAGCGGCCGGGTCGCCAGGTTCCAGGCGAATTCGCCGGTCTGTTCGATGTTGTTCAGGCTGTCTTTGCGACCGATGCTGGAAAAACCAATGATCGGCGGAATGTAGTTGAAGGCGTTGAAGAAGCTGTAAGGCGCCAGGTTCAACCGGCCCTCGGCATCCTGTGAAGAGATCCAGCCAATGGGGCGAGGGCCGACGATCGCGTTGAACGGATCGTGAGGCAGGCCGTGGCCGTTGGCGGGTTCGTAGAAGTGGATGTCGTCGGGCATGGGGCAATCCTGGAGTTCACAAGTCGCCCATGGTGCAAGGCCGCACGACATTTTTCCAGCCAATCCCATTTCCTGCAGGAGCTGCCGCAGGCTGCGATCTTTTGATCCTGCTTTTGAAAGTCAAAAGATCGCAGCCTCGTTGCACTCGGCAGCTCCTACAGATTGGGTGTTGTACCGTTTTTTGCTGCCCCCCGGAAACGACCAAGCCCGGCCGAAGCCGGGCTTTGCTGTCACGCTGGGTGAATCAGCTGATGGACGCACCACCTGTGCGGTCATAACCATCTTCGGCAACGGTAGCGCCATTGGTGCGGTCGTAACCATCTTCGGCAACGGTAGCGCCGTTGGTGCGGTCGTAACCGTCTTCGGCAACGGTGGCGCCGTTGGTGCGGTCGTAACCGTCTTCGGCAACGGTGGCGGAACCGGTGCGATCGTAGCCGTCAGCAGCAACAGTGGCAGAACCGGTGCGGTCATAGCCATCCGCTGCAACGGCGGAGCCAGTGCGGTCGAAACCGTCGGCGGCGAAGGTGTTGGCGGCGAGTACGGACAGGGCGATGGCGAGGAACAGTTTGGTTTTCATTTTCATTTCTCCAGATTCTTTGGCGTTTTGTGTCTTGGGCATGGGTTTCATGCTACGCCAATTAAACTGATTAAAAAGCGCAAAATAATGGTAGTAACGATCGATTAATTAGATGTTAAAGCCGTCGGCCTTTTTCGCTTTCAGGCATCGAGTGAGCGAAGGGCAATTAATCGATCAGGCAGGATCAAGGATGGAGGGCGGGCATTAACTCGTGATTAATCTGCCTTCCATGGGGATGAAGGAATTTTCATACAAGCATTCCAGACACGAAAAAGGGGCAGACCCCCGACGGTCTGCCCCTTTTGGTGAAGCGCGGCTGGACTTAGTCCGTAACGATCCGCGAATGCTTCTGGGTGTCCTTCATGGTGACGTACACCAGCAACGAAATGGCGATACAGCCGGTGACGTACCAGTAGTAGCCGGTTTCCATGCCGATGCTCTTGAACCACAGGGCGATGTATTCAGCGGTACCGCCGAAGATCGATACGGTCAGTGCGTACGGCAGGCCGACGCCCAGGGCGCGGATTTCGGTCGGGAACAGTTCGGCTTTGACCACCGCGTTGATCGAGGTGTAGCCGCTGACGATGATCAGCGCGGCCATGATCAGGAAGAACGCGCCCCACCAGGTCTGGATGGTGTGCAGAGTCATCAGGATCGGCACGGTGAAGATCGTCCCGAGCACGCCGAAGGCGATCAGGATCGGGCGACGTCCGATCTTGTCCGACAGGCCGCCGATGATCGGTTGCAGGCACATGAACAGGAACAGCGTGGCGGCGGAAATGGTGGTGGAGTCGGAAATGCTCATGCCGACGGTGTTCACCAGGTACTTCTGCATGTAGGTGGTGTAGGTGTAGAACGCCAGCGTACCGCCCATGGTCAGGCCGACCACGGTCAGCAGTTCCTTCGGATGGCGCAGCAAGGTGCGCATCGCGCTTTCCTTGGCTTTGTCTTTCTTCACGAACGATTCGGTTTCTTCCATGCCGCGACGCAGATAGAGCGCGACTACGGCACACAGTGCGCCGATGGCGAATGGAATGCGCCAGCCCCAGGCGTACAGCTCTTCGGTGGTCAGAACCTGTTGCAGGATGATCAGCACCGCCAGCGCGATGAGCTGACCGGAAATCAGGGTCACGTACTGGAAGCTGGAGTAGAAGCCGCGACGCTCCTTGGTCGCCATCTCGCTCAGGTAAGTGGCGGAGGTGCCGTATTCGCCACCCACCGACAGGCCTTGCAGCAGACGGGCGAACACCAGCAGGATCGGCGCGCCGATACCGATGGTTTCGTAACCCGGGCTCAGGGCGATCAGCAGGGAGCCGAAGCACATCAGGTACACCGAGGCCATCAGTGCACGTTTGCGACCGGCACGGTCGGCGTACAGGCCCATCAGCCAGCCACCGATCGGACGCATCAAAAAGCCCACGGCGAAAATCGCAGCGGTGTTCATCAGCTGTGCGGTTGAAGAACCGGCAGGGAAAAAGGTCTTGGCAAAGTACAGCGAGAAGGCGGCATAGACGTACCAGTCATACCACTCGACCATGTTGCCGACGGAACCGCTGAAGATGGATTTGATACGGCTGGAGGTGGTGCGTTCTTTTGCCGGCACGGCGGCCGACCCACGGGGCAGGGTATTGGAGTTATCCATCTAAGGATCCTTCATCTAATTGTTTTTGCGGAGCGTTATGAAACGCAGCCTGCGGGGGCTATAGCAGGAGCTGTGCCAAACCGGAGAGGGCCGGTTTAGAGGGGGTAAGCCGCTTTGGTGAGCGGAAATCCGCTTATATACAGCTGGGCGTGAGCGGAAAGTCGCTCATGAGGCTTGTAGTCATTTGTTGCCTTTACCGGCCTCTTCGCGGGCAAGCCCGCAGTTGATCGGTGTACGCCGGACCATTGTGGGAGCGGGCTTGCCCGCGAAGAGGCCGGTCCGGGCGCTACAAGAACATCTCTCTGGAGAGCCCATGCCGCTGCATCTTTTCATTGAAGGTCCGACGCGGCAGTTGCAGTTCTTCCAGCACCGCCTTCACATCCCCCTTGTGCCGGGTCAGCGCCGCACGCAGGCACTGGGCTTCGAAGGCTTCCTGCTGCGCCGCCAGTGATTGTCCGGGCTCTATGCCCGCCGGCACCGGCTCGCCGAGGCCGAGCACCTGACGTTCGGCCGTGTTCGCCAGTTCGCGCACATTGCCCGGCCAGTCATGACTCAGCAGGTGGCTCAACTGCGGGCCATTCAAGGGGGAAAAGCTGCGACCCAGGCGCTCGGCGGCCTGTCGGGCGAAGGATTCGTACAACAGGGGAATGTCTTCGCGCCGGTCGCGTAGCGGCGGCAGGCGCAGTTCAGCAACGTTCAGGCGATAAGCCAGATCCTCGCGAAAACGCCCGGCCCGGGCTTCGTCGAGCAGGTCCGGCTTGGTCGCGGCGATGATCCGCAAGTCCACGCGAATGCTCTGGTTCGACCCCAGGCGCTCGAGCTTCTGCTCCTGCAGCACCCGCAGCAATTTCACCTGCTGCGCCAGGGGCATGCTTTCGATTTCATCGAGAAATAGCGTGCCGCCATCGGCGTACTCAAGCTTGCCGATGCGCTTGCCCTGGGCGCCGGTAAAGGCCCCGGTTTCATGGCCGAACAGTTCGGCCTCGAACAGCTGCTCGGGGATCGCCGCGCAGTTCAGGGCTACGAAGGGTTTGTCGGCACGGGGCCCGAAGTCGTGCAGGCAACGGGCGACCAGTTCCTTGCCGCTGCCGGTTTCGCCACGAATCAACACATTGACCGGCAGTGTCGCCAGGTCCAGCACCTGACCGCGCAGGGTTTGCAGGCCTCGGGAAACACCGAGGAGCGTCGCATCGAGCTTGGCGCGGTTGTCGGCCTGTTCGTGCAGGGCGCGGTTTTCCAGGACCAGCCGGCGTTTTTCCAGCGCGCGGTTCAGGCTGCCGAGCAGGGTTTCGGGGCTGAAGGGTTTTTCCAGGAAGTCGTAGGCGCCATCGCGCATGGCATCGACCGCCATCGGCACATCGCCGTGGCCGGTCAGCAGGATCACCGGCAGGTCGGCATCGCGTCGTTGGACTTCGGCCAACAGTTCCAGGCCGCTCATGCCGGGCATGCGCACGTCGCTGAGAATCACCCCGGCAAAATGCCTGGGCAGATGCGCCAGGCATTCCTCGGCGCGACTGAACAACTGCACCTCGAACCCCGACAGGCTCAGCCATTGCTCAACGGCGCTGCGAATGCTGCTTTCGTCGTCGACCACCATCACTGAGTTGAGCATTAGCCGTGGGCCTCCAGATCGATGGGCAGGGTCATGGCAAACACCGCGCCGTTGCCATGATTATCGGCTGTCAGGCGTCCGCCCGATTCATGCACGATAGCGAAAGACACCGCCAGACCGATACCCAGGCCATCACCCACCGGCTTGGTGGTGAAAAACGGATCGAACACCTTCGGCAGATTTTCCTCGGCGATACCGCCGCCGTTGTCGATGACGCTCAAACGCCAGATCTGCTCGTCGGCTTCGAGGCGAATTTCCAGACGCTTGCAGGGTTTGTCCTGCATCGCGTCCATTGCATTGCGCAGCAGGTTGATCAGCACCTGCTCCAGACGGATCGCATCACCGCGCACCCAGGCCGGTCGGGTCAGGTGCAGCACGGTGCTGACCTGTTCATCGCGCAGGCGGGTGTCGAGCAATTGCAGCGACTGGTCCACCACCGCCGCCAGGTCCAGGCGCTCGCGCAAGCCGCTGGGGCTTTTGCGGGCAAAGGTTTTCAGGTGACCGGTGAGGGCGGCCATGCGGGTCAGCATTTCGTCCACCGGTTTGAGTGCGGCGTAGGCTTCATCGACCCGCCCGTGGTCGAGCAGCAGACGCAAGGTGGCCAGTTGCATGCGCTGCGCGGTCAGCGGCTGGTTGATTTCATGGGCCAGGGCCGCCGACATCTGCCCGAGGGCGGCCAGCTTGGCCGACTGCACCAATCCCTCTTGGGCGGTGCGCAGGTCACGGGTGCGTTCTTCCACCAATTGTTCGAGTTCTTCGCGGCTGCGCTGGCGCATTTTCGCCAGGCGCCAGCGCTGGTTGAGGAACAGCAGCAGGAACACCAGGGTCAGCCACAGGCCGGCGGCGGCCAGTGCGGCGTTGCGACTGTCTTCGAACGCCACCTGTGGGCGACGCAGCAGGTGCAGTGTCCAGCCTTCGGCGGCCAGCGGCAGGGATTCCCAGAGGTAATCCGCCTGACCGTTCGGGCCTTGTACGCGGGCCAGTTCGCTGTTGTCGTCGAAGTGGCGCAGCGACTGATATTCAAGCGGTGTCAGTGGTTGCTTGTCGTATTGGCGAGTGGACTTGAGTTCGCTGTGATCCTTGTCATTCAGCGGTTTGAGCAGGCGATAACGCCAGCCCGGCTGGTTGGCGATGAACACCACGCCACGGGCGTCGCTGACCAGCAGGGTGTCGCTGCCCTGGCTCCATTCCCGTTCCAGTTCCGGGAACTCCAGTTTCACCACCATGGCGCCGAGAAACTGCCCGTCGTCACTGGTCACCGCGCTGGACAGGAAGTAACCCGGAATGCCGCTGGTCACCCCCACGGCATAAAAGCGTCCGGTGCCCTGGGTGCGGGTCTGGTTGAAGTAGGGGCGGAATCCATAGTTGTGCCCGACGTAGCTGCTGGGCAGTCGCCAGTTGCTGGCAGCCACGGCAAGACCGGTGCGGTCGAGCAATTCCAGGGTCGAGGATTCGGCGGCGCCGTTGATTTGTTCCAGCTTGCGGTTCAACAGATCCTGCTGTTCGGGGCTGACCGAACCCCTGAGGGCGTTGCGCAGTTGCGGGTCCAGCGCCAGCACCGAGGGCAGGGTGCGGTAGCGATCGATCAGGGTATGCAGGGACGTGGCATACAGCCCCAACTGCTGATTGGCCCGGGCCGCGTCTTCGACCATGGACTGGCGCACGGTGTGGCGCATCGCCAGGGTGGCGGCGATGACGGCGCCGGCGATGATCAGCAGGGTATAGAGCGCAAGGCGCAGGGGGCGGGAGGACAGAAACATGCAGGCATTACACATGGGGTACGGAGGGGGCGCACCATAACATGGGGCCCGCCTGTCATCACGCGCCCTGAATACGCTGCCGCAGGTTGAAATCCGTTGGTCGTTTTTTCGGCCACCGCGAATCAGGGCCGGTGTGATGCCGCAGAGGGCAATCGCGTCATTTCAGGTAATAAAAAAGGCGACAGGGGGATAAGCCCTGTCGCCTTTTTCGGGTCGGTCGAAATGCTTACTGCACTTCTACCGCCAGGCTTTCACTGATCTTTTGCTGCCAGATGGCGGGACCGGTGATGTGTACCGATTCGCCCTTGCTGTCGACCGCAACGGTCACTGGCATGTCGGTCACGTCGAACTCGTAGATCGCTTCCATGCCCAGTTCAGGGAACGCCACCACGCGGGATTTCTTGATCGCTTGCGCCACCAGGTAAGCCGCGCCGCCCACTGCCATCAGGTAAACGGCCTTGTAGTCCTTGATCGCGTCGATAGCGGTCGGGCCGCGCTCGGATTTGCCGATCATGCCCAGCAGGCCGGTTTGATCGAGGATCTGACGGGTGAACTTGTCCATCCGCGTCGCGGTGGTCGGGCCAGCCGGGCCAACCACTTCTTCGCGCACCGGATCGACCGGGCCGACGTAATAGATGAAGCGACCCTTGAGGTCCACCGGCAGGGTTTCACCCTTGTTCAGCATCTCGACCATGCGCTTGTGCGCCGCGTCGCGACCGGTGAGCATCTTGCCGTTGAGCAGGATGGTTTCGCCCGGCTTCCAGCTTTGCACTTCTTCCGGAGTCAGGGTGTCGAGGTTGACGCGGCGAGCCGATGGACCGGCTTCCCAGACGATTTCCGGATAGGCGTCCAGCGGTGGCGCTTCCAGTGCGGCCGGGCCGGAACCGTCGAGCACGAAGTGCGCGTGACGGGTGGCGGCGCAGTTGGGGATCATGCACACCGGCAGGGACGCGGCGTGGGTCGGGTAGTCCATGATCTTCACGTCGAGCACGGTGGTCAGGCCGCCCAGGCCCTGGGCGCCGATGCCCAGCTGGTTGACCTTCTCGAACAGCTCCAGACGCATTTCTTCAATACGGTTCTGCGGGCCGCGGGCCTTGAGCTCGTGAATGTCGATGGATTCCATCAACACTTCCTTGGCCATCACTGCGGCTTTCTCGGCGGTGCCGCCGATGCCGATGCCCAGCATGCCCGGTGGGCACCAGCCGGCGCCCATGGTCGGAACGGTCTTCAGAACCCAGTCGACGATCGAGTCGGACGGGTTGAGCATGGCCATTTTCGACTTGTTCTCGGAACCGCCGCCCTTGGCTGCCACGTCCACTTCCACGGTGTTACCCGGGACGATGGAGTAGTGGATAACGGCAGGGGTGTTGTCCTTGGTGTTCTTGCGAGCGCCTGCCGGGTCGGCGAGGATCGAAGCGCGCAGGACGTTTTCCGGCAGGTTGTAGGCGCGACGAACGCCTTCGTTGATCATGTCGTCCAGGCTCAGGGTGGCGCCATCCCAGCGCACGTCCATGCCCACGCGGACAAACACGGTCACGATGCCGGTGTCCTGGCAGATCGGACGGTGGCCGGTGGCGCACATGCGCGAGTTGATCAGGATTTGCGCCATGGAGTCACGGGCCGCCGGCGATTCTTCGCGCAGGTAGGCTTCGTGCATTGCCTGGATGAAATCCACGGGGTGGTAGTAGGAAATGAATTGCAGGGCGTCGGCAACGCTCTGAATCAGGTCTTCTTGCTTGATCACGGTCATGAGTCGCGCTCCTCTAAAAGACGGGAACATTCTATGGGGCAGCTACGAGCTTCAAGCCACAAGCGGCAAGATGAAGCTGTATGAGTACTGCTCTGAGCTTGCTGCTTGAAGCTTGAGGCTTGCAGCTGCTCTTCTGGCTAAAAAGGCGCGGCAGTATACCGCGCCTCGCTCAAGGGCACACCCGCCGGCAGTCAATCGTTGGTCTTATAGATGACGCCTGCCCCCTGTAGGAGCTGCCGAAGGCTGCGATCTTTTAAAGCAAGATCAAAAGATCGCAGCCTTCGGCAGCTCCTACACGGATGGTGTAAGGCGCCGGGAGAAAATTGGATGGTCATTTATCGGCCACGCCACTAAAGTGACATACGGTCTGTAGAGTAGGACGCTCTACCAGCCTCCTTTCATTCGGTGAGTCAACGATTGACCCATAACGCCATTCAACGTCTGCTGATCAAACGTTTTGCCCTCGCAGCCGGCACCTACGCCCTGGCTTTGCTGTTGGTGTGGCTGGCGTTTTTTACCGGCCACTACGAGGACTCGCTGGCGGGCATGGCCATCGGCAGTTCGCTGGTGGTCATCAGTCAGGCGGCGCTGTTCGCGGTGTTCTATTCCGGCTACAACCTGCGCCTGGGCGATCCCAGCCTGACCGAAGCCCAGGTGATGCTCGGCCTTGGCTGGCAAACCTGGCTGATCGCCCACCTTGATGACGCCCGCGGGGCCTTCCTGGTTTTCTATGTGCTGATCCTGCTGTTCGGGCTGTTCCATCTGTCCCGACGCGCGTTCCTGCGCTGCGCCATGCTGGTGTTCTTCAGTTTCAGCGCGATCACCCTGTGGGAGGGTTATCACTTCCGGTTGCCCGACCCGGCCCTGGCGGCATTGCAGGTGTGCGTGCTGTTGATCGTGCTGGTCTGGCTGGTGCTCTACGCCGGTTACGTCCAGGCCACGCGCCATCGCATGCGCCAGCGCCGCTTCGCCTTGCAGGCCCACCAGGACACGCTGCGCGGGATGATGCGCCAGCTCGAGGACCTGGTGGCCACCGACGAATTGACCGGTCTGTTCAATCGTCGGCATTTCCTGCGCCTGGCCACCCGCGAACTCAACGTGATGGATCCCAGTGTGGTGCACGGCCTGGCGCTGATCGATCTTGACCATTTCAAGCGCATCAATGACCTGCACGGCCATGCCGCTGGCGATCAGGTGCTGCAAGCTTTCGCCGGTGTGGCCAATGCCTGCCTGCGGGACGGTGATGTGCTGGCCCGCTACGGTGGCGAAGAATTTGTGGTGCTGTTGCCCGATTGCGATGCGGACAGCCTCACCTCCTGCTGCGAGCGGCTGCGCATCGCGTTTACCGACGTCGAGTTGATCGGCTTGAATGTCCGTAACCTCAGCCTGTCCGCCGGCATGACCCTGCTGGAACATGGCGACGATCTCGATGACGCCCTGCAGCGGGCCGATCAGGCGCTGTATCGCGCCAAGCGTGACGGGCGCAACCGTTGTGCGGCTGCCTGGGAAAACGTCGATGCCTGAGTTACGCGTGGGTGAACACCAATGGTCGGTGGCGGCGGGCAGCAATCTGCTCGATGCACTGAATCACAATGGCGTGGCAGTGCCCTATAGTTGCCGCGCCGGAAGTTGCCACGCGTGCCTGGTGCAATGCGTGAATGGCCTGCCGGCCGACAGTCGTCCCGATGCCCTGAGCGCGGAGCAGCGTCAGCAGGGCTGGCGCCTGGCCTGTCAGTGTCAGGTGGTGGAAGACTTGCAGGTCCACACTTTCGACCCGCTGCAGGACGGGCGCCCGGCACAAGTGACCGCGGTCGATTGGTTGAGCGACAGCGTGCTGCGCTTGCGTCTGACGCCGGAGCGCCCGCTGCGTTACAGCGCCGGCCAGCATCTGGTGCTGTGGGCCGGGAATGTCGCGCGTCCGTATTCCCTCGCCAGCCTGCCGCAGGACGACCGTTTCCTGGAATTTCACCTCGATTGCCGCCTGCCCGGTGAATTCAGCGACGCCGCGCGCCGCTTGAACATCGGCGATCCGATCCGCCTCGGCGAATTGCGCGGCGGGGCTTTGCACTACGATCCGTCCTGGCACGAGCGGCCGTTGTGGCTGTTGGCGTCCGGTACCGGGTTGGGCCCCTTGTTCGGCGTGCTGCGCGAAGCGTTGCGTCACGATCACCAGGGCGCGATCCGCGTGATTCACCTGGCCCATGATGCCAGTCAGCATTATCTGGCCAAGCCGTTGCAGGCCATGGCGGCCAGCCGACCGAACCTGGATATCGAGCTGTGGACCGCGGCCGAGTTACCAGCGGCCCTGTCGCAGCTGCGGCTTGTTTCCCGGCAAACCCTGGTCCTGCTCTGCGGAGCCCCCGACAGTGTCGACGCCTTTGCCCGACGCCTGTATCTGGCGGGATTGCCGCGTAATCAACTGCTGGCGGATGTGTTTCTGCCCCGCGGTTGAGTGTTGATTTAGAGAGTAATAACAGACATTGAGTCTTGTGTTGGCTGTGCCGGCCTCTTCGCGGGCAAGCCCGCTCCCACAGGGTTTTGTGCTGTGCACAATTTCCGGAACACCATTGAAACCTGTAGGCGCGAGGCTTGCCCGCGAAGGGGCCGGTACAGGCACCGCATCTTAAGGATCAGAAAACAAAAAGCCCCGCCATTCACATGGCAGGGCTTTTGTCTTTCAGCAACCGGTCACTCAGACCATCGGGTCGCCAACGTGCAGGATCTTCATGCCGTTGGTGCCACCGATGGTGTGGTAGCTGTCGCCCTTGGTCAGGATGACCCAGTCGCCTTGTTCCACGACGCCGCGCTTGAGCAACTCGTCGATGGCGGCCTGGCTGACCTGGCTTGGCGGCAGGGATGCCGGGTCGAACGGGATGGTGTACACGCCACGGAACAGCGCGGTGCGGGCCTGGGCTTCGCGGTGCGGGGTGAACGCGTAGATCGGCACCGAGGAACGGATACGCGACATGATCAGCGGGGTGTAACCGCTTTCGGTCAACGCGATGATCGCCTTCACGCCCGGGAAGTGGTTGGCGGTGTACATGGTCGCCAGCGCAATGCTCTCGTCGCAACGCTCGAAGGTCTTGCCGATGCGGTGGCTGGAGGTTTTGCTGGTCGGGTGCTTTTCCGCGCCGATGCAGATACGGGCCATGGCCTGTACCGCTTCGAGCGGGTAGGCACCGGCGGCGCTTTCGGCCGACAGCATCACGGCGTCGGTGTAGTCGAGCACGGCGTTGGCCACGTCGGACACTTCGGCACGGGTCGGCATCGGGTTCTGGATCATCGACTCCATCATCTGGGTCGCAACGATCACCGCCTTGTTGTGGCGACGGGCGTGCAGAATGATCTTCTTCTGGATACCCACCAGCTCGGCATCGCCGATTTCCACGCCCAGGTCGCCACGGGCCACCATCACGGCGTCGGACGCCTGGATCAGGTCGTCGAGGGTTTCGTCATCGGCCACGGCTTCGGCGCGTTCGATCTTCGCCACCAGCCAGGCGGTGCCGCCGGCTTCGTCGCGCAGTTGACGGGCGTATTGCATGTCGGCGGCGTCACGCGGGAAGGAGACGGCCAGGTAGTCCAGGTCCATTTCCGCGGCGAGCTTGATGTCGGCCTTGTCCTTTTCGGTCAGGGCCGGAGCGGTCAGGCCGCCACCACGACGGTTGATGCCCTTGTGGTCCGACAGCGGGCCGCCGATGGTCACCACGCAGTTCAG
This sequence comes from Pseudomonas sp. C1C7, assembly GCF_013359595.1. Taxonomy (GTDB): domain Bacteria; phylum Pseudomonadota; class Gammaproteobacteria; order Pseudomonadales; family Pseudomonadaceae; genus Aquipseudomonas. The sequence continues at coordinate 39,044 of NZ_JABFMP010000034.1, read as the reverse complement.
TTCGGTGGCGGTGGCGGTTTCGACACGCATCACCACGCGGCCGTCGTCGAGCAGCAACTCGTCGCCCACGCCGCAGTCCTTGACCAGATCCGGGTAGTCGATGCCGACCACCTGCTGGTTGCCTTCGGTCAGCGGATGGCTGGTGGAGAAGGTGAACTTGTCACCGATCTTCAGCTCGATGCGCTTGTTGGCGAATTTGGCGATACGGATTTTCGGGCCTTGCAGGTCACCCAGCAGGGCGACGAAGCGGCCGTGCCTGGCGGCCAGATCACGCACCAGCTTGGCGCGAGCCTTGTGCTCGTCGGGGGTGCCGTGGGAGAAGTTCAGGCGGGCGACGTCCAGGCCAGCCAGAATCAGCTGTTCGAGAACTTCCGGCGAGTTACTGGCCGGGCCAAGGGTGGCGACGATTTTGGTACGACGGACGGACATGCAAAGACTCCTGAGTTCAAGCGCTGAGTGAGGCTACTATGGTCGGACGCTGTAGTCATTGTTCGTTTGCACTACTTAATTCTTTCTTTATTGAACACCTCAACTTTGTGCCGGGCCGCTGAAGATTTCCGTCCACGGGTCGATACAGCGTTCAAGACAGGAGATTTCCCATGCGATTCGTACTCATTGCCGCCCTTGCCTTATTCAGTGTCACGGGTTGCACCCGTTTTGCCATGAACCATCATTTGAACAATGCCTACAGCGCCTATGACCGCGGCAATTGCGAGCAGGTGATGCTCGAGCTGTCCAAGGTCGAGCGCGACAGCCGGGCCCGGCCGTACGTGTGGCCGGAAGTGTCGATGATGCGCGGCCAATGCCTGGAGCGGCAGAAAATGTTCATCGATGCCGCCCAGACCTACCAGTTCATCATCGCCTCCTACCCGCAGAGCGAATACGCCTACCGCGCCCGCGCCCGTCTGGAAACCCTGGCCAGCCTGGGCCATTACCCGATGCGCAGCTCGGCAACCGTGCGGCCGACACAGTTCTGATGCTGGTTGTCATTCAATAGGTGGCCGACCGGCGGTAGTGAGCTATAGTCCAATAGATCGGTTTAGAGGCTGGTTTCTAAACTGTGGCAACACCTGTGATCGGTAGGAGTAAGCGGCAACGGTACACGGACTGTCGCACCAGGATCGGGGAGAGCGGGCCGCATCTGCCGGGATATCAGTTGGCAGGCCTGTTCCGAAGCATTAGTGCGGTCCTGCTTAAGGACCTTGCGTAGCGAATTCAGCATGTTCACTGACCGCCGGATCGAGCGGCATCAACTGCCGTATTTTCTGAAAGTGTTCAACAGTGTCACTGACAAACCCATCGGTTATCTGGGCAATGTTTCCGAACACGGGCTGATGCTCATCAGCCAACTGCCCATGATGATCGGCGCGGACTTCGGTCTGCGCCTGAAAATCCCCGTCGGCGATGGGTGCCAGCAGATCATCGATCTGCGGGCGTGTTGCCTGTGGTGCCACGAAGATCAAACGCCCCAATACTACGACGCCGGGTTCAGCCTGCAACGAGCCCCACCGGAATATGGGCAACTGGTGGAGGCGTTGAAGCAGTACTTCAGTTTCCAGACGTTGTCGGCTTCGGCCTGATCAAAGCCTTAAAAGCTTCGCGAGCAAGCCCGCTCCCACATTTGCCGCGTTCCTGTTGTCGGAACACGGTCCGCTGTGGGAGCGGGCTTGCTCGCGAAGGCGTCTTTACAGACGATGAAAATCTCAAAGGCCAATCAAACACCACCACTGCGTTTCCAGCTCAAATACTGCGTCACCATCTGCGTGCCCAATTCCCCGGGCCGCGCATCCAGCACCGGTACACCGTGGGCGCTCAGGCGCTCGTGCAGTTCGGCCCGGGCATTGAGGTAATCCACCGTACCGCAATAGGCCAGCGCCTCGGGCAATGTCTGCACCGGCGTTTGCCGCAGGTTGTCGAGCACTTCTTCGCGCAGGCTGGCGACCAGGACCCGGTGCTGGCGGCTCAGGCGTTTGACGGCGGTGAGCAGTTCTTCATCGTCCTCGTCCCGCAGGTTGGTCACCAGCACCACCAGCGCCCGGCGTTTCTGGCGGGCGAGCAGCTCGGTGATGGCCGCTTGATAGTCGGCGCTGCGCTGGCTGCTGTTCAGGTCGTAAACCGTGTTGAGCAGCACATTGAGTTGCCCGCTGCCTTTGACCGGGGCGAGGAAGCGCGGCTGTTCGCTGGCGAAGGTGCACAGGCCCACCGCGTCCCCCTGGCGCAGCGCGACGTAGCTAAGCAGCAGGCAGGCGTTGAGCGCATGATCGAAATGCGCCAGCTCGCCGTCCTGGCTGCGCATGCGACGCCCGCAATCGAGCATGAACATGATCTGTTGGTCGCGCTCGTCCTGGTATTCCCGGGCGATGGGCGTGCGCTGGCGGGCGGTGGCTTTCCAGTCGATTTGCCGCAGGCTGTCGCCCTCGCGGAATTCACGCAACTGGTGAAACTCCAGCCCCTGGCCGCGGCGTTGATGCCGGCGAACGCCGAGCTGGCTCAGCCAGTTATCCACCGCCAATAGTTGGCCACCATAAAGGTGGGCGAAGTCGGGATAGACCCGGGTCTGGTCAGCCACCTCGAGCAGGCGCTTGTCGGACCAAAGGCCCAGCGGACCTGGCAGGTTGATTTCGCAGTGTTCGAAACTGAAGTGACCGCGCATGAGCGGACGCAGGCGATAGTCGATCAGGCTGCGCTGGCCGGGTTGCAACTGCACGATCAATGGCAGGTGCTCGAAGCTCAAGCCGTCGGGAACGTGATCAAAGAGTTGTAGATGCATCGGTTGCGCAAAATCGTGTTCGAGCTCCAGCCGCACCTCGCTCCAGCGTCCCAGGGCCAGACTGCCGGGCATCTGCCGCAGCAGGCGCGGCGAGGGCAGACGCTTGAGCCGCACCGCATCGAGCAGCGCCAGGGCCAGCAGCGCCAGGAGCAAGCCCCAGTTGATCCGCGGCAGGTACGCGGGCAACGCGATCCCCATTGCCTGCAAGCTGCCCAGCACGATGCCGATGGCCAGCAGCAAGGCGAGCCAGAGCAATAGCAGGCGAGTGGGTTTCATGCCGTGCCACCCTTCAGGCAGATCAAGAGATCGCAGCCTGCGGCAGCTCCTGCAGAATGTGCACAACCCTGCAGGAGCTGCCGAAGGCTGCGATCTTTTATTCGATGCACGATATTCACAACCGCGGCGCCGGTACTTGATCGAGCAACTGGCGCAGCACGTGATCCACGTCCAGTCCTTCGATATCCAGTTCCGGCGCGATCCGCACGCGATGGCGCAGAACCGCCAGCGCGCAGCTTTTGATGTCATCCGGAATCACAAACTCGCCGCCCCGAATCAATGCCCGCGCCCTGGCGCAACGCACCAGGGCAATCGAGGCCCGTGGACCGGCGCCGAGGGTCAGGCCTGGCCAGGCGCGGGTGGTGCGGGCCAGGCGTACGGCGTAATCGAGCACTTGATCGTCCAGCGGCAGGTCACTGGCGATCCGTTGCAGGGCCAGTACATCCTTGGCCTGCAACACCGTGCGCAGCGGCTGCACGTCGAGCATGTCGGCGCGGGTCGAGCGACTGACCTGACGCACCATGTCCAGTTCCTGATCGGCGTCGGGGTAATCCATGCGCACCTTGAGCATGAAGCGATCCAGCTCGGCTTCCGGCAGCGGGTAGGTGCCTTCCTGTTCGATCGGGTTTTGCGTGGCCAGCACCATGAACGGTTGCGCGATCGGCAGGGCGCGGCCTTCGAGCGTGACCTGACGTTCCTGCATGGCTTCGAGCAGCGCGGCCTGGGTCTTGGCCGGAGCGCGGTTGATCTCGTCAGCCAGCAGCAGGTTGGTGAACAGCGGACCTTTACGCAGTTTGAATTGCTCTGTCTGCAGGTCGTACACCGCGTGCCCGGTGACATCACTGGGCATCAGGTCCGGGGTGAACTGGATGCGCGCGAACTCGCCACCGAAGCAACGGGCCAGGGCGCGCACCAGCAGGGTCTTGCCCAATCCGGGCACGCCTTCGAGCAACACGTGGCCACCGGCAATCAATGCACTGAGTACGTCGTCGATGACACTGTGCTGGCCGATCACGGCCTTTTGCAGTTCGCCGCGTATTGCCTGAGCCAGCTGGCTGGCGCGTTGTCGTTGCTGCATGGCGTGACCGGCGCTGTCCGGCTCTTTCGGATCAATCGTCACAAAGCGTTCCTCAAGGTTTGCAGATGGGCGACCTGACGACTGAACTCGGCGCTGGATAGCCGCTGCTTCGGTCGCGGGCTCATGGCCTGGCTGATGGCGCGAGTGGGTTGTCGGGTCAGGCGGGACAGCACCAGCCATTGTTCGGCGACGGCCAGTTGGTCGTAACCGGGATGGCGGTGGCGCACCCGGCGCAGGATGTCCTGTTGCAAGGCGTGCAGCAGGCTGTGCTGACCGTTGCGGCGCAACATGAAGTCGGCACTGGCGCGCACATGTTCCAGCAGTTGCCGGCGGGCTTTCGCGGCCGGCGCCTGCACGGGGCCGTGGCGCACAGCCGCATGCCACAGGCCTGACGCGACAAGGGCAATCAGGGCCACCAGCGCCTGGGGGAAGTAACGCAGCAACAAGGTCCACAAGCTGTCGTGGTCGGTGTCGTACATCAAGGTCACATGGGTGTCGGCCGTCAGGTACCAGAGCAGCCAGGCATTGTCGTACTCACCGATCGCCGGGGTTTTCCACAGGTCGGCGTCCGTTACCACGATGATCGAACCCAGCCCGTGGTTCAGTTGCATCATGTGCGTGGCCTTGGCGCTGTTGGCCCAGGCCTGGGCGAGGTTGTTCGGGTCTTCGAGGTGAAAGGCGGTATCGAAGCCGGCATAGGCCGGAGCGTCTTCGTTTTCCAGATACAGCTTGGTCAGTTTCGGATAGGGATCGTCACCGTTTTCGCTATTGGGCGGCGGGTCTTTCAGGTCCTTGCTCAGGGATTGATGCAGCTGTACCCGGTCGAGCAGCAGGTCGTTGCTTTGCCCGGCCTTTTCGTCCCACAGCGATTGGGCGACGAACAGAAGACGCCCGCCGGCCCGGGTCCAGTTCATGACCTGGTCGATCTGCCGGGGCGTCATGTTGTAGCGGTCGCCGAACAGCAGCAGGCTGTTCTGGCGAGGCTCCAGGCTGGGCAGGATGTCGAGGCTGTTGGCATGGCTGACGGTCAGGCCCTGCTGGCGCAGGAAGTGTTCGGCGGCGAGGTAGGGATTGGCCTGGGCTTCGGGCGAGGGGCCGTGATCGATTTGATCCGTGTAGGGCACGGCCTTCATATAGAGATAGATGCCAAGCGCACCCAGCAGCACGGCGAGCAGAATGCCGAGCGCCAACGGCCAGGCGCGCCGGCTCAACGGTTTGCCCCCGAACCGAACAAGGCACGCCAGCCATCGCACAATTGCTGCTGCGAATCCGCCGGCGGCAAGCGGTGCCCGTAGGCCATGTTTTGCCAGTGCATCGTCAGGTTCCGGCTGAAGGCCAGCAGGGACGGTTGCTGCAATTGTTCGATGCGTTCAAGCACCTGGCCTTCGGTGTCGGCGGCCTTGAGCACGAGGTTGAAGTCGTGCAGCAAATGACTGAGCAGGGCGCGATAGAGCAGGCCGAGCGCCTCGCGCGGCTGGGTTTGCCAGAGGCTTTCGGCGCTGGCGGCGATATCGGCGGGCAAGGTTTCGCGGTCCAGATCCAGGCCGAACGCCTGTTTCGGCAGCGCTGACGGGGCTTTCTTGCGGGGAAGGGGGCGACGGCTGACGAAGGTCTGCAGCCAGTCGCGGTAATGCCAGATCAACAGGCCGATGGCGGTGATCACCGCGCCCCACAACAAGGTTTCGATCAGCGACGCCACGGTGCCGAAGCGTTGGCTGCCGAACAGATCGAACAGGGCCTTGAGCCATGCGGGCGGCTGGTCATTGTCCGGGGATTCGGCGTTGGTCCTGTCCTCACCGAAACGGTAACGGGTCACGGTTTCCGGGTTCTTGAACGGCGGTTGTTCGAGGATCGTCTGGATGCTGTTGCGAGAGGCCTGGCTGGTCAGCGGTTGCTCCAGCAGACGCGGGCTGTCGGGTGAAGGGGCGGCCTCTGCGGCCCAAACGCTTTGGCTGGCAGGCATCAGCACGATCATCGCCAGCAACAGAACCGCGGCGGTGCTGCTCAAGCGCTGGCGCAGGCGGCGGAACACCAGTTCGATATCCCAGGCTTCCAGTACGGTGCGGCGGTTCAGATACAGGCTGAAACCGCAGGCCACATAAATCGGCTCCCACACCACCAGCACCAGGACATAAAAGGCATTGGTCAGGTGCTCCAGCCAGCGCCAGTCCTGGGTCGCGGCGGTGATCAGCGTCTGCCAGCTCCAGTCCACGGCCACCTGTTGCGGCAGCAGCAGGTAGAACAGCACCGTCAGACCGATCCACAGCGCTGTCTCCAGGTGCGCGCCAATGATCGTCAGCCAGCGCGCCGCATTGGCATCGCGCTGCAACAACACCTGCAAACGTTGCTGTCTTGCTTCGCCGCCCAGGCCTTCGAGCTGCACCACCGGCAGCAGAAAGCTGCGGCTCAGGCTCAACCGACGCCAGGTCAGGCTGGCCAGCAGTTGCGGTTTGAGCAGTCGTGGCCATTGGCGCAGGGCCTCTTTCAATGTGGGTGTTTCACCGAACATGGCCTTGGACAGGATGTACAGCGGCAGGCGTTCGAACGCCGGTTTCAACCACCAGAAGATGAACACCGCAAGAGAGGGCGAGTCCCAGAACAGCCAGGTCAACAGGGCGAAGACCGGCACCGTCAGCACGGCCCAACTGGTCATCAGCAGGCGGCGATGGCGCTGGCTCAGCAGCACCCCCAGGTCCATGGCTTCCCAGGTCGGGCGCGGGCGGATCACCACGGTGGCGTCACTCAGGCGCATGGCGGCCCCGTCCGGCAAACAGCAGATACGCCAACACCAGCAGCCAGAGCGCAGCGCCAACCAGGTACTTGGTCAGCGGCGTCGGCGTGGTCATCGACGACCAGTAGGCTTCGATAAAGGCTGCAATCAGCAGAAACAGCATCACCCCGCAGATCAGCAACACGCTTTTGCGTGCCGCCAGGCGCAGGGCTTCGGCGCGGGGCAAGCGTCCGGGGGCGATCAGGGCCCAACCCAGTTGCAGGCCGGCCGCTCCGGCCAGGGCGATGGCGGTCAGTTCGAACGCGCCATGCCCGATCACGAACGACCAGAAGGTCTGCCCGAAGCCGATCTGCGTCAGGTGCCCGGCCACCGCGCCGATGATCATTGCGTTGAAGAACAGGAAAAACACGCTGCCCAGGCCAAACAGCAAACCGCTGGCGAAGGTCTGAAAGGCGATCCCGATGTTGTGCATGATGTAGTAGCCGAACATCACCCAGTCTTCGCTGGCGGCCCGGTCCGCTGAGCGTCCCAGATGACCGGCCTGCGGGTCGTACATGCTTTGCATGTCGGCGATCTGCTCGGCCGGAAGCAGGTTGTAGATCAGCTCCGGAAACAGGTACACCAACAGCGCAAAGCCGATCAGGCTGGCGAAAAACATCAGGCTGGCGGCCAGCACGAAACGCCACTGTTCGCGCACCAGGCGGGGGAAGTCGGCGAGGATGAAGGCCAGCACATTGGCGCCCAGTCGGCTGCGATGGCGGTACAGCTGCTGATGCCCGCGCAGCACTTGTTGCTGCAGGGAATCGATCAGGAAACTGCTGTAGCCACGCTCCCGGGCCAGGGCCAGGTGTTGGCAGATGCGCCGGTAGTCGCCGGGAAAGTTGTCCATCCCGCTGGCGTTGCGGTCGCGCTCCAGCCTCTCCAGCAGCAGGGAGAACTGCTCCCACTCGGCCATGTGCCGATGTTCGAAAAGACTTTGCTTCATGTCGGGCCCAACAGGCCGTGGGCGATGCCGTTGAGTTCTGCAACTGCTTGCGATGCGGGAACCTTCAGCGGCGGGGCGAGGATGGCGGCCAGTTCGTTGACCCTGGCATCGGAGAGTTCGGTCTGGCGTTCGGCGAATCCGAGGATGGCGCGCTGCTCGGTCAATGTCAGGGCAAAGGCCGGATGGCGCGGCGGGGCGGGCGGCAGTTGTGGGCGGGTAAGAGGATGTTCGCGATAGATCACCAGCGTGCCGGCGGCAATGTCACCGAGACGCTTGAAACCTGGGGTTTGCAGGCAACTGATGGCGCCGAGGAAGTAGGCGAACGGCAGCAGATCGACAAACCGCAACAGGTTACGCAACAGCGACGCGGACCAGCCAATCGGCGTGCCGTCATCCTGCACGACTCTCAGGCCCATCCACTGCTTGCCCGGTGAGCGGCCCTGGTTGAGGACTTCGAACAGCACCATGTACCACCAGCTCACGGCGAAGATCAGCAGCGAACTCAGGCCCATGCCCAGTTTGCCGAGCATCGAAAGCGCCACGAACAGCACGCCGAGGATCACGCCGCGTAGCGCCAGGTCGATGGAGAACGCCAGCGCACGAACCATCAGCCCGGCCGGACGCAAGGGCAGATCGATGCCTTCCGGCGTTTCGACCTGATACCGCGTATCCAGTGGCGGGGACAGCGTCGCTTTCCTTTGCAGTGCTGCAGTCTCGAGCATGGGCAACCTGATGATGTGGCCTGATCGGGATGGTCTCGTCTTTTCGATGCTAGCAGCCTTGCCCGTGAAAACGACATAACAAAGTGTTGCCGATGGCTGCGCAGTCACCATTGCACACAAGATCGCTGGCCGCGGCGGGACCTGAACGCCTAGACTTCGCCGATCTCCCGTTCAGGAAACGCCTGTGACTTCCATCTTCTGGTACGACTACGAAACGACGGGCATCAACCCCCGTAGCGATCGCCCCCTGCAAATGGCGGGGCTGCGTACTGACTTCGATCTCAATGAAATCGATGAGCCGGTCAACCTCTATTGCCAGCCCAGCGAAGACATCCTGCCGCACCCCGCGGCCTGTGCCATTACCGGTATCACCCCTGCTCGATTGTCCGAACAGGGTCTGAGCGAAGCCGATTTCATGACCCGGGTAAACGCCCAGTTGGCGGCGCCGGGCACTTGTGGCGCGGGTTACAACACCTTGCGTTTCGACGACGAGATGACCCGCTACAGCCTGTATCGCAACTTCTTCGACCCCTATGCACGGGAATGGCAGGGCGGCAACAGTCGCTGGGACCTGATCGATGTGGTGCGCGCCGCCTACGCCTTGCGCCCGGATGGCCTTGTCTGGCCAACCGACGACGAGGGGAAGGTGACGCTCAAGCTCGAACGCCTGACCGCCGCCAACGCAATCGACCACGGCAATGCCCACGAAGCGCTGTCGGACGTTCGCGCCACCATCGCTCTCGCGCGTCTGATCCGGGAAAAGCAGCCGAAGCTGTATGACTTTCTGTTCCAGTTACGCAGTAAACAGAAGGTGCTGGATCAGGTCCGTCTGTTGAAGCCGATGGTGCATGTGTCCGGGCGTTTTTCCGCGGCGCGCAACTTCATCGGTGTGGTGCTGCCCCTGGCCTGGCATCCGCGCAACAAGAACGCACTGATTGTCTGCGACCTGCATCTTGATCCCGAGGGGCTGCTGAATCTGGATGCCGACACCTTGCGCCAGCGCTTGTACACCCGGCGCGAGGATTTGGTGGAAGGTGAGTCGCCTGTACCACTCAAGCTCATTCACATCAATAAATGTCCGGTGGTGGCACCTCTGGGTGTTCTTCGCCCGGAAGATCAACAGCGACTCGGGCTGGATATGGCGCTGTATCAACAGCGCGCGCTGCGACTCAGTGACGCGCAGAAAGTCTGGCAGGAGAAAGTTGCGCAGATTTATGCCGGCGAGGAATTCGCTCCGAGCCAGGACCCGGAACAACAGTTGTATGACGGTTTCATTGGCGACCGCGATCGCAGGCTTTGTGAACAAGTGCGAGCGGTCGATCCGATTCAATTGGCGCAACAGCAATGGCCTTTCGATGATGAACGCTTGCCTGAATTATTGTTTCGATATCGCGCACGCAACTTTCCCGACACCTTGAATGCGCAAGAGCAAGAGCGCTGGCGAATATTCTGTCAGAAACGTTTGTCGGCACCGGAATGGGGCGCGCCCAATACCCTGGAAAGTTTCACGCAGGCCGCAGCCCAATGGGCTCTTACAGCGACGCCTTTTCAGCAAGAGGTGCTCGATCAATGGCAGCTCTATGTTGTTGAGTTGCGCAAACGTTTGAATCTTTGAATTCGAAAATGTCGGGCGCTGAATTCGAGGCATAAAAAACGCCAGCGTATGCTGGCGTTATTTTTTGTCACAGATTTGTCTGCAACAAGTGCTATGGCTTAGCCCAGCAGGGTAGACCAGCCTTCAACCACGTCACCGCCCCACTTGGCTTTCCACTCTTTCAGAGTCTTGTGGTTGCCGCCTTTGGTTTCAATGACTTCGCCGTTGTGCGGGTTTTTGTATTGTTTAACTTTGCGAGCACGCTTGGTGCCGGTAGTTTTTACTGCTGCGCCGCGTGGTGCCTTGGTTTTGGATTCCGGATCCAGCAAAGCGATGATGTCACGCAGGGACTTGGAGTATTCGCCCATCAGGGTGCGCAGTTTGCCTTCGAATTCCAGCTCGGTTTGCAGTTTGTCGTCTTGGGACAGGTTCTTCAAACGGGCCTGCAGCTCTTTGATAGCTTCTTCGGTGGCGCGATATTCGTTGATCAAGGACATGATTACTACCTTATGTAGAAACAGGATGGCAGGGGGACAGTGCGGCAATAATAGTCAGGGTATTTCATCAAGTAAACATTAAACCGATGTTTATTTAATTAAGAAACGGCGACTTCATCCCACATTGGATCAGCAGTTAAAAGTTCGAGGCAGCCACCGCGGATATTCAAAATTGAATGTGTATATAGCCTCAACAACACGGCCAGGCCACGGCTTCGCAGAGGCTGGCGGTAGTCTCGCAAGCGACCATCGGGCACCACGCGAGGTGATCAATACTGCGGTTTTGCTGCGTTATCGCTAGAATGGGCGCCTTTGCGAAGTTCTGGAGTTTCCCCCTCATGCACACATATCGGCTGGTGATTTCCTGCCCGGACCGCGTCGGCATCGTTGCTAAAGTCAGTAACTTTCTGGCGTCCCACAACGGCTGGATCACTGAAGCGAGCCATCACTCGGACAATCAGAGTGGCTGGTTCTTCATGCGTCACGAGATTCGTGCCGACTCGCTGCCGTTCGGTATCGAAGCCCTGCGTGAAGCCTTTGCGCCGATTGCCGAAGAGTTCTCGATGGACTGGCGCATCACCGATACCGCGCAGAAGAAACGCGTGGTGCTGATGGCCAGCCGCGAATCCCACTGCCTGGCCGATCTGTTGCACCGCTGGCACAGCGACGAGCTGGACTGCGAAATCGCCTGCGTGATTTCCAACCACGACGACCTGCGCAGCATGGTCGAGTGGCACGGCATCCCGTACTACCACGTGCCGGTCAATCCGCAGGACAAGGAGCCGGCCTTCGCCGAAGTCTCGCGCCTGGTCAAACAGCACGATGCCGAAGTGGTCGTCCTGGCGCGCTACATGCAGATCCTGCCGCCCGAGCTGTGCAGCGAATACGCCCACAAGGTCATCAACATCCACCACAGCTTCCTGCCGTCCTTCGTCGGCGCCAAGCCGTACCACCAGGCGTCGATGCGCGGTGTGAAACTGATCGGTGCGACCTGCCACTACGTGACCGAAGAGCTGGACGCGGGCCCTATCATCGAGCAGGACGTGGTGCGTGTCAGCCACAGCGACAGCATCGAAGACATGGTGCGTTTCGGTCGCGACGTCGAGAAGATGGTGCTGGCCCGCGGCCTGCGTTATCACCTGGAAGACCGCGTTCTGGTGCACGGCAACAAGACCGTGGTGTTCTGATTTCATCAGGAACCGGTTGAAAATCGAAGGGCCTGGGCGTTCAATCGCTCAGGCCCTTCGCCGTTTCCGAGGACACGAACATGAGCGATCCACTGGACAAAGCCACTTCCAAGGCGCCAGCGACATTGGGTGAGGGATGTTTGAGCCGTTATGACCCGGATGACATGAGCCCGGAGGATGGCACCGAATTTCCCGGCGCTGCGCAGCTATGGCAACAGCTACAGGAAGAAAACCCCTGTGGGAGCGAGCCTGCTCGCGATGATGGCAAACGATAACGCTGGCAGCCTGATGCCCCGCGGTGTCCATGCCTCCATCGCGAGCAAGCTCGTTCCTACAGGGCCTGTTTGAATTTCAACAGCTTCTTGAGCAAGGGCCGCCCCAGCATCAGCAGAAACACCGGCCCACCCACCAGCAGATAGAAGTAATAGGTCACCGCCCGCCAGATCAGGATCGCCGCGGCCGCCGTGGACTTGCCCACCATGGGCGCCAACAGCGCCGCCGATGTCAGCTCCGCCGCCCCGGCGCCGCCAGGCAGCAGGCTGAATTGTCCCGCGCTCAGTGAAAGCATCTGGATCAGAAAACTCCAGGCCCACTGCAAATCCGCATCGAGTCCGCGCAGGGCCAGATACAGCACGCTGTAGCGCAGGATCCAGTGCAGGCAGGTCAAGGCGAACACCGTGATCAATGTCTGAAACGGCAGCTTGAGGGTGTCGGTAAACGCCGCCAGAAAATGCAGGAGCTTTCGCGCCCAGCGCATGCGGGTGGTGGACTGCACGTTCAGGCGTACCAGCAATCGGCCGCTCAGGCGAATCAGCAGGCGATGGTAGCGCGCCACCGCAACGCAGCAGATCAGGCCGCCGAACATCGAGATCGCGCTGACGATCAGCAGCCACTCCATCCGCTGGCTGAGGTGCTGGAACAGCGCATAAATGAGGATTGCGCTCAACGCGCAGAGAAAAAACAGCAGATCGCTCAACTGGTCCATGGCGAACACCGCGCTGCCTCTGGCCGGGCGAACACCGCTGCGCGCCAGCAGCGCCATGATCGTCAGGGGCCCGCCACTGCCGCCGGGTGTGGCGCAGTAGGCAAACTCGGCAGCCATCACCACGCCGAGGCTTTTGAGCGGGCTGACCTTCTCCCGTTGATCTCCCAGCAGCAGGCGCAAACGCAGGGTGTTGACCACCCAGCACAGCAGGATCATGCCGAACATCACCAGCAACCCGCTCAGTGGAAAACTGCTCAGACGAGACCAGGTTTCGCTGCCGCCCAACAGCCACGGAATCAGCACGGCCGCGAGCAAGCCGGCCAGCAGCAGAATCCCGCGGCTCATGCGGCGCGCTCCATGTGTTCGTTCTGCCGAGCCAGCCAACACGCCTTGGTCAGCGGCATCCGTCCTTCGTCGAGCAGGCGCTGCAGGGTGTTCAGCCAGTACGTCCGTGAAAACTCATGGCGCATATCCACCGGATGAATGCCCAACCTGATGACCGGGGCCTGGCGCCAGCGGTGTTCGAGTCGGTCACTGACAAGCTTCGACAAACCCCGACGCCAGGCGCTGCGTGCGCTCCAGACCAGGCCGGGGGCGTCGACCTGGGTGAAGTCGGGAAGACGATACAGATGTTGCGCATCGCTGGTGTAGGTCAGGGGCAGCTGGCGCAGCGCCTGGCGCGTGCCTTCGCTCATCAGCCAGGCCGGCGCGACAAAACCCTGCAATGGCCATTGGTAGCGCTGGAACAGGTCGATACCGGCACACAACCGGGCGAGGGCTTCTGCCTGCGACAGTTGGTAGAACTCACCTTCGTGGGTATAGACGCGGCGCATGAACCAGTCCCGTGGATTGACCGCCAACGGCTGATCATCGCAATGAAAATAGCCGTGCAGCGCCAACTCGTCACCGCGTTCGAGACGCCCGGCCAGCATGCGGCGAAATTCCGGATGGTCTTGCAGATCGTTGTGTCGGTGAAAGTCCGGCACCACCAGCCAGGTCATTGGCACGGCACCGAGGGCGTCGACGGCTTCGACGAAGGGCTGGTAATCGATCCAGGTCTGCGGTGCGACATCGTGCAGCACCAGCAGCAGGCTGGGCGACGGCATGGGCTCAACCATTGGCCGCTCGCGGCCACTGGCTGCCGAGTACCGCGTGATAGTGGCCAAGCAGGCTGTTGACCACGGTATCCCAGGCGTAATGCTGCTCGACATGGCGTCGGGCCTGCTGGCCAAGGGCTGCGCCACCCTGGCTGAACAGCTCGCGAATGGCGTTGGCCATGGCCAGGGGATTGTTCGGGGTGCAGAGCAGGCCACATCGATCGTTGATGATTTCCTCGAATGCACCGGCGGCCACCGCCACCACCGGAATGCCGCACGCCATGGCTTCGAGGATCACCAGGCCGAAGGTTTCCTGGTCACCGGCGTGCACCAGGGCATCGGCGCTGGCCATCAGGCGGGCGACTTGCGCGGCAGGGCAGAAATCATCGAAGACGGTCACGTTGCCCGGCACGCTGTTCGGCATCGACGAGCCGACCAGCAGCAAGTGATAGCGCCGGCCCAGGCGCTTCATGCAGTCGAGCAGGACCGGCAGGTTTTTTTCCTTGGAGCCGCGGCCGGCGAAGATCAACAGGTGCGTGTCATCGTCCAGGCCCAGTTCGGCTCGCAGACCGGGATCGCGGGCCTGGGGATGAAACATTTGCAGATCGACGCCCAGAGGCTGCACGAACACGTTGCGCACGCCCAGGCCCGTGAGCTTGTCCGCCATCACCCGGCTGGGCGCCAGGACCCGGTCGAAGTTGCCGTAGAGTTTGCTGACATAGGCCTCGACATTGGGAGTGACCCAGTTGCCCATGCGATTGCTCACCAGCAGTGGCAGGTCGGAGTGGTAGAAGCCGATCACCGGCACATCCAGTTGCCGCCGCGCATCCAGGGCCGCCCAGGCCGTGAGGTAGGGGTCGCCGACTTCGATCAGATCCGGTTGCAAATCGTGCAGGACATTGCGCCAGGGCGCGAGGCGAACGGGGAAGCGATAACCCTTGCCAAAGGGCAGGGCGGGCGCCGGAACGGTGTAGATGCCATCCTGTTCGCTGAAGTAGGCCCCAGGGATCAGCAAACTGTGGCGAGTGCCCGGCCTCGTGCAGAGACGATGGTGCTTGGCATCCAGATAAGTACGAACGCCACCGCTGGCAGGGGCGTAGAACATGGTTATGTCAGCGATATGCACGATGAACATCCCTCCGGTCAGTCGCTCTCCCTTGGTTGACCTTTATGAAGAATAGATGTTCGGTCGGGGTTGTGTGGTGGGGTGTCCGGGAGGTGTGGGCTGGCTGGGCGGGCCCCTTAGCGGGCAAGCCTCGCTCCTACAGGTTCAGGTGATCCTGTAGGAGCGAGGCTTGCCCGCGAAGAGGCCGGTTCAGGCACTAGATACGGAAACTGCCAACCAGCTGTTTCAACCGCACCGCCTGCTGCTCAAGCTCGGAACACGCCCGCAACGTCGACTGCAGATTCTCCACCCCTTGCTGGTTCAGCGTATTGATCTCGGTGATGTCGACATTGATCGACTCCACCACCGCCGTCTGCTCCTCGGTCGCGGTGGCCACGGACTGGTTCATCCCGTCGATCTCGCCGATGCGCCGGGTCACGCTGCCCAGGCGTTCGCCGGCCAGGTTGGCGATTTCCACGCTGTCCTGACTGTGGCGCTGGCTGTCGTTCATGGTGCTGACCGATTCCCGGGCGCCGACCTGTAACTCCTCGATCATGCTCTGCACCTGCTGCGCCGATTCCTGGGTGCGGTGCGCCAGGTTGCGCACTTCATCGGCGACCACGGCAAACCCGCGCCCGGCTTCACCCGCCCGTGCCGCTTCAATGGCGGCGTTGAGGGCCAACAAGTTGGTTTGCTCGGAAATGCTGGTAATCACGTCGAGAATCTGCCCGATGTTAACGGTCTTGCTGTTGAGCGCTTCGATGTGGGTACTCGAGGCGTCGAGCAAATTCGACAGCTGATCCATCGCGGCAATGCTGCGCTGCACCACCTGTTGCCCGTCTTCGGCCAGATTGCGGGCATCGCTGGCCTGGGTCGAGGCTTGTGCTGCGTTGTGCGCAATTTCCTGGGCCGCGGCGCCGAGTTCATTGATGGCGGCGACAACGCTACTGGTGCGAGAAGCTTGCTGGTCGCAATTCTCCATCGACGAGTTGGAGGCCGCGACCACCCGCAGCGCGACTTCGTTGACGTGCGCGGTGGCCGAAGACACTTCACGGATCGATCCATGAATGCGCTCGACGAACCGGTTGAATGCCTTGCCGAGCAGGCCGAACTCGTCGTTGTTCTGGATGGTCAGGCGCTTGGTCAGGTCGCCTTCACCGTCAGCGATGTCTTCCATGGCCCGGGTCATGACCTGCAGCGGCTGGATCAGGATGCGAATCAACAGGCCCAGCAACGCGATGATGATCCCGGCGGCGATGACCGTGGCCACCACCGCCGAAGCGCGAAACTCGCTGAGCTTGGAGAAGGCCTTATCCTTGTCCACCGACAGGCCGATGTACCAGTTCACCGAAGACAAACCGTCGATCGGGGTGAAGGTGATGATCTGGGTTTTGCCATCGACCTGGATTTCGCTGAAATCGCTGCTGACCCGCGGGGTGTTTTTCGGGTACGCCTCGGCCAGGGACCTGGTGACCAGATCCTTGTCCGGGTGCACCAGGATCTTGCCGTCGGCGCTGACCAGGAAGGCATGACCCATGCCGCCGAAGTCCAGCGCGTTGAGGCTGTCGATGATCATTTGCAGGCTCAGGTCGCCACCGACCACGCCGATGTGCCGGGTCTCATCGAACACGCTCTGGACGATGGAAATCACCAGTTTGCCGGTGGAAATGTCGATGTAGGGCTCGGTCAGTACCGATCCGCTGGAGGTCTGGGCGCTCTTGTACCAGTCCCGTTTGCGAGGGTCGAAGCCCTCCGGCATGTTCGCGTCCGGGCGGATGATGAAAAAGCCATCGCTGTTGCCCATGAACACAGCGACAAACGCCGTGGCCATCGCCTTCTGTTCAAACAGATCGGTGATGTTTGCAAGCGTCGGGTTGAGTGCGATGTTTTGCGCGAGGTTTTCCACCAGCAGGCTGCGACCGTTCAGCCAGGTCTGGATGTTGTTGGCAGTCACGCTGCCCATTTCCTGAAGGTAGTTGTCGAGGTTGTTGCGGATCGCATGGCGCTGCATCCAGTCGTTGTACAACGTGAATGCGGCGAAGGCGAGGGTGACGATGAGGGCGGCGGCAAGCAGGATCTTATGGCTGAAGCGCATATTTTTATTCATGGCTTGGGTTTTCCAATAAGGTCTTAATGCCCTCGGCGTGCTTTATTAAAGGAACGCCGTGGGCGGCGTTGAATCAGGTCGGTGTTTGCGCCGTCGCCTTAGCGCAAGACCAACACTGTTCAATCATGGATATCGGCCGCGATCGATCAAAGATTAATCAAGGTGGGCAAAATGCACGATTCAGCGCAACTCGTTATCGGGGCTGATCCTTCAGGGCAGCCGATTTCCCAGGCCATGCGCCTGGCCAATCGTCACGGTCTGATCGCCGGAGCGACCGGTACCGGCAAGACGGTCACCTTGCAACGATTGGCCGAAGCCTTCAGCGATGCAGGCGTGGCGGTGTTTGCCGCGGATATCAAGGGTGACCTGTGCGGTCTGGGGGCCGCGGGTAATCCACAGGGCAAGGTCGCCGAGCGGATCGCCGGGATGCCCTGGCTGAACCACAAATCGGCGTCATATCCGGTAACGCTTTGGGATATCCACGGCAAATCCGGTCATCCCTTGCGCACGACATTGAGCGAGATGGGACCATTGTTGCTGGGCAGCCTGCTGGAACTCACCGACAGCCAACAATCTGCGTTGTATGCCGCGTTCAAGGTCGCCGATCGCGAAGGCCTGTTGCTGCTGGATCTAAAGGACCTGAAGGCGTTGCTCAATCACCTCAAGGACCATCCGGAACTGCTGGGCGACGACGCGGCGCTGATGACCACCGGTTCCAGTCAGGCCTTGTTGCGGCGCCTGGCGACCCTTGAACAGCAGGGCGCCGAGGCACTGTTCGGCGAGCCGGCGCTGCAACTGGAAGACATTCTGCAACCGACCGCCGACGGGCGAGGGCGCATCCATCTGCTCGATGCCAGTCGTCTGGTGCACGAAGCGCCGAAGGTCTACGCGACCTTCCTGTTGTGGCTGCTGGCCGAATTGTTCGAACAACTGCCGGAGCGCGGCGATGCGGACAAACCGCTGCTGGCGCTGTTTTTCGATGAGGCGCATCTGCTGTTCACCGGCACGCCCAAGGCTTTGCAGGATCGTCTGGAACAGGTGGTGCGGCTGATCCGCTCGAAAGGCGTCGGGGTGTATTTCGTCACCCAGTCGCCGGGTGACTTGCCGGACGATGTGCTGGCTCAGCTCGGTCTGCGTATCCAGCACGGTTTGCGCGCGTTTACCGCGAAGGAGCAGAAATCCCTGCGGGCGGTGGCGGACGGCTTCCGGCCGAACCCGGCATTCGATGCCTTGGCGGTACTGACCGAGCTGGGGATTGGTGAAGCGCTGGTGGGCACCTTGCAGGAAAAGGGCACGCCGGAGATGGTCCAGCGGGTGCTGGTGGCGCCGCCGCAGTCACGGATCGGGCCGCTGAGCGATACCGAGCGCACGATGCTGATCGCGGGTTCGCCGTTCCAGGGGCGTTACGACAAACCGATCGATCGCGAATCGGCCTATGAAGTGCTGATGGGGCGCAAGGGGCTGGCGCCGGAGGCCGAGCCTGAAAAGCCGACAAAGCAGGAGCCAAGCTTCACCGAGCAGGCCGGAGAGTTCCTCGGTACGGCGGCGGGGCAGGCGCTGAAATCGGCGATGCGCCAGGCGGCGAATCAATTGGGCCGGCAGTTGGTGCGGGGATTGATGGGATCATTGCTCGGCGGCAGCAAACGCCGCTAACCCCACCCACCTTGTAGGAGCGAGGGTTGCCCGCGAAGAGGCCCTTGAGGCTGCTAAAAGCTTCGCGGGCAAGCCTCGCTCCTACAGGTATTGTCTGGGCAGGATTCAGGCCTTCGGCCTGGCATGCGCCGCCAACCGCTCCAGCGCCGCGCGCAGATTCGGATCGCTGATGCCCTCGGCCGTCGCCTGAATGGTCGCCGCCGCATCCACGGACAAATCGATGGTATGCCCCGCAGCCCCGCGATGAACGGTGGGCGGCTGGACCTTGAACAGGATTCGCATGAGGCTGGAAAACTCATCGAACATCTGCAACTGGCGTTGCAGGCGTTTTTGCTGGTAGCGCAGGCGGGTGGCCCAGTGACCATCGGTGACGATCAGCAACAGATTGCCATCACGCCACGAGGCCACATGGCAGTGTTCGCGGGCGGCGGGTTGCAGTTGGCTGTCGAGCAGTCTTTGCAGATGGCTCAGGCGTTGGGCGTGACCGAGCATGGCTTTGAGCGGCTTGGCTTCGCGTAGCAGGACGGCGGGTGCTCTGGCCGTGAGAGGGCGAAATGCCATGATCAGACACCTGAAGTAACAGAGCCGCCATGGTAGCAGAAAGCAGCAGATTCGCCCGACCCATTGCTTTGCGCGCGCTTTCCCCATTAAATCAACAGATAACTTCTTCCATTCATGGCTTGAAGTTGACCCATTTGCCCCTATTTTAAATGAGCCCCGTCAAAGCGCTGAGCCAGCATCGTGGAATAACGCCACTTTCCTCACCATCGTTTCCGGGTAGAATGCTCGTTCGCATGCGGCCATGAGGGCTGCACGGGCGACGCTCACGGGGCCGCCCTCCATCCCTTTAGTGTGGAAGATCCTGCCGATATGTTTGCGCCTTTGTTAAAGAAACTTTTTGGAAGCAAGAACGAGCGTGAAGTCAAACGCATGCTCAAGACGGTACAAGTCGTCAATGCCTTCGAAGAGCAAATGGTGGCCCTTTCGGACGATCAATTGCGCGCCAAGACGGAAGAGTTCAAGGCCCGCATCGCCAAAGGGGAAACCCTCGACAAGCTGCTGCCAGAAGCCTTTGCGGTTGCCCGTGAAGCCGGCAAGCGCGTCATGGGTATGCGTCACTTCGATGTCCAGCTGATCGGTGGCATGACCTTGCATGAAGGCAAGATCGCCGAAATGCGTACCGGTGAAGGCAAGACCCTGGTGGGTACCCTGGGCGTTTACCTCAACGCGCTGTCCGGCAAGGGCGTGCACGTTGTGACCGTGAACGACTACCTGGCCCGCCGTGACGCCAACTGGATGCGTCCGCTCTACGAATTCCTCGGCCTGACCGTCGGCGTGGTCACGCCGTTCCAGCCGCCTGAAGAAAAGCGCGCCGCCTACGCCGCCGACATCACCTACGGCACCAACAACGAATTCGGTTTCGATTACCTGCGCGACAACATGGCGTTCAGCATGGAAGAAAAATTCCAGCGTGAACTCAATTTCGCCGTGATCGACGAAGTCGACTCCATCCTCATCGACGAAGCCCGTACTCCGCTGATCATTTCCGGTCAGGCCGAGGACAGCTCCAAGCTGTACATGGAGATCAACAAACTGATCCCGCAGCTGGAACTGCACGTCGAGGAAGTCGAAGGCGAAGTCACCAAGGCCGGTCACTACACCGTCGACGAGAAGACCCGTCAGGTCGAACTCAACGAAGCCGGTCACCAGTTCGTCGAAGAAGCGCTGACCCGCCTGGGCCTGCTGGCTGAAGGCGAAAGCCTGTACTCGGCGCATAACCTGAGCCTGCTGACTCACGTATACGCCGGTCTGCGCGCGCACAAGCTTTTCCATCGCAACATCGAGTACATCGTGCAGGAAGGCCAGGTCGTGCTGGTCGACGAACACACCGGCCGTACCATGCCGGGCCGTCGCCTGTCCGAAGGCCTGCACCAGGCCATCGAAGCCAAGGAACACCTGAACATCCAGGCCGAAAGCCAGACACTGGCCTCGACCACCTTCCAGAACTACTTCCGTCTGTACGAAAAACTGTCCGGCATGACCGGTACGGCCGACACCGAAGCATTCGAATTCCATCAGATCTACGGCCTGCCGGTGCTGGTCATCCCGACCAACAAGCCACTGGCCCGTAAAGACTACAACGACCTGGTGTTCCTGACCGCCGACGAGAAATACGCGGCGATCGTCAACGACATCAAGGAAAGCATGGCCGCCGGCCGTCCGGTACTGGTAGGTACCGCGACCATCGAAACCTCCGAGCACATGTCCAACCTCCTGGTGAAGGAAGGCATCGAGCACAAGGTTCTGAACGCCAAGTTCCACGAAAAGGAAGCCGAGATCATCGCCCAGGCCGGTCGCCCAGGCGCACTGACCATCGCCACCAACATGGCCGGTCGTGGTACCGACATCCTGTTGGGCGGTAACTGGGAAGTGGAAGTGGCTTCCCTGGAGAACCCGACGCCAGAGCAGATCGCACAGATCAAGGCCGACTGGCAGAAGCGTCACCAGCAAGTGCTCGAGTCGGGCGGCTTGCAGGTGATCGCCTCCGAGCGTCACGAATCGCGCCGTATCGACAACCAGCTGCGTGGTCGTGCCGGTCGTCAGGGCGACGCCGGTTCCAGCCGCTTCTACCTGTCCCTGGAAGACAGCCTGATGCGCATCTTCGCCTCTGACCGGGTGAAGAACTTCATGAAGGCCCTGGGCATGCAGCCTGGCGAAGCGATCGAGCACCGCATGGTGACCAACGCCATCGAAAAGGCCCAGCGCAAGGTTGAAGGCCGCAACTTCGACATCCGCAAGCAACTGCTCGAGTTCGACGACGTCAACAACGAACAGCGTAAAGTGATCTATCACATGCGTAACACGTTGCTGGCCGCCGACAACATCGGTGAAACCATTGCCGACTTCCGTCAGGACGTGCTTAACGCTACCGTCAGCGCGCACATTCCGCCGCAATCGCTGCCTGAGCAGTGGGACGTGGCGGGCCTTGAAGCCGCGCTGCAGAGCGATTTCGGCGTGGCATTGCCGATCCAGCAGTGGCTCGACGAAGACGATCACCTGTACGAAGAAACCCTGCGCGACAAGCTGATGCAGGAACTGGTGGCCGCGTACAACGAGAAAGAAGACCAGGCCGGCGCCGAAGCGCTGCGCACCTTCGAGAAGCAAATCGTTCTGCGCGTTCTGGACGACCTGTGGAAAGACCACCTGTCGACCATGGACCACCTGCGTCACGGTATCCACCTGCGTGGTTATGCGCAGAAGAACCCGAAGCAGGAGTACAAGCGCGAGTCGTTCACGCTGTTCTCCGAGCTGCTGGATTCGATCAAGCGCGACTCGATCCGCGTGCTGTCCCACGTTCAGGTCCGCCGCGAAGATCCGGCCGAAGAAGAGGCCCGTCTGCGTCAGGAAGCCGAGGCACTGGCCGCGCGCATGCAGTTCCAGCACGACGAAGCCCCGGGCCTCGAGCAGACCGAGATGCTGGGTGAAGAGGTCGATGTGGCCCTCGCCGCCGCCCCGGTTCGCAATGAGCAGAAGCTGGGCCGCAACGAACTGTGCTACTGCGGTTCGGGCAAGAAGTTCAAGCATTGCCACGGGCAGATCCAGTAAAACCCGTTTGATACCTTGAAATACCCGCGCCGCGACCGGCTTCTGCCGTCGCGGCGTTTTGCCATTCAAACCACCGCCTTCTTGAAAAAAAGAGCGTAGCGGTGCTGACATCATTGTAAGGAGCTCATTCATGGCTGTTGGTCTTGGTCCTTTGCCAACGTTGCACCCGGTTGCCGGTTTTGAACTCGGTATCGCATCGGCCGGCATCAAGCGCCCGGGGCGCAAGGATGTCGTGGTCATGCGCTGTGTCGAAGGCTCGACCGTCGCGGGCGTGTTCACCCTGAACGCTTTCTGTGCAGCGCCTGTGATCCTGGCCAAGCAACGCGTGCAAGGCCCGGTGCGTTACCTGCTGACCAACACCGGCAATGCCAACGCCGGTACCGGTGAGCCGGGCCTGGCCGCCGCCGAGCGCACCTGCGCCAAGCTGGCCGAGCTGACTGGCGTCGATGCCAGCCAGGTGCTGCCGTACTCCACCGGCGTGATCGGTGAGCCGCTGCCGGTCGAGAAGATCGAAGGCGCGCTGCAAGCGGCCCTCGACGACCTGTCGGTCAACAACTGGGAAGCAGCCGCCACCGGCATCATGACCACCGATACCCTGCCGAAGGGCGCGAGCCGTCAGTTCCAGCACGATGGCGTGACCGTCACCGTGACCGGCATCAGCAAGGGCGCGGGCATGATTCGTCCGAACATGGCCACCATGCTCGGCTACATCGCCACCGACGCCAAAGTCTCCCGTGACGTGCTGCAGAACCTGATGCTCGACGGCGCCAACAAGTCGTTCAACCGCATCACCATCGACGGCGACACCTCGACCAACGACTGCTGCATGCTGATCGCCACCGGTCAGGCCGCGCTGCCGGAAATCACCCGTGCCGAAGGCGAACTGTTCGCCAAGCTCAAGCAGGCGGTGTTCGAAGTGTGCATGGAGGTGGCCCAGGCCATCGTTCGCGACGGCGAAGGCGCGACCAAGTTCGTGACCGTTGAAGTCAATGGCGGCGGCAATCACCAGGAATGCCTGGACGTCGGCTACACCGTGGCCCACTCGCCGCTGATCAAGACCGCACTGTTCGCCTCCGACCCGAACTGGGGCCGCATCCTGGCCGCCGTTGGCCGTGCCGGCGTACCGAACCTGGACGTGAGCAAGATCGACGTGTTCCTCGGCGAAGTGTGCATCGCCAGCCGTGGCGCCCGCGCTGCCACCTACACCGAAGCCCAGGGTGCGGCGGTCATGCAGCAGGAGGAAATCACCATCCGTATCGAACTGGGTCGCGGCGATTGCAGCGAAACCATCTGGACGACCGACCTGTCGCACGAGTATGTGAAGATCAACGCCGAGTACCGGACGTAAGATCGCGTCGACCCCATCGCGGGCAAGCCCGCTCCCACAATGGCCTGCATTGACCTTGTGGAGCGAGCCTGCTCGCGATGGCGGTTTGTCAGTCACTGACTAGACTGGCTTGTCCCCCTATATAAAGGTCCCGAACATGAGCCTTCACCTGATCATCGGCGACAAATTGCTTTCCTCCTGGTCGCTGCGCGGCGCCCTGGCTCTCGACCTGACCGGTGCCCCCTATACCGAAGAACTGATCAAACTGAACCAGCCGGACACCCGCGAGCGTCTGCTCAAGCATTCGCCGACCGGCAAGGTCCCGCTGTTGAAGACCGGGCACGGCACCATCGCCGACTCCCTGGCGATTGCCGAATACCTGGCCGAGCAATTCCCCGACAAAAACCTGTGGCCAACAGACACCTCGGCCCGCGCCCAGGCGCGTTCGGCCTGTGCGCAGATGCACAGCGGCTTCTTCGGCATGCGCGGCAACATGCCGTTCGACCTGAGCCATGACGCGCCGCTGACGCCGGTTCCGGCGCAAGTGACGGCGGATGTCGAGCGCATGTCCGCCCTGTGGGCCGAATGTCGCGCCGCGGCCACCGAGACCGGCCCGTACCTGTTCGGTCGCATCTCCTTGGCCGACGTGTTCTTCGCACCGATCGCCGTGCGCCTGCGTACCTATCAGGTCAAGCTGTCGGCGGTGGACGAAGCCTATGTTGAAACCATTTACCAATGGCCAGCCTTCAAGGCCTGGCAGAAGGCCGGACTTGCGGAGATCGAGCGGTGAAACGCGTACACGTAGCAGCCGCCGTCATCCGTGATGGCAGCGGCAAAATCCTCATCGCCCGGCGCGCCGACACCCAGCACCAGGGTGGGCTGTGGGAATTTCCCGGTGGGAAGGTCGAGGCCGATGAATCGGTGGAAACCGCACTGTCTCGTGAGCTGCAGGAAGAGCTGGGCATCGTGGTCAGCGCGGCGCGCCCGCTGATCAAGGTCCATCACGATTACCCGGACAAGCAGGTGTTGCTGGATGTCTGGGAAGTCTCGGCCTTTACCGGCGAGCCCCACGGAGCCGAAGGCCAGCCATTGGCCTGGGTCACGGCGCGGGAGTTGTCGGGATACGAATTCCCCGAGGCGAACCGCCCGATCGTTGCGGCCGCACGCTTGCCCGAGCAGTATCTGATCACCCCGGAAGACCTCGAAGCCCCAGCGTTGCTGCGCGGCATTCAGAAAGCCATCGCGGGCGGGATCAAGTTGATCCAGCTGCGCGCACCGAACGGTTACGACCCGAAATACCGCGATCTGGCGGTTGATGCCGCCGGGCTGTGTGCCGGCAAGGCGCAGCTGATGATCAAGGGGCCGTTCGAATGGCTGGGGGACTTTCCCTCCGCAGGCTGGCACATCACTTCGGCGCAGTTGCGCAAGTACGCGGCTGCGGGTCGACCATTGCCTGCATCGCGCTGGCTGGCCGCTTCCTGCCATAACGCCGAGGAACTGGCGCTGGCTGAAGAGATGGGCGTGGACTTCGTGACCCTGTCGCCGGTGCAACCGACCCTGACCCATCCCGATGCTCAGCCGTTGGGCTGGGAGCAGGCTTCGACCCTGATCGAAGGGTTCAGCAAGCCGGTGTTTCTGTTGGGTGGCGTTGGCCCGGCAGAGATTCAGAAAGCCTGGGCGGCGGGTGCCCAGGGTGTGGCGGGGATTCGGGCGTTCTGGCCTGAGGCTTGATTGGGTGGTGTAGCTGCTGGCCTTATCGCGGGCAAGCCTCGCTCCTACGGGTTGCGCGGATCTGTAGGAGCGAGGCTTGCCCGTGAAGACGTCCTGACAGGCGCCGCCTAAGCCCCAGGCTTGCCCGCCGCCTGCCAAAGAATCTCCGCAACCCCCTGCCGCCGCGCAATCACCCGCGCCACCACAAACAGCAAATCCGACAACCGATTGATATACGCCAGACCCACCCCGGCCAACGGCTCGAGCGCATTCAGATGCTGACAGCGACGCTCCGCGCTACGGGCCAGGCTTCGGCACACATGCGCCTGGGCAATCAGCGCTGAACCACCGGGCAAGATGAAATTCTCCAGCGGCCCCAGCTCTTCATTCCACACATCGATCGCCGCTTCCAGGCGTTCGATTTCCAGCGCATTCAGCGCCTGATATTCGGGCATGGCCAACTCGCCACCCAGGTCGAACAACCGATGCTGGCAGGGCGCCAGGACGTCGATCACCTCCTTGAGCCCTGGATGTTCGACGCTTTGCGCCACCAGCCCGGCCAGCAGCACGCCGACCTGACTGTTCAGTGAATCGACTTCGCCAATGGCTTCGATCCGCGGGTGATCCTTGGGTACGCGGCGGCCATCGCCAAGGCCGGTTTCGCCCTTGTCGCCGGTGCGGGTGTAAATCTTCGACAAGCGAAAGCCCATGGCTTACCTCGAAATCTGGTTGAGTTCTTGAGAGATCACTGGAGTGCCCGTCAGGGGCAGGCGCAGGGTGAAACAGGTGCCCTGGCCCAGGGTGGATTGCACTTCCATCTGCCCTTTGTGGTTGTTGGTGATGATGAAGTACGACACCGACAGGCCAAGGCCTGTGCCCTGGCCGATTTCCTTGGTGGTGAAAAACGGCTCGAAGGTCCGCTTGCGCACGCTTTCGCTCATGCCGATGCCGTTGTCTTCCACCTGAATTTCCGCCCACGGCGGGTTGAGCCGGGTGCGCAGGATGATCCGTCCCGGCTCACGATCGTCTTCACGCAGGTGAATGGCCTGGGCGGCGTTTTTCAGCAGGTTGAGCAGCACCTGTTCCAGCTCGTTGGCGGTGCCGGGCACCGGCCCCAGCGCGGGGTCGAACTGGCGGATGATGGCCTGCCCCTTGAAGTCGAAGCCGATGGCCAGGTCAAAGTCGTTCCCGGCGATCTCCACGGCCTGATCGATCAGCGCCGGCAGGTCGCAAGGGGCCATTTGCCGGGTACTGCGGCGACTGAAGCTGAGCATGTGGGTCACGATCTTCGCCGCCCGGGCGCCGGCCTGTTGAATGCCATCGAGCAGCTGCGGCACCTCCCGCGCCTGCAGGTAATCATTGACCGTGGACAGCTCGATGCCGATCTGTTCGGCCTGTTCGAGGTTCTTCGGCAGTTCCGGGGACAGACGCCGGCGGATGTTCTGCACGTTGTGCAGGATCGCGCCCAGCGGGTTGTTGATCTCGTGGGCCATGCCGGCCGCCAGGCCGCCGACGGAGAGCATTTTCTCCGACTGCACCATCATTTCTTCCAGGGACAGGCGCTGGGTGATGTCGTCGATACGGATAACCACACCCCGTCCCGCGCCACCCATCAGCGGGTAGAAGGTCAGGGCGTAATGCCGGGCGTCGTCGTCCTTGACCCAGGTCACGCGCTCGATCTTGGCCACGGTGTGTTGCTCGACGGTTTGCTTGAGCTGCGGCAGGAAGGGCTTGAGCGGTTCGAAGGCGAGGAAGATCGGCTGGTTCAGGGCCTCGTCCAGGCGCGTGCCGGAAAGGGCGCTGGCCTCCTGGTTCCATTGCGTCACGTAGAGCTGTTCGTCCAGGGCGATCAGCGCCGAAGGCATGGAGTCGATGATGCTGTTGAGGTAGTTCTGGAACCCGGTGAGTTTCTTCTCGATCTTGCTGCGCACCTGGACTTCGAGTTCCAGCTTGCGGTTGGTGTGCCGGGTTTCTTCCGCCAGGCCCTGGGCCTGATCGTAGGCGGCCTGGGAGTCATCCCGGGCACGCTTGAGTTGCTGCTCCCGCGCTTCGATGCGCGAAAGCATGGTGTTGAAGGCTTCGGCGAGGCTGCCGATCTCGTCGTGGTTGCCGCGGGAGGCGCGCAGGGCGTAGTTCTCTTCCCGGGTCACTTGCCGGGAAAGCTCTTCGAGCTGATGGATCGGCCGGGTAATCAGGCGTTTGATCTGCCGCGCGATCACCAGCCACAACAGCACGCTGAAAATCAGGATGCCGAGACTGGCGGTCAGGGTCCCGGTGTAGAACGCCACCGGCAATTCGCTGCTGGCCACCAGCAGCAGGTGCCCGGAAGCGGCGCCCGGGCGGGGCAGGGTGATCACCTGATTGCTGCGAAACTCGGTGGCTTGCCAGGACTCGATATGCCGGTAGCGTTCGGGCAGGTTCAGATGATCGCCATGTTGCAATTGCGCCAGGCGCTCGCCCTTGCCGTCATAAAGGGCGGCGGCGCGCAGGGGCGAGTAGCTGTTGAGTTCATCGAGCAGGCGTTGCGCGCTTTGTGGCGACGCCAGGGCTTCGGAGATCAGGCTCGGGTTGGACACCAGTCGGCCGATGGTTTGCAGGGCCTGGGGCGCCATGCTTTCCTGGGAGATGTAGTAGGCGGCGCTGATAAAGGTCAGATTGGCGACCAGCAGGACAGTGGTCAACAGCACCAACAGGGCGGCCAGCAGTTTCTGGCCGACCGGAAGGTTTTCAAGGCGCTGGCGCAATGGCATCAGGTTTATCGCTGCAAAGGAACAAGTGGCCAGCGTAGCCGCTGCTCAGTCGCTGGGCAATCCAAGGCTGTGCAGGCGAGCGATCAGCCTGGACTCAAGCTGATTGAGGTGCGGCAGGTTCAATTGGTGGCGCGTGGCGACTTTGCAGGCATGACCCAGCAGATAGCTGATTTCTGTGCGCCGCCCGTTACTGACGTCCTGATGCATCGATGAGAAGTTGGCGGCGGTGGCGTGGATCACCCGCTCGACTTCCTGTTGCAGGTTCTCGGCGGCGGCAGGCTGGCCGCAACGTTCGAGCAGCTCGGTCAGTTCGCCGCAGAGGGTGGCGACCTCGCAATGATGTTCCTGCAAACCGCCGTTGCGGCAGTCGTGCAGGACCGTCAACGGGTTGATCGCGCAGTTGAGCGCCAGTTTGCGCCACAGTCGGGTGAGGATTTCGGTGCTCCATTCATGGGGGATACCGGCGTCCGTCAGATCGTCCAGCCAGATCGGCGCGACGGGATGACCGGCATCTCCCAGCCAGGTGAATCCATGGCCGGCGAACACCACCCGCCAGTCACCATCGCGGAAGGCGCCTTCGGTGCTGGAGGCATAGATGCAGCGCGCCTGGGGAACCTGCGCCGCCACCGCATCCTGGCTGCCCAGGCCGTTCTGCAGCAGAATCACCTCCGCACCGGGCGCCAGGCGTTGCGCCAGTTGCGCCACGGCAGGTTCGGCGTCGTAGGCCTTGCAGGCGACCAGCAGGCGCTGGATGGGCTCTTGGCTATCCGCCGTTTCAGCCGGGACCGGGTAACACTGTTCCTTGCCGTGTTCGACCAGGGTCAGGCCGCCGGCCGCTTCATAAGCCTGCAAACGGCCGGCGTCGCGCAGGATCAGGCGTACCGGCACTCCGGCCCGAGCCAGACGCGTGGCCCACAACGTGCCGAGACTGCCGGCGCCCAGGACATGCCAGGTGGTGGCCATCAGCTTTTTGCTCTGTTTATCGCGCGCATTGACAGCTCGCAGTGAATGATGGGAAAGACCCGTTATAATCAGCGCGGATTTTTATCGCAAGCCAGGCGTGCCTCATGCGTGCGCCTTTATTTGGAGAGATTACATGCCGTCGTTCGACGTGGTATCCGAACTGGACAAACACGAAGTCACCAATGCGGTCGAGAACGCCGTCAAGGAACTCGATCGCCGCTATGACCTGAAAGGCAAGGGCAGCTTCGAGTTCAAGGAAAAGGACCTGACCGTCAACCTGACCGCCGAAGCGGATTTTCAGCTTGAAGCGATGATTGAGATCCTCAAGCTGGCGCTGGTCAAGCGCAAGATCGACGTGCAGTGCCTCGAGGTCAAGGACGCGTTCGCCTCGGGCAAGCTGATGAAGCAGGAAGCCGTCCTCAAGGAAGGCATCGACAAGGAGCTGGCGAAGAAGATCGTCGCTCACATCAAGGACGCCAAACTCAAGGTCCAGGCCGCCATTCAGGGCGAGCAGGTCCGTGTGACCGGCAAGAAGCGCGATGACCTGCAGGAAGCGATCGCTGCACTGCGTGGCAAGGAATTCGGCATGCCGCTGCAGTTCAACAACTTCCGCGACTGACCTGCAAATCGGGAACCTCTCGGCGTTTTTGGCGTCCGAGCCCCAAGTAACGGTAGAAACGATTGAACCTGAACGGGTTCGGTTTTTTCTGCCGTTTATTTTTCGTGTGCCGGGTACCCGGAAATCAGGAGAACAAACATGGATTTGAATGCTGAGGTAGACAACCTGGTCAAGGTGTCCCAAGCCTGGATTCCGATGATCATGGAATACAGTAGCCGCGTATTGCTGGCGGTGATTACCCTGGCGATCGGCTGGTGGCTGATCAACAAGGTCACTCGCAAGCTCGGCAGCCTGATTGCACTGCGCAATGCCGATCAGGCCCTGCAAGGATTCATCAGTACGCTGGCGAACATCGTTCTGAAAGTGCTGCTCATCGTCAGCGTGGCATCGATGATCGGTGTGGAAACCACCTCGTTCGTGGCGGCCATCGGTGCGGCGGGTCTGGCCATCGGTCTGGCCTTGCAGGGCAGCCTGGCGAACTTCGCCGGCGGCGTGCTGATTCTGCTGTTCCGTCCGTTCCGGATTGGTGACTGGATCGAAGCCCAGGGTGTGGCCGGTACTGTCGACAGCATCCAGATCTTCCATACCGTGCTGCGCACGGGTGACAACAAGACCATCATCGTGCCGAACGGTAATCTGTCGAACGGCATTATCACCAATACCAATCGCCAGCCGACTCGAAAAGTCGTGTTTGATGTAGGCGTCGATTACGAAGCGGATTTGCAGAAGGCCTGCAAAGTCTTGCTCGACATGGCCAAAGATCCGCGGGTATTGGCCGATCCGGCACCGCAAGCAGTGGTTTCGACGCTGGGTGATAGTTCGATCACTGTTTCCCTGCGTGTCTGGGTGAAAACAGCGGATTATTGGGACGTGATGTTCATGTTTAACGAGCAGTCCCGGGATCATTTGAAAACAGCCGGTATCGACATTCCATTTCCTCAGCGCGTAGTTCGCGTGGTTCAGGAAGCGGCAGTGCAGTAAATGTGTTTTGCTTGTTACTGAATAAGCCCGGGAGATTAAAAATCTCCCGGGCTTTTTTGTGACTATTGATCAGGTCATTTAAAAAAGTATTAACGTCATGCGCCGAAGTTGTTTGCTGCTGTATTGGGCGTATGGCAGGCATAAAAAAACGCCCACCTGAAGAGGTGGGCGTTTTTTGATCAACAGTACTTCCGGTAGTGCACCTGGATTACAGGATGCTCAGTGGGTACTCGACAATCAGGCGGACGTCGTTGTTGTCTGCAGTGTAGTCAGCGTTGTACGCACCGTTTGCACGGTAAACTGCGCTACGCAGGCGGAACGACAGATCCTTGGCTGGACCTTCTTGCAATACGTACTTGGTTTCGAAGTTGAACTCGTGTTCCTTACCTTCGGTACCCTCGGTCGTTTCGATGTTGTCACCGTATACGTAACGAGTCATGAAGCTCAGGCCTGGCACACCGTAGGTAGCCATGTTCAGATCGTAGCGAGCCTGCCAGGATTTCTCTTCGCGACCGATGAAGTCGGAGATCTGGATGGAGTTGGATACGAAAATCGCACTACCACCGTCTACACCGTACAGGTAGTTGGTGTCGCCGGACGAGCGCTGGAACGCGAGGGTGAATTTGTGAGCGCCCAGGCTGTAGGCCGCTGCAAGGCTCCACAGTTTGTTATCCAGTTCGCCATACAGTGCTTCACCCTGATCTTTGGTGCGGTAGGCGTTCAAGTCAAAGTTCAGCGATTGATCGTCAGTGATCGGAAGTGTGTAGTTGGCGTTGATGTATTGCTTCTTGAAGTAATCATCAACGTCGGACGCAGCGACACCAGCAACGAAATTGTCGGTGAACTGATAGGTCGCGCCAGCGATGTTGGCACTGGTCAGGCCCGGAGTATGCTTACCGTTAATGGTGTCTTTGCCCATGCCGGTTTGCGAGCTCAGTGCGGTAAAACGACCGGCGCTGAGTTCCAGGCCTTTGATTTCTTTACTGGTGAGCAAGGTACCTTCAGCAACTTCTGGCAGCAGACGGCTGTCGTCGGTAGCGAAAACCGGGCTGGCAACGAATTGACGGCCGTATTTCAGAGTGGTGTCGGAGAGGCGGAATTTGACGGCTGCACCGCCTTTGCCCTGGCTTTTTTCCGGGTTGCCGTCGCTGTCAGTAGCAAACAGGCCGTTACCGGCACGACCCGAGCCGCCATCCAGTTTGGCGGTGCCCATTACCATTGCATCGAGGCCGACGCCGATGGTGCCCTGAGTGAAGCCCGATTCGTAGGTCAGCAGTTGGCTGATACCGGTATCTTGACGGTAGCCGCTTTTGAAACCGCCATTGCCATCAGGAATGTTACCGGCGCCATTACGGAAGTCGCGGTTCATGTACTCAAGACGGGTTTTCAGTTTCAGGCTCGAATCTTCGATGAAACCCTTGGACTCATCCTGGGAAGACGCTACTGCGAACTGCGAGGTACCAGCTGCAACAGCCAGTGCGATCATGCTCCACTTCATCACGCGCATCGTGATTTGCTCCTTTGGTTTTTAGAAGAGTATTGCCGTCCCACCTGTTTTATTATCTGGGCGGCTCTTTCTTTTTGTGTCGGCGCAAACTTATATCACGTCGACCAATGTTGGCGATACTTGCGCATCTAACCTTTCAGCTTCTTTACGACCCTGTCGCTAACAGCTTGCTAGATGTCGCAAATTTACAGCCCCGATGCAACCGGACTGACAACTTTAGTGTTGTTTTTCTGGACTGGCGCATCGGTAAAAAGAGTCCCTGGTGAAACGTTTGTATCTCCATCGGGCTACCCTGCCACTGTTTTATTTAGTCCTGAGGCTTCCACTTCCCGTGGGCCTTATAGACGATGTGGGTGTGAATGCAACAAGCGTGCACAAATCGCTGTGTCGCCCATATTTTTTTCAAAAAGTCTGACTGATACCGTAAAAACCCCATGAAACCGGGGGGCACATCGTGCTTGCGCTGGGGGTTGACGCCTTTCTCGACATGGTGTTGAACATCGTGTTACCGCCCCGTGACAACCAAAAATGTTACCGGTTCACCCCGCCAGTGAGTAATTGGCGGATGCTCGAAGCAGTCAGCGTAGACGCACTGTCCGGTTTTGGTGCAAAAAATTTTAATTGCTGTACTGAATTCACACAGTCGGTTGGCTCCTGAGGCGTGAACGAACCCTTGCCCGGCGGTCATTCCAGCATTTTTTCTGCTGGCTGTGGTTCTGTAATGGTGCGTTTTGGCGCCTGGTGTCACATCTCGGAGCGAGGTTGGCGCGATCACCGTGAAGACGACTGCATTCACAGGTATGCTGCCGTCCTGTCGCTTGGTGCTCGATCCGTGGTGGATGGGCGCTAAGCTGAAATTGATGACCCGGCGGGAGTGCGCGCAGTGTTCGCTTTAGATCCACGACTTCAACAAGACACCTTGCCGATCGGTGATTTCCCGCTGTGTCGGCTACTGCTGTCCAACGATTCGAACTATCCCTGGTTCATCCTGGTACCTCGTCGTGACGATATCAGCGAGATATTTCAGTTGGGTGTCGCAGATCAACAGATGCTCTGGCAGGAGACCACCTTGCTGGCGGAGCTGCTCAAAAAGGCATTCACGGCGGACAAGATGAACATTGGCGCCCTAGGTAACGTGGTCAGCCAGTTGCACATGCATGTGATCGTGCGCATGCGTGAAGACGCTGCGTGGCCGGCTCCGGTCTGGGGCAAGCATCCGGCTGTTCCCTACAGCGCCGATCAGGTGGCCGCGCTTCGCGAGCAGCTGCGGGCCGTGTTACCTGAAGATTTCAAGTTTGTGCAGGAGTGAGCCATGAGCCTGGAAGATCGCGTTACCGATCTTGAAAGTCAGCTGGCGTTTCAGGATGACACCATCCAGGCCTTGAATGATGTGCTGGCAGCGCAGCAGCGTGAGGTTGAGCGTCTGCAGTTGCAAATGGCGGCATTGCTCAAGCGCCAGGAGGAAATGGCCGGTCGGTTCGAGTCGTTCGAGGACGAGGCACCGCCACCGCATTACTGATCGTCATTAAAACCGTCAGGCAATAAAAAACCGCGAACAGCACAACTGCCCGCGGTTTTTTTTATGCCTTCGAATCAGCGTCGCGGCAGAGCGGCGATCACATCTTCGGCTTGCAGGCCCTTGTCACGATTCATGACGGAGAACTCTACACGCTGGCCTTCGACCAGGACACGGTGGCCTTCGCCGCGAATGGCCCGGAAGTGCACGAAAATATCGTCGCCGGAATCGCGGGAAATGAAGCCGAAGCCCTTGGAGGTGTTGAACCACTTGACGGTGCCGGTATCGCGGTTGCTCATGTCATAGGTGGTTGGAGCAGCGGCCGGTGACGATTTATAGAAGCTGATGGCCAGATGCAGAACCACGGCGATGAAGGCCGCGATCAGGCTGAACAGTACAGTGGGCTGGCCGGCAATGACGGGCATTGGCGCGATCAGCGTGAGGGTTTGCAGAACGACAGCCAGCATCAGCAGGGCGCTGACCAGGTTTTGCAGGTGATGACGCGCACCCTTGTTCCAGTTGGGAATCACTGGGGCAAGGACAAGGTTGAGCAGGCCGAACAGAGCCAGGTACAACGCGTCGGGTTGTTGCAGATAAGGAACAGCTTCGGTTCGCAGGCTGGGTATGAAGGACAACAGCAAGGCTGCCGTGCCCAATAGCAGGTGGACGATTTTCAACATTTTTATTGACTCACGTTAAGACGGATCACAAGGAAGAGCTGACGGGGGACGGTTCGCTTCGAAATGAACAAGAAGAGGCGGTGGGCACGTTTCCGTCATCAGCCTATGCGCAGTGCCCGGAAAATAAGGGCGCCAGCGACACGGCATCTATTTAACAGCAAAGCTTGTGGCTACTCAAATCAAGGAGTCCAGCGGTGCATTGCAGGCGTTTGCAGCAGGGCAGGTCACGTCCAAAGCTGCGATGCCGTGACAGGCTTGCTAGAGTGGTCCTGCACCTGTCGGATGAAATTCATCACCTTTAGGGGAAAAGCATGGCAATCGATATCGGAATCAGTGAAGAGGACCGCAAGTCCATCGTCGATGGTCTTTCGCGGCTGCTGTCGGACACTTATGTACTTTATTTGAAGACCCACAACTTCCATTGGAACGTGACCGGGCCCATGTTTCGCACGCTGCACCTGATGTTCGAAGAGCAATACAACGAACTGGCGCTGGCGGTCGACTCCATCGCCGAGCGTATTCGCGCCCTCGGTTTTCCCGCGCCAGGCGCCTACTCGATCTATGCGCGGCTGTCCTCCATTAAAGAAGAGGAGGGTGTGCCCAGCGCTGAAGAAATGATCAGGCAACTGGTGGCGGGGCAGGAAGCGGTCACGCGCACCGCCCGCGGGATCTTCCCCTTGCTGGACAAAGTCAGCGACGAGCCAACCGCCGACCTGTTGACCCAGCGCATGCAGGTTCACGAAAAAACCGCCTGGATGTTGCGCGCCTTGCTCGATCAGTAACACTTGCACACGCGCGGACGGACTGTTCGCGCGTTGCACTTCTCATCAAAGCTTTTCCGTCGAAAAGTACCTGCTGTTTGAGTGAAATTTCGCCTGTCAGACCAGGAAAAGGTCAGGCGTAGGACGCACTCCATGATCTGCCTGCCGTTGTTGGCTTCTCCTACAGGGAAGGGAAAAAAGTCGTCTGGATATAACTTTGTCCTCGCGGTTCCATGAGCGCACAAGCGCTACGCAAACCAGGGATGGCAAAGGAGTGTCAACGCAATGGTTCATGGAGAGAGGAGAAGTGAGAGAAGGGTGGGGGCGTCCAAGGGTATCAAGGTCGATCCATTTGTCAGCGAGTTCGATATGGGGCTGGCTCAACCCTTGTCCCGGTCGGTGCGGCTCAATGGCTTCGCCACCTGTTTGCGGCTTGAACAGGTGTACTGGGATATCTTGAGCGATATGGCCAAGGTCAACAGCTGTTCGGTCAGCGCGTTGTTGTCTCACCTTGATCGTGAGGTCCATTTGCGCCATGGCGGCGTGAAGAACTTCAGCGGTCTGGTGCGGGTGATCTGTGTTGTACACAGTCTCAAAGAAGCGGGATGCGCCTCCAGGGTCGAGTCCCGGCCATGAAAGCGCAGCATGTCGATCTGTGCAGTCTTACGGCTGCACAGGCCGCATTTAATGGATATAATCTCGCCCTTTGCCGCAATACCCAGCGTGCGCGGTAGCAATCTGATCGCCGAGACAACCCCATGCCGATGTACGATTACCAATGTGCTTCCTGTGGTCATCAGTTGGAAGCCATTCAAAAGATCAGCGCGCCGCCGCTGGTAGACTGCCCTGCATGTCAGGCGCCAGAGCTCAAGAAGATGTTGTCGATGCCGGGTTTCCGTCTCAGCGGCAATGGCTGGTACGAGACCGATTTCAAGACCGGTTCGAAGAAGAATCTGGCCGGCGGCGATAAAGCTGACTAGGGTTTTGCCCTGAACTGAATCACACACGCGAGCGCTTGCACCATCGGTCAGCCGATATGCGCAAGGTCTCCAACCGAATTTCGAATTACGAGAAGTGAAACCACGACCATGATGCGCAGCCATTATTGCGGCCAACTGAACGAAAGCCTGGACGGCCAGGAAATTACCCTTTGCGGATGGGTTCACCGTCGCCGTGACCACGGTGGGGTGATTTTCCTCGATATCCGTGATCGTGACGGTCTGGCCCAGGTGGTGTTCGACCCGGACCGCGCTGAAACCTTCGCCGCTGCCGACCGCGTGCGCAGCGAGTACGTCGTGAAAATCACCGGCAAGGTGCGTCTGCGTCCTGCTGGCGCTACCAACCCGAACATGGCCTCGGGCATGATCGAAGTGCTGGGCTACGAACTGGAAGTGCTGAACGAAGCGGAAACCCCGCCGTTCCCGCTGAACGAGTTCTCCGATGTGGGTGAAGAAACCCGCCTGCGCTACCGCTTCCTCGACCTGCGTCGTCCGGAAATGGCCGAGAAGCTGCGTCTGCGTTCGCGCATGACCACCAGCATTCGTCGCTACCTGGACGAAAACGGCTTCCTCGACGTCGAAACCCCGATCCTGACCCGTGCTACCCCGGAAGGCGCCCGTGACTATCTGGTGCCGAGCCGTACCCACGCCGGTTCTTTCTTCGCCCTGCCGCAATCGCCACAGCTGTTCAAGCAACTGCTGATGGTCGCCGGCTTCGACCGTTACTACCAGATCGCCAAGTGCTTCCGCGACGAAGACCTGCGTGCCGACCGTCAGCCTGAGTTCACTCAGATCGACATCGAGACCAGCTTCCTCGACGAAAAAGACATCATGGGCCTGACCGAAGGCATGATCCGCAACCTGTTCAAGGAAGTGCTGGGTCTGGAATTCGGCGAATTCCCGCACATGACTTTCGAAGAAGCCATGCGTCGCTACGGCTCCGACAAGCCGGACCTGCGTAACCCGCTGGAGCTGGTAGACGTTGCCGACCA
Source organism: Pseudomonas sp. C1C7 (assembly GCF_013359595.1). GTDB lineage: Bacteria > Pseudomonadota > Gammaproteobacteria > Pseudomonadales > Pseudomonadaceae > Aquipseudomonas. The sequence continues at coordinate 1,847 of NZ_JABFMP010000034.1, read as the reverse complement.
ACTGAAAGAAGTTGAATTCAAGGTCTTCAGCGGCCCGGCCAACGATCCGAAATGCCGTGTTACCGCACTGCGCGTACCGGGCGGGGCGAGCATGCCGCGCAGCAAGATCGACGACTACACCAAGTTCGTCGGCATCTACGGTGCCAAGGGCCTGGCGTACATCAAGGTCAACGAGCGCGCCAAAGGCGTCGAAGGCCTGCAGTCGCCAATCGTCAAGAACATCCCTGAAGCCAACCTCAATGTGATCCTTGATCGCGTTGGCGCGGTTGACGGAGACATCGTGTTCTTCGGTGCCGACAAGTTCAAGATCGTCAGCGAAGCCCTGGGCGCGCTGCGGATCAAGCTGGGTCACGACTTCAACCTGCTGACCTGCGAGTGGGCGCCAATGTGGGTCGTCGACTTCCCGATGTTCGAAGAGAACGACGACGGCAGCTTCAGCGCCCTGCACCACCCGTTCACCGCGCCGAAGTGCACTCCGGCCGAGCTGGAGGCCAACCCGGCCACCGCTCTGTCCCGCGCCTACGACATGGTGCTGAACGGCACCGAGCTGGGTGGTGGTTCGATCCGTATCCACCGCAAGGAAATGCAGCAGGCCGTGTTCCGTCTGCTGGGCATCGAAGAGGCTGAACAGGAAGAGAAGTTCGGCTTCCTGCTCGACGCCCTGAAGTTCGGCGCGCCTCCGCACGGTGGTCTGGCCTTCGGTCTGGACCGTCTGGTGATGCTGATGACCGGCGCCCAGTCGATCCGTGAAGTGATCGCCTTCCCGAAAACCCAGAGCGCGGCAGACGTCATGACTCAGGCACCGGGCCAGGTAGATGCCAAGGCCCTGCGCGAATTGCACATTCGTTTGCGCGAAACGCCTAAAGCCGAGTAAGGCTGTCTGAAGGGCGCATCTTCGGATGCGCCTTTTTTTATACGCCTTCTGTTAAGAAGCAAGATCGTTTTTTTGTTTGCCGGCCAGCCCAAGGGGCGGCGGGCAATGTTCCAAAGAGAATTCGGAGCGAGTTATGGCAGGTCATTCCAAGTGGGCGAACATCAAGCACCGCAAAGAACGTCAGGATGCCAAGAGAGGCAAGATCTTCACCAAGTGGATTCGTGAGCTGACCGTCGCAGCCCGTCAGGGTGGCGGCGATCCGGGCTCCAACCCGCGTCTGCGCCTGGCCCTGGACAAGGCCCTGGGTGCGAACATGAGCCGCGACATCATCGATCGTGCCATCGCCCGTGGTACCGGCGCCGCCGATACCGACGATGTGGTCGAGCTCACCTACGAAGGTTACGGCCCGGGCGGCGTGGCGGTGATGGTCGAGTGCATGACCGACAACCGCAACCGTACCGCGGCGGCCGTGCGTCATGCGTTCAGCAAGTGCGGCGGCAACCTGGGTACTGACGGCTCTGTTGCTTACCTGTTCGAGCGCAAGGGGCAGATTTCCTTCGCCGCCGGCGTGGATGAAGATGCGTTGATGGAAGCGGCGATGGAAGCCGATGCCGATGACGTGGTCACCAACGAAGACGGCTCTGTCGATGTCTTCACCTCGTTCGCCGGCTTCTATGCGGTGCGTAACGCGCTGGAAGCAGCGGGTTTCAAGGGTGATGACGCGGAAATCGTCATGCTGCCGACCACCAGCGCCGAGCTGGATCTGGAAGGCGCCGAGAAAGTCCTCAAGCTGATCGACATGCTCGAAGACCTCGATGACGTGCAGAACGTCTACTCCAACGCGGATATTCCGGAGTCGGTCGCCGCGCAGCTCGGCTAAGGCAGTCCGATCCCCTGTGGGAGCGGGCTTGCTCGCGAAGGCGGTGTGTCAGTCCAATCTCGGTAACTGACACACCGCCTTCGCGAGCAAGCC
>NZ_JABFMP010000033.1 GCF_013359595.1 Pseudomonas sp. C1C7 | reverse complement strand
ATCGCCTCCGGTTTGCTTCGCTGCACCTCCTCTCGATGTGTGCGGCTTCGCCGCAGGGCGCTGCGCGCCTGCCCCCCGGATAAATGCCTCCACTCAGCCTGCCGAAGGGGCGGGTGGATCAAAATCAAAAGCCAAAGCAAAAGCGCTCGAGGCGAGCTGACACTCGACCTGTTGGACGGCTGTTCGCATTCCCCTGTACGAACGCGTTCCCGTAGGAGCGAGGCTTGCCCGCGAAGGCGGCCTCGTATCCGACGCGATTTCACGAATGTACCCAAACCCACTGTAGGAGCGAGCCTGCTCGCTCCTACAGTGGCTCGGGGACGTTCACGGATTTTGTGCCTAGCCCCCAATCCAAATGTAGGAGCTGCCGAAGGCTGCGATCTTTTGATTTTGATTTTCAGGATCAAAAGATCGCAGCCTCGTTTCACTCGACAGCTCCTACAGGGGGAAGTGTGTCGATGAAGATAGGGGGAAGTTCAGCTGTTAGTTGGCGGCGCTGTTTCTTCATGGCGAACGAAAGGCATTGGCTGTATTGCATCGCCACCTTCCATTTTTGGTGTTCCTTTAAGTGCCAACATCAACTGTGCGGTGGCACTTGCCAGTGAGCTGTTGAGTCCGGCCAATACCTGGTTGATTGCACTGACGCGCTGCGCCTTTTCTTCGGGGGACAGGTTGCGGTTGGCTTCTACGGCTTGCAATTGTGCCTGTTGTTCCTGGATTTTTTCCTGGAGTTCCTGCATCTGCTTGCGGATTTTTTCCACTATCTTGGCGTCGTCCTTTGCCGACGAAGCCTTGGTATCTGAGGATGAAGCAGAGGCTTTCAGGCCTTCCAGCGACAGGTTGACCTTGACCGATTCCCGGGGCGGTATGGACGTTGGTGCGGTGGCTGGCTCGGTGGCCGCTTTCACCGGTTGCGCTGTCGGTATGTTCAACAGCAACTCTCTTGTATGAGTTGCATTGTGGTTAAAGGAAGTCCCTGTAATCGAATTCATGTCGTACAGTCCTGTGCGGCAAAGTTTGGGGGGCAAGTTAGAGGATTGTTTTTTAAAACGTATAGTCAGTCAAATGCGGAATCAGGGTTTGGCGGGAATTCAGGGTTATTTGTCTGTGCCATTAAACTGAACTAAAGATAGTTCTCGAAAGTTATGCCTTGCACTTTTCAGTGGTGAGGGGATAAATCCCCTCACCACGTCGCCCGTTAAATCATCGGCTAACGATTAGAAATCCCAGAACGCCGCCACCCAACGAAACGCATCACCATCCAGCGCCACTCGGCCAACGGACGGGAAGGGCAGGTGCGTGGCGACAAACAACTCGCCGCTCGCCGCCGCTTCTTGCATCAGACGGACCCGTACGCGAACCGATTCTTCTGGGTCATGTTCGAAGCCGTTGTGCCAATCCGGGTGTTCGAAGGCAACCGGGAACAGGGCGTCACCGGCGAAGGTCAGCTTTTCTCCGCCGGATTGCACGTAGACCACGCAGTGTCCCGGGGTGTGGCCGCCGGTCATTTTGGCGACCACGCCTGGCGCTACTTCGTGCTGGTCTTCGAAGGTGCGTACCTTGCTGGAAAACTCTTTGATGAAGGCATTGGCGGTTGCCCGCAGCACGTCCGGCACCGGTGCCGGCATGTCGGTGTGGGTGAAGTCGGGTTCGGCCCAGAAGTCCACCTCGGTTTTCGCCACGTGGATGCGCACGTCCGGGCTCAGTTTGTTCTTCACGTCATCGACCAGCAGCCCGCCGATGTGGTCCATGTGCATGTGGGTGATCACGATGTCGGTGACGGACGCCAGATCGATGCCGGCCGCCGCCAGGCGTTTGGGGAACTGCCCGGCGCGCGGGAAGCCGGGGAACTGACCGCCCAGGCCCGCGTCGACCAGGATGATCTGCTCGCCGCTGCGCACCACCAGCACGTTCAGCGCCCAGTCGAAGGCGTCGGGGCCCAGGAACATTTGCTTGAACCACGCCTTGCGCGCTTGCGGGTCGGCGTTGGTGGACATGGTTTCGGTCGGCAGCGGCAGGACGCCGTCGCTGATCACCATCACATCGATATCACCAACCCGCACGGCGTAGCGCGAAGGGATCTGATACTCGGTCGCCTGGGCTTGCGAGACAGGCTGAGCCTCAGACTTCTGGGCGAAATGGTTCAGGTAGGTAGTCATGGTCACTCTCCTGGTGAGGGGCGGTTTGCCCATGGGGAGAGTGTGAGGGGAGGGGATCGGCATCGATATCATCCCGGGGTATAGCGGGCATGCACCTTAGCGTGATGGCACTAAGCACTTCGGTTGGAAAAGTCGGCGCGCTTCAAAAAAACACCCGACACAACCGGTTCCTGTGGCGGCCGCTTTACCTGTGGCGAGGGGGTAAACCCCCTCGCCACAGGTTCTCGCCCTGCCTCCGGCACCCCATGACCGTGGGTTTTGCGTAGGGTCGTTAGCCGTTTTGCAGGTTTTCCAGCCAGCTCAGGAATTCGGCAAACCCGCTCGAGTGTTTCACCCGCCGCGGATACACCAGCGTATACCGCCCACCCGTCACAATGCGCCCGTCATGCACCCGCACCAACTGCCCATTGCGCAATTCATCCTGGGTCAACACCGCATCGACAAGCGCAATCCCCTGACCACACTTCACCGCGACAATCGCCGACTCCAACGTGTCGAAGGTCAGATGCGCATTATCCGGCCCGATCGAATCCGGGTAGTACTCTTCCCACCGCCGCCAATCCAGGCGATCCATGCTCGAGTCCACCAGTCGCGCGGTCTTGAGCAGCTCCTGCGCTGTCGTGCCCTCCAGAAGCAGCGGCGAGCACACCGGAATCAATTCTTCCTCCCACAACTCCAGTGCCTCGAAGTCGGGCCAGGTGGCGGTGCCGTAGGCGATCATCGCGTCCACCGATTCGAAGGCGAAATCCGGGAAGCGGTGATACACCGTGTCGACGCTGACGGTCACCTGCGGATGCTCGCGATAGAACGCCGTCAGCCTGGGAATCAACCAGCGCGCGGCCATGGTCGGATGCGCCCGCAGGCTGACGCTGCGGCCCACGGTGGAGAGCATGTGCGAGGCATCCGACAGCAGACCGATGACCTGTTCGGCCACCGGCACCAGCGAGCGGCCTTCGGCGGTCAGCACGATCCGGCGGGTGTGCCGTTCGAACAGACGGGTATCCAGGCGCGCTTCCAGCTGCGCGACCTGACGGCTCACCGCGCTCTGGCTGAGGTTGAGCTGCTCGCCCGCCTTGCCGAAGTTACCGGTCTTGGCAACCGTCAGGAATGCCTGCAAAAGCTCGATCGAGGGCAGTTGGCGGCTCATGTTTCTATGCGTTCCTCACATGGAATTAATGCGCAGACATCACTGTAATTTCAGTGTGCCGGGGCACATTCTTAGCTCAAACCTCGACGCTGCGCTACGCGTCATTCTCAACTCGGCGATTTCCCTCATGAACACTCCAGTTGCAGCTTTGGCCGGTGTATCGGCGTCTCAGGACCATCCACTGCCCCATGAAGTCGATGTGGTGATCATCGGCGGCGGCCTGATGGGCTGTGCCAGCGCGTATTACCTGAGCAAGGCGGGCAGCAAGGTGCTGCTGCTGGAAAAAAGCCTGCTGGCCGGTCAGCAGTCCTCCCGGGCCTGGGGTTTCGTGCGTCAGCAATCGCGGGACGAGGCCGAAGTGCCGCTGATGCAGGCCAGCATCGGCCTCTGGCGTTCGCTGGAGCGTGAACTGCAAACCGACCTGGGCTGGCGCAACGACGGCTGCCTGTTCGTCGCCGGCAACGAGGAAGAACGCGAGGGCTACGCCTCCTGGCTGAGCGTCGCGCGCAGTTTTTCGATGGACACCGTGATGCTGTCGCCCCGGCAAGTGCTCGACAAGCTGCCAGGTTACGCCGTGCCGCAGCTGGGAGGGATTTTCACCGCCAGCGACGGTCAGGCCGAACCCACGCTGGTGGCGCGGGCCTTCGCCATGCGTGCCCGGGAACTGGGTGCGCAACTGGTGGAACACTGTGGTGCCCGAGGCATCGATGTCGCCGCCGGCCAAGTGGTGGGGGTGGAAACCGAGCGCGGTTATGTGAAGGCCAAAACCGTGATCTGCGCCGCTGGCGTCACCACCTTTCGCTTGCTGCGGATGCTCGGCATCGAACTGCCGCAACAACTGGTGCGCGGCACGGTGGCCCGAACCACCGCCGGGCCGACCCTGAGCGGCATTTCCACCATCGCCAATGGCGTGGGTTTCCGCCAGCGCCTGGACGGCAGTTTCAACATCGCCGACGACGCCCATGTCGACGTCGACATGACCCTCGGTCACCTGCGCGCCCTGCATTGGTATGCGCCGTCACTGTGGGCGCACCGCAAGTCGTTTCGTTTCAACCTCAACGGCGCCTGCCTGACCGACCTGCACCAGCGCATGCCCTGGTCGCAAGCCTCGCGCCTGGGCGAGGGCATCCATGAGCGCAACCCGCTGATCAAGCCCAACGAGAAGGGCCTGGGCACCGCCATGCGCTCGCTCAAGGCGGCGTTCCCCGGTCAGGTCAATACGCAGATCGCCGACCGCTGGGCGGGGGCCATCGACGTGCTGCCCGACGGCATCCCGGTGATCGACGCACAGACCTCACCCCGGGGCCTGGCGATCGCCACCGGGTTCTGCGGCCACGGTTTCGCCATGGGGCCGATCGTGGGCAAGACCCTGGCGGACTGGATCGACAAGGGCGATCCGGGCCTGGACATGCGCCAGCTGCGCCTGTCGCGTTTCGCCGAAGGCGACGTCAAGCCGCCTTCATCGCTGTTCTAGTCGTTTGCTCCTGTCCACGTGCTGACCTGAAGGGGAAATTCGGTGACTACAACTAACAACTACTACGACCCGGCCTCGGTGGCGGGCAAGGCACCGCCGATCAACGACGAGACTGACATCCTGATCATCGGCGCGGGGCCTGCGGGGCTGGAGGCGGCGTTGACCGCCATCGGCCATGGCCTGCGGGTCACCCTGGTGGATGAAAATCCGGTGCCACTGGAAACCATGGGCGAAGAAGTGCCGCTGCATTTCGGCGGGCGAATGGGCGCGGCGGTGTCCAACCGCAACAGCGTGCTGCAGACCCTGCTCGATGCCCGTCCGGACATTTCCGAGGCGCTTGAGGCCGGCGTCGATGTGCGGCTCGGCACGGCGGTCTGGGGGCTGTTTGCTCAGCAACCCACCGCCGCGTGGATCGATGGCGCCGTGGCGGGTCTGGCCGATGAAGAAAACGCCTGGCTGCTGCGCTTCAAGCAGGTGATCGTCGCCGCGGGCCGGCGCGACATGGGCCTGGCGTTCGACGGCTGGGATCGACCCGGTGTGATGGGCGTCAGTGCGGCACATCGGTTGGCGACGGTTTATCAGGCGCTGGACGCCAAGCGTGCGGTGCTGGTCGGTAGCGATACCCAGGCGCTGGTCACGGCTCAGGCGTTGGTCGCCAGCGGCGTGCAGATTGCGGCGATCATCGAACAGGCTGCGCAGGTCAGTGGCGATCAAACGCTGCTGAATCAACTGGTAGAGCAGGGCGCTCAGCTGCTGACCCGACATGTGGTGCGTGAGGCGCTTGGCGACGGATTCGGGGTCAAGGGCATAAAAGCGGTGGCGATCGACACCGAGGGCCGCCCGCTTGAGGGCTCACTGATCGAAATCGAGTGCGACACGGTGCTGCTCGGTGTGGCAGCCATCCCCGCCATCGAACTGGTGGAAGCCACGGGTTGCCGCATGTCATTCCAGGCCAGCCGTGGCGGTCACGTACCCGATATCGACCCTGCGCAACGCACCTCGTTGCCCTTCGTGCTGGTGGCTGGCGATTGCGCTGGCGTCTGGCCGTCGAAAAGCCTCGACGAGGACATTGCCCGGCGCGAAGGCCGGATCGCCGCGCACACCGCGTTGCTCGCGCTCGGTGCGGTCATCGCGCCGGATGAGCAACCATCGATTCCCGACCAACCGATCTGCGACATTGCCGCCAACCGCACGGCCTGGGTCCGGGCAACCACGCTGCACGCACAGAACCAGCCCTTCGTCTGCCAGTGTGAAGAGGTGACCGCCCACGAGATTCTCGGACAGCAACCGCCGCGATACCTGCAATGGACGCCCGTCGAGGCGTCGCTGGAAATCACCATGCACAACGATACGCCCAACCCGGACGTGACCAAGCGCCTGACCCGCGCCTGCATGGGCCCGTGTCAGGGCCGCCGTTGCCGTGAACAGGTGGCGGCCTTACTGGGCCTGGGCGCCGGCCTGAGTGTCGAGGCCATTGCGCTGGCGTCGTTCCGTCCGCCGGTACGGCCGCTGTCGATGCATCAGGCGGGGCAGGTCGAGGAAACACCGCAGATGAACAGTCGTTGGGATGCCTGGTTCGACATGCCGTCGCAGTGGACGCCGTTCTGGCTGTGCGCCGGCGAGCAGACCGTCGCCAGGCGTCGACCTGAAACCGAGCCTCAATCCACCGCGCTGAACCACGAGGGCTGACACCATGCAAACCGTTAAAAAATCCGCCTCCAGCGCATCCGTGGTCATCGTCGGTGGCGGCGTCACCGGTCTGAGCGCCGCGTGGTGGCTGGCCCGGGATGGCGTCGACGTGCTGGTGCTCGAAGCCGGCCTGATCGGCTGGGGCGCTTCGGGGCGCAACGGCGGCGGCTGTTCCCATCACCACAGCCCGCTGTTTGTCGAAGAGCAAAGGCTGTGGCCGATGATGGACGAATTGCTGGGTTATCCCACCGAATATCGTCCGGACCGCATCAGTATCGATCTCACCGAGCACCAGGTTTCCCTCGACCAGAAGGTGGTGAACGAAGCGGCCTGGTATGGCTTGCAGGTTGATCTGCTGGACCCGCGGCAGGTGCGCGAACTGGTGCCTTTTGCCGGCGACAACGTGCTGGCCGGTTTCTACTACCACTTCGGCGGCCATGCCAATCCGCACCGCACCTTGCAGGCTTATGCCTGGGCGCTGCAGAACCTGGGTGGGCGTGTGCTTGAACATACGCCGGTGGTTGAGGTGGTGCGGGACGGCGACCGGGTGACCGGCGTGCGCACTGCCCAAGGCCTGATTTCCTGTGATCATCTGGTGATTGCCGCAGGGCCGCACACCGGGGTGCTGGCGGCGCAGCTGGGCGTGGAGATTCCACTGGTGACCGCGCGGGCGGAAATGATCGTCACCGAGCCGCTGCCGTTACTTGAAGTGGGCGGCGTCGATGGCAACGGCCTGTATGGCCGGCAGACCTTGCGCGGCAACCTGGCTTACGGTGGCGGGCCCCATGAGTGGGTCGACCTGGCGGATTTGCACGATACCCGGCCGCAATCGACGCCGCTGCAATGCAACATCGCCAAACGCCTGGCCGAGCTGTTCCCCAAGGTCGCCCACAAGCGGGTGATCCGCAGCTGGGCAGGGTTCATCGAAAATACCCCGGACGGGCGTCCGGTCATCGATCGGCCCGCTGCGCTGGACAATCTCACCGTCGCCACCATGTCCGGTGTCGGCTTCGGGCTTTCTCCGGCGAGCGGTCATGCCATTCGCGACCTGGTCGTGGACGGTAAGTGCAGTTTCGCCGATCTTTCCACGTTCTCACTCTCGCGTTTCAGCGCCCTCGAATCTGACTGGCAGGCCATTCAGGGCTGGTTGCCGCTGCCGATGCCGGCGGCATAGAAAGACGTTCTTCGAATCCATCCTCCAATAAAAAAAGGATCGACCATGAAACGAATACTGCGCAACCTGACCCTGGCGGCCTCCCTCGGCCTGACATTGTGTGCCTTCACCGCGCCCGCCAGCGCGGCGCAGGAGAAACTGCGATTTGGCGTGGCCGCCGAGCCGTACCCGCCGTTCCTGGTGAAGACGCCTACAGGGCAATTCACCGGCTTTGAACCGGACCTGATCCGTGCACTGTGCGAGCAGATGAAGGCCGAGTGCGAGATCAAGGAAGTGGCGTGGGACGGCATCATTCCGGCGTTGATCGCCAACAAGTTCGACGTGCTGTTCAACTCGATGGGCATCAGTCCCGAGCGGCAGAAGGTGATCGCGTTTTCCCGTCCCTACTATGAAACCACCGGCATTTTCGTCGCGGCCAAGGACATCGATGTGACCCTGACGCCCGAAGGTCTCGCCGGCAAGGCCATCGGCGTGCAGGGCTCGACCACCAACGCCGAATTCATCCGCACCGCCTATGGCAAAACCTCCGACATCCGCATCTACAACACCCAGGACGACTGCAACGCCGACCTGATTGCGGGGCGCATCGATGTGATGTTCCTCGACAAGCTGGGCGACATCGAATTCCTCAAGTCCCAGGACGGCTCGGCGTTCGAGGAGAAGGGCACCGGCAGCGTGAAGATGGACCCGCTCAAATATGGCCTTGGCGTCGGCGCGGGGCTGCGCAAGAGCGACGTCGAGCTCAAGACCCAGATCGATCAGGCGCTGACCCAGTTATATGAATCGGGCAAGTACACGCAGATATCGCAGAAGTACTTCCCGATCGATCTGTGGCCGCACTGAAAGCTGAAGCAACCCCACTCATCCACCCTGGATCTACCCACGAGAGCATAAAAATGAGCGTTTTCACTCACGTCACTGTCGGTACCAACGATCTGCAAAAAGCCCGCACCTTTTACGACAAGGTGCTCGGCGCCCTTGGCCAGAAACGCATCGCTGACCTGGAAGACAACGGCTCGATATGGGGTGAGAGTGCGCCATCGTTCTTCGTGCTCAAGCCCGCCAACGGTGCGCCGGCGACTGTGGGCAATGGCGTGACCGTGAGCTTCGAAGCGCCGGATCGTGCGGCGATTGATGCGTTTCATGCGGCGGCACTGGCCGGTGGCGGCACTTGCGAAGGCGAACCGGGGCCGCGGGGTTGGGCGCCGAATGCCTATGCTGCGTATGCCCGGGATCTGGATGGCAACAAGCTCGCGGCGTACTGCTTCAAGCCTGCGTAACCTCTGAGACATGCACAATCCCCCTGTGGGAGCGGCGGTGCGACGATTCGACTTGCTCGCGAATGCGGACTCCCGGTCGACATCTGTGTTGCCTGACACCACGCTTTCGCGAGCAAGCCCGCTCCCACAAGGAGAAACCTGTAGGAGCGAGCCTGCTCGCGATGGTCGCCAACGATAATGCGCAAAACCAGCACCCCGCGGCGTCCAATGCTTTATCGCGAGCAGGCTCGCTCCCACAGTTTTTTGCCTTGCGCAAATTGTCACGCTCAACAACACACCTGGCAGCCAGACTCAAAGGCCTCGCAACCATCCCGGCGATAATCCGAAGCTGAAGTAATGTCCCAAGGTACTACCCGGCAGGAGGCTGAGCGTGGTTGCATTGCTGCTTCGTCTGACCCTGCTGGTCACACTGCCGTTCGTGCTGCTGTTGTTCATGACCCCGATGCCGGGCATCGATCCTGCCTGGGATTTTGCCAATGGGGCAGGGTTCCTGGCCGGCATTCTGTTGGCTGCGCTGTTCATCTACAGCGGTCGCCCGCTCTCCGAGCCTTACTACGACGGCAAGTTCTTCATGAACCTGCACCGCGACCTCGGCTACGCCGCCACGCTGTTGCTGGCGTTGCATGTGGGCGTGCTGCTGATCAGCGAGCCGCAAGTAGTCGACTACCTCAAGCCATCAGCCACCTGGCCCATGCTGAGCGGCACCCTGGCGACCCTGTTGTTGCTGGTGCTCGTGCCGACCAGCCTCTCGGCCGTTCGCAAAAAGCTGTGGCGCAATCATCGGCATTTCAAACTCTGGCACTACGGGCTGGGGGCGCTGATGTTGGTGTTGGTGAGCGTGCATATGCTCAGCGCCGGTTTCTACACCGCAGCGCTGTGGAAGTGGTTCTTTTGGGTGGGATTGATCGGCGCGGCGATCCTCAGGCCGCTGTTGCCTCGGGCTGCATTGGTGCGCGGTGGCGGATCGAGGCGGCGTCATACCGCAAGTTATGCCAGCTGGTTGTGTGCAGGGATGGTGGTGATCGCCATAACTCTGGCGCTCGGTTATTCGCTGCTGGCCAACAGTGATTTGCCGTTATGAAGCGCATGCATCTTTTTGGGGTGTTGATTGCGACGGCAGGGCTGGGCTATTTGCTCAACGCTGGTCACGGGCAGTTGCTTCAGGACCGCCCGTTGCTGCCGCTGAATTTCAATCATCAACTGCACGGCAAGGTGAACTGCCTGACCTGCCACCACGATTACGCCGACCACGCACCCTCGCCACCCACCGGGGAACGCAGCTGTGTGTTGTGCCACAAGAAGACGCCTGCGTTGGCGCAGCGCATCGAACAGGATTTCCATGGCTTGTGCCGAGATTGCCATCTGAAGCAGGTACAGGTGTTTCATGCGGCGGGCCCGGTTCGAGAGTGTCAGCGCTGTCACGCCCAGCCCGTGTCAGGTGTGCCCGAGTAACCCGGGATTTTCTCCATACACCACAACCCGTAGGAGCGAGGCTTGCCCGCGAAAGCGGTGTGTCAGACTGCATCTCCCTCGACTGCCCCTGCGCATTCGCGGGCAAGCCTCGCTCCTACAGGTACAGGTGGCGTTCAGTCCAGATCACTGGCCTGATGCCGTTCAGGCACCTGGCTTTCCTCATCGCCCCAGGTTCGGTTAACCCGCTGACCACGCACCACCGCAGGCCGCTTGGCGATGTCTTCGGCCCAACGCTGCACATGCTTGTATTCATGAGCCGAGAGAAACTCAGCCGCCGAGTACACCTTGTCCCGCACCAACTGCCCATACCACGGCCACACCGCAATATCGGCGATGCTGTATTCCTCACCAGCCAGATAGGCACTTTGCGCAAGCCGACGGTCGAGAACATCCAGCTGACGCTTGGCCTCCATGGTGAAGCGATTGATCGGGTACTCGTATTTCTCCGGCGCATAGGCATAGAAATGCCCGAAACCACCCCCCAGATACGGCGCCGAGCCCATCTGCCAGAACAGCCAGTTCAGGGTCTCGGTGCGCCCCGCAGGATCCTTGGGCAGGAAGGCGCCGAATTTTTCCGCCAGGTACAAAAGAATCGAACCGGACTCGAACACGCGGATCGGCGGCTCTGCGCTGCGGTCCAGCAAGGCCGGGATTTTCGAATTCGGGTTGATGTCGACAAAGCCGCTGGAAAACTGATCCCCTTCGCCGATGCGGATCAGCCAGGCGTCGTACTCGGCGCCGGAATGCCCCAGGGCCAGCAGTTCCTCGAGCATGATGGTGATCTTCACGCCGTTAGGCGTGGCCAGCGAATACAGCTGCAAAGGCTGCTTGCCCACCGGCAGGGTCTTGTCATGGGTAGGGCCGGCAACCGGGCGGTTGATGTTGGCGAACTGACCGCCGGACGGGGCTTCGTGTTTCCAGACCTTGGGCGGAACGTAGGGCTTTTTGCTCACGAAATGGACCTCCTGGTGATGTGCTGATCGCCGACGAAAATAACACAAGACGAATGGCTAGCCGCTGGGCATCTGACACCCCGCGGCGTCCCGGATTCCATCGCGAGCATGCTCGCTCCTACAGGGCCGTCGCGGTATTGACCATCGGCGCAGGGCGACGGTTGATCAGGGTCAAGCCGAACAGCACCAGACCGGTCAGGGTCATGGCAAAGCCCGCCCAGCCAGCGGACAGCAGGCCATAACCCGCATCGATCGAGGCGCTGCCGCCCCACGCGCCGATGGCATTGCCCAGGTTGCACGCGGCCAGGAGCATGGCACCCATCAGCGAAGGTGCTTGCGGGGCCAGTTTGGTCAGGCGTACTTGCAGGGTCGGCAGGGACGCCATGAGGCCGGCACCCAGGACGAACAGGGCAGGGAACAGCACCCAGGGGTTTTGCCCGGCCGTGGCGATGATCGCCAGCATCGCCAGCGCTACGCCGAAGCCCAGCACGATGCCGCGCATCGGATAACGGTCAGCCATCGGCCCACCGACGCTGTTGCCCGCCGTCATGCCCAGACCGAAGATCGCCAGGGCCACCGGGATCATCGCCGGGGCCAGGTGTGCCGCATCGGTGATGATCGGGCCGATGAAGGTGTAGACCGCGAACAGGCTGGCAATGCCGGCCGTCGCCACCGCCATCACTCCCCAGACGCTGCCGGTGCGCAGGGCCGACAGTTCCTGAATGATCGGCGTACCGTTCAACGCCTCGCTGCGTGGCAGCCACTGAAAGATCGCCAGCAGCGCCAGACCGGAAAGCACCGCCACCGCCAGATAGGTTTCACGCCAGCCCAGGTGTTGACCGAGAAAGGTCGCCAGCGGCGAGCCGATGATGGTCGCGATGGTCAGCCCGGTCATGACGATGGCGAACGCCTTGCCTTCCTGCCCGGGGCCCATGATGTACGAGGCCACCATCGCGCCGGCGCCGAAGTAGGCACCCTGAGGCAGACCGCTGAGGAAACGCGCGGCCATCAGCAGATTCAGATCGGTCGCGATGGCGGACAGCACATTGCCGACCACGAACAGCGCCATCAAGGCCAGCAGCAGCGTGCGGCGATTGAGCCGGGCCGCTGCCAGAGTCACCGCCGGTGCGCCGATCACCACGCCCAGGGCGTAAGCGGTGATGGCGTTGGTGGCCTGGGGTACGTCGATGCCGAGGCTGGCGGAAAACAGCTGGATGATGCCCATGCTGGCAAATTCCGAGGTGCCGATGCAGAAGCTGCCCAGGGCCAGGGCAAACAGCGCAAGGGCACGAGTCAGCTTGTTCGCAGATGGCGTGTCTGTCATGTGAATCACCTTGATTTGAGTTGAGCCGCTTCGAGTCGACTGCCGGTTCCGGCAGCCCCTTCTGGATGGGCCCAACTATGATTCAAGGTGAGATATTCAAGAAGTTTGTTTGCTTGATGTTAGATATTCACATGGCATTATGTCTGCTCAATCCTGCGATCCAGACGGTGGCAACCCATGCGCTACGATCTCAATCTGTTGCCGGTGTTCATTGCGCTGATGGAAGAGCGCAGCGTCACCCGCGCCGCACTGCGTCTGGGCATCACTCAGCCGGCACTGTCCAACGCGCTCAACCGGCTACGCGACACCCTGCAGGACCCGCTGTTCATCCGCGAGCGCTACGGCATCAAGCCGACCCAGTTCGCCGAAGAGATCGCCCCGGTGATCGTCGAAAGCCTGACCCGGCTCGATGAGGTGCTCATCGGTCGGCAGCATTTCGATCCGGCGACCGCGACCCGCCAGCTCAACATCGCCGTGAACACCTACGTTGAAGTGGTACTGGTACCCAGCATCGTCGCCCGGCTGCGCGAGCAAGCGCCGGGGATCAAAATGTCGCTGTCGCCCTATGGCAATGACCTGGCGGAAACCGGGGCGATTTCCGGCACCACGGACATGGTGCTCGGTCGCATCGTCGAGCCGCCCGACAACCTGATCGTCCAGCACTTGATGGACGACAGCCTGGCCTGCGTGGTGCGGGCCGACCATCCGGACATCGGCGACAGCCTGTCGCGCGAACAATACGAGTCGCTGCGTCACGTCAACATTCAGCCACCGGGACGTCTCAGAGCAGGGCTGTTCCAGGCCCTCGACCGCCAGGGCCTGCGGCGCGAGCTGGCGATCTCGGTGACGCATTTTCTCGCGGTGCCGGAGATCATCGCGGTCACCGATTACTGCGCGACCCTGCCTCGGCAGATCTGCAAGCAGATCGCCAAGGACTCGCGCCTGAAGGTGGTGGAAGCCCCGGTGGATCTGGGCACCTTCCCGGTGCAGATCGCCTGGCACGTGCGTTATCGCAACGATTCGGCGCACAAATGGTTCCGCCAGTTGCTGGTGGAGACCGCCGCCGGGTTGTCCGCGGCCACCTGAAGTTCATTCGCCGCAGGCAAACATCGGCAGGCGCTGCAGCATCCAGTTGAGCAGTTCCTGGGCCGGGGCGGTCAGCGCTCGACCGGACTTCACCAGCACTTTGGCCTCGACCCCGAGAAACAGCGGATGGTCCACCAATACCGCCGTCAAGCTGCCCTGGGCAATCTCCCGATAGGCCGCGTATTCCCCCAGCAACGAAGCGAAATCCCCGGACGCCACCAGACGTTTGAGGGCCGCCAACGAGTTGCTGACCAGCGCCGGACGGATCTCGATCTTCTCGGCGTACTCGAGCATCTTGATCGCATGACCGATGCCGAAGGTGGTGGGGGTCAGCACCAACTGGCAGGCCAGGACATCCTCCACCGAGGCAACGCCACCCCGGACGGCCAGCGGGTGATCCGGTCGCACCAGCAGCATCACCGGCTGCGAAGAGGTGGCGCAGAAATCGATGTGCGCGTGCAGCGGCGGATTGTAGGCCAGGCCTATGTGCGCGCGGCTTTCCGCCACTTCGCTGAGCACATCGTCCACCGGCAGGATGTCCAGGGTCACGTCGAGCTTGGGGTACTGCTTGCAGAACGGCGCCAGCACGTTGTCGACCAGGGCATCGACATATCCCTCGCTGATCACCACCCGCACATGGCCCTGTTGCAGGCCCTTGATCGCCTGCAGCTGGTCTTCGAGCCGTTCCTGGTGCGAGCGATACCCGCGCCAGAACTCCAGCAGATGCGCCGCCGCCTCGGTCGGCTGCACACCCCGGGCCTGACGCTCGAACAGCTGCGCGCCCAGTTCCTCTTCCAGCAGCTTGATCTGCCGGGTGATCACCGAAGGCGAGGTGTTGATGCTGTCCGCCGCGCCACGGATCGAACCGTGGACCAGCACTTCGTGGAAATACCGCAGCCGTTGCTGGTTGATCTCGCGCATATCGTCTTCCCTCAAGTCGAGTGTTGCTCATGGAGCAACGATACGCGAACTTAGTTGCTCTTGCTGGTCTGAAGGTGCCGGCGCAACATCCCTCCCACGACCTCTGTGAACAAGAATAATTGGAGACGCGCATGACCACCTTCACTCCCGAGGCAAGAACAGACGCCCTGGCGGGCCTGTACCGCAAGCTCAACTGGCGCCTGCTGCCATTGCTGTTCATCTGCTACGTCTTCGCCTATCTGGACCGGATCAATGTCGGTTTCGCCAAGTTGCAGATGCAGAGTGACCTGGGCCTGTCCGATGCCGCCTATGGCGCAGGCGCCGGGATCTTCTTCCTCGGCTACGTGCTGTTCGAATTGCCCAGCAACCTGATGCTGCCCAAGGTCGGCGCGCGCAAGACCTTCAGCCGCATCCTGGTGTTATGGGGCATCACCTCGGCCTGCATGCTGTTCGTGCGCGACGTGCCGACCTTTTACGTGATGCGTTTTCTGCTGGGGGTGTTCGAGGCCGGGTTCGCGCCGGGGATGATCTATTACCTGTCCTGCTGGTACGGCCCGACGCGGATGGCACGGGCCATCGCCATCGTGTTCATCGCCGGGCCCATCGGCGGCATCGTCGGCGCGCCGCTCTCGGCCTGGCTGATGACCACGCTGGCGGGTGTCGGTGGCATGGCGGGGTGGCAATGGATGTTCCTGATCGAGGGCCTGCCGTGCGTGTTCCTCGGCGTCCTCACTTACTTCGTGCTGGCCAACAGGCCGGCGGACGCCCGCTGGCTGAGCACTGAAGAGAAGCAACTGCTGGCCTCGGAACTCGGCACAGCGGCAGGGCACTCGCATTCCTTCAAGGCGGTGCTGCGCGATCCGAAAACCTATGTCTTGGCATCGGCCTATTTCTGCATCATCTTCTCGATCTACGCCATGAGCTTCTGGCTGCCGGCGATTCTCAGGGACCAGGGCGTCAATGACACGCAACAACTGGGCTGGTTTGCGGCGATTCCCTACATCGGCGCCGCCATCGGCATGTACTTCATCGGCCGCCGCTCCGACCGGTTGGGCGAGCGACGCCTGCACTGCGCGGTACCGGCGGGCATCGGCGCCTTGATGATGCTGATGTTCCCCTTCGCCGCCGGGCACGTGTTGCCGTCGCTGGCCCTGCTGTCGGTGGCC
Organism: Pseudomonas sp. C1C7; assembly: GCF_013359595.1. Classification (GTDB taxonomy): domain Bacteria; phylum Pseudomonadota; class Gammaproteobacteria; order Pseudomonadales; family Pseudomonadaceae; genus Aquipseudomonas. Next base: position 64,434 of record NZ_JABFMP010000033.1, on the reverse strand, counting down.
ACCGCCGCGATGTTCATGGCCTACACCGTGTTCTGGACCATGCCCTCGGAACACATCAAGGGCGAAGCGGCCGCCGGCGGTATTGCCTTCATCAACACCATCGGCCTGTCCGGCGGGTTCTGGGGGCCGGCGGTGATCGGCTGGGCGAAAACCGCCACCGGCACCATGAACCTGGGCGTCGTCGCTGTCGGCTGTGCCGCGCTGTGTGCGACCCTGATCGTCCTGTTCAACAAATCTTCATCCCATCCAACGCCCGTCGCCGAGTTCAGCGCCGGTTGAAACCAACCTCCTGTTCCGTAAGGAACCTTTGAAAGAGAGCACTGCCATGCTGCTATACATGTCCACCTGGGCCGAAATCGAACAGTTCCTCCAGCGCAGCCGCACCATCGTGATTCCCATCGGCTCGAACGAACAACACGGCCCGACCGGCCTTTTGGGCACTGACTGGATGTGCCCGGAAATCATCGCCCGCCAGGCGCAAAAAGAGGCCGACATCCTGATCGCGCCGACCTTCAATATCGGCATGGCGCAGCACCACCTGGGTTTCCCGGGCACCATTTCCCTGCGTCCTTCGACCTTCATGGCGGCGATCGGTGACTGGGTGCGCTCGCTGGCGGCCCACGGCTTCGAAAAGATCCTGTTCCTCAATGGCCACGGCGGTAACGTCGCGTCGATCGAAGCGGCGTTCTCGGAAATCTACGCCGAAGCCAGCTTCGCCAAGCGTCCTGCGGGCTTCGCCTTGAAGCTGTGCAACTGGTGGGACCTGGAAGGGGTGAACGAACTGGCCAAACAGCAGTTCCCCACCGGCCACGGCGTGCATGCGACCCCCTCGGAAATCGCCGTCACCCAGTGGGCCTACCCGGACGCCATCAAGACCGCCGACTACTCGCCCCAAATCGCCAACTGGGGCCCGATCCGCGAAGCCGCCGACTTCCGCGCCCGTCATCCGGATGGTCGCATGGGGTCGGACCCGGCGCTGGCGACTCCGGAAAAAGGCCGTGAACTGGTGATGCTGGCGGCGCAGGGGTTGGTGCAGGAGGTGGCGGCGTTTAGCCGGGAGTCCAAAGCGGGCTAAAAACCGGATTGGAATGGGGCCTTTTGTGGCGAGGGGGCTTATCTGACTGGCATTAAGGCGTTGCCTGCGATCAGTCAAGTCAAACCCGATCCCTGTAGCAGCTGGCGAAGCCTGCGTTCGGCTGCGAAGCAGTCGTGAAATCAGCCAACGCGCTGTATCAGACAGACCTCGCATTCAGGATTTGCGACTGCTGCGCAGCCGAACGCAGGCTTCGCCAGCTGCTACAGGAATGGTGTTCAGCCGCTGTACAGTTCAGGCGGCAATTCACCAATCCCTTTCAGATGAGTTTCCAGAAACTCGCGCAACACCCGCACCTTTGTCGAGTACCGCCGGTTCGGCAGATACGCCATGTAGATCTGCCTGCCAGTCAGCGAGTTGACGAACCGGAAGTCCGGCAACACGATCTGCAATTCACCGCTCAGCAGCAGATCCCGCACCAGCCAGATCTCGAACTCGGCAATACCCAATCCTCCACACACCGCTTCAAGCAGCAGCTCCGAGTTGTCCGACTGCAGATTACCCTTTGGGAAAATCGAGTGTTTGACCTCGTCCCGGGTGAAGTACCAATGGGGGTCGGCGTCGGGGTGCAGGTAGATCAGGCAATTGTGTGCGCTCAGTTCTTGCGGTGTGGCGGGGTGTCCGCAGCGCGCCAGGTAGTCGGGCGTTGCGCAGAGCAGTGAGTCGTTGCGACTGATCGGGTAGGCGATCAGGTTTTCCAGATGATTTTCCCCTTCGTGGATATCCAGATCGAAACCGCCGACGATCATGTCGTTGTGGTTGTCGGTCAGGCGCAGGTCCATCTGGATGCCGGGGTACATCTGCAGAAAGGGTGCGATCAGCGGCGCCAGAAAACGCCTGCCGAAGGCCACCGGCGACACCAGCTTCAGCGGGCCGCTGGGGGCAAGGTTGAGATCGCTGACCACCCGCAGGGTGTCGTCCAGATCCGCAATCATCGACAACGCCCGGGCGTGATAGATCTGGCCCGCTTCGGTGAGGGCGACGATGTGCGTGGTGCGATGCAGCAATGCGGTGCCCAGGGATTTTTCCAGCGCCGAAATCATGCGGGTCAGGGTCGAAGGGGAGACGTGCATCTCCCGGGCCGCCGCGGAAAAGGTGCCCAGTTCGACCACTTTGACCAGTGCCCTCATGACGCCCAGATGATCGATACGTGCCGTTTCAGAGGTCATGGTTAGCTGAATGCCTTTGCGTCAGGTGCAAAACCGAATTCTGTTTCGCGATATTCCATCGGTATTTGCTGGAATATAGACTCATTTTCGATCGAAGTGCGCACGTCGTTCATCACAACCGACCACGTATTGGCCCCGCAGGACCATTGATCCGCGGGGTAATCTTTGGAGTATCGAGATCACCATGGATTTTCCCGCACACGTTCCATTGGCCATTGCTACCCGAAACGAACACGTGGAGCGCATCCACTGGGGCTCGGTGGCCGTTGTCGACAATCAAGGATCGCTGCTGGCGTACGCCGGCGATCCCGCCGCCATGATGTTTTCCCGGTCCACGCTCAAACCTTTCCAGGCCATCCCGTTCGTGCGCGATGGCGGCGTGGAGCACTTCGGCTTCTCCGACGAGCAGGTGGCCGTGATGTGCGCCAGTCACTCCGGGGAAGCGAACCATGTGAATGCCGTGAGCGGCATGCTCTCGAAAATCCAGCGGGCTTCCACCGACCTGGGCTGCGGCTGCCACTTGCCGGACTTCTACACCGTCGACAATCTGCCGCCCCAGGGTTTTCGCTACGACCAGCGTCACCACAACTGCTCCGGCAAGCACAGCGGCTTCCTCGCCTATTGCCGCTTGCACGGTTTGCCCAGCGAGACCTATCTGACCCCCGAACATGCCTTGCAGCGCGACATCCAGAATGTCGTCGCGTCACTGAGCGGTGTTGCGCAAAACCAACTGTGGACCGGGACCGACGGCTGCAACGCGCCGAACCTGGGCATGCCGTTGTCGCGACTGGCGTTGTTGTGGGCACGTCTGGCCAGCGGTGATGGCGGTGGCGATGGCAGCCTCGATCCGATCCTCAAGCGCCTGTTCGAAGCCATGCGCAGCCATCCGGAAATGGTCTCTGGCACCGGTCGTGCCGATCTGGGCATCACCCTGTCTTCCAATGGCGACTGGGTGGCGAAAACCGGTGCCGATGGCGTGCAGACCGTGGGCATCCGCAGCCGTGGCCTGGGCGTGGCGGTCAAGGTCAGCGATGGCGATTTCCCCAGCGTGTTCGCCGTGACCATCGCCGTGCTCAAGCAACTGGGCGTGCTGGAGCAGGACAGAGATTGTCCGCTGCTGGCACCCTGGGCCGATCCGGTGCTGCGCAGTTACAACGGTGCGCCGGCCGGCCAATTGAAAGCCACGGTGCAATTGAAGTTCGTCTAATGCGGGGGGCCTGCCGGGCACCCATCAGACTTTAGGGCAGATCGAAAACCATGCTATCGACTCACTCACACAACCAGCAGACCTCCGCCATCTCGCTGCGCGCCGTCAACAAGTTCTTCGCCAGCCAGCAGGTGCTGTTTGACGTTGACCTGGAAGTGCAGCCCGGTGAAGTGGTGGTGATCATCGGCCCGTCCGGCTCGGGCAAGTCGACCCTGTGTCGCTGCATCAACCGCCTGGAAACCATCACCAGCGGCGAGATCTTCCTGCACGGTGAACGCCTGCCGGAAGAGGGCGGGGCACTGGCCAGGATGCGCGCCAAGGTCGGGATGGTCTTCCAGAGCTTCAACCTGTTTTCCCATCGAACCGCCTTGCAGAACGTCGCCATGGGGCCGCGCAAGGTCCTTGGCATGCGCGGCGCGCAAGCGGACGCCTGGGCCATGCAATTACTCGATCAGGTCGGCCTTGGGCACAAGGGCAAGTCTTATCCGGCCGAGCTTTCGGGCGGCCAGCAACAGCGTGTGGCGCTGGCCCGTTCGCTGGCGATGAAACCCAGCGTGATGCTGTTCGATGAACCGACCTCGGCCCTGGATCCGGAAATGGTCAACGAGGTGCTCAAGGTCATGGTCGATCTGGCTCGCACCGGCATGACCATGGTGGTGGTCACCCACGAGATGGGTTTTGCCCGCTCCGCCGCCGACCGGATCATTTTCATGGATGCCGGGCGGATCGTCGAAAGCGCTCCCCCGGAAACCTTCTTCAGCGCGCCTCGCTCGGAGCGCGCCCGCGAGTTTCTGTCCAAGGTCCTTGCACACTGATTCACCCAACTGAAAACACAATAAAAAGAGAACCCAAACATGCGCTCAAATCGAATCGTTTCCCTCGGCGTCTCCCTCCTGGCTTCGTGCATTTTCGCCTCGTTCGCCTCGGCCTCTACCGTTGAGCAGTTCCCGGCCGATTCGACCATGGCCAAGATCCAGAAACGCGGCAAGCTGGTGGTTGGCAGCTCGCTCAATACCCTGATGTTCTCTTCGCGCAACCCCATGACCGGCGACGTCGAGGGGTTCGAGGCTGATCTGGCGCGGATGCTGGCGAAGAAACTCACCGGCTCCGAAGACAACATCGAGTGGGTCAGCACCACGCCGGAGAACCGCATTCCGCTGGTGGAGAACAAGCGTGTCGACATGGTCATCGCCACCATGACCGTGACCGATGAGCGCAAGAAGGTCATCGGTTTCGCCGGCCCTTACTACCTTGCCGGCCAGGATTCGCTGGTCCGCGCCGACGATCAATCGATCAGGAAAACCGCCGACCTGGATGGCAAGACCGTCTGCGTGCTGAGCGGCACCACCGTGGAGCGCAACCTCAAGCCGTTGGCGCCGACGGCCAGGATCGTCACCTTCAGCGACGCCTCGGCCTGCGTCGAGGGGCTGATCGACAAGCGTTTCGACGCCTATGTCGACGACGGCGCCACGCTGGTCGGCGAGTCCATGCGCCAGCCGGGGAAAATGCGTGTGGTCGGCGCGCCGTTCACCGAAGAGCCTTACGGTATTGCCGTGATCAAGGACGACACCGTGTGGCGCGACTGGCTCAACAGCCAACTGAGCGCTTCGATCCAGAACGGCCAGTGGAAGGAAATGTACGGCAAGGACCTGGAAGAGGGGCTGGGCGCACCGCAGGTGCCGGTGATCGAACAATAAGGCGCGGCTGAGGCGAACCTGATGTCGTATATCGAACGCTTTCTGGGCGGCATTGCGGTCAGCGTCCAGCTGACCCTGCTGTCCTTCGCCATTGCGATCGTTCTCGGGCTGCTGCTGGCAATCATGAGGGTGAGCCCATGGCCACCCTTTCGCTGGTTTGCCAGCAGCTACGTGGAACTGATGCGGATGATGCCGCTGCTGGCGCTGTTGCTGCTGTTCACCTTCGGCCTGCCGAAGCTGGGCTTCATGTACTCGTTGTTCACGTCCACCGTGCTGGTGCTGGGGTTGTACAGCGCGGCGTGGATCTGCGAAGTGGTGCGGGCGGGCATCAATACCGTGCCGATCGGGCAGGTTGAAGCGGCACGCAGCATCGGCATGCGCTTCGACCAGATTCTGAGTGAGGTGGTGTTGCCGCAGGCCGTGCAGTCGGTGATCGCGCCGCTGGGCAACCTGTTCATCATTCAGATCAAGGCATCGGCCATCGGCGCCGCGATCGGGGTGGCGGACATCACCTACACCGCGCAGAAGATCAACTTCGACACCGCGCTGGCGGTGCCGACCTTCCTCGGTGCCATGGCGGCCTACTTCCTGCTGACCCTGCCTGCGGGGCTTTTCTTCCGCTTCCTGGAGCAAAAAATGGCGGTGGTGCGATGAACGCGGACAATCTGCTGTACGAACCGCCGGGGCCGATTGCCAGACGGCGTAACCGGATCATCTCGGTGGTCGGTGTGGTCCTGCTGTTGTGCTTCGTCTATGCGGTGGGGCATCGCCTGGATGCGAGTGGCCAGTTCGATGCCCATCGCTGGAAAATCTTCCTGCATCCGGGGACGCTCAAATTCCTGTTCGACGGCCTGGTCGCCACCTTGCTGGCGGCGGTGATCAGCACCGTGCTGGCCTTCAGTCTCGCGGTGCCGCTGGCACTGGCGCGCCTGTCGCACAGGTTCTGGCTGCGCACGCTGGCCGCGGGTTATATCGGTTGCTTCCGTGCGGTCCCGCTGCTGTTGCTGATCCTGTTCACCGTGATCCTCTTGCCTTCGGTCGGCCTGCACTGGTCGGCGCTGGGCTACCTGATCTTCGGCATGGTCCTGCACCACAGCGCGATGACGGCGGAAATCGTCCGGGCGGGGATTCTTTCCTTGGGACGCGGTCAGCGCGAAGCGGCCCTGTCGATCGGCATGCGCGAACACCAGGCGATGATCTGGATCGTCCTGCCCCAGGCGCTCAAGCTGATGCTGCCGGCATTGATCAGTGCGATCCTGGCCATCGTCCAGGACACTTCGTTGGGCTACATCATTCCGTATGAAGAGCTGTTGCGCCGGTCCCAGCAGATCTCCAGCTTCGCGCCGCAATCGCTGCTGCAATCGGCGTTCATCGTCACGGTCATGTACGGTTTCGTCAGTGCGTTGCTGCTGGCGCTGCGGCGCTGGATCGAACGGCGGCAGGCCTATACTTCACGGGCCGTCGTGCGCGACGACGGGGAGGTGGCCGAGGTGAAACTGGCGACGGTTCCCGGTCTGCCGACGGGGCTTGAACCGCTGCCCAGACGGGATCAATGACCTTCACCTGCACAGGAGACGCACCATGGACCGAATCACGGGCGGTTGTCTGTGCGGCGATGTCCGGATCGTGGCAACGGGGCGCCCGTATCGGGTTGGCCTGTGCCACTGCCTGGACTGCCGCAAGGTCCATGGGGCGTTGTTTCATGCTTCGGCGATTTTTCCGCAGGCGGCGCTGAGCATCGAGGGGGAGACGCGGGAGTACGCCGGACGGTGTTTCTGCCCTCGGTGTGGGTCTTCGGTGTTCAACCGCAGCGGCGATGAAATCGAGATAAACCTGGGATCCCTCGACGCCCCCGATCAATTCAAACCGACCTACGAACTCTGGACCATACGCCGCGAAGCGTGGTTGCCGGCGTTTCCTCTCGCCAAACACTACGAACGCGACCGTGAATCCACGGGGCGAACCGAATAATAACCGCATGGTATTTCCTATCCGGGAGCGGGCCAGACCCTTGACTTGCGTACGACCGCGATCCCTGTCGGAGCTGCCGAAGGCTGCGATCTTTTGATCTTGCTTTAAACAAAATCAAGAGATCGCAGCCTCGTTTCACTCGTCAGCTCCTACAGGTGGCGTGGATCAGCGGCTGATTTGTGCCAACGCCTGCGCCAGGTCCGCCCTCAGGTCCTCGACATCCTCGACCCCCACCGACAGCCGTATCAGCGAATCGCCAATCCCCAATTGCGCCCGGGTGTCCGGGGGGATGGTGGCGTGGGTCATGATGGCCGGGTGTTCGATCAGGCTTTCCACGCCGCCGAGGCTCTCGGCCAGGGCAAAGATCTCCACGCTTTCGAGGAAACGCCGGGCGCCGGCGAGGTCGGTGTTCAGGTCCAGGGAGATCATCCCGCCAAAACCACGCATCTGCTGACGCGCCAGTTCGTGCTGCGGGTGCGATGTCAGGCCGGGGTAGTAGACTCGCGCCACCTGTGGCTGACGCTCCAGCCACTGCGCCAGTTCCAGGGCATTGCTGCAGTGGCGTTCCATGCGCAGCGCCAGGGTCTTCACCCCGCGCAGGGTGAGGAAGGCGTCGAAGGGACCGGCGATGGCGCCCACGGCGTTTTGCAAAAAGCCCAGGCGCTCGGCGAGTTCAGCGTTCTGGCCGACCACGGCGATGCCGCCGATCACGTCGGAGTGGCCGTTCAGGTACTTGGTGGTCGAATGCAGCACGATGTCGAAACCCAGCTCCAGCGGGTGCTGGATCCACGGGCTGGCGAAGGTGTTGTCGGCCACGCAGATGATCCCGCGGGCGCGGCAGAGGCGGGCGATGGCGGCCAGATCGGTGAGGCGCAGCAGCGGGTTGCTCGGCGTTTCGACCATCACCATGCGGGTGTCGTCCTGCAACGCTGCCTCGAACGCCGACAGGTCCGTCAGGTCGACGAAGCTGAAACGGTGCCCGGCACTGCGCTGGCGTACCTTGTCGAACAGGCGGAAGGTGCCGCCGTACAGGTCATTGCCGGACACCACATGGGAGCCGGCTTCCAGCAGTTCCAGCACCGTGGAAATGGTCGCCAGCCCCGAAGCAAAGGCAAAGCCCCGGGTGCCGCCTTCCAGATCCGCCACACAGCGCTCCAGGGCGAATCGCGTCGGGTTGTGCGAGCGCCCGTAGTCGAAACCCTTGTGCACGCCGGGGCTGTCTTGCAGGTAGGTGGAGTTGGCATAGATCGGCGGCATCAGCGCCCCGGTGGTCGGGTCCGGGGATTGGCCTGCGTGGATCACCCGGGTCGCGAAGCCCCGGGGCGCGGCGTTTTTATCCTGACTCATGCAAGGGTTCTCCGTAGATGATTGAGCATGTCGACCCGGGTAATCAGGCCGTGGAAACCTGAAGCATCGGCGATGATCGCCACCAGACCGCGGTCGAGCACCGCTTCGAGCTGCGCCCGGCTGGCGTCGGGTGCGAGGGTTTGCAGCTTGTCGGTCATGGCGCAGGTGACGGTCATGCGAAAGTGCGCATCGCCACTCTGCACGTTCAGCAGAATGTCGGATTCGTCGATCACCCCGACCAGGCGCTTGCCGTCCTCCAGCACCGGCAGTTGCGAGACATCCGCCAGGCGCATGCGCTGGAACGCGGTGAGCAGGGTGTCGTCGGGGCCGACGCTGATCACCCGGCCATCCTCGAAGCGCCGGGCGATGAGGTCGCGCAGGTCGCCATAACGTTTGCTTTGCAGCAGGCCCTGATCGGACATCCATTGATCGTTGTAGACCTTGGACAGATAACGGGTGCCGGTGTCGCAGACGAAGCTGACGACCCGTTTCGGCTCGGTCTGTTCCCGACAATAACGCAGCGCCGCCGCCAGCAGGGTGCCGGTCGACGAACCGCCGAGAATGCCTTCTTTGCGCAGCAACTGGCGGGCATGGTCGAAGCTTTCCTCGTCGCTGATCGAGTAGGCGTGACGCACGCTCGACAGGTCGGTGATCGAGGGGATGAAGTCTTCGCCAATGCCTTCCACCGCCCAGGAGCCGGGGGCGCCGAGGGTGCCGCTGCGGCTGTACTCGGCCATCACCGAACCCACCGGGTCGGCCAGGACCATTTCCAGGTCCGGTTGCACCCGTTTGAAGAACCGGGTCAACCCGGTGAGGGTCCCAGCCGAACCGACACCGACGACAATCGCATCGACATCATGTTGGGTTTGCGCCCAGATCTCCGGCGCGGTGCTGCATTCGTGGGCCAGCGGGTTGTGCGGGTTGTTGAACTGGTCGGCGAAAAACGCGTCGGGAATTTCCCTGGCCAGCCGCGCGGCCACGTCCTGGTAGTAATCGGCGTGGCCCTTGCCGACATCGGAGCGGGTGATGTGCACCTCGGCGCCCATGGCCTTGAGGTGCAGGACTTTTTCCGTGGACATCTTGTCCGGCACCACCAGCACCACGCGATAACCCTTGGCCCGGCCGACCAGCGCCAGGCCCAGGCCGGTGTTGCCGGCGGTCGCTTCGACAATGGTGCCGCCGGGTTTGAGCCGGCCATCGCGCTCGGCGGCATCGATCATTGCCAGACCGATGCGGTCCTTGATCGAGCCGCCGGGGTTCTGGGATTCGAGCTTGAGAAACAGGGTACAGGGGCCCGTATCGAAACGGCTGACACGCACCAGTGGCGTATTGCCAATCAGTTCGAGCACGGCAGGGCGGGAGTCGTTCGGCATCTCATCACCTCACTGCAGGGATCCTTGGTGGATTGCCGTCGATCGCCTGCGAGTCTTCGCGGCAGTCGCAGCAATTGCCTCGTCTGGACCATAGGCCCGGATCGCCACACTCGCAACCGCCTTGCTGAAAGTAGCCCCGACATTGGGGAAATGACCTGTGATGGGGTGGTTTTGTGGGTAGTGTTATGGGGCCATCAGGGCAGCCACCACAGGGATCGGGTCTGGTTGCTAGAGAGTGGCCCTGATCAGGATCCAGTTGATCTGGTGCATGACCTCGGTGATGGTCGTCAGCCCGCAGGCCTGCATGCCGGCCATGAGCGTTGCCTGATAGGGGGTGATGGCCAGGCCTGCCAGGGGCTGGATCTCCGGTATGAATCTGCCCGCCAGGCCGATGGCCGTGAGGGTTGCAGCGCTCACCATTGCCGCCGCGGCGGCGGTCAGAACCACGGCCAGTACGACCATGACGGCCGCCAGCGCCGCCAACAAAACTGCCAGTGTCGATTGCCCCGCCATGCAAACCTCCGCAGACCGTTGCGCCACAGGGAAGTCGGTTGACTGTCCCCGGCGAAACCTGCCAAAGCAAGGCGCGGGCCAAGCGCTGCGAAGTGTCGATACAATTGTGTAACGGCTAGCGAAAGCGCGCTTCCAGGGACTCGGCAAAGGGATACCAGGCAAACCACGGCTTGGCTTCGTCGAGCACCTGCTGGACCGACGGTCGCTGGATCAATCGCTCGAAGTACGCGCTGAGCCGTGGGTAATCATCGGCGTAGGGCACCAGGGTGCGGGCGTAGAACAGCGCCGGCACGGCCGAGCAGTCGGCCATACTGAAGTCCGGGCTGGCGACCCAGCCGCCGGCGTCCAGTTGCTGCTCGAGCATGCCGTAGGCGGTCTGCAGGGTGACGCGTTGTTTGCTCAGGTCGGCCTGGGTGGCATGGATGCGATCGGCGACAATCTGCTGCATCGGCTGCTGGACGTAGAGGTCGAAAAAGCGATCCCAAAGCCGCACCTGCAACGCCGTCTCCCAATCGTCGGGGATCAGCTTCTGTCCGCCTGAATGGAAATGGTCCAGATATTCGATGATCACGCTCGATTCGGCCACGGTGCGCTGGCGGGCATGATCGCGGATCACCGGGAACTTGATCAGCGGCCACAGCGCTGCGAGTTCCGCGCGCTCGGTTTCGCTGGAGAGGTCGATGAGGCGCTTTTCACAGTCGATCCGATGTTCGTACAGCGCAACCAGCGCCTTGTGGCAGAACGACGAAAGCGGGTGGTAGTACAGCGTCAGGGACATGACGAGTCTCCTCGGTACGGGGTGCCAAGCAGTATTGACCATCGATGAAAACCTGCCGGGCGGATTTTCAAATACGCCCGCGATCCATGCCTCTGCACGACACGCCGTATCCCTCTACGAAAACTACTTTCACCGCGTTTGAAAAACGCCTCCCGAAATGTTTTAAGAGTTTCACATTTTGATTCACCCAGCCCCTGTAGGAGCTGTCGAGTGAAACGAGTCTGCGATCTTTTGATTGTTTAAAAGCAAGATCAAAAGATCGCAGCCTGCGGCAGCTCCTACAGGGGACGAGTTTCGATCCAGCCAACTTTGAAATTTTCAGGCCCATGTTCATTCATCGGGCACGGGCCTCTGCGCGCCCGAAACAAGCCACAGCACACCCCAATAACGATAAGAAATCCCCAGGAACCCCGTATGTTGAAACGAGCAATCCCCACCGTCATCCTCCTGGCCAGCGGCTCGGTAGCCGCCCAGGCCGCCGACAGCCACGGCTTTCTGGAGGACAGCAAAGCCACGCTGTCGATGCGCACCCTGTATTTCAACAGCGACAACCGCGACGGCGCGGCAGAGCCCTCGAAAACCGAGGAAACGGCACAGGGTTTCGTGCTGCGTTATGAGTCCGGTTTCACCCAGGGCACGGTCGGTTTCGGCCTGGATGCCCAGGCGCTGCTCGGTGTGACCCTCGACAGCGGTGCCGGGCGTCACGTCGGCAGCGGCATGATCCCGAGCGACGGCGATGGCGCTGCCGACAGCTGGAGCAGCTTCGGTCCGACCGCGAAGATGCGCCTGGCGAAAACCGAACTGCGCTACGGCACACTGTTGCCCAAGCTGCCGATCCTCTTGTCCAACGATGCCCGCGTGCTGCCGCAGTCCTTCACCGGCACCCAGATCACCTCCAAAGACATCGACGGCCTGACCCTGACCGGCGGTTTGCTGGAGCAGGCCGTGGGCCGCGCCTCGACCGACCGCACCGGGCTGTCGGTGGCCGGCGCCACTCGCGACAGCAACAAGTTCTACTTCGCCGGCGGCGACTACGAGGTCACCAAAAACCTCAAGGCCCAGTACTACTTCGCGCAGCTGGAAGACTTCTACAACCAGAACTTCCTGGGCCTGGTGCACATGCTGCCGCTGGACGGCGGCAGTTCGATCACCACCGACCTGCGCTACTTTCGCACCACCTCCAGCGGCGCCAACAGTTCGGCGGCGGGCAGGGCGGCGGGGTATCGGGTGTCGGGTTACACCGATGACAACGATGGCGAAATCGACAACAGCACCTGGGCCGCAATGGTCACCTACACCAACGGCGGCCACGCGGTGGCGCTGGGGTATCAGCAGGTCGGGGATGGCAGCAACTTCGTCCAGCCCAACCAGGGCAGCCTGCCGGACAAGGGCGCCGGTGGCGGCAGCGTCTATCTGCCCACCGACCGCATGATCCAGAGCTTCACCCGCGCCGGCGAGCAAACCCGCTTCGGTCAGTACACCTACGACTTCGCGGCGCTGGGCGTGCCGGGACTGAAGGCGTCGATCGCTTATCTGAAGGGCACCGGGATCAAGGCGCAGGACAGCGGGGATCAATCGGAGTGGGAGCGGGATATGACCCTGGACTACGTGATTCAGTCGGGCACGTTCAAGAACGTCGGTTTCTCGCTGCGCAACGGGCAGTCCAACACCGAGGCGGGGCGTGATGTCGATCAGAGCCGCTTCATCATCAACTACGCGATTTCGTTGCTGTAGCTCAGGGGCGGCAGGATCGAAAGCGTGCGTGGCGCAATCGATCCTGCCTTCACTCACGCCTTCACTTAAGCCTCAAGCGCACGCAATGATCAAGCCTTGGGAGGGTTCGAATCCGACGGCGATTTCTTCAACCGATAAGCCAACGCCGGCCGCGTGATACCCAACAACCGCGCCGCCTCAGAGACGTTCTGATGACTGCGCTCCATCGCCGCCTGAATCAGCGCATCCTCCACCGAGTCCAGCGCGATGCCGCTGTCGATGATCGTGTCGATCCAGCCCTGTCCGCAGACAGGCGTCGATTTGACCAGCCGCCCGTCACTGGCCACGCCAATGCTTTCGGCCATTTGCGGTGAGTGGGGGAAGAGGGCGTCGACGGTGATGCTCTGGTTGTCGTCGGTGATGATCACCCCGCGCTCCATCAGGTTTTCCAGCTCGCGGATGTTGCCCGGCCAGTCGTAGTGCAGGCACACCTCCAGGGCACGGTCGGACAGGCCCAGGGTCTTTTTCTTGTAGCTGGCGTGGAGCTTTTCCAGGAAGTGTTCGATCAGCAGCGGGATGTCTTCGCGGCGATCGCGCAGGGCCGGAATCCGCACCGGGAACACGTTCAGGCGATAGAACAGGTCGGCGCGAAAACGCCCTTGCTTGACCGCGTTTTCCAAGTCTTCGTGGGTGGCGGTGATGACCCGCACATCGACCTTGCGCGTCTGCGAATCGCCGACCCGTTCCAGCTCCTGCTCCTGCAGAACCCGCAGCAATGTGGCCTGCGCCCGCGGGGTCAGTTCGACGATTTCATCGAGGAACAGCGTACCGCCGTTGGCCCGTTCGAAACGTCCCATGCGCGACTGCTGGGCGCCGGTGTAGGCGCCTTTTTCCACGCCGAACAGCTCGGCTTCGATCAGGTCCGAAGGGATCGCGGCGCAGTTCAGCGCAATGAACGGCCCGCCGGCGCGCTCGCTGCGCAGGTGCAGGCTGCGGGCGATGACTTCCTTGCCCACGCCGGTCTCGCCCAGCAGCAACACCGACGCCTTGCCCAGGGCCACCTTGTCGATCAGCGCGCAGGTGCGGCGGTAGATCGGCGACTGGCCGATGCCGTAGAACTTGCCGGCCTCGATCTGCAGGCGCTGGCGCATGTTCGCCACCTGCACCTGCAGGGCCTGCAGTTCATCGATAATCGGGTCGCTCTGGAAGTAGCGCATGATCTCTTCGGCATCGTCCCATTGCTCGGCCGGCTTGCCGATGATCCGGCACTGGGCATCGCCGCAACCCCGGCAACTGACCTCCTTGTAGATGATCTGCCGACCGAGGAAAAACGAGCTGTAGCTGATGGCGTATCCGAGCAGCATCCAGCACACCGGCTGATCGGAATGCAGGTTTTCGGTCTGGCAGTTTTCCACCTCGAAGGAGTCCTGCCATTCGATGTCGGCGTAGAACTGACCGTTCTCAAGATCGATGTCGATCTCTTGCGGGCGCACGTTGACCATGCCCTTGAGCGAGTGCAGTTGCGGGCCGGTAAAGAACATTTCGACGTCGCTGCCTTGGGGTCGCAGCTTGCGCGCCAGCTCCGCATCCTTGAGCCCCGACTGATAGCCCAGGCGCAGGAAAAAGCCCTTGGCGCGCTCGACGCCAAGCATCTCGATCAGCTCGCGGCGGAACGACGCCATCATCGACACCTGGATCAGCAGCATGCGCTGTTCGTCCAGCCAGATCTTTCCTTCGCCGCCGAGAAAGCGCACCTGATCGCTCAGATCCTTGAGCGATGGCGGCTGTTGCGAAGCCTTGTACGTGGTGATCATTCACTGCGCCCCTGTTGTAGTTTTTTGGGGGTGGAGATGCGTTCCGCTCAGGCCGTGGCGGATTTGTACGCATCCTGGCGACCAACGCATTCCTGTTACAGGGGCGTCGTCGAAGCGACCTTTTTTGCAGGCAGGCATGGTCGTTTTTCTTTTTCTAAGCGGCCTGAATCCGAGCGAAAAGTCAATCTCCGCGTCATTGATTCATTTGCTCGAAGGTGCCGAGGGCGATTGATCAAATGATCAATTCATCAGGGCCGGAGCGAGGTTCTGCAGGGGCTTGCGAGCAGCCAGTGTTCGCGGCGTATAGATAATAACTATCTGTTTTTAAACGAATAAAAAATTAATTCAGGGCCGGTTTTCACCGCTGGCACCCTTGTTGCTCCGTACCCCTCACAAGAACAAGGGAGTACCCGAGCATGAGCCAACCCGCCAGCCCATTCGATCAGATGCCGCGCTACGTCCGTGTACGCAGCGGACCTGGCGACACCTTCGTCGAATTCGATTTCGCCATCGGCTTTCCCGACCTGTTCGTCGAGCTGGTTCTGCCGCGCAAGGCGTTCGACCAGTTCTGCGAGGTCAACCAGGTGCAGCACATGGACACGCAGATGTGCGAGGCCCTGGATGCCGATGCGCGCAAGTGGCGCTACGGCGAAGGCCGCGACGCCGACTGAACCTTGCCTGAGCCAACAGCAGCCCCAACAGAACAATAACCACAGGAGTCCACTCCATGAGTGTCGAGATCAAGACGGCTACCGTCGAGACGATCCGCAACACCTTCAGTCACACCCGTCGCCGGTTTGGCGACAAGGTCGCCAGCCGTTATCAGGAAGCCAGTTTCGACCTGGAGTCGGCGACCAATTTTCACTACCGGCCGCTGTGGCAGCCCGACAAATTGCTCAACGACGCGACCCGCACCGCGGTGGTCATGGCGGACTGGTACACGGTCAGCGACCCGCGCCAGTACTACTACGGCGCCTACGTCCAGGCCCGGGCCAAGATGCAGGAAAACGCCGAGCACGATTACGCCTTCTGCGAGAAGCGCGACATGCTCGCCGGCCTGTCCGCCAGCAATATCCAGCTGATCGGCAAGCTGCTGTTGCCCCTGCGCCATGCCGAAATGGGCGCGAACATGAACAACAGCAACATCGCCGCCGACGGCTTCGGCACCAGCGTCACCCAGATGCACATGTTCCATGCCATGGACCGTCTGGGCATCGCCCAGTACCTGTCGCGCATCGGCCTGATGCTCGATGACGGCGACGTGTTGCTGCTGGCCCAGGCCAAGCAGCAGTGGATCAACGATCCGGCGTGGCAGGGCATGCGTCGCTACGTCGAGGACACCCTGGTGGTGCGCGACTGGTTCGAACTGACCGTGGCGCAGAACCTGGTCAGCGACGGCCTGGTGTACCCGCTGCTGTTCCACAAGCTCGACGAACAACTGACCGCCAACGGCGCCGGCCAGGTCGGCATGCTCACCGAGTTCATGCGCTTGTGGTTCGCCGAAAGCCAGCGCTGGGTCGATGCTCTGCTCAAGACCGTGGTCAACGAAAGCGCGGCGAACAAGGCTCTGGTACAGGGCTGGATCGATCACTGGAGCGCCCGTTCCGTCGAAGCGCTGCAACCGCTGGCCGGCCTGGGTCTCGAGGCCTCGGCGCTCGACGCCGTGTGCAGCGAATTCAGCGCTCGCCTGAAGAAAATCGGACTGACAGGAGCCCAGGCATGACTTCCCTCGTTTACATCAACCTGCAGGACACCGACTACGCCCGTTCGATCGTCGACGCGATCGTGCAGGACAACCCCCACGCCAGCGTCCAGCACCAGCCGTCGATGATCCGCATCGAAGCGCAGGACCGCCTGGACATCCGCCGCGAGACGGTGGAACAGCTCACCGGCGGCACCTGGGACATCCAGGAAATGCTGATGTACGTGATCACCCTGGGCGGCAACGTCGTGGAAGAGGACGACAGCTTTTCCCTGTACTGGAACAGCTGACCGGCAGCCCACCCGCCAGCTTCGATCCATAACAAAAATTCGGGAGCGCCATCATGGCCGTGAAAAAACGCCTCAATGCCAAAGAAAAATACCGCTGCATGACCCGTGACCTGGACTGGGAGCCGAGCTACCAGACCCACGAGGCCATCTACCCTCACGAACGTTTCGAGGGCATCAAGATCACTGACTGGGACAAGTGGGAAGACCCGTTCCGCCTGACCATGGACACCTACTGGAAATACCAGGCCGAGAAAGAGAAAAAACTCTACGCGATCTTCGATGCGTTCTCCCAGAACAACGGCCACACCACGCTCTCGGACGCCCGTTATGTCAACGCGCTGAAGCTGTTCCTGTCCGGCGTGACGCCACTCGAGTACCAGGCCTATCAGGGTTTTGCCCGGGTCGGCCGGCAGTTCAGCGGTGCCGGTGCGCGGGTCGCCTGCCAGATGCAGGCCATTGACGAACTGCGTCATGTGCAGACCCAGATCCACGCCATGAGCCACTACAACAAGCACTTCAACGGCCTGCATGATTTCGCCCACATGCACGACCGCGTGTGGTTCCTCTCGGTGCCCAAGTCGTTCTTCGAGGATGCGCGCACCGCCGGCCCGTTCGAATTCCTCACGGCGATCTCGTTCTCCTTCGAATACGTGCTGACCAACCTGCTGTTCGTGCCGTTCATGTCGGGCGCCGCGTTCAACGGCGACATGGCCACCGTGACCTTCGGTTTCTCGGCGCAGTCCGACGAAGCCCGGCACATGACCCTGGGCCTTGAAGTGATCAAGTTCCTGCTCGAACAGCACGAAGACAACGTGCCGATCATCCAGCGCTGGATCGACAAGTGGTTCTGGCGCGGCTACCGCCTGCTGACGCTGGTGGGGATGATGATGGACTACATGCTGCCCAACAAAGTCATGTCCTGGTCCGAAGCCTGGGGCGTGTACTTCGAAGAGGCCGGCGGCGCGCTGTTCAAGGACCTGGAGCGCTACGGCATCCGTCCGCCCAAGCACGTCGAAGAGGCCAACATCGGCAAGGATCACATCAGCCATCAGGCCTGGTCGATCTTCTACCAGTACAGCCAAGCGACGAACTTCCACACCTGGATTCCCACCGACGAGGAACTGGACTGGCTGTCGTCCAAATACCCGGACACCTTCGACAAGATCTACCGCCCACGCTACGAGCACTGGCGGGCGCTGCAGGAGAAGGGCGAGCGCTTCTACAACCCGACCCTGCCGATGCTCTGCCAGATCTGCCAGATCCCGCTCTCGTTCGGCGAGCCGGATGATCCGACCACCCTCAGTCATCGCAGCGCGACGCACGAGGGCGAGCGTTATCACTTCTGCTCCCAGGGCTGCTGCGACATCTTCGAGTACGAGCCGACCAAGTACATCCAGGCCTGGCTGCCGGTGCACCAGATCCTGCAGGGCAACTGCGGTGGCGGCGACGTCGAGTCGGTGGTGCGCGACTACTACAACATCAACCCCGGCCAGGACAACTTCGAGTACCTGGGCTCCACCGAGCACTCACGCTGGCAGGACTGGCACCCCAACGTCCGCAACCCGGACCTGAAAAAAGCCGGCTGACCCAGACACCGCAATCCCCTTTGTGGGAGCGAGCCTGCTCGCTATAAGGCCCCTGACACACCGCCATCGCCCGCAGCTCGCTCCACCGTGCAACCCACAAGAATAAGGACACAACCATGCCCGTGACCGCCATCGGCGCCTACAACGCCCAACCCCTGGACCACCAGGCGAATTTCCATGGCCTGCAACTGGTGTACCTCTGCTGGGAAAAACACCTGATGTTCTGCGCCCCCTTCACCTTTCCACTGCCGCCGGACATGCCCTTCGGCGCCTTCATCGAGCAGGTGGTCAAGCCCTCGATCGCCAGCCACCCGGAAGCGTCGCGGGTCGATTTCAGTCAGGCGCAGTGGCGCCTGAACGATCAACCCTTCAGCCCCGACAACAACGCCAGCCTGATCGCCAACGGCATCGATCACAAAAGCCTGCTGCACCTGAACACACCTGGCTTGAACGGCATTGCCGGCAGCTTCAACTGAGGACAGGGTCATGAGCTACCAAGTAACCATCGAACCCACTGGCGAGCAGATCGAAGTGGAAGAAGGGCAGACCATTCTCCAGGCCGCGTTGCGCCAGGGCGTCTGGCTGCCGTTTGCCTGCGGCCATGGCACCTGCGCCACTTGCAAGGTCCAGGTGCTGGAAGGGGAAGCGGACCTGGGCGCGGCGTCGTCCTTCGCGCTGATGGACATGGAGCGTGACGAAGGCAAGGTGTTGGCATGCTGCGCGATCCCCCAGAGCGACATGGTGATCGAGGCCGACATCGATGCCGATCCGGATTTCCTCGGTCATCCGGTCGAGGACTACCGCGCGACGGTCAGTGCGCTGGTGGACCTGTCGCCGACCATCAAGGGCGTACACCTCAAGCTCGACCGGCCGATGGCTTTCCAGGCGGGGCAGTACATCAACCTGCAATTGCCCGGCATCGAGGGCACGCGCGCCTTCTCCCTGGCCAACCCGCCGAGCCGTGCCGACGAGGTCGAACTGCATGTGCGCAAGGTCGACGGCGGGCTGGCGACCGGCATGATTCATGATGAATTGAAGGTCGGCGATA
The DNA here is from genome assembly GCF_013359595.1 of Pseudomonas sp. C1C7. GTDB lineage: Bacteria > Pseudomonadota > Gammaproteobacteria > Pseudomonadales > Pseudomonadaceae > Aquipseudomonas. The sequence goes on along the minus strand of NZ_JABFMP010000033.1, from coordinate 45,133 downwards.
CGGTGGATCTGTCGGGACCCTACGGGCAGTTCTTCGTCCGCGGCTCGCAGAGCGGCGACCTGATTTTCATCGCCGGCGGCTCGGGCTTGTCCAGCCCACAGTCGATGATTCTCGATTTGCTGGAGGCGGGTGACAGCCGGCAGATCGTGCTGTTCCAGGGCGCGCGCAATCGTGCCGAGTTGTACAACAGCGAGCTGTTCGAGGCGCTGGCCCGGGATCACGCCAACTTCACCTATGTCCCGGCGCTCAGCCAGGCGGTGGAGGATCGCGAATGGACCGGCTTCAAGGGCTATGTGCATGACGCGGCCAAGCAGCATTTCGACGGCCGTTTCAGCAGTCGCAAGGCGTACCTGTGCGGGCCGCCGGTGATGATCGACTCGGCGATTACCTGCCTGATGCAGGGTCGTCTGTTCGAACGCGACATCTTCATGGAGCGCTTCTACAGCGCGGCGGATGGAGGCGAGTCGACCCAGCGTTCCGCGTTGTTCAAACGTATCTGATTTACCCCTGAAACCTGCCTTCTCGACCCGTGACGAGAGGGCAGGGCGTGCCCGACCGATAACAACAATAAAGGTTGAACTGCATGACTTGCACTACGAAAAGACTGATCGTGACCGCAGCATTGACCGCCTTGCCGCTGGTGGCTCACGCCACTGAAGGCGGAGGGACTTCCTACCCGTTGGGGGCGGAAAACTACATGTCCGGCGCGATGCCGCCGCCGGGTTTCTACGGGCAACTGTTCGTCAATCACTACGAAGCCGACAACCTGCGCGGCAACGATGGCAAGAAACTTGCGGTGGACTTTCGCGTGCGGGCGAACGCCATCACACCACGGCTGATATGGGTCAGTGACTACACGCTGTTCGGCGCGAGCGTGGCGCTGCATGCGATCGTGCCGCTGGTGGATCTGAAGGTTGAATTGAATGGCCAGTCGCAAAGCAAGCAAGGGCTGGGCGACATCATCTTCGGGCCGGCGCTGGGGTTTCATCACAGCGAGAAATTCCACAGCATCCTCGCCCTGGACATGATCGCACCCACCGGTCGTTATGACCGAGGGGATCTGGCCAACATCGGGCGCAACTACTGGGTGATCGAACCGGTCTACGCCATGTCCTACGTCGACCCCAACGGGCTGAACCTCGACGCCAAGATCATGTACGACTTCAACCGCGAAAACCCCGCCACCGATTACCGATCGGGCCAGGAGTTTCATGTCGACTACGCGGTGGGTTGGGGCCTGGGCAATGGCTGGGTGCTGGGTGTGGGCGGCTACTACTACCGCCAGACCACCGACGACCGGCAGAACGGCGAGACGATCAAGGACAACAAAGGGCGCTCCCTGGCGATCGGTCCTTCGATCAAATACACCAGCAAATCGGGATGGTTCGTCACCGGCAAATGGGAACAGGAAACCCAAGTGCGCAACCGGGCGCAGGGGAATGCCTACTGGATGAAACTGACCGTGCCGTTTTGACCGAACCCACTATATCCACCAACCCCCCTAGGAGCTGCCGAAGGCTGCGATCTTTTGATCTTGCCTTGAAAAGATCGCAGCCTCGTTTCACTCGACAGCTCCTACAAGTATTGGCAGCGAGCACAGATTTTGTGATCGACACAAAACCAATGTGTGGGCTTGCTTACTTGGCTGACAACGGCGGCGTACGCGGTGGAATCTGGCGCTTGCTGCCGGTGGATTCGAACGCGGCCGCAAAACGCAGCAACGACGAATCATCATAGGCACGACCGGCAAAGGTCAGGCCCACCGGCATGCCGATGTCCGGCATCACACCCATGGGCACGGTCACCGTCGGTACGCCCAGGTGGCGGATGGCGAGGTTGCCGTTGGCCACCCAGATCCCGTTGCTCCAGGCGATATCAGCCGATGCCGGATTGACGTCCGCATCCGCCGGGCCCACGTCGGCCACCGTCGGGAACAGCACCGCATCCAGACCCAGGCGATCCATCCAGTCCTCAAGGTCCATCTTGCGGGTCTGCTCCAGCCCACGCAGGCCATCAGGCACGGTACTGATCTGATCCCACGGCGTAATCCCGCGCTCGGCCATCTTCACGTATTCATCCATCCCCGCCACCAGATCACCCTCGCGGTTCGGCAGGGTGCCGGGTTCGTGCGGGAATATCTGCGGACCATCGACATCCACCAGACGATTGAGCTTCGGGTCGCCGTTGGCCTGCAGGAAATCATCGAACGCCCACGCCGTCAGATCCCACAACTCATGGTGCAGGAACTCCTTGGAGACGATCCCGCGATTGAACACCGTCGGCGCTCCCGGACGATCGCCTTCGCAATTCGAAACCAGCGGGAAATCCACCTCGATCACTTCGGCGCCCGCGGTTTCCAGCGCCTGGCGCGCCAGCTGCCACAGCTCGACCACCGAATGACGGGTGTTGATGCGCTGGCCGGTCGGGCCACCAATGCCCGGCGCTTCGCTGGTGCCGGCTTCAGCGTCGGCATTGATGTACATGCGAGGAATGCCGAAACGCTTGCCCGCCAGCGAGTCGGCCTTTGCCGCCAGCTCAAGGTAAGAAGCAGGGCGCACCGAAGCGACGCTCGGAATCGGCACCCACGGCTGCAGACGCCACAGGTCGCCGCGTTTGTCCGGATCTTCGGCCACCACCACATCGAGCACTTCGAGCAGGTCGGCCATGGTCCGGGCGAAAGGCACAACCACGTCCATGGTCGGCGTCAGCGGCCAGTTGCCGCGCACCGAAATCACCCCGCGCGAAGGCGTGTAGGCGCACAGACCGTTGTTCGACGCCGGGCCGCGACCGCTGGACCAGGTCTCCTCGGCCAGACCGAACGCCGCAAAGCTGGCGGCAGTTGCCGTACCGGCACCGTTGGACGAACCGGACGCGAAAGGGGCGGTGAGGTAGTCAGCGTTGTACGGGCTCTCGGCGCGACCATAGACCCCGCGCTGCATGCCGCCATTGGCCATTGGCGGCATGTTGGTCTTGCCCAGGCAGATCGCCCCGCCGGCTCGCAGACGCTCGACGGTGAAGGCATCGCGGTAAGCAACCAGGTCCTTGAAGGCCGGGCTGCCGGATGCCGCGGTCAGGCCCTTGACCAGGTAACTGTCCTTGGCGGTGTAGGGAATGCCGTCGAGCGGGCCGAGGGTCTGACCCTTGGCGCGACGCTCGTCCGAGGCCTGCGCTTCCTTGAGCGCATCGGGGTTGCGCACCACCATGGCGTTGAGCGCGGTCGGCGTCTGGGGACCATCAAAGGCGTCGATGCGGGCGAGGTAGGCCTGCACCAGTTCGACCGCCGTGGTCTGGCCGGATTCGAGCGCGGCGCGCAGTTGAGCAATGGAAACTTCGGTGACTTCGATCATACGGTTACCACCGGCAGCGAAAGGGGAAGGCGATAAAGGATTGCCTCGAGGGAGATCTGGAGCACAGGAACATCACTTTTCTGAAGGGTATTTTTATAGTGTTACGGGATGCACAGCCTTACGCGACGCAGGCCGGATTTCAACTGTAGCGTCGCATTTTGCCCCAAGTGCAAAACAAGTCGTTTAACAAGTCGCTGTTTTCAAAGAAAAAAATTTACCCGAAGGGGCTTCACAGACGAAACAAATGTTGGTAAATTTCCGCGCATTCCGAAACACACCCTTAAACAGGTCGTGTAGCAGGGATTGAATGCCAGGCATTCATTGCAACATTCGCAGGGGCGTCGCCAAGCGGTAAGGCAGCAGGTTTTGATCCTGCCATGCGTTGGTTCGAATCCAGCCGCCCCTGCCATATTCGCCGTATCAAAAACGCCAGTTCCGCAAGGAGCTGGCGTTTTTTTATGGTTGCTCTAAACCCTTCCAGATCCATCCGGACACGGATATTGGCCATTTCGATCCCCTTTTGGCCTGACTCACGCTGTGAACCGACTCACCTGTCAGCAAGAATCGAGGCCACAACCAGAGACCTTGATCTTCTTTGCCCTTGGCCGTTGTTGCGGCCACTGCCGTCTACAAAACAGAAAAAAACCAACGAGCTGACATTGGGGAACTGATCCATGGACACCATGAAACGCATCCTGGGCGCCACAGTTTGCGGGCTGTCGCTGCTGGCCAGCGCCGTTCACGCCGAACAGCGCGAGTTGAGGGTCTACAACTGGGCGGACTACATGCTGCCCGCCGTGCCCAAGAAATTTGCCGACGACACCGGCATCAAGGTCACCTGGGACACCTTCGACACCAACGAATCCCTGGAAGCCAAGCTGCTGACCGGCAACTCCGGCTACGACCTGGTGGTGCCGTCGAACCAGTTCATCGAAACCCAGATCAAGGCCGGCGTGTTCCAGAAACTCGACAAGTCCAAGCTGCCCAACTGGCAGCACCAGGACCCGGCGCTGCTCAAGCTGCTCGACGCCAATGACCCGGGCAACCAGTACGGCGTTCCCTACATGTACGGCACCGTGCTGATCGGCTTCAACCCGGCCAAGGTCAAGGCGGCGCTGGGCGAGAACGCGCCGGTGGACAGTTGGGACCTGGTGTTCAAGCCCGAGAACATGGCAAAGCTCAAGTCCTGCGGCGTAGCGATGCTCGACTCGCCATCGGAAATCCTCCCCCTGGCCCTGCATTACCTGAAGCTGGACCCCAACAGCCAGAACCCGGCTGACTACGAAAAAGCCAAGGCGCTGATGCTCAAGATTCGCCCTTACGTGACCTACTTCAACTCCGCCAAGTACATGACCGACATCGCCAACGGCGACATCTGCGTGGCCATCGGTTACTCCGGCAGCTTCTATCAGTTCGGTAACCGCGCCAAGGAAGCGGGCAACGGCGTGGTGGTCGACTGGCGCCTGCCGAAGGAGGGCGCGCCGATCTGGTTCGACACCTTCGCCATCCCGAAAAGCGCGAAGAACGTCGAGGAGGCCCACGAATTCCTCAACACTTTGCTCGAACCGAAAGTCATCGCCCCGATCAGCGATTTCCTCGGCTATCCGAACGTGAACAAGGATTCGCTGCCGATGATCAACAAGGAAATCACCGGCAACCCCAACCTGACCCCAACGCCCCAGGCCCTGGCGACGCTGTACGTGGTGCAGCCATTGCCGCAGAAGCTGGAGCGGGTGCGCACGCGAGTGTGGACGGCCATCAAGTCCGACAAATAACCCCGGCATAGACCCAACCCCCTGTGGGAGCGGGCTTGCTCGCGAAGAGGGAGTATCAGTCGACATTAACGTTGGCTGATACACCGCATTCGCGAGCAAGCCCGCTCCCACAATTTGATCGGCGATGCACCATCAACCTTCGTTCAGGCGCAGCAACTCCCTCTGCACAAAATCGGCAAACACCTTGATCCGAATCGGCGTTAACGCGCCAAAGGCATGCAGCGAATGCATCGCCAGCGCCGGCAGTTTTTCCTTTGGCAATACTTGCACCAGATCCTCGCTATCCAGATCCCGCTGCACCGTGCATTTCATCAGGTAGGCGATGCCCATGCCTTCCAATGCCGCGGTCCGCAACCCAAACCCCGAATCAAGCCCGATACGCCCACGCGGCACCACCGTTTCCCCATTGGCGAACACGATGGGCAAGGTCCGACCATTCAGCTGGTAACGCACGAAGGGCAGGGCGCGAAGCTCCTCGATGGACGTCGGGTGACCTGATCGCTCGAGAAACCCGGGGGAGGCCACCAGCGCCATTTCCAGCTGGGCCAGCGTGCGGCTTTTGAGGTCGCTGTCGGCGAGGCTGCCGACGCGGAAGATCAGGTCGTAACCCTCGCGAATCACCTCGACATGGTGGTCGAGCAGCGTCAGGTCCAGCTCCACCTCCGGGTGATCGGCGAGGAACACCGAATGAATCCGCGGCATCAGCAATCGCCCGAGTTCGCTGGGCATGCTCACCCGCAGATGACCACGGGCGCCGCCGGTGTGGCGCAGGGCGTCGGCGGAATCGTCGATGGCTTGCAACAGCGGCGCGACCCGCTCGAAAAATGCCTGGCCCTCGGGCGTCAGGCTGAGCATGCGCGTGGAGCGGCGGAACAGTTTGGCATTGAGCTCCGACTCCAGCCGGGCGACGCTTTTCGAAATGGCCGAGGGCGTGGTCCCGGCGTTGCGCGCGGCGGCGCTGAACGAGCCGGCTTCGACCGCGCGGACGAAGGCAATCAGGCTGGCCGACTGGTTCAACAGGCTCGACATGGTGTGACTCCAGGGCACAACTGATGTGCCGTTCGCTGGACTGGTGGGCATTGGGACGGGCGACATAATACTGCGCTCCTTCAACAAGCGGAGTCAGCAGATGCAACGTCTTCAAGGAAAGGTCGCGGTGATCACCGGCGGCAACAGCGGTATTGGCCTGGCCTCGGCCTGCCTGTTCGCCAAAGAGGGTGCGCAGGTGATCATCACCGCCCGCCGTCAGGAGATTCTGTACGAGGCCGTTCGCCAGATCGGCCATGGCGCCATCGGCATCAAGGGCGATGTCGCCAGTCTTGAGCACCACACCGAAGTGGCCGAACAGGTACGCCAGCGGTTCGGTGGCCTGGATATCTACATGGCCAACGCCGGGGTCATCACCCTGACGCCTTCGCAGCAGGTCACGCCCGAAGAATTCGATGCGCAATTCAACATCAATACACGCGGGGTGTTTTTCGGCGTGCAGTCGATCACGCCTGTGCTGCGCGACGGGGCGAGCATCATTCTGACCAGCTCCCTGGCCGCGACCAAAGTGCTCGACGGGCACGCGGTGTACGCCGGTTCCAAAGCCGCCATCGCCGCCTTTGCGCGCAACTGGGCGCTGGAACTGCGTGCGCGCAGGATTCGTGTGAACGTGCTGAGCCCGGGTCCGGTGGATACGGCGATCATTGGCAAATTGGGGGTTTCAGAGGAACAGCGTCCGGGGTTCATGCAGATGATGGCAGACATGATCCCGGCGGGGCGTTTGGGCGAGGCGGATGAGCTGGCGCGGGCGGCGCTGTATCTGGCGTCCAGCGACAGTTCGTTCGTCAATGGCATCGAATTGAATGTGGACGGGGGCATGTCGCTGGTCTGAGCGATGCATTTTTTGGGGGCATATCCATTTCTGCGGTAACGGCCGCTTAGGGTTCCGCCCTTACGGCGGCTAACCCGGCATCCATGCCGAGTTGCCCACTGCGCAGAACCTGCGCTCGGACTTCCGACGGGGCACCTCAAAATCAAAAGCGAGGCGGCCTACCGGCCGGCCTGATCGCGATTGGTCCGTGTAGGAGCTGCCGAAGGCTGCGATCTTTTGATCCTGTTTTCCAAAATCAAAAGATCGCAGCCTCGTTTCACTCGACAGCTCCTACAGGCATTCGGTGTTTGTGTTCACCACGGACCCTGTAGGAGCGAGCACGCTTGCGATGGTCGTCAACGATGACACTGGCTGCCTGACGCCCCGCGGTGTCTGGTCTTCCATCGCGAGCTCGGCTCCTACAGGTCCAGGGGCACCGCGTCAGAAACTGCAAACCGCATCGGAAAACACCACCCGCCCAAACTGCGCATTCGCATCCAGCGGAGTGATGGCCAGTAGTTGATCCAGACGGATCTCCTGTTGGCCGTCAGCGGATTCGAGCAACAAAAACTCCTCCTTGCTGCTCGCCGTCCGCGTGGTGAGCGCCTTCGCCTCCAGGCACGAGCCATCGTGCAGCTCGACATTCAGCCGGTAACCGCGCATGCAGGCGATCTCCAGATAGTCGTACAGGTCGCAATTCATGGGCTGATAAGTGTTCATACGTTACTCCCGACAACCTTGCAGTTTGAGAATGAAGTAACCCTGCCGGGCGATGGCCTCGGCCACTTGCGGGTTGGATGGCTCGACGTGACAGAACTGGCAGCGGTCCTGGGCAACATCTTCTTCCTGAACGCCCTGTTCATCAAGAAACCGGCGCGCATAGGTCTTCGCCAGGTCCGGATCGTTCTCCTCGATCAGCACATCGAAGTGCAAGTAACGGCCGTCTTTGGTGCGCACGTGGGTATCGAAGACCTTGATGCTCATCATTTGCTCTCCTTCAGTTTCCAGGTGCCCGGCAACGAAAGGTCGCCCGAAGCAATGTCGTAGACGCTGCTGACGCACAGCAACGGATTGTGCAGATCGGCGTTGACCTTCAGGGCCGCGGTCACGCCGTCGTAGTTGAAGCTTTCGGGAAAGCCGACCGCCGCCAACGGCACCCGGATCTTCGCCGCGTTTTTCTCGACGCTCAGGTCATAGCCGGGGGAGTCGATGTAGATCGGCGCGCCGGGCCAGGTCGCCGGCAGCTTCGGCTTGGCGTCCTTGGGGATGTCACGCACTTTCAACCCGCCAGGCCCGCAGCTCTCGTCCTTGGTCAACACCACCCAGTGCGAGTGCCACAGACCGCCATCGTTGTCCTTCTTGCCGTCTTTGTTTTCATCCAGCTGCGGGGTGTCGTCGAAGTCCGGGTGCGAGGTCAGCGCGAGCGCGAGAATGCCCGACTTCGCCTCAAAGCCGACCGCGGAGCTGTCCAGGCTGGTCGGCCAGACATAGCTGTACACCTCGGCACCGGCAAACGAGCCTTTGGCGCTCGGCACGCGGCTGCCGGCCTTGCCGTCGACCAGTTGCTCGAACACCAGATCGTTGCCGTCCTTGAAGACCCGGGTGTTAACCAGATCGAAGGCGGCGTCGGCCTTGCCTTTGGCGCTGCTGATGCCTTGCGCGTCGTGGGCCCAGGCCGGTGCGACCAACAGGGTGCCGAGGGTCAATGCCAGTGTGGTTTTCATGATGCGTCTCCCGTGGGTGATTATGTTTCGAATCGATACCAATAGCCTACGGCAAGTCGATCCTTTGTCAATATGGTATTTATTCGATACTATTTATTGACTTCATCTATCAGGAATCACCCCCGTGTTGTTTGATCTGCTGGAAAGGCTCTCGAGCCTCACTCGCGTCTGGTATCGCGAACACCCGATGCTCACCGACCTGCAGCCGATTCAGCTGAGCGCGCTGATGTACCTGGGCCGCTGCAATCGCTACTCCGACACGCCGCTGGCGGTCACCGAATACCTGGGGCTGACCAAAGGCACCGTCTCGCAATCGCTCAAGGCCCTGGAAGGCAAGGGGTTGCTGGTCAAGCAGCCGGACGACAAAGACAAGCGCAGCGTGCATCTGAAACTGACCCAACCGGCGCAGGCGCTGCTGAATGCGGTCATCCCACCCGATTTTCTGGTTGCCGCCACACATCGCATGGGGGCGGATGCGCGCGTGTTGGAGGATCTGCTGCTCCAGCTGCTCAGAGATGTTCAGCGCGGTGAGGACGTGCCGGGTTTCGGTCTGTGTCGCACGTGCCGTTTTCATCAGAACGTGGAAGGAAGGGCGTTTTGCGGGTTGACCCAGGAACCCCTGGAGCAGAGAGAAGTTGAGTTGATTTGCCGGGAGCATCAATTACCGGAACACGCATGAGTTGTTCCTGCTGCGCCCTTAAGGAGAGAGTGTTTAAAAGTGACCCCTGAATTGGGGATCCTTCCGTCCTCATTGCAAGAACTGTCTTAGCAGCACGCCGGAACCGTCCGATTTCAGCGAACTCCCCCCATCCCTTAATGTTTTCAGACCCATCAGGGTCATGAAAGCAGCCGATCAAGTTCGGCATTTTCAGCCGTTTCTTAAGACCCGCCCCGAAGAAGCGAATGTTTAAAAACTATCGGTAAGTGAGGGTTTTTCCCACCTTCTTTTCAGCCGTTTCTGAATTGACGCCAGAATAGTGGCTCTCTAACATCACGCCACTATTGCGCCATCACTGTTTTTTCGAGGGACCGACCCATGGACTCACCCGCCCTTGCGGCGAGGTTGTGCGCGGCTTTGCTTTGCCTTTTTCCTCTGAGCCGTGTCCTCGCTGCGCCCACTCCTGGTGATACTGACCTGATCCGCGAACGCCAGGATCGTTTGCTCGAGGAGCAACGCCGCCGCCTTGAAGAACTCAAGGAACTGCCTGGCGAACAGGCCCGGCCGACACAGCCGACAGCGCCAACCGATACCCGCTGCTTTCCTATAAAGGACATCGAGCTCAAGGGCGCCGACAGCCTGTCTGTCGCCGAGCGCGATCGCTTGCTCAAGCCTTACATCGGCCAATGCCTGGGCGTTGCCCAGCTCAATGAGCTGCTCAAAGTCATCACCGACCACTACATCGAGAAAGGCCTGGTCACCAGTCGTGCCTACCTGCCGCAACAGGATTTGTCCGGTGGGCATCTGCAAGTGCTGGTGGTCGAGGGGCGGCTCGAAGGCCTCAAGAGTGCGCCGGACAGCCAGTTGTCCGAGCGTGAGTTGGCAATGGCCTTTCCCGGCAAGGCCGGCGATCTGGTCAACCTGCGCGAGATCGAGCAACTGGTCGATCAGCTCAATCGCCTGCCTTCGAACCAGGCGAAGATGGAATTGGCCCCCGGCAAGAATGTCGGCGGCAGTGACGTGCTGGTGACCAACAGCCCGCAAAAGCCCTGGCGCGTCGGGTTGTCGCGCAGCAACGATGGCCAGCGCAGCACCGGCGAACAACAGTGGGGCACGACCTTTGACTGGGACAGCCCGTTGGGCCTGGCCGACCAGTTGAACCTGCGCGGCGGTCACGATGCGATGACCGATCACCAGCACACCTCCAACAACGCGCTGCTCAATTACAACCTGCCGTGGGGCTGGTGGAACTTCACTTACACCTACAACCAGAGCGAGTACCGCTCGCAGATCGCCGCCAACGGCTACAACTTCAAGCAGACCGGCGACAGCCAGAACCATCAACTGCGCGCCGAGCGAGTGATCCATCGGGATGCTGTCAGCAAGACCTCGCTCAACGTCGGTCTTTCCTATCTGCGCACCAACAACTTCATCGAAGACAGCAAGCTCAAGCTGAGCAGCAACCGTATCAGCGAGATGCAGTACGGCATCAACCACGGGCGGCGAGTGGGCAGCGCGTTCGTCAACCTTGACCTGGGCATGCAGCAGGGCATCGGTGCGTTTGACGCTCAAGGCAATGGCCACCCGGGGCCGGGCGAGCCGAATGCGCGTTATCGCAAATACAGCGCCACGGCGAGTTACCTGCAGCCGTTCAAGCTGTGGGGCGAGTCCTTCAGCTTCACCAGCCTGATGACCGGCCAGCGCAGCGAAGACGTGCTGTTCAGTCCGCAACGCACCAGCCTCGGCGGGCAGTCATCGATTCGCGGTTACAAGGACCAGTCCCTGTCGGGTGACAGCGGCGGCTACTGGCGCAATGACCTGCGCTGGACGCGACCGGTGACGCTGTCATGGCTGCGTCCGCTGTTCGCCGAATACGGCACCGGCCTGGGCTACGACCAGGGTGTGATCCGTGATGACCGCTACAACGGCGATCAGCACGGACGCCTGTCGAGCAACTCGCTGGAACTGTTTGCCCGTGGTCAGCACATGGCCGCCAGCGTGACGTTCGCGCACTCGCTGGAACGCCCCGATACGCTGCCCGACCGTGAAGCTCCGATCTATTTCCGCGTGGACTTCTTCCTCTAAACGCCGCTACCCGAGATCAATGACATGGACGCCCGTCACTACGCCTTTCTCGCCCGTCAGCCTTCAGCCGTGGTGCAAAACCGCGAGCATTTCTGCGGCATGCCCAAGCGCGTGTTGGCGTTCCTGTTGGCCAACGTCATGTTCTGGCAGCCGATCTGGGCCCAGGCCGATGGCATCGTGGTGGCCAATCCCGGCACCAGTCTCGGTCAGGCGGGCAATGGCGTGCCGATCGTCAACATCGCCACGCCCAATGGCAGCGGTCTGTCGCATAACCAGTTCGTCGACTACAACGTCGGCACCCCGGGCGTCATCCTCAACAACGTCGCCGCGCAAACCGGCGCGACGCAGTTGGGCGGCATCATCGTCGGCAATCCCAATATGACCAACGGGGTCGCGGCGCAAACCATCCTCAACGAAGTGGTGGGCGGCAGCCCGAGCCAGTTGCGCGGCTACACCGAGGTGGCGGGCCAGTCGGCCCGGGTCATCGTCGCCAACCCTTATGGCATCAGTTGCAACGGTTGCGGCTTCATCAACACGCCGCGCGTGACCCTGACCACGGGCAAACCGGTGCTCGATGGCAGCGGGCGACTGGACCGCTTTCAGGTCGATCAGGGCAGCGTCTCCATCGATGGGGCCGGGTTGAACGCCAACAACGTCGACAGCTTCGAAATCATCACCCGCAGCGCGAAAATCAACGCCGAGATCCAGGCGAAGAATCTGACCATCGTCGCCGGCCGCAACGACGTCAACGCCCAAACCCTCAACGCCACAGCTCGTGCCGACGACGGAAGCGCCAAGCCGCAACTGGCCATTGACTCCTGGGCTCTGGGCGGCATGTACGCCGGGGCGATCAAGCTGGTGGGCACCGAGGCCGGTGTCGGGGTGAAGCTGGCCGGCAATCTGGCGGCCAGCGGCGGGGATATACAGATCGATGCCAATGGTCATCTCAGCCTGGCGCAAACAGCCGCCACCGGCACCGTGAATGTCAAAGCCGCGAGTCTCGATGCGCAGGGCCCCGTTTACGGCAGCACCGTCAACGTCCAGACCCAGGGCAACCTCGCCGTACAACAAACGGTCGCGGCCCGGGACAGCATCAGCCTGAGCGCCAGTGGTGTGTTGACCAACAATGGGATCATTGAAGCCGGGGTCAATGGGGATAACAGTCGCAATGCCAATGGCGACGTCAACCTCAGCGCGCAGACGCTGAACAACAGCGCAAAGAGCGTGATCGCCAGCCGCAATCTGACGGTGAATGCTGCGCAGACCTTGGGCAACCAGGGTGGCACGCTCAGCGGCAAGAACACTGCAATCACCGCCGGTACTCTGGACAACCGCAGCAACGGGCGCGTGTTGGGCGGCAGCAATCTGAGCATGACTGCCGCACAGGTGTTGAACGGCAACGGTCTGATCAACAGCACCGGCAATCTCACGGGCAGCATCGGGCAACTGGTCAACGGCAATGGCGAGCTGACCAGCCAGGCCGACACCGTACTGACCGTCACGTCGCTGGATAACGTGGCGGGCCTGATGATGGCGGGCCGTTTGCTGGATATCACGGCAATCGGCACCCTCAACAACAGCGATGGCAAGATTGTCTCCAAGCAATCGATGAACGTGCGGACGCAGAATCTGGACAACCGCAATGGCGGCCTGATTACCGCGGCCGGGAAGATGACCCTCACGGCCAATGAGGCCGCCAACACTGGCGGCCGCATCTCCGCCAAGGGCGATATCGAAGCGAACATCGGCGCCCTTAGTCAATCGGCTGGCGAGTTGGTGGCCGAAGGCAATCTGTTGCTGACCGGCAACGTACTGGATAACCGTCAGGATGGCCTCGTTGCGTCGCTCAAGACACTGACCCTGAATGTCGGGCAGATCGATAACCGCGGTGGGTCGCTCTCCAGCCAATCGGGGCTGCAAATCAAAGGTGCGCGCCTGGACAACAGCGCTGGCGGCAAGGTGTTGTCGGACACTACGCTGGGTCTGAAAGTCGACCAGATCATCAATGACGCCGCGGGCCTGGTCTTCAGCAAAGGCGCAAGCACGCTCACCGGTATCGGCCTGAGTAACCTTGGCGGCAGGATCGTCAGCCAGGGCAGCCTTGGTTTTGCTTTCAATGAAAGGGTGAACAATCAGCAAGGCCTGATCGGCAGCGAACGCCAACTGACCCTGAACGCCGGCAGCCTCGACAACCGTCTGGGCAAACTGTCGAGCCTCGAAGCCATGGCGTTGACCACGGTCGGCGCGGTCTTGAATCAGGGTGGTCTGATTGCCTCGCAAAAAGGTCTGGCCCTGGGAAGTGGCAGCCTCAACAACAGCGTTAACGGCGTTATCAGCGCCAAGGCCGACTCGACGCTGGTGACCGGTGAATTCAACAACAGTAACGGCGGCAGCGTGGCAACCGATGGCACCTTGTTGGTCACGGCCGGGCATCTGGATAACTCCGCCGGGCAAATTGGCAGCCAGCAGCAGCTTGATCTTTCGGTGACCTCGCTCGACCAGGAGGGCGGTGAGCTGTTCAGCAACGCCGACCTCACCCTGGACCTGCACAACGGCCTGCTCAACAACCAGCGCGGCAGTATTCATACGCCGGGTCAGTTGTTGTTGAAAAACCTCAATCAGGTCAACAACAGCATGGGTGAAATCTCCGGGGCCAAGGCCTGGAGCCTCGATGCCCAAGGCGTGAACAACGACGGCGGCAAACTGCTCAGCAACGAAAAACTCACCCTCGTGATCGATCAGGCACTGAGCAACGTCAAGGGTCTGATCGCCGCTGCGGGCCTTGAAAGCCACAGCGCCAGTCTGAACAACAACGCTGGTGACATTCGTGGTCGGGGTGATGTGGATCTCACTGTCATCGACGACTTCGACAACCAGGCCGGCGTGGTCATCGCCGACAATGGCCTGACCGTCAAGGCTGCGCGGCTGGATAACCGGGGGGAAGGTCTGGTAGGGGCCACAAAAGCGCTGAAACTCACGATCGACCACCTGGACAACCGCAATGGCGAAGTGTCGAGCCAGGCCGGCGTGACCCTGATCGGCGCTTACCTTGACAACAGCGATAGCGGTTATGTCCTGGCCGGCGGCAATCTGGCCCTGACGGTGGATCAGGTGATCAACCGCAACAAGGGCTTGCTGTCTGGCGACAGCGGGCTGACGTTGACAGGCCAGACCCTGGAAAACAGCGGCCGCCTGCTCACCCGGAATGACCTGAGCATCACGCTTTCATCGGATCTGAATAACGATCAGGGCAACCTTGTCAGCGAAGGTGCTGTGGCGATCAACGCCGACAGCCTCAGCAACGACGGTGGCACTGTCTCCAGCGCAAAAGCCCTGACAGTCGACACCCGGGGCGTCGTCAGCAACCAGGGTGGCAAGCTGCTGACCGATGCCACCCTCACGCTCGACAGCAGCGCGCTGGATAACCAGCAAAAAGGCATCCTCAGCAGCAAAGGCAACCTGAGCGTCACCACCGGTGCGCTCAACAACAGCCAGGCCAGTATCTACTCCGCCGGGCAACTGAACGTGAAGGCCGGCCAAGTGACCAACACCGCTGGCAGACTCGGCGCAGGTAGCGCGTTGCTGGTCGATATCACTGGTCTTGATCAGCAGGGCGGCAAACTGTTCAGCCAGGGCAGCTTGAGCCTGGACCTGAACGGTGGGGCGTTGAACAACCAGGACGGTTTCATCAATGCGCCGGGTCAGTTGCTGCTGAAAAACCTCGCCGATGTGAACAACCGCAACGGCGAGATTTCCAGCGAACAGGCCTTCGACCTGACTGCCACAGCGCTGGACAACAGTGGCGGTCAACTGCTCAGCAACCAGAAACTCACCCTGCAAATCGACAAGGCGCTGACCTCGATCAAAGGCAAGATCGCCGCCGCGGCGTTGCAGATTCGTGCGGCGAGCCTGGATAACAGCGCCGGTGTCCTGCTCAGTGACAGTGATCTGGGCGTGACCGTCGATGGCCTGTTGAACAACCAGGACAACGGCATCATCAAGGCAGCGCAACAGCTGACTCTCAACAGCAACGGCTTGAACAATCAGGGCGGGACACTGCTCGGCGGGGTGGGCATTAGCCTGGACCTGGGCACGACCCCCGCGGACCTGAATAACCAGAGTGGCCTGATCAACACCAAAGGCGTGCTCAGCATCACCCACCTGCGTGATTTGAATAACCGCCAAGGCGAAATTTCCAGCGTCAACAGCTTCAGCCTGACCGGCAATACCCTGGACAACCGTGGCGGCAACCTGATCAGCAACGATCAATTGACCCTCAGCGCGGCCGAAGTGAAAAACCAGGGTGGCCTGATGTCCGGCTGGAATGGGTTGAGCCTGACCGGCGGGACCCTCGACAACAGCCAGGAAGGAACGCTCTCCAGTCTGCTCGGCAACCTGGACATCGACCTGAGCGGTGCGTTGATCAACCACACCCAGGGCGGGCTGGCGGGCAAGGGCGAGGTGAGCATCAAGGCCGCCAGCCTCGATAACAGCAAGGGCATCGTCACCAGCGGGGCGAAGCAAACCCTGACGATAATTGATGGCACGATCACCAACACCTCCGGTGGCCTGATCGAAAGCAGTGACACGCTGGATATCGTCGCGGCAACGCTGAATAACTCAGCCGGCAGCGTCGGTGCCGGCAAAGCCTTGACCTTCACCGGTACGCAACTGAACAACAGCGGTGGCAACCTCATTGGTGAAAGCAGCGTCACCCTCGATGTGCTCGGTGCCCTGATCAACACCCATGGTGCCCTCGGCAGCCAGGGGTCGCTGGTGATCCAGCGTTCCGGCAGCATCGACAACCAGGGCGGCCAACTGATCAGCCAGTCCTTGCTGAGCCTGATGACCTCCGGTGATCTGAACAACAGCCAGGGCGGCACATTATCGGCCAACGGGCAACTGGATCTCACGGCCACCGGCACTGTTCATAACGACACTGACGGTCTGATTTCCAGTCGTGATGCCGGTGTGACCATCACCGCCGCAGCCCTGAACAATGCCAAGGGGGCCGTACAGAGCTACAACGCGCTGACCGTGGATGCAGGCAACGGCGCGATCGACAACCAGGGCGGCAAACTCATCGCCCAGAACGGCGATCTCAAGCTCACTGCCGCCAGCCTCGACAGCCGTGGCGGTGTGCTGTCGAGCCTCAAGGGGTTACTGCAAACCCGACTCACGGGTGTGTTGAAAAACGGTCAGGGCGGCAAGCTCGAAGGCAGCCGCCTCGACTTGCAAGCGTTGGGCGGTATCTACAGCGACGGCGGCCGGATCGCGGCCAACACCAGCGACATTCTGCTCAACACCGGCAGTGGCGGCATCGACAACAGCAATGGCGGGATTTATGCGGCAGGGCTGGTAAAAGTCAGTGCTGCTTCGATGAACAACAGTGGAGGGCAAGTCAGCGGCAACGGGATCGACCTCGGGCTTGACGGCAATCTCTCCAACCGTGGCGGCCTGATCGAAAGTGCCAGCGCGCTGACCGTGCGCGCCACCAACCTCGACAACCAGGGCGGCAAGCTGCGGGCGCTGGGCACCAGCGGCAAAACCGATTTCCAGATCGGTAGCCAGTTCGATAACCGCAATGGACTGCTGGAAACCGCCAACCAGCAACTGACGCTCGCGACACCCGGCCTACTCAACGCCGGCGGCTCCGTGACCCATGTCGGCACCGGGCTGTTCGACATCTCCACCGCCAATGTCATGAACGCTGGCGGCGCGCTGGTCACTCGCGGCGACCTGAACCTGAACGCCGTCAGCTGGACCAACAGCAGTGTGATCCAGGCCGGGCGCCTGACGGTGAACGTCAACAACTTCAGTCAGACCGCGAGCGGCCAGTTGCTGGCCGCCAACCAGCTCGTGGCTCGGGGCGGCAGCTGGAACAACGACGGGTTGATTGCCAGTGATGGCAGCCTGGATATGCAGTTGAGCGGTGGCTATGGCGGCAACGGCCGCCTGACCAGCCTTGGTGACATGCAAGTCGACGCATCCACCATCACCCTCAACAGCGCTGCCAGCATTGCCGGCGGTGGCAATACCACCGTGGGCGGTCGGGGCGGGTTGTCGGTATTGAGCAACTATGGACGCCTGACCGCGAGCAACAATCTGATCCTCAATGCCGGGGCTGTTAACAACTACG
This sequence comes from Pseudomonas sp. C1C7, assembly GCF_013359595.1. Classification (GTDB taxonomy): domain Bacteria; phylum Pseudomonadota; class Gammaproteobacteria; order Pseudomonadales; family Pseudomonadaceae; genus Aquipseudomonas. The sequence goes on along the minus strand of NZ_JABFMP010000033.1, from coordinate 27,547 downwards.
GCACGCTGGCGGGCGGGACGGGCATGAAACTCAGCGCATCGTCACTGCTCAACGATCAGGGTGGATTCCTGTTCAGTGGTGGTGATATGAAGCTTCGGGTGGGCAGCTTCAGCAACAAGAAATCCGATGTTTACAGTTTGGGTGGGATCGACATTGCCAGGGACGATGCGGGCAATCGCGCGGCGTTGGTGGAGAACCTTTCCGGGACGATGGAGAGTGTTGGCAATTTCTCGATCCGGGCCGACTCGATCGTCAATCGCCGGGATCAGTTCAAGACCGTGTCCGAGATGTATTCGGCGGATATCGGGATTCGTTGCTACGCGTGCGATGAGCTTCCTTCCAACTGGGCTGATTTGAATCCACATCCGGTTCCTTCCCATTTAGTCTGGGAGCAGAAGTTCAGAGTCAGCATTTCGGAAGGAGAAAGCTCCAAGGCATCTTCCATCACCTCAGGTAGCAACCTTGATGTTGCTGGAAGTTCGTTCCTGAACTCGAACTCGTCAGTTGCGGCTTCTGGAAACATCAACATCAATGTTGCCAACTTCGAGAACTCCGGCACCGCCACGGGGGACTACGTTTCTCGTCAATACGTTACGGGTGGGCAAGACCTTGACCAGTGGCGTCAGATAGTCGAGTACAACATGTACAACGACGCTGACTATCATCAGGACCTACGATTCTGGAACGCCAATGAGGTCGAGTCGAGGATCACGACGCATGTCGTTCGATATGGCGCGAAAGGCGAGGCGAATAACTGGTTCCAGCAGTTCGGCCCTGTCCTGTTAGGCTTGTATAAACAGTCATACGCCGTCGACTTTGGCGACTCACTGTACGCCAGCGGCATCAGAACCGACGCCCCCGACTTCATAAAAAACGCCGTCTTCAGCGAAAAAATCATCAGCGCAGACCCGTCCGGATTTGCCTCGGCCATCATCCAGGCCGCCGGCAACGTCACCATCAATGCCGCCAACAAAATCACCAACGGCGTTGAACGCGCCTACAGTTCCGGCATCACCGGCACTTCGCGCAACACCGGTACCGGCGCTACCGGTACCGGCAAAACCACGGTCATCAGCCTCAACAGTCAGCTCCCACCGGATCTGGCCCAGCAACAGGTCAACCCGCTGACACTGCCGGGCTTCAGCCTGCCAGTGGGCGACAACGGCATGTTCCGCCTGAGCGGTAAAAACGGCACAGACTCAACGATCGTCACCAGCCCGCCACGAACCATCGGTTCCGCGACCGGCGCCACAACCCAGCGTTCGGACGGCACGCCCGTCAGGAGCGCCACCGAACTGCAGTTCGACGCCAACGACCTGGTGTCGGTCGAGAACCGTGAACTGGCGTTGGCCGGCAGCCCGTCACTGAACCTCAACACTCAGACCGCGCAAGTCAACGCTAACGCCACCGGCCTGCAAGTGCCCGACCAGGGCAATGCCCAGCTCAATACACCGCGCGTGCAGGGCCTGCCCGATACCAGCGTGCGCAGCAACCCTCACAAGTACCTGATCGAAACCAACCCGGTACTCACCGACCTCAAGCAGTTCATGAGTTCGGACTACCTGCTGACCAACCTCGGCTACGACCCGGACATCGCCGCCAAACGCCTGGGCGACGGTTTCTTCGAACAACGGCTGATCCAGCAAGCCGTGGTCGAGCGCACCGGGCAGCGCTTCATCGATGGTCAGACCTCCGACGAGGCGATGTTCAAGTACCTGATGAACAACGCCATCGCCAGCAAGGACGAGCTGAACCTGTCCGTGGGCGTGACCCTGACCGCCCAGCAAGTCGCGGCCCTGACCCATGACATCGTCTGGCTTGAAGAGCATGAAGTGAATGGCGAAAAGGTGCTGGTGCCGGTGCTGTATCTGGCGCAGGCCGACAATCGCCTGGCGCCGAATGGGGCGTTGATCCAGGGCGGCGATGTGACCCTGATTGCCGGGCAGGATCTGAATAATGCGGGTACCTTGCGGGCGACCAACAACCTGGCGGCATCCGCCGGGCAGGACCTGACCAACAGTGGCCTGATCGAAGCCGGCAACCGCCTCGACTTGCTGGCGGGTAACAGCATCATCAACAAATCCGGTGGCGTCATCGCCGGGCGCGATGTGACCCTTACCACCATTGGCGGCGATGTCATCAACGAGCGCACTGTCACCACATCCGATTTCAGTAACAAAGGCTACACCCAGCAACGTGACTATCTGGACAGCGCCGCGCGGATCGAAGCGGCCAACGACCTGAGCATCAGCGCGGGCCGGGACGTGCTGAGCACCGGCAGCGTTCTCAGCAGCGGTCGTGACACCGAAATTCAAGCTGGTCGCGACATCAACATCGTTTCCACCGAGCAACAAACCTCTGATACCGGCGGCATTCAGAAAAGCTCGGTTACCCAATTCGGCTCGAGCATGAACGCCGGACGCGACATCGCCGTGAGCGCTGGTCGCGACATGAACATCGTCGCCAGTGAACTGGAGGCCAAACGCAACATTGGCCTGAGCGCGGAGGGGGACGTGACTGTCGCCTCCGGCGCCGACGAAAACCATTCCTACTACAAGACCAAAAAAGTCACCGCCCAGGAAGACCAAGTCAAACAAGTCGCCAGCGTGATCACAGCAGGTGGGGATGTGGCGATGAGCGCGGGCAATGACCTGACCTTCATCTCCAGCCGGATCACGGCGGGCGACGAAGCTTATCTGGTGGCAGGCAACAACATCGAGTTGCTGGCCGCGCAGGACACCGACTACTCGCTGTACGACAAGAAGAGCAAGGGCAGTTTTGGGCAGAAGGCAACCCGCCGGGATGAAGTGACCGATGTGAAAAACATCGGCAGCGAAATCACCACGGGCGGTGACCTGACTCTGGTCAGTGGTGGGGATCAGCGCTATCAGGGGGCGAAGCTGAACAGTGGCGGGGATCTGACGCTGGACAGTGGGGGGAGCATTACCTTTGAAGCGGTGAAGGATCTGCATCAGGAGAGTCACGAGAAGAGCAGCAACAGTCTGGCGTGGAACAGTGCCAAGGGGAGGGGTAATACCGACGAGACTTTGCGTCAGAGTGAGCTGACGGCTAACGGTCAGATCGTGATCAAGGCGGTCAACGGCTTGAAGATCGACCTGAAGAATATCGATCAAAAAACCGTCAGTCAGACCATCGATGCCATGGTTCAGGCCGATCCAAAGCTGGCCTGGTTGAAAGACGCCGAGCAGCGCGGGGACGTCGATTGGCAACTCGTGAAAGAGCTGCATGACAGCTGGGACTACGAAAGCTCAGGTTTAGGCGCGGCTCCGGCGCTGATTATTGCCATTGTTGCCAGTTACTTCCTTGGTCCGATTTTCGGTCCAATGGCCAGCAATTTTGTTGTCGGCACGGTCGATGGCGGAGGCGACCTGGGCGCCGGGTTTAAAGCCGCCACCAGTCGCGATGCGCTCAAGGGGTATGTCATCACGGCGATCACGGCGAACCTGACGCAGGGCTACTTCAATGATTGGACTGGCACCACTACCGACTCTCTCACTGGAAAGATCACCACCAATCTGAGTACCTGGAAAGGTATTGGCCAGTTCGCGGCCAGCCAAGGTCTGCAAAACGGCACCTCAATGGCGTTGAGCAAGATCATGGGGCAGGGCGGCGACCTGGGTGATGCCTTGCAAAGTACGTTGTTCAACACTTTGGCGGCGGCGAGTTTTAATGCGGTGGGGGATTACGCCCCGTGGGCCGACGGCAGCCTGCAAAAGATCATGGTTCACGCCATGGTTGGTGGTCTATTGGCCCAAGTCAGCGGCGGTGATTTCCGTACTGGTGCTTTGGCGGCGGGTGCTAACGAGGCGTTGGTCGACCAGCTCAACAAGTGGGTCGGTGGCGACAAAGACCTGCTGAATATGACTTCGCAGATAGTGGGGGTGTTGGCTGCGGCTACGCAGAGTGGTGCTGATGCGGATAGTTTGCAAAAAGGCGCTTGGGTGGCGCAGAACGCCACGCAGTACAACTACTTGGGCCACAAGGACCTGGACAACTTCGAACGTGAGGCTCGTGCCTGTAAAGCTAAAGGCAACTGTGATGATGTTCAGAAAAAATACCGTGACTTGAGTCTCGTAAATCAAGATGCGGTTTACGATTCTTGCAGACAGGTGCCTTCTCAATGCATACAGCTTTTTGGGCAGCTAATAGATGATCAGAATAGTCTGCAGGAAAGGATTGCTCATCTTCAGCTCGACAGTAGCATTCCTTTTGAGCTGAAATTGGACTTAGCGCGGTATCAGCTGCAAAACGCCTCTGCCATCAGTGAACTGATTGCTACGAAATCAAAGTTAGCTAATATTGAGAACGGTGCTTCGATCAGTAATGCTGAACGTGATAGCCTGATTCTGAGAGTGGTGAGCGGTGGCTTGTTCGGGAAAGTCGGAGCTGGTGCAAAAGGTGCAGGCGAAATTGTTGGTTCCGCAAAAAGCTTCTCAATTGCTGATCGCGTATTCGGCCAGCTCAACGATCCTCGAATGGGTCAGCTTGCAGGAAAGCTTGATGCCGATGCTTTGCAGAAACTTGCCAATAATCCAAGTGCTACTCGGTTTATGGACGCAAGGACAGGGCATATCAATGTAATTCAAGAAGTTGAAGGGAAGCTGATTCGGATTACTGTGCCAAGAGACGAGATGAAAATTATTTCCGTTGGCCCAATTAGACCTAACCAAGTTAAAAACTTATTAGGTAAAGGCGATTTTGTTCCGTTACCTTGAGCTCGCGGAGGGCTTATGGCGTCAATTCATATTGAGGAAATTCAAAAAATCTTGTCTGAGCAAGGAAATAAAGATGCCTTGCCAAATCACGCCAATGGGGAGGGCTACTTTCTAGAAATTAGATTTGACAGCCCTACTCTTAAGGCAACCGGAATTGTTGATGATGAGTACAAGGACAGGGTGATAACTCTAGATTGTCCGTACGGTACGGTCGTTATTTTGTGCGATGGCGAGGGGCAGTTGAAATCAATTGAGTTAAGTTGACTGTACAGTGGTAGCACTCTCCCAGCACCGGCCTTGCGCCGGTGTTGTTTTATCTGCTTACTGCAAAACCTCTCTTCCTTCACTGCTCGCCTTGGTCGTGGCCTGAGCGATCAGGGCATCGAGCATCTGCGCAACAAATTTCTGTTGGGTCTTAGGTAGCTGATCTATGGCTTCCAGTTGCTGTTGCCATTTCGGAGCAGGGCCACGCTTACGCACAGTGGTTTTGCGGCCACCGCCAGCCTTTGGGTAGTGAGGCTCGATCAACGCCACCAACCCGCTCCACGCCACCTGCTCCATCTCGGCCAGGAAACGCTCGCGACGGGTTTGCTTGCGCTTACCGGCGTACTCGAAATCGGAAAAGCTCATCTGACACATGGAATGGCGGGCTTGTAGAGGGCAGTTGGACGGAAGGCTATTTCAGCACAGGTCAAATGGCCTGTGCTGACTTGATCGGAGAATCCCTAAAGAGGTTCTCAGTAGCAACCCGAAGGTAATTCCTGACCCGCGTGGTGCACCTGGGTACTTCAAGTATGAAGGAGGTGGCTTGGAAATGATTTATAATCCCACGACAGGTCAAGTCGGGCATATTCAGCCAATAAGGACAAAATAATGTCTAGTGATATTTGGTGTGATATTAGCAATGAGCTAGAGCGTTATAGCTCTAGTTATACAATCATTCGCCAGTATCTAAGTGTCTATGAAGAAAAGTGTATTAGCCTTATTCAGAAAGTATCTGCTTGCTTCTCTTTCGAAGAAGCTCGAGAGAGCTTTGATGAATTGCATGAGGTACAACGTAATCTTTCGACTATTAAGTATAAATTTGAGTTTCCTTTGAATGATCGGCTTCTAGATTTTACTTACTATTTGGATCGGGATGATGATTATTCGAGAAAGTATTGGTATGAACAAGTTCGAAATGGCCTAAAATGCCCGTTGAGTGATATTTAACGGTGAGAAAAGTGGGGGTGAAAAAATAAACGAAAAGGGGAAAGATTTGAATGGCACTTACTTAGCAGCTAACCGATTGAGCTGAAAGCAAAAATGAAGAAGGGCTGGCCTTGGTCTACGGTGATAGTTGCGAACACACACCGGAGAACCAAGGACACAGCCCACATGGATCGTAGGCATCAAATTCTCCAGCATCAACAACAACGTTTGCGCCGCCACGCTTCGAACTGTGATGCCTACGCTTTTTTCAATCTGCTTACGGCTCCTGAGCTGCTGCAGCGTGTCGAGTCAGCGCTGCCAGAGCACCGAGAGCGTTTGTTTCCACCAACAGAAACGCTATCGATGTTCCTGGCTCAGGCGATGAGTGCCGATCGCTCCTGCCAGAACGCCGTCAACGATTTCTCCATCAAACGGTCCTGTAGCGGCATGAAACCCAATAGCACTCGCACGGGCGCCTTCTGTAGAGCCAGACAACGCTGCCGGTAGAAATGGTATCCACGCTGGTTCGACAGACCGGTTCGTCTATCAGTGATCAGGCACCGCCCTCGTGGCGCTGGATGGGGCGACCGGTACGCCTTGTCGACGGGACAACGGTTTCGATGCCCGAGCTGAGCTTTAAGCACAGCCTTCAACTATGGCTGGCCTTGCGACAATATGGGGCCCCTGTAGGCGAGGATGGTCTAACAGATTTATTGATGCTGATCGCGCAAAGACGCGTTGGAAATCGACCTGGTCGCATCGAACCGCGAGCCATAAAACGAAGACCTCAGGCCTATCCCTTGCTGACCAAATCACGCCGGTTAGCAAGGGCAGATGTCACGAAAAACGGGCACGCTAAACATGTTAAGTAAGTGCCATTCAAATCGGTCCCCTTTTTTATGCGGGCAAGCCTCGCTCCTACAGGTTTTGTGTCGTATATGGAAAATGCGAACAACACAGGATCAGTAGGAGCAAGGCTTACCCGCGAAGGCGTCTCGGCAGGCACAACAAATTCCCTGATATAGACTCAACAACACCCAACCACCACCGGAGAGCCCCCATGGCAGGACTGCAATGGACTCGCTGATCACTGCCGCTGCTCAGGCGCTGGCGGCGGGGGATCCGTTGGGGGCGCTGGATCGGGTGGCGTTGCGTGAGGATGCGCCGGCGTTGGCGTTGCGCGGGATTGCCATGGCGCAGTTGGGCGATCTGGCGCGGGCCAGGACGCTGGTGCGGCGGGCGGCGAGGGCGTTTGGGGCGAAGGAGGTGGTGGCGCGGGCTCGGTGTGTGGTGGCCGAGGCGGAGATTGCGCTGGCTTCGCGGGATCTGGGTTGGCCCGTGGCGGCGTTGGAGGCGGCGCGCTTGGCGCTGCAAGCGCATGGCGATTGGGTGAATGCTGCCCATGCGCGCTATTTGGATATCCGCCGCTTGCTGTTGATTGGGCAGCTTGATGAGGCGCGGGAAAAACTCGCACAAATCGATTCGGCCACTTTGCCACCGGCGCTGAGAGCTACCCATGAACTGGTGGCGGCGGGGATCGCCATGCGTCACCTGCAATCGCAGACTGCCCATGCGGCCCTGGCCAGGGCCGAGCTTGCTGCCCGGCAATCGGCGATCCCGGCGCTGTTGGCGGAAGTCGACAGCGCGGTACAACTGCTCAACAGCACGGCCGCGCATCTGACGACTAAGGGGCTGCGGCAACCGTTGTCGCTGCAAGCGGTAGAAGCGCTGCTCACCTCGACCTCACTGGTGGTGGACGCCTGTCGCTACGTTGTTCGCGGCGCCGGCATGTCGCTGTCGTTATCGACGCGCCCGATCCTGTTCACCCTCGCTCGCACGCTGGCCGAAGCCTGGCCAAACGATGTGCCGCGCGAAATCCTCATCTCCCGCGCCTTTCGCCTGAAGCTCAGTGACGAGTCCCATCGCGCGCGCCTGCGGGTCGAAATCGGGCGGCTGCGGGCGGCGCTCAAACCGCTGGCGGGTATCACCGCGACCAAGCGCGGATTCGCCCTGGTCCCCCAGTCATCCCCTGACGTGGTGCTGCTCACGCCCCCGGTCGAAGAGAAGTGCGCGGCATTGTTCGCGTTGCTCAACGATGGCGAAGCCTGGTCGAGTTCGGCGCTGGCGTTGGCGCTCGGTCAAAGCCAGCGCAACGTACAGCGAGCCCTCGATTCGCTGGCGGCGCAGGGCAAGGTGCAGTCGTTCGGACAGGGCCGCGCTCGACGCTGGCTGACGCCGCCGGTGCCCGGTTTCGCGACGACCTTGTTACTCCCGGTGCCGCTGCCCGGTGGCTAGGATGAACGCCACCAACCCCTTTCGAGGAACACCACGATGAAACAGTCAGCCGCTGAAATCCTCCGTGAATATGGCCCTTTCGAGGGCGTCGACACCGTGCACGGCCTGACCTGGGACGGGCAACAGGTGTGGTTCGCTGCTACCGACAAACTCACCGCCCTTGACCCCGACAGCGGCCGCACGCTGCGCTCGATCGACGTCGCCGCCCACGCCGGCACCGCCTTCGATGGCAAGCACCTGTTTCAGATCGCCGAGGACCGCATCCAGAAAATCGACCCGCAAACCGGCAAGGTCCTCAGCACCATTCCAGCCCCCGGTGGCGGCAATGACTCGGGGCTGACCTGGGCCGAGGGCTCGCTGTGGGTGGGCGAGTATCGCGAGCGCAAAATCCATCGGATCGATCCGGACAGTGGCGCCATTCTGAGCACGCTGGAGTCAAACCGCTTCGTCACCGGTGTGACCTGGGTCGAGGGTGCGCTGTGGCATGGGACCTGGGAGGGGGAGGAGAGTGAATTGCGCCGCGTTGATTCGCGCTCCGGCGAGGTGCTGGAGAGCCTGAAGTTGCCAGCTGGTATTGGTGTGTCGGGGCTGGAGTCCGATGGTGGTGAGCGGTTTTTCTGTGGTGGGGGTAACAGTGGGAAGGTGAGGGTGGTGCGTCGTCCCTGATCCTGAAACGCGGTCCATGTAGCCGCTGGCGAAGCCAGCTGCTACAGGTCCTGCGGTGGCTCAACGGATTGGCATTAAACAAACAACTTCAACAACAACGTCGCCAGTATCACCGTCGAAGCCCCGCCAATCCGTGTCGAGATCTGCGCAAACGGCATCAGCGACATGCGGTTCGATGCCGACAGAATCGCCACATCCCCGGTCCCGCCCAAGCCGCTGTGGCAGCAGGTCACGATGGCCGATTCGATCGGGTACATGTTCATCAGGTTGCCAATGAAAAAACCGGCAACCGTCATCGAGACCACCACCGACACGCAGACCAGCACATAACCCACCGAGAACACTTTCACCACGCTGTCCAGCGGCACGTAGAGCATGCCCAGGCCGATCATCACGGGCCAGATGAATGCCGAGGACACCAGTTTGTAGAAAGTGTTGGCGCCTTTTTCGAGTTTCTCTGGCAGCAGGCGTGCGTACTTAAACAGCACGGCGGCGAGGATCATCATCACCGGGCCGGGGATGCCGACGACTTTTTCCAGCAGGCCGCCGAGCACGAAGAAGGCGCAGATCACCAGCACGCCGGCGCCCATGACGCGGAAGTCGACGACGGAGCCGCTGTCTTCCTTGACCTTGAATTTGTCATTCTCGGCCCTGGCGCGAATCAGCGAGCCTTCACCGTTGATGCCCGGGCGTTTCAGGGCCAGGCGAGCCAGGTAGCCGGCGCAGATGATCGCAACGATGTTGCCGACCACCGCGGCAGGCGCCAACTGTGCGACGTAGATATCCGGGGTGCCGCCGAGGATCGCCGAGTAGGCCAGCGACAGCGGCAGAATCCCTTCGCCGATCCCGCCACCGATGATTGGCACGATGATGAAAAAGAACGTGTGGTGAAAGCTGTAGCCCACCAGTTTGCCGACGATCAGCCCGCTGGCGACCGCGGCCAGGGTGCCGACCAGCAGCGGGATGAACATGCGCAACATGCCCTGGACCAGGATGAAGCGGCTCATGCCCAGAATGCTGCCGACCACCAGGCTTGCGATCACGAAGTAGAGGAAGTTGGCTTCTTTCATCAGCATCTTGGTGGCGTCGATCGTGGCCGGGCCGAAGAAGCCGTAGAACACCAGGATCGAGGGCAGCATCAGGCACAGAATGGCGCCGCCGCCGATCTCCTTGAGCACCGGCAGGCGCGAACCCATTTGGCCGAAAAACACGCCCATGGTCATGATGACGGCGAGGCCGCCGATCATGTTTTTCGGCAAGAAGCCGAGGTGGGCCGAGAGGTAGACGATCAGCGCGATGCCCAGGAACACCGGCAGCGGGATGACGCCGATTTCATAGGTGCGCAGGCGTTGCACAAGCCCGACGGCGGGGATTTTCAGGGACGGTTCGATGGACTCATTCATGTCGCGACTTCCTCATGTTTGTTGTTATCGAGGATTCAAAAAAATCTACGGTTTACGCCTTGCCTCTCTGTAGGCGCGAGGGGGAAAGCGCTGTGTTCGAGATGAATGCTATCCTTCGCGAATTTCGTGATAAACAGCGGAGCCATGAGGCGTATGAACACGAATCGTGATCAATTTCCCCTGCCTGAAGACCTCAAGGTGTTTCTCACCGTCGTGCGCAAGAACGGTTTTGCCAGTGCCGCCGAAGAGCTGGGTTACTCGCCGGCGTACATCAGCAAGCGCATTTCCGTGCTGGAAACCACGTTGTCCACACGCCTGCTGCATCGCACCACACGACGCATTGCCCTGACCGATGACGGTGAACGGGTGCGGGTGTGGGCGGAAAAGCTGTTGGGGGATTTCGACGATTTCGTCGGTGAGATCGCCGAGGCCCGCCAGCAACCCATGGGCTCGCTGCACATCTGCAGCAGCTTCGGTTTCGGCCGCAACCATGTCGCGCCGGCGATCTGCAAACTGTCGCAGACCTACCCGAAACTGGAGATCCGCCTGGACGTGTTCGACCGCGTGGTTGATATCGTCGGCGAGGGTTTCGACCTGGAAATTCGCGTCGGCGATGACCTGCCCGGGCAGCATCTGGGGCGCAAGCTGGTGAGCAATCGACGGGTGCTGTGCGCAACGCCCGAGTACCTTGAACGGCGGGGGATGCCGCGCTCGCTGGACGACCTGAAGAACCACGATTGCCTGGTGCTCAAGGAGCGCAACAATGCGTTCGGCGTGTGGAACCTGACGCGCGACGGCCAGGAAGAATCGGTGCGGGTCAGCGGCCCGCTGTCATCCAACAGCGGCGAGATCGTTCTGGAATGGGCGCTGAGCGGCGGCGGGATTCTGTTGCGCTCGATGTGGGACGTCAAACCGATGCTGGAACAGGGCCGACTGGTGCAGGTGCTGCACGACTACACCCAGAGCGCCAACGTGTGGGCGGTGTATCCGACGCGGTTGAGTCAGTCGGCGAAATTGCGGGTGTGTGTGGAGTTTCTGGAGGCGTATTTCCGCGACCTGTCGGTCGAGTAACCCGTGGGAATCACGAACCCCCTGTAGGAGCTGCCGAAGGCTGCGATCTTTTGATTTTGATTTTTAAAAACAAGATCAAAAGATCGCAGCCTTCGGCAGCTCCTACAGGGGATCAGGCGTCAACCGAGCCAGGGATTCTGCGCCAGATGCCGCGCCTCGAAGCTGCGAATCTGCTCCGCCCGCTGCAAGGTGGTGCCAATCGCATCGAGCCCCAGCAGCAGCAACTGCTTGCGCAACTGATCGATCTCGAAGCGGATCACGCTGCCATCGGCCAGCGCCAGGGTCTGCTCCGGCAGATTCACGCAGATCCCTGCCGTCTCCGGCCGGCTGACAACCTCGGCCACCCGCTTCAGTTCCAGCTCATCGAGCTGAATCGCCAGCACCCCGTTGCGCTGGCAGTTATCAAAGAAAATCCCCGCGAAACTGCTGCCGATCAGCGCTCTGATACCGACCTGCTTAAGCCCCCAGACCGCATGTTCGCGGCTCGATCCGCAGCCGAAGTTGGGGCCCACCACCAAAAATGCCGCGTCCGTCCATGCCGACTGGTTGAGGATGAAGGCCGGGTTGGCTTCACCTGAAGGCAGGAATCGCAGGTCGAAAAACAGCCCCCGATCCAGCCCCTGGCGATCGATGCCCTTGAGAAACTGCTTGGGCATGATCACATCGGTGTCGATGTTGGCTGCCAGCAGTGGTGCGGCGCTGCCGCTGACCGTAGTGAAAGGTTGCATGCTTCAAGCCTCCAGAGAGAATGTGCGAACGTCGGTCAAATGCCCGGTGATCGCGGCGGCCGCGACCATGGCCGGGCTCATCAGGTGGGTGCGCGCCCCGGCGCCCTGGCGGCCTTCAAAATTGCGGTTGGTGCTGGAGGCGCAACGGTCGCCTGGGGCGAGCACGTCGTCGTTCATCGCCAGGCACATCGAGCAGCCCGATTGTCGCCATTCGAAACCGGCCTCCAGGAAAATCTGCGCCAGCCCCTCGCGTTCCGCCTGCTGGCGCACGAGCGTCGAGCCGGGAACGATCATCGCCCGCACATGCGCGGCCACCTGTTTGCCGCGCACCACCTGGGCGACATCCCGCAGGTCTTCGATGCGCGCGTTGGTGCAGGAGCCGATGAAGGCGTGGCTGATCACCACGTCGCTGAGCGGCATGCCGGGTTCCAGGCCCATATAGTCGAGGGCCCGTTGCATGCCCTGACGCAAAATCAGGTCCGGCTCGTCGGCGGGATTCGGCACGTGACCGCCCACCGGCGCGGCCTGATCGGGGCTGGTGCCCCAGGTGACCATGGGCTCGAGAGTGCTTACATCCAGGCGAACTTCGCGGTCGAAGAGGGCGCCTTTATCGCTGTGCAGCGTGGCCCATTGGGCCAGCGCCTGCTCCCAGCGCTCACCTTGCGGTGCCCGTGGTTTGTCCTTCAGATAGGCGAAGACCTTTTCGTCCGGCGCCATGAACGCGCCCCGGGCGCCGGCCTCGACGGCCATGTTGCAGATGGTCATGCGCGCTTCGACGCTCAGGTCGCCAATGCCCGGGCCGGCAAACTCAATCGCGTAACCGGTGGCGCCCGAGGCACCGATGGTCTCGATCAACGCCATGATGATGTCCTTGGACTTCACGCCTGTGCCCAGCACGCCGTCGACCGTCACGCGCATGGTTTTCAAGCGCTTGTAGACCAGGGTTTGCGACGCCAGCAGGTGCTCGATTTCCGAGGTGCCGATGCCGAAGCCGAAAGCCCCCAGCGCGCCGTAGGTGGTGGTGTGACTGTCGCCGGCCGCGACCACCATGCCTGGCAGGATGAAGCCTTGTTCCGGGGCGACCACGTGTTCGATCCCCTGGCGCTTGTCCAGCACGTCGAACAGTTCGATGCCGAAATCCCGGCAGTTCTCTGCAAAGTACGACACCTGCCGCGCGCCGCCGGCATCGGGCATGGTGGCGATGCGGTTCGGTGCGGTCGGGTTCACATGGTCGACCACCGCCAGCGTCGCCGCCGGCCGCCAGACCGTGCGCCCGGCTTCGCGCAGGCCGCTGAAGGCTTGCGGGCTGGTGTATTCGTTGGCCACCTGGCGGTCGATGTACAACAGTACATGGCCCTGATCGTCGAGTTCGCAAACGGTGTGACTGTCGATGTGCTTCTGGTAGAGCGTTCTTGGGCGGGTCATGGAGTGGACTCTTGTTTTGGCGAGATCACGGAAAACATGGCCATAGCTTATTCGTCGCGAATCCTGCATCAAGCGCCATAAAGTGATCGCTTTGCGCACGTAATGTGAATAATTGCCCTGGGACACGGTGCATGGCACACCGTATGGCAACGTTCGATTGCCATCGGCCTTCAACTTGCGTAAACAGCCCAGCTGTCGAACACTTTCCGATACAGATTCAGGTTTTCATGGGCAAGGAGTGACAGTGAGCATGGCGTTCAATCACAGGGTCGTCAGTACGACGAAGCGAGGCGTGCGTTGGTAGAGCGACGTCAGTTCAGCGGTGGCATGAAGGGCAAGAACCTGCGCTACCTCAATGAGCATGAAGGCCAATCGGTGCGGGCCCGGGCCGGGTTTTTGCTGTTGGAGCACTTTTCCCTGCCGGCGTTTACCCAGGCACTGGACACGATCGTCACGGCTAACCTGCTGCGGCCCGAGCTGTTTTCCACCAAGACCTTCGGTTTGGCCGAAGGAGAAGTGATCAGCGATCTGGGGCTGGTCATTCGGCCGGATGCGTGTCTGAGCCACGCCGAGATTCAGGCGCTGGATTTGCTGGTGGTCTGTGGCGGTTACCGGACCACGCTCAAGGCCGATGAGGCGTTGATCAACCTTTTGCACGACGCCGCCGAGCAGGGCGTGACCCTGGCCGGGGTGTGGAATGGCGCGTGGTTCCTTGGGCGCGCCGGTTTGCTCGATGGCTATCGTTGCGCGATTCACCCCGAGCACCGCCCGGCGCTGGCGGAGATCGCCAAGATGACCCAGGTCACCAGCGAAGCCTATGTGGTGGATCGGGATCGCATGACCGCGTCCAGCCCGAACGGCACGTTCTATATGGCGCTGGAGTGGATTCGAGGGCTGCACGACAAGGCGTTGACCGATGGCATCGAGGATATTCTGGCGTTCGAGGCGTCGCGTTATCGGCGTATCAAACCGTCGCTGAATGCTTCGGTGTGTGGGCCGTTGCGGGAGGTGGTGAACCTGATGGACGCCAACCTCGAAGAGCCGCTGGAGATGGAGGCGCTCTGCGAATATGCGGGGCGTTCGCGGCGGCAGATCGAGCGATTGTTCAAGGAACAACTGGGGACCACGCCGCAGCGGTATTACATGGATCTGCGCATTACCGAAGCGCGGCGGTTGTTGCAGCACACGACCTTGAGCATTGTCGAGGTGTCGGTGGCGTGTGGGTTCGTGTCGCCGAGTCATTTCAGCAAGTGCTACAGCTCGTATTTCGGGTATCGGCCGTCGAAGGAGACGCGGTTGGTCAAATAGCCGATCTGGAATATGTTCTTCTGTGGGAGCGAGCAGGCTCGCTCCCACAAGGGTTGCGCGGGGTTAGCGCATCCGTCGCTTGATGATATCCAGCACATCACACCCATCACGCAACGGTATGGCGCACAGCAGCGCAAAGTCGCTGAGGATGAAGGATTCACACTCGATCGAGCCGCGCATGGACAGGTTTTCCAGGACCTCGACGACCGCGCGGATGCGGTAGTTGGCGGCTTCCAGCAGGATGTCGAGCGGGACGTGGGTGTCGATGAAGAAGGTGGGCATGTCGCTGCAATTGCCGGTCATGGCCATGTAGCGGTTGCCCGGTGGAGGCAATGGTTTTTCGTAGGGTGGATCGGGGTGAAGTTTTGTCATGGTTGAAAGTCCTTGGGTGAGCAATCGAAGCTGCCAACGGCCTTTCCTACGGGCTTGGGTGGCAGCCGTGCGCGGGAGTAGGAAACTGAGAACTCACCAACTCAGCCACGTCGAAACGTGTCCCGCGCACAGCCGCCGCAAAAACGGAGCTGATAAGCGCTAAGTTGTGAGGGTTTCCTACGCCCTGCCCCCGCTTTCGCGGCGACGGAGAAAAGCCTATCCCGCCAACCCAACGCCCACCAGTTCATGCAAGTCGCCGCAGTTCGAAGGAAATCTCCGAGGACTTTGCCCCGAAATTTCGCAGGTCCTACAGCGCCTCCTACGCCAGGGATGCCGAAACACCCAAGGGCCGGGATTCTGCCCCAGAGTGACGGGGCAAACCATGGATGTAGGAAAAACAGAAATGTCCTACACCTCCGAGGCACAATTTATCTGGCCATAGACAACCTCAAGAACACCCCCAATCCCTGTGGGAGCGGGCTTGCTCGCGAAAGCGGTGTGTCAGTAGAGTGGGGGCACCTTCGAGTCACTTCGCCCCAAACACCATCGTCCAGTAAACCCCTTCATCACTGCGCGCCTCGGTCGCATACCCCGCACCCACCTGGGTAAACATCGGGTTCATCAAATTCGCGCAATGCCCGGGACTGGCCAGCCATCCGGCCATCGCCTTGCTCGGCGAACCCTGACCCGCCGCAATGTTTTCCCCAATCTGGCGCCCCCGATAACCCGCGGCCCGCGCCCGATCAGCCGGCATGTCGCCATCCGGGTCCTGATGCGCAAAGTAATTCCCGTAAGCCATCGCCTTGCTGTGACCTTGCGCCGCCGCGCCCAGGTTGGCGTTCCAGGCCAACGGCCGGGCGGCGGCAAAACGCCGGCTGCCGCACATGCGCGGTTTGGCCCGGGCGGCGTTGACCTGGGCCAGCAGGCTCTTGGTGACCGAACCGCTGTCGGCCATCTGGCGGTCCAGAACCGGTTTGGCCAGCACCACCTGCCATTCGCCCCGGCTGCGACTGACGCCGACATCGCTGTACTGGCTGTCGAGCAAGGCCGAGCAGTGTTCATCGGCCAGCATCTCGAACGCCTCTTCGGCATCCCGCGCCCCGATCACACGAATACTGCGAACCGCCATCGCCTGATAGCCCGAGTCCTTCAACCGCTCGCGCATCCCACCGCCGTAACCCACCGGCAAGGCCAGGCTGGATTTGAGCGTCAGGGGCGACAGACGCTGAGCGGGGCGGCGGCCACAGCCTTCAGGGTGGGCACGAAAATCGTTGATGGCGCTCACCAATTCGCGCTCCGCACCGGCATGGGCGGGGGTGGCGAAGAGGGGAAGGGTGGTCAACAGGCACAGCGAAGTGAAGCGCACAGCGAGAGCGGTTTGGCGCATGGGGCGGCAACTCGGATGAGATGACTACGGTGGGAGAGGAAAAACGCTGGGGTATGACTGGTGTCTCGAGACAAGGTTCACAGCGCAGGTGAACCTTCAGGCGGGCGCATCAATGTCTCCGACGAAGGGTAGCCATGAGCCCGCGGACCTGTAGCAGCTGGCGAAGCCTGCGTCCGGCTGCGAGGCAGTCGCAAAACCTGAGTGCGGGATCTCCTTGAAGAACCGCGTGCTCTGACTTTACGACTGCTTCGCAGCCGGACGCAGGCTTCGCCAGCTGCTACATGGGCCATGTATTGGCCAGGTGATGAGTCATTCCAGACAGGCGTAAACCACCAGTTCCACCAGCATCTCTTCCCGGGCCAGGCCCGCTACGACCATGGCGGCCCGATTGGGATAAGGCGGCTGGAAGTACTCGGTGTAAAGCGCATTGACCTGTCGGATCAACGGTCGGGGTTTTTGGGTGAATGTGCCGGCCTCTTCGCGGGCAAGCCTTGCTCCTACAGTCTCTCGCGGTGCACGCGAAACTCCCCGTAGGAGCGAGGCGTGCCCGCGAAGAGGCCGTTACATCCGACATCGATTTTGTCTGACACACCGCATTCGCGAGCAAGCCCGCTTCCACAGGTTTCTGTGGCGCAACGCAATATTGGATTGTCCCTTTAGGATCCGATGCTGTCTGGTTTTGATCTTTGAATCTCCCGGATTCTCTCTAGTATCGCCACCTGAGTGCACTCGCTCACTTCCAATAAAAATAAAAGAGAATCCCCATGCGATATCGCGCCCTGATCAATTCCCAGGCTGTTTCGACGTCTCTGAAATTTGCCGTGTTAAGTGGCTCCCTGACGTGTCTGCCGTCTTTTGCCGACGGCATCTTTGAGGATGCCCACGTCACCGCGAACTTGCGCAACTACTACATCAACCGCAACTTCACCGAGAGCACTTATCCGCAAGCCAAGGCCGAGGAGTGGACGCAAAGTGTGATCATGGATGCCCGTTCCGGGTTTACCTCGGGCACAGTCGGGTTCGGAGTGGATGCGTTGGGCCTGTATTCGCAGAAACTCGACGGCGGTAAAGGCACGACCAATACGCAACTGTTGCCGGTTCACGACGACGGTCGGCCAGCGGACGATTTCGGGCGTCTGGCGGTGGCGGCAAAAGTGCGGTTTGCCAAGACACAGGCGAAGATCGGTGAGTGGGCGGTCAGCCTGCCGGTGGTCCGTTCCGATGATGGTCGATCATTGCCGCAAACCTTTCGAGGTGCGCAGCTCACCTCAAAAGACCTGGATAACTTCACGTTCCATGGCGGTCAGCTGCGTGGCAACAGCCCGCGCAATGACGCTGGCATGGAACGGATGTCGATGTTCAATCGTCCGGGCATCACCTCCGACCGTTTCAATTTTTCCGGTGTGGAATATGCCTTCAATGACAACCAGAGCCAGGTCGGCGCCTGGTATGCGCAACTGGAGGATATTTACCACCAGCGCTATTTCAACTTCACCCATAGCCAGAAGCTCGGTGATTGGCTGTTAGGGGCCAACCTTGGGTTCTTCAGTGGTGAGGATGACGGCAAACAACTGGCCGGTGAGCTGGATAACAAGACCTGGTCGGCGCTGCTGTCTGCCCGGTATCTGGGCAACACCTTTTATCTGGGCCTGCAAAAGGTCGATGGCGATAACTGGATGCGCCTGAATGGAACCAGCGGCGCGACCCTGGCCAACGACAGTTTCAGCAACAGTTATGACTTTGCCGACGAGCGTTCCTGGCAACTGCGTCACGACTTCGATTTTGTCGCACTGGGCGTTCCCGGCCTGACCCTGATGAACCGTTACATCAGAGGTTCGAATGTGCACTCCGCTGGCTTGACTGATGGCAAGGAATGGGGACGCGAGTCGGAACTGACCTATGTGATCCAGAGCGGCACCTTGAAGAGTCTGTCCCTGCGCTGGCGCAACTCGGTGATCAAGCGCGACTTCAACCTGGCGGATTTCAACGAAAACCGCCTCATCATCAGTTACCCGTTTTCAATCCTGTAAGCGGCGAGAAACCGCCGGGCCGAAGCCGTGCTTCAGCCCTGGCGGTAGTCCCTGGTGGTTTTCCCGGTCCAGCGCTTGAACGCTCGCCGGAAATTCGTCGGCTCGGAAAAACCCAGCAGCAGGGCGATATCGTCGGTGCTCATGATCGTGGTTCTGAGGTATTCGATGGCCAGCGAGCAGCGCACATCATCGGTAATGGCCACGAACGAAGTGTCCTCGTCCTGAAGCTTGCGCCGCAGGCTGCGGGTGGTCATGTGCAGCTTTTCGGCCACCGTCTCCATGCTCGGAAACTCACCGGGCGTCTGCATCATCATCTGGTACACCTCGCCGGATATCCCGCTCGACACCTTGGCCTGGCCGATCAGGCGGTCGCAGGTTTCCTGCAACACGGTGGCGGTCAGGCGGTGAGCCAGATGGGGTTTCTGATCGAGGATCGAGCTGTCGTAATGCAACTCGCACTGATCGTGATCGAAGACGCACGGGCAACCCAGGTATTGCTCATAGATTTCGGCGTGGGCCGGCGCCGGGTAGGAAAAACAGGCCTTGGTCGGCGGGCAGCTTTTGCCGAAGACATCCTGCAGATGGGTCACGTGCTGGGTGAATTGCTGCTCGATGAGGAACTGCTTGATCTCCCAGGACGGGCTCGGGTTCGAGGCGTCCGGAAACGTCCACACGGCCTCGTCTTCGTATTCATGCCATTCGATGGTCAGGGTCGGTGTTGCCAGGGAGTGGTACTTCACGCCCAGCCGGAAGTAATCGCGCAGCGAAAGGCAGGACATCAGCGCATAGCCGTACATGCCATAGGCCGACAGGTGCAGGCGCGAACCGGTCTTGAAGGGGGTGGCGGGGTCTTTGGAGAGGGACAGTGCGTTGCCGCAGACCGTCGCGTATTGACGTACCGATGTCAGTGCGGTGGCGTCGTAGATGCTGTCTTCGTCGACACCGCTGCCCTTGAGGCTGTCGGCAGGTGCGATGCCTTGCTCGCTGAGGACTTCCACCAGCGCGGCGATTTTATAGGGGGCGTAGATGCGGTCATTGAACAGGGGCGTTTTCGGCGGCATGGGCGACTCCTGTAACTGTCCCTTAGGGATCTATAGGTGTCCGTTAATGATCTTACCGGCACGGTGGAAATTCAATAAGCTTGTTTGCACACGCAGAAACCGCGACCCCGTCGATCTTCATCGCGTCTGCGCCATCCAATAACAAGACAGGTCCCTTCATGAGTCAGCCGAGCCGCAAAGTCATTATTTCCTGTGCGATCACAGGGGCGACGCACACGCCGTCGATGTCCGAGTTCCTGCCACTGACCCCAGCGCAGATCCAGGAACAATCCATTGAAGCGGCCCAGGCCGGCGCCGCCATCCTGCACCTGCACGCCCGTGATCCCGAGGACGGCCGTCCGACTCCGGACCCGGCAGTGTTCAGCCAGTTCGTTCCGGCCATCGCCCAGGCTACCGATGCGATCATCAACATCACCACCGGTGGCAGCACCCGCATGACCCTGGCCCAGCGCCTGGCCTATCCGTTGATGGCCAAGCCGGAACTGTGTTCGCTGAACATGGGGTCGATGAATTTTTCCATTCACCCGATCGCCCGCAAGATCTCCAGCTGGCGTCATGACTGGGAAAAGGACCATATCGAAGGCATGGAAGACGTGGTGTTCAAGAACACCTTCAAGGACATCCGCGAGATCATGCTGGAGCTGGGCGAGTACGGCACCCGTTTCGAATTCGAGTGCTACGACGTAGGCCATTTGTACAACCTGGCATATTTCGTCGAGCAGGGACTGGTCAAGCCGCCGCTGTTCATTCAATCCTGCTTCGGCATCCTCGGCGGCCTGGGGGCGGATCCGGAAAACCTGTCGCTCATGCGCGCCACCGCCGACCGGTTGTTCGGGCGGCACAATTATGAGTTTTCCATCCTCGGCGCCGGTCGGCATCAGCTGCCTTTCGTGACCATGGGCGCGATCATGGGTGGCAACGTACGCGTCGGTCTTGAAGACAGCATCTACCTGGCCAAGGGCGTGAAGGCCCGGACCAACGCCGAACAGGTGCGTAAAGTGCGCCACATCCTCGAAGAGCTGTCCTACGAAATTGCCACGCCCGAAGAGGCCCGACAGATGCTCGGCCTCAAGGGCAAACATCAGGTTCACCTGTAACAGCGCCGCACGAACCCACCAGAAAAATAACAACAAGAGGTTGCACCATGACGATCATGCTCAGCACCGCCGAGACCCATTGGCTGGCCACGCGGCGAGCGATGGCCAGACTCATTCCGCTGATGTGCGCCATTTACTTCATGTCCTACCTGGATCGCACCAACGTTGCACTGGCCAAGGCGGCACTGAACGCCGATCTGGGCATCAGCGCAGCCGCCTATGGGCTGGGTGCGGGAATATTCTTTCTCGGCTATGCGCTGCTTGAGGTGCCCAGCAATCTTTTGGCGCACCGCATCGGGCCACGCCGCTGGATCGCGCGAATCGCGGTGACCTGGGGCACTCTGTCCTCGGCGATGATGTTCGTCCAGGGCGAGTGGTCGTTCTACCTGCTGCGGGTCCTGCTGGGCATTGCCGAGGCGGGTCTGTTTCCCGCGCTGATGTACATGGTGACCCTGTGGTTCGCGCCCAAGGATCGGGCCATCGCCATCGGCTGGATCTACCTGGCGCCGGCACTGGCGCTGGTCATCGGCAACCCGATTGGCGGCGCGCTGATGAGGATGGACGGCATCGGCGGTCTGCACGGCTGGCAGTGGATGTTCCTGCTCGAAGGTCTGCCAAGCATCATTGTCGGCGTGATTCTGTGGTTCAAGTTGCCGGAGCGTCCTCGCGATGCGCGCTGGCTGACCAAGGCCGAAGCCGACTCGCTGGAGGCCCATGCGCTGCTGCCCGGCCATGCCGATTCCCATGAGTATTCCGGTCACTGGGGCAAGGCCCTCAAGCGTCCGACCACCATTCTGATCGGCCTGATCTACTTCCTGAATCAGGTAGCGTTCGTCGGACTGGTGTTCTTTACCCCCTCGATCATCCAGCAGATGCAGATCACCTCACCGCTGACCGTGGGTCTGCTGTCCAGCAGTGTCGGTTTCGGCTTTCTGGCCGGGGTGCTGGTGCTGCCGAGGATTCATCGCAAGATCGCTCGGGACTGCTACTGCCTTGGGTTGTTCACCGTCGGGCTGATCGCCAGCTCCCTGGCTTTTACGTTGATCAACGATGCGGCGGTGCGAATCGCATTGTTCACCGCCACGGCGTTCTTCGCTGGCGGGGTGTTGCCGATTTACTGGGCCATCGCCATGAAGCGTCTGCAAGGGATTCAGGCGGCAGCAGGGCTTGCGTTCATCAACACAATCGGCCTGTTGGGCGGATTTGCCGGGCCTTACCTGTTTGGCCTGGTTGAAAAGGCCACGGGCTTGAGTTCGTCGGGTTTCTACGTGATCGTGTCCGCCGCGGTGCTGGGATTGCTGCTGGTGCCGTTGTTGGCCAAAGCGATCGACAACGAACCGGGCCCGCAGTCGGTTGCAGAATAAGAGGAGAGCGTCATGAAAATTGTGGATTTGCTGACACCGACACCAGGTTTGAAAGTGGTCATCACCGGAGGCGCCGCGGGCATCGGCGCGGTTATCGCCAAGGCGTTCCATGAGGTGGGTGCCCAGGTTTACATCTGCGATATCAATGCCGCTGCCGTCGACCGCATGAAGCTGGAATTCCCCGGCATGCATGGCGCAGTGGCGGATGTCGGGATCAAGCAGCATGTCGACCGGATCATGGACGAGGCGATTTCGCTGCTCGGCGGGTTGGACATCCTCGTCAACAACGCCGGCATCGCCGGGCCGACCGGGAACATTGAGGAACTGGATGCGGATGCGTGGGAACAGACCATTTCCACCAACCTCAACAGCCAGTACTACTTCCTGAGAAAAGCGGTGCCGCACCTGAAAAAGTCGGGGCACAATCCGCACATCATCGCCATGTCTTCAGTCGCCGGGCGTCTGGGTTATCCATTCCGAACGCCTTATGCGTCCACCAAATGGGCGATCGTCGGGATGATGAAGTCACTGGCCAACGAACTGGGGCCGCACAACATCCGGGTCAATGCAATCCTGCCGGGCGTGGTGGCGGGGGAGCGCATGGATCGGGTAATTGATGCGCGCGCCAAGGCGCTGGACATCAGTTTTGAATCGATGCGCGATCAGTACCTGGAAAAAATCTCGCTGCGGCGGATGGTGACGATGGAGGACGTGGCGGCGATGGCGCTGTTCCTGTCTTCGCGGGCTGCGGTAAACATCACCGGGCAGGCGATCAGTGTGGATGGCAATGTCGAGTACCTGTAGGGCTGCGTTGAATCGACGCTGAATGTACCGCCCCTCTTCGCGGGCAAGCCTTGCTCCTACGGGTTTGGCGGTTGGATCCGGAATTTGCGGCTGGCTGAAAATTACTGTGGGAGCGGGGGTGAACTCAGATTCTGCATGCGCTGCAGGACACTGTGGGAGCGGGCTTGCCCGCGAAGAGGCCCGCACATCCACCATCAATGTCGCCTGACACACCGTCATCGCGGGCAAGCCCACAGGTTCTGGGGTGTTCCGGTGTTGCAACTGGCCTGATCGGTGCAGGCGCTGCCGAAGGCTGCGATCTTTTGATCTTGCCCTTGAAAATCAAAAGATCGCAGCCTCGTTGCACTCGTCAGCTCCTACACGGGATTGGGGGGATGGCAGTCAGTACACATCCCGCAAATACCGCTTCTGCTCGCTCAACTGCCGCCAGTAATCCGCGGCACCCTCGGTGCACAATCCTCCATGGTCCTGGGCCACTCGGCGCAGGGCCTGGTCGACGTCTTTGGCCATGTGGGTGGCGTCGCCGCAGATGTAGAGTTGCGCGCCTTGTTGTAGCCAGCGCCACAGTTCGGCGCCTTGTTCGATGATCCGGTCCTGGACGTAGATTTTCTGCGCCTGGTCGCGGGAGAAGGCCAGGCTCAGTTCGGTCAGCAGGCCGTCGCGTTGCAGGCCCAGCAGTTCGTCGCGGTAGTAGAAATCGCTGGCGGCGTGTTGTTCGCCGAAGAACAGCCAGTTCTTGCCCTGATCACCCCGTGCGCGGCGCTCCTGCAGAAACCCGCGAAACGGCGCCACGCCAGTGCCGGGACCGATCATGATCATGGGCACATTACCGTCGGCCGGCGTGCGAAAGTGCTTCGAGGGCTGCACGAACACCGGCACGTCGGCGTTTTCCGCGCGGTCGGCGAGGAAGGTCGAGGACACGCCTTTGCGTTTGCCATAACGCACCGCCGCCACGGTGAGGTGTACTTGCTGTGGGTGCGCTTTGGGGCTGGAGGCGATGGAGTACAGTCGCGGTTGCAGGCGTTTAAGGGTGCCCAGCAATTCGCTGGCCGAGCAATCGACCGGGAACTCCTGCAACACATCCGCCAGCTGCCGGCCCCACAACCAGTCCTTCAATTGCGCCTTGCGCTCGCTGCCCAGCAACTGCTTCAGCTGCGGGTTGCAACTGCGTTCGGCGATAAAGGCCAGGGTTTCGCTGCTCGGCCGCGCGATTTCGAAGTGCTCGGTCAGCGCCTGATGCAAAGGCAGTTCACCGACCTTGTCGACCTTGACCAAAGTATCCGCACCCAATCCGGTCAGTTGCAGCATTTCACCCACCAGTTCCGCACAGTTGCGCGGAACGACGCCCAAGGCATCGCCGGCCTCGTACTGCAACCCGGAATCCGCCAGATCCAGGGCAAACATGCGGGTTTCCTTGTTGCTGCTCTGCTGGTTCAAGTGCAGGTTGGTCAGCAGGCGCGAGGCGAAGGGTTTGGCCTTGCTCGGCACGACAGCGGGGCTGGCGACCGTCACCGATGCCTGCGGCAGCAATGCTTTTTGCAGATCGACCAGCCACTGATCCGCGCGCTCCTGGAATTCGGTGTCGCAATCGACCCGCTCCAGCAACCGCGTGGCACCCAGTTCATGCAGGCGCTGATCGAGCTTTTTGCCGTGCTGGCAGAACTGGTCGTAGTTGGGATCACCCAAGGCCAGGACCGCGAAACGCAGGGACTCCAGGCGCGTCTCGGTTTTACTCAAGGCGTGCCAGAAACCTTCGCCATTGTCCGGCGCATCGCCATCGCCGAAGGTGCTGCTGATCACCGCCAGGGTCTGAATGCGGCTCAGTTTTTCCGGCGCGAAATCCGCCATCGCGCTCAGCTCGACAGCGATGCCAGCCTCACGCAAACGCCCGGCAAATCTGTCGGCCAGCGCTTCGGCATTGCCGGTTTGCGAGGCCCACACCAGTGTGATGACGGATGCACTGACGGGAACTGCGGCGCTGTCGCTCAAAACCGGGCTGGTTTCGCTGCGGCTGAACAGCCCGCCCAGCACACCGTCCAGCCACAGCCGGGTGTCGGTGGCCATGGGCGCATTGAGCGGCAACACCGGCACGCCGCTGGCCTGCCGAGCCGCAGTGGATTGCAGGCCGCTGACGAAGCCGGCCAGATACAGCCGCTCGTGGTCATTGAGCTTCGGTGAGGGCAGGTGACTGATGCCGACGATATCGGCAAACGCCTCGATGGACGACATGGCGAGTTCCTCAGGCAAAGGGCAAACAGGGAGGGGTTCGGCTTTAGGGGCGGGCACGTCGAGGAACTGATGTTCGATCAGCTCGACCCGTTGCAGGGCGACGGCGCAGAACTTGAATTCGGGTTGCAGGGAGATCGGGTCGACCGCGTCGTGGGTCACGGCGTTGATCGCCAGGTTTTCCCCGAACACATCGTTCCAGTGAAAGGGCGCAAAGCAGTTGCCCGGACGCACCCGGTCGGTCACCACCGCTGGCAGCACAGCGCGGCCGCGTACCGAGCGTATTTCGACGTGATCCTTGTCGCGAATGCCGAAGCTTGCGGCATCGTCCGGATGGATTTCCACGAACGGGCCGGGGTTGAGCTTGTTCAGGGTCGCGACCTTGCCGGTCTTGGTCAGGGTGTGCCACTGGTGCTGCAGGCGCCCGGTGTTGAGCACGAAGGGGAAGTGCTCGTCAGGCATTTCCGCCGGCGGCAGGTGCGGGCGGGCGAGGAAGCTGGCCTTGCCGCTTTCGGTGGGGAAGACGATGACCGGCTTGTGGCCCTCGGCGTCGATCCTCAGCGTCTGGCTGACACCGTCGTTGATGTAGCGAATCGGATTGCGGTCATGGCCATCGTTTGCTGCGCAGGGCCATTGCAGCGGTGTTTCCCGCAGGCGCGCATGGCTGGCGCCGCGTATGTCGTAACCGGTTTTGGGGTTCCAGGCGCGCTTGATCTCTTCGAACACTTCGCTGGCATCGCTGTAGCTGAACGCTTCGGCAAAACCCATCTCGCAGGCCACCCGGGCGATGATCTGCCAGTCGGCCATTGCTTCGCCGGGCGCGGTCACGGCTTGCTGCATCAGCGTCAGGTTGCGCTCGGCGTTGATCATCACGCCTTCGGCTTCGGCCCACAGTGCGCCGGGCAGCAGGATATCGGCGTAGCGGTTGGTCTCGGTATCGAGGAAGGCGTCCTGGATGATCACCAGTTCGGCGGCCTGCAGGCCTTCGATGACTTTGCGGCGGTTGGGCACCGAGGCGACCGGGTTGGTGCAGATGATCCAGCAGGCCTTGATCCGGCCGTCGGCCATTTGCTCGAACATGTCCACGGTGCCGCCGCCGACGGTGCGCGGCAGGCTGTCGTGGGGGATGCTCCACAGATTTTCGATGAATGCACGGTCGGCCTCCACCAGCACCGAACGCTGGCCGGGCAGGCCCGGGCCCATGTAGCCCATTTCCCGGCCGCCCATGGCGTTGGGTTGGCCGGTCAGGGAAAACGGCCCGCTGCCGGGACGGCAGATCGCGCCGGTGGCCAGGTGCAGGTTGCACAGGGCGTTGGTGTTCCAGGTGCCGTGGGTGCTCTGGTTCAGGCCCATGGTCCAGCAGCTCATCCACTCGGCGGCCTCGCCGATCCATTGCGCCGCCTGGCGAATGTCGGCTTCGGCAAGGCCGGTGATCTGCGCGACCTTGTCCGGGGAATAGTCGTCGAGAAACGCGGGCATCGCCTCCCAGCCTTCGGTGAAGGCGGCAATGAAGTCCGGGTCGGTGTGGCCGTTTTTCAAAAGCAGGTGCAGCAGGCCATTGAGCAGTGCCAGGTCGGTGCCGGGCTTGATTTGCAGGAACAGCCCGGCCTTGTCG
This sequence comes from Pseudomonas sp. C1C7, assembly GCF_013359595.1. Classification (GTDB taxonomy): domain Bacteria; phylum Pseudomonadota; class Gammaproteobacteria; order Pseudomonadales; family Pseudomonadaceae; genus Aquipseudomonas. The sequence goes on along the minus strand of NZ_JABFMP010000033.1, from coordinate 768 downwards.
GCGGTGGCGCTGCGCCGTGGGTCGACCACGATCAGCCGGGCGCCGGCCTTGACCCGGTCCATCATGCGCAGAAACAGGATCGGGTGACAGTCGGCCATGTTGGCGCCGGTCACGAAGAACAGGTCGGCCTTGTCGAAGTCCTGGTAGGAGCCCGGAGGCCCATCGGAGCCCAGCGACAGCTTGTAGCCGCTGCCGGCGCTGGCCATGCACAGACGCGAGTTGGACTCGACGTTGTTGGTGCGCACGAACCCCTTGGCCAGTTTGTTGATCAGGTACTGGGCTTCCAGCGACATCTGCCCGGAAACGTAGAACGCCAGGGCATCGGGCCCGTGGGTATCAAGAATGCCGCGTAGCCGGCTGGCGGTTTCGCCGATGGCCTGGTCCATGGCGACGCGCACCGGGTCATGGTCACGGGCGTGGCGCAGGTAGGCGTTCTCCATCCTGCCGGACTCGGCAATCGCCTGGCCGCTGGTGGTGCCTTTGGTGCACAGGCGCCCGAAGTTGGTCGGGTGGCTCTTGTCGCCCACCACCTTGACCACCCGGTTGCCCTCGACCTGCATGACGATGCCGCACCCCACGCCACAATAGGGGCATACGCTGCGTACGGTTCTGTCTGCCATGTTCGTCCCTCAACCACCAATGCAAAAGGCGCCATGCGGCCCTCCGTCGAAACGGGGGCTACACGGCGCCTTTGTCGTATAGGTGCAATCTGCGTTGACTGCGTTTCAGGTGGACTGCAAAGGGCGGGCCAGGATGGGGGAAGGGCGG
>NZ_JABFMP010000032.1 GCF_013359595.1 Pseudomonas sp. C1C7 | reverse complement strand
CTTTGGGTTGGCCGGTGGAACCGGAGGTGTAGAGCACGTAGGCCAGATCACCCGCATCAACGGTCAAAGGCTCGCCAACAGGCGCCTCAGGCAACTTGTCGAGGGTCCAGGCAGTGTGCCCGACCGGCAGACGCGACAGCCATTGCGCTTGGGTCAAGGTGATACGAGCGTCGGCATCCCCAATCAGAAACGCCAGACGCGTCGCCGGCAGTTCAGGATCCAGCGGCAACCACGCCGCGCCGGCATGCACGACGCCGAGCAGGGCGACGACCATTTCCACCGAACGTTCCATGCACACCGGCACGATGCTGTCGCGACCGATGCCTTGAGCGCGCAGGGCACGGGCCAGTTGCTGCGCCCGCTGATCCAGCTCGGCATAGCTTAGGCGCTGGCCTTCGAACACCAGTGCCGGAGCATTCGGGGTCAGTGCCGCCTGCTGGCTCAAAGCCGTATGCAGATTGGTCGGGCCCGGATACAGACGCTCGGTGGCATTCCACTCGATCAACTGCTGCTTACGCTGGGTTTCTGTCAACGGTGACCAATCACCCAGACGCGTCTGCGGTGCATCAAGCATGGCTTCCAGCAGCTGCTGCCACTGATCCAGCCAACCCCTCGCGGTGCTCTCGCTGAACAGCGCGGCACGGTATTCGAGCAGCACCGACAGCACCTCGCCGTCATGCACCTCCCAGTTCAAATCGTACTTGGTGGATTGCGCGGTCACCGCGCGTTCATGCACCTGCAACTGCGGCCACTGGCTGGCCGAGGCGTCGGCGTTCTGCATCACGAACAGCACCTGGAACAACGGCGTCTGCGCCAGACTGCGGGACGGGTTCAGGGCTTCGACCACTTGTTCGAACGGCACGTCCTGATGCTGCTGGGCATCGAGCACACGGTCACGGACCTGGCTGAGCAGGCCTTCGAAATCCAGTGCCGGATCCAGATCACTGCGCATCACCACGGTGTTGACGAAGCAGCCGATCAGCGGCTGCAACTCGGCCAGCGGACGCTGGGCCACCGGGCTGCCGAAGCGCACGTCGCGCTGGTTGGCATGACGCCCCAGCAGCAACTGTGCGGCGCCGAGCATCAGCATGTACAGGGTGGCACCGCGTTGCTGGGCGAACTGACGCAAGCGGTTCGCCAGCTCCTTCGGCAATTGCAGTTGTACGGCGCCTGCGACCGGGTCGAGCTGGTTCGGGCGGGCCTGACGGGTCGGCAGGTCCAGCAGGTAATCGCCATCCTCCAGCTGCGCGCGCCAGTAGTTCAACTGCTCGCCGAACAGGGCCTGTTGCGCCGGTTCACGCTGCCAGAGCGCGTAGTCCGGGTATTGCAGGGCGAGGTTCGGCAATTCGGCCACTGAACCCTGGCACTGTGCGGTGTAGAGCTGCGCCAGTTCATCCAGCAGGTTCTGGCTGGAGGCGTCATCGGTGGCGCAGTGGTGCACGTTGAGCAGCAACAGCGCCTGAGGCTGGCCGCTGCGCTGAATCAGCGTGGCGCGCAGTGGAAGCTCGTTGGCCAGATCGAAGCGGTGACCGGTCTCGGCGTGGATCGCCACGTCGGTCAGCTGTTGCCAAGCCTCATTGCTCGCGGCATCCAACGGCGCCAGACGCAGGGTGATCTCGGCTTGTGGCTCGATGACCAGTGCCAGTTCACCTTCGGCATCACGCACGATGCGGCTGCGCAGGCTTTCATGGCGTGCGACCAGTGCCTTCAGCGCGGCTTGCAGGGCCGGCACGTTCAGCTCGCCATCGAACTGCACGGCGCTGACCACGTTGTACTCGCCGCCCCCTGCGCTCAGTTGTTCGAGGAACCACAGGCGCTGCTGTTCAAAAGACAGCGGCAGACGCGCTGGGCGTTGCGCAGGGGTCCAGCGGGTGGCCGGTACTTGCAAAGGCTCGCCCAGCAGTGCGGCCAGCGCTTGCAACGTCGGATGCTCGAACACTGAACGCAGCGCCGGGACCGAAGCGAATTGTTGGCGCAGACGGGCAAACAGCTGCGCCGCGAGCAGCGAATGGCCGCCGAGATAGAAGAAATGACTGTCGCGACCGATCTGGGTCAGTGGCACGTTCAACAGCTCGGACCAGAGCGTCGCCAGCTGCTGCTCGACCAGCGTGCGCGGCGGATCCTGGGCGTCCGGCGCAGCCTGGATGTCCGGGGCCGGCAGGGCCTTGCGGTTGAGTTTGCCATTGTCGGTCAGCGGCAACTCGTCGAGCACCACGAAGGCCGACGGCACCATGTAGTCGGGCAGGGCGGTGCCGATTGCCTTGCGCCAGCCGTCGATATCGGCCTGGGCATCGCAGGTGACGTAGGCCACCAGGCGCTTGTCGCCGGGCACGTCTTCACGGGCCAGCACCACCGATTGACGCACGCCGGGCTGGGCGCCGATCAGGGCTTCGATTTCTCCCAACTCGACACGGAAACCACGGATTTTCACCTGATGGTCCATGCGTCCCAGGTATTCGAGCTGGCCGTCCGGCAGCCAGCGCACCAGGTCGCCGGACTTGTACATGCGCGCGCCGGGCACTGACGAGAACGGATCTTCGATGAATACCTTGGCGGTCTGTTCGGCGCGGTTCAGATAACCCAGGGTCACGCCGGCACCGCCGATGTGCAGCTCGCCGGGCACGCCCACCGGCATCGGGTTCCGCCAGGCGTCGAGCACGTAGGTGCGCACGTTGGCGATCGGGCGACCGATGATCGGCCGGGCCGGGAAGTCGTTCACCGCGCAACCGGTGGCGTCCACGGTGCATTCGGTCGGGCCGTAGGTGTTGAAGAAACGGCTGCCGGCAATCGACGGCAGGCGCTGCCAGAGCTGCGCGTCCACCGCATCGCCGCCGAACAGCACGAAGCGCGGCAGGTACACCTCGCCACGGCGCACGCCGTCGCTTTCCAGCAGGGCCTTGAGCTGCGCCGGGGTGCATTCGAAGGCGTCCAGGCGGGTGTCACTGAAGAATTGCGCCAGGGCTTGCGGGTCGTAGCGCACTTCTTCCGGGGTCAGGTACAGGCTGTGGCCGTCGAGCAGCAGGATGAGCTCGGCCACCGAACTGTCGAAGGCGAACGAGTAGTTGAAGCTGGTGCGCATCGGCTGGTCGGTGTAGCGACGGTACAGGCCGTGGATACGCGCCCACGCCAGGTTGACCACCGAACCGTTGGTGACCAGGGTGCCCTTGGGCTTACCGGTCGAGCCCGAGGTGTACATGATGTAGGCCAGGTCGTCGGGACCGGCCACGGGCGGCAGGTTGCCGTCCGGCTGATCGGCGAACAGCGCGGCATCGCTGTCCAGGCGCAGGCGTGGCAGCCCGGCGCCCAGTTGCTCCAGCAGCCCTTGCTGGCCGAGGAACAGCGCCGGCTGCGCGTCTTCGAGCATGTAGGCCAGGCGATCGACCGGGTAGGTCGGGTCCAGCGGCACGTAGGCGCCACCGGACTTGAGAATGCCCAGCAGACCCACCAGCAGCTCCAGCGAGCGCTCGACACACAGCGCTACCGGACGGTTGGCCACCACTCCCTGCGCGCGCAGGTAATGGGCGACCTGGTTGGCCTGGCGATTGAGTTCGGCGTAGCTCAGACTCCGACCTTCGAACGTCAGGGCGTCGCGATCCGGGGTGCGCTCGGCCTGCTGTTCGAACAGTTGAGCGAAGGTCAGGTGCTGCGGCACCTGCATGTCGGTGCGGTTCCACTCGACCACAGTGCGCTGCCATTCCTGCGCCATCAGCAGCGGCAGGGCCGCCACCGGGCGTTGCGGTTCGGCGAGCATCTGCGCAAGCAAGTGCTCCAGGCGGGCCAGGGTCTGGCGCGCGCTGTCGGCGACGAACAGGTCGAGGGCGAACATCAGCTCCAGCTGGATCGGCGCATTGGCCGGGCACAGCACGTGCAGGTCCAGGTCGCATTCGGACTGTTTGATCGGGGTGTCGAGGGCCTCGAAATCCAGGCCCGGGAAGCGCAGGCGCGATTCCATCGCCAGTTGCTGGGCCACCATCACCTGGTACAGCGGTGCGTGGCTGAGGCTGCGCGGCAGTTGCAGGCTGTCGACCAGTTGCTCGAACGGCAGGTCCTGATGTTGGAGGCCTTCGCGCAGACGCTTGGCCACTTGCTCCACCAGGGCGGTGAAATCGGCTTGTGGCGCGAAGTCGGCGCGGATGGCCAGGTTGTTCAGCAGGATGCCGAGCAGGCCTTCGGTTCCCGGTTGTTCACGGTGGGTCACCGGCGTGCCGATCAGCACCGTGGCGTCGCCACTCAAGCGGTGCATCAGCACGGCAAAGCCTGCGAACAGCACGGTGAATGGCGTGGTGCCCAGGCGGCTGGCGAAGGCCTGGACCCGGGCGCTGAGATCGCTGCTCAGTTCACGCTGGACGATGCCGGCGCGGTAGCTCTGCACCGACGGCCGCGCCAGATCGGTCGGCAACGCCAGCAGCGGGCTGCTGTCGCTGTTGCTGCGGTCCAGGGTGCTGGTCCAGTAGTCGAGTTGGCGCTTGAGTTCCGCGCCTTGCAAATGTTCGCGCTGCCACAGGGCGAAGTCGGCGTATTGCACCGGCAGCGCCGGCAGTTCGGCGGCCTTGCCATTGCAGCGGGCCTCGTAGCCCAGGGCCAGTTCGCGCAGGGCGATGGTCGCCGACCAGGCGTCGGACACCAGGTGATGCAGGGCGATGCCCAGCACATGCTCGTCCGGTGCCAGGCGCAGCAGGCGGGCACGCAGCAGCGGCGGATGGCTCAGGTCGAAGGGTTGCTCGAAGGTCTCTTGCAGGGCGCTGAATTGCGCGCCTTCGCGGGCGGTGGCCGCGAGCGCAGACAGATCGTCGAACGGCAACTCGATGTTCAGTGCCGCGCTGATGTGCTGGCACGGCACGCCGTCGGTGCTGCGGATGCCGGTGCGCAGAATTTCATGGCGCGCCAGCAAATCGTTGAGGCTGGCGTGCAGGGCGTCGACGTTCAGCTCGCCTTTGAGTTGCAGGGCGAACGGGATGTTGAACAGTGTGGTGCCCGGCGTCAGTTGTTCGATGAACCACAGGCGCTGCTGCGAGAACGACAGCGGCAGCAAGGCCGGGCGTGGCAGGGCTTTCGGGCCCTGGCTGGTGGCCGATTGCGGCGCGGCAGCCTGGGCCTGGCGCGCGGCGATCGCCAGCGCCAGCAGGGCCACGGTCGGCTGTTCGAACAGCACTCGCAGCGGCAGTTCGAGTTTGAAGTGTGCCCGCAGTCGCGCAACGATCTGCGTGGCCAGCAGTGAGTGACCGCCGAGGGTGAAGAAGTTGTCTTCGACGCCCACGCTGTCGCGACCCAGCACGTCGGCCCAGACCTTGGCCACGGCCGCTTCCAGCTCGTTGCGCGGGGCGATGCTTTCTTCGGTTTCGGCCTGCCAGTTCAGTTCCTGGGCGGCCAGGGCCTTGCGGTCGACCTTGCCGTTGGCATTGAGCGGCAGGCGCTCCAGGCAGACGAATGCCGCCGGCACCATGTACGGCGGCAGTTGCCCGCGCAGGTGTTCGCTCAGGCCTTCGCTGCCCACGCTCTCGTCATGGGCCGACCAGTAAGCCACCAGCCAGGCTTCGCCGACGCTGTTCTCGCGCAGCAATACCGCGGCCTCGCGCACGTTGGGGTGCTGGGTCAGACGGTGTTCGATCTCAGTCAGTTCGATTCGATGGCCGCGCAGCTTGACCTGCTGGTCGCGACGACCCAGGTATTCGATCACGCCGTCGGCGCGCCAGCGACCCAGGTCACCGGTGCGGTAGATGCGCCCGTCGAGGGTCGGGTGATCGATGAAGGCATCAGCGGTGCGTTGCGGATCGTGCAGGTAGCCGCGACCGACGCCGACACCCCCGACGCAGATTTCCCCGGCCACCCCCACCGGCACCGGGCGCAGGGCCTCGTCCAGCACGTACAGGCGGTTGTTGGCGGTTGGTTGGCCGATCGGCATGTGGCTGACGTCGGCGTCCGGCGCTTCGAAGATCGGCTGGAAGGCCACGTCGTCGGCGCATTCGGCCGGGCCGTAGGCGTTCATCAGGGCGATGCCCGGAAAGCGCGCGAACCAGTCCCGGGCCACGGTCGGCGGCAGGGCTTCACCGGTGGGTAGCACCCAGCGCAGGTCCGGCAGTTGCAGGTCGCACGGGCACAGCGCAAGCAGGGTGCGCATCAGGCTCGGGACGATTTCCAGCACGCTCAGGCGTTCGCTGGCCAGCACTTGCAGCAGGCGTTGCGGATCGTGAGCCACTTCGTCCGGGAGGATCTGCACCGTGGCGCCCAGCACCGGCGCGGCGAGGAACTGCCACACGGAAATGTCGAAGGCCACCGAGGCGGTCTGCGGGATGCGGTCGTCGGCGCTCAGGCCCAGGGCCGGCACCTTGCCGAAGATGTTATTGAGCATGCCCCGTTGTTCGATCATCACGCCCTTGGGCGTACCGGTCGAACCCGAGGTGAACAGCACGTAGGCCAGGCTGTCCGGGCCGCCGAGCAGCGGCAGCGGGGCGTCGTTACCGGCCTGCCAGCCGGTTTCGGCGAACAGCGCGTTCGGCGCCTGATCAAGGCCGCTGAGCAGTTGATCGAGCAAGCCGCTGCAACCTTCGCTGGCCACCAGCAATGGCGCCCGGGACAGCTTGAGGATTTCCCGCAGACGCTCCGGCGGATGATTGACCTCAAGCGGCAGCATCGCAGAGCCGGCCTTGAACACCGCAATCATCATGGTCAGCAACGGCAGGCCGCGAGGGGCCACCAGCGCCACCCGTTGATCCTCGCCGGCACCGGCTTCACGCAGGGCGTGGGCCAGACGGTTGGCGCGGCGGTCCAGTTCGGCGTAGGTCAGGGACTCGCCGTCGCAGATCGCGGCCACCCGATCGCCACGCTGGGCCACCTGTTCGGCGAACAGCTGCGCGTAGCTTTTATCCAACGGGAATTCGTGAGGGTTGACCGCCCATTCGCCGAGCAACTGTTGGCGCTCGTCGCTGGTCAGCAGTTCGAAGCTACCGAGTGTGGCGTTCGGCGCGGCGAGCATGCCGCGCACCAGCGTGGCCAGATGCCCAAGCAGGCGCTGCACGGTGGCGGCGTCGAAACGCTCACGGTCGTAGGACACGCGAATGCCCAGCTCGGTTTCCGGCAGGATCACCACGGTCAGGCCGTAGTGGGTGTGCACGCTGTGGTCCATGCCGTCGAGGCTGAACTGGAAACCGCCTTCCAGAATCTGCTCGTCGATCGGCGCGTTCTCGAACACCAGGATGCTGTCGAACAGGGTTTCGCCGCGCGGGAAATCACTCCAGCCCTGAATGTCGGTCAGCGGCGTGTGCTCGTAGTCGCGCATGTCGACGTTGAGCCCCTGCAACGCGCTCAGCCATTGGCCGAGGTTCGCGTCCGGGTCCACCGACACCCGCAACGGCAGGGTGTTGATGAACAGGCCGATCATCTCGGCCACGCCGGTCAGCTCCGCCGGACGGCCGGCCACGGTGACGCCGAACAGCACGTCGCGCTGGCCGCTGTAACGGGACAGCAGCAGCGACCAGGCGCCCTGGAAGAAGGTGTTCGGGGTGATGCGGTTGCTCCGGCAGAACGTCGCCAGGGCCTGGGTTTCCTGTTCGCTCAGGCGCACCAGTTGATCGTCCACCAGCACCGCATCGGTGTAGCGGTCGCGAGTCGCGCCGTTGTCCACGGTCAGCGACGTCGGTGCGTTGAGGCCCTGCAACTGGCCGCGCCAGAACTGTTCGGCCTTGCTCGCGTCCTGTCGTTGCAGCCACTGGATGTAGTCGCGGAACGGACGCGGTGCCTTGAGCTGCGGCTCGCGGTCGTTGCACAGCGCTTCGTAGACCTTGAGGAAGTCCACCGTCACCAGCGAGATGCACCAGGCATCCATGAGGATGTGGTGGAAGCTGCGGATGAATTCGTAGGACTCATCGCCCAGGCGCACCAGGCGGAAGCGGATCAGCGGCGGCTTGGACAGGTTGAAGCCGACCTTCTGCTCGTCCGCCAGCAGGGTGCGGATTCGCGCTTCCTGATCAGTAGCAGTGAGGCCACGCAGGTCAATGGTGTCCAGCGGCACCTTGACCTCGCGGTGGATCACCTGCACCGGCTGCTTCTGGGTTTTCCACTGAAAGCTGGCGCGCAGGGAAGGGTGCAGCGCCACCACTTGACGCCAGGATTCGAGGAACGCCGCTTCGTCGATGGCCCCGCCGATGCGGTAGCGGTCCTGCATCAGGTACACGCCGGAATCTTCGTGCAGCAGGGAGTGGAACAGCATGCCTTGCTGCAACGGCGACAGCGGGTAAATGTCTTCGATCGGATTGCTGTTGTTCTTTTCGGTGGTCATCAAAAACGTCCTGCTAAAAAGGGGCGACGGCGCAGCAAAGGCAGCGGCGGGTCAGAATTCGTTTTCGTCGAGCTCGGCCATCAACGCCTGCATCTCGTCATCGGACAGGCCCGAGGCGCTGAACGCGGTGCTTGCGTCTTGCGGCTGCGCGTTCTCGGCGGTCAGCGGCTGGGCGACTTCGGCCATGGCGGCGATGGTCTGGCCTTCGAACACGTGCTTGGCGGACAGGGCGATGCCTTGTTCATGTGCCTGGGCCACCACTTGCAGGCTGAGGATCGAGTCTCCGCCGATGGCGAAGAAGTTCTCGGTGACGCTCACGGTTTCAAGCTTCAGGACCTTGGCGACGATCGCTTGCAGGGTGCTTTCCATGGCGTTGCGAGGGGCTACAAAGGCGCTTTCGTCGAACTGGTCCGGGTCGGGCAGCTGACGCAGATCGAGCTTGCCGTTGGGGGTGCGCGGGAAGCTCGGCAGGGTCAGCACGCGGGCCGGGACCATGTACGACGGCAGGCGCTCGCCGAGGAAACCCTTGATCGCGTCCGAGTCCGGCGCATAACCGTGGGCCGCCAGCACATAGGCCAGCAGGCGCTTGCCGGCGGCGTGTTCCTGAACGATCACCGCCGCTTCGCGCACGTCGCTGTGGCTGCACAGCTGGCGCTCGATTTCACCCAGCTCGATGCGGTAGCCGCGCAGCTTGACCTGATGGTCGCGGCGGCCGAGGAACGCCAGGCGCCCGTCCGCCAGCCAGCAGGCCAGGTCGCCGGTGCGGTAGGCGCGGGTGCCATCGGCCAGGGTCACGAAGGCCTTGGCGGTTTCTTCCGGTTTGTTGCGATAACCCCGGGCCAGGGTCGGACCGGCGAGCACGATTTCCCCCGGCTCGCCGACGCCGCAAGCGGCTTCGTGTTCGTTGAGCACCCGCAGGTCCATGCCGGCAATCGGCCGCCCGATGCTCAAGGCGCGACTTGGGTCGAGCACTTCGAAGCTGGCCCAGACCGTGGCTTCGGTGGGGCCGTATTCGTTGACCAGCTTCGCGTTGGGCAACGCCTGGCTGTGCTGGGCGATCAACGCGGGTGGGCAGGCTTCGCCGGCGACGATCCAGCATTCCAGGCTGGCGCTGTCGGCGTTGCGTTGCAGCTGGTCGAGCAGTGCCTGATACAGCGACGGCAGCGACAGGCCGTGGCTGACCCGGTGCTGCGCAATCAGCTGCGCCAGGCGAGGCATCTCCAGTTCTTCGCCAGTGGCCGGCAGCACCAGGCGGCCGCCCTGGGCCAGGGTCCAGAAAATCCCCGCCACCGAGCTGTCGAAGGCGAACGACGACAGCAGCAGGTAGGCGCGCACCGGCGTGGCGTAGGCGGCCATGCGCACCTGGGTCGAATAGCTCAGGGCGCCGTGGCTGATTTCCACGGCTTTCGGCGCGCCGGTGGAGCCGGAGGTGTAGATCAGGTAGGCCAGGTCCTCGGCCTTGGGCAAAGGCAGCGGCGACAGGTGGCAGTTGTCGGGCACGCTCAGGTCGTCGAGCACGAAGCGTTGCAGGCTGGCCGGCACGCTGTCGGCCAGTTCGGCGCTGACGACGATGTGGGCGATGGCGCTGTCGGCGAGCATGTAGGCGCGGCGATCCGCCGGGTAGGTCGGGTCGACCGGCACGTAGGCACCGCCGGCTTTGAGCACCGCGAGCATGGCGACGATGGCGGCATTGCCACGGGCGAACAGGATGCCCACCGGCACACCGGCGCCGATGCCGGCCTCGCGCAATTGATGGGCCAGGTGTGTGGCGCAGGCATCGAGGGCGGCGTAGCTGAGGTCACCGTCCTTGTCGCTCAGGGCGATGGCGTTCGGCTGTTGCTGCACCTGGCGGGCAATCAGTTCCACCAGCGTGACCGGTTCAATCGCAGGCTTGGTCGGCGCGTTGTCGATGGTCCGCACTTGCAGCGGGCCGCTCAGCGGCAGTTGCGCCCAGCGCCGTTGCGGCTCGGCCAGCGCGCCTTGCAGCAGTTGCAGCCATTGCTCGCCCAGGCACGCGGCGGCGTTGGCGCTCAAGGCATTGCGGTCGTAAATCAGGTGAGCCCGAATGCCGTCCGTGCTCTGCTGCACGTTCAGACAGGCTTTGACCGGGTTCAGCACGGCGCTGGCGTGGCGCTCGCGGACATCGGCCCGACGCCAGGCGAAGCCATAGCCGCCATTGAGGTCGTGGGTGTAGTAGTCCTGCCAGCCGGCGCCGAGTTCGACGCTGGCGGCGATGCTCTTGCTCTGTTCCAGCAGGCTGGTTTGCGGGGCCAGGTCGAAGCGCACCGGCAGGCACTGTTCGAACAGGCCCAGGGCGTTCTCCAGTTCCGGGCCGCGGCTTTCGTGGATGACGGTCAGCGCGACGTGCTGTTGCCCGGCGAGACGGCTGAGCAGGGCGGCCCAGGCGGTGAGCATCAGGTTCGAGGTCAGGGCCGGATCGGCGGCGAGGATGGGCGGCAACGTCAGGTCCACGCGCTGCGGCGCAAAACCCTCATCCGATGGGGATTCCAGCGACAGTTGCAGGACCGGTTGTTCGCCCTCGGCCAGCGGCTTCCAGAAATTCACCCCCGGATGATCCGGCTCGTCTTCGGTCAGGCTCCAGCGCCATTCGGCGTAGTCGGCGTATTGCAGGGCTTCGGTGAGTGCCGGATTGCCATCCTGCAGCAGCGCGATCGCCAGCAGTTTCAGGCTGACCAGGTCGAAGTGGCTGCTGGCACCGGCCAGGTCGAGCACCGCTTGCGTGTCCGACAGTTGCACCAACGTCACAGCCAGCGGCAGCGTCCAGTCCCGCGCTTGGGTGGCCAGTTGGTTGAGGGCTGCGTTTTGCTGGTTCTGGTCCAGGCCACGCAAATCCTGCACCGCGACCGGCAACTCGACGCTGTCGTGAATCACCTGCACCGGAAAGCGCAGGCCCGGCACGGGCGTCAGGCGAGTGCGCAGGATTTCACTGTCGGCGACCAGGGCGCGCAGGCGTTGATTGAGCACGTCGACGGTGACGGGTGAGGCGACCGACCATTGCAAGCGGCAGCTCAATGGGTGTTCGGCGACGCCGTTGGTGTGCTGATAAACCGACGCCTGCTGTGGCGAGATACGAAAACCTTGGAGTCCGCTCATGTTCAACTCGACTGGAAAAGGGGCTTGAACCTGGGTGCGGACAGCGCCACGCCAACCCACTGGCTGACGCCGGCAGAAAGGTGTGTGATCAACTGAAAGGCACCCGTTGAAAAAATCAGACCGCCACGTCACTCGACAGCAGGGCTTGCGCCATGCCGGTCATGATCGCGCGCTTGCCGGTGAAGGGTTCGCGGCCGTGGACCGCGAGCATGTTGTCGATAAACAGCACATCGCCCTGTTGCCAGCTGAACCGCACCAGTGAATCGAGGTACGCGGCCCGCAGCGATTCCAGGACGTGTGGCTCGATGGCCTCGCCGTCGCCGTAAAAGGTGTTGGTGGGCAGGTCGATATCGCCGAAGTTGCTTTGCAGTGAATCGCGAATGCTCGGCGGCAGGGTGCTGATGTGGAAGAACGTGGCGTGGTTGAACCAGACTTCTTCACCGGTTCTCGGGTGACGGACCACGGCGGGCCCACGCTGGCGGGTGCGCAGGCGGTTGTTGTCTTTCCATTCCACTTCGATGCCGACGCTGGCGCAGTAGGCCTCCACCTCGGCGCGGTCCTCGGACTGGAACACGCTCTGCCACGGCAAGCCAAAACCGTCACCGTAGTTGCGCACGTACATCACGCCTTTTTCCCGGAAACGCGCTTCGATCTCCGGGCTGATGCCGGCCTTCACCGCGCGGGTCGAACCGATCGGGGTTTCGCCGCCGGTTTCGGACGGGATGTGGCAGTAGAAAAACAGCCGCAGCGGGAAGCGTGGCGAGTAGGAGTGTTCGTTGTGCGGGAAGATCATCTGGTCGGCCGGGTAGTCGGTCGAGGTGTAGATGTTGCCGCCGACCCGGGTGCGCGGCGAGGCGCGGAACATGTATTCCAGGGCACCGGGGGAGAGCGCGGCGATGACCTGATCGAACTGCTCTACCGACAGCACCGAGAACCCGCGAAACAGCAGGGCGCCGTATTGCAGCAGCTTGTTCTCCAGGTTTTCCCGTTCGCTGGCTGCCCAGGCCGCCAGATCCACGCCTGGCACCGCCGGTTCAATCACCAGCGGCAGGGCGTGATCCGGGTTCAACAGGCGCTCGCTGACCAGTTGCCGTTCCGAAACGTTCATGGCTTTGCGACGCACGCCGCCAAGGGCGCGGGACGGTGGGGGCACGATAGACATAAAGGCATCCAACTCGGTTAGAGGGGCATTGAGCGACGTTTGGTTTGCAGCATCTGGCTGCGCCCGGCCGAGGCCTGGGACTGCTGGCGTTCACGCTGGAATGCCTGGTCCCAGGCGTCGAGGCGTTCGGCCAGTGCCGGCAGCGGCAGATCCAGCAGATCGCCGGCCTCGCCCAACAGCAGCGTCCACAGGTGCTGCAGGCGCAGGGCGCGGTCCTGATCGAAGAACTCGCCACGGAATTTCAGGTTCGCCTCGATGCCGGCGCTGCCGTGGGTCAGGTCCAGCACCAGATGGAAATCCCCCGGATCCTGGGCCGACACCAGCGAAGTCATGTGCGCGCCGGCGATGGCGGTCGGGTTCACCCGTGATGGCTGGTAATTGAGCTTGACCTGGAACAGCGGCGAGTGACCGGCGCGACGTTGCGGCGCCAGGGCCGAGACCACCAGATCGAACGGCAGGCCCTGGTGGGCGTAGGCCAGTCGAGCCTCGTCACGCACCTGAGCGAAGAAACCGGCCAGGGTCGGTTCGCCGCTCAGGTCGCAGCGCAGGGTCAGCTGGTTGACGAAGAATCCGATGACGTCGTTATGCGCCGCCAGTGGCCGGCCGCTGACGTCGGTGCCCAGCAGAAACTGCTGCTGGCCGCCGATGTGCCGGATCACCAGTTGATAGCTGGCCAGCAACAGCATGAACAGGGTCATGCCTTGCTCGCGGGCCAGTGCGGTCAGTGGCTCGCAGGTGGCCTGGGGCAGGGTGAAGTTGAGGTTGTGCTCGCCCGGGGTTTTCCCGCTGCCACCCAAAGCCAGGGTTTGCGGCACGTTCGCCAGATGCTCGTGCCAGAACTGTTGTTCGGCGGCGATGCGTTCGGCGCTCCAGTGAGCGGCTTCCCAGCGGGCGAAATCCAGGTACTGCTGTGGGCGTTCGGCACTGTTGGCGCCCGCCAGTTCGGCCAGCAGCAGTTGCGTCGAACGACCGTCGAAGGCGATGTGATGCAGGGTCAGCAGAAGGTCGTGTTGCTGGTCGTCGCGGCTGAGCAAGTGCGCGCGCAGCAGCGGACCGTTTTGCAGATCGACGGGCGTGGCGTGTTCTTCGGCCAGACGCTCGGCGAGGGCTTGCTGCCGGATGGCAGCCGGGTGATTGCGCAAGTCGTGGCAGGTCAGCGGCACCGCTGTAGCCGGCAGGATCCGCTGTTGCGGTCCGGCGACGTCGTCCTGATACACGGTGCGCAGCACGCTGTGGCGGTCGATCAGGGCGTTGAGTCTTGCGGCCAGTGCTTCGGTGTCCAGCGCGCCTTCCAGACGCAGATGCAGCACCAGGTTATGGCGGGTGTCGGTGGGATCGAGCTGACGCAGGAACCACAGGCGGCTCTGGGCGAAGGATTGGCGACCGTGATCCTTATCGGTGCTGGCATCTACGGCGCAGGCCATTGCATCCGGAGTCGCTTCGCTCAGGAAATCCAGTAACGCCTGGGCCCAATCCGCCAGGGTCTGTTCACCGAACAAACGCTGAGTGTCGAGGTTCAACCCCAGATCCCGGTGCAGACGGGCAGCGAAGTCGGCCACGGCAATCGAGTCCAGGCCGAGGCTGATCAGGCTGTGGTCGAAGTCCACCGCCAGATACGGATTGACCTCGCGCAGGGTCTGCTTGAGCCACTGGCGGCAAGCGTGCAGGGCGCTTTCATCGCCCAGGGCAACATGTTCCAGCAGTTGCGCGCGTTCGATCTGTTCGGCGTCGTCGACCGTCGCGCCACCGTACTGGGCAATGATGCTCAAGGTGCCCGCGGCCAATTGCTTGCGCGAACCCTGGCGGGCAATCTTGCCGCTGGTGGTCATCGGGATGGTCCCGGCTTCCACCAGCACGATCTGGTCGATGCCGCAGTCGGCGGCTTCACGTACGGCGCTCTGCATCGACGCGAACAGCTCCGGGTGGTGCGAGGGGTGAACGTACTTGCGATGCGGCTCGGCGACGATCACCAGTTTCTCGCGACCCAGCACCGGGTCCATCTCGGAGAACGCGGCGATGCGCCCGGTGCGGATGCCCGGCTCGGCGTCGGTGATGGCGAATTCGATGTCATGGGGGTACAGATTGCGGCCATTGAGGATCAGCAAATCCTTGACCCGACCGCAAATCACCACCTGGCCTTCATGCATGAAACCCAGGTCGCCGGAGCGCAGGTAGTGACCCTCTTCGCCGACGATGCAGGCCTCGAAGGCCTCGCGGCTGGCTTCGGAATTCTTCCAGTAGGACTCGGCGTTGCTCGGGCCTTGTAGCCAGACTTCGCCTACCTGATCGGCGGCGCAGCGTTCATGGTTGTGCGGATTGACGATGGCGATGCTGTGCAGGGCTTGCGGGTAGCCGCAGGCAACGAACTCCACGGCCGGGGCGTCATCTGCCGCCAGGGCCACGCGACCGCTTTCCAGCACTGCTTTGTCCAGGCGCAACACCAGCGGCAGGGCATCGGCCGGGGTGGCGCTGACGCACAGGGTCGCTTCGGCCTGGCCGTAACCGGGGCTGATCGCCAGCGGGTTGAGGCCGCAGGCGGCAAAGCGCTGGGCGAAGGTGTCGAGGGTGCCAGGGTGAATCGGCTCAGCGCCGTTGATCGCATGTTGCCAGGCACTGAGGTCGAGCTGGGCGATCAGACTGTCGCTGACCACGCGGTTGCACAGGGCGTAGGCGAAGTTCGGCGCGAAGCTGGCGGTGGCGCGATAACGGCTCAGGGCCTGGAGCCAGGTGGACGGCGCGTTGACGAACGTCTGCGAGGCGATCAGGTAGCACGGCATGCCGCTGTACAGCGGCGCGAGCATGCCGCCGATCAGGCCCATGTCGTGGTACAGCGGCAGCCAGTTGACCATGGCGCCGTGTTCATCGAAACCGTAGGCCTGACGCATCAGTTCGACGTTGGCGATCAGGTTGCGCTGGCGCACTTCGACGCCCTTGGGCGTGCCGGTGGAACCGGAGGTGTATTGCAGGAAGGACACGGTCGCACCATCGACATCCGGGCGCGTCCACTGGCTGGCGGGCGGAGTGCCGAGGTCTTCGACGGTCGCGACATCGACCTGGCCCTCGACCAGCTCACGCAGGCTTTCGCAATGATCGGCTGGAGCGAGGATCAGCGCAGGTTCCGCATCCACCACTACATTGCGCACGCGGTCCAGGTGACGGGGTTTGCGCGACGGTGGCGGAAACAGCGGCACGGCGATCAGCCCGGCGTACTGGCAGGCGCAGAAGGCGCGGGCGTAGTCGAGGCTGCTGGGCAGCATCAACAACACGCGATCACCCGGCGCATAACGTGCTTGCAGCGCCGCCGCCAGGGACTGGCTCTGCTCGTGCAATTGGGCAAAGGTCAGGGTTTCGCCGATCTCGACGCCGTCCGGCAAAAAGTGCAGGGCCGCGCGCTGCGCAAAATGCCGGGCGTTGGTTTCCAGCACTTCGATCCAGTGTTCAAAAGAAAACATGTGCAATTCACGCCATGGCAACGATGACTTTGCGGTCACCGGTGTAAGGATTGCGGCCGTGTGCGACCAGTCGGTTGTCGAGCATCAGGACGTCGCCGGGCTGCCAGGGGAAACTGATGGCGGTCTGGCGATAGACCTCGCGCACGGTGTCGAGCACCGCATCGGGAATGGCCGAGCCGTCGCCGAAGTACACGTGGCGCGGCAGGTTTTCTTCGCCCACCGCCGCCAGGAGGCTTTCGCGCACGGACGGTTCGATGGCCGAGACATGGAACAGGTGCGCCTGGTTGAACCACACCCACTCGCCGGTATCGGGATGCTGCAGCACCGCCGCACAACGCTGGCGGGTGCGCAGTTCGCCGTCGGCTTT
The DNA here is from genome assembly GCF_013359595.1 of Pseudomonas sp. C1C7. Classification (GTDB taxonomy): domain Bacteria; phylum Pseudomonadota; class Gammaproteobacteria; order Pseudomonadales; family Pseudomonadaceae; genus Aquipseudomonas. Next base: position 64,963 of record NZ_JABFMP010000032.1, on the reverse strand, counting down.
CCATTCCCACTCGATATCGTTGTCCTGGCAGTAGCGCTCGACCTGGGCGCGGTCTTCGGTGTTGAAGACCTTCTGCCACGGCAGGTCCAGCGCGCCGCTGTAGTTGCGCACATACAGCAGCTCGCGGCTTTCGAACATCTCGCGAATTTCAGCAGGCATGCGCTGATAGATCAGGCGGCTGTCGGCAATCGGCGTTTCCCCTCCGGTCTCGCTGGCCTTGATGCAGTGGAACCAGATGCGCGAAGGCCAGGGCCGGGTGTAGGCCTGTTCGTTGTGCAGGGGGATGAATTGGTGGGCCGGGTATTCGGTGGAGCTGTAGACCCCGGCGAACACTTTGCTGCGTGGCGTGGAGCCGAATTCGTAGCTGGCCAGCGGCGCGCCGAAGCTGGCGGCGAAACGCTTGAAGTCGATGGGGGTGGGCACGTTGAAGCCGCGAAAGAGGACGCCGCCAACGGTGGTCAGCGCCTGATCCAGCGTGGCGCGAATCGAGGCGTCCAGATCGTGGATCGACTGTCCCGGTTTGCCTTCGATCAGCACCGGCAACGTTGACGTACGGTCAACGGCTGGAACAGGGGACAAGGCTTCGGAACGCACGCTGAGGGGTTCGATTGATGTCATCCGGGTGCATCCTTTTTTATCTTTTTCAGTCCAGCCAAAGGGCGTTTACCACCTGGAAAACCGGGCAAAGGTGGCTACGCTGGTTGCGCTGAAAGGCGCCGCTGAAATGTATTGTCACCGATACAATGAGGCATATTTATTACAAATGAGAGCCGTTATCAATCTTATTTATTTAAATTTTTTTTTGGATTAGACTCCCGCCGGCTGGGGAAAATCAGCGTTCTGGACATTGAGAAAAACACCAAATTTTGTCGCAGGGGAGCGGGGCGTGAATTACAAAAAAACTACAATTGCACTGGCTGTGGGGTCGGCCTTCTGCTTGACGAACAGTGCATGGGCAGCCGAACAATCGACCTCCATGGAGATCGCTCCGATCACGGTCACGGGTGAAAAAATCAACCGTACCCTGGAGCAAACCCAGACGAGTGTAGCCGTCGTTACGGATAAGCAACTGCGCGAGAAGGAAGACCACAGCCTGGTCGATGTGTTCGCCCGTACCCCGGGTATCTACAACACCTCGGGCAACGAGAACTGGGGTATCCGCGGCGTGCCGGTATCCGGTTTCGACGACCAGGGCCCGGCGGCACTCAATGGCGCGGTCTCGGTATTCGTCGACGGCGCCGTGCAACCGAACCGCGCCCTGACCTTGAGCCCTATGCCGCTGTGGGACGTCGAGCAGGTCGAAGTGTTCCTCGGTCCGCAATCCACCACCCAGGGCCGCAACTCGCTGGCCGGTGCGGTGGTCATCCAGACCAAGAACCCGACCTTCGTACCGAGTCTGTCGGCGCAGGCCAACGGCGGCACCTACGGTGAGCGCGGTGGCGCGATCGCCGGTGGCGGTTCGATCGTCGACGACAAGATCGCCGGCCGTATCGCCCTGGATTACCAGGAAGGCGACGGTTACATCGACAACCTGTTCAACGGTGATGACGCCAACCCGACCCGCACCGCCAATGGTCGCGGCAAGTTGCTGATCCTGCCGAACGACGACACCGACGTGCTGCTGACCTATGCCCACGGCGAAAGCCGCAAGGGCGACAACTCGGTGGTTCGCCAGGGCGACCGGATCCGTTACTACAAGATCGACTCCAACACCGAAGCCTACGACAAACTCAAGCAGGACACGGTCAGCGCCAAAGTCGATTACCGCCTCAATGACGACTGGTCCATCACCAGCCTCACCGCCAACACCGACTCCGACTACGACGCGCGCCTGGACTTCGATCAGTCGTCCACCGCCAACCAGGTGGTACTGCGCAAGCAGGATGGCTACCTGTTCAGTCAGGAACTGCGCCTGAACTACAACTCGGAAGACGTGAAGAGTTTTGCCGGCCTCTACTACGGCCACAACACCAACAACTTCCACGACCGCCTGTTCAACGGCTCGCGCCTGCTCGGTACGGTCAAGGGCGATACTTCGATCGAGAACAGCGCCGTGTTCGGTGAAGTCAACTGGACCTTCGCCCCGCGCTGGACCTTGATCACCGGCCTGCGCTACGACCACGAGAGCAACCACACCGACGTGGACGCCGATGACTTCTCCGAGCCAGGCAAAGACACCCAGAAGTCCGATGCCGTGCTGCCGAAGCTGGGTATCGACTACGAGCTGGCGGACAATCAGTACGTAGGCTTCATGGTGCAGCGTGGCTATCGCGGCGGCGGCGTCAACGTCCGCGCCGGCAGCGGTCACACCTCCTACGATCCGGAATACACCACCAACTACGAACTGTCGTACCGTGGTTCGTTCATGGATCAGACCCTGCGTACCCGCGCCAACCTGTACTACACCGACTGGAAGGATCAGCAGGTCAGCGTCGTGAACCCGCAAACCGAGTTCTTCGACGTGTTCAACGCCGGCCGCAGCGACATCAAGGGCCTGGAAGTTTCCGTTGAAAAAGACTTTGGCCAACAGCTGACCCTGAACGCTGGTGCCGCCGTGACCGATGGCAAGTACAAGGACTTCGAAACCAGCGACGGTCGCGACATGAGCGGCGAAGATTTCCTCTTCTCGCCGAAGTACAAGATGACCATGGGCGCCACCTATCGCTGGAACGAGCGTCTGACCCTCAACACCGATGTCGTCTGGCAGAGCACGTCCCCGTCCGAGTACGAGTTCAACGATGCCGGTCAGGTTATCGATGAGCGCAAGGCCGACAACTATTGGCTGGCCAACTTCAACGCCGAGTACAAGGTCACCAAGAATGTCTCGGTATCCGGTTACGTGAAAAACGCCTTCGACAAGGAATACGTCACCAACAACCGCAGCGGCGACATCATCGATGTTGGCGCACCGCGTACTGCCGGTCTGATCCTGCGCTACGACATGTAATGCAACCCCGGTAAAACCATGGACACGGGGAAAGGATTCCCCGCATCCGGTTTCATGGCTTTCGTCACCTGAAAGCTTTCGCTTTCAGGCCGTTCTGGTCCTGTCCAAACCCAGCCTCCGTGGAGGAAATCATGAGTGCTTTTTCGAATGCCGCATCCGGTGGCGCGCCACAGCTACGCCTGTTGCACACCGGTCTGTCGAACCCGTACTGCCTTGATCCGACGCCGCTGCTGGAACGTCAGCAACGGCAGGAATCCAACGCCCGCAGCTACCCGCGGCGCATTCCACTGGTGCTGGAGCGGGCCCATGGCATCTATGTGCAGGACAGTCGCGGACAGGTGTTCGTCGATTGCCTGGCCGGCGCCGGCACCCTGGCGCTGGGGCACAACCATCCGGTGATCGTCGAAGCCATTACCCAGGTCCTGGCTTCAGGTTTGCCGATGCACACCCTGGACCTCATGACGCCGGTCAAGGACGCTTTCGTCCAGGAAATCTTCGGCTGCCTGCCAGCCGACTTTGCGCGAAACGCGCGCATCCAGTTTTGTGGCCCCAGTGGCGCCGATGCGGTGGAAGCAGCCCTGAAGCTGACCCGCACCGCCACTGGCCGGCATTCGGTACTGGCCTTCGAAGGGGCCTACCACGGCATGACGTTGGGCACGCTGTCGATCAGCGGCAACCTCTCGCCGAAAAATGCATTGGGCGGCTTGATGGCCGGCGTGCAACGCCTGCCGTTCCCCCACGATTACCGTTGCCCGTTCGGTGTGGGCGGCGAGCAGGGCGTGACCCTGAACGTGCGTTACCTGGAACACCTGCTCAACGATCCGGAAAGCGGCGTGACCACGCCGGCGGCGATGATCCTCGAACCGATCCAGGGCGAAGGCGGGGTGATCACCGCGCCGGATCGCTGGATGCAGGAACTGCGGCGCCTGACCCAGGCCCACGGCATTCCGTTGATCGTCGACGAAATCCAGTGCGGCATCGCCCGCAGTGGCCGCATGTTCGGCTTCGAGCACTCGGGTGTCACCCCGGACGTGATCACGCTGTCCAAGGCCATTGGCGGCGGCCTGCCGTTGTCGGTGATGGTCTACAACGATTCCCTCGACGTATGGCAGCCGGGCGCCCATGCTGGCACCTTCCGTGGCAACCAGCTGGCGATGGCCGCCGGCACCGCGACCTTGCGCTTCATCCGCGACCAAGGCCTGGTGGCCCACGCCGAAAGCGTTGGCGCGCACCTGCGCAAACAGTTGCTGGCGCTGCAGAGCGAGTTCGACTGGATCGGTGATGTGCGTGGCCGTGGCCTGATGCTCGGCATGGAAATCGTCGACCCGCAGGGCGAGCTCGATGCCCAGGGCCATCCGCCGGTGGACACCGTCCGGGCCAAGGCCTTCCAGCAGGCGTGCCTGCAACACGGGCTGATCGTCGAGCTGGGCGGTCGTCACGGTGCCACCGTGCGCTTGCTGCCGCCGCTGATCATCACCGAACAGGAGATCGATTTCGTCGCGCAGATCCTGTTCCGCGCGGCCGCTACGATCAATGAGCGTCCACGTTCGTCCCTGTAGGCATGTGACCTGTGGGAGCGAGCTTGCTCGCGATGGCGGTGTGTCAGGCGACTTTGATGTTGGATGTGCCGGCCTCATCGCGAGCAAGCTCGCTCCCACAGGGGGACGGGTGTGCCTCAACGAATTTTTTCATTGAGCAGGGAGTGGTAATGCAGAAGGTGTTTGCGTCGATGAAACCCGTCTGGCTGTTGCTGGCGGTGCTGGGATTGAGCGCTTGCGGTGAGCCCACGGCGCCTGCCGAACAGAGTGCAGCGCTGCCGCAGGTGAAGACCCTGACGGTGCAGCCGCGCTCCTTTGCCATGACCACGGACTTGCCCGGCCGGATCGAGCCGGTGCGCATTGCCGAGGTGCGTGCGCGGGTGGCCGGGGTGGTGCTGACCCGGCACTTTCAGGAGGGCAGCGACGTCAAGGCCGGCCAGTTGCTGTTCAGCATCGACCCGGCGCCGTTCAAGGCGGCACTGATGCGCGCCGAAGGCGCACTGGCCAAGGTCGAGGCCGATGCCTATCGCGCCAACGCCCAGGTCCAGCGCTTCAAGCAATTGGTGGAAATCAACGCGGTCAGCCAGCAGGCCTTCGACGATGCCATGTCTGACCTCAAGAGCGCCCAGGCCAATCGCCTGACGGCCCAGGCCGATGTCACCACCGCGAAACTCAACCTCGGTTACTGCCAAGTGCGTGCGCCCATTAGCGGCCGTATCGGTCGCGCGCTGGCCAGCGAAGGCTCGCTCGTGGGGCAGGACGAGGCGACGCAGATGGCGCGCATTCAGCAACTGGACCCGATCTACGCCGACTTCACCCAGTCCGCCGATCAGGTGGTGGCCTTGCAACAGGCCCTGGCCAGCGGGCGCCTCAACGGTACAGGCGCTGCCGAGGTCACGCTGCAGGTGGGCAATCCGCCGCAGACTCGCCGTGGCACCTTGATGTTCTCCGACATTTCCGTCGATCGCGGTACCGGCCAGGTGACCCTGCGCGGCGAATTCCCCAACCCCGACAATCTTCTGCTGCCAGGCATGTACGTGCGCGTGGTGGCGCCGGCCGGGGTCGATCCGCAAGCCTTGTTCGTCCCGCAACAGGCCGTGCAGCGCGGTACCGACGGTCAGGCGCGGCTGATGCTGGTGGACGCCGCGGGCGTGGTGCGCGAGCGGGTCGTGAGCACCGGTGCGATGCAGGGCTCGGACTGGCAGATCACCCAGGGGCTGTCCGCCGGAGACCAGGTGGTGGTCGAGCGTGTCGACAAGGTCAGCGCCGGCATGCAGGTCAACGTCATCACTCTGGCCGAGCAACAGGCCCGCAACTGACGGCCTGACTCCTTAGGAAGCAATCGATGCCCGATTTTTTCATCAATCGTCCGAACTTCGCCTGGGTCATCGCGCTGTTCATTTCCCTTGCCGGGTTGCTGACCCTGGGCACGCTGGCGGTCAATCAGTACCCCGACGTGGCGCCGACGCAAATCACCGTCAGCGCCAACTACCCCGGCGCCTCGGCACAGATCGTCAGCCAGAACGTCACCAGCCTGATCGAAGAAGAGCTGAACGGCCTCAAGGGCCTGATCTATCACGAATCCAACAGCGCCAACGGCGGCGCCGACATCACCATCACCTTCAAGCCGGGTACCGATGCCGACCTGGCCCAGGTCGATGTGCAGAACCGCCTGCAACGGGTGATCGGGCGCATGCCCCGGGCGGTGATCGAGCAGGGCCTGAAAGTCGAGCAGGCGCGGTCCAACTTCCTGTTGGTCTACGCCTTGTCCTACACAGACGATCAGCAGGACTCCATCGGCCTGGCCGATTACGCGGCCCGCGCCGTCAACAATGAAATCCGCCGGGTCAACGGGGTCGGGCGGGTGCAGATGTACACCTCCGAACGGGCCATGCGCATCTGGGTCGATCCGGCGAAGCTGGTGGGCTACAACCTGTCGATGGCCGACGTCGGCAAGGCCATCGCCGCGCAGAACGCCCAGGTACCCGCCGGCAGCATGGGCGAGCGACCGGGACCGGCCGACCAGCAGATCACCGCGACGGTGATGGTGCAGGGGCAGCTGGAATCGGTGGAGGCGTTCGGCAACATCGTGCTGCGGGCCAACGACGATGGCTCCAGCGTGCGCATCCGCGATGTCGCGCGGGTCGAACTGGGGCGCAAGGATTACCGCTTCGACGCGCGGCTCAACGGCAAGCCGGCGGCGGCCATGTCGGTGCAACTGGCGCCTGGAGCCAACGCACTGGAAACCGCCGAGGCGATCAAACTGCGGCTCGAGCAACTGTCCAGCACCTTGCCGGCGAACATGACCGTCAGCGTGCCTTACGACACCTCCTACTTCGTCGACGTGGCCATCCATCAGGTGATCTACACCCTGATCGAAGCCATGGTCCTGGTGTTCCTGGTGATGCTGCTGTTTCTGCAGAACCTGCGCTACACCCTGATTCCGGCGGTGGTGGTGCCGGTCTGTCTGCTGGGGACCATCGCGGTGATGGCGCCGCTGGGCTTCTCGATCAACATGATGACCCTGTTCGGCATGGTGCTGGCCATCGGCATCCTGGTGGACGACGCCATCGTGGTGGTGGAGAACGTCGAGCGCCTGATCCGCCAGGAACATTTGTCGCCCAAGGCCGCGACCCGCAAGGCGATGAAGCAGATCAGCGGAGCGATCGTCGGCATCACCCTGGTGCTGTCGGCGGTGTTCCTGCCGCTGGCGTTCATGGGCGGTTCGGTGGGGATCATCTATCAGCAGTTCGCCATGGCGCTGTCGGTGTCGATCCTGTTTTCCGGGTTCCTTGCATTGACCCTGACGCCGGCCTTGTGCGCGACGGTGATCAAACCCTTCGACCCGGGGCTTGGAGAACATGGCAACCGCTGGATGAGCGGATTCAATCGGCGCTTCGAGGCGCTGGCCCAGCGTTACGAGCGACTCGGTGCAAGCTGGGTCAGGCGCGGTGCCCGCAGCATGGGCCTGTACCTGCTGTTGCTGCTGGTGCTGGCCTTTGCCTACGCGCGTCTGCCCACTTCGTTCTTGCCGTCCGAGGATCAGGGTTACATCGTCACCGATATCCAGTTGCCGCCCGCGGCTTCGGCCTCGCGCACCGACGTCACGGTGCAGGCGTGGGAGCGATACGCTCTGGCGCAGCCGACCACCGCCCATGTGCTGGCGATCATGGGTTTCAGTTTTTCCGGGGAAGGGGCCAACGCGGCCATGTCCTACGTCACCCTCAAGGACTGGTCGCAGCGTGGCAGCGGCGAGTCGAGCAAGGCGGTGGCGCGCAAGGCGAATGATGCCTTTGAAGACGTTCCCGACGGCACGCTGTACAGCGTGGTGCCGCCACCGGTGGACGGCCTCGGTACCGCCAGCGGTTTCGACCTGCGCCTGCAGGATCTGGCGGGGCAGGGGCACGAGGCGCTGCAGAGGGCGCGGGTTCAGTTGCTGGCGGCGGCCAAGGCTTCGCCGGTGATCGGTCACCTGAGCGAGGATGCCCTGGCCGATGCGCCGCAGATCAACATCAGCATCGACCGGGAAAAGGCCGAGGCGCTGGGCGTGAGTTTCGATGTGATCAGCGCGGCGCTGGCCTCGGCGCTGGGTTCGGAGGAAATCAACGAATTCGCCAATCAGGGGCGCATGCAGCGGGTGATCGTTCAGGCCGATGGCGGGAGTCGGCAGACCCCCGAAGCGCTGTTGCGCCTGCGAGTGCCCAACCGGCAAAACCAACTGGTGCCGTTGGAAGCCTTCAGCCGTTTCGAGTGGCAGGTGGGGCCGTTGCAGATCGGCCGCTACAACGGTTCGGCGTCGCTGCGTTTTTCCGGCGAAGCGGCGTCGGGGTACAGCAGCGGGCAAGCTATGGCGGAATTGAAGAGAATCGCCCGAGAGTTGCCGGCCGGTTTCAGCCTGGAATGGTCGGGGCTGTCGTTGCAGGAACAGCAGGCCAGCGATCAGGTGCCGATGCTGGTGGGCCTGTCGCTGACCATGGTTCTGCTGGTGCTGGTGGCGCTGTACGAAAGCTGGGCGATTCCGTTTGCCGTGCTGCTGATCGTGCCCATCGGCATGCTCGGCTCGGTGGCGGCGGTGACGATCATGGGCATGCCCAATGACGTGTATTTCAAGGTCGGGCTGATCACCATCATCGGCCTGGCGGCGAAGAACGCGATCCTGATCGTCGAGTTCGCCAAGGCGTTGCATGCGCAGGGTGCGAGCCTGGCGCAGGCGGCGTCTCAGGCGGCGCGTTTGCGCTTTCGGCCGATTGTCATGACGTCGCTGGCGTTCATTCTGGGGGTGGTGCCGCTGGCGCTGGCCACGGGTGCCGGTGCGGCCAGTCAACGGGCGATCGGCACCGGGGTGATCGGCGGGATGCTGGCGGCGACGGTGCTGGGGGTGTTGTTCGTGCCGGTGTTCTTTGTTTCGGTGCTGACCCTGGCCGAGCGGCTGCGCCAGCGTCGGAAGGTCAGCGTCGAGGAAGGTGTGTTGTGAGCGGGTTACATCTTGCGCACACCGTGGTGACGGGAGGGTGGATCGGTCAGCAGTTTTTTCGCGGTGCGCGGGTCGTTCGGCAACTCGTCGCTGAGGTCCCAGATCTCCAGCATCTTCGCGTACTCGAACGCGTGCCGCGGATCGGCCTGGACCCATTGCTGGAACACCGCCCGCTCCTCGGCGGTGCAGGTTTCATCATTCAGGCGCAGGCACCAGTGCGCGGCCTGGGTGAGGATTTCGTCTTCTGAATCTTGAGGGTTAGAGGGTTTCATCAACCGTTACCTGTGTGACCGATGCAGGCACTCTAACGGAGCAATTGGTAAAAAAACGTCAAAAACAACATCACCAATTCAAATGCCCAAACGTTTTCGAAAAGGACTGTTCGCATGCACCACCTCCAGGCCCCGACCGCTCCACGCACCAACAAACCGATCCGCGAACTGCTGGAATTCTATGGCCTGCGCACCAGCCTGATCCGCCTCAAAGTCATCGACGCCCTGATGGTCGCCGCCCGGGAAGGCCGCAACATCGGCGTGAACGGCACCCACGCCTGGCTTGAGGCCTCGGCGGTGGAGTGTTCGTTCATTAGCGTGCGTGAGGTGTTGAAGCGCTTGTGCGAAGAGCGGGTCATCGATTACCAGGCGGACAAGAGCTACAGCTTTACCGCGCAGGCCTGGGCGATTCTGATGCGCAGTCCAGTCTGACTGTAGGAGCTGCCGAAGGCTGCGATCATTTGATTTTGTTTTTGAGGATCAAAAGATCGCAGCCTTCGGCAGCTCCTACAGGTTGTGCAGACCCTGTGGCGAGGGGGTTTAACCGAAGGTTCCGACCTCCACATCCCCACTACGCACATACCGCGCAACCAGCACACCACCCGGCGTAGTGATGGAATGCTCCAGAACAAACGCCGAAGCCTGCGCATCATCCCCGAACAACCGCTTGCCACTCCCCAGCAGAACGGGATGAATCATCAACCTCAACTCATCCACCAACCCCGCCGCCAACAGCTGACGCACCAGATCGCCGCTGCCCTGTGTCAGTAGTTGTGAACCGTTCTGCTGCTTGAGCGCGCGCGCGGCACCGACGACATCGGCATCCAGCACCCGACTGTTATGCCAATCCAGCGAATCCGGTCGATGAGTAGCCACGTGCTTGGGCACGGCGTTGAACAGGTCGGCGATGGGGTTTTGGGCGTCGGGTTTTATCTGCGGCCAGTAGCCCGCGAAGATGTCGTAGGTACGCCGGCCCAAGAGCAATTCGAAGGGCTCGGCGAACAGATCCATCACTGCCTCGCCGGACACCTCGTCGGCGTAGGGCACGATCCAGCCGCCGAAGCGAAAGCCGTCGCTGCGGTCTTCCTCGGGGCCGCCGGGGGCTTGCATGACGCCGTCGATGGACATGAAGGCGGCAACGATGAGTTTGCGCATGGTGATCTCCTGATTGGATCTGGGCCCGCTTCCTGTAGGAGCGAGCATGCTCGCTCCTACAGGGTTTGGGGCGTGGCCACTAGCAGTAAAGACTGCGGTACGGGGCTTTGCGGGTGCTGGGGCTCCTGCAGTTCGGCCAGGCGCAGGCCGGCCATGTCCAGGGCCCTGATCCAGCTGGACAGGGTGCGCATGTACCACGGCATGGGCTGCCATTGACCCTTGAATCCGGCGAAGGTTTCTTCACGCCAGCCATCCTGATAATCGCCCGCCGCCGCGGTCCACGGATGCAGCGTCTGGATCACCAGCGCGCCGCCGGGGGCGAGCAGGGCGTTCATCGCAGCAAGTAGGGGAATGATGTCCTGGTGCAGCAGGGCGAAATTGGCGCAGATCACGTCGTAATCTGTGCCGATATCCACCTGTGCGTCGACAAGCGTTTCATAGTTCGCCAGATGCACCCGCGAAGAACAAGTTGCCCGCGCCGACGCCACCAGCGTCGCGTCGCCATCCACCCCGACCGCCTCGATCCCGCGTTCCGCCAGCGCCCTTAACAGCCAGCCTTCACCGCAGCCCAGATCCAGCACACGCTCAGGCTGGCGACTCTGAATGGCCAGCAAAATCGCCCGATCAGTCACCTGCTGACGACTTTCGATGGCGCCGCTGCGCACGGCTTCGATCCAGGCTTGGGCGTTGTTCTGCCAGCTCTGCAGCAGGCTGGTTTCCGGGGAGGACATGGGCGCGACCGGCGTGATGGGTTGAATCAACAGGATAGGCCACCCGAAGGTGGCCCGTCCTCATCAAACCCCTTTGGTCGACGGCAGGAGGATGGTCAGGATGCCGAGCAGCGGCAGGAAGGAGCACAGCGTGTACACGTATTCGATGCCATGAATGTCCGCCAGATGCCCCAGCAGCGCGGCGCCGATGCCGCCGAAGCCGAACATCAGGCCGAAGAACACGCCGGCGATCATGCCGACGTTGCCCGGCACCAGTTCCTGGGCGAACACCACGATGGCGGAGAACGCCGAGGCGAGGATGAAGCCGATGATCACGCTCAGCACGCTGGTCCAGAACAGGTCGACATAGGGCAGGGCGAGGGTGAAGGGCGCGGCACCCAGGATCGAGAACCAGATCACTTTCTTGCGCCCGATCTTGTCGCCGATCGGCCCGCCGAAGAAGGTGCCGGCGGCCACCGAACCGAGGAACAGGAACAGGTAAAGCTGCGAACTTGCCACCGACAGGTCGAATTTCTCGATCAGGTAGAAGGTGAAGTAGCTGGTGAAGCTGGACATGTAGAAGTACTTGGAGAACACCAGCAGCGCCAGCACCACCAGGGCAAAGGTCACCCGTTGCTTCGACAGACCGTGGGTCGCCTTGCCGCCCTGCTTGAGCTTGAACAGGTTCAGGTGCGCGCGGTACCAGCGGCTCAGGCCGAACAGCACCAGGATCGCGAACACCGCAAACAGGCCGAACCAGGCCACGTTGCCCTGGCCGTAGGGAATGATGATCGCCGCCGCCAGCAACGGGCCGAAAGCGGTGCCGGCGTTGCCGCCCACCTGGAAGGTCGACTGCGCCAGGCCATAACGACCACCCGACGCCAGACGCGCCACCCGCGAGGTTTCCGGGTGGAAGGTCGAGGAACCGATGCCCACCAGCGCCGAGGCCGCGAGAATCGCCGGGAAATTACCAACGAATGCCAGCATCAGAATGCCGATCAGCGTGCAGACCATCCCGGCCGGCAACAGCCAGGGTTTGGGATGACGGTCGGTGTGATAGCCGACCCAGGGCTGCAACAGCGACGCGGTCAGCTGGAAGGTCAGGGTGATCAGACCCACCTGGGTGAAGCTCAGTCCGTAGCTGGCCTTGAGCAGCGGGTAGATCGAAGGCAGCACGGCCTGGATCAGGTCGTTGATCAGGTGCGCCAGGGCACAGGCACCGATCACTCGCATGACCAGCGGGCTGGTCTGGCTGGCCACCGAGGCGGTGGCAGTAGGGGTCGTCATTGAGGACATTGCACGTCATCCAGGCTGAGTAAGAGCATTGCGTAGATCAGCCGCTATGCTAGATTTCGCGAAATTGCCTGTCTCGCGCGATTCGGGCGCCGACTTTCGTAAAAAGGGCATCATGGACAAATCACTCGAAGAATTTGTACTGGCGATGGACGAAGTGGACTGGCCGGTGTGCACCAGCGCGACCGATTACCCGGAAAACTGGTTCATCAAGCCCCACAGCCACATCAAGCATCAGCTGATCTACGCCATCGAGGGCGTGATGGTGGTGCATTCAGGCTTGAACCAATGGACCGTCCCGCCCAGTCGCGGCATCTGGATGCCCAGCGGCCATGTGCATTCGATCCGCTGCGTGGGTGCGTTGAAGATGCGCAGCGTCTTCGTGCGACAGGAATGTTTTCCGCAGCTGCCGGATGAGACCCGGGCGGTGAGCATTTCGGCATTGTTGAGCGAGCTGATCAAAACCTCGGTGAGCATCGCCGGACCGGTCGACGAGGACTCACGAGAAGCCAGAATCATGCGTCTGATCGTCGATGAACTGACGCTGCTGCCGACCTTGCCGCTGCATTTGCCGCAACCGGTCGATCAGCGCATCCAGGCCATTTGCGCGGCCCTGCGCGAGGACCTCGGCGACAGCTCGACTCTGACCGACTGGAGCCTGCGCCTGAGCCTCGACGCCAAAACCATCCAGCGCCTGTTCCACAAGGAAACCGGCATGACCTTCGGCCAATGGCGCCAGCAGGCAAGGTTGCTCTCGGCGCTGGAGCGCATTGCGCAGGGCGAAAAAATCATCGACGTGGCCGGAGTGCTGGGCTACGACAGCCCGAGTGCATTCAGCACCATGTTCAAGAAACAGTTCGGCACCACGCCCAGTCATTTTTTCAAATGACCTCGCAACCCGGTGACCCCCGACCCCTGTGGGAGCGAGGAAGTTTGGTTATTAGGTAATAACTAAGAACATATATCGCTTTGCTGATTTAAATAAGGCAATTGTTATATGGCCCAACTTCTATCTTTAGAATAATTTGTGATTAGTCACGGTCGCTTTTATGTCTTTATGATCTGTCCCACAACAACTCGTGAGACAGGAGGTAGCTCGATGACTATTCAAATCAAACCCGTTGCAGGTCGAATTGGGGCACAACTCGAAGGCGTAAAGTTGGGCGGCGATATCAGTGCCGAGGACTTCGACTTCATTAACCAGGCATTGCTCAAATATAAAGTCCTGTTCTTCCGCGACCAGCACCTGAACGACGACGAGCACGAAGCCTTCTCCCGCCGTTTCGGCGATCAGGTCCCTCACCCTACCGTGAGATCCGCAGAACAGAGCGCCGCGATCCTGCACCTGGACGCCAAGGAAACCCGCGCCAATTCCTGGCACACCGACGTCACCTTCGTCGCCAACTACCCGAAAGTGTCCATCTTGCGTGGCGTGGTAATCCCACCTTACGGCGGTGACACCGTATGGGCCAATACGGCAACGGCCTACGCCGATTTGCCCGAGCCATTAAAACAGCTCGCCGATAATCTTCGGGTTCTTCACACCAACTTATATGACTACGCCGCACCGCGTAATACCGACGAATCCGGACTCAAACGTTATCGCGAACAGTTCACTGCCGAGATCTACGAAACCGAACATCCATTAGTGCGAGTCCATCCGGAGTCCGGTGAAAGAAGTTTGCTGTTGGGGCACTTCGTCAAACACATTCAGGGCGTGAACACTAACGACTCCAAGCAACTGATTCGCCTGTTCCACGACCGTATCACCCATGTCGACAACACCGTGCGCTGGCGCTGGCAGGAAGGCGATGTGGTGATCTGGGACAACCGCGCCACGCAGCACATTGCGATCAACGATTACGGCGATGCCCAGCGCATCGTGCGTCGCACCACCATCGACGGCGATGTACCGGTGGGCGTGGACGGGCGCCTGAGCCAAGCGCTCAAGCCGAACCCGCAAGCCCGCTCGCCGAAGACCGAAGCCGACAAAAAACACCTCGCCGCCTGACAGGCCAGTCTCATCGATACAAGGAAGGCTCACATGAAGCTCAACCGCATTCGTCTGTTCAAAAAAGGCAGCATCGCAGCAGCTCTGGCTGCGGTACTTGCGATCCCCGTGGCTGAGGCCGATGTGTTGCGCATCGGTGTCGCGACAGCCGGTGGCGGTGATCCGGTGACCTTCAGCGGTTCGCCTCTGGGCATTGTGCGCAATCAGCAACTGCTGGAAAAAGCCTTCGCCGGAACCGGCACCGAAGTGCAGTGGTTCTTTTTCAAGGGCGCGGGGCCTGCGGTCAACGAGGCCCTGTCCAATCAGCAGCTGGACTTCGCCTACCAGGGTGATCTGCCGGCCGTGGTCGGGCGTTCAAACGGACTGGACACCAAATTGCTGGCGGCGCTTGGCGTGCGCGCCAACCTCTACCTGGCGGTGCCCAAAGGCTCGCCGCTCAAAACCATCGAGGATCTGAAGGGCAAGAAAGTCGCGATCTTCCGCGGCACCAACGGCCATCTGGTGATGATCAATCTGCTGGCGGAACACGGCCTCACCGAGCGCGATATCAAGGTCATCAACCTCGATACCGGCAGTTCCCAGGCAGCCCTGATTTCCAATGGCGTGGATGCCGCCTTCGGTGGTCGCGAGTTGTTCAAGTTGCGGGACAAAGGCCTGATCGACATCGTCTACGACAACCCCGAGCAGAACGTGCGCTACACCCGGCAGACGGCACTGGTGGTGCGCGGCGACTACGAAAAGCAACACCCGGACAACGTACAAAAGGTCGTCGATACGTTGGTGGATGCGGCGAAATGGACATCGGACGAGAGCAATCATGACGCGGTCTTCACCGAGTGGGCCAAGAGCAACGACCCCGCCGATTCACTGCGTGCCGACTTCAAGGGCGTCACCCTCAGGGACAGGGCATCGCCCTTGGTCGACGACTTCCTGATCAGCCGCTATCAGGCCGTGGCGGAGCAGGCCAAGGAAGAGAAACTCATCCGCCGGCCGATCAGCATCGATGGCTGGTTCGAGACCAGCTACCTGCACAAATCCCTCAAGGCCAAAGGACTGGAAAGCTACTGGACGCCTTACGGTCCGGACGGCAAACAGCCGGCAGGTAACGCCGTAGCGGCCGCAACGACCGCCAAGCAAGGGAGCTAGACAGATGGCCAGGGCACAGACCGCAAGACTCGAGAAGTATGGGGCGCCGGCGCGGCCGAGCGACAACGTCAAACGTCTTCCACCGTCACCGGTTCGCCCGGCCCGCAAGGTCGAGGTGCCGCGCACATCGGCCTGGTCCCTGAACCTGGGTGACAAGGCTTTGCCCTGGCTGTTGCCGCTGCTGTTGCTGGGCCTGTGGTATCTGGGGGTGGAGCGCGGCTGGCTGTCGGAGCAGGTGCTGCCACCGCCGGCCTACGTTTACCAGGCACTGTCGGATCTGGTCGGCAGCGGTGACCTGTGGCTCAACGCATCGGCGAGCCTGCAGCGGGTGGTGGTCGGATTCGGCCTCGGCGCCTTGCTCGGCGTGGCGCTGGGCCTGGCCATGGGGCTGTCGCGGACGCTGGAGGACTATCTGCTGCCGACCTTCAACGCACTGGTGCAGATTCCGGTGCTGGGCTGGCTGCCGTTCGCCTTGCTGCTGTTCGGCATCGGCGAAACGCTCAAGTACGTGCTGATCGCCAAGGCGGCCCTGGTGCCGATCACCCTGTGCACTTTGCAGGCGTTCCGGCAGGCGCCGAAAAACCTGTTGGAAGTCGGTCGGACCTACGGTTTCAGCCGTCGGCAAAGCGTCACCTCCATCGTCTTGCCGGCGGCGATACCGACCCTGTTCACCGGCTTTCGCCTGGGCTTCACCAAGGCTTGGCTGTCGCTGGTGGTGGTCGAACTGGTGGCCTCCAGTGAAGGGTTGGGATATCTGATCGTCTATGGGCGCCAGCTGTTTCAACTGGATCTGGTGATGGCGGCGGTCGTGGTGGTGGGGACCCTCGGGTTGCTGATCGATCGCGGTTTCGATTACGCCGAGAAGCGCCTCAATCGCGGTCGGCCAGCGCTCGGAGGGCTGCGGTGATGAGTGCGACTCTTTCGATTTCCAACGGCGGCCATCGCTATCGGGGTTGGGTCTTGCCGATCTCCGTCATCGCCCTGTGGTGGCTGGCGTCGAACCTGGGCTGGAGCGAATCGGGGCTGCTGGTTTCGCCGGAAAAAGTCGCGGCAACGGCCTGGGATCAGATCACCTCGGAAAAATTCTGGCGGGCGATTTCGGCGAGCCTGGCGCGCAACCTCAGCGGCTTTTTCATCGGCACCGCGTTGGGACTGGTGCTGGGTTGCCTGTTGGGCCTTTCGCGGCACTTCGAGCGCTTGGTCGGTCCGAGTTTCAACACCTTCAAGCAAATCTCGCTGTTCGCCTGGATCCCGCTGATCTCAGTGTGGTTCGGCCTGGGCGACGTGGCCAAGGTGGTGTTCCTGTCGCTGGCCGCGCTGGTGCCGGTGGTGGTCAACACCTGCGATGGCTTGCGCAACGTGCCGCCCAATCTGCTGGAAGTGGCACGGGTCTACGGCTTCAGCCGCTGGCAAACCATCGTCGGGGTGATGCTACCCGCCGCCTTGCCGTCGATCTTCACCGGGCTGTATCTGGCGTTGGTCTACAGCTGGCTGGCGACCATCGGCGCCGAGTATCTGCTGGTGTCGGGGGAGGGCATCGGCAACACGCTGATCGATGGCAGCGAGCATTTCATGATGGATCTGGTGCTGTTTGGAATGGTGATTATCGGTCTGGTGGGATGGGGGCTGAACGCGTTGGCCCGGACACTTGAACGACGGATGCAGCGCCTGTACGGCATCGCGCCTCGCTGATCGGACTTTGAAAAGGATCGCAATATGAACAACAGCCTCACCCTGGAAAACATCAGCAAGCGCTTCACCTCGCGGCCGGGCAGTTCGACGCAATTGCAGGTGCTGGACAACATCCACCTCGACATCGCCCCCGGCGAATTCATCAGCATCGTCGGTGCCAGCGGCTGCGGCAAGTCCACGCTGCTGCGGTTGATCCTTGGCCTGGACGAGGAGTTCGACGGGCGCATCCTGCTCGATGGCAAACCGATCAAGGGCACCGGCCTTGAGCGCGGCATCGTGTTTCAGGATCACCGGTTGTTTCCTTGGCTCAACGTCGAGCAGAACGTCGCCGTGGGCCTGAAGAATTCGCCGCTGAGTGCCACGCAGAAACGCGACACCGTGCGCGAGCACATCGAACTGGTGGGCCTGCAGGACTTCATCGAGGCCTATCCGCATCAGATTTCCGGCGGCATGGCGCAACGGGTGGCCATCGCCCGCGGGCTGGTCAATCGGCCGAGCGTGTTGCTGCTGGATGAGCCCCTGGGCGCCCTCGACGCCCTGACCCGGGCGCGCTTGCAGGGCGAGCTGCAGAACATCTGGGCCAGGGAAAAAATCACCATGATCCTGGTCACCCACGACGTGGACGAGGCCGTGTTCCTCGGCGATCGGGTGGTGGTGATGCAGCCCAATCCCGGGCGTATCCGACGCATCGTCGACATCGATCTGCCGCGCCCGCGCAACCGCAGTGACCGCCGCTTCATCCACCTGCGCGATGACGTGCTGAGCGACTTTGCCGAGTTGCATTGAGGCGCACTGCCTTATCTTTTTCATCGTCATTTTTAAGGAACGCAAATGTCCGAACGCCAGCTCAGCCTCAACCTGTTCATCTACCCCAACGGTCATCACGAAGCCGCCTGGCGCCACCCGCAGTCGGTGCCGGAAGCGTCCATGGACATCGGCTACTACCAGCAGCTTGCACTGAGAGCTGAGCGGGAAAAGCTGGACGCGATCTTTTTCGCCGACTCGCCGTCCCTGGCCGAAAGCGACCGTGAGGGCCTGCGCATCCGCTTCGAACCGGTGACCTGGCTGGCGGCGATTGCCGCGGTGACCCAACGCATCGGCCTGATCGCCACCGCCAGCACCACCTACAGCGAACCCTACAATCTGGCCCGTTCGTTCAGCGCGCTGGACCACCTGAGCAAAGGCCGCGCCGGCTGGAACATCGTCACCACCTCCCTGGCCGCCGCAGCCGCCAACTTCGGCCTGGACCAGCATCCGCCGGCCCATGACCGCTATGCCAAGGCCGAGGAATTCGTGCAGGTGGTGGGTGATCTGTGGGACAGCTGGGAGGATGACGCGCTGGTGCTGGACAAGACCGCCGGGGTGTTCGCCAACGGCGCCAAGGTGCACTCGATCAACCACGTCGGCACTCACTACCGGGTCAAGGGCCCGTTCAACTCGCCACGCTCGCCGCAGGGCAGGCCGGTGCAGGTGCAGGCCGGCTCTTCCGAGGACGGCCGGGATTTCGCCTCCCGCCATGCCGAGGCCATCTTCACCGCCCACCAGACCCTGCAAAGCGCCACCGAATTCGCCACTGACATCCGCAACCGCGCGAGGGTCGTGGGGCGCGATCCCCGCCAGCTGAAAATCCTCCCCGGCATCAGCCCCTACATCGGCAGCACCGAAGCCGAGGCCCAGCGCAAGTTCGACGAACTCAACGAACTGGTACTGCCCCACGTCGCCCTGGGCCAACTGCGCCGCCTGCTGGGCGTCGACCTGTCGGACCAGGACCTGGACGCACCATTCCCACGACACCTGGTCAACTTCGACGGCGGCGAAAGCCAGGCCAGCCGCTTCAAACTGATCATCGACATCGTCGACCGCGAGAAACCCACCCTGCGCCAACTGATCAACCGCCTGGCCGGCGCCCGCGGGCATTGGGTGCCGGTGGGGACGCCGGTGCAGATCGCCGACTTGATCGAACAGTGGTTCCGCAGTGGGGCGGCCGATGGCTTCAACGTGATGCCACCGGCGTTTCCTGAGGGGTTTGAGGTTTTTCTGGATGAAGTGCTGCCGATCTTGCGCAAGCGGGGGCTGTTTCGGGAGGAATATGCGGGGACGACGCTGCGTGAGCATTACGGACTGAGTCGGCCGGTTTCGCGGTTTGCGCTGAAATCGGCGTGAGCCTGTAGAAGGAGCATGGCGAGCAGGCTCGCTCCCACAGGGGTTGCAGTCTCCGGCATTGGTTTACTGGTTCAGACGATAAGTCGACTGCACCAGCCCCGAAGCAAAGCTGCGGCTGGAGACCAGCTTCAAATCAACGTCGTGGGGCAGGGCGCCGAACAGGGGCCAAAGATCGCAGCCTTCGGCAGCTCCTACAGGTTTTGTGGAGGTTCGCTGGCGTTGTGATCGACCAGAGAACCTGTAGGAGCCGAGCTTGCTCGCGAAGAGGCCGGCACATTCAACATGGATGCTGACTGACCTGACGCATTCGCGGGCAAGCCTCGCTCCCACATGTTTCAGTGCGCCGCCTTGGCCTCGAGGCGCTGAACAAAGCGCTGCAAATCGATGATCGCGCGCTCTACGTGCGGGACCGTGTGACGATCGGCCACGACCAGGGTCGCGCGGTGAATCAATCCCGGAGAAAGCGGTGTCGCGTGCAGGTCGCTCATAGCCGTCCGATCCTCATGTTGATGGGCCAGGTGATCGCGTGCCGGGTCTCGGGGGCGCCCCAGAGGTTGGCGATGTCGGTGGCGAAGGTGTGGAGCAGGTCCTCCCGGCCCGATTCCCGGGCGCTGCGGATGGCCGACCAGGTGGAGACGTAGCCGAGAAATTCGTCGAGGTTCCACTCGAGGTGGATGGCGATCTCGGGGGACTCGAGCTCGGTGAAGGGGAAGTCGATCGTCGAGTATCCGGTGTCCACCAGCTTGCGTTCGGCGGGCCAGAAGGGGCCGATTTCATTCCAGTAGAACTGCTCGAAACGGGCGCCGAGTTCACCGTCCATGCGCAGCACGCCATAGCTGATCAGCGCGAGTATTGCGTCGCGCTCCGCCACCCGGCGAACCTCGTCGTAGAACCTTGGCAGGTCGAACCAGTGAGCGGCCTGGGCGGCGGTGATGAGGCTGGCGCTGCGGCTCAGGAGGGGGAGGTCTTCGGCCCGGGCGCAGGCGTAGCTGACATTGGTTTGCGGCTCGGCATGATTAACCTGTTCGGCGCTCGGGTCGAAGCCGATCACCTCGCGGAAATGCCCGGCAAGCTGCTTGGTCAGCTGGCCGTTGCCACAGCCGACATCGACGGCCAGGAAGGTATTGGGCGCCAGCGATGCCAGGTACGTCGACAGTTGCGGTGGGTATTCCGGGCGAAAGCGGGCGTAGGCCTGGCCGCCCTGGTCGAACCAGTTCTTCGATTCACGGTTGAGACTATTCATGGTGGGCAACGTCCGCTGTGAGTTGCTGTTTGGCTTGATTCAGGCGCTCGGAGAATCCGCGGTTTTCAAGGGCTTTCGCCGCTTCTTCCAGGACCCGGCGCAACGGATAGCCGATTTCCTCCTCCAGATGCTCGATGGCCTCGAAGGTGGCGAACCAGTGGGATTTCAATTGCTTCACCACGGCGCTGCCGGCGGGGGTCAGCTGGATGACAGTCTTGCGGCCATCGACGCCGCGCTGGCGGGAAATCAGGCCGTCGACGTCCATCTGGCTCACGGTCTGACTGATTGCACCCTGGGTCAGGTGGGTGCGGGTGGTGATCTCGGTGACGGTCTGCGCGCCGGAGCGGATCGCCCGCAATACCGGGGTGTAGCGCGCCCGGTAGGTCAGGCCCATGTGCTGGTAATGCTCCTCGGCGCCGAACTCCACCAGTTCCGAAACATAACGCAGAAGCTCGCCGAGGCCGGGCTCGTTCAATCTGTTCATGGGGTTACTCCACAAGGCGTGGAGGGGAAGTTACATTAGCGCTAATGTAATTTGCAAGCCGGGCCTGATGTGTGGAGCCTCATAAAAGATCGCAGCCTTAAAACGGCACACCGATATTCTGCACAACCCCACCCAACACCATCCGCGTAATCGTCCCCGCCGCACGCTCATAGTCCGCATCATCCGGCTTCTCCGCCCCCCGGATCAGCGACATCTGCCACCCCAGATTGGTATAGGTCCGGGTCGCCGACCAGATGAACAGCATCAGGTGTTCAGGATCCGCTGGTGCGATCAGGCCGCGGTCGATCCAGCCGCGCAGGTGATCGATGTTGCGCTGGGCCTCTTCGTGCAGCAGGTCCTTGTACTTGTCGGGCAGGTGCTTGCCGCCGAACAACAGTTCGTGGCTGAAGACCTTCGAGCTGAGCGGGTTCTCCTGAATGATCCGGATCCGCGCCTTGATGTAGGCCTTCAGGCCCACCGCCGGGTCGTCGCTTTCCCTGAGCGCCGCCGAAGCCTTGAGCAGCGGCCCGACGAAACTCAGCAGCACGTGGGCGTAGAGGTTTTCCTTGGTCTGGAAGTAGTAATAGAGGTTGGCCTTGGGAATCCCCGCGCGCGCCGCGATGTCGCGGGTCTGGGTGGCGTCGAAGCCGGACACTGAAAACTCTTCGCTGGCAGCCTTGAGGATCCGCAGATGGTTTTTCTGGCGGATGCTGGGCTTCTTCAGGAACTGGTCCAGCGCGCTGGAGGGATCGCCGATTTGGGTGCTGGAAATGTTCATCATGTCGGGTTCAAGCCTGGCTCACGGCTTTATCTTTGTAATTGAGTATCGCAATATACAAAAATATATAGCGCGTGGCCTGCGCTTTCTTACCAAGGGAAGGAATGATGAATACGGTCCTGAAAAACAAAGAAGCAGTCGGCGAGCATTACCAGCTGGAAACCATGCGTTACGCCCAGCAGATGACCTGGAAGGCCATCGAGCGCATTGCCGCCGTCATCACGCCCGGCATGCACGAATCCGAAGCGCAGCTGCGCGCCAAGGAGATCCTGGCGGAACTGGGCATGGACCGTATCTGGCACCCGCTGCTGGTGCGTTTCGGCGCCAATACCCTCAAGACCTTCAAGCAGCGCTCCGAGGGCGATCCCGTGCTGGGTGAAGACGACATTTTCTTCATCGACATGGGTGTGGTCTGGCAGGGGCACGAAGGGGATGCCGGGGCAACCTTCACCACCGGCTCCGACCCGCAAATGGCCGCCTGTGCCGCGGCGGCCAAGGAACTGTTCGACCGCGTCGAGCGCTTCTGGCGCAGCGAGCGGGTCTGCGGCGTGGCGCTATACGATTTCGCCGCCGCCCAGGCAAACGCCATGGGCTGGAAGCTCAACCTCGACATCAAGGGCCATCGGGTCAGCGACTTTCCTCATGCAATTTATCGCGGCGGTGACCTTGGCGACCTGGATCAGTACCCGAACAACGGCCTGTGGATTCTGGAAATCCAGCTCGCCCATCCCGAGCGGCCGTTCGGTGCGTTTTACGAGGATCTGCTCATCTGATCGGAATGTCGGATGGCTTGTGGGGGACGGTCTAGGGTTGTTCCAAGGAAGCCATCGCCCTGATCAAGGCGCCGTGGGTCATGCTGATGACCGAGTCCAGCGACATCCGCCTCTGCGCACGCAATTGCCTGAGCGGCAAGGTGCTGAGCGTCAATGACGGGGCGGTCAATGCCGAGGTGGTCATCGAGTTGGCCGGTGGGTCGAAGGTCTATTCGATCGTGACCCGTGATGCCGTGGCGGAGTTGGGGTTGAAACCGGGTGTGAGTGCTACGGCGGTGATCAAGGCGTCGCACATCATTTTGGGTGTGCCGGCGTGATTTGATTTGCAGGCCTCGAAAAGATCGCAGCCTTCGGCAGCTCCTACATTGGAATGCGTTCCCCTGTAGTGGTTGAAGGCTGCGATCTTTTCAAACCATACCCCTCAGGTATCAAAAACCACCCAAACGATATTAGACGCTGACAGAGGCCCACCCTTAGCCTGTGCTCCGGCAGGTTTTCCTGCGCCCGAAAATTACAAAAATCGTCTGATGGATCGGAGCAGCCATGAGCACTCATTCAATTCCCGAGTTGATCGATAACGCGCGAGTCAGCACTTTTCAGTGGCGTGTGTTCGCCCTCTGTTTTTTCGTCGCCATTCTCGACGGCTTCGACACACAAGCCATCGCCTTCACCGGCCCTTCGATCACCCAGGCATTCGGGCTGGGGGCGGGCGCTTTGGCGCCGATCCTGACGGCGGGCATTGTCGGCATGGTGCTGGGGGCGATGATCCTGGGGTTGATGGGTGACAAGTTCGGTCGGCGACCGACGATCATCGGTTCGGTTGCGTTGTTCGCCGTGGCTTCGCTCGCCACAGCATTTGCCCAGACCACGGATCAGATCCTGGTCCTGCGATTCATCGCCGGGCTCGGCATGGGCGGGGCAACGCCCGTCGTGCTGTCGCTGGCGGCGGAGTATGGCTCGGCCCGGCATCGCGGCACGATCATGACCACCGTGCTGCTCGGATTACCCGCCGGCGCCATCCTTGGCGGGCTGCTGGCCGCCCGGATGCTGCCCTTGATCGGTTGGGAAGGCATCTTCGCGGTCGGCGGAATCGTGCCGCTGTTGCTGATGGTGGTGCTGATCTTCGCCTTGCCTGAATCGCTGTATTTCCTGACCCGGCAACGGACGGACTCCAGCCTTGAAAAGGTCGGAAAAATCGTCGCGCGGATCACTGATAAACCCCTCGATGCCGGTAGCACTTTCAGCGTTCCGGAGCTGGATGTGAAAACCCGCGTGTCCTCCTTGTTTGCTGGCGGCCTGGCTCGCAATACCTTGGGGATATGGACCATCTACCTGTTCAACTGGGTGGCGTGGTTCATGTTCCTGTCCTGGCTGCCCACCGTTCTCAAGGCCACCGGCCTGCCGGCGGAGCAGGCGCCGATGGGCACCGTTGCGGTCAATGCGGTGTTCGTGGTCTGCGCCATTCCACTGTCGATCATCCTGCCGAAAATCAACGTTCGCCTGTTGTTGCTGGCCTTGTTCGTTTTCGGCATTGCCCTGTGCGTGGGGCTGGCGAACAGCGGTACAAACTGGGCGTTGGTTTTCGTTCTTGCCGGTTTGGCAGGGCTGGGGATCGGAGGGCAGCAAATCGTCCTGAATTACATGGTTGCCCAGGCGTACCCCACGGCGTTGCGCGCAACGGCGACCGGCTGGGCGATTGCGCTGGGTCGGGTTGGCGCGATTATCGGATCGGCGAGCGGTGGCTGGTTTCTCGAGCACGGCGGACCGGCGGGGTATTACTCGGCGCTCGTTGTGCCGCTGGTGATTGCGGCGGCGGGGCTTTTGATTATTCGTGTTCAGGCTGATGTTGCGGAGGGGGAGGCGGTGGCGGTGCATTAACTGCCGCAAAACGATCGCAGCCAGCTGTCCAGGAATAAGCCAGCTCCTACAGGTGAATGCATTCCCATGTAGGAGCTGCCGCAGGCTGCGATCTTTTCAGGTCAACACGGACTCAGGGCGGATCAAGTTCATCCAGCACTCGATTTTCGCTGTTCATCGTCATGATCCGATCCACCAGCCACGCCAGTGCAGGGTCGTGCTGACGATGGGTCAGGTGCACCAGTTCCAGCTCGAAAGGCTCCAGCGCAAAAGGCAATTCATACAACTCTAGGGGCAGCAGCGTGGCGAAGTGTTGCGCCAGTGTCGTCGGCAGCACGGCGCACAGGTCCGTGGCCGCCACCAGATGTGCGGCCTGCAGGTAGTTGGGGGTGGTGTAGACGATTTGCCGCGCGAGATTCTGCTCGGCCAGCCATTGATCGACCATGCCCCGGGTCTGACCGCCATGCACCCACAGGTGGCGCATTCGCAGGAACGTGTCCAGGGGTAGACCGTTGCCTGTTTCCGGATGGCCCCGACGCAACGCGACCCGCAACGTCTCGCGGCGCCACAGATGCCGGCTGAAGCGAGCAGGCACCTCATCGAAACGGCCCAATACCAGATCCAGTTCGCCGCGATCCAGTGCCTCGGCGGGCAGGTCTGGTGTCAGGTGGGCGACATCGATGCGCAGCAAGGGCGCTTGCACCTGCACAAGCGCCAACAAGGGCGACATGCACATCTGTTCAACGAAGTCGGTGACGGCGATCCGTAGCTGGCGCTGGCTGTGTTGCGGTTCGAAGGCATCGCCGATGACCAGTGTCTGCTCAATCTGCTGCAAGGCCGCGCGGATCGGTCCTTCCAGTGCCAGGGCCCGGGGAGTGGGGCGCATGCGCCTTCCGACGCGCACCAGCAGCGGATCGCCCAGTTGATCACGCAAGCGCGCCAGGGCATTGCTGACGGTTGGCTGCGTCAGTGCCAGACGCTCCGCTGCCCGGGAGACATTCTGCTCGCGCAGCAACATGTCGAAGACCCGCAGCAGATTCAGATCGAAGTTCAATGTATTCATGCCGGCAATATATGGCATATGAAAATGAAATTTCAAAAATACTTGATGCCTGCTTAGGGTGACGGCTGTTTCTTTTTTCATAAAAACAAAAGCAGGAGCGCCGCGCGTGAGTAACTCTTTTGATATCCGGCAGGTCGCCGTCATCGGTGCCGGCACCATGGGCCGGGGCATCGTTGTCTGCCTGGCCAGTGCCGGGTTGTCGGTGTTGTGGCTGGAAAACAATGCCGCCACCCTCGACGCGGGCCTGACCATGATCGAGCAGACCTGGGCGCAGCAAGTCGATAAACAACGCATTACCCAAGGCCAGGCTGACGACAATCTGCGTCGGGTAAGGGCCGTGGCCGATTACGCCAGCCTGGCGGACGCCGACCTGGTGATCGAGGCGGTGTACGAAAACCTGGAAATCAAACAGGCAATCTTCCGTGAACTGGACGCCCATCTGAAGCCGCAGGCGATTCTGGCCAGCAACACCTCGGCACTGGATATCGACAGCATCGCCGCCGTGACTGGCCGTGCGCCGCAGGTTCTGGGCCTGCACTTTTTCAGCCCGGCGCACATCATGAAGCTGCTGGAAATCGTGCGCGGCAAGCACACCGACGGCGCGGTGCTGCAAGCGGCGCAGAACCTGGGCCAGCGCATCGGCAAGGTGGCGGTGATCGCCGGCAACTGCCCGGGCTTCATCGGCAACCGCATGCTGCGCAGCTACGTCGCCGAAGCGCGCAAGCTACTGCTCGAAGGCGCGTTGCCGCATGAGGTCGACGAGGCGATGCAGCGATTCGGTTTCGCCATGGGGCCGTTTCGCATGTATGACGTGGTCGGCATCGATCTGGAGTGGCGCGCCCGTCAACTGGCCGGCCAGGGCATGGAGTCACCTTTGGTGCAGGTCGACAATGCCTTGTGTGACCTTGGTCGTCTGGGGCAGAAGACCGGCCGGGGTTACTACCGTTACGCCCCCGGCAGTCGCAAGGCCGAGCATGATCCGCAGGTCGATGCGCTGGTGCTCGGGGTCTCCCATGGCCTGGGCTATCGCCGCCGTGCCATCGACGCGCAGGAGATCCTCGAACGTTGCCTGCTCGCGCTGATCAACGAGGGCGCAAAGATCCTGGAGGAGGGCATCGCTGCCAACAGTCATGACATCGATCAGGTCTGGGTCAATGGCTACGGTTTCCCCGCCGACATCGGCGGGCCGATGGCCTGGGCGGATTCTCAAGGACTGAACACTATCGGCGTGCGCCTCAAGCGCTTGCAGGAGGTGCTGGGCGAGCACTGGCGCCCGGCAGCGCTCATTGATCAATTGATCGCCAGCGACAAGCGTTTGGGCGATGTAGCGCAGGTATTGGCATGAACTATCAGGCTCCCTTGCGAGAAGTACGATTCGTCCTGCACGAACTGTTCGACGTCTCGGCTCACTGCGAACAACTGGGTATTGATCTGGACCGCGATACGCTCGATGGCATTCTCGAGGAAGCGGCGCGGTTTGCCGGCGAAGTGATCGCACCGCTCAACCGCAACAGCGATGAACAGGGCTGTCTGCTGTCGGATGGCAATGTCCGCACCCCGGATGGCTTCAAGGATGCCTATCGTCAGTACGTCGACAACGGCTGGGCGAGCATGACTGGGCCAATGGAGTATGGAGGGCAGGGTCTGCCGCAAATGGCCTCGGCCAGCTTCCATGAAATGCTGATGGCGGCGTCGTTGTCCTTCCGGATCTATTCGGGGCTGACCGAAGGCGCGGTGCTGGCGTTGCATCGCCATGGCAGCGACGCGCTCAAGCAAGCCTGGCTGGGCAAAATGGTCAGCGGCCAGTGGACCGGAACCATGTGCCTCACCGAGCCCCAGGCCGGCACCGACCTGGCCCTGCTGCGCACCCGTGCGCAGGCCGATGTCGATGGCAGTCATGAGATCACCGGCAGCAAGATTTTCATCAGTGGCGGCGAGCAGGATCTGACGGACAACATCGTTCATCTGGTGCTGGCCCGTCTGCCCGACGCACCGGCCGGGGTCAAGGGCATCAGTCTGTTCCTGGTTCCCAAGGTGTTGCCCGATGGTCAGCGAAATGCCCTGAGCTGTGGTGCGCTGGAGCACAAGATGGGCATCAAGGGCGCTTCCACCTGCGTGATGAATTTCGACGGTGCGCGAGGCTGGCTTGTCGGCGAGGCGAATCAAGGACTGGCCTGCATGTTCACCATGATGAACGACGCGCGTTTCCAGGTTGGTCTGCAAGGATTGGGCATCGCCGAGGCGGCGTTCCAGGGCGGCTTGAGCTACGCCCGCGAACGCTTGCAGTCGCGTTCGCTGACCGGCGCCGTGGCGCCGGACAAACCGGCTGACCCGATCATCGTCCATCCCGATGTGCGGCGCATGTTGCTCACCCAGAAAACCCTCACCGAAGGCTGTCGGATGCTGGGCATCTACACGGCGCGGCAACTGGACCTCGAACACGCGGCGCAGGATTCCGAGACCCGGCGCGTGGCCTCCCGTCGCGCCGCGCTGCTGATTCCCATCGTCAAGGCGTTCTTCACCGATGTCGGCCAGGAAGTGGCAAGCCTCGGCGTGCAGCTGTATGGCGGCCATGGCTACATCCGCGAGTGGGGCATGGAGCAACTGATGCGCGATAGCCGTATCACCCAGCTCTATGAAGGTACCAATGGCATCCAGGCGCTGGATCTGGTTCGCCGCAAACTGATTGGCGACGGTGGCGCGGAGCTGAACGCGCTGATCGATGAGTTGGGTCGGCACGTCGATGCCGCCGGCGCTCACGCCGAACTGCAGGCGATGGCGGTCGCGGTCAACCGGCGACTCGAAGAGTGGCGCGCGCTGGGCAGCGGCATCATCGAGGCCTGCCAGCGAGAGCCGCAGGAAATCGGTGCGGTCTCGGTGGATTTCCTCGCCTACTCGGCCTATGTCCTGCTGGCGGGTTTCTGGTTGCAGGCGGCGCTGCGAGCCAGCACTGCGTTGGCGAACGGCAGCGGTGAAACAGCCTTTTATCAGGCCAAGTTGCACGCTGCCGATTTCTACTGGCGCCGCGTGCTGCCACGTGCCACGGCGCATCGCGAGGCGCTGCTCGGCGGCGCGGACTGCCTGATGGCCATGCCCGCCTGCGATTTCGCGTGCTGATCGCAGACCCAAAACAACAATAAGGAGGTGCTGCCATGCAGCCATTCAGCTTTGCTACCACCGCGCAGATTCTCTGTGAAGCCGGCGCGGCCCGGCGCCTGGCCGGCCTTTGCCGTGAGCGTGGAGCGCGGCGTGTATTGATCGTGACCGACCCGGGAATCGCCCGCCTGGGACTGCTGGATGAGGTGTTGCCGGGTTTTGGCGAGGCCCGGGTCGCGGTGGCGATTTTCAGCGAAGTGGCGGCCGACCCGAGCCAGGCGTGCGTGCTGGCAGCCGCGCAGCGCGCGCAACATATCGGCGCGGACCTGATCGTGGGCTTCGGTGGCGGCAGTTCGATGGATGTCGCCAAACTGGTCGCGCTGCTGGCCAGCCCCGATTGCGCGCAGTCGATCACCGATTTGTATGGTGTCGACAATGCGCGCGGTCGACGCCTGCCGCTGATTCAGGTGCCGACCACCGCAGGGACCGGTTCGGAGGTCACGCCGATCGCGATCGTCACCACGGGCGACACTACCAAGATGGGGGTTGTCTCGCCGTTGCTGCTGCCGGATCTGGCGGTGCTGGACGCCGAATGCACATTGGGTCTGCCACCGACCGTGACCGCGGCGACGGGAATCGATGCCATGGTGCATGCGATCGAGGCCTACACCAGCAAACTCAAGCGCAATCCACTGTCGAGCCTGCTGGCCCGCGAGGCGTTGCGGCTGCTGTCCGGGAACCTTGACCAGGCGGTGCAAGAGGGCAGCAATCTGGAGGCTCGCCAGGCGATGCTGCTCGGTGCCTGTCTTGCCGGCCAGGCGTTCGCGAACGCGCCGGTGGCGGCGGTGCATGCGCTGGCGTATCCGTTGGGTGGACATTTTCACATTCCCCACGGGTTGGCCAATGCGTTGGTACTGCCCCACGTCCTGCGATTCAACCTGCCCGTCGCGGCGGCGGACTACGCCGAGTTGGTACCGTTGATTCTTGGCCGGCGCTTGAAGGCAGGGGACCGGCATGACCAGGCCGAACAGTTCGTCGCCGAGTTGGCGCAACTGGGTCCCCGTTGCGGATTGCCGGCGCGCCTGCGCGACACCGCAGTGACCCGGGACAGCCTGGCCCGACTGGCTGCGGACGCGATGCAACAGCAGCGCCTGCTGGTGAACAATCCCCGCGAGGTGAGCGAAGCAGACGCCCTGGCGATCTACGAGGCGGCGTATTGATGAGCGATCCGAGGCAGCGCAACCGCTACCGGCACTTCACGAAAATCGCCACCCGCTGGCATGACAACGACGTCTATGGACATGTGCACAACGTCGTCTACTACAGCTTTTTCGACAGTGCGGTGAACCGCCTCCTGATCGAAAAAGGCGGGCTGGATATCCACGACGGATCGGTGATCGGCGTGGTGGTGAACTCAAGCCCCGAGGTGTCCGGGCCACCATTGGCCAGAGCGCCGCATCACGCACTTCGATCTCGCCGTGCAACCCTTCGCCTGGCTGGCCGAAGCTCAAGGGGCGTTCATCGCGTTCGCGCAGTGGCTTTGATTCTGGCGGTCGTGGAGGGGAAAGGGTCGAGTATCCGTAGCAACACTTCGTAAAAAACGAACTATTCGCAACGAATAAACGATTTTTGTTGATGAAACAGGATCGTTAGCATGACTTCTCCAGCCTATTGCTGCGTCATGCGGAGATAGAGAATGACTGCCATCAGCGTTGGCCAACCCTGGATGTGGGCCGCCTTCATCGTGTTTGTCCTGGCCATGCTGGCGCTCGATCTGTTCGTCTTCGGGGGACGCAAGGCGCATCGTGTTTCGGTGCGAGAAGCGCTGGCCTGGGTCATCGCCTGGATCAGTTTGGCACTGGTCTTCGCGGCCCTGCTCTGGTGGTATCTGAGCAGCATGTTCGGCGCCGAAGTGGCCCAACGTACAACGCTCGAATTCCTCACCGGCTACCTGATCGAGCAATCGCTGTCGATCGACAACATGTTCGTTTTCGTGATGATCTTCGGTTATTTCGCCGTGCCGCCGGAGTTGCAACGCCGTGTGCTGCTCTATGGCGTGCTCGGCGCCATCATCATGCGCGCAGGGATGATCTTTGCGGGTGTCTGGCTGGTGCGGGAGTTTGCCTGGTTACTCTATGTCTTTGGTGCGTTCCTCGTCATCACCGGCATCAAGATGCTGATCTTCGCCAATCAGCAGCCAGACCTTGGAAAGAACCCTCTGCTGCGTTGGCTGCGCAGCCACCTTCGCATCACGGACGGCTTTCATGGCGAGCGCTTTTTCGTGCGTCTGGACGGCCTGCGCTGGGCGACGCCGATGTTCCTGGTGCTGGTACTGATCGAGGCCAGCGACTTGGTCTTCGCGGTCGATAGCATCCCGGCGATCTTCGCCGTCACCACTGACCCCTTCATCATTTTCACCTCCAACATCTTCGCCATCATGGGCCTGCGCGCACTGTATTTTCTGCTTGCCGACATGGCCTACCGCTTCCATTTGCTCAAATATGGCCTGTCCATCGTGCTGGTGTTCATCGGCGGCAAGATGCTGGTCGCGCCGTGGTGGCACATGCCGGTCCAATGGTCGCTGAGCATAGTCGGCGGCATCATATTGATTTCGGTGCTGTTGAGTCTGACGTTGACGAAGGGCAAACCACAGGTGACGGGAGAACAATCATGAAGCGATGCTCCTGAGTTTGCGCCGAGAAAGCTGCAGCGGCAGTAAGGCTCGGCTATTGATTACTCTGCGTAATAAGTGAAATTCAATTCAGGGGCTCTATCGCTTTTTGCTCTGGTAATAAGATGGATTCATCCAACCATCACTACTGGAGTAACACGTGAAAAAAACCATTATTGCCGCTCTGTTAACCGCTGCTGCCAGCTACGCCAACGCCGGTACGGTATTGGTTGTCCTGTCGGACCAGGATCAACTGGACCTCAAGGACGGCAAGGTCATGCAAACCGGTTTCTTCCTCAACGAACTGATGCAACCGGTGCAGACCTTCATCGAGGCGGGGCAGACCGTGGTATTTGCCACCCCGAGCGGCAAGGCGCCAACCGCGGACCAGAAATCCAACGATGTGAACTTCTGGGGCGGCGATGAAAAGGCCCGTCAGGAAAGCCTCGCGCTGCTGGACACGCTGAAGCTGACCTCGAAAAACGGCTCGCCGGCAATCAGCTTCGCGCAGGTTCAGAAAATCGGCTACGACAAGTTCGACGCCGTGTTCGTGCCGGGCGGCCATATCCCGATGCAGGACCTGCTCAAGGACAAGCAACTGGGTCAACTGCTGAGCAACTTCCATGAAAAAGGCAAAGTCACCGGCTTTACCTGCCATGGCACCATCGCCATGTTGTCGGCGATCCCCGACGCCCGTGGTTTTGTCTCCGCGCTGGAATCGGGCAAGCAGCCGGCAGCCCCCGCCAACTGGATTTACAAGGGCTACAACGTCACCGCCTTCACCGACGCGGAAGAAGAGCAGGCCAAAGGTTTCCTCGGCGGCGGCCACATGAAACTGTTCCCGCAGGATGGCCTGACGGCAGCCGGTGCCAACTTCTCCGAAGCCAAGCCATGGAGCGAGCACGTGATCGAGGACCGCGAAGTGATTTCCGGCCAGAATCCGCAGTCGGCCAAGGCAGTCGCCGTGGCCATGCTGGCGAAGTTGAAGAAGTAACGCTGCCCAAGCGGTGTAACTGAAAGACGGCGGTGCCCGATTTTGGGGCCGCTTCGCAGCCCAACGGGGCGGTGCGACGTTTCGCTAAATCCCCTCACCACAATGTCTTCAGCAAGCCTCACTCCTACAGGAGTTGAGTTGTTAGCGAATATTGCAGCCAACACCTGAAACTGTGGGAGCGAGCCTGCTCGCGAGGGTGGTCAACGATGACGCTGGCCATCTGATGCCCCGCAGCATCCAGACCCGCATCGCGAGCAAGCTCGCTCCTACAAAGAGGGCGTGGAAATCCGTGGGAAATGGCCTGAGGAATCAACAAGCCACCTTTTTGCCACCCGACTGTCATAAATTTTTCATATAACTGGTTCACAGTGCGGCAGCCGCTCTCAAAAGGAATGCCGTTCATGAAAAGTTTTGTTAAGTCCGCTGCGCTCGCTCTTACCGTTTCTATCTGCGCCACATCAGTGTCTTTTGCTGAAGAAAGCGTCCGCCTGACAGGTTCTGGCGCCAGTTTTCCGGCTCCTATCTACCTGACCTGGTTCAAGGATTTCAGCAAGAAAACCGCTGGCGTCACCGTTGATTACCAATCGAAGGGTAGCGGTGCGGGCGTACAGGACTTTCTGAACAAAACCGTCGATTTCGCGGCCAGCGACTCGGCCATGAAAGACGAGGACATCGCCAAGGTTGCCGAAGGCGTGCAATTGCTGCCGATGACCGCGGGCGAAATCGTGCTGGCCTACAACCTGCCAGGCAGCCCTAAAGGCCTGAAACTGCCTCGCGACGTTTACTCCAACATTTTCCTGGGCAAGATCACCCAGTGGAACGATCCGCAGATCGTTGCCGCCAACCCGGAGCTGAAGCTGCCGGCACTGCCGATCACTGTTGTCGTACGTGCAGACTCCAGCGGTACCACCGCGGTGTTCACCAAGCACATGTCGACCATCAATCCGGAATTCAAGACCGCGTTGGGCGAAGGCAACACCGTCAACTGGCCGGCCAGCGACAAGTTCATCAAGTCGCCTAAAAACGACGGCGTGACCGCTACCGTACGTCAGACCCCTGGTGCCATTGGCTACATCGAGTACGGCTTCGCCAAGCTGGCCAAGGTCGACTTCGCCGAGTTGCAGAACAAAGCCGGTCAGTACGTTGTGCCTAACGCACAAAGCGGTGCCGAAGCTCTGAACGCGGTGAAGTTCCCGGAAAACCTGGTGGCCTGGTTGCCTGATCCGGACGGCGCCAAGTCGTACCCGATCACTTCCTACACCTGGATGATCTTCCGCAAGCAGAACGAGAGCCCGGCCAAGGCCAAGGCCATGCGTGAAATGGTTGAGTACAGCCTGACCGAAGGTCAGAAGATTGCCGACTCGATGGGCTACATCCCGCTCCCGCAGTCGGTCGTCGATCAGGTTCGCAAAGCTTCGGCCAACATCCAGTAACACTCGCGAGTCTTCATCCGGCGTGCGCTGCAGGCGCGCCGGATGAGATTTTCACCTGTTCCGGAATACACCCATGACCCAGCCTTTTGTCGTACCGGTTAACCCGGACTCTGCGTGCCAACCGCCTTCCGCGAAGGACTTCCTGGTGGATCGGACCTTCCGCGCGATTGCGCGCGTAGGTGTG
The DNA here is from genome assembly GCF_013359595.1 of Pseudomonas sp. C1C7. Classification (GTDB taxonomy): domain Bacteria; phylum Pseudomonadota; class Gammaproteobacteria; order Pseudomonadales; family Pseudomonadaceae; genus Aquipseudomonas. The sequence continues at coordinate 30,986 of NZ_JABFMP010000032.1, read as the reverse complement.
GTCCTGATTCTGGTGTTGGTATTCGCCCTTGTATTCGAAGTGGGCCGCAAGGCCGTTCCGGGCATGGAAAAACATGGCCTGGACGTTCTTTTGGGTTCCGTCTGGGACGTCAACCAGGGCAAGTACGGCATTCTGCCTGCGATCTGGGGAACGCTTTACAGTGCACTGATCGCATTGCTCATCGCCGGCATCTTCGGCGTCAGCATGGCGATCTTCCTGACCCAGGATTTTCTGCCCGCCAAACTGGCGGCCATCTTCCGCACCATCGTCGAACTGCTCGCCGCCATCCCTAGCGTGGTTTACGGCCTGTGGGGGATCTACGTGGTGATCCCGGCCATTCGTCCCCTGACGACATGGCTGAACACCGAGCTCGGCTGGATTCCCTTTTTCGGCACCTCGTTGAGCGGGCCAGGTTTGCTGCCTGCCGCGCTGGTGCTGGCCATCATGATTCTGCCGACCATTGCCGCCGTTTCGCAGGATGCGCTGACCGGCGTACCGATGAAAACCAAGCAGGCCGCTTACGGCATGGGTACCACCCACTGGGAAGCGATTCTGAAAGTGATGGTGCCATCCGCTGCCACCGGTATCTTCGGCTCGCTGGTGCTGGGCCTGGGCCGCGCACTGGGTGAAACCATGGCCTTGGCCATGCTGGTAGGCAACGCGAACAACATTTCCCTCTCTCTGTTTGCACCGGCCAACACGCTGGCCGCCTTGCTGGCGCTGAACTTCCCGGAAGCGGGGCCGAACGAAGTAGAGGTTCTGATGTACGCCGCGCTGGTGCTGATGTTCATCACGCTGCTGGTGAATGTCATCGGTTCCATGATCATGCTCTACGCCCAGCGGGGGAACAAATGATGACTGACCTCACTGCTTCCATTTCCGCTGCACCGAGCCTGCAACGCAGGTTCGAAGGCCGCGCGCTGCGCAGCCTGGTATTGACCACGCTGGTCTGGCTTCTCGCTGTGGTGGCCAGTGTGCCGCTGTTTTCAGTGCTCTACATGCTGATCACCCGTGGTGGTGCTCGCCTGAGCCTTGAAGTCTTCACTGAACTGCCGCCGACCGGCTTCGAGACGGGCGGTGGCTTCGGCAACGCCCTGGCCGGTACTTTCGTCATGGTCGGTATCGCGGCCGCCATCGCGGTGCCGGTCGGCATCATGGCCGCCGTCTTCCTGGCTGAGCTGGGGCCGGACAGCAAGCTGGCGAACGCCGCGCGCTTCGCCGCCAAGATGCTCACCGGGCTGCCTTCCATTCTGGCGGGTGTTTTCGCCTACGCCCTGGTGGTCGTGACCACGGGCACCTACTCGGCACCGGCAGGTGGCGTGGCACTGGCAGTTTTGATGCTGCCGATCGTCGTGCTGACGGCTGAAGAGTCGATGAAGATGGTGCCCAAGATCATGAAGGATGCCGCCTACGGCATGGGCTGCACGCGCTCGCAAGTGATCTGGAAAATCGTCCTGCCAACCGGCCTGCCGGCGATCCTGACCGGCGTCATGCTGGCCGTGGCGCGCGCAGCGGGCGAAACCGCGCCGTTACTGTTTACCGCGCTGTTCAGCAACTACTGGATCTACCACGAAGGCAGCCTGTCGATGATGAACCCGACGGCTTCGCTTTCCGTGCTGATCTACAACTTTTCCGGCATGCCTTTCGACAACCAGCTTGAGCTCGCATGGGCGGCTTCGCTGGTGCTGGTGATGATCGTACTGATCGTGAACGTCGTCAGCCGTATTTTCGGCAAACCAAAGTTTTAAGAGCGGGAGCATCTGAATCGTGAACACTCTATCTGCGCAAAAAATCGCCCCTGTCGAGACCAAGTCTCCGGTGGTCATGGACTGCAAACTGGACAAGATTTTCTACGGCAACTTCCTGGCGGTACGTGATAGCCACGTGCCGATCGAAAAGAACAAGATCACCGGCTTCATCGGTCCTTCGGGCTGCGGCAAGAGTACCGTGCTGCGCAGCCTGAACCGGATGAATGACCTGGTGAGGGGCTTTCGCTTCGACGGCCATGTACATTTCCTCGGGCAGGACGTTTACGGCAAGGGCGTGGATCCGGTGGTCGTGCGTCGCTACATCGGCATGGTGTTCCAGCAGCCGAACCCGTTCTCGATGAGCATCTTCGACAACGTCGCTTTCGGCCTGCGCCTGAATCGCTACAAGGGCGATCTGGGCGACCGCGTCAAGCACGCCCTGCAGGGCGCCGCACTGTGGGATGAGGTCAAGGACAAGCTCAAGGTCAGCGGTCTGTCCCTCTCCGGTGGCCAACAGCAGCGCCTGTGTATCGCTCGCGCCATCGCCACCGAGCCTGAAGTCCTGTTGCTGGATGAACCGTGCTCGGCACTCGACCCGATCGCCACTCGCCGCGTCGAGGAGTTGATGGTCGAGTTGAAGAAGGACTACACCATCGCCCTGGTGACCCACAACATGCAGCAGGCCATCCGTGTCGCCGACACCACGGCTTTCTTCTCGGTGGATATTTCCCAGGGAACACGCACCGGCTATCTGGTGGAGATGGGGGCGACCACGCAGATTTTCGGCAGCCCGCGCGAGCAGATGACCGAGGATTACATCAGCGGCAAGTTCAGCTAAACCGAACGTGCGTCAAAAACCGTATACCGCTCGCGGCTATACGGTTTTTTCGTCCATAGGGTTGTCTTCGTCTCACACTTTTTTCAGGTTTGCCAATGTCTGCACCGCGTCGTCTTGATTTGCCCGCGATTGAGCGCGCCCTGCGTGAGGTGCAGTATCGCTTCGCTGAACTGAGCGAACACTTCACCGAGCCCCGTGATCCCTTCACCGACGAAGTACTGATGAATGTGGTGGAGGGCTACGCCCTGATCGACGACTACGTCGCACGGGGTGTCGACCTGTTCGATTTGCAGCAACTGAATCTGATGCTGGAAATCAATGCCACCGTTCTGTGCGGCCGAGACCCTGTTCGCCGACTGGAATTCGCGCCACACCTGGCGGCCACCGAGGCGCACTTTTTCAACGACGTGGAAGGTGGCATCAAGAGCCTGTTCAACTGGTACAGCGCCCATCACGGCGAATCGCCCTGGAAGCGTGCGGCCGGTGTCTATGTGCGGATTCTCAGCAAACCGCAGCTGTTCATCGAAGGCAACAATCGCAGCGGCTCGCTCATCGTCAGCTACCTGCTGATGCGCGCCGGGCTGCCTCCGTTCGTACTGACCCTGGACAATGCCAAGGGTTACTTCAATCCCTCGTCGGTCATCCGAAACTCCGCCAAGCATGGCGTCAAGGCGTTATTTGAATTGCCCAAGATCAAGAAGAAATACGCAGCTTTCCTCGAAGAGCAGTCTCCGGATCCGAAGCGGTTTTTCCTGAGCAGAAAACTCTCTCCTGCCTATCAGGGAGGCGCTTGATGAATACCTACCCAATGCTCGAAAAATGCCGGGAAATCACGGATCAGGCATGGCAGGCAATGAAAGATTGTATCGCGCCGCAGATGTTCAGACGTCAGCGCATTCGGGTTTCGTTTGATATCGACGACACCCTGGCCTGCCTGCCGCACCACAGCGACGTCGAGCCAGGCCCGATGCCGGATTTCGTGCATCGCTGGCTGGGCGAACCGCTGCGCATCGGAACACGCTCTTTGACCCGCGAGTTGCGTCGCCAGGGCTGCAGCATCTGGGTCTACACCTCGTCCGGTCGCACACCGGCCTACATCAGGCGCTGGCTGTTGCTGTACGGAATCCACGTCGACGGCGTGGTCAACAGTGTTCGGCATAACCAGGCCCTGACCGAGCGGGGGATGGTGAACTCTCCTTCGAAGCTTCCGACAGCGTTCGATATCGACCTGCATGTCGATGATTCCGAAGGGGTAAAAGCCGAGGGGCATGACCACGGATTTCGGGTCGTGGTCGTGCGTCCGGATGATGCGAGCTGGGCACAGCGAGTTCTGGATTCGGTGGCTGAGGTCCAGGCGGTGGTGGCTCGTCAGCAGGGCATAGCCTACGCAAGCTGAATTGCCGACACATAAAACCTGTGGGAGCGAGCCTGCTCGCGATGGTGGTCAACGATGACGCGGGCTGTCTGATGGAGCGCGTCGTCAGGACATTTATCGCGAGCAGGCTCCCACAGTTGGCGAATGCCCCCTGTAGGAGCGTATTTGGGTTAGTGCAGACTCTTCAGATAGGCGATGAGGTGCTGGCGACTCTGCGCATCGGCCTGACCCGGAAACATCATCATGTTGCCAGGCACCAGGCTGGCGGGGTTTGTCAGCCACTTGTCCAGGTTGGCGTCGTTCCATTTCAGCCCGGCGCCTTTCAGGGCGGCGGAATAGGTGAAGGCGGGGGCCTGGGCGCTGTTGCGGTCGAACACGCCGTGCAGGCTCGGCCCCATCAGGTTCTTGCCCGCGTCCGGGCTGTGGCAGAAGCCGCATTGGGTGCTGAAAAGCGCTTTGCCTTGAGTAACGTCACCCTGGGCGAATGTCAGAGGGGCGGCCAGCAGAAGGCTGCTGGCGACCAGCAATTGTGTGTAAGTCATTACGTGTCCTGGGAATTGAAGGCTGCGCCAGAGAGTCCCGGCGCAGCCTTTGGATCGATCAGAATGTATTGGCGAGGTCGATGCCCGACTTGCCCGGTGCAAGAATGTTGTTGGGGTCCAGCGCCCGCTTGATGACATGTTCAAGCTTGCGTTTCACCGGGCCGTAGCTCTGCGCAACCCGCTCCTGGAAGGCGGTGTTGACGCGATACACGGCGTAGCCTTCCTTCTCGAATACATCGAGCAATTCGGCAAAGCAGGCGTTGGCGCGTCTGGTTTCTTCGAGGTTGGTACGGTCGTAGAGCACGTCGATGACGTGGTGCATGTCGCGCCAGCCGACGATGAACTCGCCGACATAGTCCAGGCCGTGCTTGTTGAGAGTCTTCTTGGCCAGCGCCTGCTGTTTGTCGCACTCGCTGCCACGGGCCTGGCTCACCGGCGCAAACCACATCGAGCCACCGCCGCCACGCCAGTTGTACAGACCGAATTCCTGCAGGTTAGGCACGCCGGACATCAGCTGGGCGCGGTACTTGAAAGGCTGGGTGTCGCCAGCCTCTTCCTGGGTGACGATCCGGCCTTTGCCCAGTTGCTTCAGGGCGGCGGTGACGATGTTCCAGTTGACGTCGACCTGCTCCTGGGTGCCGTACAGAGCGGCGTAGACGTTCCAGGCGCCGAGGTTCTTGTCCTTCTGGATCTGCTTGAGGATCGCATCGGAAGTCGCGCCCGGCTCGCTGGTGTAGTCGGAACGGCGGGTGTTGCAGGTCGATGCTTCCCAGAGCACGCCCGCGATCACCACCGAGTTGGGAATGACCTGGGCGATGCGCAACGGGCGGATGAATTCGACGATTTCCGCGATGTCCGATTCGTTCTCGAATTTGATCTCGAACGGTTTGAAGACGGGAGGTTTTGGCATCAGCCAAAAGCCCATCTTCGTGCAAATACCGTAGTTCGCCTGGGTGAACATGCCGTCCAGGGTCGGACCATAACCCCACTTGAAAACCTGCCAGGCGTTGTCGCCTTTCACGCCGCCCATGCCGGTGCGATACACATCACCGTTGGCCAGCACCACTTCCATGCCGCACTGCATCAGAAAGTGTTCGCCGTAGGGGGTGTAACCCACGCCGCGATCCATGGTATTGCCCAACGGGCCTGCGATGGCCGACGGCGCAGAGAACGACAGCATCAAGGGCAGATTGCGTTCCTGGATGTAGTCGTAAAGCTGCTGATAGGTCACACCCGGTTCGACCAGAGCGGTGCACAGCTCGGGGTCGACGTGGAGGATTTTGTTCATTTTCTTCAGGTCGAGAATGATCTGACCGCGTTGGCCGGGTGCTGCGGAGCCGTAACCGAAGTTGCGCCCGGTGGAGATGGTCCACACCGGGATCTTGTGTTCATTGCAGATCTTCACCACGCCTTGCACCTGTTCGACGGTGGTGGCGGTCACGGCGGCGGATGGCGTGTGCTCGGCATTGTCCACGGCCATCATGATCTTGGCGTAGGGGATCAGTTGATCGTCCTTGACCAGGACGTTTTCATCGCCCAGCAGTTTGCGAAAGCTGGCGATGGCCCGATCGAAGTTTGCGCTGTCGACGCCGCGCGGGAGCAGGGTTTTGTTGGTTTCAGTCATTGGATGAGCTCCTTCATGCCTGGATCGAAAACGAAACGAAATTACCGGTCAGCGACGAGGGTTGGCGGGTAATCAGGGGAGGCTGCCCGTCATGGCTGGAACCCAGGGTTGCGAGGGTGTAGCCCAAGGTGGCTGCCCACTGATCTGAGCCAACGTTGTTGCGGGCAGCCGCAGACACCTGCAACGGAGGTTGCAGGCCATGCAGACGGTGTTCGGTCAGGCTGAAGCCGGTGCCGCAGGCATTCAGGCTCAGGCCCATTCGCGGGGCGCAACCACTGGCGGCTTCGGCACTGAGCAAACGGTGCTGTGACGTGCCGGTCGTTGCGTGGTGCTGGCCCAGCCACTGCACGCGTGCGCCAGCGCTGCGGGCCAGATCAACGATCAGTGCGGCACTGGCATCGTCGACCAGACCGATGATGCGTTGTGGCTGGCCGCTGCGCAGGCGTTTGTCGAACCCCTGGATGAAGTCCAACCCCAGATCGGTGTGCTGCACCTTGACCTGCTTGCCCGCAAGGCTCGCGGCGACGCCCTGGAGAAAGACCGACTCGGCCACCTCATTGTTGACCAGCACCAGGGTCGGCAATGCCAACCCCGTCCGAGTGCCCAAGACGCTATTGGCCATGCTCAGTCCGGAGCTGCTCATGGCGACACCGGCCAGACCGCTCAAGGCCAGGCCCTTCAGTACCGTGCGACGTTCGATGTTCATGGCTGGCTCCTCACGGCTTGGCCGCCGGGGCTGGCGTTCTGGAAATGTACTCGGCGACCTGTTGCAGCGAGTCATCGTCGATGAACGAGGCGGGGAAGGCCGGCATGGCCCGAAAACCGTTGCGCACGATTGCGGTGATGTACGGTGCTGGCAGCTGGCGCCCGGTGATTTGCGGTCCGACCTGTTTTTCGTGGCAGTGACCGCACACCTTGGCATAGACGTTTTCTCCGCCTTTCCAGACGCCGTCGCCATCGGCAGCCGCAGTACCCGCCAGCACGAAAAAGGGCAGGGCAAGGCAGGCGGACAGGGTCCGTTTCAGCACTGGGCGGTTGAGGAGTGAAGACATTTCGTACTCCGCTTTCTTATTGGAATGTGGGTTCATGGGGTCTTGCTCAGAACGGATACGCTCTTGGCGCGTGCTGCAGGGTGATCCAGTGGTCGGTGGTGAATTCGTCGATCGCCCAGTCGCCGTTGAAGCGACCCAGCCCCGAGTTCTTTTCACCACCGAAGGGTGCGTTGGGTTCGTCATTGACCGGGATGTCGTTGACGTGGGTCATGCCGGCGTGGATGCGCTGGGCGAACTGCACGCCACGCTCCAGGCTGGAGGTGAACACCGCGCTTGAGAGTCCGTATTCACTGTTGTTGGCCAATTCAAGGGCATGCGCGGCGTCACGAGCGCACTGGATGCCGACCAGCGGGCCAAAGATTTCTTCCCGGGCGATCTCCATGTCGGCGGTGACCTGGCCGAACACGTGCGGCGGCAAAACGTTGCCCTGGGCTTGTCCGCCAACCAACAACGTTGCGCCTTCAGCCTGGGCGGTGGCGATCTTCTCCTGAAGTCCCGCCAGCTGCTTTTGATTGATCACCGGGCCCACCACGGTGTCCGCATCGTTCGGGTCGCCACAGGGCAGTGCCTTGACGCGTTCGACGAATCGGCGGGTGAAGGTTTCCAGCAGCGGCTCTTCGACGATGATGCGGTTGATCGCCATGCAGATTTGCCCCTGGTGGAGGAACTTGCCCACCACGGCGGCACTGACGGCCAGCTCAACGTCGGCATCGGCCAGGACCACGAATGGACTGTTGCCACCCAACTCCAGGGCAACGTGCTTGAGGTATTCACCGCTGCTGGAGATACGGCCGATGTTGCGTCCGACCTGAGTCGAACCGGTGAAGGAAATGAACGCCGGGACCGGGTGCTCGACGAAGGCGTCGCCGATTTCCGCGCCGGAGCCGACCACCACGCTGAGCACGCCGACCGGCAACCCGGCTTCCTCGAAGATGCGCGCCAGCAACAGGCCGCCGGTGACCGGGGTGTCGCTGGCCGGTTTGACCACCACTGCGTTGCCCAGCGCCAGGGCCGGTGCCAGTGAGCGGGCGGTCAGGTGGAACGGGAAGTTCCACGGGCTGATCACACCGATGACGCCCAAAGGCCTGCGATACACGCGGCTTTCCTTGCCGGGAATGTTGGAGGCAAGAATGCGCCCATGAACACGGCCAGGCAGGCTGGCGGACTCCAGGGTAATGGCGCGGGCGGCGCCCCATTCGATCTGCGCCTTGACGCGTGTGCTGCCGGACTCGCGGATGATCCAGTCGATGATTTCTTCACGGCGTTCGTCGAAGATTTTCACCGCGTTAAGCAGCACCTGGCCACGTTCGGCCGGCCCTTTGGTTGCCCAATCTTCTTGAGTTTCGCGTGCCTTGCGGTAGGCAGCGTCGAGGTCGTCGCGATTGGCCAAGGTGATTTGCAGCAAGCGCGTCTGGGTAAAGGGGTCAAACACATCAAGCGGCCGATCGGTGCTGCCGGCTCGCCATTGACCGGCGAGTGGCTGCAATTCAAGGCTCTGATAGGCAGGGCGAATGGCGTGTGGAGTAGTCATGTCGAGGTCACCTCTCTTTTTATTAAAGTGCGCAGGTGCCCGTTAACACTTATCGTGCCATGTCGGTTTATCGGATTAATTTCCTTTTAAAACAGTTGGATACGTTTGTTTATGGTTGCGCGAAGCGTGCCGTGGGCGCTGACTGGAAAGCCGTTTTGCAGAAATTTATGCAGAGAATTCGCCGCTTGTTGAAAGCTCGACGTTCCATCTTCGGGGGAGCAGAACCTGTGCGGTTATCGGACAGGTAACCGGCCCGGATGATCATCAGTGGATTGACCCGAGAGGACGGCGGGGCATACTCATCGGTCACCTGACTGCCTCGCGTTGACTTTCCATGACTCGAACTCCGTCTACCAAGACCGGCCGTCCCGCCGACGAAGACTTCCTCAAGCAGATGCTAGGCCGGCACAAGCGCCTGATCGTCGACCGCGCCAGTCAGTTCGGAACCAGCGGCCTGCCCTCGGCCGAGCAATTGGCGCAGACCGTGGCGTTCGCTCCGCAGGATGGCAGTATCTGGTTGTGCGGCCAGCGCATGATGCTGATGCAAGGCTCTGCGTTCGGGTCCATCCGCCGCGAGCTGATTGAGGCTTTGGGATTCGACAAGGCACGTGGCCTGCTCACGCGCATTGGCTGGCAGGCCGGCGCCCGTGACGCCGCGCAAGTCAGCGAACAGTGGCCAGACGGTGACGACGCCAGCTTGTATAGCGCCGGGCCGCGGCTGCACATGCTCGAAGGCATGGTCAACGTCGAGGTGGTGCGCTTCGAGATCGACTCCGGCGTCGGTCATTTCTATTCCGAATTCCTCTGGCACAACTCACTGGAAGACGACGAACACATTGCCGCCTATGGCCTGGGCGGCGAGCCGGCCTGCTGGATGGAAATCGGTTACGCCAGCGGTTACGCCTCGTCCCTGCTGGGGCGGCTGGTCGTGTTTCGTGAGCTTGAGTGCCGCTCGATGGGCCATCCGGCCTGCCGCATCGTTGGCAAACCGGCCGATCAGTGGGACGACATCGATGTCGACCTGGCTTATCTGGATCCCGGTGACTTTCTCAGTCGTAGCACCTATGCCTCGGGCACCGAGACCCGCGTTGCCGAGCTTGAGGACGCCGACGACAGCAAACCGCTGGTGGGCATTTCGGCAGCGTTCGTGGTGGCCACGCAATTACTGCACCGGGTCGCGCCGACCCAGGCGACGGTGTTGTTGACCGGGGAATCGGGTGTCGGCAAGGAACTGTTCGCCCGGTCGCTGCACCAGGCCAGTTCCCGGCAGCATCTGCCGCTTGTGGCACTCAACTGCGCGACCTTGCCGGAGAACCTCGTGGAGGCCGAGCTGTTCGGGGTCGAGCGTGGCGCCTTTACCGGGGCCGAGCGTTCGCGTCCCGGTCGTTTCGAGCGGGCCCATGGCGGGACGTTGTTCCTCGACGAAATTGCGACCTTGAGCCTCAGTGCCCAGAGCAAGATTCTGCGCGCGTTGCAGGAAGGCGAAATCGAGCGCGTCGGCGGCACCGTGCCGATTCGGGTGGATGTACGGGTCATCGCCGCGACCAACCTGGATCTGCGTCGTGAAGTCGAGGCGGGGCGTTTCCGGGAAGACCTGTTCTACCGACTCAATGTGTTCCCCATTCATCTGCCGCCGTTGCGCGAGCGTCGCGAAGATATCCCGTTGCTGATGAGCTACTTTCTGCGTCATTTCACCCAGCGTCACGGACGTCGGTTGGCGGGCTTCAGTACGAGGCTGGTCAACGCGCTGCTCACGTATCGGTTTCCCGGCAATATTCGTGAACTGCAGAACCTGATCGAGCGCGGCGTGATCAGTGCCGGTGATGGCGAGGTCATCGACATCGTGCATCTGGCCGAAGTCGGCGCGCCGTTGATGGACACGGCGATCGGCCTGACTCCCGAGGGGCGGCTGTCGGCTGTCGAGCGTCGTGATGAAGTGCCCGATAAGGTGCGGGCACCCGCTTGCTCGATGGAGGAGGGCAGTGGGGCAAAAGCCATTCACGAGCCGATGCTGGAAGGCTTGCAGGCCTTCGTTTCCGGAAGTCAGCGAGTGCTGAATACACCCCTGGCAGATATCGAACTGCACCTGGTGCGCCTGGCCATGGAACGCTCTGGCGGCAACATCACGGCGGCCGCGCAGATGCTCGGCATGAGCCGCGCGCAAGTCAGTTATCGACTCAAGGGCAGTTAACGCCGTCCGGCTTGTAATACCTGCGCTGCGCCGCTAGTCACCACGCGCAGACGATAACGGCCTGGGGGCAGGCTGCGGATACTGAACCTCTACAACAACAATAAAAATGTGTAGAGGTAGCCATGAACCCGATGTACACCGCTGTGCCGCGTCCTGTGTATTGTGCTGCGAAACACCTGAAGGCCATGGGGCTGATCGGGGTGATGATGCCGTTGGCTGCGCAAGCCGACTTTGTCGAAGACAGTCAGTTGAACCTTGGATTGCGCAATTTTTATGTCGACCGCGACTTCAAGGGCGATAACCCGAGAACCTCGCGCGATGGCAGTTGGAGCCAGGGTTTCGATCTGCGCTTTACCTCCGGTTATACCCAGGGGCCGCTGGAGTTCGGTCTCGATGCGGCCGCGCAATACGCCTATCGCCTTGACGGTGGCGGCGGTCGTGGCCCGGACAGCGTCTTGCCCTACAGCCAAAGCAAGCAGGAGCAGGCCAGGGACTACGGCCGGGCAGCGCTGACCGCCAAGGTTCGCTGGTCGAAGACCGAGCTGAAAATCGGTGAGCACCGGCCGACGCTCCCGGTCGCCTTTCAGGACGATTCCCGGCAGTTGGTGACTACCTTCCACGGTGCCGTGATCAAGTCCAACGAGATAGACGACCTGACCCTGACGGGCGGGCGATTCACCGAGATCAGTACCCGCGAATCCTCCAACAGCGAAAAGATGTACCTGTTCACCAGGCCCGGCGGGCCGCGCTACCCCAGCGATGGCCTGGACTTCGCCGGCGCCACCTACGCCTTCGGTCCCAACCTGTCGGCCAGCTATTTTTACGGGCAACTGGAGGACATTTACCGGCAGCATTACCTGGGCCTGACACTCAATTCCGACCTGGGTGACGGCTACCGCCTGAAGACCGATCTTCGCTACTTCAACAACAAGGAAGCGGGGGACGCGCTGTACGGCAAAATCGACAACCGCTCCTACGGTGTCATGACCACCTTGAAAAAAGGCGGACATGGTTTCGGCGTGGGTTACCAACGCATGCTGGGCGACAGCACCTTCCCGACCCTGAATGGCTTCGCCCCGCAACCCTATCTGGTGAACTGGTCAGCCGTGGCTTTCATCAAGCCCAACGAGAGTTCCTGGCAGGCCCGTTACGACTATGACTTCGCGGCCATGGGGATGCCCGGACTGACCCTGACCACCCGTTACATTCGCGGTACCGGCATTGATCGCGGTGGTGATCTGAGTGACAGCGCTGAAAGCGAGCGCGACCTGTTCCTGGCGTATGTGATTCAGAGTGGGCCATTGAAGGGTGTGGGGATGGAGTGGCGCAACATCAATGCCCAGTTCAAGCATGGCAACGACTATGACGAAAACCGGGTGATGACCACTTACACCTGGAAGTTCTGGTAGATCGGGATGGTGGTCGCTCCGGGTAGAGCGACCTGATTGTCATGACGCCGTCGATGAAAAAATCAGAGCGGCTTGGCCAGCGTTTGCGATGGCAACTCACCGAAAGCCTGCTTGTAGGCGGCGGTGAAGTGGCTGGGTTGCGCAAAACCCCAGTGAAATGCCAAGGCCGATAGCTGCAGATCTCCGGGTTGATGCTTCTGCAATACCTTGCGTACTGCCAGCAGTCGGCAGCTCTGAATATAGCGCTGCGGGCTGGTCCCCAGGCCGTTGCGAAACGCCTGTTCCAGACTACGCCGACTCGTCCCGCTGATGCTGACCAGTTGCGCGATGTCCAGCGGTTGGTCGAGATGGGCATGGATGTAATCGATCACCCGTTTCACCGTGCCCGGCAACAGGCGACGTTGCGGCTCGGCGTGCAAGCTGGGGATCAACTGCAGCAGGTTCTCGCAAAACAGGTGTTGCACATGGGACTGGCTGGTGGGGTTTGCCAGCAAACCCGAGGCGTTGCCGGTTTCGCTGTCTACCAGGCGCAGCAGGCTGCCCAGGCTCTGCAAGGCACGATGATCTCTGTCGAACAACAGTGTCCCGGTCGGACACTGAAGCGCGTGGGTCTGATGGTGGCGTTCCAGGTGATCGACCAGCAATCCGGCATCCAGCGTAATGACGATCGCCTTGACGCCTTCATGCCAGGTGACATCCACCTCATGCCCGGGGCTGAAAACCAGCAGCTCACCTGCATTCGCCTGCAGCCCATCGGGACGACTGCTGATCGTACCTTGCAAGGGCAAAATCCCGTGCCAGCTGTTCAAGGGACTTGAGCTCACACGCACTTCGCGGCCCCACTGCGCTCCGAACAACTTCATCTGCGGCAAGGACTGCAGGGTGAAGTCGATGTCCAGGGTCCCCCGTCCGCCAAGGCTGATCCGGCGTTCTTCCAGATGGTTGTTGAGCAGCGCCTCGGCATCTTCGATGTTGCGCGAGCGCAGTACGGGCTCCGCTGCAAAGGGAATGTTTTTGGGAGGGGAGAGGCCGCCGATAGTGGTCGTGTTCATCACCGTAACCTTTTTTCTTGTTTTGTCCGGGGTGATCGGTTGGGTGGCCTGCCAATGTGTCCAGGCAGGCGCAAGCGTGCGAGTTCGTTATCTTGTACTGCAGGTTCAGGACCGGCTACTACCATGCGTCCGGCCAAGCCAGCACCTCCCGAATGCAGCCCATGATGAATCACGCTCAACCGCTTCCCCAGCTGTCCGGGAAAATAACGACGCAGGTGAATAAGCGCTTGCGCAACCGCGTTATCGGCTCACGCCCGGGCCTTCGCATACTGCCGGCTCAGCCAATAATAACAACGGAGAAAACCACCCAATGAGCCGGATGACCAATCTCTTGCTTGCCCTGCTGGTTGCCGTATGCAGCCAGGCAGCCATGGCCGCGGATGAGCGCCCGAACTTCCTGATCATCGTTGCCGATGACCTGGGCTACAGCGACCTGGGCAGCTTCGGTGGTGAAATCAGCACCCCGAATATCGACTCGCTTGCCCAGGAGGGTGTACGCCTGAGCAACTTCCATACGGCGCCTACCTGTTCGCCGACCCGGGCGATGATGCTCTCCGGTGCCGACAGCCATGTCGCTGGTTTGGGGAACATGGGCGAGCTGCTTCAGCCGTTCCAGCAAGGCAAGCCTGGTTATGAGGGTTACTTGAACGAGCGTATGGTCACGGTCGGGCAGGTGCTTCAGGACGCGGGTTACAACACTTACACCACCGGTAAGTGGCACTTGGGGCGCACCGAGGAATCCAGTCCGAAGGCCCGTGGATTTGACCGCTCCTTCATTCTGGTACAGGGCGGCGCCAGCCACTTTGATGACCAGCACGCGATCATCGCCAAGGACCCGAAAGCGATTTATCGCGAAGACGGTAAACAGGTGGAAGTGCCCAAGGGCTTCTACTCCAGCGAGTTCTATACCGATCGGTTGATTGATTACATCGACGCCGACAAAGCCAATGGCAAGCCTTTCATGGCTGTCTTGTCTTACACCGCACCTCATTGGCCATTGCATGCGCCGGATGACTGGCTGGATAAATACAAGGGGCGTTACGACGCAGGCTATGAGCCGATTCGTCAGGCGCGTCTGGAGCGTCAGAAACAGCTCGGGATCGTCGCGACCGACACCACGCCCAACACGCCAATGGCCAAGGGTCTCCCGAACTGGGACCAATTGAGCGATGAGCAGCGCCAGCGTGAATCACGCAACATGGAAATCTATGCGGCGATGGTGTCCAACATGGACTACCACATCGGTCGTCTGCTGCAGTACCTGGAAAAAACCGGAAAGCTGGACAACACCTTCATCGTGTTCATCTCCGACAACGGTGCCGATGGCAATAGCCCGATCGATCTGCCCGGTAACAAGGAATGGCTCGCCAGTGACTTCGATAACAGCCTGAAGAACCTCGGTCACAAAGGCTCCTATGCCGACTATGGTGCACAGTGGGCTCAGGTCAGTTCTACCCCGTATCCGTTCTTCAAAGGCTTCACCAACGAGGGCGGCATTCGTGCACCGGCGATCATCAGCGCGAAAATGCTGAAGAAGGCCCACCTGCAAGGAACACTCAATAGCGACGTGGTCCATGTGATGGACCTGATGCCGACCTTGCTGGACCTGGCCGGTGTTCCTGCACTGGGCAAAACCTTTCATGGCCGTCCGGTGCAGACCATCAGCGGCAAGAGCATGCGGCCGTTGCTGGAAGGTCAGGCGATGGCCCAGCGTCAGATCGGCTGGGAATTGTTCGGCCGCAAGGCACTGCGCAAGGGCGATTGGAAAATCACCTTCGTCAACCCACCTTACGGCAACGCAGACTGGCAGCTGTACAACCTCAAGAACGACCCGACCGAAAGCCGCGACCTTTCCCGCGCCGAGCCGGCAAAAATGAAGGAAATGCTGGTCGCGTGGGACCAGTACGCGAAGGAGAACAACGTGCTCGATGGCAAGTTCGACCTCAAGTATGGGTTCCAGACCTGTCTCTATGAGTTCTGCTTCAAGTAAGAGGCCAACGGCCAACATCCTGTGGGAGCGAGCCTGAACTCGCGATGGAGGGCAACGATGATGCAGGCGACCTGATACCCCGCGTTGTCCGGGCTTGCATCACGAACGTGCTCGCTCCTACAGGATTGGTGTCGTAGACCTTTTTTGCGGCCGGCGCATAGAACCTGTAGGAGCTGCCGAAGGCTGCGATCTTTCGGGCGTTGAAAAACGCAACGCGACAAACCACACAAGCAGCGCAGCAGCGCTGATCACGGCGCCCAGCAGACTGACCGCAACCCAACCCCATAACGCATAAACCTGAGTCGCGGCTGCGGCGCCCAGCGCGCTGCCGGCCGAGTAGAAGCACATGTACGCACCGACCATGCGGCTATGGGCGTCGGGGCGTGCGGCAAAAATCAGGCTCTGGTTGGTGACGTGTACGGCTTGCACGGCGAAGTCCAGAAGCATGACGCCACAGGCCAGCGCGATCAGGGATGTCTGGGCAAACGAGATGGGCAGCCAGGACAGCGTCAGCAACCCCAGCGAAATGCCGGTCACGCGTTGTCCCATGCCCTGATCGGCCCAGCGGCCGGCTCTTCTGGCGGCCAGGGCACCGGCGACGCCGGCCAAGCCGAACAGGCCGATCGCCGTGTGTGAAAGCGACAGCGGTGGGGCGCTCAATGGCAGCACCATGGATGTCCAGAGCACGGAAAATGCGGCGAAGATCAGCAAGGCCAACAGGCCCCTGATGCGCAAGGTGGGTTCGGTGACGAAGAGTCTGAAGAGTGAACCGATCAGTGTCAGGTAGGTCTCGCGTTGCCTTGGCGGTGTCGTGACGGGAATCACTTTCCACAGCACCGCCGCGATGGTCAGCATCAATCCTGAGGACACGAAGTAGACGGCGCGCCAGCCCGCGATGTCTGCAATCAGGCCGGACGTAAATCGCGCCAGAAGTATGCCCAGGACAATGCCGCTGGTGACCGTCCCGACAGCCTGCCCGCGCTGTGCCGGTGTTGCCAGGGTAGCGGCGTAGGCCACCAGTACCTGAACGACCACCGCCAGCAGGCCCATCATGATCATCGCGCCCAGCAGGGCCAGCCACTGCTGCGCGGCACCGACCGCCGCGAGCGCCACCGACGACAGCAGTAGCTGCGTCAGGATCAGCCGCTTGCGGTTCAGCAGGTCTCCCAGCGGAACGATGAACAGCAGGCCCAGCGCGTAACCCATTTGGGTGGCGGTCACCACGACGCCGATCATCGAGGGGGCCACGTTCAGGCTCTGAGCCATTGAGTCGAGTAGCGGTTGTGCGAAGTAGACGTTGGCGACTGCCAGGGCGCAGGTGATGGAGAACAATAACGTGAGCGACGGGGATAGCCCTGAAGGGTGTCTGGAGAGTTGTCGGGTGGCTGAGCGGGTATCTGCTGTCATGTTCGCCTCCATCGCGTTAAAGTGGTTTCAATAGAAAACCAGATTCCATTGTTGCGGGATCAGGTTTCAAATTGCAACCACATTGTGCAGGGCACGCAGATGGAAGAAGACAACTCGCCAGACGGCCGCGAATGCCCGGTCGCCAGAACGCTGGAAGCCATCGGGGATCGTTGGTCGCTGATGATCATCCGTGATGCATTTGACGGTATTGGCCGGTTCAGTGAGTTTCAGAAAAGCCTGGGCGTGGCCAAGAACATTCTGGCGTCGCGGCTGAAGACGCTGGTTGAGGTGGGGGTATTTGACGTAAGGCCGGCGTCGGATGGCAGCGCGTACAAGGAATACGTCCTGACGGATAAGGGGCGGGAGATTTTCCCGGTGGTGGTGAGCCTCAGGCAGTGGGGGGAGCGGTTTCTGTTCGAGCCGCAGGAGGTGCGGTCGGTGCTGCTGGATAACGAGTCGGGCCAGGCTTTGATGCCGATTGAGGTTCGTTCATCGAGTGGGCAGAAAGTTGGGCCGTCTGATTGTCATCGGGTGAAGGTTGTTGGTGGTGAGGCGGGAAGGGAGTGAGGAGGGCAGATTGATGTTGCCTGTCCGGCCGTCTTCGCGGGCAAGCCGCGCTCCCACAGGGTTTTGTGTGGTTCACAGCATTCACCATCGGATCAAAGGTCATCGCTTGTCATGAACTGAAAAAGCGTTGTCGCCAAATGAAAAATAGGCCGTCCCCCTCTCGACTTAACCTGCTCCTCACGTTCTGCGGGGCAAGCCCTGATGCCGGTCCCTCAAGCCACAGCAGGACCTGTAGCAGCTGGCTGCGCCAGCTGCTACAGGGAGCGCGTCAGGGCAAGCCCTCGCTACACAGTCCTCATTGCATTACCGGAGCGTCACATTGAACAAGAAAGATAAAGATCTCTCCCAGCAAGCCGCGATGCACACGTTGAGCCTGAACCCGGCGTTCGGTCCTCGCAGCCGCGATCTGGTCGGCACCGCGCGCATGGTCCTGCGGCAAGTGTTGAAGCAACCCGTGCACAGCGCCCGGCACATGGCGGCGTTCGGCGTTGAGCTGAAGAATGTCCTGCTCAACCGCTCGCAGCTCGCGCCGGCGGCGGGGGACAAGCGTTTCGACGAGAAGACCTGGCAGCGCAATCCGCTGTACCGTCGCTACATGCAGACCTACCTGGCCTGGTGTCAGGAAATGAACGACTGGATCAGCACCAGCAACCTCAGCGAACAGGACGCGCAACGTGGTCAGTTCGTCATCAGCCTGCTGACCGAGGCGATGGCGCCGACCAACACCCCGGCCAATCCGGCTGCAATCAAGCGTTTCTTCGAAACCGGCGGCAAGAGCGTGCTGGACGGCTTCTCGCAGCTGGTCCGGGACCTGATCGACAACAACGGCATGCCCAGCCAGGTAGACAAGACCGCTTTCGAAGTCGGGCGCAACCTGGGCACCACCGAAGGGGCGGTGGTGTTTCGCAATGAGGTGCTGGAACTGATCCAGTACAAACCCCGCACCGAGCAAGTCCAGGCGCGGCCGTTGCTGGTGGTACCGCCGCAGATCAACAAGTTCTACCTGTTCGACCTGACGCCGGAGAAGAGCCTGATCCGCTATTTGCTCGACAACGGAATCCAGGCTTTCGTCATCAGCTGGCGCAACCCGGGCAAGGCGCAGCGCGAGTGGGGTTTTTCCAGCTACATCGAAGCCCTGAAGGAAGCGGTCGACGCCATTCTGGCGATCACCGGCAGCACCGATTTGAATATCTTCGGCGCCTGTTCCGGCGGCTGCACCATGTCCTCGCTGTTGGGGCATTACGCCGCGCTGGAGGAGACGAAGGTCAATGCCTTCACCCTCGCGGTCAGCATGCTCGACATTCGCCCGGACACGCAGGTCGGGCTGTTCGCCGACGAGAAAACCCTGGAGGCCGCCAAGCGCAGGTCGTATCAGACTGGCGTGCTGGAGGGCCGCGAGCTGGCCAAGGTCTTCGCCTGGATGCGCCCCAATGACCTGATCTGGAGTTACTGGATCAACAACTACCTGCTTGGCAATGAACCGCCGGCGTTCGATGTCCTGTACTGGAACAACGACACCACCAACCTGCCAGCCGCGCTGCACGGCGAGTTCATCGATATGTACCAGCACAACCCCTTCGCCCGTGCTGGTGCGATGGAGGTTTGCGGCACACCGATCGACCTGGCGCAGGTGACCTGTGACTTCTACTGCATCGCCGGCATGACCGACCACATCACCCCGTGGGAAGCCTGCTACCGCTCCATGCATCTGTTCGGCGGTCAGGGCGAGTTCGTGGTGTCCAACAGCGGGCACATTCAGAGCGTCCTCAACCCGCCGGGTAATCCCAAGTCGCGTTTCATGACCGCCAGCACATTGCCTGAAGAGGCTCAGGAGTGGATGGATGCGGCGACTGAACAGTCAGGCTCGTGGTGGCCGCACTGGCTGGCGTGGGTACAGGCACGGTCTGGAGAGTGCAAGAAGGCGCCGCGTAAATTGGGCAGTCGGGGATATGCGGCGGGAGAGGCTGCGCCGGGGACTTACGTGCACTTGAGATAAGCCAAAACCCGATCCCTGTAGCAGCCGGACGCAGGCTTCGCCAGCTGCTACAGGTTATGGGGTGCCAGCTGAAAAAAGGGGACAGACTGATCGCTCAATCTGTCCCCTCATTGTTCGTGCCTTACACCCCTCAAAGCGCCGCCTCCGAATTACGCCCAAACACCCGGCTGTACTCATCCTTCGCCGTCTGCTCGGTAAACTCCCCGGACCACTTCGACACCACCACCGTCGCCACGCTGTTACCAATGGTGGATGAGGAGGGGGCTTTGATGGTGGTGCCGGAGACGACGCATCCGCAGGATCGGTTTACGTTGGTGAGTCAGATGCGCAGGGAGAGAAATTCGATGTCGTAACGTGCGCCCCACCTCCGCGAACGAAGGTGGGGCGTTCTCGTTACTGAACCACCAACGGTGCCGTCCTCACCGTCCCAAGCGATGACCGAATGGTAACCGTCGGGTTGTTCGCGCTCGGCACGATGGTCGTGGTTGTCGCCGACAGTCTCCAGCGACCGGTGACCGGAACGGTCGCGGTGCCCAGCGTGACCAGCCCACTGGCGGTGGAGACCTGAACGGTGATGGTGTTGCCGACCACCGCCGAGGTTGTCCCGGAGAGGTCCCAGGTGTAGCGGTTGTTGGAGCGTGACCGTGCTTCGGCGGTGGTCACCACCAGGTTTTCCTGGGTGACCTGAGGGGTGACTTGCACGGTGACGGTGGCCGGTGCCGAGAGCGCGCCTAGCGAATCGCGGACCTGGTAGGTGAAGGTGGTGGTGAAGGCACTGGTGAAGTTCTGCGGTGCGGTGTAGGTCACCACGCTGCCGTCGGTGCTGACAGTGCCCTGGCCGGCCGCCGGCTGGGACAGGATGATCACGCTCAAGGGCGCGTTGCCTTCGGGGTCGGCGTCGTTGAGCAACACGTTGAGCGTCAGCGTTCCGCCCTGGGTGGCCGCGGTGTCGTTGTTGGCGACAGGTGGCAGGTTGGGGCTGACGTTGACCGTGACCGTTGCCGGATCCGACGCGAGGCCTTTGTTGTCCAGGGCGATGTAGCTGAAGGTCGCCTGCAGCGGGACGTTGGTGGCCGGTGGCGTGTAGGTCAGGTTGGTGGTGCCGTTGAGCGCCACCGTACCCTGGCCGGCCGCCGGTGGTACGAAGCTGCCAATGGTCAGCGGCGTGTTGTTGTCCGGATCGCTGTCGTTGGCCAGCACGTTGAGGGTGATCGGTACGCCCGAGCTGGTGCTGGCGGTATCCGCCACGGCCAGCGGTTTCTCGTTGTCGCCAGGCACATCGACGATGCCGGCGACGGTCACCGGTTCGCTGTCCGAACCGCCGGCAGCCGATTTCACCGTAACGCTTTCCGGTGGCTGGGCCACATCATTGACCACCAAAGTTCCGCTGACCGGCAGAGGGCCGTAGCCCTGGGCGACCAGGCCTGGGTTGACGACCTTGTCGCTGGAGGTGGCGGTGATGGTCAGCCGGTGGTTGGTCGGGTCGTATCGAGCGGTGCTGACTTTCACCACATCGACTGGCGTGCGCGATACCGAGGTGGCTTTGTTCGCGCCACCCAGTTCGCTGGCGGTCAGCACCACCACCGAGGGCGGGGCGCCTGCTGTCGCGAAGTGGGTGTGGAAATAGCCGTTGTTGTCGGTCAACAGGTTCGCGCCAGGCAGGCATGGGCCCGGTGGCGTGCCGGTGAGGGTGAGGGTAGTGCGGTAGCACACCGTCGAGGCAGCCGGCGTCACGGCCTGGGTAGTGCTGTTGGTACGGAACGAGTCGGCAAAGATTTCGACCAGCGAGCCGTTGCTGTCACGCTGATAGGTGACACGCTCCACTTCCACCGGCGTCTGGGTGCGGTCGTCGTAGATCTTGCCGGAGATCGAGAACAGGTTGGTGCGCAGAGTGCCGGCGGGACCGGAGATCTCGATGTAGTTCTGCGGATTGCCCTGGTCATCGAGGACCGGGCTTCCGCGCACCTGCTCGGCGATGTTCGGGTCGCCGACAAATTTTTCCTGCAGCCCGGTTTCCGGGTTGGTCTCGGTGAAGTAGCGGGCGATTTCCGTACCGGCTTCATTGGTCAGGCTATTGGGGGCCGACGCGCTGTACAGGTACGGCCCGATGGCACCCTGCAAAGCCCCTGAATAGTTGAGCGGGGCGATGCCGATGTCACTGGTGTCATTGATCGCCCGCCGTCCGGGCGTGGCAACGACGTACACCTTGGTTCCGTACGGATGGCGCACGGTGTACATGCCTGCGGCAGGCACTGCGGCGCGGATCCGGATGCGGGCGAAGTTGTGCTGCTCGCCATCGATGATCTCGCCTTCGCCGGCCACCGCTTCCAGGGCGGCGACGTACTGCTCGATGCCGAAGGTTCGGTCGCCGACGCTGGCGTCTGCGGTGAACCAGAAGCTTTCGCCTGGCCAGTTATTGGGGAAGACGATGGGCTCGGCGGGGTTGAAGCCGCCTTCGGCGGGAATGGTGCACATGTAGCCCGGGGCGTCAGGGGTGCCCGGCGCGCGGGAGCTGGTGGTCTTGGAGAGGCAGAGCTCCAGCTTCACGTTGTTGAAGTCCTGGTACCACATCGGGAACCGGCCGGTGGAAAGGGTATACGGACCCGGGTCGAAACTCTGCAGCGCGGCGTGGGCACCGCCTGCCATGGCGACGGACAGGCTCAGTGTGTTGAAGATGAAGCGTGGCCACTTGTTCATGTTACCTCCTGGCTCTTGATCCGAATTCGGATGGGTCACTGGACGATGACCACTTCTTCTGTATCGCTGCCGCCGTTGGCCGACGTCACCCGTATGGTCGCTGGCGGCACGGTGCCGGCATTGGGCGACAGGGACTTGTCGGCACCGCCCGACAGCTCACCGATCAGCGCTCCGCTCTTGCCCGCGTAGGCGGTCAGGTTGGGCGGCGTGATGCGGTCGCTGGTCGAGGCCTCGATGGTCAGTCGACCGGTGCTGCGGCTGTATTCGGCGCGGCTGATGGTGACCAGATCGGTCAGTTGCACGGGCACAGTGGTCGGGGCAAGGAGGGTAGGGATCGCCAGGTGGTTGTCGGCGGTCACTTGCAGCGTCGACGGTACCGACGGGTTGACGGTCGACTGGCCGTACCAGCTGCCGGTCGAATTGGCTTCGGTCATGGTCACGGTCGCACCCGAGCTGTCCAGGAAGTTGACCGTCCCGGGCGGCGGCGGAGCCATGGTGAACACATCCTGATGCGCGACCACGCCACCGCCGGAATTGCCCCGCGAATAGCTGGCGCGCTTGACCATGGCCGGGGCCGGCAGATCCACGGTGCTGAGCTTGCCGGACACGGAGAAGGTGTCGCTGCGGGTGTCGATGCCGTTGGGGCCCTGGATACGCAGGTAGTTGGTGTTGAACGGACTGCCGGTCACCAGCTCCTCGATGTTCGGGTCGCCGATGTATTTCTCCTGCTGGCCGGTTTCCGGGTTGGTCTCGGTGTAAGGGCCATTGACGCTGCGCAGGAACGGCCCGATGTCGCCCTTCAGCGCGCCGGTGTAGTCCCCGGATGGACCGATGCCGATATCGCGCGTCATGTTGATCGCCCGGGTGCCGCCGGTGTCGGCGAACTCTTCGGGCGTGACGTTGAACACGTCGACGCCATAGGGGTGAGTGACGGTGTAGACGCCCGCGACGGGCACATCCACGCGAATGCGCACACGGGCGAAGCTCAGCTGGTGACCGTCCGCGACCTCGCCGTTGAACGCCGCTTCGATCGCCGCCCCCCAGGTCATGTCGATGCCACTGGCGGCGTCGGTGATGGCGGCATCCGCGGCGTACCAGAAGGTTTCATCGGGATAGTTGGTCGGGAAGACGATGGGTTGGGTGTCATCGAATTCGCCGGGTGCCGGGTTGAGGACGCACATGTAGGCCGGCGCGCCGGGCGTTGGCGCGGTGCGGGAGCTGACCGCCTTGCTCAGGCACAGATCGAGGATTCGCCCGTGGGTGTCCTGATACCAGGCGGCGTAACCGGTCTTGTTGCCGCTATCGAGGGGGTAGGGGCGCTCGCCTGGAACGCCCGGGTCCACGGCGTAAAGTGCTGCCTGCGCGGCCCCGCCACCGAGTGACGCCAGCAGGATCGAACTTGCCAGTAGGGTCAATCTGTTGTGCATGATTCAATCCTCTTGAAATGACGCAGGCTGGGGGTGCAGCGCGGTCGAAAGGTTCTGAATCGGCATCAGCAACGTTCGTGCCTGTTTAATCCTTTGGAAGTTGTCTTGAAAATGTCATGAACGGATTAACCCAGTCGAAATTAGTTGGTCAGGTGTCGGCTTGGGTAATGGAATCTGCGGTGTCAGGGCGCTGGGCTGTGCTCCGGAAATAATGAAAGGATCTGGTTTTTCATAAGGCGATTTTGATGCTGTGTTCCCCTTTTACTGCGCGGAAACGGTGTCTGGTACTTGCCTCGATAGAAGTGTGACAAAGTATGTCGAGGGATGCGGAATTCAGTTAAATTCAATTTCCGGGGGAACTTCGTGTTTGTCGAATTAGAGGCTGGTGGGGGAAATCACCCACTGGTGGGGAACTTGAATTTAGCTGTAGGCCACGTCTTTATGGGGTCTGAGCTGTTTCACTATTAATATTGTAATTTGCGGCCGCCAACTAAATTCCCGAATTTTTGTTATCGAGAGCATCTCCATGACTGTTAATCGCGCGTGCGGGAGTCATGCAGGTTATTCATACACACTTTGAAATAGGTGAGTGATGAGCCTGCGCCGGCGGCTGCGCAGTAGCGGGGAAATTCAGGGGGCACCGTCGCCTCCCAGGCGCGTCGGTGCCCGTTACCTGCAAAGGCATTCGACTCTGGTAGATTGCAGCCACTAACTGCCTGCCCGAGACCCGCCCACCATGAGAATCATCCGCAGCAAAAACTTCACCGCCACCCGCGCCTGGGGCGCCGACTTTGGATGGCAGAAAGCGGCCGTTCTCTGCCGTTCACGACAGGCTGAAATCGACCGATTCTGTTGAAAAAGTCGGTATATCCAAGTCGCTCGAATATTGATGTGCAAAAACACCTCTTTTGTACGCTGCTGCTTGAAATCTGAGCCCTGAACCTTCTGCCCAAAACTCAGATTTCAATCTCAGACGCGTACTTTTCTGCTGTGAAAACCGCATCCGACTTTTTCAACAGAATCGACCCAAAGCGGCCTTTCAGCATCCAGGTCAGATATTGTAATTACTGGGGAGACGGCAGATCTCAACCTGTCATACAGGCGGAAAGTCTTCATACGATTTTGGGAGGTATCCCCAAATTCTCAGAACGTCGGCGCGCACGTCAAACTCGAATCCAATTTGTGCGACCACCTTCGATATTTCGTCTGTATGGTCAATGGTTTTACATGCAAGCAGCCGTCCTTTAGAGGGGACTGCTTCCGACAAGCCAATGTCGAACCATTCGACGGACGTAAATGGAAACGGCAAATGGTAAAACCACTCGACATCCCACTCTGAGACATATCCTGTGACGCACTTGGATCGGTAGGACGGACGCCACCCCTGAATCTCGCGGAAATGGTTGATCAGCTCATCCCACTTGGTATTGTTCGATGCGCTTGCCAAGTTTCTTGCAGTCACGGCAGCATGGATTTTCTTCCGTGTTGCATCATCATGGCCCGCGTCGGCCCTTGGTAGTTCGCTCAAATTCAGTCCTATCGAATTTTTAGTGTTCAAGAATGAATGATTGCTTCTGGGCGATTACCACCAGGGAGAGAGCTGCTGTTGATCAATTACTTTCCCATTGCTCACACAACACGCTCTACATAGTCGCTGCCGAGAAGTCCTGTCGTAGCTAAGTTTCGAAGCTTTTGCGCCAATTCTTCTCGCTCGGCCTTTGAGGTGACCGGATCGACAATTTGATATTGGTGATCGCACCACATGTCAATCTGATTTAGCCAAAAACTCTGTGCAAGCGGCTCAGTGTCAAACCGTGCCAGCAAGTACGCCACCTGCTGCCAACCGGGCCTCAGTTGAAGTATTGCCTGGCGGCGTACTGTCGACAGTTGATGCCAGTCTCGATCTAACTTGGCACCTGTTCCAGAGGTCACTAATGTCCAAGGTAGCTTGTCCAACTGAGCGACTGCAGCGAAGAACACTTTATCCGACGGATCGTCAAGTGCCGCAAGCAATTCAGGCACTTGGTTATCGCCAAGCAGGCGCACAGCCGCTTGCCGCACGGTGGGATATCGGGAGTGTATTGCTTCTGTTAGCCACTGCTTGTCGAGAATGACGTTAAGTTCGGTTGCCAAGCCAATAACGCCAAGCCATTCCCGTTTGAGTGAGGGAAAGCCCTTATCCATTTGCTCCGTCAGGATCGCGTTTGCATCTATGTGATGACGTTCTGCTACCCAGCGGGCCAAACTACGGATCGAGGGCGATGCATCCAGTAAGACCACGCGTAACAATGGCTGCGGATCTTCGAGCAACGGTAGAAGTGCGCGCAACACACAGACGCGCACTTTGGCGCCTGGTCGTGATAGGGCTTCGAGTAGCAGTGGTGAAGCTTGTGCGGCTGGTAAATCCTCGCAAGCTGAAACGGCTGCTAACCGCACGTTTAGCTCACGATGTGCCAACGCACTCCTCAGGAGTTTTTCCGGACCGGAATCTTTTTCCAGCAAAAGCTCAAACAGATAACACGCAGCTTTACCCTGTCGTGCAAGGAAGTTGGCATAGACCTCAGACTTGATTTCGGGTGACTGCAGTACAGTGCGGGCAGCTTTGAGCGTCTGCCCATGGTCGGCCCTTCGACGCGCAGCCAAGGCCATCAGGGGCTCCAGTGCAAACAATAGCGCTTGAGCATGGGAGTCAGTTATATAGTGTTTTAGTCCGGCCAACGCCAAATCGCGTATCTGGGGGACCCAGTCATTCAGACGCTCTATCAAAGCGACTAATGCTTCAGGAGACGGGTGATTGCACAACTCCCTGACAGCGACTTCACGAATGAACCCGTTGTAGTGAACAGTGAGCTCTATCCATGTTCCGCTGCGCTCGGCATTCCCCAGCAGTTCCGTCGCTTCGTTTCGCCGATGTTCAATCCATGAGGAGGCAGGTGTCTGCTTGGTCTTCAGCCTATCCAGCCATTCCCTTATAAAATTCACTTTCTAGTCCTTTCTTTATGCTCGTACGTGCTGCATTGCTAACACTTTAATCAATTTTCCGAATCGACTGGAGTGAGTTCGGAGGGGCGGGCCTCGACCCAAAGCAGACGGTGGGTCTAGAACTCAAAAAACACATGACTGCACATCTTTTCGCTTGGTATCCGTTACTCATCCCATCCTAGCTCTGTGTAGGACATTTGGTCTTGCTCGGGGAAGTCTGTCTGGTATTCACCCCATGCCATGAAGGAATAGTATTTGGTCATCGCTTCGAAGTAACTGTCGGCTTCGACCGTCCAGATTAGCTTAGAATTTGCTGCAAGGAGATTGCGCGCGTCATCACCATGAACGCCTGCTAGACAGAAAAGTTGGCAACCATCGGGTTCCAGCCAAAGTTCATGTTTCATATTGATAGCTCATTTTGCCTTTTGCTCGAAAGATAAGTTGAGTGGCCACTGCTAGCCGATTTCAGTATGTCACGAAGGGCTGCAACCGACCCAAAGGAGACGTAGGTTCTTCGAAGGGGTCTGGTGTTTAGCAGTTTGTAACGTTATACCTTGGTAGCGAGCTTCCGCCACTCATCGAAGTTAGACTTCGCGGGTATAGCCCGATCGCTTTCGCCACCACCACTAAGCTTTCTCATGCCAAGTGATTGAACTTTTGATGCCTTTTCAAGTAAATCTGAAAGGGACTTCCAGAGCATTTCGACGATTTTCAAGTCCGGTACGACGCCTCTATGCGCTAGGTCATTACGCCTTTCACGCGCGAGACTAAGTGTCTTCTGACATTCTCTGCTAATTATCTTTGATAGTCGTAAAAGTTTGTGTTTTGAAGAAACCTTGTCAAGGCCAGGGCGTTTTTTAAGCTGCGTATGGCACGAAAGAACACGAGCGGAGAGGCTACTCTTGTCCTTAACATATAACTCTGTCCATAGGTGCTCTGTGATTTGTTCTACTGCTATCCAAAGACTATTGAGTGCGTCGCTGCTATTTCTATATCCCATGGCGGTGTAGCCATTCAAAAGAAAAAACGGTGAGAGGTTATGGATGGCGTTAACAACTTGTTGGCCTTGACTGTAAGCCGCTTGTATCTCCGTCACCATCAACACTCTTGGTGTTCCCAAAGGATGGAGCCGGTCGCTTATGGCTGCCCAGTTCAACCGCAGTTGGGTATGCAGGGATGATGTGTAGGCAAAAAGCCTCAACTCGTCCTGCAACATGCCAATGACGAGAGCATCTGGATGAAGCACCTCCGCATGGACGCCACCCAGTAAAAGACTACAAAGTATCTCGTTTAGTTTGCTAACTCCGTCAGCCATGGTTGGAAAATCCCCGCACTGGGGAATCGCTATTGCCCCGTCGTAACTGATAAGTGCAGGTATTCCGCTCAAAGTGCCTAACGGGAGGGATGTAACGACTTCCGCAAGTTTATTGCCGTCGTATGAGTTTGTATTGATTTGATCAAGGGAGATATTCAAGCCCGAGTTTTGATCACGATGGACTGCCGTATATGGACGCAGATAAGCCATCCACGCTGGATTGTACGAAGGAACGCTTGGTACGGGCGGCGTATATTCCGGCGGCGCCTCTTCCTGATTAATCCAACCATCCTGACACCAAACATGTGAATCGCTGGGCTTCGGCTTAATGGTTTCTGATAGTGTTTTTGGAATATTTCGGTTGTTCAGTGCCCAAGGATCAACATCATCCTCAAAAGCATAGATTGCTCCCGTTTCCGTATCTTGGTAGTGCTTCATCTGATTTCCGCCCTAGCATCCAAAAAATTCACAAAAAAACCTCGCGTTTAGGTTGAGCGTGATGGTGTCATAGGCGGTGCGGTTATGCTCAAGTAAGCGGAGAGTTAAATTTACTCTTCGAAAGGTCCGCTTCTGGCCGGCAGCCGCCCTGGACTGATTCCTTCTAGACCCTGATCCGACAATCTATCGGGATATCCTTTGGACTCGGACGCCAGCGCGGAGCGCCAACTAGACCGGGCCTCACCGGCAACCGCAGGTGACAAGGGACCTGGCACTTTCATCATATGTCGGAAGCAGGCAATGAAACGAACTTGCCAATGGCCGCTTCCGTACCCTGTGGCGCAACCACAAAGTCAGCCAGATCAATCTCCCACCATGTTCCTTGCAACTCACTGCTCAGTGTCGAAATCGAAAATGCATCCCCCTTGGGATATTTGGCCTCTTCCCACTGCTGTTTGATATCCACAATCGAACTTTCATTCAACCAATAGGCATAGATGCGAATGGTTGGTGTCGCATCAGGAAGGCTGAGCGGATCAGGCTGCCCACTACCTTGACGATTCCGTTTTAGAACTGAGGGGTCCGTATGCAGCTGAAATTGGATAACAGCCTGCTGTTCTTCATCAGTTCGTGCATACACGAATTGAGCATTAAGCAGAGGCAAGTAATCCCACGCCCACTTGCTCGAAGGTTTGGTGGCAGACCGGCATGGACGGTCAAAATTGATGGGGTCCCAGAACCAGAAGCCCGCTCCGAATTTGGCAGCCATTTCATCCAGAGCAGGTAGAAGGCGTCTGTAGAACCCTGCCAGTAAGCGATGAGAGCTCTGTACCTGATTTACGAGAGAAGCGGCTTGTTCGCGAGTCATGTCCACTGTACTAAATCTTCCTTTTCTAAAAATTGTGTAATCGGCAGAAGGGCGGCCCAGTCTTGGGTGCTGGCGCTTGGCGTTGGTATTTTTGCAATGGCCGTCCAGCTTTGAACAAGCTCAAGCTGTTTGCGGAAACTTTCGCCTTCATTACACAGCGGCAACAGGTCGCTGAACGGCATGGTATCGCTCACCATGCCGAACAATCGAAAAGCTTCGAACCAGTCTTGGAATACGCGCTCATCCCGACTGTCTGCCAGATCCCGGATGAGGCCGAGCCTTCTCAGAAGTTCTGGCCAATCCAGACACACCACACGGAGGCCTATCGATGAAAACTCTCTTTCGAGCTTATCTGCCGAATTCCTCCATTTGGGATGATTGCGACCTAGGGCAAGAAAGATGATTTGTTTTGGCTCGTCGTTTTGTCTGTGAAGGGCTTGGACCTCCGCTCGCCATTGCCTGGAGGTCTGCATACCACCAAATGGCGGCTTCACTTCGATCAGCAGGCGATGATGGGGATACTCGATCAACACATCTGGTTCGACATATCTGCGACCTTCACTTTCACTATCACTCAACCTTGGCCAGAACTGAATATCACTCAACTGTCCAAGATCGCCCGCGTATGCGTTGCCGAGCAGGGCGCGTAGAAACGCATCATGGACACTGTCAGACAAATAAGGCATGCGCCCAAACAGCACACTCGTCAAGAGATCTTCACGTTTGCGAAACAAGGTGCGCCAACTTAACTGGTGCCCATCAATCTCAACGCGGCCTGCCTTCCCGTGCAGAATTGCCGTTAGCACTGGCTGCCCTCGATTTGAGGGGCAATTACATTAACCGCCAAAACGCGCATAGACATAGAACCTTCCACTCCAAGAAATAGATTCGCATCGAGCTTCTACCCAAGCCCACATTATCTCAGCAACGTACTTTCCCCACTGAAGAGCCACGCAAAAGGATCTCAAACACCAATGCACCGTCCTTTCCGAAGAAATGTTTCATCGTACATGTGAAAACAGGAACGCGGCTCACAGGGAATCTAGGCGACGAATTATTAGAGCTACCGATCAAGGCACAATGAATCGCCTCGGCATTCATAGACGCCGCGATCAACCCGCTTGGGGGATATTGTGCGTTCGCTAACGTCCGCTTTTGGCCGTTTTCTGCCTGTCGCGACCGGCTGAAAACGACCCGACAGTCGGCTCAGATTCAGATTGAGCAAGTCGGTCGCTCACCCAATCGCTCTACCAACCTTACAAGATAACCGTCGGGATCCTGGACGATGAATTCGCGTTGGCCTACTTCTACATTTTCAGCCCGATACCAGGTGTCTTTGCATTCTCGATAGAGTGGGAATCCAGCCTGATCAAGTTCTTGGATGATGGGTGCGACAGCCTCAACATCAATCTGTAGGTTGATGCCTCTTCCAAACGGCTTTGTCAACGGCGCAGTCAGCCATTGACCCGCGTCCGAATCAACCTGTTCAAGCATTATTTGAGCACCCTTCAAATCAAGGTATGCAAATCCATTTTCCAGGCGTTGATAAGCTACTTTGAACCCCAGAAGAGAAACCCAAAAAGCCAGGCTGCTATCCAGGTTTGTGACCATTAACTCCGGTACCAGTTTGTTACGTTCGAACATGAGATGACTTCCATTTCAAAAGGCTCGTTTTGGCGGGTGGGCAGGTTCTGCGCCGTTGGCTTCGATACCAGGACGGGAACGTGGCGAGCGCGATGATGCACCGTCGGGTGGAAATTATCGAGTCGCGTGGAGTGGCAGCTAATGGCCGATTCTGTTGAAAAAGTCGGCCATGGTTTCCTCGGCAGAAAGTACGCGCGTGAGATTGAAATCTTTGCTTTGGGCGGAGGTGTCCGGACTCCGATTTCACGTAGGAGCGTGCAAAAAAGGCGTTTTCACCGATCAACGATGAGACC
>NZ_JABFMP010000031.1 GCF_013359595.1 Pseudomonas sp. C1C7 | reverse complement strand
GATAGGCGAAACCATGGCGGCTGCGCAAAACATGCTCGACGATTTCCGGCACCGACTTGTGCTGGTAGATGCGGTATTGCCGACCCTTGTCGAGCAGGGCCAGACGGGGTTGCAGGGTGACTTGGTAGCGCGCTTCGTCGCGGGAGGCGGACAGGCGTTGCAGGCCAGTGATCACGCCGTGCAGGGTGCGCAGGGGTTTGATCTCGCGCGGCTTCTCCCAGGCGAACACCGGCCGGTTGGTGGGTGGCGGGTGCAGGCTGAAGCGGGCTTGCCTGCCGAGCAGTTGTTCGGCGGCCAGGTCCTGTTCAGTGCTGGTGAATTCGATGTGGTAGAGGAAGGGTTGGCTGAGGTGTTCCTGGCCGTCGAAGGCGAGGATGTCGAGTGGGGTGTCGAGGTTCTCGACCCAGAGTTTGTGGCGGGTGTGGTCGAAGAAGATGGGCAATGGATTGTTCAAGTTGAAACCTCCCTGGAAAGTTCAGGGAGGCTTCATTTCCACCCTGTTTGAGCGCTCGAAAAGCTCTCAAAAAGTAACGAGGGGTGGATATGGGAAATGTCTATATCGCGCGTAGGATCCGTCTCTATGTCTTAGCGCCTTAGCTGTAGGATTTTTCTACTTGTTGTCGAAGATGTCTCTCCTGGGTTGAAAATCGATGATCGCAGCCTCGCTTCGTTCGACAGCTCCTACAGAAAATCAGACCACATCCACCCCGACATGAATCGCATCATGCCGCCAGAACTCCAGATCGCAGTCGATCAGCCGTTCGTGCTGATCGTAATTGACCCGGGCAATGCGCAACCCCGGACTGCCCACCGACACCCGTAACGCCGCGGCCGCGTCCACCGACAAGGCCGTCGGCACGATCTCGAAGCGCACCCGCCCGTAATGCAGGTCGTAGTGCCGCGCATACAGCTCGGTGATCGACTGATTCAGATCGAGCTCTAGAATTCCCGGGAAATACTGCGGGTTCAGGTAGTGCTCGACGTACAGCACCAGCCGCCCATCGATGCGCCGTGAGCGGCAGATCTGGATCACGCTCGACAGCGCCGGCAACTGCAACCAGGCGCAGACCGCCGCCGATGCCGGCTGCAAGCGCGCAGAAATCACCTCGGTGGAGGGCACTCGCCCCTGGGCACTGACCATGGCGTGAAAGTGGCTGCGCTGCATCAGGTTGTAAGCCAGGCGCGGCGGCGAGACGAACCAGCCACGGCGCTCTTCGCGATAGATCTGCCCCTGAGACTCCAACTGCAACAAAGCCTCGCGCACCGTGATCCGCGTCGTCCCGAACAATTCACTGAGCTTGCGCTCGGCCGGCAATTTGCTGCCCGGCGCCAGCAAGCCGTGATCGAGTTGCTCCTGCAACACCTGGCCAATGGCGGTCACCGCTTTTGTTGCCTCATCACGCATCAATGTTACCTATCTGGACTAGACCAGCACCGTTGCGGGGCAGCACCACGCGAAAAACGGGCTTTTTGAACATCCTGCAAGCGTAGGCAGTGCAGATGACTGTGATGTGACAAACAACCGAACGGTCGTGCGTTCACTGCGCGTCAAAGCTTGCAATTAATCGGCCAGGCCCCTTGCACAGCGGGGGTTTGCCGATGGTCTACGCTTACCGGACACCCGCCAGTGCCGGGCAAATAAACGCCGATCCGGGCGACGAACGACATCAAAGTGTCATCGAGGGCCCTTAGATTGGCTCAGGTATTGCTGACCTAGACCAACCACAAACCGCAATCGCAGCGTTGAACACGACCCAAGGAGCTTTGGAATGAAAAAGTTTTTCCTGGCATCACTGTTAGGCTCGACCATTGCCATGTGCACCGCCGCCATGGCGGCAGACGATTTGAAAACCCTGGAAGCCGCTGCGAAAGCGGAAGGCGCCGTCAACAGCGTCGGCATGCCCGATGACTGGGCCAACTGGAAAGGCACCTGGGAAGACCTGGCCAAGAAATACGGCCTCAAACACATCGACACCGACATGAGCTCGGCTCAGGAAATCGCCAAGTTCGCTGCGGAAAAAGACAACGCCAGCGCCGACATCGGCGACGTCGGTGCCGCCTTCGGCCCGATCGCGGTTAAGCAGGGCGTGGTGCAACCTTACAAGCCGACCACCTGGGATCAGGTTCCGGACTGGGCCAAGGACAAGGACGGCAACTGGGCACTGGCCTACACCGGCACCATCGCTTTCATCGTCAACAAGAAGCTGCTGCACGGTTCCGAAGTGCCAACCAAGTGGGCTGACCTCAAGGGCGGCAAGTACAAGGTGTCCATCGGTGACGTGAGCACCGCGGCCCAGGCAGCCAACGGCGTTCTGGCCGCCGCACTGGCCAACGGTGGCGACGAGAAGAACCTGCAACCGGCACTGCTGCTGTTCGCCGACATCGCCAAGCAGGGTCGCCTGTCGATGGCCAACCCGACCATCGCCACCATGGAAAAAGGCGAGATCGAAGTCGGTGTGGTCTGGGACTTCAACGGCCTGAGCTACAAGGCCAAGATGGCCAACCCGGATGACTACGTGGTGCTGATCCCGTCCGATGGCTCGGTGATTTCCGGCTACACCACCATCATCAACAAATACGCCAAGAACCCCAACGCCGCCAAGCTGACCCGCGAATACATCTTCAGCGACGCCGGGCAGATCAACCTGGCCAAGGGCAACGCCCGTCCGATCCGCGCCGAGCACATCACCCTGCCAGCCGACATCAAGGACAAGCTGCTGCCGAACGAGCAGTACAAGAAAGTTACGCCGATCAAGGACGCGGATGCGTGGGAGAAGACCTCCAAGGCACTGCCTCAGAAGTGGAACGAAGAAGTCATTGTCGAGATGAAGTAATGCTTCATCTGTAGGAGCGAGGCTTGCCCGCGAAGAGGGACTGACATTCAACATTTGTGTTGATTGCAAGTCCGCCTACGCGAGCAAGCTTCGCTCCTACAGGTTTCGATTCCTTAATGTTCGCGGAGTGTTTGCCCCTATGAAGCACAACGTCATCCTTGTCGTGCTCGACGGCCTCAACCATGAGGTCGCCCGTCACGCCATGGGGCACCTGCAGGCTTATGTCGGCGCGGGACGCGCAGCGCTCTACAAACTGGAGTGCGCATTGCCGGCCCTGTCCCGACCGCTGTACGAATGCATCCTCACCGGCGTGCCGCCGATCGAGAGCGGCATCGTGCACAACAACGTTTCGCGCCTGTCCAACCAGCGCAGCATTTATCACTACGCCACCGACGCCGGCCTGAAAACCGCTGCGGCGGCCTACCACTGGGTCAGCGAGCTGTATAACCGCTCGCCGTTCGTGGCAGCCCGGGATCGCCACACCGACGATCCGCAACTGCCGATCCAGCACGGGCATTTCTACTGGAACGATCATTACCCTGACTCGCACCTGTTCGCCGACGCGGAAAACTTGCGCCTGCGCCATGCGCCGAACTTCCTGCTGATTCACCCCATGAACATCGACGACGCCGGGCACAAGCACGGCCTCGACACGCCGCAGTACCGCAACAGCGCGCGCTCGGCGGACATCATCATCGCCGACTACCTGCAAGGCTGGCTCGACGCCGGTTACCAGGTGCTGGTGACCGCCGACCACGGCATGAACAACGATCGCTCCCACAACGGCCTGCTGCCTGAAGAGCGTGAAGTGCCGCTGTTCGTCTTCGGCGACGCCTTCAGCCTCGATGCCGGGGCGGCGCCGAAACAGACCGACATCTGCGGCACCGTCTGCGAACTGCTGGGCGCGCCCCACGACAAACCCGTGTGCCGGGAGCTGCTCAAGTGAATGCCATGACTCGCGGCAAATGGCTGGCGGCCTTGTGCCTGGTGCCATTCGCCCTGTTCTTTTTCGTGTTCGAAATCGCCCCGCTGCTGTGGGTGATGATCAACAGCCTGGAATCGGAAGAATTCGGCTGGGGCCTGGCCAACTTCACCAAAATCTTCAGCTCGAAGTTCTATCTGCAGGCGATCCAGTACAGCCTCGAGATCAGTTTCTGGTCCAGCGTGTTCGGCATCATCATCGCGGTGCTCGGCGCTTACTCCCTGCGCCGGGTCGACTCGAAGCTGCGCAACTTCGTCAACGCCTTCGCCAACATGACCAGCAACTTCGCCGGCGTGCCCCTGGCGTTCGCGTTCATCATCCTGCTGGGCTTCAACGGCAGCTTCACCATCATGCTCAAGCAGGCCGGTCTGATTCAGGACTTCAACCTGTATTCGAAGACCGGGCTGATCATTCTCTACACCTATTTCCAGATTCCCCTGGGCGTGCTGCTGCTCTACCCGGCCTTCGATGCCCTGCGTGAAGACTGGCGCGAATCCGCCGAACTGCTGGGCGCCAGCGGCTGGCAGTTCTGGCGGCACATCGGCCTGCCGGTGCTGACCCCGGCACTGCTCGGCACCTTCGTGATCCTGCTGGCCAACGCCCTCGGCGCGTACGCCACGGTGTACGCCCTGACCACCGGCAACTTCAACGTGCTGCCGATCCGGATCGCGGCGATGGTCTCGGGCGACATCTCCCTGGACCCTAACCTGGCCAGCGCCCTGGCCGTGGTGCTGGTGGCGTTGATGACCCTGGTGACCGTCGTGCATCAGTTGCTGTTGAAGAGGAGCTACCATGTCTCGCGCTGAATCGGGCCCAGTCGCTGTCTATCACCGGGTCGTGGTCTATCTGCTGTTCGCCATCCTGTTGCTGCCGCTACTCGGCACCTTCATCTATTCGATCTCCAGCAGCTGGTCGGCCACCATCCTGCCCAGCGGCTTCAGTATCAAATGGTATGTGCAGCTGTGGAGCGATCCGCGTTTTCTCCACGCTTTCGGCCAGTCGCTGCTGGTGTGCATCGGCGCGCTGATCCTGTCGGTGGTGCTGATTCTGCCGCTGTTGTTCGTGGTGCATTACCACTTCCCGAAACTCGATGCGCTGATGAACATACTGATCCTGCTGCCCTTCGCGGTGCCGCCGGTGGTGTCGTCGGTGGGCCTGCTGCAGCTCTACGGTTCGGGGCCGTTCGCCATGGTCGGTACGCCATGGATCCTGATCGGTTGCTACTTCACCGTGGCGCTGCCCTTCATGTACCGGGCGATCACCAACAACCTGCAGGCGATCAATCTGCGCGACCTGATGGACGCCGCCCAACTGCTCGGCGCCAGCACCTTTCAGGCTGCGATCCTGGTGGTGCTGCCGAACCTGCGCAAGGGCCTGATGGTGGCGCTGCTGCTGTCGTTCTCGTTCCTGTTCGGCGAGTTCGTGTTCGCCAACATCCTCGTCGGCACCCGTTACGAAACCCTGCAGGTCTACCTCAACAACATGCGCAACAGCAGCGGCCACTTCACCAGTGCGCTGGTGATTTCCTACTTCTTTTTCGTACTGGTCATGACCTGGGCGGCCAATATCTTGAACAAGGACAAAAGCGAATGAGCTATGTCAGCGTCCAACATCTGCAAAAGAATTACGCCGGCACCACGGTGTTCAGCGACATCAACTGCGAGATCCAGAAAGGCGAGTTCGTCACCCTGCTCGGCCCGTCCGGCTGCGGTAAATCCACGCTGCTGCGCTGCATCGCCGGGCTGACGCCGGTGGACGGTGGCAAGATCCTCCTCGACGGTGTCGACATCGTGCCCCTGAGCCCGCAGAAGCGCGGGATCGGCATGGTGTTCCAGAGCTATGCGCTGTTCCCCAACATGACCGTGGAGCAAAACGTCGCCTTCGGTCTGCGCATGCAGAAGGTCAACGCCGACGACAGCCAGAAACGCGTGGCCGAAGTGCTGCGATTGGTGGAGCTGCAGGACTTTGCCACCCGCTATCCCCATCAGATGTCCGGCGGCCAGTGCCAGCGCGTCGCCCTCGCTCGCTCGCTGGTAACCCGCCCGCGGCTGTTGCTGCTGGATGAGCCGCTGTCGGCGCTGGATGCGCGGATTCGCAAGCACCTGCGCGAGCAGATCCGTCAGATCCAGCGCGAACTCGGCCTGACCACGATTTTCGTCACACACGATCAGGAAGAAGCCCTGACCATGTCCGACCGGATTTTTCTGATGAATCAGGGAAAAATCGTACAAAGCGGCGACGCCGAAACCCTCTACACCGCCCCGGTGGATGTGTTCGCCGCCGGCTTCATCGGCAACTACAACCTGCTGGACGCCGAGAGCGCATCGAAGCTGTTGCAGCGGCCGATCAACCACCGCATCGCGATTCGCCCGGAGGCGATCCAGCTGAGCCTCAACGGCGAGCTGGACGCTCAGGTGCGCAGCCACAGCCTGCTGGGCAACGTGATCCGCTATCGGGTCGAGGCCCGGGGCGTGGAATTGGTGGTGGACGTGCTCAACCGCTCGGGCGCCGATCTGCATCCCGATGGTCAGCGCCTGGCGCTTTCCATCGATCCGACAGCCCTGCGTGAGGTGGCTTGAGAGCAGCTGCAAGCTTCAAGCTTCAAGCTTCAAGCTTCAAGTCGTACACTGCTCGGCAACTCATCCCATTCTTGCAGCTTGAAGCTCACAGCTTGAAGCTGCTCTCACCGAGAGCCCCCCATGTCCCTGGCAATTTTTGATCTGGACGAAACCCTGATCCACGGCGACTGCGCCTCGTTGTGGAGCGAACAGATGGTCCGCCTCGGCTGGGTCGACGGCGAATCCTTCCTGCGTCGCGACAAGGAACTGATGGATGCCTACGGCAGAGGACATCTGGCGATGGAGGACTACATGGCCTTCAGCCTGGAACCCTTGATCGGCCGCACACCAGCAGAGGTCGAGCACCTGGTCGGCCCCTGGGTGGAAGACTTCATCGAACCGATCATCTTCAGCGACGCCACCAAGACCATCGCCGCCCATCGCAAGGCCGGCGACCGCATCCTGGTGATCTCGGCCTCGGGCGTGCACCTGGTCGCCCCGATCGCCGAACGGTTGGGCATCGACGAAATCCTGGGGATCGATCTGGAAGTGGTAAACGGTTTTTACACTGGCAAGACCGTCGGCACCCTGACCTACCGCGAAGGCAAAATCACCCGGTTGCTGGAATGGCTGGATGCCGAAGAAGAAAACCTTGAGGGCGCGAGCTTCTACTCCGACTCACGCAATGATTTGCCGCTGTTGCAGAAGGTGGACTACCCGCACGTGGTCAACCCTGACCCGACGCTGCGTGAGCAGGCCGAGAAGGCGGGCTGGCCGATCCATCTCTGGAAATAGCTATTACAAAACCCTGTGGAAACACTAAACCCTGTGGGAGCGGGCTTGCCCGCGAAGAGGCCGGTACATCCAACATCAATGTCGGCCTGACTGACGCCATCGCGGGCAAGCCCGCTCCCACAGTTTTTTGCCCACAGCTTCTGACGGTGTCAGCCCAGACTCGAATCAATCACCAACACCACCTTCCCCGCCACCGTATTGCTCGCCAACTCGGCAAACGCCGCATCGGCCTCTTCAATCGGGAAGGTTTTGGCCAGTTGCGGACTCAAGCGCTTTTCAGCAAACAACGGCCACACATGCTGGCTCAGATCACTGAACAGATCCGCCTTGAACTGATCACTGCGGCTACGCAAGGTCGAGCCCAGCAGTTGCACGCGCTTGGACAGAATCTGCGCCAAATCCAGCTTGGCCTCGCGCCCCCCCATCAACCCGATCAGCACCCAGCGCCCGTCACCAGCCAGCAGCTTCACGTTCAGCGCCGCATAATGACCACCCACCGGGTCGAGAATCACATCGAACGGCCCCAGCCCGCGCAGTGCCTCCATATCATCCGTGCGCACCACGCCGCCCTGGGCGCCGAGCGCTTCGCAATAGGCCAGGCGCTCGGCAGAGCCGACACTCACCCAGCACGGGTTGCCAAACGCCTTGCACAGCTGAATGGCGGCTGAACCGATGCCACTTGCCCCGGCATGCAGCAATACTTTCTCGCCCGGTTTGAGCGCCGCCAGTTGAAACAGATTCAGCCACACCGTCGCATAGACTTCCGGCACCGCAGCGGCTTCGGCCAGCGTCATTTCGTCGGGAACCGGCAGCACGTGCCGTCCGTCGACGACCACCTCTTCGGCCATCCCGCCCCCGGCCAGCAAGGCGCAAACCCGATCGCCCACCTGCCAGGAAGAGCCCGGCCCGACCTCGCTGATCACCCCCGAACACTCTAGACCGAGCACCTCGCTGGCACCCGGTGGCGGTGGATACAGACCGGCCTTCTGCAACAAATCGGCGCGATTGAGTCCCGCGGCCGCCACTCGAATACGAACTTGCCCTGCATCGCATGCAGGAGCGGGCTGTTCTACCCACGCCACTTGACCGTCAACGCCTTGCAATGCTTTCACAGTGCCTCCATAGTGAGTCTGGACTGAGCCCGAAGCGCTAGCGCCGGGCTTTTTGCATTATGCGACCGGCTCTTGTGGAACCGGCGACTTCAAAGACGGCCTAATATGCGTTATCAATTGTCCCCGCGTCGAATCAACATGAAGCGTTTGTTCCCCAGCACTGCCCTCGCCCTTTTCATCGGTATCGGCCTGCTGCCGTTGTCGAGCAGCTCCTTTGCAGCCAACAGTTGGGACAAGCTCCAACCCGATCGTGACGAAGTCATCGCCAGTCTGAATGTCGTGGAACTGCTCAAGCGCCACCACTACAGCAAGCCGCCGCTGGACGATGCGCGCTCGGTCATCATTTACGACAGCTACCTGAAATTGCTCGATCCGTCGCGCAGCTATTTCATGGCCAGCGACATCGCCGAATTCGACAAGTGGAAGACCCAGTTCGACGACTTCCTCAAGAGCGGCGACCTCAACGCCGGGTTCACCATCTACAAGCGCTATCTGG
This sequence comes from Pseudomonas sp. C1C7, assembly GCF_013359595.1. GTDB lineage: Bacteria > Pseudomonadota > Gammaproteobacteria > Pseudomonadales > Pseudomonadaceae > Aquipseudomonas. Next base: position 74,665 of record NZ_JABFMP010000031.1, on the reverse strand, counting down.
ACCGCGTAAAAGCGCGTCTGGACTTCGCCCTTGCCGAGCTGAACAAAGGCGTCGACAAGATCGACTTCACCACCAGGGAAACCTTGCTGATCGACCGCAAGGACGCCCCTTGGCTCAAGTCCACCGCTGAACTCGACGACCTGTGGCGCAAGCGCGTCAAGGACGAGGTTCTGCGGCAGAAGATCGCCGGCAAGGATCCCAAGCAGATCCAGGAAACGCTGATCAAGCGCTACAAGAACCAGCTGGCGCGACTGGACCAGACCCGTGCCGAGGACATCTTCCAGGCGTACATCAACACCTTCGCCATGTCCTACGATCCGCACACCAACTATCTGTCGCCGGATAATGCGGAAAACTTCGACATCAACATGAGCCTGTCCCTGGAAGGGATCGGTGCCGTGCTGCAGAGCGACAACGATCAAGTGAAGATCGTGCGCCTGGTGCCGGCAGGCCCGGCGGACAAGACCAAACTGGTCGCCCCGGCCGACAAGATCATCGGCGTTGCCCAGGGCAACAAAGAAATGGTCGACGTGGTGGGCTGGCGCCTGGACGAAGTGGTCAAGCTGATCCGTGGTCCGAAAGGCACCGTGGTGCGCCTGGAAGTGATTCCGGCCAGCAACGCGCCGAACGACCAGACCAGCAAGATCGTGCCGATCACTCGCGAAGCGGTGAAGCTCGAAGACCAGGCCGTGCAGAAGTCGGTGCTCAACCTCAAGCAGGATGGCAAGGACTACAAGCTCGGCATCATCGAGATCCCGGCCTTCTATCTGGACTTCAAGGCGTTCCGCGCCGGTGATCCGGACTACAAGAGCACCACTCGCGATGTGAAGAAGCTGCTGACCGAACTGCAGAAAGAGAAAGTCGACGGCGTGGTCATCGACCTGCGCAACAACGGCGGCGGCTCCCTGCAGGAAGCCACCGAGCTGACCAGCCTGTTCATCGACAAGGGCCCGACCGTGCTGGTGCGTAACGCCGACGGCCGTGTCGACGTACTCGAAGATGAAAACCCGGGCGCCTTCTACAAAGGCCCGATGGCGTTGCTGGTCAACCGCCTGTCCGCCTCGGCTTCGGAGATTTTTGCCGGCGCCATGCAGGACTACCACCGCGCACTGATCATCGGCGGCCAGACCTTCGGCAAGGGCACCGTTCAGACCATCCAGCCGCTGAACCATGGCGAGCTGAAACTGACCCTGGCCAAGTTCTACCGCGTATCCGGCCAGAGCACCCAGCACCAGGGCGTACTGCCGGACATCGATTACCCGTCGATCATCGACACTAAGGAAATCGGCGAAAGCGCCCTGCCGGAAGCCATGCCATGGGACACCATCAAGGCGGCGATCAAGCCTGCGGTCGACCCGTTCAAGCCGTACATCACTCAACTCAAGTCCGAGCATGACGTGCGTACGGCCAAGGACGCGGAATTCGTGTTCATCCGCGACAAGCTGGCCCTGGCGCAAAAGCTGATGTCGGAAAAAACCGTCAGCCTCAATGAAGCCGAGCGTCGTGCGCAACACGCCGACATCGAAGCCAAGCAACTGGCCATGGAAAATATCCGTCGCAAGGCCAAGGGCGAAGAGCCGCTCAAAGAGCTGAAGAAGGAAGACGAAGACGCCGCGGCGGCCGAGCCGGACAAGGTCAAACCGGAAGACGACGCCTACCTGAGCGAAACCGGGCGTATCCTGCTGGACTACCTGAAACTCAACACGGCGGTGGCCAAGCACTGAGATGATGGCAATTTAGTGCTGACGCTCCCCGGATCGTCATCAAACAGTCATCATCCTGTCGTGAAATAAAGGACTGGGCATGCTCTCTTAACAAGAGCCCGCCCGGTCCTTTTTTTATCGCCAGAGAACGCCATGACCACAACCGAACAGCTGAGTGCGTTGAGCTCAATTCTGACTCAAGGCGGTTTGCACAGCCTGTTCCAGCCGATCATCAGCCTCTCTGAACGACAGATTCTGGGCTACGAAGCCCTGAGCCGCGGCCCGTCCAACAGCCCGCTGCATTCCCCCATCGCCCTGTTCGCCGTCGCCCGCCAGGCCGGTCGCCTGAGCGAACTGGAAATCGCCTGCCGACAGACCGCCTGCCGCCGTTTCAGCGAACAGCAACTGCCCGGCAAACTGTTCCTCAACGTGTCGCCCGAATCCCTGCTCGAGTCGTCGCATCAGCCCGGCCGGACCCTGCAACTGCTGCAGGACTACGGGATTCCGCCGAGTCAGGTGGTCATCGAACTCACCGAACAGACGCCGATCGACGACTTCCAGTTGCTGCAAAACGCGCTGCATCACTACCGGGCGATGGGGTTTTCCATTGCGCTGGACGACCTCGGTGCGGGCTATTCGAGCCTGCGCCTGTGGTCCGAATTGCGCCCGGATTACGTGAAGATCGACCGGCATTTCATCGACGGCATTCATCAGGATGCGCTCAAGCGCGAATTCGTCGGCTCGATCCTGCAGATCGCCAAGGCGTCACGGGCGCAGGTGATCGCCGAAGGCATCGAATTGCCGGAAGAACTGGCGGTGCTGACGGAAATGGGCGTCGATCTGGTCCAGGGTTATCTGCTCTGCCGCCCCCAGGAACATCCATCACGGGATGCGCGCAGCCTGATGCCGAGGCAGGACAACACCTCAGTGGTCCTGAGCGAAGAAGCCAGCGACCTCAGCGCCCTGCTCAACGATCAGCCCGCCGTGGGCCGCGATACGCCGACGGCGACCGTGCTGGAAGCCTTCCGCCGCCAGGCCAACCTGAACTCGCTGGCGGTGCTGGACGAGCACGGCCAGCCCTGTGGCATCGTCCATCGGCATTCACTCTCGGATGCCCTGCTCAAGCCGTTTGCCACCGACCTGTTCGCCCGCAAGCCCATCAGCCGTTTGATGAGCGATGACTTTTTGGCCGTCGAGATGAGCCAGTCGCTGCAACAGGTCAGCCGCCTGATCACCAGCCGCGCCCGGCAGCGTATCGAAGAAGATTTCATCATCACCCTCAACGGCGGCTATCTGGGCCTTGGCCGGGTAATCGATGTGCTCAAGCTGATCACCGAACTGAAGATCCAGCAGGCCCGCTACGCCAACCCCCTGACCCTGCTGCCGGGCAACGTGCCGATCCAGCAATGCCTGACGCGGCTGCTGCAACAGCAAAGGGAGTCGGTGATCTGCTACGTCGACATCGACAGCTTCAAGCCCTTCAACGACATCTACGGTTACGGACGAGGCGACGAAGTGCTGCTGTGCCTGGCGCAGTGCCTGAACGACCGCGTCGACCCGTCCCGGGATTTCGTCGGCCATATCGGAGGTGATGATTTCCTGCTGGTGCTCGGTCCGGAGGATTGGCGCAAACGTTTGAACCAGCTGCTGGAGGACTTCCAGGGCCAGTGCCGGCGCTTCTACCGCAGCGAACACCTCGAAGCCGGCTGCTTCATCGCCCCCAACCGCCAGGGCGTGCGCCAGGAGTTTCCACTGTTGTCCCTGTCCATCGGCGTGGTGCATTTGCACCCCGATACCTGCACCACGATCGATGCCAGCCAACTGGCGGAAATGGCTTCCCAGGCCAAGCATCACGCCAAGAATGTGCCGGGTTTCAGCGTGCATGTGATTGATAGCCTGGTGGCGTCGGTGCGTGAGGTTGAGGCGCTGGAAGGGCATCGCTGACCGGCCTGACGCCTTCGCGGGCAAGCCTTGCTCCTACAGGGTTTGTGGAGTGTCAGGCATTTTGATGCTGGATGTGCCGGCCTTTTCGCGGGCAAGCCCGCTCCCACAGGTATTGCGCTGTCACAGGCTTCACTCGGTCCCTGTGGGAGCGAGGCTTGCCCGCGAAGAGGCCGGTTCAATCGACACAAACATCCGGCTCTAACTACTCGGTAGCCATCCGCCGCAACCGCCGCCTCACCACATCCAGCACATCACACCCATCGCGCAACGGAATGGCGAGCAGCAGGGCAAAGTCGCTGAGGATGAAGGATTCGCATTCGATCGAGCCGCGCATGGAGAGATTCTCCAGGACCTCCGTCACGGCACGGATTCGATAGCTGGCCGCGTCCATCAGGGCATCGAGCGGCGCGTGGGTGTCGACGAACAGCGTGGGCATGTCGTTGCAGTTGCCGGTCATGGCCATGTAGCGGTTGTCGGGGTTGGGGCTTGGCTTTTCGTAGGGTGGATCGGGAGTCAGTGTTTTCATCGATTTATTCCTAACGTAGAGATGGATGACGCCCACCATCGCTTCCACGCAATGGGTGGCGGCTGTGCACAGGTGTGGAAGACCGGGACGTTAGGCACCCGGCGCGCTCGAAAGCGCCCCGCGCACAGCCACCATGAAACATCGACGATAGAACGCCGAACTGGCGGCACTTGATGCGCCTAACGATAGAGGGCTTCCACACCCTGCCACTGAATGTGCAGTGACATCCCAAAGGCTATCGTCGAGCATCACGCTCCACCAGTTCATGAACTTCGCTACAACTTGAAGGAAACCTCCTACGACGCCGAGCGCGACGGACTTTGCTGGCATTCAGAGGGAAAAGAAGTCAGACAGGGATGAAGATCGCGTAGGGCAATTCGCCAAAGCGCAAACGGTTCGTAGGAATCCGCCCAAATCCCACAGATCATTCAGAGCAATCGCCGTTACTTCATCGAGTCCCGGGCAGCCAGTTCTTCGAGTTTGATCTGCGCCAACGGATGCCCGGCCTTGACCGCAATGCTCCAGAAGCGTGCCGCTTCAACGGGATCGGGCGCCTTGCTGGGGCTGCCGGCGAGGCTGATCACCCCTACCTGGTAGGCCGCCTTGCCATCGCCGGCCAATGCCGCCAGGCGCAGCAGGCGAATGCCTTCTTCCCGGGCGCCCAGGCCGACGCCGCGAAAGGTCAGGATGTGGCCATAGAAGCTCTGGGCGTCGACATCGCCCAGGTTCGCCATGCGCGCGAACTGGCCTTCCATCCAACTCCAGACACGGGGCTGTCGTACGAACCATGGCCAATGAAACAGCCGGCGCGCCAGCCAGTAACCGACCCGCGCCTTGAGTCGCAGAAACACTCAGGCCTCCGCCGATTCGGGGTACTCGTACTCGAACACCCGCACCACCTCCGAGGCATGCCAGGACGCCGCAGCGACCCCGTCGGACGGCCCGGAAAACCGCCCCAGGCGCTCGACACATTCAAAGAAGCCGGTGCGCGGCAAACGACTGGCGCCCTGGCTGATCACCAGCGAACTGCGCAATGGCTGTTCGGCCCGGGCGTCCAGCGCCGCCAGATGCTCCAGCGCGGCGGTCAGGGTCTGCATGGCCGGCGTGGGCAGCTGCAAACGCTCAAGCAGCGCCCGATAAGTCAGGAGGTGACGCTGACGGCGCGCCTGATCCAGCTCGCCCAGCAATCCGTCCCAGTGTTGACGACTGATGCGTACGCTCACGATTCTTCCCTCCACCCCGGCACCGTCATTTCCCAGGCCAGACTGCGACGAATCGCGGCGTCGGGCTGACGCTCGCCACTTTCGATCATGGCCAGATATGACGGGCTGATGCCTACCGTGCGGGCGAGCGCCTCAATGGCGATGCCCTTCCCTTCGCGCAAACTGCGTAATTGATCAAGACCTGGAAGAATCGGGTCCTGGGTCGTCGACTGCGGAGCCGGTGCAGCAGCCGGATGCGACGGTGTTTCGTTGATGCCTGCTGCCTTGAGTAACGCCTGATACTGAGCCCACGGCAGAACCGCATATTCGGGTTCGCCTTCGCGTGTAATTATCTGAATATCCATGACTACCCCGTAGGACAAAAACACTTAGCGAGTCGGCACTTTTCCCTAGAAGTGTAATCCTAACAGCGGCTAAGGTCGCGGGGAGTATCTATATCTGGATCAGGGTTGAGCAACTTAGCGCTTTTTCGGCCCCTGAAGCTGAAGTTGTTCGGGAGTTGCAGGCAGGCGTTCCACGACTACGAGCTTTTCCGGCGACTGGCGTTTGCGCCAGAGGCGAAAGGCTGTGAGTTCATCGTCCAGGACTTTCATCAGCCAACCCAGTACGGCGATGTCATCGAGCATGCCGAACATGGGCAGGAAATCCGGAATCGCATCCACGGGACTGAGGAAGTACATCAGCCCCGCCACCACCGAAACGATCGCCTTGGGACTGATCGCCCGATACTCGCCACGCCAGTAGGCAAGGCAAAGTGCCTGCAACAGGCGCAGATCGTCCTTGAGCTTACCCAGCCGATTACCTTGGCTTGCGCCCTTGGCGGCCACGGCGAACAGCAGGGTCGGCAAGCGCCCACGTGCCAGCAGGCGTCCGGCCAATGGCAGGAAACGAGCAAAATTCCAGGGTGCTTTCATGGGATCCTCCCGCTGAAATGTTATCCACACAAATTGTGGATAACCTTGTGAACAGAGCTGCATTTCACGGCTGAAAGCCCCGCAGCATAAGGGCTGAGCTTAGATCGGGCGTTTTTTACTCATCAAAAAAACCCCAATATTTCATTGACTTGACGGTCAGACGCGGTTAACCGGTCCTACATTGGCTAGGACTTCAGCCTACAGCATCTGTTCGTTTTGTTTACCTTTGCCTAACGTCAGATACAACAACGCCCCGCATGAGCGAGGCGTTGTTTTGAAGCAGGCGCCTATTACTTGGCGACTTCTTCTTTGCTTGGATCTTTGATCGCCAGCAGTTCCAGGTCGAACACCAGCACCGAGTTGGCCGGGATTGCCGGGCTTGGGCTCTGTGCGCCGTAAGCCAGTTCGCTTGGAATGTACAGCTTGTATTTCTCGCCAACGTGCATCAGTTGCAGGCCTTCGACCCAACCCGGGATCACACCGCTGACCGGCAGATCGATCGGGCTGCCGCGCTCGACGGAGCTGTCGAAAACGGTGCCATTGGTCAGCTTGCCGGTGTAGTGAACGGTCACTACGTCAGTCGGCTTGGGCTGAGGACCATCGGCTTTCTTTTCAACTTCGTATTGCAGGCCGGAAGCGGTGGTCACGACACCTGCTTTCTTGCCGTTTTCTTCGAGGAATTTCTTGCCGGCGGCTGCCGACTCTTCACTCATCTTGGCCATGCGCTCTTCGGCACGCTTTTGCAGTGCGGCGAAGGCTTCGACCAGTTCTTCGTCCTTGAGCTTCTGCTCTTTCTTGCCGACGGCGTCTTCGATGCCCTGGGCTACAGCTTTGGAATCCAGATCATCCATGCCTTCCTGAGCCAGGCTCTTGCCCATGTTCAGGCCAATGCCGTAGGAAGCTTTTTGCGCCGGGGTTTTGAGCTCTACGCTGGTTTGCGAGTCGCAACCCGCGAGTACCAGGCTAACCAGGGCCACCGCCGCCGCCAACCGATGCTGTTTCATGCTATTTCCTTGTTCATTCGCCTATAAGGGCAATCGAGTAAAGTCGCGAGCTTATCAGGCGGCCACGACCAATGGCTACCGGCATAAGAGACGTATATTTGCGATAAGTTCAGGTGTTTAAACGCTTTTCGCAGTGTAGATGATGAAACTTCTGTCATCTGACTCTGACAGGAAAAGTTTCGCAACCCGCCAATCTGGCGTGATGGCCACTTGCCGCTCAACTTGTGCTCAGGCATAACGGAAGAATAAATCGACAAGGATGTTCATCTTGCGCCTCTTCTTCCGCTTGCTGATTCTGATCGCAGTTCTGCTTGGCGTTGCTCTGGCGGTGATCCTGTATTACGTCGCCAACCCCAAGCTACCGCTCTGGACCCCGCCCCAGCAGGTGCATTACCTGGATCAGTGGAGCGCGGACGACCGCCAGACCTATTACTTCACCCCTCAGGGCACGCAGGTCAAAGGCTTGCGTTATGACTGGTTCACGGCGCTCGAATTGCCGTTCTCGCAGAACCGTTTTGCCGCGCCGGAGTATCTGGCTCGTTTCGGTTTCCTGATCGACCCCAGCCAAAAGCCTACAGAAAACAACCCGGGAAATTTGCCGGTCGGCTTCGCGCGCCATCAGAATCCCGGCAGCACGGATACATTTCTGGATATTACTTGCGCCGCCTGCCACACCGGCGAGCTGCGTTTCAAAGGTCAGGCGGTGCGGATCGACGGCGGTACCGCGCAGCACGTTTTGCCTTCCAGTGTCCCGACATTGAAAGGTGGCAGTTTCGGACAGGCTTTGGTCGCAAGCCTGGTGTCGACTTACTACAACCCCTGGAAATTCGAGCGTTTCGCCCGCAAGGTCCTGGGCTCCGACTACGACGCGCGCCATGAGCAACTGCGCAAGCAATTCAAACACTCCCTGGATACCTTCCTGAAAGTCGCCTGGAACGACACCCACCGCGGGCTCTACCCGACAGAAGAAGGCCCGGGACGCACCGACGCGTTCGGCCGCATCGCCAACGCCACCTTCGGCGACGCCATTTCCCCGGCCAACTATCGCGTGGCCAACGCCCCGGTGGACTATCCGCAACTGTGGGACATGTGGACATTCGAATGGGTGCAATGGAATGGCTCGGCCAAGCAACCCATGGCGCGCAATGTCGGTGAAGCGCTGGGCGTGGGCGCCACGCTTGATTTCTTCGACAAGAACAGACAGCCGCTGACGGGCGATGACCGTTACCCGTCCAGCGTTCGTGTGCGCGACTTGCACCTGATCGAACAAACCCTGCAACGCCTGGAACCACCTGCCTGGCCGGAAGCGCTGCTGGGCGCCATCGACAAGCCCCTGGCCGCCAAAGGCCGCGCCCTGTTCAGCGAAAACTGCGCCGGCTGCCACGTCCCGCCCGTGACCCAGGGTGAAGGGCGCTACGTACAGCACCTGAAAATGATTCCGGTGGAACACATCGGTACCGATCCGAATGCCGCCGACAACATCGCCAACCATCGCTATGACCTGACGGCGCTGCAATGGAATCAGCAGGAACTGGCAAACCTGGACGTCGAGCCCAAGCCCACCGCGCCGCTGGACCTGAGCCAGATGTCGGTGGCCAAGGGTCTGGCTTACGTCACGGCTTTCGTGGAGAACCGCGCCTATCGCGACGCGGGAGTTACCCCGGCCGAGCGCCCGGACATGGACGGCTTCGGCCTGCCGATCGGTGTCCGCGAACTGCGCGCGTACAAGGCTAGACCGCTGGCCGGCGTGTGGGCCACCGCGCCGTTTCTGCACAACGGTTCGGTGCCGAGCATTTATCAACTGCTCTCGCCGCAGGATGAACGCGCGACCACGTTCTACACGGGCACCCTCGAATACGATCCGCTGCATCTGGGCTATCGCACGGAAGCCTTCACCAACGGCTTTGTGTTCGACACGCGCATCAGCGGCAATCACAACAGCGGTCACGAGTTCCGCGCCGGCAAGCTCGGCAACGGCGTGATCGGCCGTCTGCTGGAACCGCAGGAGCGCTGGGCGCTGATGGAGTACCTGAAAGTGCTCGGTGGCCCGCTCGAGTCGCAATTGCCGTGACCTTTAATACGCTGCAAAAGGATGACCGCATGTTGAAGTCCCTCTGGCTGCGCCTGGGCGCCTTTCTCGGCAAGACGCTGCTCTGGCTGCTGGGGCTTGGATTGCTGGGCTGGGCGTTGGCAACGGCGTGGTTCGCCTGGCAACACCGCGGACCGGTGTCAGCCCAGGAACTGATTCCCGAGGGTGAGGCGGAGATGACCCAGGGAATCATTCAGACCGCCGTGCGCATCGTCGATCAGCACAGGGAAAACACCCGCTATCTGCGCGATGCCCATGCCAAGGCCCACGGCTGCGTGAAGGCGCAGGTGCAGGTGCTGCCGGATCTGGCGGCCGAGATGCGCCAGGGGGTGTTCAGTGAACCGGGGAAAATCTGGCAGGCGACCTTGCGCCTGTCCAACGGCAACGCCTACCCGCAGTTCGACAGCATCCGCGATGCCCGGGGCATGGCGATCAAGCTGCACGATGTGCCGGGCAAGCAGCTACTGAGCGATCAACCTGCGCGTCACGAGCAGGATTTCGTGATGTTCAGTCATCCGAACTTCTTCGTCAGCGATGTGGCCGAGTATCGTCAGAACGTCGCGGCGCAGGCCGATGGCAAGAAGATCATGGCGTTCTTTCCGGGCTGGGACCCGCGCAGCTGGCAGGTCCGTCATCTGTTTATCGCCCTGGCCACGCTCTCCCCTGCCCCGGACAGCCCGACCCGGACCACCTACTTTTCGGTGTCGCCCTACAAGTTCGGCGAGGCCAATGCGAAGTTCCGGGTGATGCCCGACCCTGACAGCTGCCCGGCCTACACGCTGCCGGCGCAGAATCACAAGCTGCCGAACTTTTTGCGCAGTGCGTTGAATCAGCAGTTATCCACAGACCGCACGCCCGCCTGCTTCGTGCTGCAGATCCAGCGCCAGGACGCGAACAAGTACATGCCGATCGAGGACACCAGCATTGAATGGCGTGAGAGTGATGCGCCGTTCGAGACGGTTGCGCGAATCACATTGCCGGCGCAGGACTTCGATTCACCGGCGCAGAACCTGCAATGCGACAATCTGTCGTTCAACCCATGGTTCGGCATAGAGGCGCATCGGCCCATTGGCGGGATCAATCGGCTGCGCAAGGCGGTGTATGAGGCTGTGAGCGATTACCGGCATGCGCGTAATGCCGAGCAGTAAATGCACCGCGCCTGACTCTGTGGGAGCGAGCATGCTCGCTCCTACAGATTTATCGAATTCCAGACAGCAAAAAGCCCGCACTAGGCGGGCTTTCCGTGTGGTGACCTGGCGTTCAGTGTTCCAGGTTACCGAATATGGCGCAGCGGACGGGACTCGAACCCGCGACCCCCGGCGTGACAGGCCGGTATTCTAACCGACTGAACTACCGCTGCGCGTAACACTGAATGCGAATGGTGGGTGATGACGGGATCGAACCGCCGACATTCTGCTTGTAAGGCAGACGCTCTCCCAGCTGAGCTAATCACCCTTCACGTTCGGTGTGGCGCGTATTCTACGGAGCGACCCTACCTCTGGCAAGCACTTTTTCAATTAATTTTTTCATGCCTTCCAAAGGCTTAGAGAAGGGTTGGCCTATGGCACGGCGAAGACAATAATGCCCCCCTTTGTATAAAGGAGAGAGTCACCCCATGTGGTTCAAGAACCTGCTTATCTATCGCCTGACCCAAGATCTGCCTGTTGATGCCCAGGGGTTGGAATCTGCACTGGCCACCAAACTGGCGCGCCCATGTGCAAGCCAGGAGTTGACCACCTACGGTTTCGTCGCCCCCTTCGGCAAGGGCGAAGATGCGCCCCTGGTGAATGTCAGCGGTGATTTCCTGCTGATCAGCGCGCGCAAGGAAGAACGCATCCTGCCGGGTAGCGTGGTGCGTGACGCGGTAAAGGAAAAGGTCGACGAGATCGAAGCCGAGCAAATGCGCAAGGTCTATAAAAAGGAACGCGACCAGATCAAGGATGAAATCATCCAGGCTTTCCTGCCGCGCGCCTTTATCCGTCGTTCCTCGACCTTCGCCGCCATCGCGCCGAAACAGGGCCTGATCCTGGTCAACTCGGCCAGCCCGAAACGCGCCGAAGACCTGCTGTCGACCCTGCGTGAAGTGATCGGCACCCTGCCGGTACGTCCGCTGACCGTGAAAATGGCCCCGACCGCGACCATGACCGAGTGGGTCACCACCCAGCAGGCCGCGAACGACTTCTTCGTGCTGGACGAGTGCGAACTGCGCGACACCCACGAAGACGGCGGCATCGTGCGCTGCAAGCGCCAGGACCTGACCAGCGAAGAAATCCAGCTGCACCTGAGCACCGGCAAAGTAGTCACTCAACTGTCACTGGCCTGGCAGGACAAGCTGTCCTTCGTGCTCGACGACAAGATGGTGGTCAAGCGCCTGAAGTTCGAAGACCTGCTGCAAGACCAGGCCGAACAGGACGGTGGCGACGAGGCTCTGGGGCAGCTGGATGCCAGCTTCACCCTGATGATGCTGACCTTTGGCGATTTCCTGCCGGCGCTGATTGAGGCGTTGGGTGGTGAGGAGACGCCGCAGGGTATCTGATCAACCCTTGATCGGCGGCTGTTTTAAAAGATCGCAGCCTTCGGCAGCTCCTGCATGGGATTCGCATTTCCCTGTAGGAGCTGCCGCAGGCTGCGATCTTTTTTTGTGAGCAGCGTATGCTTAGCTCCCTAACGCTTTTCACATAACAAGGATCAAGCCATGCGTGCATTGGCAGCACTGAGCCGTTTCGTCGGCAATACCTTCGCTTACTGGGTTCTGATTTTCGCCGTCGTGGCGTTTCTGCTACCGGCCTGGTTCATCGGCCTCAAGGGCGCCATCGTGCCGCTGCTGGGCGTGGTGATGTTCGGCATGGGCCTGACGCTCAAACTCGAAGACTTCGCCGCAGTCGCCCGACACCCGTGGCGCGTGGCCCTGGGCGTGGTGGCGCATTTCGTGATCATGCCCGGCGTGGCGTGGTTGCTCTGCCAGGCTTTCCATTTGCCGCCGGAAATCGCCGTCGGCGTGATTCTGGTCGGCTGCTGCCCGAGCGGCACCTCGTCGAACGTGATGACCTGGCTGGCCCGTGGTGATCTGGCGCTGTCGGTGGCCATCGCGGCGGTGACCACCCTGCTCGCCCCGGTGCTGACCCCGGCGCTGATCTGGCTGCTGGCGTCGGCCTGGCTGCCGGTGTCGTTCATGGAGTTGTTCTGGTCGATCCTGCAGGTGGTACTGCTGCCGATCGTGCTGGGTGTCGTGGCCCAGCGCCTGCTCGGTGCTCGCGTTCGCCATGCGGTGGACGTGCTGCCGCTGGTGTCGGTGGTGAGCATCGTGATCATCGTCGCCGCCGTGGTGGCCGCCAGCCAGGCGAAGATCGCCGAATCCGGTCTGTTGATCATGGCCGTGGTGATGCTGCACAACAGCTTCGGTTATCTGCTGGGTTACTTCACCGGCCGCCTGTTCAAGCTGCCGCTGGCCCAGCGCAAATCCCTGGCCCTGGAAGTCGGCATGCAGAACTCCGGTCTTGGTGCTGCGCTGGCCAGCGCACACTTCTCGCCGCTGGCGGCGGTGCCGAGTGCGTTGTTCAGCGTCTGGCACAACATTTCCGGCGCCCTGCTCTCCACCTATTTCCGCCGCATGAGCGAGAAAGACGAGGGTGAAATTGCCGGTCAGCAGGCCACTGACTGATCCGAAAACTTGATCCCCGGATTAATGCTGGGCACTCTATGGCGCAACGCGAGGACGACCTCGCAGCTCTGACGAGTCATTAATCTGGGGACGACCCCGTCAATCGATGGAGGTTTGCATGTCCTGGATCATTCTGTTTTTCGCCGGCCTGTTCGAAGTCGGCTGGGCCGTTGGCCTCAAATACACCGACGGCTTCAGCCGCCCTCTCCCCACCGCCCTCACCGTTGCCGCCATGGCGATCAGCCTTGGCTTGCTGGGTCTGGCCATGAAGGAATTGCCGCTGGGTACGGCCTATGCGATCTGGACCGGCGTGGGTGCCGTGGGTACGGTGATCGCCGGGATCATTCTGTTTGGGGAATCGATGGCGCTGGTGCGGTTGGCCAGTGTGGCGTTGATCGTTGCCGGGTTGGTTGGGCTCAAGGTCAGCGCTTAGGCCACTGGCCTCTTCGCGGGCAAGCCTCGCGCCTACAGGGCAACCACAAAACCTGTGGGAGCGGGCTTGCCCGCGAAGAGGCCGGTCCTGTCACCGACTATCGGACGGTGCCACGCAATTCCCCCACCAACACCTGCAACCTGGCAGGCTGCGCCGCGTCCACGGCCACCGCCTCTCCCGCCACCACAGTCACCCGCGACCACAACCGACGAAACAGCCCCTTGGCCGGATCGCGGCTGAAGAAACTCCCCCACAATCCCTGCAACGCCAAGGGAATCACCGGCACCGGCGTCTCCTCGAGAATCCGCGTCAGCCCGCCCTTGAATTCGCTGATCTCGCCATCGGCGGTCAATTTCCCTTCAGGGAAAATGCACACCAGCTCGCCTTCCTTCAGATAACGGGCAATGCGGGTGAAGGCCTGCTCGTAGATCTGGATATCTTCCTGACGCCCGGCAATCGGAATCGCCCCCGCCGTGCGGAAAACAAAGTTCAGCACCGGCAGGTTGTAGATCTTGTAGTACATGACAAAGCGAATCGGCCTGCGCACCGCGCCGCTGATCAGCAGGGCATCGACGAACGACACGTGGTTGCACACCAGCAACGCCGCGCCGTCATCCGGGATCAGCTGCAGGTTGCGGTGTTCCACGCGATACATGGAATGGCTGAGCAGCCAGATCATGAAACGCATGGTGAACTCGGGGACGATTTTGAAGATGTAGGCGTTGACGCCGATATTCAGCAAAGACACCACCAGGAACAACTGCGGAATCGACAGCTTGGCCATGCTCAGCAGGATGATCGAGACAATCGCCGAGACCACCATGAACAGCGCGTTGAGAATGTTGTTGGCGGCGATCACCCGCGCCCGCTCGTCCTCGGCGGTGCGCGACTGGATCAACGCGTACAGCGGCACGATATAGAAACCACCGAACACGCCCAGGCCGAGGATGTCGAGCAGCACCAGCCAGGCGTGGCCGAAACCGAGAATCTCGATCCAGCCGTGCCCGGCCGCACTCTCGGGAATTGCGCCGGAGTGCCACCACAACAGCAGGCCGAACACCGTCAGGCCGAACGAGCCGAACGGCACCAGGCCGATTTCGACTTTGCGCCCGGACAGCCTTTCGCAGAGCATCGAACCCACGGCGATGCCCACCGAGAACACCGTGAGAATCAGAGTTACGACCGTTTCGTCACCGTGCATCCACTCCTTGGCATAGGCCGGGATCTGCGTCAGGTAAATCGCCCCGACAAACCAGAACCAGGAGTTGCCGACGATCGAGCGCGATACCGCCGGCGTTTGCCCGAGGCCCAGCTTCAGCGTCGCCCAGGACTCACTGAAAATGTTCCAGTTCAGGCGCAGTTGCGGCGTCGCGGCCGCCGCCCGTGGAATGCCGCGACTGGCCAGGTAGCCGAGAACGGCGATGCCGATGATCGCCGTGGAAACTACCGGCGCGTAATGAGTGGAGGACATCATGATCCCGGCGCCGATGGTCCCCGCGAGGATCGCCAGGAAGGTGCCCATTTCCACCAGGCCGTTGCCGCCGACCAGTTCGTCTTCATGCAGTGCCTGGGGCAGGATCGAATACTTCACCGGGCCGAACAGCGCCGAGTGGGTACCCATGGCGAACAGCGCCAGCAGCATCAGCGACAGGTGATCGAACATGAACCCCACCGCGCCCACCGCCATGATGGCGATTTCGCCGAGCTTGATCAGACGGATCAGCGCATCCTTGGCGAACTTTTCCCCGAACTGCCCGGCCAGCGCCGAAAACAGGAAGAACGGCAGGATGAACAGCAGCGCGCACAGGTTGACCCAGATCGAGCGGTCACCCTCGATCGCCAGCTTGTACAGAATGGCCAGGATCAGCGACTGCTTGAAAATGTTGTCGTTGAAGGCACCCAGTGACTGGGTCACGAAGAACGGCAGAAAGCGCCGTGTGCGCAGCAGGTTGAATTGCGAGGGGTGACTCATCGTCCATGTGTCCCTGATTGAGGTAGCAGGTGGCGAAGTATAGAGAGCAGCGTGAATACGTTGATTGGAACGCTTCACGCTGACTCAGGGCCACACATTACCCAATCTTCGACGATTTTATTTCTTCAATCCTGCAATGCACGGCGAGACGAACAGCTCACCGCGCCATGCGCCTTGCAGCGTGCGCTTGCCGACGATCAGCCACATCACCGCCAGCAGGGTCACCAGCACACAACCGAAGACACTGAAAAACGTCAGGTGCAGGGTGCTGGCCAGTTTCAGCGTTGCCAGCGAATAGACGCCCAGGGGGAAGGTGAAACCCCACCAGCCGAGGTTGAACGGAATGCCGGCGCGCAGGTATTTCAGGGTGATCAGCACGGCCATCAGCATCCACCACAAGCCCAAGCCCCACAGCGTGATGCCGGCGACCAGCCCCGTTCCGGCGGCGATTTCACCCACGCCCGGCAAGCCATTGGCGGCGAAGATCGCCGGCGCGTCAGCGCCCAGCAGCAACATCCCCAGCGCACCGGTACCGATCGGCCCCAAGGCCAGCCAGCTCGAAGCGGCCATGTTTTCGTGGGGCAGTTTATGCAGGGCCATGCGCAGCAGCAGAATCGTCAGAATGCTGAACGCCACCGGCAGGGAAAACGCCCAGAGCACATAGCTGGTCACCAGCATCACCAGTTGCCCGTGGGCATCGGCCAGGTGCGGCGCCAGCAGGCCACCGCTGGCGGCCGCCACTTCCGCCGCCACCACCGGCAACAGCCACACGGCGGTCATCTGGTCGATGCTGTGCTCCTGGCGGGTGAACATCATGAAGGGAATCAACACCCCGCACGCCAGGGACAACGCCACATCCAGCCACCACAAGGTTTCAGCCAGGGAAATCACACCCTCGCCCCAGCGCGGCAGGCCGAACACCAGAAAACCGTTGATGATGGTGGCCAGGCCCATGGGAATGGTGCCGAAAAACATCGAAACCGTGGAATGCCCGAAAATTCGCCGTGCCTCATCGAAAAACAGCACCCAGCGCGCGGTGTACAGCGCGGTGAACAACAGGAACAAGCCGATGTTGAACTGCCAGAGGCCTTCGGCGATGGCGTGTAGTACGGGACTGGCTACCGGCAATTGGGCCAGGGCCAGGGCCAGCACCCCGGTGCCCATGGTGGCGGCGAACCAGTTGGGCGTGAACTGGCGAATCACTTCCCGCGGGTGTTGCAGGTGGGTGAGCGGCTTGATGCCGGGTTTGGCGGTGTTGGTGCATGTCATGGTGGGCTCCTGTCCTCTGGTGAGGTGGAGCCCATCATAGATCCGAATCGAATATCGATATAACGGGTAATTTCTCTATAAGTTATCGGTTTTGCAGATAAAACAGATTTAGCTGAATCCGACCTGCATTTACAGGGTCAACCGGCACTGCTGCAAATATTGGCGGCACGCTGACGCATCATCGCCAGCAACGCCCCCAGCGACAGCACGATCAACACCCCGGCATAACCATCGGTGGTCGCCACCAGACCCAAGGTGCGCGCCAGGTTGCCGGCCAGCAACGAAGGCAGGCAGAACGCCAGGTAGCTGAGCACGTAGTACGCCGACATCAGCCCCGCGCGCTCATGGGGCAGCGCCAGTGGAACCAGGGTGCGCACCGTGCCGAGGAAACCGGCGCCAAAGCCGCAGCCGGCGATGAGGGTGCCGATGAAGAACAGTGCGAGGCTGGCGCTGTGGACGCCGATCAGGATCAGCGAGATGCCCACGGGCAGCGAACTCGCGCCGATGCGCAGCCCCAGGCTGGCCGGGCGATTGCGCAGGGTGAAAATCATCAGGGCGCCGGTCATGGTCAAGGTCGCCACGGTCGCGCCGCCGATCAGGTTCGACGTCGATCCGGTGGCCGCGCGCACCAGCGATGGCGCCAGGGAGGCGAAGAAGCCACCCAGCGCCCAGGTCGCGGTGTTGAGCGCCAGCAGGCGCCACAAGGTGGCTCGCGCCTGCACCGGCACATGCAGGGTCGGTCGCAGCGACGCCCATGCGCCGGGCTGTGGCGAGACGCTTTCCGGCAGGCGCCAGACGTAAACCGCCTGCAGCCCGAACAGCACCAGCAGCAGCCAGTAGGTCAGGTGCAAGGGCGCTGGCGCGAATTCGGCCAGCAATCCGCAACCCAGGCCACCAATTGCCATGCCCATCAAAGGTGCCACGCTATTGATCAGCGGCCCTTGCTGGCGGTCGGTATCGAGCAGCGTCGCGCTCAATACCGCGGTGGCCATGCCGGTGGCGAAACCTTGCAGCACCCTGGCGCTGATCAGCCAGGCGACGCTGTCGGCATAGATGAACAGCAGCATGGCCACGATGTTGAGCAGCACCGCTGTGAAAATCACCGGCTTGCGGCCCAGGTGATCGGACAGCGAACCGACCGTCAGCAGCGCCACCAACAGGCTGATGGCGTAGACACCGAAGATCAGCGTCAGGATGGCCGCCGAGAAATGCAGCTGCTCCTGATACAGGTGATACAAGGGCGTCGGCGCCGTGGAGGCTGCGAGAAAACTCAGCAGCGTGATCGCCAGGAACCACAGGCTGGCACGATTTGAAGGGGTACTGGACATGGGAAATGCTCCGCAAAAGCTAATTTTTTGCTTTTGCGGAGTGTGCTACCGATTTGCTCTTAAAGCAAATTCTTTGTGTTAAGGTCCGATCCATGGTTTTTCAGGACCGCAGTCGTCTGCGGCGCCACACAGGAAACACGCAATGACCGCTCCCACATTACGCCCCGGCGGGCGCAGCGCCCGGGTACAGGAATCGATTCATACCGCCGTGCGCGAACTGCTCGAAGAGCAGGACCGCGCCAGCGTGACCGTGCCGCAGATCGCCGCGCGTGCGGGGGTCACGCCTTCGACCATCTACCGGCGCTGGGGCGATCTGGCGGCGCTGCTGGCGGACGTCGCCATGGCGCGCCTGCAACCGGAAACCGAATCGGCCAACACCGGCAGCCTGCCGGGCGACCTGCGGGCCTGGGCCGAACAGTATCTGGACGAGATGAACTCCGAGCCCGGTCGCTGCATGCTGCGCGACGTGCAGGCGAGCCTCAAGCCGGCCTATTGCGCGACGATCATCGGCGGGCAATTGCAGGCCATCCTCAATCGCTATCCCGACCAACCCAACCCGGGCGTGGACCGACTGATCAACCTGATCGCCGCGCCGATCGTGTTTCGCATTCTGTTTGCCGAGGCGCCGCTGGAGGTGGAAGAGCTGCATCGGTTGATCGAGATTGCGTTGAATCAGTGAGGCCGCCATTCGCGAGCAAGCCCGCTCCCACATTGGACCGGTTTTTCTGACACCACTCGGTCAACTGTGGGAGCGGGCTTGCCCGCGAAGAGGCCGGCCCAGGCACCACAAATCCCCCTGACTTCCCCTGCGACACCCCGCCACGCCACGACCTTGGTCGACACTGACTAACCCCTGCCATCGTGCGAGACTGTGCTTGTCCGGGCGGGAGGCCCGGGTGCCTTTGGTTATCCGGAGTTCCCATGTCGCTGTCCAGCGGGTTGATTGCCGCCGTCGCCCTGGCCTATATGGCCATCATGTTCGCCATCGCCTTTTACGGTGACCGTCGCAGCGCGCCGTTGCCACCACGGGTGCGCGCCTGGGTGTACAGCCTGTCGCTGGCGGTGTACTGCACCAGCTGGACCTTCTTCGGCGCGGTGGGCCAGGCGGCCGAACAGCTGTGGTCGTTCCTGCCGATCTACCTGGGGCCGATCCTGCTGCTGATAGGCGCGCCCTGGGTCCTGCAAAAAATGGTGATGATCAGCAAGCAGGAGAACATCACCTCCATCGCCGACTTCATCGCCGCGCGCTACGGCAAATCCCAATCGCTGGCGGTGGTAGTAGCGCTGATCTGCCTGGTGGGCGTGCTGCCCTACATCGCCCTGCAGCTCAAAGGCATTGTGCTGGGGGTGAACCTGCTGATCGGTGCCGGCGCCGACGCCATGGGGGTTCGCGCCCAGGACACCGCCCTGGTGGTGTCACTGATTCTGGCGTTGTTCACCATCGTCTTCGGTACACGCAACCTCGACGCCACCGAACACCACCGCGGCATGGTGCTGGCGATTGCCTTCGAATCCCTGGTGAAGCTGTTTGCGTTCCTGGCCGTCGGCGCCTACGTGACCTACGGCCTGTATGACGGTTTCGACGACCTGTTCGACCAGGCCATGCTCGCCCCGCGGCTGGAGCAATACTGGAAGGAAACCGTGAACTGGCCGTCCATGGTGGTGCAGACAGGGGTGGCGATGATGGCGATCATCTGCCTGCCGCGACAATTCCATGTGACGGTGGTGGAAAACATCGAGCCCCAGGATCTGCGCCTGGCCAAATGGGTATTCCCCGCCTATCTCGCCCTCGCCGCCCTGTTCGTCGTACCGATCGCCCTGGCCGGGCAGATGCTGCTGCCAAGCTCGGTATTGCCGGACTCCTTCGTCATCAGCCTGCCACTGGCCCAGGCCCACCCGGCTCTGGCACTGCTGGCCTTTATCGGTGGCGCCTCGGCGGCCACCGGCATGGTGATCGTGGCCAGCGTCGCGCTGTCGACCATGGTCTCCAACGACATGCTGTTGCCATGGCTACTGCGCCGCAACAACGCCGAGCGTCCGTTCGAAGTGTTCCGCCAGTGGATGCTGTCGGTGCGCCGCGTGACCATCGTGGTGATTCTGCTGCTGGCCTACGTCAGCTACCGCCTGCTGGGCTCGACCGCGAGCCTGGCGACCATCGGCCAGATCGCCTTCGCCGCCGTGACCCAACTGGCACCGGCCATGCTCGGCGCGTTGTACTGGAAACAGGCCAACCGTCGCGGTGTGTTCGCCGGCCTCGCCGCCGGGACCTTCCTCTGGTTCTACACCCTGATCCTGCCGATTGCCGCCCACAGCCTCGGCTTGCCCCTGAGCAATTTCCCGGGTCTTGCCTGGCTGCACAGCAACCCGCTGAACCTGCCGATCACCCCGCTGACCCAGGGCGTGGTGTTGTCCCTGGCCGGTAACTTCACGCTGTTCGCCTGGGTCTCGGTGCTGTCGCGGACCCGGGTTTCGGAACACTGGCAGGCCGGTCGTTTCATCGGCCAGGAAATCAGCGCACGGCCCAGCGCGCGCTCGATGCTGGCGGTGCAGATCGATGACTTGCTGCAACTGGCGGCCCGCTTCGTGGGTGAGGAGCGTGCGCGTCAAAGCTTCATCCGCTTTGCCTACCGCCAGGGCAAAGGCTTCAACCCGAACCAGAACGCCGACAGCGAGTGGATCGCCCATACCGAGCGCTTGCTGGCCGGTGTGCTCGGCGCTTCGTCGACCCGCGCGGTGGTAAAAGCCGCCATCGAAGGCCGGGAGATGCAGCTCGAAGACGTGGTGCGCATCGCCGACGAAGCCTCGGAAGTCCTGCAATTCAACCGTGCGCTGCTGCAAGGCGCGATCGAGAACATCAGCCAGGGCATCAGCGTGGTCGACCAATCGCTGAAACTGGTGGCCTGGAACCGTCGTTACCTGGAGCTGTTCAACTATCCGGACGGTTTGATCAGCGTCGGTCGGCCGATTGCCGACATCATTCGCCACAACGCCGAGCGCGGCCTGTGCGGCCCCGGTGAAGCGGAAGTCCACGTCGCCCGCCGCCTGCACTGGATGCGTCAGGGCCGCGCGCATACTTCCGAGCGACTGTTCCCCAATGGCCGGGTGATCGAGCTGATCGGCAACCCGATGCCCGGCGGCGGTTTCGTCATGAGCTTCACCGACATCACCCCGTTCCGCGAAGCCGAGCAGGCGCTGACTGAAGCCAATGAAAGCCTCGAACAGCGCGTGGCCGAACGAACCCGTGAACTGTCGCAGCTCAACGTTGCGCTGACCGAAGCCAAGGGCAACGCCGAGGCGGCCAACCAGTCGAAAACCCGCTTCCTGGCGGCGGTCAGCCATGACCTGATGCAGCCTCTGAACGCCGCACGGCTGTTCTCCGCAGCGCTCAATCATCAGGAAGACGGCCTGTCCGGCGAGGCGCAAAAACTGGTGCAGCATCTGGACAGTTCGCTGCGTTCGGCCGAAGACCTGATCAGCGACCTGCTGGATATTTCCCGCCTGGAGAACGGCAAGATCAATCCCGACATCAAGCCCTTTGCGCTCAACGAGCTGTTCGACACCCTCGGTGCCGAGTTCAAGGCCCTGGCGGGGGATCAGGGCCTGGAGTTCCGCGTCCGGGGCAGCGCGCTGCGCATCGAAAGCGATATCAAACTGTTGCGGCGGATCCTGCAGAACTTCCTGACCAATGCCTTCCGCTACGCAAAAGGCCCGGTGCTGCTGGGCGTTCGCCGCCATCAGGGCGAGCTTTCACTCGAGGTTTGGGACCGTGGGCCGGGGATTCCGGAAGACAAGCAGCAGGTGATTTTCGAAGAGTTCAAGCGCCTGGACAGCCATCAGACCCGCGCCGAAAAAGGCCTGGGTCTGGGCCTGGCGATTGCCGATGGCCTGTGCCGCGTGTTGGGGCATACCTTGCGTGTGCGCTCATGGCCGGGGCGTGGCAGCGTGTTCAGTATTCGTGTGCCGTTGGCCAAGGCCACCGCTGCGTCGCCGGTCAAGATGGCCGAACTCAATGGCAAATTGCTCGGCGGTGCGCAGGTGCTGTGCATCGATAACGAGGACAGCATCCTGATCGGCATGAACAGCCTGCTGACGCGCTGGGGTTGCCAGGTCTGGACCGCGCGCAATCGCGACGAGTGCGCAGCGCTGCTCGGCGATGGGCTGCGGCCGCAATTGGCGCTGGTGGATTACCACCTGGACGATGGCGAAACCGGCACGGATTTGATGGCCTGGTTGCGTACCCGATTGGGCGAGCCGGTGCCGGGGGTGGTGATCAGCGCCGATGGCCGGCCGGAGACGATGGCCCAAGTGCATGCGGCGGGGCTGGATTACCTGGCCAAGCCGGTGCGGCCGGCGGCGTTGCGGGCGTTGTTGAGTCGGCATTTACCCCTGTAACCGACCTCCTACAGAGGCACGTGTTACTCCGGTAACTCGACCAGCCCGTCGACGTCGGTCATCGCCCGCTCCAGCAAATCCGCCGGCAAACTCTTGCTCGCTCGCGCCCCCAGCAACTTGAGCTGCTCGCTGCGACTGACCAGATTGCCCCGCCCTTCTGTCAGCTTGTTGCGCGCCGCGCTGTAGGCTTTATCCAGCTGCTGCAGGCGATTGCCGACTTCGTCCAGATCCTGAATGAACAACACGAACTTGTCGTACAGCCACCCGGCGCGCTCGGCGATTTCCCGGGCGTTCTGGCTTTGTCGCTCCTGCTTCCACAGGCTGTCGATCACCCGCAGGGTCGCCAGCAAGGTGGTCGGGCTGACGATCACAATGTTGCGGTCGAAGGCCTCCTGGAACAGCGTCGGCTCGGCCTGCAACGCGGCGGAAAATGCCGCTTCGATCGGCACGAACAGCAGGACGAAATCCAGGCTGTGCAAACCGTCGAGTCGCTTGTAATCCTTGCCGGCCAAACCTTTGACGTGGCTGCGCAGGGACAGCACGTGCTGCTTGATGGCGATCTGGCGGATGCCTTCGTCGTCGGCCGCCACGTACTGCTGATAGGCCGTGAGACTGACCTTGGAATCGACCACCACCTGCTTGTCGCCGGGCAGGTAAATGATCACGTCCGGCTGGAAGCGCTCGCCATCCGGGCCCTTGAGGTTGACCTGGGTCTGATACTCGCGGCCCTTTTCCAGGCCGGCATGCTCAAGCACCCGCTCCAGAATCAGTTCGCCCCAGTTGCCCTGGGTCTTCTGGCCCTTGAGCGCACGGGTCAGGTTGGTGGCTTCATCACTCAGGCGCAGGTTGAGCTGCTGCAGGCGCTCCAGCTCCTTGGCCAGCGAGAAACGCTCCCGGGCTTCGGCCTGATAACTTTCCTCGACGCGCTTTTCGAAAGACTGGATGCGTTCCTTCAACGGATCGAGCAATTGCCCCAGGCGCTGCTGGCTGGTTTCGGCAAAACGCTGCTCGCGCTCGTCGAAGATTTTCCCCGCCAGCTCGGCAAACTGCGCCCGCAACTCGTCGCGCGAGCCCTGCAGGTCGTTGAGGCGTTGCTGATGGCTGTCCTGCTGTTCGCGCAGTTCCGCCTTGAGCGAAGCGGCCTGGGCGTCCAGGCGGCGCAATTCGGCGTCTTTGCCGGCCCGTTCGATGTTCCAGGCGTGGGAGGCATCGCGGGCGTCGTCGCGCTCGATCTGCAGCAACTCGACTTCGCGGCGCATGGCGGCAAGATCCGCCTGCTTGGCGGCGTTGGCCTGACCCAGATCGGCGATTTCGTCGCGGCCGGCTTCGAGCTGTGCGTTCAGGCCATCCTGCGCCATTTGCGCCATGGCCAGCCGCTCCTCCAGCAGCGCCACCTCGGCCTGCGCCGTGCCGGTCTTGCGCTGAAGTTGCCAGGCCAGCATCAGTAACGGCAGCGCCGCGCCCGCCAGACCGAGCAATACGCTGGTCAAGTCCATAGCCATAGCCATTCCTGCAATTGAAATAAAGCCTGAAGGTTAACCAAGGCGCTGGTTCTTTGACAGCTCAGCCTTGCACTGCTCAGTCTTCGATCCGGCCCAGTTCCTGTTGTGCACGCTGGTCCCCTGCCCGCGCGGCCTGGCGCAGCAGGTCCTGGCCGATCCGGCGGTCCCGGGCGTTGCCGCACTCGCGGCACATCAACTGGCCGAGGCGGCTTTGTGCCGCCACCACGCCTTCACGGGCCGGTTGCTTGAGCAATCGACCGGCAATGTGTTTGACGCTGGTGTTTTCCCCCAGGCGCGGGCTGTCCAACAGCCACTCCGCGACGCGCATCGAAAAGCGTTTGGTGGGGGCGACAGGGGAACTTTTTGAGGGGGTGGATGCAGAAGATGTACGAAACTTCATAAAGCACTGTGAGCAAATCGCAGGGCGCGCCACTCTACTCTTTTTTTCTTACAGGTAAAGGTGAAAAATTCCCGGCACGCCCGTGCTAGAGCAAGCGCTCGGGACAATCCACAGAAGCTGTGGATAACTCAGTGGACAACCGCCCCTGAAGTCCCGCAAAGCCCTGTGGAATGGGGCCTGCGCTCAAACTGACGATTTTTTCACCAGTTAAAAAAAGCGCTATTTTTCATTGACTTAAATTTTGGTTACAGGCACCCACCGCGCTTGAAGGCTGGATGACAGAGGTGTGACAGACCGCGCAAATAATGTGCACAAGTACCTTCGCGACGGTTATATCGCTGCACTTTTTCAACGCATTTTCGGATTTTTCCTGGGGATAACCCCGGGCAAACCCGCGTTCCAGGCCGCTGCGAATGCTTGAATCAGCGATACCGCCGGTCGGATAGTGAGCCATTTGAGGGCGTGCTGGCTGTGCCCCTCGATTCGTCCCACGGCGCAAAACAAATCCAAGGGTCAGCTTTTTTGGCTAGCACACTTCCCTTCCCCAATACAAACCGGTAGTATGCGCGCCGTTAGTACCAAGCTGAAAATCAATTCCGGTCGAACAAATCCCCCCGGTAAGCCTTCTTCACAGGAAGCCTTGCACCGAAAAAGCGGGATCGACCACCTCGATGGTTTCCAGGTAAATCTTCGCAAGTGCAGCCTTTGAATCGAATGCAAAGGGTGTTGCCAGCCTGCTTACTCTGACCGAACCAACCTGCAAATTGATCAGGATCTTCACCCCGGGCCCAGAACCTTTGCCCTCGATGTGTTGCCTGCCCTCCTAAGTACCTACCTGCCAGCCCAAGCGCGCCAATTCATAGCGCTTCAAACTGGCTGCTTTGTTCCAGTCGGGTTCTTCGTTCGACCAATGGTGGCCGACGTTACTGGAACGTTTTTATTTTGCACGGCTCTTATCCGTGTCGCTTGTAGGAACACCATGACTATGTCTGCTCAAATCCATACCGAGGATGCCATCCGCACCCTGACCAACGCTTTTGCACCGATGAACTGCCTGATCATGGCCGCTCGCAAAGGCTGTTTCAGCTTCACCCTGGTGAACGAACACGGCATCGCCCGTCACAGCGAACGCCTGTACCCCGATCAATACTCCAGCGCCGAACCGCTGCAGGCCGTGATCGAGCGTACCCGTCAGGCCCTGGTCGCCTGAATCGCCAGCAAGGCTGAAACATCAAGGCCCCGCCCCAAAAGCGGGGCTTTTTGTTGCCTGGGATTTCCCGTTTTGCCGTCCGGGGTTAAGCACCAAGGGATATAACGGTTATAACTGGAAGCTGGAAATATTTTAAAAACAGGCCTTTACGCACTGAATATGACACTACACTTCAACTCAAGCGGCCTGAGCCGCTTGCGGCGAGCCTGAGTCGATCCACTGCTGCTAAGCTCCCCCGTTCAGGCCTCGCCGACCAATTCCTGTTTCGAGGGTTTTATGGGTATCGCTGCCAGCGAACTGTGCCGCTATGTGATCCGTCCGACCTTGATCTACCTCGGACGCCATAGCGCAACCGCCGAATCCCTGCTGTTGGGGATCGCCGCCAGCCAGTCGGCCCTGGGTTCAGCGTTGCACGACCGCCGTGGACACGGCCTGTACCGCATCGCCGAACTGCGCCATCAAGCACTCTGGGACCATTACCTGGCGCTCGATCCCGAGCGCGCCAGCCTGGTCCGTGGCCTGGCCAGCCAACACGCCTTCCTCACTGGCCCGCACCTGGAATTGACCGTCAACCTGCGTTACGCCACAGCCATCGCCTGGCTGCTGGTCGAAGAACAGAAAACTCCTCTCCCCGAAGCCGATGATCTGTTGGGAATGGCTCGCATCTGGCGCCAGACCTTCCAGCCCCAAGGACGCCTCAAAGACTTTACCGACGCATGGCAGGCCTGTGTTTCACCGTTGAATCAGGTAGCCTGCTGATCGGATCTGGATCCAAAGATCGCATATCGGGCGTCGAATCTGGTCGGATTGTCCTACAAAACCGCTCTAAATCAAGCGATTCGGCCTATAGCGCCGGGACGAAAATGTTGGTAATTTTCGCCCCGGTGATCACCAGGAGTTCTAATAATGAAAAAAGTAATGCTCAAAACCACCATTAGCCTGGCTGTCGCCATGGCCTCTGCTCAGATTTTCGCAAGCGGCTTCGCCCTCAACGAACAAAGCATCAGCGGTATGGGGACCGGCTTTGCGGGGCGCTCCTCTTCTGCCGACGATGCATCCACCGTATTTGGCAACCCTGCCGGCATGGCTCGCCTGAAACGCGAACAAGTGACTGGCGGCGCTGCATTCATCGACGCACACACTGACATCAGCGATGCCAGCTCCCGTCCGAACGGCGGCACCAACAAAGGTGACATGGTTCCGTTCATGGGCGTGCCGATGGGCTACTACGTCAAGCCAATCGATGATCAATGGGCATTCGGCTTCGGTGTGTACGCACCGTTCGGCCTGGTGACCGACTACGAGAACGGCTTTGCCGGCCGTTACTTCGGCAGCAAGAGCGAAGTGCAGGTCGTGACCCTGCAGCCAACCGTCAGCTACGCGTTCAACGACAAGGTGTCGATCGGCTTCGGTCCGACCATCAACCGTATCGACGGCAAACTGGAATCGAACCTGTCGCTGAACCCGCTGGCGCCGGACGGCAACGTCAAGATCAAGGGTGACGACACCGCTGTCGGTTACAACATCGGCATCATGATCCAGGCGCTGGAAAGCACTCGCCTCGGCCTGACCTATCACTCGAAAGTGAAGTACAAGCTCGAGGGTGATACCAAGGTCAACTACGGCCTGCTCGCCGCACTGGGTCAGAATCCGAGCCAGAAGTTCGACGCTTCCCTGGACATCACCACGCCTGAGTCGGTCGACTTCTCCGTGACTCACCAGCTGAACGACCAGTGGACCCTGTACGCAGGCAGCACCTGGACTCGCTGGAGCCGCCTGAAAGAGATTTCCGTCGAGAACGAAGGCGTACCGGCAGCCCTGGCCGCCCGTGGCTTCGGCACCATCACCGAAGAGCAGAACTGGCACGACACCTGGGCGCACGCCATCGGTGCTTCCTACCAGCTGAACAAGCAGTGGGTACTGCGTACCGGTCTGTCCGTCGACCAGTCGCCGGCCAACAACCAGAACCGCTCCCCACGTATCCCGACTGGCGACCGCACCGTGTTCAGCCTGGGTGCCGGCTGGAGCCCGACCGACGACCTGACCATCGACGTGGCGTACTCCTACCTGAAGGAAGAGGACGTTCACGTGAACAACAACAATGGCCGTCAGGCCTACAGCGCCAAGTATGAAAACTGGGCGAACGGTTTCGGTATCGGTGCGACCTACCGCTTCTGATGAACCGGGCGAGCGTGAAGCGCTCGCCAGTTGAATCAAAAAAGCCCCGGCTCACCAAAGAGCCGGGGCTTTTTCATTTCCTGCAGGAGCGAGTTCACTCGCGATGGACGTCAACGATAACGCTGGCAACCTGATACCCCTCGGTGTTCTGCAGTCCATCGCGAGCAAGCTCGCTCCTACAGGGTCAGGGTTATGGCTTGGAGGCCAGGGCTTTCTCCACAGCCGCAATGAACTGCGGATCATCCGGCTTGGTCAGGCTGGAGAAATTGGCGATCACCTTGCCCTGCCGATCCACCACGTACTTGTAGAAATTCCACTTCGGCGCGCTGCTCTGCTCGGCCAGCACCTTGAACAGGTGCGTCGCATCGCTGCCGCGGACTTTCTGCGGATCGGTCATGGTGAAGGTCACTCCGTAGTTCACGTAGCAGACCTTGGCCGTCTCGGCACCGTCCTTGGACTCCTGCTTGAAGTCGTTGGACGGCACACCAATCACCTCCAACCCCTCCCCTTTGAAGCGTTGATTCAACGCCTCGAGGCTTTTGAACTGCGGTGCAAAACCACAGAAGCTGGCGGTATTGACCACCACCAGCGGCTTGCCGGCAAAGCGCTGGCACAAGTCGATGGATTCATTGGCGCGCAACTTGGGCAAGGAGCCCTGAAGCAATGCCGGGCACTCTTGCGCCTGAGCCAGTCCGGTAAACGCCACCAGTAACGCGGGAACAGCCAACCAGCGCATCTGCATATCGGTGCTTCCTTGTAAGGAATCGTCAGGGACGACGTTACTCGTCCCCACGCTTCACTGGCAAATACTCATGCCCAACTGCATCAACGCCAGCCCGCCCTGATGCCAGCCCCACCACGCCAGGGCCAGCAGCAGGGCGCAGATCGCCAGGACGGTGATACGTGGCCAGAGTCGGTTCATGTCGCGCTCATCTGCGATTGCAGGCGCGCCACCGGGCGCTCGCGCACCGGCCAGTTCAGGGCGGCGGCCATCAGGCTCAAGAGAATTGCTACCTGCCAGATCAAGTCATAACTCCCGGTGTGGTCGTACACCACCCCGCCCAACCAGCCGCCGAGGAACGAGCCGAGCTGATGGAACAGGAACACGATGCCCCCGAGCATGGACAGATTTCGTACACCGAACAAGGTCGCGACGGTGCCATTGGTCAGGGGCACCGTCGACAGCCACAGGAAGCCCATGGCCATGCCGAACAGGTAGGCGCTGGTCGTCGTCACCGGCGCCCACAGGAACAGGGCGATCACCACTGCCCGCAGCAGATACAGGCCGGTGAGCAACTTGGGCTTGGACATGCGCCCGCCCAGCCAGCCCGCGGTGTAGGTGCCGAAGATGTTGAACAGGCCGATCAGGGCCAGCACGGTTGTACCGACGCTGGCCGGCAGGTGTTGATCCACCAGGTACGACGGCAGGTGCACACCGATGAACACCACCTGGAAACCGCAGACGAAAAAGCCGAACGCCAACAGCCAGAACCCCGAATGGGAGCAGGCCTCGCGCAAGGCTTCGGACAACGTTTGCTCATGCCCCATCGCCGGCAGTGGTTTGTCCTTGAGCATGCTCACCAGCGGCACGATCAGCGCCACCAGCAGGCCCAGCGCCAGCAGCGCGGCAGACCAGCCGAGCCAGCCGATCAAACCCAGCGTGCCGGGCAACATGGCGAACTGGCCGAAGGAACCTGCGGCACTGGCGATGCCCATGCCCATGCTGCGTTTCTCCGGCGGCACGGCGCGCCCCACCACGCCAAGGATCACCGAGAACGAGGTGCCCGACAGGCCGATACCGATCAGCAGACCGGCACTCAGGGACAGGGTCACCGCCGAATCGGACATGCCCATGAAAATCAGGCCCAGGGCGTACAGCACGCCACCGATGAGCACCACTTTCGCCGCGCCGAAACGGTCGGCCAGCGCGCCGGTGAAGGGTTGCGCCAGGCCCCAGATCAGGTTTTGCAGGGCGATGGCAAAGGCGAAGACCTCACGGCCCCAGCCGAACTCGGCACTCATCGGCGCCAGGAACAGGCCGAAACCATGTCTGACCCCCAGGGACAGCGCCAGGATCAGCGCACTCCCCAGCAGGACCCAACCGCATGTACGCCACATCGATGTCATTGTTGTTCTCCGATCACGGGTATATACCCGCTTGATATCGAACGAACCGGCCTCATGCCAGTTCGTCCAGCAACTTAAGTAACAGCTCGCGTTTTTCCGCGCCAAGGCGCTCCGCCAGTCGCTGTTGTGCCGCTTCCCAGGCTGGCAGAGCGGCCTTGAGGCGTGCGGCCCCGGCGTCGGTCAGCTGGACGATGCGGTTGCGCATGTCCTCGCCTTCCACCATTTGCACCAGCCCCTCGCCCTCCAGCACCCGCAGATTGCGCCCCAGGGTGCTGCGATCCAGACCCATGGCCTCGGCCAGGGTGGAAATGCTCGGCTGATCCAGGCGCTGCAGATTGCACAGCAAAGAATACTGCGCGACGTTGATCCCGAAGCCATCGAGAGCGCCATCGTAATGCCTGCTGACGCCACGGGCGGCGCGACGCAGGTTGATGCATAAACATTGGGATTCGAGCATGGTGCGTGTATATACCCGTGATTGAAGGATTGCAAATTTATGTTACACGCAAACCCTGCAGGAGCGAGCTTGCTCGCGATGGTCGCCAACGATGACGCTGGGCGCCTGATGCCCCCGCAGCGGTCTTGAGTGCATCACGAGCAAGCTCGCTCCTACAGGGTCAGGGCAATGCCCACCAGGACCATGACTTCAAGCAATTCCAGAAGCGCGCCCGCCGTGTCGCCGGTGGTGCCGCCCAATCGCCGAAGCATCAGATGCCTGAGCCAGACAAACACCAGAACCGCCGACACTACCGCCACTACACCACCGAGCCCCGCAATCAGCACACAGGCCAGCGCACTCACCGCCAGCACCTGCTTGCCCGCCAGACGCGGCAGATGGTCGGCCAGCGCCTGCCCCAGACCACCGGGACGCACATAGGGCGTCGTCAGGAACAACCCCAGCAACGCACTGCGCCCCAGCAGCGGAACAATGATCAGGACCAAAGCGTTGTGGTGCTCGATCAACGCTAACAGCGCGCAAAACTTCAGTAACAACACCAGCACCAGCGTGACCACCGCGATCGGCCCGCTGCGCGGGTCTTTCATGATGGTCAGCGTGCGTTCGCGGTCACCGAAGCCGCCGAGCCAGGCGTCGGCGCTGTCGGCCAGGCCATCCAGGTGCAGCGCGCCGCTGAGCAGCACCCAAACCGTCAGCAACAAGGCGGCATGCAAGAACAGCGGCGTCCCCAGCAACACCCAATTGAGCGCCCAGAGAATGACGCCGAACAGCAGCCCCACCAGCGGATAGAACAGCAACGAACGCCCCAGCTCCTGCGCTGCCGGCATGCCGGGCAGGCGAATCGGCAGGCTGCTGAGAAACTGCAAGGCGATCCAGAACGGCAACATGGTCAGAGCACTTCCCTGAGCGAGCTATCGGCCTCGACCGCCAGCGAAATCAACGCGCCGTGTCCCACTTCGACATTGAGCAACTGCTCACGGGGCAACCCCCGCGCCTGCGCCAGCAACAAGCGCATGACGCCGCCATGGCTGATCAGCAGCACGCGCTGGCCGGCATACGCCGCCTGAACCCGCGCCACGGCCGTCAGCACTCGCGCGGCAAAATCAGCCACCGGCTCGCCCTCGGGCGGGGTAAACGAATAGGGATCGGACCAGAAAAGCCCCAGGGCTTCGGCATCGGTCTCCATCAGTGCCGCGGCGCTCTGCCCTTCCCACGCGCCGAAGTGCAGCTCTTGCAGATTCCGGTCGAACTCCAGCGGCAAATCCAGCTGCCCGGCGAGTTCTTCCGCGAACCGCGCACAACGCTGCAACGGCGAGCTGACCAGACGATCCCACGGACCGCGCTCCATCACCGCCGCCCGCATCTGCTGCCAGCCTTTTTCGGTCAACGCATCATCAAGGCTGCCGCGCAGGCCGCCGCCGAGGTCGGTCTCTCCGTGACGCAGCAGATCCAGACGCAAGGTCATGCCGGACGGTCCGCGACCGCAGCTTCGGCGAACGTCGCCATCTGCCCGTGCAGGTCGCACGCCAGACGCAGCAGCGGCACCGCCAGCGCCGCCCCGCTGCCCTCACCCAAGCGCAGGCCGAGATCCAGCAGCGGCTCGGCGTTCAGGGTTTCCAATACATGTTGATGCCCGGGCTCGGCACCACGATGGCCGAACAACAGCCACGGACGGCATTGCGGATTCAGGCGCACCGCAACCAATGCCGCGACGCTGCAGATGAAGCCATCCACCAGCACGGCGATGCCTTCCTGGGCACAGGCCAGATAGGCGCCCACCAAGGCGGCGATCTCGAAACCACCGAGATTGAACAGGGTTTGCAGGGCATCGCCACGCTGAGCGCCATGCAAGGCCAGCGCACGCTCGATCACCTGCGCCTTGTGGCTCACGCCCGCTGCGTTCAAGCCAGTGCCCGGTCCGGTCAGGTGCACCACAGGGCAATCGAGCAAGGCACAGGCCAGGGCACTGGCGGCGGTGGTGTTGCCGATGCCCATCTCGCCCCCGATGAACAATTGCGCGCCCGCGGCTTTCGCTCGCAGCACGCTGTCACGCCCACCGCCCAGCGCCAGTTCGCCCTGGGCGACGGTCATCGCCGGGCCCTGGACAAAATTCGCCGTGCCCGGCCCGACGTTCAAATGACGCACGCCCGGCAGGTTGAGCGAAGGCGTGACCGTGCCCAGATCGACCACTTCCAGCGAGGCATTCAACTGCCGCGCCAGAACGCTGATCGCCGCACCGCCGTTGACGAAGTTATGCAGCATCTGTCCAGTGACTTCCTGGGGAAACGCCGACACGCCCTCGGCCACTACGCCGTGGTCGCCGGCAAAGATGGCTATCCAGACCTGCTCCAGCGTTGGCTTGATCTGTCCCTGCAAACCCGCCAGTTGCACCGCCACCGACTCCAGCTGACCGAGGGAGCCGGCCGGTTTGGTCAGTTGCTGTTGCCGGGCCTGCGCCTGCTCCAACGCCTGGGCGTCGATCGATTGGCACGGATTCAGCCACCAGGATTGAGTCATAACGCATTTCCTTTCAGAGTCAGGGGCAGGCCGGCAACGGTCAGGACGACTCGCTGACAGCGCTCGGCGAGGGCTTGATGCAGCCAACCGGCTTCATCGACATAGCGGCGAGTCAATTCGCCCAGCGGCACGACACCCATTCCGGTCTCGTTGCTGACAAAAATGATTTCGCCCGGCAGCGAAGCCAGGCATTCGAGCAGCGCGTCACGCTCGGCGCTGAGGCGCTCGTTGTCATCGAGCATCAGCAGGTTGGTCATCCACAGGGTCAGGCAATCGACCAGCAGGCAGTGGTCGGCGCGGGCGCGTTCCCGAAGGACGCGGGCCAGTTGGACCGGCTCTTCGATCAAGCCCCACTCGACCGGGCGTCGGGCGCGGTGATGGGCGACCCGCTCGTTCATCTCGCCGTCCAGAGGTTGGCTGGTGGCGATGTAGGTCACGGCCAGGCCGCTTTCGCAGGCGAGCTTTTCGGCCAGGCGACTCTTGCCGGAGCGGGCGCCGCCGAGGATCAGTTGGAGCATGGTTTATTCCTTCAGCTTTGCGGTGAGGCCACTGCCGTCTTCGCGAGCAAGCCCTCTCCCACAGTTGATCGCGTTCCCATGTGGGAGCGGGCTTGCTCGCGAAGAGGCCGGCAAATTCACCCTAGATTCCACACAGTTCACGCAACAGCCCGGTATCCAGATGCTGCTCCACCAGGTCCGCCAACCGCTCGATATCCCGCTCGCGCAACCCGTGGTAATCCACCTCTTGCACATCCCGCAAACCGGCCCAACGCAACAGCGCGCCACAGGCCGCAGGCGATTCGAACAGGCCATGCAGGTAAGTGCCGAAAATCTGCCCATCAAGGCTCTGCGCGCCATCGCAACGCCCGTCATCGAGCTGCACCGCGGCGTTTTCCAGGGCAACGCCGGTGGTCACGCCGGCATGGATTTCATAGCCACTGACTTCAGCGTTTTCCAGGGCCAGACGCCCACGCACATTGCGCAGCTGCTT
The DNA here is from genome assembly GCF_013359595.1 of Pseudomonas sp. C1C7. Classification (GTDB taxonomy): domain Bacteria; phylum Pseudomonadota; class Gammaproteobacteria; order Pseudomonadales; family Pseudomonadaceae; genus Aquipseudomonas. The sequence goes on along the minus strand of NZ_JABFMP010000031.1, from coordinate 40,826 downwards.
CTCCTGCTCGAGCACCGTGTCAAAGGCCAGCAGCCCCAAACCGGCACTGGAACCCGGCGCGCCTTCGAGGCCCAGCGGGTCGTGCACCTGTTCACCGAGCATCTGCAGGCCACCGCAGATCCCCAGCACTTTGCCGCCGTAACGCAGGTGTCGGGAGATTGCCGTGTCCCAGCCGTTGGCCCGCAGATACGCAAGATCGCTGCGCACGCTTTTCGAGCCGGGAAGGATGATCAGATCAGCCGGAGGGATCGCCTGGCCAGGGCCGATGAATTGCAGGTCGACTTGCGGATGCAGGCGCAGCGGGTCGAAATCGGTGTGGTTGCTGATGCGCGGCAGCACCGGCACCACCACTTTCAGCACCTGCTCGGCCTTGTCGGTCTGGCGCTGATCGATGCCGTCCTCGGCCTCCAGGTGCAGGTCCATTACGTAGGGCAGGACGCCGATCACCGGTTTGCCGGTGCGCTGCTCCAGCCAGTCCAGGCCCGGCTGCAACAGGGCGATGTCGCCACGAAAACGGTTGATGATGAAGCCCTTGATCCGCGCCTGCTCGCTCGGCGACAGCAGTTCCAGCGTCCCCACCAGATGCGCGAACACCCCGCCCCGGTTGATGTCGGCGATCAGCACCACCGGGCAGTCCACCGCTTCGGCGAAACCCATGTTGGCGATGTCGCCGGCACGCAGATTGATCTCGGCCGGCGAGCCTGCACCTTCGACCATCACCAGCGGATAGGCCGCGCTCAGCCGCGCATGGGAAGCCAGCACCGCCTGCATGGCGATGGCCTTGTAGTCGTGATAGGCCACGGCGTTCATGGTGGTGACCGCGCGGCCATGGATGATCACCTGGGCACCGGTGTCGCTGTTGGGTTTGAGCAGCACCGGGTTCATGTCGGTGTGCGGTTCCAGGAACGCGGCCTGGGCCTGCACCGCCTGGGCGCGGCCGATCTCGCCACCATCGGCAGTCACCGCGCTGTTGAGCGCCATGTTCTGCGGCTTGAATGGCACCACGCGCACACCCTGGCGCGTGACCCAACGGCACAGCGCCGTCACCAGCGTGCTTTTACCGGCATCGGAGGTGGTGCCCTGCACCATCAACGTCGTCATGAAGCGTCCTTGGCAAAGGCCTCGAAGGCAGCGCTCAGGCGCGCCCAATCGGCGTCGTCGCCCGGCAGGCCGAAACGCAGGCTGCCGGTTTGCGTGAACAGGCGCAGGAGAATGCCGCGCCGGGCCATGAACTCGTACAGATCCTTGGCGCGATCGGTCACCACCCACTGGAACAAGGCGCAACCGCCCTGGGGTTTGAAGCCGTGCAGGTCGAGCAACGTCGCCAGCCGTTCGCTGGCCTCTTCGGTACGCAGCCGTTGCCGCGCATGGCCTTCGGTATCGCGCAGGCAAGCCTGGCCCAGCACCCGGGTCGGACCGCTCACCGCCCATGGCCCGACCTGTTCGGCGAGCAGCCGGAGCAGCTTGCGCTCGGCCAGCACGAAGCCCAGACGCACACCGGCCAGACCGAAAAATTTGCCGAAGGAGCGCAGCACGATCAGCCCGACCTGGTGGGCAAACGGCGCCACGCTCAGCTGCGGCGTGTTGTCCATGAACGCCTCGTCCACCACCAGCCAACCGCCGCGCTGGGCCAGCCGCGAATGCCAGTCGAGCAAACGGCTGGGGCTCAGGCTCAGGCCCGTGGGATTGTTCGGATTGACCACCACCAGCACATCGAGACTGTCGACGAAGAAGTCGACTTCCTGCTCGACCACTTCGCGCACGATGTAGCCGTTGCGACGCCAGGCTTCGGCATGTTCGGCGTAACACGGCGAGAGCACGCCGACCTTGCCGGCCCGGCGCAGGCGCGGCAGCAACTGGATGGCCATTTGCGAGCCGGCCACCGGCAAGGCTTGCAGGGTGCCGTAGTAATCGCAGGCGGCCTGCTCCAGGCCGTCGTCGGTTTCGGGCAGGCGCGCCCAGGCTCGCAGCGGGATCTCGGGAACCGGAAACGGCCAGGGCGCCAGGCCGCTGGACAGATCAAGCCAATCGGCTTCCTCGATGCCGTATTCGAGCGCCGCCTTGCGCAACCGTCCACCGTGCTCAAGCATAGAACTCAGCTCCCACGCAGAGAATCAGCAACCATAACCATACCCCGCGCTGGACCAATTGCCAGCCGCGGTCGATGGAGTCCGCGTCCGCCGGCGCGCCTTCGCCCAGTTGCGGACGCTCGTGCAACTCGCCGTGATAAATCGCCGGCCCGCCCAGCTCCACACCCAGCGCACCGGCGCCAGCAGCCATTACCGGTCCGGCATTGGGGCTGTCCCAGGTCGGGCCCTGAGTACGCCAGCATTTCAACGCCAGACGGGTTTTGCCCAGCAGCGCGTAGGTCAATGCCACCAGACGCGCGGGAATGTAATTGAGGACGTCGTCGATCTTCGCCGCCGCCCAGCCGAAACGCTCGAAGCGCTCGTTGCGATAACCCCACATCGCATCCAGCGTATTGCTCAAGCGATAGAGCACCACGCCCGGCGCACCGGCCACGGCAAACCAGAACAGGGCGGCGAACACCGCGTCACTGCCGTTCTCCAGCACCGACTCGGTGGCGGCACGGGCGACCGCGGTTTCATCCAGCTCGCTGGTCTTGCGACTGACCAGATAACTGACGCGTTTGCGGGCCTCTTCCAGATCACCGCCGCGCAAGGCCTTGGCCACGGGCTCGACATGCTCGCCGAGGCTGCGCATGCCCAGGGCGCAATACAGCGCGAGAATCTCCACGAGCCAGCCGACATAGGGCGCCCACGAAAACGCGGTGGCCAGCAAGGTCAGCGGCAACACCGCGATCACCCAGGCGGTGACACCGTGGCTGCGCCAACCGCGACCACCGGCGTTGAAACGTTGCTCGATGCGCTCGGCAAAACGGCCGAACGCCACCAGCGGATGCCAGCGTTTGGGCTCGCCCAGCAGCGCATCCAGCGCAACCGCGGCGGCACTCAACAACGCCACACTCATGCACGCACTCCCCAATAATTCTCAAACAGCATTTCGTTTAGCCCGCGCTCTTGCGCCCAGCCTTCGAGCACCAGCATCGGCGCCGGATAGAATTCCTTGACCGGTCCCAGGCACAGAATCGCCAACGGCTTGGCACCGGCGGGCAGGCCGAGCAAATCGGCCAGGGCCTGCGGCTCGAACAGCGACACCCAGCCCATCCCCAGCCCTTCGGCACGGGACGCCAGCCACAGGTTCTGGATCGCGCAGGACAGCGAGGCCATGTCCATTTCCGGCAAGGTGCGCCGACCGAAGATATGCCGCTCGCGATCATCCATCAGCGCCGCCACCAGCAGCTCGGCGCAATCGTTGATGCCTTCGACTTTCAGTTGCATGAATTGGTCACTGCGCTCGCCGAGGGCTTCGGCGGTGCGGATGCGTTCTTCCTCCACCAGATCGCGGATCCTGACCCGCAGGTCGCGGTCGCTGATGCGAATGAAACGCCAGGGCTGCATCAGGCCGACGCTCGGCGCCTGGTGCGCGGCCTCGAGCAAGCGCCGCAGCAGTTCGGGCTCGACCGTGCCGCCGCTGAAGTGGCGCATGTCGCGGCGTTCGGCGATGGCTCGGTAGACGGCTGCGCGTTCTTCCTGGCTGAAAGCGTGGTCAGTCATGACTTTTCGCGAGCAGGCTCGCTCCCACGGAAGTCAGGTGTTCCACTGTGGGAGAGGTCAGGTGCTCCTTTGCGGGAGCGAGCCTGCTCGCGATGGCGGCGCCATGATCAGGCGCAAACAGTGCGGCCACCGCCGTCGGATTGGACGGAAAATAAAAATGCACATACGAGGCCGTCATCCGCCCCTCGCGGAAAACCGCCTCCGCCCCGCGTCCGCCATTTGGGCTCAGGCCCCGGGCAATCGGGGTCAGGTCGGTGGTGGTCAGCGAGTGGTGATAGGTGTGCCCGCGCAGCGATCCTTCCGGCAGTTCAACTGCCTGCAAGGCCAGCGCAGCAAGACGCTTCTGCATCACCGCATCGCCCGCCAGCAAGCCCACCAGTTCAGCGCGAGTGCCTTCGACATCGGTCAGCGAATCGAGCAGATAGAGCATGCCGCCACACTCGGCCAGCAGCGGTTTGCCCGCCTCATGGTGCGCGCGGATGGCGTTGAGCATCGAGGTGTTTTGCGACAGCGCCACGTGATGCAGCTCCGGGTAACCACCGGGCAGATACAGGCTATCGGCCTCGGGCAATTGCGCATCGCGGATCGGCGAGAAGAAGCGCAGTTCGGCGCCCATCGCACGCAACACATCCAGGCTCGCGCCATAGGTGAAGGCAAAGGCTTCGTCCCGGGCCACGGCAATGCGCACGCCGGCCAGAAGCGGTTCGGCGGCGATCACTTCGGGGGCGGCAAACTCCACCGCTGGCGGCAGCGCGACTTCGCAACTGCTGGCCAGGGCATCGGCCGCTGCATCCAGACGCAGGTCCAGATCGTTCAACTCGCTGGCCTGCACCAGCCCCAGATGCCGACTCGGCAATTCGATGCCGGTTTCCCGGGACAAGGCGCCGTACCAGCGCAGGCCCTCGGTCAGGCTGCCTTCCAGCAATTGCGCGTGACGCTGGGTGCCGACGCGGTTGGCCAGCACGCCGGCAAACGGCAGGTCCGGCTGATAACGCGCCAGGCCCAGGGCCAGCGCACCAAAGGTCTGGGCCATGGCGGTGCCGTCGATCACGCCCAGCACCGGCACGCCAAAGTGCCGCGCCAGATCTGCGCTGGAGGGCGTGCCGTCGAACAGGCCCATTACCCCTTCGATCAAAATCAGATCGGCAACGCCTGCGGCTTCCCACAACAGGCGTCGGCTTTCCTGCTCGCCGACCATCCACATGTCCAGCTGATACACCGGCGCACCGCTGGCGCGCTCGAGAATCATCGGGTCGAGAAAGTCCGGACCGCATTTGAATACGCGAACCTTGCGCCCCTGGTTGCGGTGCAAACGGGCCAGCGCGGCGGTGACGGTGGTCTTGCCCTGACCGGAGGCCGGGGCGGCGATGAGCACCGCCGGGCAATGACGAGGTGCATTCACAGTTCGACGCCCTTCTGCGCTTTGATCCCGGCCTGGAAGGCGTGCTTGATCATGCCCATCTCGGTGACGGTGTCGGCCAGTTCGATCATCTCCGGCTTGGCGCCGCGACCGGTGACCACCACATGCTGCATGGGCGGGCGGGCCTGCAAATCGCTGAGGACCTGATCAAGATCCAGATAGCCGTGCTTGAGGGCGATATTCAGTTCGTCCAGCACCACCAGGCCGATGGACGGATCGCGCAGCAGTTCCCGGGACACCGCCCAGGCCGCTTCGGCGGCGGCGATGTCACGCTGGCGGTCCTGGGTTTCCCAAGTGAAGCCCTCGCCCATCACGTGAAAGCGCACTTGTTCGGGGAAGCGGCGGAAGAACAATTCCTCGCCGGTGCTGTTGCGACCCTTGATGAACTGCACCACGCCGCACTGCATGCCATGGCCCATGGACCGCGCGAGCATGCCGAACGCCGAACTGCTCTTGCCCTTGCCGTTGCCGGTCAGCACCAGCAGCAGGCCGCATTCGTTGGGGGAGTTGGCGATACGCTCGTCGATCACGGCTTTTTTGCGCTGCATGCGCGCCAGATGACGTTCGTCACGATCAGAAGATTCAGTCATGGGGAGCTCTCCGTTGAGGCAGGAATAACGGCGGGCAGGCACAAGAATAGATAGCGGGAAGCCTGGCATCGCCCACCGTGATGCCATCTGGATGGATCAGGCCGGTCTCCGGGCTCATGAGCGGCTCGCAGCCCGGCTGCGCGCCTTCCCATGTCGTCGACACAGTGGCTCAAGGCGCAGCCTTCACTCATTTACCGTTGCGGGGGCAGCGCCGGGATCGCAGACCTCGATGCATCGCATCGACCACTCACCGGCTTCCCTGTTTCACTCTGTCGGCCATGGCCACAGAGCACCTGAAACAAGCGGCGAAGGTTAGAGGGTTGGGGGTGGAGCGTCAATTAAAGCCGGGGGCCTGATTCGGGAATATCGACTGCTGCTCAATATTCTGACGCCAATCTTGTGCCACACTGTCAGCAGTGATATCAAAGAGCCATAACTCACAGCAATTCACACCAAAATAAAAAGGTGAGCCCCATGCAAGGCATGATCATCAGCAATCCGAAGCTGGAATTCCTGCGCCCGGTGCTGGAGCGCTGGTTTGACTGTATCGATCGCTACAACGCCATCCGTGGCGACAGTGAAACGCCCTACTGGCTGGACGAAAAAGCCAATATCGGGCTGCTCAGCGCGGCCGCATGGATGGCCGAAATCATTACCCTCGAACAATCGCCCACCCGTAAACAGATAGAAGACGGCGAACGCAACGGCCGCGCCGACCTGTTCATCGCCACGCCCGAAGCCCGCGCCTGGCTGCAGGCGACGCAACGCTGGCCGCGGGTCAACAACCTGAACCTGACCCAGCCCCTCTACGACATCACCACCAGTGCCAAGCGGATCAGCTACGCCAGTGACCTGAAGCTCGGCTGCCTGTTCGTCGCGCCACAGAAAACCCAGCACAGCGCCAGCCCCGAAGAATTGCAGGACATGGTCGACGACCTGCAAAAGGAACATACCTGCGCCGTGGCCTGGTATTTCCCCTACGCGTATCGCAAGTTGCACAACGAAGCGGGCCACTATCACCCCGGCATCGCCATGCTGCTCAAGGAAGCGCACGGCTGACCGGTTGAACCATCGCGCAACGAAGCTTCTCTACTGAACAGGTCACTGCATTCATAGGGAAGGTCAGCATGCGCAAGCCCCAGCTCGTTCTCGTCCTCGGTTTCGCCTGCGGGCTCGTCGCCTGCGGTGAAACCTCCAGCCTGCAAGTCTCGGATGGCACCGGCCCCGCGCCGAAGCTGCCGGAACCGAACAAGACCCTTTTTCCGACCATGAACATCGCCCCGGCCATCGGTTGGCCGGACGGCTCAAAACCGGTGGCCGCCAGCGGCACCCAGGTCGCCGCCTTCGCCGACGGCCTGGATCATCCGCGCTGGCTTTATGTACTGCCCAACGGCGACATTCTGGTGGCCGAAACCAATGCTCCCCCCAAGCCCGATGACAACAAGGGCATCAAGGGCTGGATCACCAGGAAAGTCATGGGCCGTGCCGGTGCCGGCACGCCAAGCCCGAACCGCATCACCCTGCTGCGCGACAGCGACCACGACGGCATCGCCGAAACCCGGACGGTGTTCCTGGAAAATCTCAATTCACCGTTCGGCATGACCCTGGTGGGCAACGACCTGTATGTCGCCGACACCGATCGCCTGTTGCGCTTCCACTATGAAAACGGCGCCACCGAGATCAAGTCACCGCCCATCAAGGTGGTGGATCTGCCGGGCGGCACGCTGAATCACCACTGGACGAAAAACGTCATCGCCAGCAAGGACGGCAGCAAGCTCTACGTCACGGTGGGCTCCAATAGCAACGTCGGCGAGAACGGTCTGGACAAGGAAGAAGGCCGCGCGGCGATCTGGGAAGTGGATCGCGCCACCGGCAACCACCGCATCTTCGCCTCAGGGATTCGCAACCCCAACGGCCTGGCCTGGGAACCGTCGACCGGCGCGCTGTGGACCGCGGTCAATGAACGGGACGAAATCGGCAGCGACCTGGTGCCCGACTACATCACCTCGGTGAAGGACGGCGGGTTTTATGGCTGGCCGTTCAGCTACTACGGCCAGCATGTCGACGTGCGCGTCGAGCCACAGAATCCGCAGCTGGTGGCCAAAGCCATCGCCCCGGACTACGCGGTCGGCCCGCACACCGCGTCGCTGGGCCTGACATTCGCCGAAAACAATCGCCTGCCGGCGCAATTCAAGGAAGGCGCTTTCATCGGCCAGCACGGCTCCTGGAACCGCAAGCCGCACAGTGGCTACAAAGTGATCTTCGTGCCCTTCAGTGCCGGCAAACCGGTGGGGCAGCCGGTGGATGTGCTGACGGGGTTCCTCAATGACAAGGAAGAAGCCATGGGTCGGCCGGTGGGTGTGGTGATCGATCAGCAGGGGGATCTGCTGGTGGCCGATGATGTGGGGAACAAGGTTTGGCGGGTTTCGGCGGTTAAATAAACCGAAAAAAGATCGCAGCCTTCGGCAGCTCCCACACGGGATTGATGTACACCCTGTAGGAGCTGCCGAAGGCTGCGATCTTTTCCAACAGTCAATTACCGCTTACGGCAAAGGGTCAGCCCATCCCCCAGCGGCAACAACGACAGATCCACCCGCCCATCCTCCTTCAACGCCCGATTGAGCGACTGAATCGCACGGGTATCAGCACTCTGCGGATTGTCTTCGAGCACCCGCCCACTCCACAGCGTATTGTCGAACACCGCCAATCCACCCACGCGCAGCAAACGCAACGCATGCTCCAGATAAGCCGGGTAGTTGGCCTTGTCGGCATCGATGAACACCAGATCGAACTGCCCCGGCTGATCCAGCTTTTCCAGGGTTTCCAGCGCCGGCGCCAAACGCAGATCAATGCGATCGGCCAGCCCCGCCTCATGCCAGTACCGAAGGGCCGTGGCGTTGTAGTCACCCGGGATATCACAGCAGATCAACGAACCGTCGTCCGGCAATGCCGCCGCCATGCACAGCGCGCTGTAACCGGTGAAGGTGCCGACTTCGAGCACGCGCCGGGCGCCGGTGAGCTTGACCAGCAACGCGAGGAACTGCCCCTGCTCCGGCGCCACCTGCCATTGCGCCGTCGGCAAGGCCTGGGTTTCATCACGCAGGCGCTTGAGCAGCGGTGTTTCGCGCAGGGACACGTCAAGCAGGTACTGATAGAGCGAATCGTCGAGGTTGAGCGTGCGAGCGGTCATGACCACACCCTCCGGGTGTCAGGGATTACGCGCCAGATGCTCCGGTTGCAGGACACGCTTGGCACTCAGGTAGGCTTTCTGCCAATAGGCCTTGGACAAGCTGTCGAGCTTCACGGTGCCACCGGTGGCAGGTGCGTGGACGAAACGCCCTTCACCCACATAGATGCCGGCGTGGCTGACCTGCGAGCCGCCATTGGTGGCAAAGAACACCAGATCACCGGTTTGCAGCCCTTCCTTGCCGACATCCGCGGCCTGCATGCTGATCATCTCCCGGGTGGTGCGCGGCAGGGCAATACCGGTGACATCACGGTAGACATAGCCGATCAGCCCGCTGCAATCGAACCCGGAATCCGGCGTATTGCCGCCCCAGCGATAAGGCGTGCCCACCAGCCCCAGCGCACGAAACAGCACGTCTTCCGCTTCCGGGGAAAACGACTGTGAGGGGCCGAAAACGATGGGAGGACGTACCACCGGCGCAGGTGGCGGCGTACGACTGGCACACGCGCTGAGCAGCGCGGCGAGGAAGATGATTGTGAGGCGGGCCGACATCGACATAAGCAGAGCATCCTGATCTGGCTGCGGCTTTTTTCTGCAACGACGCAGAAAAGAAAACCGCCTGCGCGTCACGCAGGCGGTTTGCCATCATTCATGATCAGAATTCTAGCGCTTATGCGCCAAACTTCAAGTAAGACTTTAAGTTCGCCTTACAGATTGTCTGCTTACTTGCGCGCGGTGACGATTTCCGGCGTTGCAGCAGGCGCCATCGCGAGTGCGCGCTTGGCTTCGATGAAGGATTTGCTCCAGTAGCTGTCGCCCAGGCTATCGATCCGCACACCACCGCTGCGGCGGCTGCTGGAATGGATGAACTGGTTGTCGCCCAGGTAGATACCGGCGTGGCTGACACGATTACGACGACCAGAGGTCGCGAAGAACAGCAGATCGCCCGGCTTGAGCTTGTTGCGCGAAACCAGCGGTGCGTCCACGTTGATCATTTCGCGGGTCGAGCGCGGCAGGTTCATGCCAGCTTCTTCGCGGAACAGGTAACCGATGAATCCGCTGCAATCGAAACCGGCTTCAGAGGTACCGCCGAAACGGTAACGGGTACCGATCAGGGACATGCCGCGTTCGAGGATGCTGTCGGCCAGGGCCGGCAGTTGATAAGACTTGCCATCGGCAAAGGCGGCCAGTTCTTTTTCGGTCGCAACTTCGTCCTGGTAAAGAGAGTCCTGGTAACGAATGGAGGACTGGACGGCGACTGGGTTCTGAACCTGCTGTTGCTGCACCTGCTGCGACACCGGGGTGTGGGCAGCGCAACCGAAAAGCAGGGTAACGAGTGCGAGGGGCACGAGGGGTGCGAAGCGCTTTAGCATGGGCACGACCGTGGCTGATAGTTGTAAAGAAGCCGAGACTATGCCCGCTATCAAACCCATTTGCAAATTCAATCGAACTTTTTGTGACTTTCTTGTTTGTCCCTTACATCTAAGCGCTTAAGCCCATTTTGATCGTTTGCGTAGCCTGCACCGTGCAGGAAAGCGCATTTTCTGGCGCCTGAAATATGCCGGACAGCGCTGCAGCCCGCGATTTTACTGGCTTGGCTACCAGCCCAGGGTTTCTTTAAGGAACGGAATCGTCAGCTTGCGCTGCGCTTGAAGGGAGGCCTGATCGAGGCGTTCGAGCAATTCGAACAGCGCACTCATGCTGCGGGTGCCGCGGGTCAGAATAAAATGCCCGACTTCGTCAGTCAGGTGCAGGCCGCGACGGGATGCGCGCAATTGCAGGGCACGCAATTTGTCTTCATCGGAGAGCGGGCGCATCTGGAAGATCAGCGCCAGGGTCAGGCGGGATTTGAGGTCCGCCAGCTTCACCGGCAGTTCGCGCGGGGAGGTCGACGCAGCGATCAGCAGCCGCCGACCGCTGTCACGCAGACGATTGAACAGATGGAACAGCGCTTCTTCCCAGTCAGCCTTCCCGGCGACCGCCTGCAGGTCATCCAGGCAAACCAGTTCGTACTGCTCCAGGTTGTCGAGAATTTCCACGCCGCGATCCATCAACTCGGCCAGCGGCAGGTAAACCGCCGGCTCCCCCATCTGCTCGAAGCGCAGGCACGCGGCCTGCAACAGATGAGTACGCCCCACGCCGTGTTTGCCCCACAGGTAAATCAGGCTTTCGGTCCAGCCGGCGTCGGCTTCGCACAGTCGCTCGACATAGCCGAGTGCAGCGGCATTGGCGCCTGGGTAGTAGTTGATGAAGGTGGCGTCGTCACGCAGACGCACACCTAGGGGCAGCTGAATCGGTTCCATGCTGACTGAACAGTTCCCAAGGAACCGTTAGTGACCTCTGTGTAAAGTTTGCGAAGTTTATACCCGTGAAGCCGACCGCACAATGCGACACACCACAAGCAAAATCAAAGGTTTGCGTCAGCGCCCCGGTTTCATGACAGTTTCCTTGGCGGTGCCGGCAGCCTAAAGCTCCGGCTCGTCGACACCGCTGTAGATCTCCGAATCCTTGTACAAATCGTGAACATGGCGCACCAGCACCATGATCACCGCCGCCACCGGCAGCGCCAGCAGGATGCCGGTGAAACCGAACAGCTCGCCGCCGGCCAGGATCGCGAAGATCACCGCCACCGGGTGCAAGCCGATGCGATCGCCCACCAGCAACGGCGTCAGCACCATGCCCTCCAGCGCCTGCCCGACCATGAACACCGCAACGATGCCGACCATCGGATACAGATCGCCGCCAAACTGAAACAGGCCGGCGATCAAGGCCGCGCCAATACCGATGACAAAGCCCATGTACGGCACGATGGCCGCCAGCCCGGCGATCAGGCCGATCAACAGACCCAACTCCAGCCCCACCAGCATCAGGCCCGCCGCGTAGATCACGCCCAGCGCCACCATCACCAGCAACTGCCCGCGCACGAAGGCTCCGAGCACTTCATGACATTCGCCGGCCAGCAACACCGCACGCTCCTCGCGATCACGAGGCAGCAGGCTGCGAATCTTGGCCATCATCACGTCCCAATCACGCAGCAAGTAGAAGCTCACCACAGGGATCAGCACCAGGTTCGCCAGCCACGCCATCAGCGCCAGGCCAGAAGCCGTCGCCTGGGTCAGCACCACGCCGACGATGTCGGTGGTCTGCCCCATGTGTTCGCTGATGGCCGCCTTGAGCTTGTCGAACTTCCAGAAACCTTCCGACAGGCCGAACTTCGATTGCGCCCACGGCAACGCGGTGTGCTGCAACCAGTCGAGCATCTGCGGCGCCAGCTCATACAGACGAAACAACTGCTTGGCGAGCATCGGCACCAGCACCAGCAACAGCGCGGTGAAGATCAGGGTGAACAGCGCGAACACCGCGACGACGCCCAGGGTACGAGACAGCCCGGCCTTCTCCAGCCGGTCCACCAGCGGGTCGAACAGATAAGCCAACAACAGCGCCACCAGAAACGGCGACAGGATCGGGTGCAACAACCAGATGAACCCGCAGAGCAGAATCACCCCACCCAACCAGAACCAACGCCGCGTATCACCCATGAACCACTCCATTGCTTCTATATATAGAAAGAAAAACTACCAGCGAAAATACAGCGCGGGTGTGACGGCCGGTGCAGGTGCGGGCGCGGGCGCTGCCGCAGGAGCCGAACCGTCGGCCGCCGGAGCAGCGGGCGCCACCGGAGCCGGCGCAGGCGCTGACACCTCCTGCAACTTGGCCAACGACAATTGCGCGCGCAGCTGTTCGGTACTGCCATTGACCCGATACAGGATCTTGTCGCCGTTCACACTTTGCGGGCGCCCGTTGAAAGGCTCCAGCAGCCGCCCAAGGGCCGCATAGCGCTCAAGGTTCATGCCTTGAACCTCCAGCAACTGCGCGGCCGAAGCCCCGGGTTTGGCGACAAAGCGTGGCGCCAGTCGCTCGTTGACCGCCAGCATCACCGCATCCGCCAGTGCCGCCTGATCGGCGCCCTCGGCAGTGCCCGCCTCTTTCTGGTCACCCAGCCACATGCGCCAATTGGCCTGCCATTTCCCGCCTTCCTCGCGGGCATGCACGGCCAGCAGGGCGTCGGCATTGTAGCGTTCCGATGCGGTGCGCAGCGGCGCAGGATCGGCGCTTTCCAGATTCGGTGCCGTGGCGACGATCTGTTCATTCAGATCCGCCAATGGCAAGCGCAGCGGCAAACCACGGTGTTGCGCCGCACGGCGTAGCGGCGCCGCACTGGCCTGGCCATCGCCGACCAGGCTTGAACCCTCGGTGGAATCATTCAACCACCAGCCCAGGATCGACGGCCGATTGGCGCCCCACATGGCCAGCCCCGCGCGGCGCAACGCCTGTTCGGTGGTGCCTGGATCGAAATCGACTTTCAACACTTCCGGCGGACCGGCGTCGTAGCCGAACTGGCTGATGATCTGCTGCGGGTCCTTGCGGATCGCCGCCAGCCCCGGACTCTGCGCCGCCTTGGGGTCACCGGTCAGGCGCAAAACCAGCGTATCGAGGGCGCGCTGAGTGGCCTGATCGCGCTCCTCCGGCGACTGGCCGTTGACCGGTTCGCGCACCTGATAAAGGCCTTTGACCGTTTCAGCCTGGCTGACCAGGCTGATCAATGACAGACAACCCACAAACAAGAATTTACAAAAACGCATGGAAGATTCCTGACGACAAGAGCGGCTGGAACAGACCGCATGAAAACGTTCGAGCAAGGCTGTGACCATCACCCTGCGCAAAACATTCACACGTCCCGGGTAAGTTTTCGCACTGTCATAACGATAGACGCTTAACGGCGTTACTTTACGCAGGCCTGCAGGATGCCACCATCACGCGCCAATGACGGTTTTTTTATGCCGATATGCCCCTGCCGTCGGCGTGAGGATGGCCGCTGCCCTTCAAGCCTGATAAAATCGCGCGCCTTCGCAGACCGGCAACAGCCGGGCACTTTCGAAATTCGCGTGAGGCAATCGCCCACTTCGATTTCGGCGGCGCCGCTGAACTCGGTCGTTACTCAGAAATTCCCCTAAAGGCCTGGATCATGAGCAAGCAACCCTCCCTGAGCTACAAGGACGCCGGTGTAGACATCGACGCCGGTGAAGCATTGGTCGAACGCATCAAGAGCGTCGCCAAGCGCACTGCGCGCCCGGAAGTCATGGGCGGCCTGGGCGGTTTCGGCGCCCTCTGCGAAATCCCGGCCGGCTACAAGCAACCTGTGCTGGTTTCCGGTACTGACGGCGTCGGCACCAAGCTGCGCCTGGCACTGAACCTGAACAAGCACGACAGCATCGGCATCGACCTGGTCGCCATGTGCGTGAACGACCTGGTGGTCTGCGGCGCCGAGCCACTGTTCTTCCTGGACTACTACGCCACCGGCAAGCTGAACGTCGACACCGCCGCTCAGGTCGTGACCGGTATCGGCGCAGGCTGCGAGCTGTCCGGCTGCTCCCTGGTCGGCGGCGAAACCGCTGAAATGCCAGGCATGTACGAAGGCGAAGACTACGACCTGGCCGGCTTCTGCGTCGGCGTGGTGGAAAAATCCGAAATCATCGACGGCTCCAAAGTCGCTGCCGGCGATGCCCTGCTCGCCCTCCCGTCTTCCGGCCCGCACTCCAACGGCTACTCGCTGATCCGCAAGATCATCGAAGTGTCCGGTGCCGACATCGAGAACACCCAGCTTGACGGCAAGCCGCTGACCGACCTGCTGATGGCCCCGACCCGCATCTACGTGAAGCCGCTGCTCAAGCTGATCAAGGAAACCGGCGCTGTCAAAGCCATGGCCCACATCACCGGTGGCGGTCTGCTGGACAACATCCCGCGCGTACTGCCAACAGGCGCCCAGGCTGTGGTCGACGTGGCGAGCTGGAACCGCCCGGCGGTATTCGACTGGCTGCAAGAGAAAGGCAACGTCGAAGAGAACGAAATGCACCGCGTACTGAACTGCGGCGTGGGCATGGTCATCTGCGTGGCTCAGGAGCACGTTGAAGCTTCCCTGAAAGTGCTGCGCGACGCTGGCGAGCAGCCATGGGTCATCGGCCAGATCGCCACAGCTGCCGAAGGCGCGGCCCAGGTCGAACTGAAGAACCTCAAGGCTCACTGATGCCTGCCACCTGTGATGTTGTGGTGCTGTTGTCCGGCACCGGCAGTAACTTGCAGGCCCTGATCGACAGCACGCGGACCGGCGACAGCCCGGTCCGCATCGCTGCGGTGATCTCCAACCGCACCGACGCCTACGGCCTGCAACGCGCCAGGGACGCGGGTATCGAAACCCGCACCCTGGATCACAAGGCATTCGATGGCCGCGAGGCCTTCGATGCCGCGCTGATCGAACTGATCGACGCGTTCAATCCCAAACTCGTGGTACTGGCCGGCTTCATGCGCATTCTCAGCGCAGATTTCGTACGCCATTACCAGGGTCGCCTGCTCAATATCCATCCCTCGCTGCTGCCCAAATACAAAGGGTTACATACTCATCAGCGGGCGCTGGAGGCCGGCGACGCGGAACACGGCTGCTCCGTGCACTTCGTCACCGAGGAACTCGATGGCGGACCACTGGTCGTACAGGCTGTAATACCGGTAGAGTTGCACGACTCGCCGCAAAGCCTGGCGCAGCGAGTCCATGTTCAGGAACACCTGATCTACCCGATGGCCGTCCGCTGGTTTGCCGAAGGCCGGTTATCGCTCGACGATCAAGGTGCTTTACTGGATGGACAGTTACTCGCGGCCAGCGGCCACTTGATACGAACCTAGGAGACTTTATGCGTCGTGCCCTGCTCTTCGCTTGCGCGCTGCTCGCCCTGCCCTTCGCACAGGCGGCAGACCTTCAACCCTTCTCCGCCAGCTACACCGCCGACTGGAAGCAGTTGCCCATGAGCGGCACCGCCGAACGCAGCCTGACCAAGGAAGCCAACGGCGTCTGGAAGCTCAGCTTCAAGGCTTCGATGATGATCGCCAGCCTGACCGAAGAAAGCACCCTGACCGTCGACAAGGACACCCTGCTGCCACAGTCCTACCACTTCGAACGTGGCGGTCTGGGCAAAGCCAAGAAAGCCGACCTGGACTTCGACTGGGCGGCCAAGAAAGTCACCGGCACCGACCGCGGCGACGCCGTCAACATTCCGCTCAACCGCGGCATGGTCGACAAATCCACCTACCAACTGGCACTGCAGCACGACGTGGCCGCCGGCAAAAAAAGCATGAGCTATCAGGTGGTCGATGATGGCGAAGTCGACACCTACGACTTCCGCGTGCTGGGCTCGGAAAAGGTCGACACCAAGGCCGGCCAGATCGACGCAGTCAAAGTCGAACGCGTACGCGACCCGACACAAAGCAAACGCACCACCGTACTCTGGTTCGCCAAGGACTGGGACTACCTGCTGGTCCGCCTGCAACAGGTCGAAACCGACGGCAAGGAGTACAACATCATGCTCCTGGACGGCAAGGTCAACGGCAAGACAGTCAAAGGCAGCTGAGCCCAAGCCCAATGAAAAGCCCCGCAATCGCGGGGTTTTTTTCGAGCAAAAGATCGCAGCCTCGTTGCACTCGACAGCTCCTGCAGAAGAGCAAGCAGGCCGTCATTGTGGGAGCGGGCTTGCTCGCGAATGCGGCGTGTCATTCAAAGGTGATGTCGCCTAGCCCCAACCCAGCCCCCCCCCCAGGAAAATTGGAACAACAGACAGCACACCCGCTCTATACCTTCAAAGCCGTTTTTGATCGAATGACCAATCCCGATGCCAACGAGGTTCCCCATGACAGTCACCGTCAACACCATCACCGCCGAAGGCCTTCGCCACACCGTACAAATCGATGACCACGAACTCTTCGCCGACGCCCCCGTCACCGCAGACGGCGAAGGTTCGGCGCCGGAGCCGCACGACTACTTCGATGCCGCCCTGGGCACCTGCAAGGCACTGACCCTCAAACTCTACGCAAAGAAAAAGGGCATCCCGCTGACCGGCGTTGGCGTCGAAGTCAAACGCGACAACAGCGAAGAACAAAAAGGCAAATACGCCCTGCACGTCAAACTGACCCTCAAGGGCGTCCTGACCGACGCTCAGCGTGACGAACTGCACCGCGTGGCCGATCGTTGCCCGATCCACAAGCTGATGACCACCAGCGAAGTCAGCATCGAAACCCACCTTTGCGAAGGCGCGTTCAGTCAGTAGCAGCATCGGTTGCGCAAGCGGGTTATGCTCGAGCGCATAACCCGCTCAGCCTGGAACGCACCATGAACACTCCGCTCGTGATCCGCCCCCGCGCAGAAGATGTCGAGGGTCAGCCGATTCTGCGCCCGCTGCCTTCGGCCAAATGCCGCAACGTCGGGCCCTTCGTGTTTTTCGACCACATGCTCGAGACGCGCTATGCCGCAGGCGATGGCATGAACATCCGCCAGCATCCGCACATCGGCCTGTCCACCCTCACTTATCTCTTCGAAGGCCAGCTCCAGCACAAGGACAGCCTGGGCTCGGACCAGGTGGTCAAACCTGGGGACGTCAGCTGGATGACCGCCGGCACCGCCATCGCCCACGTGGAGCGTACCCCCGAAGCCCTCAAGGGCCAGGATTTCACGATGCACGGCCTGCAGATCTGGCTGGCCTCCCCCAAGGAACACGAACAGGGCCCCGGCCACTACAGCCATCATCCTGCGACCACATTGCCGGTCAGCGAGAACCTCGGGGTACAGATTCGAATGATTGCCGGATCAGGCTTTTGCCTGGAATCACCGGTGCCGGTGCTGTCCCCCACGCTGTACGCCGAACTGCACCTGCAAACGGCAACGACCCTGCTGATCCCCACCGAGCATGAAGAACGTGCGCTGTATGTGCTCAGTGGCGAGGTACAGCTCAATGGCGAGCCAGTAGAACCTCATGATCTGGTGGTCCTGCCACCGGGAGAAGAGATGACCTTGTTCGCCGATAGCGACAGTCATGCGGTGCTGTTTGGCGGCGCGCCGCTGGACGGTCCGCGGCGAATCAACTGGAATTTTGTCTCGAGTGATCCAGCCAGGATCGATGAAGCCCGCAAGCGCTGGGCGGCCGGGGATTGGCCAAAGGTGCCGGGGGAATCCGAGCGGATCGAATTGCCCTGAGTCTTGTATTGCCTGTTAGTCAGCCTTCGCGAGCAAGCCCGCTCCCACATTGGAATGCGATCAAATGTGGGAGCGGGCTTGCTCGCGAAGAGGCCCTGTCAGGCGCAGAAAAAATCAGCACCTGACAACCAACTCAGCCCTTGAACACTTCATCCAGCAGATTGTGCATCGAGGTAAACGCCCGCGCGGCAATCTTGGCGTCGTACATCATCATGCCAGGCACCTTGGCGTGCGGGTCAGTGAACGAGTGGAACGCGCCGCCGTAGCTGAGCAGCTGCCAATCCACACCGGCGGCATTCATTTCATCCTCGAACGCCGGCAACTGCTCCTTCGGTACCAATGGATCGGACGCGCCGTGCAGCACCAGCACCTTGCCCTTGATGTTCTTCGCATCCGCCGGATTCGGCGTATCCAGCGTGCCGTGGAACGAAACCGCCGCCTTCACCGGCGCACCGGTACGCGCGAACTCCAACGCGCAGCAACCGCCGAAACAGAAACCGAAGGTCGCCAGCTTCGAAGTATCGACCGCGGCCTCACCCTGCTTCTGCAACTGCTCGAACGCCGCCTGCATGCGCTTGCGCAGCAATGCACGGTCATTCTTCAGGGGCATCATCGCGGCGCCCGCCTCGTCGTTGTTCTGCGGACGAACCGATTGACCATAGATATCGGCGATCAACACCACGTAGCCCTTGGCAGCCACCGATTTGGCGATTTCCTCGGCACCCGCGCCGACGCCCATCCAGTTCGGCGCCATCAACAGGCCGGGACGCGCGCCCTTATGGTCGGCATCGAACGCCACGCGGCTTTCGTAGGGCTGACCGTCAATCTGGTAGGCAACCGAACGTACAGTGATTTGGCTCATTTCTGACTCCTGATTGTTAAATATCAGAATGAAAAAACCCGCCGAAGCGGGTTTTTCCAGAACGCAGTTAAACCGACAGTTCAACCAACAGCTTGTTCAGCCGGCGCACATAGGCTGCCGGGTCTTTCAGGCTGTCGCCGGCCGCCAGGGCCGCCTGATCGAACAGGATGTGCGACAGGTCGCCGAAGCGCTCGTCGCTCTGCTCGTTGTCGAGCTTCTCGATCAGCGGATGGGTCGGGTTGAATTCGAAGATCGGCTTCGAATCCGGCACCTTCTGCCCGCTTGCTTCGAGGATCTGACGCATTTGCAGACCCAGGTCCTGCTCGCCGATGGCCAGGATCGCCGGCGAATCGGTCAGGCGATGGGAAACCCGAACTTCGGCAACGGATTCGCCCAGTGCCGTCTTCAGACGCTCAACCAGACCTTCCTTGGACTTGGCGACTTCTTCAGCAGCCTTCTTGTCCTCTTCCGAATCCAGGTTACCCAGGTCCAGGTCACCGCGCGCCACGTCAACGAAGCTCTTGCCGTCGAAGTCACTGAGGTAGCTCATCAGCCACTCGTCGATGCGGTCGGTCAGCAGCAGCACTTCGATGCCTTTCTTGCGGAAGACTTCCAGGTGCGGGCTGTTCTTGACCTGTGCGTAGGTTTCGCCGGTCAGGTAGTAGATCTTGTCCTGGCCTTCCTTGGCGCGAGCCAGGTACTCAGCCAGACCGACCACTTGCTCGCCGTCGTCACCGCTGGTGGATGCGAAACGCAGCAGACCGGCGATTTTTTCCTTGTTGGCGAAGTCTTCCGCCGGGCCTTCCTTCATGACCTGGCCGAAGTTCTTCCAGAAGCCCTTGTATTGCTCAGGCTCGTTTTTGGCCAGCTTCTCCAGCATGTCCAGCACGCGCTTGGTCAGTGCCGACTTCATGGAGTCGATGATCGGGTCTTTCTGCAGGATTTCCCGCGACACGTTCAGCGACAGGTCGTTGGAGTCGACCACGCCCTTGATGAAGCGCAGGTACAGCGGCAGGAACGACTCGGCCTGATCCATGACGAACACGCGCTGCACGTACAACTTCAGGCCTTTTGGTGCTTCACGCTGGTACAGATCGAATGGCGCACGGGCCGGCACGTACAGCAGCGAGCTGTATTCGAGCTTGCCTTCGACCTTGTTGTGGCTCCAGCTCAGCGGGTTTTCGAAGTCGTGAGCGATGTGCTTGTAGAACTCCTGGTATTCCTCGTCCTTCACGTCAGTGCGAGGACGGGTCCACAGGGCGCTGGCGCGGTTGACGGTTTCCCACTCGACGGCCGGCTTCTCTTCGCCTTCGGCAGCTGCCGCTTCTTTTGGCAGCTCGATCGGCAAGGCGATGTGGTCGGAGTACTTCTTGATGATGTTGCGCAGGCGCCAGCCGTCGGCGAATTCGTCTTCGCCGGACTTCAGGTGCAGCACGATACGGGTACCGCGGTCGGCTTTGTCGACAGTGGCGACTTCGAACTCACCCTCGCCCTTGGACGACCAGTGCACGCCTTCGCTGGCCGGGGTGCCGGCACGGCGGCTGTACACGTCCACCTTGTCGGCCACGATGAACGCGGAATAGAAGCCCACGCCGAACTGACCGATCAGGTGCGAATCCTTTTTCTGGTCGCCCGAGAGGTTTTTCATGAAGTCGGCAGTGCCGGACTTGGCGATGGTCCCCAGGTGGGTGATCACATCTTCACGGCTCATGCCGATGCCGTTGTCTTCGAGAGTGACGGTCTTGGCGTCCTTGTCGAAGCTCACACGGATTTTCAGTTCCGCGCCACCTTCCAGCAACTCAGGCTTGGACAGGGCTTCGAAACGCAATTTGTCTACGGCGTCAGAGGC
This sequence comes from Pseudomonas sp. C1C7, assembly GCF_013359595.1. GTDB lineage: Bacteria > Pseudomonadota > Gammaproteobacteria > Pseudomonadales > Pseudomonadaceae > Aquipseudomonas. The sequence continues at coordinate 20,207 of NZ_JABFMP010000031.1, read as the reverse complement.
GTTCGAGATCAATTCGCGAAGGAAGATTTCCTTGTTGGAATACAGCGAATGGATCATGAGGTGCAGCAGCTGCTTTACCTCGGTCTGGAAGCCCAGGGTTTCCTTTTGAGTTTCCACACTCATGGTCATCAAACTCCAATCAGATGGCGTGAGCCGCGACCAAGAGGGTCTGCGGCGGGTTGTCATGTGAGTTGGGGGCTGCATTCAGGATTTCAAGGGCTCCTCCAGTTTGAAATGCGCCCGGGCGGTGGCAATGGGCTCGCCTTCGGTGCTTTGCCAGGCGGTAATCGCCACGTTGCCTACCCGACGCCCCTGGCGGCACACCTGGCATCGGGCCCAGGTATCGCGGAACTGTCCGGCACGCAGGTAATCGAGGGAGAAATCGATGATTTTCGGCACCCCGGGCGAGCCGGTGGTAATCAGCAGGTGCAGCGCGGCGGCCAGCTCCATGAAACCGGCAATCACGCCGCCATGGATCGCGGGCAGCAGCGGGTTGCCGATGTTGTCCTTGTTGGCCGGCAGGCGAAACAGCAGTTCATCGCCCACCCGCGAGCATTCGACGCCGATCAGCGTGGCGTAGGGAATCAGTTGCAACAGCGCGCTGTAGTCGCCCTGCTCATGGGCTTTTTGCAGTTGATCCTGGAAACCGTCTGTCATTTCGCACCTCCGGCGATGGCACCGCCAAAACCCTTGGTACCCTTGATGCCTTTGCCCATGCGCATGAACGTGCCTACGACATGGGCGATGGGCTGTCCGGGGTCGTCCTGATAGGCAAAACCGCGGGCAAAGATCACGTCGGTAGTGACCCGGTAGCATTGGGCGAAACCGTACACATCCTTATGGGGTTCGGCGGCGTGCATGTAGTCGATGCGCAGGTCGAGGGTCGGGCAGACTTCGAACTCCGGCAGTACACAAAGCGTGGACATGCCACAGGCGGTGTCCATCAGCGTGGTAATGGCGCCACCGTGGATCACTCCGGTACTCGGGTTTCCAACGATCTGCTGGCTATAAGGAAGAACTACGGTCAGTCCTTCGTTACTGGCGCTGTGAACTCGCAACCCGAGGACCTGACAATGGCGCAAAGCTGACATGAAGCGAATTGCGCGCTCAAAAATAGGGTTTTCGGCCATCTGATAAAGCTCTTGTTGAATAGTTACGGAATGAAGTAGCCGTTCGCGTAAAAGTTCCGCATTAGAACAAACTTATATATCTGAAGCATTTGAGGAACTTAACACCTGTGGCCGTGCTCGAAAGGCCAGTAGTTATTTTCCATCAGGAGAAACACCCCATGCGTAAGACTTTAGCTATTGCCTTGATGTTGACCGCTTCCCTCGGTCTCGCTGCCTGCGATAAAAAATCCGAGGACAAAGCTCAAGATGCCAATCAACATGCTGAGCAAGCCCAGGAAAAAATGAACGAAGCTCAGGATAAAGTGAACGACGCGGCGAAAGAAAACGCCGAAGCCGCCAAAGCTCAGGCTGAATCGAACGAAGCAGCGGCAAAAGAAGCCGCGCCGGAAGCACCTAAGAACTAATCCGGTTTTTAGCGTGATAAAAGAAAACCCGCCAAGTGCGGGTTTTCTTTTGCCTGCGATTTCTTCCGACATCCGGGCTTAAAGCAAAATCGTTCGAAAAGTCGGACTAATCATCAGCAGTAACGAACAGACTAAGCCCACCAGCCACACCAGGCTTCGTTGCCACGCCAGATCTTTCCAATAGCACAACAAGTAGATAATTCGCGCGACGACAAAGATGATGGCGATCAAATCAATGAGCCAGCCTGCCGTCTGAGTGGTATGCGCCATCAGGACACCCACCGCAAACAGGATGAACGCCTCGATACTGTTCTGGTGTGCCGCCAGCGCCCGGGCGCCAAACCCGGTAAGTTGCCCCTGCTGCTGACGCGGCAGGTGATTGTTGTAACCACCCTGCTCTTTCATGGCCTTGGTCACGGGCATGCGCGCCACGTAGATCAACAAGGCACTGATAAACACACACCAGAACGGAATACTCATCAAGCGGCCTCTTTATTGACCTCGGGCAACGGCGCCTCTGTAGGGGTATAGACCATCACGTCGAGCACGTCGGAATGAAACTCGCGGCGATACAGCACGAACACCACGCCGGCGCTCATCAACATGAACAACCAGGGGCTGACGAACCAGGCCAGCATGCTCATGCCGAAGTAATAGGAACGCAGGCCGAAGTTGAACTGGTTGGCCGCCATGGAGATGACCCGCGCAGCGCGGTTGGCAAAGGCCTTGCGCTCCAGTTCCGAGACATGGCGCTCACCGGCCATCGGCGCCGAGCCCACCAGGATCGCGGCAAAGTTGTACTGACGCATGCACCAACTGAAGGTGAAGAAGGCATAGACGAACACCAGTGCCAAGCAGAGCAACTTGATTTCCGACATGCCCTGGGAGGCTTGCTGGACCATCGGAATATCCGCCAACAGCGACACCGCGCGTTCGGACGAGCCCAGCACCGTCAGGATGCCGGCCAGGATAATCAGGGTGCTGGAAGCGAAGAAGGAAGCGTTGCGCTCCAGATTGCCGATCACACTGGCATCGGCGATGCGGTTGTCACGCAAAAGCATGCGGCGCATCCAGTCTTCGCGATACAGATGCAGCACACTGGCCAGGCAGGCGGTGTCGCGGCCCTTCCAGGTCGCATAACGGGTGTAGCCGCCCCAGCAGATGACGAACCAGAGCGCGGCAAGAATGTGAATCAGGTTGGCTTGGATGAACGACATGCAGTTCCTTGTGATGTGCAGGAGGAAACCGTACCCCTGTGGGAGGGGCGGTGCGACGATTCGACTTGCTCGCGAAAGCGGTGTGTCAGTCAACATTGCCATTGAATGTCATGCCCTCTTCGCGAGCAAGCCCGCTCCCACAATAGATTGGCGTGAAGCAAAAAAATGCCCCGTATCGATTGATACGGGGCATTTTCTTTTTTGCCAGATCGGCCCGCTCGTGACGGGCCGATGAAGCTTAAGCCAGCGCTTCGGCGCGCTTGCCCAGCAGGCGGTCGCAGACCACCGCGACCACCAGGGTCATCACCGACGGCACCAGCCACGCCAGGCCCTGCTCGCTCAGCGGCAGGTGAGCCAGTTGCGCCGGCATCCAGTCCGCCAGACCCGCGCCCTTGAGTGCGTCGATCAGACCGAACAGGAACGACACCAGCATCACCGGGCCGATGATACGGCTCTGCTCATGCCAGAAGTCCTTGCAGAAGCTCAAGGCGACCAGGGCGATGCACGGCGGGTAGATCGCGGTCAGGACGGGGATCGAGAACGCAATCAGCTTGGTCAGGCCCAGGTTGGAAACCAGCAGGGAGAACGCGGCGAGGATGATCACCAGGGTCTTGTAGGACAGTGGCAGTACGCGGCTGAAATATTCGGCGCAGGCGCAGGTCAGGCCTACTGCCGTCACCAGGCACGCCAGGGAGATCAGCACCGCGAGGAAACCGCTGCCGAGCGATCCGAAGGTGTGCTGCACATAAGCGTGCAATACCGCCGCGCCGTTGGTCGCGCCGACGGCCACTTCATGGCTGCCCGAACCCAGGCGGAACAGGCTGATGTACACCAGCGCCAGGCCCACGCCGGCAATCAGACCGGCAATGATCGCGTAACGAGTGATCAGCGCGGGCGACTCAACGCCACGGGAGCGGATGGCGTTGACGATCACGATGCCGAACACCAGTGCGCCAAGGGTATCCATGGTCAGGTAACCATTGATGAAACCCTGGGAGAACGGTGCGGCGACATATTCAGGGGTTGCCTGACCGATGTCACCCGCCGGCAAGGCGAATGCCGCGATGCCCAATACCGCCAGGGCAATGATCTTCAGTGGCGCGAGGAAGCGCCCCACGGTGTCCAGCAGGCGGCCCGGGTAGAGCGAGATGAAGAACACCAGCAGGAAATACACCGAGCTGTACAGGAACAGCGCCAGCGGGCTTTCGCCCGTCAGCGGCGCCAGACCCACTTCGAAAGACACGGTCGCGGTACGCGGCGTGGCGAACAGCGGACCAACAGCCAGGTAGCAGGCCGCGGCCAGCAGACCACCAGCGACTTTGCCGATCGGGCTGCTCAAGGCATCCATGGCGCCCCCGACCTTGGCCAGCGCGACCACAGTGACCACCGGCAGACCTACCGCCGTGACCAGAAAGCCCAGCGCCGCCATCCAGACGTTAGGGCCGGACTGCAAACCGACGATCGGCGGGAAGATGATGTTGCCGGCCCCGACGAACAGGGCAAACGTCATAAAACCAAGTGCCAGGATGTCCTGGCCTTTCAACACTTTCATTAAGGAAATACCACACTACTGAATCGGAATTTAGAGAGGGGTTTCCCTTATGGGTGAGGGAAATGCTGTCGGTCCGTATGGGACTGACCCTTTAGCGCGTAGCTGCCTTGTGGGCGGCGGACGCAAAAATGGCGCGTAGCCTAACGAATTTGGCTGAAAAACGCACTGTTGCAGGGCAAACATTCCGATCTACGACATTTTTTGGTCGCAAAAAGATAGATTCAAGTCTTAAGCCTCAAGCTTCAAGCTTCAAGCTTCAAGCTTCAAGCTTCAAGCTATGAGCCAGGTCGCATTGGTTTCTCTTGCAGCTTGCAGCTCGAAGCCTGCAGCTGCCCCTAAACGACAAAAGCCACCCGAAGGTGGCCTTTGTTTTGGTGAAGAGTCAGCTAAGCCGGAGGCTTACTTGACTTCCCAACCAGTCAGCTCGGCCAGGGCCTTGCCGATGTCTGCCAGCGAACGCACGGTTTTTACGCCTGCGTCTTGCAGAGCAGCGAATTTCTCGTCTGCAGTGCCTTTGCCGCCAGAGATGATTGCGCCAGCATGGCCCATGCGCTTGCCCGGAGGAGCAGTCACACCAGCGATGTAGGAAACAACCGGCTTGGTCACGTTTGCCTTGATGTAGGCAGCCGCTTCTTCTTCAGCCGAACCGCCGATCTCACCGATCATCACGATCGCTTCGGTCTTCGGGTCTTCCTGGAACAGCTTCAGGATGTCGATGAAGTTCGAACCCGGGATCGGGTCACCACCGATGCCGACGCAAGTCGACTGACCGAAACCGGCGTCAGTCGTCTGCTTGACAGCTTCGTAGGTCAGGGTGCCGGAACGGGAAACGATACCGACCTTGCCTGGCAAGTGAATGTGACCTGGCATGATGCCGATCTTGCATTCGCCTGGAGTGATCACGCCTGGGCAGTTAGGGCCGATCAGGGTAACACCCAGCTCGTCGCACTTAACTTTCGCGTCCAGCATGTCCAGGGTAGGAATGCCTTCGGTGATGCAGACGATCAGCTTGATGCCGCCGAAAGCAGCTTCCAGGATCGAGTCCTTGCAGAAAGGAGCCGGAACGTAGATCACGCTGGCGGTGGCGCCAGTGGCAGCTACGGCGTCTTTCACGGTGTTGAACACTGGCAGACCCAGGTGCTCGGTGCCGCCTTTGCCTGGAGTTACACCACCCACCATCTTGGTGCCGTACTCGATGGCTTGCTGGGTGTGGAAGCTACCCTGCGAACCGGTAATACCCTGGCAGATAACTTTGGTGTCTTTATTGATCAGGACGCTCATTACTTGCCCTCCGCAGCTTTAACGACTTGTTGAGCAGCGTCGGTCAGGCTGGTAGCAGCGATGATGTTCAAACCGCTTTCTGCCAGTACTTTAGCGCCCAGTTCAGCGTTGTTGCCTTCAAGACGAACAACAACCGGGATTTTCACGCCGACTTCTTTCACTGCACCGATGATGCCTTCGGCAATCATGTCGCAACGAACGATGCCGCCGAAGATGTTAACCAGTACTGCAGCGACGTTGGTGTCGGACAGAATGATCTTGAATGCTTCGGTAACGCGTTCTTTGGTAGCACCGCCGCCCACGTCGAGGAAGTTGGCTGGCTTGCCGCCGTGCAGGTTGACGATGTCCATGGTACCCATGGCCAGGCCAGCACCGTTGACCATGCAACCGATGTTGCCTTCCAGCGCTACGTAGTTCAGTTCGAACTTGGCAGCGTGCGCTTCGCGCGGATCGTCCTGGGACGGATCGTGGAAAGTCTTCAGCTTAGGCTGACGGTACATGGCGTTGGCGTCGATGTTGATCTTGGCGTCCAGGCAGTGCAGATCGCCGTCAGCCTTGATCACCAGCGGGTTCACTTCCAGCAGGGCCAGATCGTGATCCTGGAACAGTTTGGCCAGACCTGTGAAGATCTTGGCGAACTGGGCAACTTGCTTGCCTTCCAGACCCAGCTGGAAAGCCAGCTCACGACCCTGGAATGGCTGAGCGCCAACCAGTGGATCGATAGTGGCTTTCAGAATTTTTTCTGGAGTGTCGTGAGCGATTTTCTCGATGTCCACGCCACCTTCGGTGGAAGCCATGAACACGATGCGACGGCTCGAACGGTCTACGACAGCGCCCAGGTACAGCTCTTTAGCGATATCAGTGCACGATTCAACCAGGATCTTGGTGACTGGCTGACCATTGGCGTCAGTCTGGTAAGTCACCAGACGCTTGCCCAGCCACTGCTGTGCGAAGGCTTTTGCGTCTTCTTTGTTGCGAACCAGCTTTACGCCGCCCGCTTTACCGCGACCACCAGCGTGGACCTGGGCTTTGACAACCCACTCGCTGCCGCCGATTTTGTCGCAAGCTTCTGCTGCTGCTTCCGGGGTGTCTACCGCGTAGCCTTTGGATACTGGCAGGCCGTACTCAGCGAACAGCTGCTTACCCTGATACTCGTGAAGATTCATGCTTATTACCGTCTTCGTTAGGTACTGCGCATTCGGTGCTGCACCAGAATCAGTGCCGCACCACCTGTGACTGCTGCTTGCGTAGCGTTTCCGGATACCCGGTGCGGCTACGCAAGACTGCGTCCAGCGGACATTCCGCGGTGAGTCTTGCACGCAAGGCTCACGACGGGCCGATACCGCCGTGGTTTCTTATTGTGTCTTAACGCTTCTTGCGGTTGGCAACGTGGATGGCGCCGCCATTCACTGCCAAAGCTGCTTCGTGCAAGGCTTCGGACAGGGTCGGATGGGAGAAAACCATCATGCCCAGGTCTTCAGCGCTGGTGCCGAATTCCATCGCGATCGCGCCTTGCTGAACCAGTTCTGCGGCGCTCGGGCCAATGACGTGAACGCCCAATACGCGGTCAGTCTTGGCATCGGCGATGACCTTGACGAAACCACCGGTATCGTTGGCGGCCATTGCACGACCGGATGCTGCGAACGGGAAGGTGCCGACGTTAACTTCAACGCCTTCAGCTTTCAAGGCCTGTTCGGTTTTACCGACCCACGCGATTTCCGGGTGAGTATAAATAACCGAAGGGATCAGGTCATAGTTCATCTGGGCCTTGTGACCCTTGATGCGCTCGACAACCATGATGCCTTCTTCCGACGCCTTGTGCGCCAGCATCATGCCGCGAACCACGTCACCGATGGCGTAAACGCCCGGTACGCTGGTCGCGCAGTGGTCGTCGACGAACACGAAACCACGCTCGTCGATGGTCACGCCGCTGTCGGCAGCCAGCAGATCAGTGGTCACCGGACGGCGACCAACGGCTACGATCAGCTTGTCGAAAGTGATGGTCTGTTCGCCGTTGGCATCGGTGTAGTTGACGACGACTTCTTCGCCGTTCACTTTCGAGCCGGTCACACGAGCGCCCAGCTTGATGTCCAGACCCTGTTTGGTCAGGGTTTTCAGCGCTTCCTTGGAAACAGCGGTGTCCGCTGCCATCAGGAAGGTGTCCAGGGCTTCCAGGACGGTCACTTCTGCACCCAGACGCGACCATACGGAACCCAGTTCCAGGCCGATCACGCCAGCGCCGATCACGCCCAGACGCTTAGGCACGGTCTGGAATTCCAGAGCGCCGGTGGAGTCGACGATGACTTTCTGGTCAACAGGAGCAGGCGGGATGTCGATCGGACGCGAGCCGGAGGCCAGGATCACGTTTTCGGCTTCGATGACTTCAACCGAACCGTCTGGCTTGGTGACTTCGACTTTCTTGCCGGCCAGCAGTTTGCCGTGGCCCTGGATCGAAGTAACGCCGTTGGCCTTGAACAGGGTGGCAACACCGCCGGTCAGGTTCTTGACGATGCCAGCCTTGCGGCCAACCATCGCAGCGACGTCCATTTTGACTTCGCCGGTGGAGATGCCGTGTACGTTGAAGCTTTCTTTGGCTTCCTTGTACTTCCAGGAGCTGTCCAGCAGCGCCTTGGATGGAATGCAGCCGACGTTCAGGCAGGTACCGCCCAGGGCCAGCTTGCCCTCGCCGTCGGTGTACTTCTCGATGCAGGCGGTGGACAGACCCAGTTGGGCAGCCTTGATGGCAGCTACGTAGCCGCCAGGGCCCGCACCGATCACTACTACGTCAAATTTTTGCGACATTCAAAAAATCCTCTTTAGCAATAAAGCCAGAAGCCGCAAGCCTCAAGCTGCAAGCCGGCTCGAGTGAGCTTGTGGCTTGGAGCCTGGAGCTTGCAGCTGCTCTTTAGATATCCAGCAACAGACGAGCCGGATCTTCCAGCAGGTTCTTGATGGTCACCAGGAAGGTTACAGCTTCTTTGCCATCGATCAGACGGTGATCGTAGGACAGTGCCAGGTACATCATCGGACGGATAACGACCTGGCCGTTGACGGCCATAGGACGCTGGATGATGTTGTGCATGCCCAGGATTGCGGCTTGCGGCGGGTTGACGATCGGAGTCGACATCATCGAACCGAAAGTGCCGCCGTTGGTGATGGTGAAAGTACCACCGGTCATTTCTTCCATCGACAGCTTGCCGTCACGGGCTTTCTTGCCGAAAGTCGCGATGCCGCCTTCGATTTCAGCCAGGCTCATCAGTTCGGCGTTACGCAGAACCGGTACAACCAGACCGCGGTCGCTGGACACGGCAACACCGATGTCGGCGTAGCCGTGGTAAACGATGTCGGCACCGTCGATCGACGCGTTGACAGCCGGGAAGCGCTTCAGAGCTTCGGTGGCCGCTTTCACGAAGAACGACATGAAGCCCAGGCGCACGCCGTTGTGGGACTTCTCGAACAGGTCCTTGTACTTCGAACGCAGAGCCATGACTTCGGTCATGTCCACTTCGTTGAAAGTGGTCAGCATCGCCATGTTCGATTGAGCTTCAACCAGACGCTCGGCAACCTTGGCACGCAGACGGGTCATCGGAACGCGTTTTTCAACGCGGTCACCGGCAGCGAATACCGGAGCGGCAGCAGCAGGAGCAGCAGCCTTGGCAGGCGCGGCAGCTGGAGCGGCTTTCTTGGCGGCAACGGCTGCAACCACGTCTTCCTTGGTCACGCGACCGCCTTTGCCGGTACCGGCAACGGAAGCGATGTTGATACCGTTTTCTTCAGCCAGCTTGCGGGCAGCCGGTGCAGCGACAGGATCGTCTTCGCCGTCGGCAGCAGGAGCAGCAGCCTGAGCGGCGGCTGGAGCAGCAGCAGGTGCTGCGGCGGCAGCGCCACCTTCAACGATCGAGCCCAGCACTTCGTCGGACAGAACGGTGTCGCCTTCGTTCTTGACAATTGCGCCCAGCACGCCGTCGGCAGTCGCCAGTACTTCCAGAACGACTTTGTCGGTTTCGATGTCGACGATCAGGTCGTCACGCTTGACGGCTTCGCCCGGCTTCTTGTGCCAGGTGGCAACGGTGCCGTCGGCAACCGATTCCGGGAAAGTGGGGGCTTTGATCTCGATAGCCATTGTCTGTGGTTCCTTAAATTCGGTTTCAGGTGCGCGAAGGCGTTAAACAGTAAAGGCGTCTTGCAGCAGTTTTTCCTGCTGCTCGGCGTGCATCGATGCGTAACCACATGCAGGTGCGGCGGAAGCCTCACGGCCCGCGTACTCGAGTACTAGAGACTTGTTGAGGTTGGCGACGCTACGACGCAGGTGGTGTTGGCTGCAGTACCAGGCACCCTGGTTCATCGGCTCTTCCTGACACCAGACGGCATGCTTGGCGTTGGTGTAAGGAGCCAGGACTTCCTTCAGGTCGTCCTCAGGGAATGGGTACAGCTGCTCGATACGCACGATGGCGATATCGTCACGGCCTTCGGCACGACGTTTTTCCAGCAGGTCGTAGTAGACCTTGCCGCTACACAGAACAACGCGCTCGACCTTTGCCGGGTCCAGTGCATCGATTTCCGGGATAACGGTCTGGAACGAACCTTCGGCCAGATCTTCCAGAGTCGAGATGGCCAGCTTGTGGCGCAGCAGCGACTTCGGAGTCAGGACTACCAGTGGCTTGCGCAGCGGGCGAATCACCTGACGGCGCAGCAAGTGGTAGATCTGAGCCGGCGTCGTCGGCATGCACACCTGAATGTTGTGCTCGGCGCACAGCTGCAGGTAACGCTCCAGACGCGCCGAGGAGTGCTCAGGGCCCTGACCTTCGTAGCCGTGTGGCAGCAACATGGTCAGACCGCAGAGACGACCCCACTTGTGCTCGCCGCTGGTGATGAACTGGTCGATCACGACCTGTGCACCGTTGGCGAAGTCACCGAACTGGGCTTCCCAGATCACCAGCGCGTTCGGCGTGGTGGTCGAGTAGCCGTATTCGAAGGCCAGTACGGCTTCTTCCGACAGGAACGAGTCGTACAGGTCGAAGCGCGGCTGACCGTCGTACAGGTTCTTCAGCGGAACGTAGGTGCTGGCATCTTTCTGGTTGTGCAGAACAGCGTGACGGTGCGAGAACGTACCGCGGCCGATGTCCTGACCGGTCATGCGGATCGGGTGACCTTCGAACGCCAGGGTCGCGTACGCCATGGTTTCGGCGTAACCCCAGTTGATCGGCAGGCCACCGGCTTGCATCTTCTGACGGTCTTCGTAGATCTTGGCGACCTGACGCTGAACCACGAAGCCTTCCGGAACTTCCAGCAGCTTGGCGGACAGTTCCTGCAGGGTCTTGAGATCGAAGCGAGTGTCGTGACGCGCAGTCCAGGCGTGGCCCAGATACGGACGCCAGTCAACGAACAGCTCTTTGTTCGGTTCCTTGACCAGGCTCTTCACTACGTGCAGACCGTTGTCCAGCGCATTGCGGTATTCATCGACTTTCGCCTGAACACGCTCTGCGTCCATCACACCGCTCTGGGTCAGCTGATCGGCATACAGCTCACGGGTAGTGCGCTGCTTGGTGATCTGCTGATACATCAGAGGCTGGGTGCCGCTAGGCTCGTCCGCTTCGTTGTGGCCGCGACGACGGTAGCAGACCAGGTCGATCACGACGTCACGCTTGAACTGCATGCGGTAATCGATGGCCAGCTGGGTCACGAACAGTACGGCTTCCGGATCATCACCATTCACATGGAGGATCGGCGCCTGGATCATCTTCGCGACGTCGGTGGCATACTCGGTGGAACGCGAGTCCAGCGGGTTGCTGATGGTGAAACCAACCTGGTTGTTGATCACGATGTGCACGGTACCGCCGGTCTTGAAACCGCGGGTCTGCGACATCTGGAAGGTTTCCATCACCACGCCTTGACCGGCGAATGCCGCGTCACCGTGGATGGAGATTGGCAGAACCTTCTCACCGGTCTGATCGTTGCGACGGTCCTGACGGGCGCGAACCGAACCCTCGACCACCGGGGAAACGATTTCCAGGTGGGACGGGTTGAACGCCATGGCCAGGTGAACTTCACCGCCGGTGGTCATCACGTTGGACGAGAAGCCCTGGTGGTATTTCACGTCACCGGAACCCAGCTCGACCTGCTTCTTGCCTTCGAACTCGTCGAACAGCTCACGCGGGTTCTTGCCGAAGGTGTTGACCAGAACGTTCAGACGGCCACGGTGGGCCATGCCGATGACGACTTCCTTGGTGCCGTAGGAACCGGAACGCTGGATCAGTTCGTCGAGCATCGGAATCAGGCTTTCGCCGCCTTCCAGACCGAAACGCTTGGTGCCCGGGTATTTGGTGCCCAGGTATTTTTCCAGGCCTTCACCGGCAGTTACGCGCTCGAGCAGGTGGCCCTTGATGTCCGCCGAATAGGTCGGACGGCCGCGTACGCTTTCCAGACGCTGCTGGAACCACTGGCGCTGCTGCGAATCGGTGATGTGCGTGAATTCAGCGCCGATGGTGCGGCAATATGTCTGCTGCAACGCTTCGTGAATTTCGCGTAGGCTCGCTTCCTCTTTGCCGATGAACAGGTCGCCGGCACGGAAGGTCGTATCAAGATCGGCATTGGTCAAGCCGTAATGATTGATCGACAGGTCTGCGGGTGCAGTGCGCTGCCACAGTCCAAGCGGGTCAAGCTTGGCTGCCTGGTGGCCACGCATACGGTAGGCCTGGATCAATCGCAGCACTTCAACTTGCTTCTTCTCGTGCTCAGTGCTCACGCTTGCGGCGGAAACCGGCTGGGCGCGGCGCTGGTTCTTTGCCAGCAACACGAAATGATCGCGAATTGTGGAGTGCGAAACATCGGTGGCAGAGTTGCTATCGGAAGGCAACTTCTGGAAGTAGGTGCGCCACTCTTCTGGCACAGCGTTAGGGTCGTGCAGGTAGAGCTCATAAAGCTCTTCCACATAGGCAGCGTTACCTCCGGAAAGGTAGGCGCTGTTCCACATGCGCTGCATCACGCTTTCTTGCATGCTTGGTCACCCTCGGTTAGGGGAACACCACCGGCGTCGACACCGAGCAAACTTGCAGAAGTCCGAATGCAGCGACCAAAACAAGCCACTTAGGATCACGCTGATAGTCCGGGTACCAGCCCGGATGCCCCTGCTTGTCTCATTTCTTCAAAATAAGAGCCGCAGCCTTTTGGGCTACTGCTCAGGTTAAAGCTACGGCGCCGGTTGAAGCCTGCGCCGCAGCGTTCCACGGGTACAGCGGTACTGCCTTTTACAGCTGAATCACACGCCGCTGGAGAGCAGCATGTTACGGATGTGACCGATGGCCTTAGTCGGGTTCAGGCCTTTCGGACATACGTTGACGCAGTTCATGATCCCGCGGCAGCGGAATACGCTGAACGGGTCATCCAGCGAAGCCAGACGCTCGGAAGTCTTGGTGTCACGGCTGTCTGCCAGGAAGCGGTACGCTTGCAGCAGGGCAGCTGGGCCCAGGAACTTGTCCGGGTTCCACCAGAAGGACGGGCACGAGGTCGAGCAGCAGGCGCACAGGATGCACTCGTACAGACCGTCGAGCTTTTCACGCTCTTCAGGGGACTGCAGACGCTCGATGGCCGGAGCCGGCGTGTCGTTCTGCAGGAATGGCTTCACCTTCTCGTATTGCTTGTAGAAGATGCTCATATCGACGACCAGGTCACGGATAACCGGCAAACCTGGCAGAGGACGAACGATCAACTTGTTACCTTTTACAACAGCGGACAGCGGCGTGATGCACGCCAGGCCGTTCTTGCCGTTGATGTTCATGCCGTCGGAGCCGCAAACGCCTTCACGGCAGGAACGACGATAGGAGAAACCTTCGTCCTGCTCTTTGATCAGCGCGAGCACGTCCAGCACCATCAGGTCCTTACCACCGGTATCGACCTGGAAATCCTGCATGAACGGCGCAGCGTCCACATCAGGGTTGTAGCGATAAACACTGACTTGCAACATGGCGGTCACCCTTAATAAGTCCGGACTTTAGGTTCGAAAGTCGGAACAGTCTTCGGCGAGAAGTTCACGGCACGCTTGGCAACGCGTTTCTCACCCGGGAAGTACAGGGTGTGGCACAGCCAGTTTTCGTCGTCACGGTCTTCGAAGTCTTCACGGGCGTGAGCACCGCGGGACTCTTTACGTACTTCGGCAGCGATGGCGGTAGCTTCAGCCACTTCCAGCAGGTTTTGCAGCTCAAGAGCTTCGATACGCGCGGTGTTGAACGCCTGCGACTTGTCGTTGATCTTGACGTTGGCGATGCGCTGACGCAGCTCGGCCAGTTGAGCAATACCCTTCTGCATGTATTCGCCGGTACGGAATACACCGAAGTAGTTCTGCATGCAGCTTTGCAGCTCGCGACGCAGAGTTGCCACGTCTTCGCCATCGGTACGGCCGTTCAGGGCGGACAGACGGGCCAGAGCGGTGTTGATGTTGGCTTCGGTAGCGTCGTCGTAGTCGATACCGTCGGTCAGCGCCTTCTCCAGGTGCAGGCCGGCAGCACGGCCGAATACCACCAGGTCGAGCAGCGAGTTGCCGCCCAGACGGTTGGCACCGTGTACCGATACGCAAGCCACTTCGCCTACGGCGAACAGGCCCGGGATGATGGTGTCCACGCCTTCGGCGTCCTGGGTGATCGCCTGGCCATGAATGTTGGTGGCAACGCCGCCCATCATGTAGTGGCAAGTCGGAACGACCGGAACCGGAGCAACAACCGGGTCAACGTGTGCGAAAGTCTTGGACAGTTCGCAGATGCCTGGCAGACGGCTGTGCAGCACTTCCTCGCCCAGGTGGTCGAGTTTGAGCATTACGTGGTCGCCATTCGGACCGCAGCCGTTGCCGGCGATGATTTCTTTAACCATCGAACGGGCAACAACGTCACGACCCGCCAGGTCTTTGGCGTTCGGAGCATAACGCTCCATGAAACGCTCGCCGTGCTTGTTGATCAGGTAACCACCTTCACCACGGCAACCTTCGGTTACCAGTACACCGGCGCCGGCGATGCCGGTCGGGTGGAACTGCCACATTTCGATGTCTTGTACCGGAACGCCCGCACGCAGAGCCATGCCGACGCCGTCACCGGTGTTGATCAGGGCGTTGGTGGTCGAAGCGTAGATACGGCCTGCACCGCCGGTCGCCAGCACGGTGGCTTTCGAACGGATGTAGGAGGTTTCACCGGTTTCGATGCAGATGGCGATAACGCCGACGAACGCGCCGTCGTCGTTCTTCACCAGGTCCACAGCGTAGTACTCGTTCAGGAACGTGGTACCGGCTTTCAGGTTGCCCTGATAAAGGGTGTGCAGCAGCGCGTGACCGGTACGGTCGGATGCCGCGCAGGTACGGGCAGCCTGGCCGCCTTTACCGTAGTCCTTGGACTGACCGCCGAACGGACGCTGGTAGATACGGCCGGTTTCGGTACGGGAGAACGGCAGACCCATGTGGTCCAGTTCGAAAACTGCGGCCGGGCCTTCCTGACACATGTATTCGATAGCGTCCTGGTCACCGATGTAGTCGGAACCCTTGACGGTATCGTACATGTGCCAGCGCCAGTCATCGTTCGGATCCGCGGAAGCGATGGCGCAAGTGATGCCGCCCTGAGCCGATACGGTGTGCGAACGGGTCGGGAACACCTTGGTGATCACGGCAGTCTTGTGACCGCCCTGTGCCAGCTGCAGCGCTGCGCGCATGCCGGCGCCGCCGCCACCAATGATGATGGCGTCGAAAGAAATCGTTGGAATGTTAGCCATGACTCAGATACCCCAGAGAATCTGCACACCCCAGACGAAGTAAGCGAACATCGCAACGCCGCATACTGCCTGGAAGAGGAAACGTACAGCGGTCGCGGACTTGCCGAACGCCATTGGCGTCAGGTAGTCGGTCGCGATGGTCCACATGCCGACCCAGGCGTGAGCGCCGAGGGCAACAAGGGCCAGAAGGCTGAAGATACGCATCCAGTTGCTGGCGAACAGTTCATGCCATTGGGCGTACTCGAGGCCCGGGTGGGCGACGATGTATCCGATCAGGAAAATGAAGTAAGCCGCGAGAACGACCGCAGAAACGCGTTGCGCCATCCAGTCATAGAGGCCCGAACGCGACAGGTTCGTGACGTTAGTTACCATATCCAAACTCCTGCCAGAACGATTACCACCACGGAAACGGCGATAACGATTTTCGAGCCCAGCTTGCCGCCTTCCAGCGTCTCGCCAATGCCCATGTCCATGATCAAATGGCGCACACCGGCTACCAGGTGATACAGCAGAGCGGACAGGATGCCCCAAATCACTAGCTTGGCTAGCGGACTGGTCAGACACGCTTTCACCTGACCGAAGCCTTCCTCGGAGCTCAGCGACTTGTCCAATGCGTAAAGCATGATGGCAAGGCACACGAAGAGGATGACACCGGAGATACGGTGAAGAATGGACGTGTAAGCAGTGACTGGGAGTTTGATGGTCCTTAGGTCTAGGTTTACAGGTCGTTGGCTTTTCACGGCTTTTTTTTCACACTGAAGAGCCCCTAACAATCAGGGCAAAGTTGTTGGGGAGTGCACTGGTCAGGTAACCACCACCCAGGGAGGCGACCCCCAATAAAGCAAGCCCAAAAGCCCTTGGCGGTCGGTGGCCGAGTATAGACAGTTAGGCTACTAATGACAACGGACATACCTTCCCAATACGGCGCATTGCGCAACTCGTATAAAAGGCGTAAATGGCGGGCAATTTCGAGAAAAAAGTACGGTTAAAGCCTTCTGGAGCAAGACTTTAGGCAAATTGACATTCGAATTTATCTCACTATAGTGGTGCGGGCCCTGCGTGGGGGGTCTGTCTGATGATTTCAAGCATGAATAGGAGGCCACATGGCTGACAAAAAAGCGCAGTTGATCATCGAGGGCGCAGCCCCCGTCGAGCTGCCCATTTTAACCGGCACCGTTGGTCCCGATGTTATCGATGTTCGGAGCCTGACGGCCACGGGCCGCTTCACCTTTGACCCTGGTTTCATGTCGACCGCCTCCTGCGAGTCGAAGATCACCTATATTGATGGTGACAACGGCATCCTGCTGCATCGCGGTTACCCGATCGAGCAGTTGGCCGAGAAGTCGGACTACCTGGAAACCTGCTACCTGCTGCTCAACGGCGAACTGCCGACAGCGGAACAGAAGGCCCAGTTCGTCAGCACCGTCAAGAACCACACCATGGTTCACGAGCAGCTGAAGACTTTCTTCAACGGCTTCCGCCGCGACGCTCACCCGATGGCCGTGATGTGCGGTGTAGTCGGCGCCCTTTCGGCCTTCTACCACGACTCCCTGGACATCAATAACCCGCAGCATCGCGAAATCTCCGCGATCCGTCTGGTTGCCAAGATGCCGACCCTGGCAGCGATGGTTTACAAGTACTCCATGGGTCAACCCATGATGTACCCGCGCAACGACCTGTCGTACGCGGAAAACTTCCTGCACATGATGTTCAACACCCCGTGCGAGATCAAACCGATCAGCCCGGTGCTCGCCAAGGCCATGGACCGGATCTTCATCCTCCACGCCGACCACGAGCAGAACGCATCGACTTCCACCGTACGCCTGGCGGGCTCCTCGGGTGCCAACCCGTTCGCCTGTATCGCCGCCGGTATCGCTGCACTGTGGGGCCCTGCCCACGGCGGCGCCAACGAAGCCGTTCTGACCATGCTCGATGAAATAGGCGATGTTTCGAACATCGACAAGTTCATCGCCAAGGCCAAGGACAAGAACGATCCGTTCAAGCTGATGGGCTTCGGTCACCGCGTTTACAAGAACCGCGACCCACGCGCTACCGTCATGAAGCAGACCTGTGACGAAGTGCTGAAGGAACTGGGCATCCAGAACGATCCGCAACTCGAACTGGCCATGCGCCTGGAAGAGATCGCCCTGACCGACCCGTACTTCATCGAGCGCTCGCTGTACCCGAACGTCGACTTCTACTCGGGGATCATCCTCAAGGCGATCGGCATTCCAACCAGCATGTTCACCGTGATCTTCGCCCTGGCGCGGACCGTCGGCTGGATCTCCCACTGGAAAGAAATGCTCTCCAGCCCGTACAAGATCGGCCGTCCACGCCAGCTGTACACCGGCTACGAGTCGCGTGACATCACCAAGCTGGAAGACCGCAAGTAAGATTCATCTTGCTGTAGCGTGTTGAGTTGGACCGGAAACGGCCTCTATCCCCATAGAGGCCGTTTTTGTTTACCCCCGATTCAATCCCCTTCCTCCCCTCCTCCTGCAGGAGCTGTCGAGTGCAACGAGGCTGCGATCTTTTGATCTTCCCTCATGGAAGCAAGATCAAAAGATCGCAGCCTTCGGCAGCTCCTACATTTGCCCGCGATACATCAGCAGCTCGCCATTATTTAGATTCAGTGCGATAACCGCCCAATAAAAATGCCCCAATCTCTCGACCGGGGCATTTGCTTGCCGCTTGAAACTTGCAGCTTGTAACTGCTTTTAGTGCGAAACCGCCCCACTCGCCCCAAGACCGGTCTGCGAGCGAACGAATTGCGGGAAGAACAGCGCCCGCTCGTTGTCGGCCGCAGTCGACTTGTCGGTGATCGAGAAGAACCAGATGCCGATGAAGGCAATGATCATCGAGAACAGCGCCGGGTACTCGTACGGGAAGATCGCCTTCTCGTGATGCAGGATCTGCACCCAGATGGTTGGACCGAGGATCATCAGGCCCACGGCACTGATCAGCCCCATCCAGCCACCGATCATCGCGCCGCGGGTGGTCAGCTTTTTCCAGTACATGGAAAGCAGCAGCACCGGGAAGTTGCAGCTTGCCGCGATAGAGAAGGCCAAGCCCACCATGAACGCGAT
Organism: Pseudomonas sp. C1C7; assembly: GCF_013359595.1. Lineage (GTDB taxonomy): Bacteria > Pseudomonadota > Gammaproteobacteria > Pseudomonadales > Pseudomonadaceae > Aquipseudomonas. The sequence goes on along the minus strand of NZ_JABFMP010000031.1, from coordinate 1,790 downwards.
GTTCTGGCTTTCGAACAGGATGCCCAGGGCAATCGCCAGCACCGCCAGAGCGATGGTGGTGATTTTCGAGACGCGAATCTCATCCTTCTCGTTGGCCTTGCCCTTCTTCACGACACTGGCGTACAGGTCGTGGGACACCGCCGACGCGCCGGCCAGGGTCAGACCGGCAACCACCGCCAGAATGGTCGCGAAGGCTACCGCGGAGATGAAGCCCAGGAAAATGCTGCCACCTACCGCATCGGCCAGGTGCACCGCCGCCATGTTGTTACCACCGATCAGGGCGCCAGCGGCATCCTTGAAGGCCGGGTTGGTGCTGACGAGCAGAATCGCGCCGAAACCAATGATGAAGGTCAGGATGTAGAAGTAACCAATGAAGCCGGTTGCGTACAGCACGCTCTTGCGAGCTTCTTTTGCGTCACTCACGGTGAAGAAGCGCATCAGGATGTGCGGCAGGCCAGCGGTACCGAACATCAGTGCCAGGCCCAGGGAGAACGCGGAGATCGGGTCTTTCACCAGACCGCCAGGACTCATGATCGCTTCACCTTTAGGATGAACCTTGACCGCTTCGGAGAACAGCATGCTGAAGTCGAAGTTGACGTGCTTCATCACCATCAGCGCCATGAACGAAGCGCCGGACAGCAACAGGACTGCCTTGATGATCTGTACCCAGGTGGTCGCCAGCATGCCGCCGAACAGCACGTACATGCACATCAGGATGCCAACCAGGATCACCGCAACGTGGTAATCCAGACCGAACAGCAGCTGGATCAGCTTGCCGGCACCAACCATTTGCGCGATCAGGTAGAACGCCACCACGACCAGGGAACCGCAGGCGGACAGCGAGCGGATCTGGGTCTGGCCCAGGCGATAGGACGCCACGTCGGCAAAGGTGTATTTACCCAGGTTACGCAGGCGCTCGGCGATCAGGAACAGAATGATCGGCCAGCCCACCAGGAAGCCGATCGAGTAGATCAGGCCGTCGTAGCCGGAGGTGAAAACCAGCGCGGAAATACCCAGGAAGGACGCCGCGGACATGTAGTCACCGGCGATTGCCAGACCATTCTGGAAACCGGTGATCTTGCCGCCCGCCGCATAGTAGTCGGCTGCCGACTTGTTGCGTTTGGAAGCCCAGTAGGTGATGCACAGGGTCGCGCCCACGAAAGCGACGAACATCAGGATCGCGGCCACGTTGAGCGGTTGTTTCTGGACCTCGCCGGTCAGGGCGTCAGCCGCCCAGGCGCCAGGTGCGAACGCTGCGATGCTCAAAAGAGCCATTAGACGCCGGATCATTGCTGAGCCTCCTTGAGAATCGCATTGTTCAGGTCGTCGAATTCGCCGTTGGCGCGTCGTACATAGATGCCGGTCAGGATGAAGGCCGAAACAATCAGCCCGACACCGATCGGGATGCCCCAGGTAATCGAGGAATCAGGGCTGATTTTCGACCCCAGAACCTGCGGCCCGTAAGCGATCAGAAGGATGAATCCTGCGTAAAGCCCTAGCATGATCGCCGAAAGAATCCAGGCGAATCGCTCCCTCTTGCTAACCAGCTCCTTGAATCGCGGGCTGTTTTGAATCGAGAGGTAAATGCTGTCGTTCATTGTTTTTATCCTCGCAGCACAGATTATTGTTGGAACGGTATCCACTCTATGCGGCTGCGAGCCGGCTTCCAGACGACCTTAGTCTTAGAACGCCATGACAGAATCGCCAAATTCAAGCACGCTGAAATGAATGTGGGAGCGGGCTTGCTCGCGAAGGCGTCGTGTCAGTCGACATTTACATGCCTGACACAC